>JBCAWX010000021.1:0-122098 GCA_038534355.1 Planctomycetota bacterium
GCTGTCACGAGTTTGCCATTAAGTATTCTTGCGGCGATCACGTTTGAATCGCGCTTGCATTTTAAACGTCGAGGTGGGACTTTCTCGGGCAAGAGTGCCCAAGTTACGGTGTGCTTGGACAAGAGCACGCGAGTTACTTCCTTGGCGCAGCCGCGTTTAAAGCCCGACCATTTCTCACAACGGCATCGTGTACAATGAAATATTTAGTTCGTACTCTAGATTGGCTTCATGTCCTACCAAGGCATAAAACGGATCCTCGGTGAATCTAGTCTGGAACGCAAGATCCAGATTCTGTTTGCCGTTTGCCTGTTGGCGTTGATCGCCGGTGCCTTTCTATGGATCAATCGTATCTCCGAAGACCTGATTGACCGCAATACACGCGATCAGGCAGAGGTGCTGAAAACGGACTACATCTTTCGGACCCATTTCAAAGAGATCCGCTCGTTCTATTCCGACCTGAACCAGTTGGAAGACACCCAGCTGGCTACGGTCACTGTGTTTTCATCGTTGGCAACGGAACCATCGGCACGAAAGTACGATGCTGAGCTGGTGACGCTGTCCACGAACGGCAAGCGTCATTTAATCAGCCCGGAGCTTGCAGTTGACGAGGACGAGATCGCTCGGTTGAAACGCATCTATGATTTTGCGTTGACCGAACAAACACGACAGAACCAACTGGAGGCCGAACGCGGCGTTAGCACCGAAGCGTATCAACAGGCGCTTAAAAACTATCAAGCGTCACTCAACGAACCTGCATCCAACGAGACCGATTCGGCGGAACAGGAGATCTTTTTCTCGACTCGCAAAGAGTACTATTATTACTCGCCGTTGGTTTTTAAATCGAACTCGCTCTGTCTTTCCTGTCACTATCCGACTTACGATGATCCGCAATCGCGACTCGCTCAAATTCAAACTCAGCTTGCCGATCCTGACACCACGGAGGATCAAGCGAAAGAGCTTCGACTTGAGCGATTCAATTTGGGACCTCCAATGTTCGTCCGGATCAAGTTGGACAACTCCGTCGCGCAAGGTGCGGTTACCAAAAGCCGCGCGATCCTGATTTCAGTGGCGATCGTTACGGCCGTCCTTTCCGTTGGCATGTTGTGGACCATCGTTCGATACGTGATTGTCAAACCGTTGGCTCATCTGCGAGATGTGACCGAAGAGATCAGTCACGGACGAACGGATGTCCGGGCGAATCTGAACACCGGCGACGAGTTTGAAGTACTCGCTAAATCGTTAAACCGAATGTTGCGTCAAATGCTTGAAAATCAAGCTGCGATGCAAGGCGCGAACGATGTGCTGGACCGAAAAGTGATTGAGCAAGCTCAATTGAACTTGAAACTTCATGAGATGAATCAGGTGAAAAGTGAATTTCTGGCCAACATGAGCCATGAGCTTCGAACCCCACTCAATAGCATCATCGGTTTTTCGGAGTTGCTTGAGAACGCAAAAGGGCTTGACGAAAAACAGGTCCGCTTTGCAGCCAACATCCGCAATTCGGGGAACTTGTTGTTGGAGCTGATCAACGACATTCTTGATTTGGCGAAACTGGAAGCGGGCAAAATGGAGGTCCGATTGTCCGAGTTTTCGATCGCAAAATTGGTGGGTGAAATGTGCGAAATGGTGCGCCATTTGGCACTCGCCAAAAACATCAAGCTCGACGCGTTTGTGCCTGAAGACGCGTCACCAGTGATTACCGATCGTATCAAAGTTCAACAGATCTTGACGAACTTGTTGTCCAACGCAATCAAGTTTACGCCGGAGGGCGGGCGGATCACGGTGACGGTATCGGAACGACTGCAAGTCGATGGTGATGTGAAAGAACCGATGTTGACGATCGAAGTTCGCGACACGGGAATTGGGATTGCTCCGTCGGATCAAGAGATCGTGTTCGAAAAGTTCCGACAAGGTCCATCGGCGATTGGGAACAATGCATTGACGCGAGAAGTCTCGGGGACGGGGCTCGGTTTATCGATCGTTAAAGAACTGTGCATTCTGTTGGGCGGCAACATCGAATTGGAATCAGAAGTCGGTCGCGGAAGCCTGTTTACCGTTTCGATTCCGTGGGTCTATTCAGGAAATCAGAAATTGAATTCTGAATTGACGGAGCAGATTGATGAGTTAACCAAGAGTCAACGCATTGACATGGGTCGGGCTGTGTTGTCGCCGGTTCCCCCGCAGGCGGATGAGTTGGAAGACGATGGGTAAGCGCTGGTGAGCGCACTCGTGCTCCGGACAACAAAAGCTCAAAGATATTTTTGATACGCCGCGACGGCCAACTCGTCGGCTCGGTCGTTCTCGGGGTGACCGCTGTGCCCTGCGACGCGAGTGTACTTCACTTGATGACGTTGAAGTTGCTCATCCAAACGCTTCCAAAACTCTACGTTCTTGACTTCTACCCATCGTTTCCCGTCGCGACGTTTCCACTGGTTCATTTTCCATTTCGGCATCCACTCAGAGATCCCTTTTCCAACGTAAACGCTGTCAGTGAACAACTCGACGGAACAATCTCGCTTGAGCGCCGTCAAGCCCTGGATCACAGCTTCGAGTTCCATTTGGTTGTTGGTCGTGTTGGGCATCGCGCCCGATTTTTCAATCTCTTTACCGGACGGCAAATGTCGCAGAATAAACCCCCAGCCACCTGGGCCGGGGTTTCCGCTGCATCCGCCATCGGTAAACAAGTGAACTTCGATGGGCTGATCGGTCGGCATCTGTCTGAGTGTTCCGCAGTAAGTTCGTGGTTGCTAAACCACCGTTTTAACTGACAGCAATCTCTTCTCCAATGGACCAATTGGTGATGTCGTTCTCGTCACGAATCACTTTACGATAGATCGTATCCCGCTCGATGGGTTCGCGACCTGCTTCGCGGATCAAGTCTTCCAGTCGCTCGACTGAGAGAAACTCAGGAGTGGTCGCACCGGCGTCGTGATAGATCAGCTCGTGGCGTACCGTGCCATCGAGGTCATCCGCACCATAGCTGAGTGCCGTTTGGGCGGTCCCGATGCCCAACATGATCCAGTACGCTTTGATGTGATCGATGTTGTCGAGCATCAGTCGGCTGATCGCCATTGTTCTCAGGTCTTCAACCGCAGTCGGTTTCTGGATGTGATCCAGTCCCGTGTTTTCTGGATGAAACGCCAGCGGTATGAACGTTTGAAAGCCACCCGTTTCGTCTTGAAGATCTCGCAGACGAATCAGGTGGTCGATTCTGTGCAGCGGTTTTTCGACGTGCCCGTACAGCATCGTGCAATTGGTTTTAATGCCCAGTTGGTGTGCTGTGCGGTGAATGTGAATCCAGTTTTTACTATCCGCTTTGTGCTCGCAGATCTGATCGCGAACTTCTGGGTGGAAAATTTCCGCACCACCACCGGGCATGCTTCCGAGCCCGGCATCGCGAAGTTCCTGAAGGATTTCTGCGGTCGGTCGTTTTTCCAGAAACTCAAACCAGTTGATCTCGACTGCGGTCCACGCTTTGAGGTGCAGTCGTGGATAGTTCTCATGCAGCAAACCGACCATGTCCCGGTACCAAGCGAATTTTCGCTGGTGATGCAAGCCGCCGACAACGTGCAGTTCGGTGCATCCATTTTCGATCGCTTCGCGACCCCGATCAAGGATTTGCTGGTCCGACATGACGTAGCCTTTGTCGCTGCGAAGGTCAGATCGGAAGGCACAAAAAATACAGCGATAAACGCAGATGTTGGTCGCGTTCAGGTGAGCGTTGATGTTGTAGTACGCGGCATTGCCATTCTTGCGTTCGCGAACCAGGTTGGCGAGTTGCCCCAGGTCGTTGACAGGAATTTCCGGATCGTACATCAACAAGCCGTCGTCAAAGTTGAGCCGCTCGCCAGCTTCGACTTTTTCACGAATCGGTTTCAATCGTGGGTGAACAGAAAATATCATTGCGCTTCGTCGTTTCTCAATGCCAATCAAATGACGGTTAAATCGAGCGTCCCCGCGACCAGTAGTGCGATACTGATCACAGCGTTCACGTTAAAAAATGCCAAGTTGACGCGAGACAGATCATCCGCTCGCACCAACGAGTGTTCGTAAATCAATAGCAGTCCCACTCCGGCAATGGTCAGCCAATAAACCCAACCGAGTGATAGATTGGGGCCGCCAAACCAGTGAGTCAATGGCAACGCGGCGAGCAGCAGCATCATGACCGCATGGCAAACCGCCGCCAGTTTCAATGCGCCACCGATCCCCAAACGAACCGGGATGCTGTTGAGTTGTTTCTGTTGGTCGTAATCAAAGTCCTGACACGCGTAAATGATGTCGAAGCCCGCCACCCAAAACATGACGACCAATCCCAACACCAGGGAAGGTAGCAAATCGAGTGGCATCTCAACAACCAGTAATCCGCGAACGGCCAGCCAAGCACAAACCGGAGACAGCATCAAAGCCAACCCCAACCAAAAATGTGCCATCGAAGTAAATCGTTTGGCGTAGCTGTAACCGAATAGCACACCGAGCACCGGCGGAGCGACCGCCAACGGTAAATAGTTTGGTAGAAAGAAGCAGGTCCCCAGTAGAAAAACAATCACTGATCCGACCGTGAATGCAATGGCCGCACCCAGTGAGATCTCGCCCGCTGGTAAATGACGATTGGCGGTTCTTGGGTTTTCGGCGTCGATCTTTCGATCGACAATTCGATTGAATGCCATGGCTGCCGAACGAGCGCCAACCATACAGATCAAAATTCCGACCAGATGCCACCAGCGAAAACCAAAACTGGTCGCGTCAAATCCGTTGGGCACAGGTGCCGACCAAGCCATAACGGCGGCCAACATCGCAAATGGCAACGCAAAAATCGTGTGGCTGAAGCGGATCATCTCCAACAGCTTGCGAAACTGAGCGAACGTGGCTTGGCTCATTCGGGAACCTCGCAATCACCCCAGCGACGTGTCAGCTGGTGCGGAACTCCTACATGGTCCAGCACTCGAGCGACGATGAAGTCGACCAGATCATCAATGGTTCGCGCGTCATGATAAAAACCGGGCGAAGCGGGCAAGATCGTAGCCCCTGCTTGGCAAGCGACCCGCATGTTGTCGATCTGAATCAGCGACAATGGTGCCTCACGTGGTACCAGGACTAACGGTCGTTTCTCTTTTAGATGGACGTCAGCGGCGCGTTGAACCAGGTTGCGACTGGCAGCCGTGGCAATCCCCGACAGCGTTCCGCCACTACATGGACAGACGATCATCCCGCGTGACAGGAATGAGCCGCTGGCGATCGGCGTCATAAAATCTTTGTAGTGGTGGTAATGCAAATTGCGTCCGACGTCGCGATCAGGACACAGCTGAGAAACGTGAAATTGATTCAAGTCAATTTGTAACCCAAGTTCATGCTGGGCAACGATTCGGGCCGAGTCACTGATCGTCAAATGAATCTCGACATCCGAATCGAGCAGTGTTTCAACCAAACGTTGAGCGTAGATGATTCCGCTGGCGCCCGTTACAGCAACCACAAGTGGATGTTGGTTCATTTGACACCGATGTAGAGCGTAGCGATTCCAAACGTCAATGGATAAAAGTTCGCGGTTGACATCCCTGCATCCAGCATTCGCTCAGTCAGTCTCTCGTAACATGGAAACTCGCCAACACTGTCCGGCAAATAATTGTAGGCACTGGCATCATTTCGCGCCAGAAACTGGCCAACGCGTGGCAGCACGTTTTTGAAGTACCAGCCGTACGCGAATTTGATCGGTTGACGACGCGGTTGCGAAAACTCAAGGACAGCGACTTTGCCACCCGGCTTGCAAACGCGAGTCATCTCTTTCAAACCAAGATTCGTGTCAGCGACATTTCTCAAACCAAAGGCAGCGGAGACGATTTGAAATTGATCGTCGTCAAACGGCAGCGACTGAGAGTCCGCCTCGATGAACTGAACCGGACGACCCGTTTTTTCAGCTTTGTCCATGCCGATCTTCAGCATCGGAAAACAAAAATCGGAACCGACGACGTGAACTTTTCCCTGAGTGTATTTGTGAAAGGCAAACGCCAAATCTCCTGTACCGGTACACACATCAAGAATTGGATCAGAGGTGTTGGGAGCAAGTTTACGGACCGTTCGCCAACGCCAATAGCGATCAACATTCATCGATAAAAGATGATTCATGCGATCATAGTTGGGGGCGATTTCGCTGAACATGTTGCGAACGCGATCGCCAGATTTGTCGACAGCCATGATGGGTAAGTGGGAAAGGGCGTGGGCGGTTATGAAAAAAACCGTGTCTGAATGGATAGATTAACCCATCGTTGCACTTCCGAAACCGCTAATCGGTCTTTTAAAATCCGACTTCCGGCGTCATCGTCACGATCCGACAGAAGGAGTGCAAGCACTTTCTGGCGATCTCACGCAACCAACTCCGTCCCCCTTTGATCGAACGTCATTTGTGAGTAATCCAGTTTCCAAATCCAACGCCGCGAAAAGCGAATCAAAGGCCAGTGATTCCGTCTCCGAACCTGACGCTCAAACTGAGTTTGTGCTCGACGTCGCTCTGCTGCCGTCAATGGTTTCCCCGGAATCGTTGACCGGCAAGACCGTCATCGTTGTCGATGTTCTCCGAGCCACAACGACGATCGCCACGGCGCTGAATCACGGTTGCTGCGGCGTTTTGCCGCAGTCGACCATCGAAGCGGCCAGAGCAAAATTCAAACTGCTCGAAACCGCTGACGAGACTCAAGGCCGATCGCTGATCGGAGGTGAGCGGGGTGGCAAGATCGTCGAAGGGTTCCATCATGGCAACTCGCCAATTGAATACACGCCGGAGGTCATTGCAGGCAAGCACTTGATCCTGACCACGACAAATGGAACTGTGGCCATGGAGCAATGCCGGTTGGCGGATCGTGTGTTGATCGGTTCGATGGTCAATCTGACGGCCATTGCCAACGCCGTGTTGGAGACGGCCGAAGTTACGGTGTTGTGCTCTGGCACCGATCGGCTGATGACTTCCGAAGACGTACTATTCGCCGGCGCGTTATTGGATCGACTGGCGGCTCTCCGCGAGGAAAACTCAATTCCCGTTGGCCAGATGACCGATCCTGCGTTTATCGCACACAATCACTGGAAGTCGGTGGAGTCACGTGTTGCGTCGGGATCCCGATCCCTTGCTGACTTCTTTCGCAACGCGCGTGGCGGAATCAATTTGGCGCGGATCGGTCACAATGCGGATATCGAGTTTGCGGCGAACATCGACGCCGTTCCGGTTGTCCCCGAACTGGATCTGACGACTTGGCAAATTCAGCTTGCCGACTCATGATCTTTGTCGCATGACTCGGTCTCTGACCCAAATTCAACGTCTACTTTCAATGTCAATTTTCGCTTAGTTTTTTTCCACCTGGATGTCGCGAGTTCCCCCATGAATATGGAATCGATTGTCTCTCTCTGTAAGCGCCGTGGTTTCCTGTTTCAGTCCAGCGAGATCTATGGCGGGCTGCAAGGGTTTTGGGATTACGGACCGCTTGGCGTTGAACTGAAGCGGAATGTTAAAGAGTCCTGGTGGCGCGACATGGTCAGTGGCCACGACGACATGAGCACGCTTGACGGAGCCCCCTCGCCGTACGCGATGGAAGGTCTGGATTGTACGATCATCATGCACCCGCAAGTCTGGAAGTGCTCCGGGCACTACGACTTGTTCCATGATTACATGGTCGACTGCCGCGAAACCAAAAAACGTTATCGGCATGACCAACTCAATGGTCGTTGGGTCGAAGCGAAAGGGAAAAAGGCGTTTGTCACGGCACCGGCTGGCGATGATGAACAGGAACTGATCACCAAACGTGCACTCAAGTTTTTCGGCTTGCGGAACAAACACATTGACGACTTGAAATGGGATGGCGGTGTCGTCTGTTTGACAGAAATCGATTCATTGGAAATGGTTCTCGGGCCCGATGCGAAATCACTGGGTACGTTGACCGAGCCGCGCGAGTTCAACTTGATGTTCAAAACGATTGTCGGGGCACTGTCGGGAGATGAGGGTACTGCTTTTTTGCGTCCCGAAACGGCACAGGGCATCTTTGTCAATTTTAAAAATGTGCTTGATAGTACTCGCCATCGATTGCCATTGGGGATCGCCCAAATCGGTAAAAGTTTTCGCAACGAAATCACACCACGAAACTTTACGTTTCGAAGCCGTGAGTTTGAACAAATGGAGATTGAGTTCTTCTGCCACCCGGACGAATCGCAAAAATGGTATCAGTTCTGGCGCGATCGACGAATGAATTGGTACCGCCAGATGGGAGTCTCAGGCGATCGTTTGATCATGCGAGAACATGACGTCGCTGAACTGGCGCACTACTCGATCGGTACCGCAGATATTGAGTACGCGTTTCCGTTCATGGCCGAAGGTGAGTATGGCGAGCTGGAAGGAGTCGCACACCGAGGTGATTTCGATCTGCGAAGTCACATGGAAGGCAAGTTGGACGAGTCGACCGATCCACTGACGTTGCAAGTGGATGCCGATGGGAAGCCCGTTCACAAAGGGAGCGGTAAAGATCTTTCTTATCGGGACGATTTGACCAACGAAAAATACATTCCGCATGTGATCGAACCGTCTGCCGGTGCCGATCGGGCGACGTTGGCATTCATTTGTGAAGCTTACACTGAAGACGAACAGCCAGATGAGAAAGGGAAGATGCAGACACGAACGGTGATGAAACTGCACCCGCGCCTGGCACCCATCAAGGCCGCCATTTTTCCGCTGGTCAAAAAAGATGGAATGCCGGAAGTTGCCAAAGAGCTGTACATCGATTTAAAACGACACTTCAAAGTATTCTACGACGAGAAAGGTGCCGTGGGTCGACGTTACCGGCGACAGGACGAAGCAGGTACACCGTATTGCATCACGGTCGATGGACAAACGTTAGACGACCAAACTGTCACCATTCGAGATCGCGATACGCTGGAACAGGTCCGCGTGAAACTGGATGAGTGCGAGCAGGTGATTCGAGACCGAATGGGGTAACGGGAACGAACGCTTCGAATCCAAGGGTTAGTTCATTTGTTTCCAAGTGCATCGACTAAGGAGATTTCACCGGAGGGCTTGCGCCCTAACGCTACGAAGGTCTTGCGCCCTAACGCTACATGCTCTTGCAAGTAGCGGCACGGCGCAAGCCGTCCGGTGACGAACCTCAACCCAAACAACTCAACACAATCAACTCGGTCGGTGGAACTTGTTCAACGGCAAGATTTGAGAGTCTGAAAGACTTGAGGTATCAGTCCATGCGTACATGGTGTCGACGAGGCTACAACGCGCGGGGCGATCGGTTTTGGTTGACGCCAAACCGTCCATGTCGGTTGTAACGAATGTAACTGCCCGGCCGTGATCGATTGCTGCTGCACCAAAACCGGCTGACTGCCGCTGCGTTACCGGAACCTAGGATTTCCCAACCTTGTTCTCTTAACTTGCTGTGGAAGTCGCTCAGAATGTCCGGTAACAATCCGCGCCGTCAAATCCGTCAAAAGAACACTTGGAATCGATTGATCATCAAGTGCCTCGATGCCAGTGCGATTATTCTCGGGCTGTTCTGTTTGATCACCTGGTATCCAGACGTCAACAGTAAGTCGACGATCGTGATTGGGCTGGTCGCCATTGGGCTGTTTAACTTTTCAGCCGAAATCATCGGCCTATACCGTAACTGGCGTGGGATCGCATTTGAAAAAGAGGCCACCTCTGCGCTCATCGGATGGTCAATGACGTTGGCCACACTTGGCTTGTTGGGGCAGCTCAGTATTTACTCGACGGAACTTTCAGGGCCGTGCCTGATCACCTGGTTCGCACTGACGCCCGTGTTCTCGTTGGCCTTTCGCGTCATCCGTCGTTGGTACTTCGCTTGGTCGCAGAGCCGCGGAGTTAACACGCGAAGTTTTGCGGTCGTCGGCATTAACGACCTTGGGATTCACTTGGTTCAAAACGTCAACAAGACACCGGAACTTGGTCTGAAGTTTCTGGGTTACTACGATGATCGCCCGAAAGCCCGAGTCTCCAAACTACCGACAGAGATCTCCACGAAGTTGGGCAAAATCGACGCACTGATCGAAGCCGCCAAAAAGGGCGAAGTTCAAGAGATCTTTATTACACTGCCGATGCGGGCGGAAGAACGTATTCGCGGAGTGATTCAACAGCTTCAAGATACGACGGCTTCGGTGTATGTCGTTCCGGACCTGTTCGTTTTTCAGATGCTCAATTCACGCTGGACGGATATTCAAGGTTTGCCAGTTGTCAGTGTCTTTGAGAATCCGCTCTACGGTGTCGACGGCGTGATGAAACGCTGCGTCGATATGGTCCTGGCAGGTATTGCGTTGTTGATCGCGGGGATTCCCATGGCGATGATCGCTTTGGCGGTCAAACTGACATCGAAAGGGCCCGTCATCTTTCGTCAAAAACGATATGGGCTTGATGGCAAAGAGATCATGGTCTGGAAATTTCGCAGCATGAAGGTTCAGGAGAATGGCCCCGAAGTTAAACAGGCGACCAAGAACGATAACCGCTTGACTCCGATTGGCGGTTTTCTCCGCAAGTCGAGCCTCGACGAACTACCACAGATCATCAACGTGTTGATGGGTGACATGTCGTTGGTTGGGCCTCGTCCTCACGCAAATGCTCACAACGAGTATTATCGAGGGCAGATTGACGGTTACATGCTGCGTCACAAAGTCAAACCGGGTATCACTGGGCTTGCTCAGGTGAACGGATGTCGCGGCGAAACCGAGACGATCGACAAAATGGAAAAGCGAGTCTTCTTTGACCATCAGTACATTCGCGAATGGTCGATCTGGTTGGACCTGAAGATCATCTTCCGCACGTTCTTTGTCGTGCTATCGCGGCAAAACGCGTATTAATGGAAGCAGAACCTGGAAGCGAAGTTTGACGTTTGGGCTGGTGCTGGTTCTTCGCAAAGACGCCCCGGCCTCAAAGCGTTTGCCGTTGTTCAACGTTGGCAGCGGCTACTCCAATCTTCGGCCTTCGACGTCTCGGCGGGCAATCTTACGCTTCCCATTTTCGCACAATAACGGAACTGGCTTGTCCTTGCGGGGTGATGTTCAAGTTGATGAACGAGTTGCCTGCCGATTGTGGTTCGGTAACTGCGTTGATCGGGCATTCACTGTCGAGCGCATCGCAATTAAGAATCGGAAACAGCGAGTCATTTTTGACGGCGAGAATGCTGGAGATCATTTCGATCATGCCACCGCCACTACCGAGGTTACCCATGTAACTTTTAGCGGCGGTCACGGGGCAAGCGCCGACAATTTTCTCGATCGCGACGGCTTCGTCACGGTCGAGACGTGGTGAGCTGAGTCCATGAGCGTGGACATGGCCAATCGAATTGGCATCGCACCCAGACGTTTCGAGAGCGCCGAGCAGCACATTTTCAAACGCTGTCTGGTAATCCGGTTCGCCTTCTGGACTTGCAACCGCGGATGATCCGTAACCAATGATTTCGGCAAGGATGTCGGCGCCGCGTTCCTGGGCCACCGAAAGTTCTTCGAGGATCATCACGCCGGCACCCTCACCGAGAACCATGCCGTTGCGATCTTTATCAAAAGGCCGACAAGCTTTCGTGGGGTCACCATCGGCAGCATCAGAGTTGCGATTGGCCAATTGTTCTTGCAGGACCAGGTGAACGGTACGAAGAGGATGGATACGTGATCCGGTCGCTCCGGCTACCATCCGATCAGCCGATCCACGAGCGATGATCGTGGCAGCTTCGGCAACGGCAAGGTTGGCGGATGCTTCGCGAACCGTGATCGAGTTGCTCGGTCCTTGCAGGTTGTTAAAGATGGCCACGTGCGAGGCTGGCATGTTTGGGAGGTATTTCAACAACCACAACGGTTCGACTTCGGTCAGTCCTTTTTCTGCCCAATCGGAGAATTGAAACTGGTGGTCTTCATCGAGGCACTGTTGGATTCCGGACGCGTAGTCGTTGGGCACTGTAATGATGTAGTCACTGCCGAAGACGGTTCCAAAACGAGCCGGATCGTAGTTGTCGGGCGTAAGTCCAGCGTCGTTGATCGCCAGCTGGGCAGCGGCGACACCTAATTTGATATCGCGACACATCAACTTCAGGCCGCGTTTAATCTGGCGTTTTAGTTGTTTGTCCAGTTCACCAAAGTCATCGATAGCGCCCTGAAACTCGCGACACTGTCCGCCAATATCGGTTGGAAGATGTTCGGTCGGAATCGCATCGAGTTGACTGACGCCACTCCGTTGATTGGTCAAGGCTTCCCAAAGTTGGTTGGAGGAGTGACCAAGTGGGCTGATAAGTCCCATACCGGTGATGACAACGCGACGATCAGAAAAGGACATTGTTTGATGTGTAGGCAAAATGCGTTGGGTTGGATCGAATCATGGAAACACTGAATCAAGCCGTCGTGAAACAGGCATCGATCCCCGGCGGCCTGTCCGACAGAAAAACTATTTTAGAACGACTGCCAAACTCGTCGAGCCGTGATTTTCGGTATTTCGCAAACCGAGACGACACCGGGCCGCACGAGCAAGTAAGTCTGCTGGCCGTCGATCGATTCGTTCAATGACCGCTGCCGCGAAAAAGGAGACGGATTAGGGGTGGTGATCAATGCCACAGCGGAATCGATGTCAATCCTCACACATTGAGGCGGGTCGATGGTGGGTTGGATTAGCGATTGATCGGTCGCATGCCAGAGCTCGCGGAATTGAGTTGACCTCGATTGATCTGACTTGATGGAGATCGTTGAGTTGTTTGTGGTACGGTCGCACCAGTCGCTGGGCCGCGATAGTCGATGAATAACAACGCGTCGGCACGTTTTGTTGTTCGACTGAGGCCGGGAAAATTAATTCCACCAGTGCGGGCTTCCGGCTCCGGGTTGGCAACCACGCCGCAGCTGAGCACCAGTACTTCGTCGCTGGGCCAACGAAAACGCTCGTGCAACCGCCAACTGACCAGCTGTGGGACTTGCAGCGTCATCGGTTGGGTCCCGCCACCGGCGAGCGGAATATCGATTCGAACGTCGTTCAGCTTTTCGACTTGATCGACATCGCATTTGATTGTCGCTTCAATTGAGGCATTGTCGACGGAAGTCAAGCAGCTGAGTTGGAGCTTGTACCCTTCGTTGAGCGTGGTTAGCAGCGGTTGAAAGTTGGGAACCTGGTTGGGTGTCCATTTCAGATTTCGAATGAACTGGACGGGTCGAGTTTTATCCAGCGTGAACGATTGTCCGTCATGGTTGGTCAAACGTCCGCCGCTATGCTGTTTAAAATCTGACCGTCGGCTGAGTTGGCCCAACAGGATGGCTGCATTCTCTTTTGAGACCAGCCAAGCTTCGACGCCGGGTGATTTGACATCGATCGGTTGTAGCATCGTGTAGGCTTGAGATCGCCAATTCGGTTTGGTTACAGTGACCAAGCTGACATCAATGGTTTGAACTTGTCCTCGAGTGCGAACGAAGCGGTCGACGATCCCTTTGACAACCGCGTGAATTTCCGGTGTGTGGTAAACGTAGAGTTTGTCTCGGTCGACGCTGAGCACGCCCATGGGTTGGGTGAACCACATTTCGGTTCCGGTTTCCCGCAAAACCCAATCGATTACCGCTTTCTCGGGCTGATCGGACGTTTTGATTTGGGAGGTGTACGGAGTGATGTCGTACTCGCGCCAGATTTGTCCAGCGGCGTTTGAGAGCCGGGTCATATCTCGTGTGACACGCGTGATGCCGGGTTGTTGCAGGTTCGCGCGGCTCTGTGAGGTGGCGGTTGATCCGGTGGACTGCGTTTGATTTTGGGTCGAGCCGGCAGCCGATGGTCCGCTGTTGCCGGACGCATTGTTTGGCTGGGTGACGATTGACTTGGGTTGGTTGGTGGCAGCAACCCGGGGTCCGGCCACCAGATCAACCGAACTGAACGCGGGTCGCCAAGGTGACGGGTTGGCGCGAGGGATCGAGCCGTCAGATTGAGCAACGACCGATTGAACTGCCAACAAGCAGGTCAGTGCGGCGATGCAAGCAAGTGTCAGAAAGCGAGTGGGTTGGGTCGACATGGTGAACTCCGCGGGCGTGAGGGGGGTTGCCTGGAAACCACTTGGGCGGCGGAGTATAGAAAACACGTGGCGGCGGACCAATACAGATCGGGAGTCAGCGAATGGTAGCTTTGACCAGCGGAATCAAGGGTGTCCCGTTCGTTGCCGGTGAAGCGAAGGGTCAAAATTGCAAAAAAATGAGTTGAATTCGAACCTGCTTGAATCAAATTCCGTTGACGCAAAAGCTGGGCAGCGGTATCTTTTAGGGTGATTTGTTCGGTAGGAACCGAACTCGACCTGAATGGGCTTCCAGTGCACAGGTGCTGGGAGCAGTTTTTTTAGGTAGTCAGATTGAAATTCGTTTTCAGCAAAACTGCTTTCGGTGTTTCACACTCGGACGTATTTGTTGGAAACGGTTGAATAATACCCAAAATTTCTGTTGAGCTGACGCTGTAATCTCGAATGAGTGATCAGGCGGTAGGACAGGATTACTTTGAACAAGGCTGTCATTGGATTGTTGTTCGCGGCGTCCGACAGTGGAGTTGATTGTGTTTTGATTGAATGAAAGCACAGCTGAATCGTTTCAACAAACGTTTCAGTTGCCTACAAGGTTTGAAATGGCCTTGTTTGAACAAGCGAGCTTGTTCGGGCTTGGGCCACACTTTGTGTCCGGCGGTGAACATCACTGCGTCAGCTGCATGACGTTTTGATAGGAACCGGCGGCATTTTTGTTTGATCGACGCTTTTTTCTTCAAAACCGAACCGTCGAAAGCATACAGGACAGTCAAAAATTCCGTTGGTCAACCGATAAGCCGACAGAAAGTTAGATCATGAACGCCAGCGAAGTATTGCGAATTGTCGATTCATTGCATCGCGAAAAGAACATCGAGAAAGAAGTTGTTTTTCGAGCGATCGAATCAGCGTTGGTATCGGCTGCGCGAAAGCATTTTGGCGAAGACGCGGATATCGAGTTCATTATCGAACGTGATTCTGGACAGATTGCTGGACGCAACGGTCAGGATGAACTGGACTATGAAGAGACGATTGGGCGGATCGGTGCCCAAACAGCTAAGCAGGTGATTATCCAGAAAGTTCGCGAAGCCGAGCGTGATTCGCAGATCGAAGAATTCAATGAAATCCTCAACGATGTGATCACAGGTGCGGTCAATCGCAGCGACAATCGAGTCACCACCGTCAACGTGGGGCCAGTCGAGGCGATCCTGCCTCGAAGCGAGCAGATTCCTGGTGAGTCCCATCAAGCCAACGATCGGATTCGGGCACTGGTCACGGAAGTGAAATCGCAAGGCAATCGAGTCAAAGTTGTCCTCTCGCGAACACGGCCAATCTTTGTCCAACGGTTGTTTGAGAGTGAAATTCCTGAGATTGCCGACGGCGTGATCTCAATCAACGCCATTTCGCGTGAACCGGGTTATCGATCCAAAGTCGCTGTCAGCAGCATCGATTCAAAAGTGGATTGCGTGGGAGCGTGCGTTGGCGTACGTGGCAACCGAATCAAGGTGATTATCGACGAGTTGGCGGGAGAACGAATCGACATCGTTCGGTTTGATGAAGAGCCGATGGTGATGATCCCCAACGCGTTGCAGCCAGCCGAGGTGGATGAAGTCATTTTGTGTCAAAAGATGGGTCGAGCAATTGTTTTGGTCCGTGAAGACCAGTTGTCACTGGCGATCGGCAAACGGGGTCAAAACGTTCGCTTGGCCAGTAAGCTCTGCAAGTGGGACATTGAAATCATGACCCAGGGCGAGCTGGAACAACAGATTGAACGAGCGGTTCAAGGCTTTGTTGCACTGGAGGGCGTCGATGAAGAATTGGCGAATCGTCTGGTCGGAGAAGGCTATTTGGACTACGATGACCTGTCTGTGATCGAGCCAGTCGACTTGATGGAAATGGGCGGCATCAACGAAGCACAAGTCGATGCGATTGTCGAACAAGCTGAAGCGTTGGCGGAAGAAGCCGAAATTCGTGAAGCAGAAGAAAAGCGAGCCAAGAAGGCTGCCGCTGAAGAAGCTCGGCGACTTGAAGCACTAAAGCAAGCTCAGGCCGCAGCCGAGCCAGCCGCCAACCCCTCCGATCAAGAAAATGAAGCCAGCCAACCTTCCAGCAGCACTGCTGAACAACCGGAGGGTTCGTAACACTTCATTCATGTTTGGAGATCAAATAGATTTCAACGTTGAGCAACCGGTCCGGATGTCATGATTTTCGACGTCCGATCACGCTCTTCCCAAAAGATAAAAACCGTATCTGTGTCCGTGATACCACTCCAGATTGTTGGACTGTATTTGGCAACCGATGTTGCTAGGCGGCAGAGAGGGCGATTTATGTAACCAGTTTAGATTTGCGACGGCTTGCATCGCCAAGCCAACAACCAAAAGGAAGGTCACACCTCGTGCCCACACGCATCTACGCGTTTGCTAAAGAACTTGGGCTTGATAACAAAGCCCTGCTTGATATTTGCGAGAAAGCAAACATCAAAGGTAAAGGGTCTGCGCTAGCCAGTCTCGATGATGACGAGATGGCTGTTGTCAAACAGTTCATGGCCGGATCAACCGCAACCAAAGAACCCGAACCGGCCGCTCCCGATGCGGGCGCCCCTGTTCGTCCTCGCGCTGCCAGCAGCAAGCGAAAAATTGGCGAGATCGAGACGCCGAAGCGCGATCCCGGAACAGAAACTGAACCTGCCGACGAACCGGTTGTCGACGATCCCTTGGTTGTCGAGGCCGTCGAGGAACCTGTTGCGACAGCGCCTGTCGAGGAGGTTGCTGAACCTGCTCAAACTGAAACTCCGGCACAACAAGTGACTTCGCAGCCCGCTGGCAGCGGACTTCATGCTCGCCTTAAGGGGACCAGCCAACCAGCCAAACCGGAGCCGGTTGATGAGGCTCCACCTGCTCCAACCAAACCAGACACCTCTGCCGCTCCGTCGTCACCGCTTGGCGCTTGGGCGAACCGACCGCCAATGGCGCCTCGACGACCAGGTAATTCCGGTAAACGTCAGCTTCGCGATCTGGACCAAGCCGCAAAATCGGGCTCGGGTGGCAAGCAAGACAAACCCAAAAAGCGAGGTGGTGCGAATATTCGACTCGCCGCCATGCCGGAAGTGAAACAGCCAGCTCCGACCGCAGGCACAACGGGTGAGAAAGTTCAAAAGCCCGATATCGCTTTGCCTCAAGATGCAATTAAAAGCGTCAAAGCTGGCGGCGGCGCAGCTCCATTGGAGCACCTCACCAAGAGTGCGAAGTCAGGCAAGAAACGAAAAGGAAAACCTGGCGAATCAGAAGAGGTGCTGGGCGAAATGCCCGGCCGTACCACTAACTCACGGCGTGAGCGTGAACGGCTTCGCAATGAACCAGACAATCGCGTGGGGGCTCGCCGGCCCAGTCGCGCTCGGACCAATCGCCGCTCGTCACATGGACGACGCCGAACCGGCCGTTCCGGTCCAACGGTCAACACGGCTGCACCTCGAAAAGACAACGTCGTGCTGCAACTTCCTTGTAGCGTCCGCGAGTTTTCCGAAGCCGCAGGTGTGCCTGCCGTTCAAGCGTTGCTGGCACTGAAACAACTGGGTGATGAGTCCAGAAAAACCATCAATTCAATCGTCGAAGATGATTTTGTGGAATTGTTGATTGACCACTTCGATGTGGAAGTCGAATTGCGCGAGCAACAAACGCTCGAAGATCAACTGCTGGCCGACTTCGACATTGAAGACGAAGATCCAGAGGATTTGAAACCTCGCGCTCCAATCGTCACGTTTCTCGGACACGTTGACCACGGTAAAACGTCGTTGCTCGACGCGTTGATCGGCATTGATGTCGTTTCCGGTGAAGCTGGAGGGATTACCCAGCACATTCGCGCCTACGAAATTCGCAAAGGTGATCAAAAGATTGCGTTTGTCGATACGCCGGGTCACGAAGCGTTTACCGAAATGCGAGCACGCGGTGCCAACGTCACCGATATCGCGGTCTTGGTCGTCGCTGCAGACGATGGCGTGATGCCGCAAACCGAAGAAGCGATCAGCCATGCCAAGGCGGCGGGAGTTCCTATTATCGTCGCACTCAACAAGATCGATTTGCCGGGTGTGACACCTGACAAAGCGATGCAGGATCTTGCGACGCATGAGTTGCTGCCCAGTGAGTGGGGTGGTGAAACAGAAGTCGTCAAGACGAGTGCGATCAATGGTACCGGTCTCGATGAACTGCTCGAAACGATCCTCGTGACGGCGGAACTTCACGAATACAAAGCGAATCCGGATCGACCTGCGTATGGGATGTGCCTCGAGTCGGAGCAACAATCCGACCGTGGTGTCGTTGCCAAATTGATGGTTCAAACAGGAACGTTGAAGGTCGGCGATGTAATCGTCTGCGGTGCCGCTTATGGAAAAGTTAAAGCGATGCACGACACGCTCAAGCCGACTCGGAAACTGAAAGTAGCCGAGCCATCGACGCCAATCAACTTGACAGGTCTCGATGAAGCTCCCGGTGCCGGTGATAAATTCTTCGTCGTTGACGATATTGCAAAAGCTCGTGAGCTGGCCGAACAACGTAAGCATCAGGGCCGTGTTGAAATGGTCGGCGGTCGCAGCGTCGAAACGTCGTTGGTTGACTTTCAACGATTGCTCGAAACCGGCAGCCTGTCTCGAAACTCCAATGACATGGTCACGCTGAATCTGATCATTCGAGCGGACGTCAAAGGTTCCATCGAAGCGATTCAGAAAGAGCTGGGTAAAATCTCGCACCCGGAAGTTCAGATCAAGATCCTTCAGGCACTTGCCGGTGGAGTTTCCGTCGGTGATGTGCGATTGGCTCAGGCGTCAAATGCAGTGATCGTCGGATTCAATGTCGTTGCCAATGAAGAAGCTCGCTCGTTGGCTGATGAAGCTGGCGTTGAGATTCGTCGCTACGATGTCATCTATAAAATCACCGATGATCTCAAAGCGACATTGGAAGGTCGCCTCAAGCCCGAAGAACAGGTTGTTGAATCGGGTATGGCAATGATCCTGCGTACATTCAACATCAGCAAATCGGGAACGATTGCCGGTTGCCGCGTCATGCGTGGCACGATTCATCGCGATTGCCGAATGCGGGTCATTCGTGACCAAACCGTCATCGGCGACTACGCGATCGAGTCTCTCAAGCGTGAAAAGGATGATGCCAAAGAAGTCCAACGAGGGATGGAGTGCGGTATCAAGCTGGAAAAATTCAATGACGTCAAGGAAGGCGATACTCTGGAGGCCTACAAGATCGAGGAAATCGCCAGAACGTTGTAATGACGATGTTGCGGTCAACTGCCGACGATCTTCCACCCAACGATTTCCTTCAACTTCAGCCAGTTAATTCCATGAGTTCACGTCGAGTTTTAAAAGCAGCCCAAGCGATTCGAGAAGTCGTTTCGATGGCGATCATCACCGACCTCAAAGACCCACGAATTCAAAATGTGACGGTCACCATGGTCGAAGTTACTCCCGATCTCCGGCAAGCAAAAGTCAACGTTTCGGTGATGGGCGATGAGGGGAAACAGAAACTTTGTCTCCACGGACTCCAGAACGCTGCGGGTTATCTCCAGCAAAAAGTTGGCAAACGGATCGATACCAGGTACACACCACGAATCGAGTTCGTTTTGGACAAAGGTCAGATGAATGCGTTGACCGTGACCCGAATCCTCGAAGAAGTCCTGCCGCGCGAGCGGGAAGAAGCGGAAGCTCAAACGGCCGCCGCCACCGACGAGACCACCGAAATTGGTGCCTCAACCGCCTCCGGGGCGGACCCGCCGGTCAGCAATCCCGGTAATCAAGACGATGTGTCGTGATCTCACCGTGACGAAACCGATTTTGTAATTATTCTGGTCTCCTGCAAACTTCAATCGTTTGAGCAAACGCCGCGATTAACCCATTTGGATCACTATGTCTGGAAAAAACCGAGCTGGCTTGATCGACAAGCTGTTTAAAGTTGCCAAAAAGGAATACACCTTCGACGCACCGCCCTCCAATCGCAACGTCCTTGAGCATCTGATCTACGGTTGTTGCCTGGAAAACTCGACTTTCGAAGCTGCCGATGAAGCGTTGGCAAAACTTCAAGAAAACTTCTGCGACTGGAACGAAGTTCGCGTCACCACGGTCGACGAACTGGCCGAAGCCACCACGAGGTTGACGCAACCCGCAGAATCGGCGCTCAGCGTCAAGCGGACGCTCTTTGGAGTGTTTGAAAAGTACTTCACCTACGATCTGGATTTTCTCAAAAAGGAAAACCTCAGCAAAGCGGTCGAGACGTTTGAAACATTCAAAGGCGTTTCATCGTTTGTGATTTCGTACGTCGCACAAAACGGGCTCGGTGGTCACTCAATCCCCGTCGATCGTTCCATGATGAGCCTCTTTTATGTCTTGGGGATCGTTTCAGAAGCGGAAGCCGAAACAGGACGCGTCCCGGGACTTGAACGTGCCGTTGCCAAAGCCAAAGGTGCAGAATTTTTTGGGCTCGTCCATCAGCTTGCCGTCGCGTTTGCCACCTCGCCGTTCAGCAGGAACGTCCGCGAGGTGTTGTTGAAAGTAAACGCCGACGCCAAAGAGCGTTTCCCAAAACGAGGCGTTCGCAAGAAGGAGCCTGAGCCGGCAAAGGTGACAGCCAAGTCGACCAAGACCGCAGCTAAAGAGACCAAGACCACGCAGAAGAAAACAACCGCGAAGAAGTCGACCGCGAAAAAAGCGACTGCGAAGAAAGCGACTGCGAAGAAACCGACTACGAAAAAAGCGGCGGCAAAGAAAAAGCCAAACAAGGCGACTAAATCAACCAAGAGCACCAAAAAAGCGACGGCCCGCAAAGCTGCCAAATCCACTAAGGCAGCGAAAAAGAAATCTCCAACCAAACGGCTCTCCAAAAAGAAGCCTCGTTGATTCGATTCGATGGGACCGCTTGATACAATCCACTGAAATCACCATTCATTTTCAGGAGAATGACCCATGGCTGGGCACAGTAAGTGGGCCAACATCAAACACAAGAAGGCTGCGACCGATGCCAAACGGGGCAAGATGTGGAGCAAGCTTTCCAAAGCCATCATTGTTGCTGCAAAACATGGTGGCCCTGATCCCGATGGGAATGCTCGCTTGCGCACCGCGATTGCAGATGCCAAAGCCGTCAGTATGCCCAAGGACAACATCGAACGGGCGATCAAAAAAGGCTCCGGCGAATCGGAGGGTGATAACTACGAAGAGATCATCTACGAAGGTTATGGTCCCGCAGGCGTAGCCGTCATGTGTGATATCTTGACCGACAACCGAAATCGTACTGCCCCGGAATTGCGGAAGCTGTTTGAAAAAGCGGGTGGCGAGATGGGACGCACCGGTTGTGTGTCTTACCTGTTTGACCGCAAAGGATTGTTTGTCATCGACAGTGCTTCCGTTGACGAAGAAAAGGTGATGGAAGTCGCAATGGAGGCCGGTGCCGAAGACATTGCGATCAACGATGGGAACTTTGAAATCACTTGTGACCCCGAAGTCTACTCCGACGTCAGCGAGGCACTTGAGAATGCCGAAGTCGAGTGTCTTTCGAAAGCCGTCACGCGAATCCCTCAGAACACCGTCGATCTTGAACTTGGCGATGCTCGCAAAGTGTTGAAGTTGATGGAAGCGCTCGATGATCACGATGACGTGCAATCCGTTTCGTCCAACTTCAATATTTCGGATGAAACGATGCAGGAGCTCGGTGACGAATCGTAGTGAGTAGAAACTTGAGTCGTGTTGGTTGCCATTGCCGCGACCAGGCCGCGCTTCGATTAAGTTCATCCCTTCGATTAAGTTCATCCTTGCGACCAGGAACATCTATGTCGCTGGCCCGATGAGGATGTCCGCCAAATCAAATTCGCTCAGAAGTTCGTAGTATCGAGCTTTAGCCGGAACGGCCCCATCCAAAAGAATCGATTGGCAACGCAAGAGATATTCCTTGCCCGCACCTATTGCCGAATTTGACGTTGGTTGGTTTCGAGCGACTGGGTTCTTTTCTTCATCGATTCAAATGTCCGGTTTCACTCCTCACCAAATGCTTGATAATAACGGCTCCAATCCATGTTCTCTGTTGCTAACTTTCCAGGATCCATGATGGCGACCGATCAAGTGACTGACGAAACAACATTTATCGATTCCACGACGTTGGGCGAAAATCAGTTTGAACAAATCCCGGTGCAGGTATTCAATCAAGCGGTCGACGCATCTGCCCATATCGCACGACAAATCGCTGAGCTGATTCAGGAGCGAGCCAGCGAAGAGAGACATGCGGTGCTGGGACTGGCCACAGGAAGCACGCCCGTCGGCGTCTACGCGGAACTGGTTCGGCTGCATCGAGACGAAGGGCTTTCGTTCCAAAACGTTATCACGTTTAATCTCGATGAATACTTCCCGATGCAACCGAATGAACTGCAATCGTACGTGCGGTTCATGAACGAGCACCTGTTTAATCATCTCGATATTCCGCCTGAGAATATTCACATCCCCGATGGAACGATTCCCAAATCGGATGTGCCGGCGTTCTGTGCCAAATACGAAGCGGACATTGCCAAGTTTGGCGGCATTGATATTCAGATTCTTGGGATTGGTCGAACAGGTCACATCGGTTTCAATGAACCCGGGTCCAGCAAGACCAGTAAAACTCGTTTGATTACGTTGGACAAGATCACTCGTTCAGATGCGGCGGGTGATTTTATGGGGGAAGAAAATGTCCCGCGCCGCGCAATCACGATGGGTGTTGGTTCGATTCTTGCTTCGCAACAGATTTATATTATCGCTTATGGAGAACACAAAGCGGAAATCGTAGCCGAAGCGGTCGAAGGAGAAATCACGCCGCTGGTTTCGGCAAGTTTTTTGCAAGAACATCCCAGTTGCAAATTCGTCATGGATATCTCCGCCGCGCAAGGTCTAACGCGGTTTCGTTGTCCTTGGCTGATGAAGGAGATCGAATGGGATGATTACTTGACACGTAAAGCGGTGATCTGGTTGGCCCAGGAACTTGAGAAACCGATTCTGAAATTGACAGATGAAGATTACAACGAAGAAGGACTTCAGGATTTGTTGGCCGATCATGGACCTGCCTACGACATCAATCTTCGTGTCTTCCGCCATTTGCAACGAACCATTACCGGTTGGCCCGGTGGAAAACCAAGCGACAAAAAACAACCGGGCGACGTCACCAAACCGCACGATGAAATTTTTCCCAAAAAAGTCCTCATCTTTTCGCCGCATCCCGATGACGACGTGATTTCGATGGGAGGGACGCTGATCCGGTTGGCGAAACAGGGACACGACTTGCATGTGGCGTATCAGACGTCCGGTAACATCGCCGTGTTTGATGACGACGCGCTCCGGTTTTGCGATTTCATGTCCAGCTTCAATCGGACGTTTGATGTCGGTTTGGAAAAGACCGAAGAGCTGGATCGAAAAATCGAAAACTCGCTTCGCAACAAGAAGCCAGGCGATATCGATTGCCCAGAAGTTCAAACCATCAAAGGTCTGATTCGACAAGGCGAAGCAAAAGCGGCGACTCGATTGTGTGGTGTTCAAGAGGAATGCTTGCATTTTATGAACATGCCGTTCTATGAAACGGGAACGATCAAGAAGAATCCACTGGGGCAAGCAGACATCGATCTGGTCGCGGAGCTTTTGGAAAAACTGCAGCCGCATCAGATCTACGCCGCGGGTGATTTGAGAGATCCTCATGGAACCCACCGGGTCTGTTTGGCTGCGATTCTGCGTGCATGCAAACAAGTCGAAGATCAGGATTGGTTCCAGCAGTGCACCGTCTGGTTGTATCGTGGTGCGTGGCATGAATGGGAGCCACACGAAATCGAAATGGCCGTGCCGCTGAGTCCAGGCGAAGTTGAACTCAAGCGAAACGCGATTTTCAAACACGAGTCACAAAAGGATCGAGCAGTCTATCCCGGTACCGATGATCGCGAGTTCTGGCAACGAGCGGAGGATCGCAACGCACGGACCGCGCGGATTTACGATGGCCTTGGGCTGGCCGAATTCCAGGCGATTGAAGGATTCGTTCGCTGGGTCGACGATGAAACGTTCCTGTAGACGATGAAACGTTCCTGTCGACGTGAATGAATTTCGTTTCCAGTTTACCGTCTGTATAATGAATTCGTGTTCATCGATGCGTCGATGGCCTAAATCTAGCGGGAGACAAGGTACTGCCAAACCATGCGAATGAAAGCCAAGTTCAAAACCTTGTTATTCATCGTGATCGGGATCGCGATATTCGCCATCATTCAATTCGTCATCTGTACGATCATCGCGATGTATCGGTTTCCCGATGGTTATTCTTTCAATGATAACTTTCTCAGTGAGCTTGGCATGATGGGCCATGCGGGACACCAAGTGTTCAATGGCAGCATCATCGCCATGGGGATCATGTTGCTACCCATGTTTGGGCTGCTTTGGTTGATCGATCCGCGCGATTCATTTTCGATTCGCGCGACGTCCGCATTTGGCATTCTTTCTGCATTCGGTGCGATCGGTGTGGGGACTTGGACCTATGATCGGTTCCTCGTGTTGCATGGCTTGTCCATGGCACTCTGGCTGCTGCCGATGTTGTACATGGTGGTTACATTTTTTTACGCGGCATCAAGGAGCCCGTACGTGGGGATCGGTTTTTTGGCGACCAGCCTTGTGATGGCGATCGGAATGATCGTGATCTTGGCAACCACGGACAACACCAGCATTCAGTTGCTGCAAAAGACAGTTGTGATTTGCGGACTGGTCTGGTTGGGATTCATCATCGCGTATATTTGGCAGTCCGGCGTCGCGATTTTGAATGACTGGATTGAAGACGACGGTAGCCGGGAGCGCAAAGAGCAGAGTTATCTTTCAGCCCTGACCAGCGGACAACATCGACGCGACTGATCCATTTGGTCACGAACCGCATTGATTGGCCTAACACCAACGCTAGTGCGCAACCGTAGCTTGGGCACTCTTGCCCGAGTTCATCTCCATTACGTTTCAAAAGGAAATCGCAAGTCAACCATAAGCGTATTTGACCAATGCAAACGCGTACAACCGTAGCTTGGGCACTCTTGCCCGAGTTCATCTCCATTGCGTTTCACAAGGAAATCGCAAGTCAACCATCGGCGTATTTGACCAATAAAAACGCAAGTCATGACAGCCAAGAGTGGCTATCCTACGTGTCGCTTGGTCACCCATGCCCTCGCGTACAACCACTACTTGCGCGTTCACGCCCGAGCGTGCGCAACCGTAGCTTGGGCACTCTTGCCCGAGTTCATTTCCATTACGTCTCACAAGGAAATCGCAAGTCAACCATCAGCGTATTTAACCAACACAAACCCAACTCATGATAGTGGGCTATCCTTCGTCTGACGTCGCCGGCACGAAACAAGTACGACTATTTTTCCGGTGCTGCAGCCATCAATCGTTCCCAAAATTCATTGTCGAACTTGGCGCCGGGTGCATCGCCAAGACGCGTCACGACCAACTTCATGCTGGGCACAACATAGACTTTGCGGCCAAGAGCTCCCAACGCAGCGATCGTGTCCTCAGGAGCCGGTTTCAACAGCGGCCCCTTGATCGTGCGGGCTTGTCGAACAATCGATGGTTGGCCGTTGAGCCACCACAAGTATCCGTAGGACGAGTTCATCGTTTGGGAAGACGTCACCATGGATTTCCAGTAGTCGCCGTTCGAAACGATCTGCTTCTTCTTCCATTTTCCTTCGTTCTGAACCAGCAGGCCGAATCGAGCCAAATCGCGTGCCGATGTGACAAAACCATGGCGATTAGTTTTGGGATCATCTTTTGCAAATGGTCGAACATCCCACTCCGATTCTGTCATGCCAATCGGATCGGACAACCACTTTCTTGTCAGTTGGTTTCGATCCATTTTCGACGCCACTTCCAGCACGTTCATGATCCGCGAGTAGGCGTTGGTGTTATAGCGCCAACGCTTTCCAGGTTCCGACTGGAATTTGAGTTGGTCATTCAAACCAGTCGTCATGGAGACCACGTGTTTGAGCGTGATTTGAGACTCCTGTTGCTCGCTCGCTCGCGACCAACCTGTGCCCAGATGCTGATGTACGGGATCATCGATCGTGACCAGCTTCTTGTCGATAGCGATTCCCAGCAATACTGCGGCGACGCTTTTCTGAACAGAAGCAACATCCTCGCGCGATTGGCCTGATGAATTGGCTTCGCGTAGCATCGACCGATAGCGAAACGATCGTTTCGGATTCCAAAACTGTTCGGCCAAGATTTTTCCGTCCAACAGAATCACCACGCCGGATGATTTTTGTTCGCCGGCATACTCGAGTGCCAGTTTCAATTTTTCAGCATCCCAACCAGCGTCGGTCGGACTGGCCTTGGCCCATCCCCCGTTTGTCGGTGGGTAGTAAGCAGAAACTTTCTTCTGCGACTTGGCGGTTGGGCTCTGGCCCATGCATCGTTGATGGATACCGATCAACAACAAGGTGGTCAGTATCATTGATACGGTGGTACGAATCATGAATGCATCCTTGGTTAAGGCTCAGTCCGGTTCAACTACTTTTTGTTGTTTTTCTTGTTTCTGTTCTTTCGTGACTTTGCGCGTCTTGCCGTCGCCGCAGCTTGAACTTTATCAACGTACTGACTGACCACTTCGGGGTTACTTCGACTGTCGAACGCCTCGAGAATGGGGTCATTGGATTGGACCATATACTGACGCATCTTTTGGCGATACGCTTCAATCTGTTTCGCGTATTTTGGATCGTCGATCAAGTTGTTGAGTGCGTCTGGATCGTTTTCGTAATCATAAAACTCTTCCGGCGTACTGTGCTTAAAATGCTTTAGCCGGTCGGCAATTTGAGGATTACTTTCGGCCAATTCGACCATCGTGCGGTAGGTCGCCGTGCCCGTGGTTGCCGTTCGAAACACACGTTTTTCATCGGACCATGCGTTGAAGAGGTAGCCAAATTTTTTGCCATCGACCGCGCGCATTGGGCTGCGGTTGGCCCCAGAGTTTTCATTGTAGACCTTGTACACGGAGTCACGATCAGGCTGCGTCTGGCCGCGGATCGTCTTGATGAACGAACGACCGTCATAACCTTTCGGGTGTGGTTGGCCGATCATGTCCAGGATGGTCGGCATGAAATCAACCGCTGAGACGACATGTTGATCGTCGACGGTATCTGGTTTGGTGACTCCGGGCCAATGGATGATCAAAGGGGTCCGCGTGCTGTGATGCCACAATGCCGTTTTGGCGAACGGGAGCGGCATGCCATGGTCGGACAAGAACATCACGATCGTATTTTCTTGTTGGCCTGATGTTTCCAACGCTTTCATGATTTGGCCAAAACAATCGTCCGCTCGTCGAACCGAGGAATAGTACAGTGCCAGTTCCTTTCGGACTGCCGGATGGTCAAAAAGAAACCCGGGGACGGGAACTTCGTCGGCTTGATAGATGCGGCTTGGTTGAAAGGGATCGTCGACCGGGTTTCCTTTTCCATCGACCCCAAAAAATGGTTTGTGAGGATCCGAGATGTTGATGTTCAGGCAAAACGGCTTGTCAGCTGCTTCGGCCATCTCGATACCGCTGAGCGTTGAGTCGAAGTACGACTTAGGGTTTTTGGTGTGTTGTCGTTCTCCATCAAGCGTCGTCAGATCAGCGTCCCATGCGTAAGGTTGGTAGGGGGTCGAGTGTGAGACTTTGCCACGTATCCCGACAAAGTACCCGGCCTCTTTCATGGAGTCGACCAAGTGAGGATAGGTCGTATTGCGAATTTGGTAGAAACCCTCCACGCCAGTGTTGTGAGGATAGCGACCGGACCACATCACGTTACGCGAAGGATAGCAATTGCCGACTTGCACATGAGCGTACTTGTAACGCAAACTCTTTTTGGCCAAGCGATCGATGTTGGGGGTCGTGCCTTCGAGTTGGCATCCAAATGCGCCGACCGAATCGCAACTCATGTCGTCGACAGTGACAATTAACAGGTTGGGTCGATCGTGATCATTGGCTTGTGTGGTTCCGCCAAAACCAAAAACCATGGCGACTGTGGTTAGCAAAACCGAAGCGAAGTGGATTGGTTTCATGATCTCGATGACTTGGTTGGGTTGCTGATTGATTCCTCATGGAGTCAAAATTATACACCAACCTTTCGCGTGAACTATTGATTGCGCATAAAGTCAGCGACCTGTTCAAAAAACGTTCGCATGTTCAGTGCAGCGGATCCCGGAATCTCCACTTCTTTCATTGCGGCGTCCATCAACTCGAGCCAGCGGTCACGTTCGGGAATCCCAATTTGAAACGGCGCGTGCCGCATCCGCAAACGAGGGTGTCCACGTTCTTGGATGTATTTGTCAGAGCCACCAAAACGATAGATCAGAAAATCGCGCAGTCGTTCTTCGGCGCCGTCCCAATCATCGTCGGGATACATTGGGCCGATCAGATCGTCTTCACGTACGCGTCGGTAAAATGCGGCGATCAGATTTTTGATGATCGTCTCGTTGAGTTCGGGGTCGTTCAAGGAACTTCTCTTTTGTCTTGGAGGCCAAGGTGTAACGGGGTTGTTGATTTGATGTGGGGCGGTCGCTTTGCTGGTTGATTTTGGTGAATTACGCTTAAACAATTCGAAATTAACTTACAATGAGCTTTCACCCTTTCGAATGCGTCATTTTTGCTGCGCCACAATTCATGGACCACATCCGCAACTTTTGCATCATTGCTCACATTGATCACGGAAAATCAACACTTGCCGATCGTTTGATTCAGGCATGTGATGGTATTTCACAACGCGAATTCCATGACCAGATGCTTGATTCTATGGACATCGAGCGTGAACGGGGCATCACGATCAAGAGCAATACAGTCTCGTTGAGTTATCGCGGGTCCGATGGAAAAGATTATTTGCTGAATCTGATTGATACTCCGGGGCACGTCGATTTTTCGCATGAAGTTCGTCGTTCGCTGATGGCTTGTGACGGTGCACTGATTATCGTCGATGCTTCTCAGGGCGTGGAAGCTCAAACCGTTGCCAATCTTTATCTGGCGTTGGAGTATGATCTGGAGCTGCTGCCAGTCATCAACAAAATTGATCTTCCGGCCGCCGATGTCGACCGGGTTCGCGAAGAAATTGATGAGGATCTTGGCTTGGATCCGTTTGCCGCGATTCCTGTTTCAGCAAAAACGGGGCTGAATATCGAAAACGTTCTCGTTGGTATTGTAGAACAACTTCCGCCTCCTTCGGGCGATCCAACAGCGCCGTTGAAAGCACTGGTTTTTGATGCCCACTTCGACAAATACCGTGGAGTGATTCTGCAGATCCGCATCATGGATGGAACGCTTAAAAAGAAGGACAAGATCCGATTCATGCACGCAGATCGCGAGTACTCAGTCGATGAATTGGGAATCAATCAAATTAAAACTGTACCGCAGGATCAGTTGAGCGTCGGGGAAGTCGGTTATGTCGTGGCCGGCGTCAAAAGTGTTCGTGATATTGAGATTGGCGATACGATCACGTTGGTTGACCGCCCGGCTGACGAGCCGATTCCAGGTTATCAGAAAGCCCGTCAGGTCGTGTTTTCTTCGGTCTATCCAATGAGCACCGATCAGTATAAGGATTTGACAAAAGCACTCGACAAGCTGGCGATCAACGACGCCGCGTTGACTTATGAGAAAGACTCGTCGGCCGCATTGGGGTTTGGCTTTCGGTGTGGCTTTCTCGGATTGTTGCACCTCGATGTGATTCAAGAGCGTTTGCAACGTGAGTTTGATCTAGGGCTGGTCATCTCAGCGCCTTCGGTGAAGTACAACATTACGCTTCGTGATGGCAGCGAAATCGAAGTCGACAATCCGAGTTACTGGCCCGACCCCACCGAAATTGAATCGATTACCGAACCGTTCATTAAAGCATCGATTCTGACGCCAGAGACTTACGTTGGCGCAGTCATGGAACTTTGTCGAGAACACCGTTCCGAAAGTCAAACCATGAACTATCTGTCTGCCGGGCGGATCGAAGTGATCAGTGAAATGCCTCTGGGTGAAGTTCTGTTTGACTTTTATGGCAAGCTGAAAATGATCACTCGCGGTTATGGATCATTTGACTACGATCCGATCGAGTATCGAAAAACCGATGTGGTCAAAGTTGATATTCTGGTGAACAAGGAACCCGTTGATACTCTTGCGTACCTGGTGCACCGCGAGAAAGCGCGAACGCGAGCATTGCACTACTGCGAGCGCTTGGCCAAAGAAATTCCAAGGCACCAATTCAAGATTCCCATTCAAGGTGTAATCGGCGGAAACGTGATCGCTCGGTCGACGATCGCTCCGTTCCGCAAAGACGTGACGGAAAAACTGTATGGTGGCGACGTTACGCGAAAGAAGAAATTGCTGGAGAAGCAAAAGAAGGGGAAAGCCAAAATGAAACAATTTGGTCGAGTCAATATTCCTCAGAAAGCATTCGTTGCGGTCTTAAAAGCGGATCAGGATTGATGCGACAACCATCGATGCCTCCCATGAGCTAACTCTTGGCTGTCATGACTTGGGTTTGTGTTGGTCAAGTACGCTGTTGGTTGACTCGCGATTTCCTTGTGAGACTTGACGGAGATGAACTCGGGCAAGAGTGCCCCAAGCTACGGTTGCACAAAAATATCCGATTGCGATTGATTCGATACGATGGTTGGAGCAAACGAGTGACGTATCAAACTGGCCAATACCTGGTCCTCGGTGGCTCCAAACGGTTCGTGATCTAAATTCCAACCCTCGTCACGGGTCTCGATGGTTTCGGACTTCGCCGATTCTTCGGATTCGTCAGATTGCGACAGCTCTTTTCCGATCGATTGCAAAGGCCTTGGTTCTTGGGAAGAGGTCGCTTGGTCTAAACAACAAGTCGTGAATTTCAACGTTTCATCGCATAGGGAACCTGAGATTAAAACCAATAGCACCAGCCATTTGATCAATTGCATGCAAACTGGAATGAGTGATGTGCCCACGGATTTCGCCTCGTTGGATTGAATCGAAAGTACTCGCTTCAATCGGTAAGCCGACATTCGAGCCGAAATGGTCAATCAATTTTCAAAAATTAAGATTTTGTAGTCTCCGAGACGCTTAGCCAATCGTCTTCAATGAACAACGCTGTTGTGCCGAATTCAAAGTCCATTTGGATCGTTTGGCGTCAAATTGTGTGACGTCGCATGCCCGAATTTCAGGGAATAATTGACGAATGGTCCGATTTTGACTGGCTAAAATACAATCAAACAGTGTCGCCGAATCCTCTCAAAGGAGCATCACCGTGAGTTCAATATCTGTTTCAACGTCGTGGCTTGCTTGCGTCATCGTGTCAACGACATTGCTGTTTTGGATGGTTCCTGCGGTTGATGCACAAGAAGCTCCTGATTCGAAATCGGTTGCTGCAGCAACGGTCAAATCGAATTCGGAGAGCCCGTCAGCGAAATCAAAAAATTCCAAAGTTCCGGCCAAAGCGACCAAAGTCCCAACGATCGAAGACTTTGGTTGGATTGCGGGCCACTGGCAAGGGAAAGGAATGGGTCAGCCCTTTGAGGAGACCTGGAATCCTCCGTTTGGCGGCACCATGATGGGCATGTTCAAGATGGTCAAAGAGGACGACGTTTCGTTTTATGAATTGTTAACCATTGTCAAGCAGGGCGATTCGTTTGTCTTACGACTGAAGCACTTTGACAAACAGCTTGTTGGTTGGGAAGAGAAAGACAAGTCCGTTGAGTTTCCTTTGGTTCGCGTCAACTCAAAAGAAGCCGTGTTTGATGGCCTGCGTTTTGAACGAGTCGACGATCAATCGATGAACATCATCGTCAAGGTTGGAACTGGCGGTAAAGCCAAGGAAGTTACCTTTGCTGCGAAACGCGTCGTGAAGAAATAGTGGCAGCGACTATGCTGTTCAGCGATTAAGCCCTCGCCAAGCGTCAAAAGACTAGCTGCGAGCAAGTCAACTTGATATCATCGAGCCAGATTCAAACCTAGTGAAAATCGACATTGAAAGCTGATTTTGATGGCCGGCCGTTCCCCAGTTGAAGATCTCGAACGACTTTGGAACGAGTCCCAATCGCCACCCGATATCTTCGACTTTATCGCTCAGACCAAAATACCGGATAATCGCCAGTTGGCGGATCTGCTGTTGTGCGATCAGTATCGCCGTTGGAAAGCAGGTATTGCGATCCCCGTGGAGGACTACTTTGAAGCCTGTCCTCAACTCGACGCTGACGAGTCTTTGAAGCTCGAGTTGATCGAAGAAGAGTACGGATATCGCGAAGAGGAGTCAGGCGCTCCTAATGTCGATGAGTTTCTTTCTCGATTCGGATTTTTGTCAGAGTCAGCTCGCTTACAGTTGCTCGATTCAATCCAACTCGATAGCCAGGCCAGTCGCGTTGGAGCTGCGAACCGCAACGAGCATCGGCAGATCGAGATGCCGGATCAAATCGATCGTTTCAAGATTTTGGAGACGATTGGCAAAGGCGCTTTTGGTGTTGTCTACAAAGGACAGGACGCAGAGCTACAGCGATTGGTTGCGATCAAAGTTCCAACTCAATCGCGAATTGAGAAGGCCGGAGGCACAGAAGCTTTTCTAAAGGAAGCCCGCGTGGTCGCTGGGCTCGATCATCCCGCCATTGTCCCGGTGTACGATGTCGGGACCACAACCGCAGGCGCGTGTTATCTGGTGACGAAGTTTATCGACGGTGTCGATCTGCGATACTACATGGGGCAGCGGTTGTCGTTTGCGGAGTCGGCCAGATTGATCGCAACGATTGCTGACGCCCTGCACTACGCACATCGCCAGGGCTTGGTGCATCGCGACGTAAAACCAGCCAACATTTTGATCGATAAATCGGGCAATCCGCACTTGGTCGATTTCGGTTTGGCATTGCGTGACGAAGAGTTTGGCTCGGGCGCAGGGTTGGTCGGCACTCCTGCATACATGAGCCCGGAACAAGCGGCTGGTAGGGGAAACCGAGTCGATGGGCGCAGCGATATCTATAGCCTTGGAGTCGTGTTTTACGAGATGCTGACCAAGCGGCGACCCTACCGTGCAGATTCATCAACCGACATGATTGAGTTGGTCAAGAACGCTGAGGTTCGCCCGCCTCGTCAGGTCGATGATGCCATCCCGCAAGAGTTGGATCGAATTTGTTTGATGGCGCTCGCGCGAGAACCGCGTGGACGGTTCAGTACGGCTCGAGACTTGGCAATGGCCCTGAATGAATTTTGTGACTCGACGGATTCCGTCGGTGGAACAAGTCGCTCAGATACCGTCGCTAATTCAATGGTGTCACCCGGTCATCCAACGTTGGCCAGTACGACGCAAATTCTCTCTGACGAAGCGTCGAACGAAGTCAGCGTTGTCACCGGTGGTTCAACGTTCATGAAATGGTTGGGCGGATTTCTAGTTGTTGCCGCAGCCGCGATCGGTTCCGCGATATGGATCAATTGGGACCCAGCAGAGATACCAGACGATCGAACAACGTCTCTACAGCATGTTCGTCAGCCAAATGATGTGCCAACCGGCGCGTTGACGCCAGAACAGGTCTCTGAGTTGCAATTGAATGCGGCCAAAGCGTTGTCGCTGCCGATGGAAAGACGGATGGGTGACCGACTGGTACTGAAATTGATCCCGGCAGGAGAATTTCAGATGGGGAGCTCGCGAGACGAGATTGATTTGCTGCCCTTGGACGATTGGTTCTTTGTTGAGTGGCAGCGTGAGAGGATGTACAACGAATCACCGCGCCACAATGTCACCATTTCAAAACCGTTTTACATGAGCGCTCACGAAGTAACGGTTGCCCAGTTTCGCCGATTCATCGAGGCAACAGCCTACACTACGACCGCAGAGCTGGATCCCGAGGGTGGCTACGGATGGGTTGAAGGTGTTTGGCAACAGTCGCCAGAATTTGGCTGGACGAACATCGGTTTTGACCAAGGCGACGAGCATCCCGTCTGCAACGTCAGCTGGGATGACGCCGTCGCTTATTGCGAGTGGTTATCCAATGAGGAACAGGCAACGATTCGCTTGCCAACCGAGGCGGAATGGGAATACGCTTGTCGCGCTGGATCAACCACCTGGTTCTTTAACGGTGATCGTGATCAGGGACTGAAGTTGATTGGCAACATTGCCGATCAATCGTTGTCGGCGATTTCAGATGTGGTTCAATGGGGTTGCAACTGGGACGATGACTACCCTTTCACTGCCCCGGTCGGTCGCTTTCAGCCAAACGCGTTTGGATTGTACGACATGCACGGAAACGCATGGGAGTGGTGTCATGATTGGTATGGCGAACGCTACTACGGTCAATCGCCAGCAAAGGACCCACAAGGTCCTGATTTTGAATCGCTTCAGGAAGCAGAATTGGTGGACTTGGCCAAAAAGATCACGGAGCTCAAAAAGAAAGCTGAGCAAACCAATGCGGCAGTTGATTGGAGTCGATTGAAGTGGTACGAGGAATTGACACCGACCCAGTATCACGTTTTTCGTGGCGGTGGTTGGGATAACTATCCAGGCTTTTGTCGTTCAGCGGATCGGTATAGCAGCCATTCACCCCAGCTCCGTACTCAATGGGCGGGTTTTCGAATTGTTTGTGAGATTGAGTAGAATAGACGCACGCAAGCCTGTCAGTTTTCGCAAGATCTGTATCCATGAGCGACGAACAATCCATCGACCTGCTTCAACGTTGGCGAAATGGAGATGATTCTGCCGCGACAGAGATCTTCGAACGCTATGTTAACCGATTGTGTGCACTGGCTCGTACGCGTCTGTCCAACCGAATGCAACGACGCGTCGAAGCAGAAGATGTTGTGCAATCCGCTTATCGAAGTTTCTTTCGTCGTGCCGGCGAGCACTACGCCATTGAGAAACAGGGAGATCTGTGGCGACTTTTGGCAGCGATCACGATCAATAAAGTTCGCGGGCAAGTCGAGTTTCATACCGCTAAAAAGCGTGGTGTTTATCTCGAAGAGAGCATGATGGCGGATCAAAGCATGATCCACGTTTCTCCTGAAGTCATTTCCGAAGAACCCAAACCCGATGATGCCGCAGCGATGGTCGAAGAAATTTCCGACGTCCTTGCCGGTCTGGATGATACGCAACGATCTATCATCGAATTGTCGATGCAAAACCAGTCAGTCGAACAGATCGCTCAGACCATTCAACGATCCGAACGAACCGTCCGGCGGACAATCCAACAAGTCCGTGAGGATCTTGAGAATCGCTTGCTTCGAAGCGTTCAACAAAACCGTTGACTCGTTTTGACATCTCTGTTTCCAGTGGAGATGGGTTGCGCCTGCCGGTTTTTAAAAAAACATGCCGTGCCGACCAACCGTTGGGTTCTTGGCCCTCGCCACAAAAGTGCTCCCATTCAAAAAGCGAACTTCTGAGTTTCATCAGGATGTCCGCATTCATGCTGCGGTGTAAGACTGGCAGCACCTTCTGATCTGTTTGCCGACCAAGCGATCGACCCGCTGTCCCCCATGATCTTCATGGGGGAATCAGCGCACCATCCACCAGAACAACCATAGGCGAACATTGCGCCAGAATCGGTTGCGCTTGACGGTCTCTTCGACTTCGAGTTGGTTTTTGCCAAGCTGTGCTTTTGGATCTGCTGCGCTACCATAGGCAATTCCGCAGGCCGCACAAAAGTTGTTGCTTAGTTTCGATTTGCAGCGAATGCAGGTTCTCGCCATGATCTCTTTCCAATTCAAAACGCACTAGCGTTGAAGGTTCTATTGGTCGACGCGATTAAAGATTAGCTGACGGAATTCAATCGACTCGCCACCTGGCATCTCGACGGTGCTAAGGATCAGCTCACCGGTTCCGGCAGATAATTCGACCGTGCCCATGTCAATCGATTTGAAGTCTTTAACGAACGCTTCAGTTCTTGGCGAGCGGTCTTCGTCACTTCCGATCAACTCGGCGAGATGCGCCTCGTCCAGTTTCTTGCGGATTCGATGGTCTCCAAATTCCAGTTGGACGACCGTACCGGCATCTTTTTCTTTCAGGCAGTAGTACAGATCGACTTGGTACTTGCCTGCTTCAAGGACATCGACATTCCAACGAATTGTATCCTTGGGAGAAATCCAGTTGCGAAAAAACGAACAATTGGGGTGCCGGCTGGATCTTTCGATCTTTCCATTGGCAACCGCATCGCGGGCCGGCATCTGTGTCAACGGGAACTTCGGATGCCCCAATGTAAATGGCTTGGGTTTGCGTGAAAGTTCTGAGGCAACGGTATCCTTGAATTGCTTGGCTGCCGCCACCAGTTCCTGTTTTACTTTCGGATTGTCAATTGGCTTTTGTTGTTTTGGATCAGCGATGATATCGAATAGATTGCCTTGATAACCCAAGCGATATTGGTTGGTTCGAACGCTCAATTTGCCATTCCAAAAGCTAAAGATTTTTCGTTCCTTGAGCCGGTCGACCTGTTTCCCCAAAAGTGACGCGGCAATTGACTCGCCATCAAATGGTTTTTCATTTTTGGCCGCGATGCCGCAGAGTTCGACCAGTGTGGGGAACAAGTCGATGGCACCAGCGATTTCGCGGAATCGCGTCTCAGGTTGGATTTTTGCTGGCCAACGCACGAACAGTGGCGAACGCACTCCCCCTTCATCCGTTGCTCCCTTTTTTCCTTTGAGACCAAGGTTGTAACGCCAGCCATTGGGGCCATTGTCGCAAAAGTACATCACGATCGTGTTGTCGGCCAGCTTCAGTTCGTCCAGCTTCTTGAGGACTCGGCCGACATTGTCGTCAATGTTTTCACACATCGCCAATGCAGCCCGAGTGTGGCTGATGACTTCTTTGCGCGCATTGGAACTTCGTTGAGTGATCTCTTTGTCTTTAAAACGATCCCAGTACTGATCAGGAACCTGCATCGGCGAGTGCGGCGTGCAATAAGGTAGATAGACGAAAAACGGTTCGTCTTTGTTTTGTTCAATGAACTTGATCGCGTGACTGGTAAAGTCATCGATCACAAATCCTTCGCCCTTGGTGATCTGGTTATTGTGATCCAACATCGGGCTGTAATAGTGGCCCCAATGTCCGCTGCAAAATCCATAGTACTCATTGAATCCGCGACAAATGGGGTGGTAGGGAGGTTGCATTCCATTGTGCCATTTGCCGAAAGCCGCCGTTTGGTATCCCGCGGCTTGAAAGGTCTCAGCAATCGTTGCTTCGTCCAGGTCGAGTCGTTCTCCTCCAGTGGACGTTGAGAAAACGCCGCAACGCGCGCTGTATCGGCCAGTCAAAAACTCAGCTCTTGTTGGAGAACAAACTGGGCAGACAAAGAAGTTTTCGACAAAGGCTCCCGACTTGGCGAGGCTGTCGATGTTAGGCGTCTGTAAGTCCTGATTGCCCGTAAAACTAAAATCACCGAGACCCTGATCATCCGACAGAAAGATGACCACGTTAGGACGATCCTCGGGCGGGCGCATGGTTGGCTCGTCCATCCCAGCAGTGACGGCCGAGCTGTTGGTGATCAACAGATTGGCCATTGCGGCGATCGCGACCAGCAATTGAATGGAGCAACGAGTGGTGTTGCGGCGAAAGGTCATGGATGGACTCTTGTTGTTGAATAAACTGAGGACACGAACAGCGAACTTGTGTAGCCGGCTGAGGTAGAGACGGAGTTAAAGGACAAACAACGCACTGAGTCACGCGTTGATTTTTCGTACTGCCCAACCCCCCGCTGCAAACAGCAATGCAATCAAAAAAATGACGATCTTGATCAGACCGCGCATGCTGCGAGGCCGGAATCGCGATGATGAGTTCTGTTGCTGCTGATGTTGTCGGTATTTGTCTTCAAAGTGACCGAAGTCAGGCGATGTCGGTACGTGGGTCCGCTGCGTAGGGGGTGGCGGAAGGTGCCGAAAACCGGAGTCTGGAATCGACGGCTCAAACGAAGGTTGCGGTGTCGATTGAAAATGAGAACCACCGTACTGAGCAAACGCCGGTGAATGACAACAGGCAATGATCAACAATGCGAAGCACGCTGGTAAACCAGTGGCACGCAACATCGATGTGAACTGGAGCCGGGGTAAACAACGGGTCATAGCGATTCACCAACAATCGAAACAGACGACTTAAACCAAGATGAACTTGACCCGAAGATTATAAACGAAAACTGGAAACTTTGAAAAATTGATCTCTCCACGTCTCCGGTCTTCGCATTTTTCGGAGTGAACGAGACATTTCAAAAAATCAAGCACGTGATCGAAATGCACGCCTAGATGCTATTTTTTTGAAGTCAGCTTCATCACGTCGAGCCAATCGGCAAGTTGTTGGTTCCACTTGGAAACGGGATTGCCTGTTTTTCGAATCCCATATCCGTGACCACCATTAACATAAACATGGAGTTCTGCCGGGATCTTGTTTTCTTTGAGCCGGACCAAAAAAGCTGCCGCTTGAGCACCTCGCATCGCATCGTCCAGAGTAACCGCCATGAAAGTTGGCGGCGTCGACTCGGTGACCTTGATCAGTTCGCTCAACTCGGTCGTTTTTCGATCCTCGTAATTTGGTCCCATGAAAGCTGCATAGATCGGGCAAATGAAGTCAGGTCGCGCGCTGACTTGATCGGCATCGTCGACTGGCTCATAACAGGTGGTGTCATATTGCAACCCGGACATCAACGTCAAATGCCCTCCTGCCGAGAATCCCAGTACACCAATTCGCTCTGGGTCGATCTTCCATTTTTCGGACTGGTGACGAACCAAACGAATCGCGCGTTGAACATCTTGCATTGGCTCTTTGTGAATCGTTTCGGTTCGTCGGGGAATTCGATAGCGCAGTACGAACGCGGTCACCCCAATCGAGTTGAACCATTGAGCGATGTCGATCCCTTCATGTTCGATCGCAAGAATGTTGTATCCTCCGCCAGGGCAAACCACGACTGCAGCCCCATTCGCTTTGTCGGACGGCGGCAGGAAGACTTCGAGTGTTGGTTCTTGAACGTAGGTCAAACGTTGCTTGGTTTCTTTCTTTTTAAGTTCCGCAATCTTCTCTTTCGAAAATACCATTGCACCTTCAGGTAGGCCCTTGGGCCAAAGCTTGACCATTTCGCGCTGTGGCGCTTCATGGATTTCACTGGTGACTTCCTGGGCGGACAGAGCTCCAGCAGACAACATCAAAGCAAGCATCAGTCCGCTGACGCAAGCAAATGTGTTCCGTTTGTTTTCGATTCGAGAAAGTGGTGAAGTAAGCAGAGCGTTCATCAATGATTCCTGGACGGCGGATTGCTGTAATGGGTCGATTGCTTGTTCATTCTACATCGAATTACAATCACTTTTCAGATTAGCCGTTTTGCGGCCAATTCACGAGCGAACCATTAGGTGATCAGCAGGAATCAGTTTGCTCCCAGTCCTCTTACGAACACTCTACGAGACAGCGAACCTATGTCGAAGCTTACGATCGTTGCCAACATTACGGCCAAAGCGGACCAGATTGATCTGGTAAAAGCAGAACTTGAGAAACTGATCGCTCCAACGCGTGTCGAAGATGGCTGTCTTCAGTACGACTTGCATCAGGACAATGAAAACACAGCTCAGTTTCTTTTCTTTGAAAACTGGGAGTCGCGCGAACAATGGCAAACGCACATGGAAGCACCCCATCTGAAGGCATATCTGGAAGCGACCGACGGTGCGATCGAGCAGTTCTCCATTAACGAGATGACCCACATCGGTTGACCGATTCGCTGATAGTTTCGTTGCCGCTGAAGGTTGCAACTCGCGTCCAACGTGATTTGCCCGCCCAAGCCATTTGACAGGTCTATCTTAAAAGTGCCGGTGGAAGAGGTCGTTGAATGTCTCGTTTTTTTGGCAAGCGAGATTTGAGAGATTCGACCACATCTAAAACTCTTGCCGAGTCGCAATTGCATGTGCGTTGGCAATCTATAGCACTATTGATGGTTATCCCTGTTGCAAAATATGAAATACGATCTGATCGTTATCGGAAGTGGTCCTGCAGGTCAGAAAGGCGCCATCGCGGCCGCCAAGCTTGACAAAAAAGTCGCCATCATCGAACGAAGTCCTGGTTGCGTTGGTGGAGTCTGTCTGCATACCGGAACCGTGCCCTCCAAAACGATGCGAGAAGCGATCCTGTTTCTTACCGGGTTCCGCCAGCGCGATGTGTACTCGCAGCAGTACATGCAGAAGCGACGGATCACGATGGACGACTTGCGGCTCAAGCTGTTCGAAGTCATCGAGCGTGAGCGATTTGTAATCGTCGATCAACTTGAACGAAACTTCATCGACGTTTTCCACGGAGACGCCGAGTTTGTCAACGCAAACTCCATCAAAGTGGACGGGCAAGTGCTTCAAGCGGAAGATTTTCTGGTTGCAACTGGCACCAAACCATCTCGACCCGATCACATCCCCTTTGATGGGCGACGAGTGTTTGATAGCGACGAGATACTGGCGATCGAGAGCATTCCCCGTTCGATGATTGTCATTGGCGGAGGCGTGATTGGACTGGAATATGGAATCATGTTCGCCACGCTTGGCGTGCGCGTCACGATCGTTGATGGACGCGAACGATTGTTAGATTTTTGCGATGCTGAGATCGTGGATCACTTGATGTTTTCTGCTCGTGCCTTGGGAATCGTGTTTCGACTGGGCGAGAATGTGGTCTCGGTAAAAACGCTCAATGAACAGAATGTGATGATTGAGCTGGAGAGCCAAAAACGGATCCTTGCTGAGGCAGCGTTCTTTAGCGTCGGACGCGTCGGAGATACCGACTACTTGAATCCCCAAGCCGCAGGGTTGGAAATTGACCACCGGGGTCGGCTGAAGTGCAATGAATTCTTTCAGACATCCGTGCCGCACATCTACGCCGTCGGCGACGTTATCGGATTCCCGTCGCTCGCCAGTACATCGATGGAACAAGGTCGGCAAGCCATCAATCATATTTACGGGACCACGTATCATCGTCCTGACCATATTCCATACGGTCTGTTCACGATTCCCGAAATCGCGATGATCGGCAAAACAGAGAAGGAGCTTACGGCAGAACGAATTCCGTACGAAGTTGGCGTTGCCAAGTTCGAAGAACTGGCGAAGTCTCAGATCAGCGGCGGAAACGAAGGAATTCTGAAGTTGTTGTTTCATCAGGAAACACGACAACTGTTAGGAGTGCATATCATCGGTGATACGGCGACCGAGATCGTCCACATCGGTCAGATGTTAATCTCATTCGGCGGCAAGATTGATCATCTGTGCGATACCGTTTTCAATCATCCGACGATTGCGGAGTCTTACAAGATCGCAGCATTTGATGGGATCAATCGCCTCTGTTTGGAGGACGGTGAATCGGAAGCCGAATACACGTCGACGCCGATGCCTTTGGATCTGGTGGCCCAACTGGGAACATCGTCGTCAGTTCAAATCCCCACGGTGTAATCCGATAAATCGCGGATGTCGTTTTGTTCATCCCTAGCGTGAGGTTTCTGTCGGGGTCACTGGCGAAACAAACTCTTTCGGTTTGACCGTCAACACGGAGCAATCGACCTGATTCAATATCGTTTCCGCCGTATTGCCGATAAAGAACCCCGGGATACCAGTTCGGCAAACAGTGCCCATCACCAGTAGATCCGCGTTCCAATGGGCAACGTGTTTGGGAATCACTTCGCCTGGTTTTCCTTGCAGCATATGTACAACGGCCGATCCGTCGGAGTACTTTTCCAGGAAACGGTTGAGCGCATCTCGATGAGTGGCAGCCACTTTCTCTTGATACAAACGAATCTCCTGCCGGCTCATCCATCGACGGCCTCGCGTGGAATTGCCACCCAGTGCATTCCACGCGTGCATCACATGCAGTTTGGCATTATTGTTTTGGGCAACGGTCATCGCGCGTTGAAGAATCTCGACGTTCAGCTGATCACGGGTCGGATCGTTTGTGTCCGGGTCGACTGCGGCAAACACGTTTCTTAGTTTCTTTCGGCGTGTCGGCTTAACAATCCACACCGCACAAGGACACTTGCGCAGCAGATGCATCGAAAGGGTTCCAAAGAGTTGGTCGCGGAGACTACCGACTCCATCGGCGAGCATCATGACCAGATCGTGCTTCTTGGATTGAACTTGGGTGATAATTTCAATGAACGGATAGTGGCCTTCGCGAACGACTGTTTTGACACGCAAGTCCTTTTCGGCCAGAGAGGCTGCGGTTTTGATTAAATCTTCTTTGACGTCTTTCTGCAACAACGCCTGCAAGTCAACCTTCTTGCCATCCTCGGTGACGATTCGCGGGACCTCTAACTCAGGCGTAACCGAAAGCAACGTTAGCTTCGATTGACTGGCCGTCATCAAGCCAGAGGCTACGGTCAACAGATGACGCTTGAAAGGACCAACCAACAGGACATTGTTGAACTGTTTCATGGAGCTCCCGGTGATTGTTTTGAGTCGTCGAATCATGGCGTTCGTTCTTTTCAAATGAGAGTGTTCGAATTGGTTGGTAGGAGGAAATGCTTTGTAACCGTGGGTTAAAACGTCACAAAGCATTGATCCTCGAACCAAAGGTTTGGGCTATCGTGAACTGAGACGATTGGCTTTTCGTGAAACCAGTTTGTCTACCGAGCGGGCGGCACGATGAACGGCGCCACCGATTGCTTGCGAGATTGATGCCGCGGTCGCCACCACCGCAATGTCTTTCATCCTCTTCAGCTTCACGAGAATGCGACATTGTTTGTCAATTCCGCCTCTGGGACCATTGACGTCAAACACCCCGACTTCAATGCCTCGAACATTTTCACGGAATCGTTGAAACGTGGTTCTCGCTTTTAAATGCAGTGTGTTAATTGCTCGTTGACTCAATAGCTTTGCTTTGTCATTAAGCCGGATGTTCATCGCTTGCACCTTTCAAAAACGGAAATCTGTTGCTCAATCAAGATTCAATGATCGAATCAGGAGAAACTTTGATTGAGCCCAAAAAGTGAGTGAAGTGACTTGTTTGCTGAAACCCGCCAGGTCGCCAGCGTCTCTGCGTTGAACCAACCGTTCCAGTCGACACGGAATGCAATCCGCGGCTCGATCGCATCGACAGCACGTCCAACAACCTCTTCGGATGATTCACTGATTCGGCTGACCGAGACGATCCCAATGCCTTCGACATGGACGTTCACCGTGCATCTGACTTGAGCACAATCGTCGTCAAGTGAGAGGTGCATCGTTGCGCCGTGAATGCGATGGAAGAACCTGGAAAGCGAGAACCGCAATCGATCCTCGGCATGGCCTGTCGCCGACTCACTGAGAATGCCTTGTGAGTCCAAAACCACAATGTTCATCTCGCTCTCCCATCGTTGGTTGCAGTCGATTTTCGCCTATCGGCTCGCGGTCGTGCCTGGCTTGTAGACAACTGTACGAGCGCAACCGAGTATAGGTCAAATAGATATTTCTATTGTTTCACATTCGCGTAATCTATGTTGTTTGTCGTTGGGTTTTACGGTTGCGGTCGGCTCAAAGATTTGGGTCGTGTTCAGCGACCAGGGAGAGTCGTCGTTCGACGTCGGGGATGTATTGGTGTCGAAGTTGGTTTCGTTGTTGAGGGAGTTCCACCATCGTTGGGCTTGGGTTCGGTCCCAAACCACGCTGGGCTGGCAGAGTGTCAGTTGTTCGATCACTGCCTCTACGGACGCCGGTCGATCTTCTTTTTGAGTTGCCACACAACATGCCACCAGCTCGATGAGTTCTTCAGAGATCGGCCGGCCAGACTCGGCGGCAAATTGGCGAATGTTGCGTGTCGCGATCTCACGAAGATCGCTTTGGTGGAACTGCAAGAGCTCATTCAAGTCACTGGCATCCAGCAACGGCTTGCCGGTCAACAGGAAATATCCGACCGCGCCGATTGCAAAGATATCGACAGACGCATCGATCGAGGCGGGGTCAGCGAAACACTCGGGTGCCATGTAGATTGGAGTCCCCGAGAGCCCGCTACCAAATTCAACGGCGTCGCTTGAGCGTTCGCGAACCATCCCGAAGTCCAATACTTTGACAGTATCAAAAGCGCCGCCTCGGTCGCACAACATGATATTGGCAGGTTTGATATCGCGGTGAATCAAGCCCAGCGAATGGGCCTCGCCAAGCGACTGGCAGGCATTGAGCAGCACGTGCTGCACGCGTCCATCTGGCAAGCCTTCTTCTCGACGAACGAGCTGCTCAAGATTCATGCCATCGAGCAACTCCATCGCATAATAGAACAGCCCATGTTGTGTTCTTCCATAATCATAGATGGAGATTGTGTTCGGATGCTTCAGCTGACTGGTGAATTGAACTTCGCGTTCGAAGCGTTCAATGGCGATCGGACTACTCCGCTCTGGCGGCAGAATTTTAATTGCAGTAGGCCGACGCATCAGCGCGTGTTTGGCGCGATAGACGACCCCCATCCCGCCCTCTCCCAGTTTGTTTTCCAGTTCGTAGGCTCCCAGACGTTTACGCTCCAGTTCCTGTCGCTTGGCATTGATTCGCAGCGTGAAGACATACCACCGATAAAACAGTGTTGTCAGCGTGGTTAAAACAATGAACCCAAACAGCGTCCAAACGAATCGGCGAATCTGAGTGATGGGAGCGGTCGCTTCGGAAAGGTCCATTTTGGTCACCAAAGCGAGACCCAATTTAGGAATCCGACAGGAAGCAAAAACGGTGTCGACTCCCCGATGATCAGCTTGGCCAACCAGATCAATCGTCGCAAATCCTGACACGGTTTGATGACTCTCAAGGCCATGTCGATCGACAAATTCAAGTCGCTCCTGAGCGGACTCAAAGCGACTTTGCGATACCAGAAATCCAGATGGAGTGACGGCGAGGGTTTCGATGGACGCTCCACTTCGACTTGATCGCAAGACACGGGTCAACTCATCTCGAAGGTCGTAACCGATCCCGAGAAATCCAACGATACCCTGCTCCGGATGCGCAATTGGCGCAGTGATGACCAAGCCATAGGGAACCTGCGCATCGTCAACGTCCGCGCCGTGAGGCAACGATGAAATTTTCGTTTCGCCAGAAACAAAGGATTCGCAGAACTGGCTCTCCAGTGAGCGAACGCGATGCAGCAGCCAAGAGTCACCAGAGCTTGCGACAACTTTGCCCCCGGTCGTCATCAGGAGGCACGTTTTGTTCTGCAGTTGACGAGAAATTTCCTGAAGGCGACTCTCGAGCTGCACATGGTTTGAAGCGTCCGCCGCGCTTGCTGACGTCATCGATTTGGCAAGCTGTGAGTCGCTGGCCAAAAGACTTAAGAGTTGAACTTCCGAATTCAACCATTGGCGAACGGCCTCATTCTCGATTCGTGAAACGGTTTGCAACTTTGCAGTCACGTTGGCATTCAACGCCTGCTCCGAACGGTATACCGTCCAGAACGAGATCGTCAAAAGCAGCAAAATTGCCGTGAGGAACGCTGCCAACTGCATCCACGTTTTCCATTGGCTCAATGCCGTTTCGTGTGAACGCATGACGACGATTTGATCGTTATTCATTGGAAGTGAGGGTGTAATGTGGAACAGTAGAATGAACGATGTTGATGGTCGGACAACAGATACACTCCTGTTATACGTCCAAAACACCGGATAGATTCAATAGATATTTAGATCGATTCGCATAGAAAACATCAATGTAAGGGAGGGGTGCGAGTTTCGTACGTTGAATACAGCGTCAGCATGCAGTCAGCGATGCTAGAGGCATTGCGAGTCGTACTGAAATTGACACAAAATGTTGGAGAAATTCGATGGCAGTTCAAACCAAAATTAGAGTTTTACGAAACGGTTTTCTGTTGCTTTTGTTCCTGCTGCTGGGAATGTTTTGTGCGACCGCCATGGGACACGAGTGGACCATCGATGGAAAAAAAGTTGAAGCGAAGGTGGTCAATTACAATCAGTCCCACGTATTGCTTGAGGACAATCAGGGCAGACGAAAGTCTTTTGCCATTAACTCGCTGAATGCCGAGGACCTGCAGTACCTTACGAATCTCGCAACCATCCAGCAGGGTGAGCAGCAACGCGTTTTGGCACAGCAGCAGTTGCAACAACAGCAAGCGTTGTTGCTGTCACAGTACGTCGATGTTTGGACCGTTTGGATGTTCGATCGCAATGGTCGTTACGGTTCAAGAAACTACTTTGCCACGAACAGCGCTCAAGCCATCAGGCTGGCACTTCAAGAGTTTCCGCAGGTTCGTGTCAGTGGTGTTCAACGATTGCGTCGGCCGGGCGTCTCGGGAGGTTCCAATCTTGGGCTGGCGCCCGTGATCAATCGGTTCCCAAATATTTCGACGCTCAGCGTGGGGCGCTAATTGGGATTCCATCTGTAGGCAGCATACTGAAACAACTCACTGTTCAGCGGTGTGGGTTCTGCTAACGACCAGCTTTCCCGACCAAATTCTTCCCGAGTAGAATCTGCAACCTCGTCGAGTCGAATTTCCTGTGCGTTGATCGTGATTTTGGATTTCGCGTGTGACCGGTACGATAGACTATGTGTTCCGGAGTTTGTCTTAAACTCGATTCTCAGTCACGCGTGAAAAAGATCAACGACCATGATGGAAACCAGAAAGACGATCGTGGCCAGGCTGTCGGTGGCCATTCTGCAGGCCTGCGGGTTCTTGTTGTCAATTTCCGTGTCTGCTGTCAGCAGTGCTGATGAACCGAATCCGGGTGCCGCAAGTGCGGACGCGCCCAACGTTCTGTTTATTTCGGTCGACGATCTGAATGACTGGATCGGGTGCATGGGCGGTCACCCTCAAGCCAGAACACCCAATCTCGACCGTCTCGCTGCCAGCGGCGTTCTCTTTACCAACGCACACTGCCCTGCACCAGCTTGTAATCCGTCGCGGTCGGCAATCCTTTCGGGGATCTCCCCGAACCTCTCAGGCGTGTACGACAATCGCCAAAAAATGCGTGAGTTGATGCCAGACGAAACGTTGATTCCCAAGTACTTTTCACGCAACGGTTACTGGTCAGCTGGCTCTGGAAAGATCCTGCATTATTTCACGGACGCGAAGTCGTGGGACGATTACTTTCCACCTAAAGAAACCGAGAATCCATTTCCTTCGACGAAGTATCCAGACCAGCGTCCTGTCAGTTTGCCACGTGCGGGCAAGTGGCAATACATCGAAACGGATTGGGGGCCGCTGGACGTGACGGACGAGGAGTATGGTGGTGACTACTCGGTGGCAAAATGGGTGGGAGATCAGCTTTCCAAGAAACACGATCAACCATTCTTTCTCGCTTGCGGCATCTATCGTCCACACGAACCCTGGTTTGTTCCTCAAAAGTACTTCGATCTTTTTCCGCTCGAAGATATCCAACTGCCACCGGGTTACCGCGACGATGACCTGGACGATCTGCCTGATGAGGCACAGCGACGAGCCCGCAATCGTTACTTCGCCCACATTCAAAAACAGAATCAATGGAAGCAAGGAATCCAGGGTTATCTGGCGTCAATCGCGTTTGCGGATGCCATGGTTGGTCGCGTTCTTGATGATTTGGACAACGGTCCCAATCGAGATGACACCATTGTTGTTTTGTGGAGTGATCATGGTTGGCATCTTGGCGAAAAAGAACATTGGCAAAAGTTTACTGCTTGGCGAGCATGTACCCGAGTTCCTTTGATGATTCGTGTTCCCAAAGGGGTTCGCGGCATGCAGCAAGGTACGCAACCCAACACGATCTGCGACCAACCGGTCAATCTGGTCAGTCTTTATCCAACGTTGCTGGAACTTGCCGGCCTCCCGGAAAAGAAGAACAACGATGGGCCCAGTCTGGTTCCTTTGTTACGCGATTCTGAACCAACATGGCCTCACGTTGCCGTGACTCATCTCAATCGGCCAGATAACTATTCAGTCAGCGACCGCCGTTGGCGCTACATTCACTACACCAGTGGTGCTGAAGAACTCTACGACATTAAGACGGATCCATTTGAGTGGAACAATCTTGCGGCGATCCCGGAACATGCCGATCGGCTGAAGGCTTTTCGATCGAAGTCTCCAAAAACGTTTGCCAAGTACATTCCTGCCAAAAAACAGACGCTGCCAAAATTGACTTGGTATCCAAACCAAGGGGACGATCCTCCTGAATCGAGTCCCAGCGGCAAACCGTTTGACATCTATTTCAACAATCTTGGTCAACGGCCGGTTGAGATCTTTCGTGTCGATGTTGCCGGGAAGCGACATCCATATGGAACGCTTGAGCGAGGTTGGTTCAAACCCTACAAAACACGAGCAGGCGAGCTCTGGTTGATCATTGACAAAGACAACCAATTGTTGGGTCATTTCATTGCCGGCAAAAAGATGGCTGAAGCGATCATCCCAGAGTAAACTTCGCTAAGATCAACCTATCGATCTGTTCAATGCTTGCCTTCAACAGGTGCGGTCATTTCTTCTTTGCAAACGAAACCTGGTCCCAACGCGAAATCACCATGAGAAGTTTCTACGGCGTAGCGTTCACTCTGATTGCCTTGATGACATGGTGGATCCAGACGGATTCGTTAGTGGCTCAGTCATTCATCAGCCACAGTCGTCTCGTGTTGGGAACGGAGTCCAACAAGAGTGCTTCACTACGAATCGGTGATCTTGACGGTGATCGCGATTTGGATGTTGTCGTTGCCAACGGAAGACATTGGCCACAACAGAATTTTGCGTTTCTCAATCAAGGGACCGCACGTTTCAATGTGATGCGTCCGCTCGGCGAAGACCGATCGACCAGCTACGCTTGTGAGTTGGCCGATCTCGACGGTGATGGCGACTTGGATATCGCCGTCGGCAACGATATGGCACCCTGCCAGATTTTTCTCAACGATGGCCAGGCGCGTTTTACGCTTGAAGGAACTTTTGGCGGGACGTCCAGTGTCCGCAGCATGACGATCGTGGATATCGACCGTGACGGCGACCAAGACATTCTGCTTACTTGCCGAGGTCGTTCCAATCGAATTTGCCTGAACGATGGGCGAGCCAGCTTCGATAAAGAAATCGAGTTTGGCACAAAAACTGACTCAACGATCGACGTTGAAGTCGGTGATGTGAACGGCGACCAACATCTCGACCTGTTGCTCGCGAATCGGGTCGAGAAGTCAGTGTGGTTGCTCGGCGATGGTAATCTCAAGTTTGATCGTCAACTGCCTTTTGGCGAGCCGCGTGTTCAATCAAGATCGGTTGCTGTTGGTGACTTCAACAAGGATGGTGACCTTGACTGGGCGATTGGCAACATTGGGAAAGCGAACCAGGTCTTTCTGGGTGACGGCACAGGCGGCTACGTCTCGTCAATCGAATTTGGCCGCCCCGACGGTCGGACGTATTGTCTACGAGCTACGGATTTGGATGGAGATGGTGACCTCGATCTCGTTGCTGGAAATGCCGGCCAATCGAATTCGCTCTTTTTCAATCAAGGTGACGGTACCAGGTTTCGAACGGAAGTTTTGGAAGCAAACGAGGACAATACGTACGGCTTGGATGTGGGTGATTTCAATTCCGACGGCAAGCCGGATCTTGCCTTTGCCAATTCCGACGCACCGAATCAAATCTTGCTCAACCGCACAGTGCAAAAAACGGATGAGAAAAAACGTGCGGGGCCATTGGTCTCATCGCTTGTTGTCGAACAGAAAACACCACGGGATCGAGCAGAAACTCAAACAACTGACTGGCCCGCCTTTCGGGGTGACGGCGGGCGTGGAGTTGCCGATGGCCATCCATTGCCCAGCAAGTGGAAATTGGGGGGCGATGCAGATGAGCCAGAGAATATTCTTTGGAGTGTCAACGTTCCTGGACTTGGGCACTCGAGTCCGGTGATTGTCGGTGAGAAATTGTTCCTCATCACAGCAGTCGCGCAAGGCAAAGAAGCGCCGCTGCAGGTCCAATCGGGTGGGCGGCCAACCGCTGCCGATGACAACGGGCTGCAAGACTGGTTGCTGCTCTGTTACGACAAATCGTCCGGCAAGATGCTGTGGAAACAAACGTTGCATCGTGGAGAACCTCGCGCGACCCGTCACGCCAAAGCAACGCACGCCAATACAAGCGTTTGCGTAGCGGGCGACAAGCTGATCACGTTCCTCGGATCCGAAGGGCTGTTTTGCCACGATTTGAAAGGCGAGCAAATTTGGAAGCAAGACCTCGGCGTTGTCAACATCAGCAAGTATGGAATTGGCTGGGGGTTCTCCAGTTCACCTACGGTCTTTGATAATCAAATCGTTCTGGTTTGTGATGATCCAGAAAATCCGTTCCTGGCTGCGAGAAGTCTTGGCGATGGTACTGAAATTTGGCGGACATCGCGTCAGGGAATTTGCGAGCGAAGTTGGGGGACGCCGCTGGTTCATCAACAGGACGGAATGACCCAAGTTGTGGTCAATGGATGGCCATGGATCATGTCGTATAACTTGGCCGACGGCAAAGAGATTTGGCGAATCAAAGGAGGCGGTGACAATCCAGTTCCCAGCCCGTTTGTTGCCAACGGTTTGATCTTCATTACCAACGCACATGGTGGCCCCTCCCCGATCTATGCCGTGCGTCCAACAGCGCGGGGAAACCTGGAAACCAGCGATGACAAAGGCATCGCGTGGAGCGTTGAAAAAGGTGGTTCGTATATGTCGACGCCCGTTGTCTATGGCGATCAACTTTATGTAGGCGATTCTCGTGGCGTGGTTCGAACGTTTGACGCGGGAACTGGAGAGAAGCTGATGGAGCGTCGTTTAGGCCGAAACTCAGGCGTCATCGCTTCGTTGGTTGCAGGCGACGGTAAAATTTATGTCGCTTCTGAAAACGGTACCGTTTACGTGTTCAAGCACGGACGTGAGTTGGAGATGATCGCCAAAAACAATTGCCAGGACCCTTGTTTGGCCACGCCCGCGATCTCTGATGGTGTGCTCTTTGTCCGGACCACCAAACAACTGATTGCGATCAAAGACGAAGGCGAAAAGTAGTCATTTGTTTCGCTGGTTAACGTTCAAAATGGGTTAACGAATTCCGGCTCAAGTTTTGATCATTGCTTTTGAACGGTTGTCCTCTGGTGGCAGTCTCAGTTACTCTGTAATTTGAAGTCGGAACATTCGGATTTTTTCACTCAAGGAATACATCGCAATGCAGTCAAGTGTCATTGAAGCCGCGCTCAACAAACAACTCAACGAGGAGATGCAGTCCGCGTACGCGTATCTGGCGATGGCGGCCGAGGCAGATCGGATGAAGCTGCCAGGTTTCTCAACTTGGTTCAAGATGCAGTACCAGGAAGAACTGGTTCATGCCGACAAATTCTTCAACTACATCCTCGAGCGTGACGGTGAAGTCAAACTGGAAGCGTTGCAAGCCCCTGAGATCAAAGACGCCACGCCGCTGACCCTGTTTGAAGAGGCACTGAAGCACGAGCAGCACATTTCTTCGTGTATCTACAAGTTGAAAGATCTCGCAAAGGCCGAATCAGATCACGCGACCGACGTTTTCCTCGAATGGTTCGTCACCGAACAAGTCGAAGAGGAAGCGAATGCACGCGCGGTCATCGACCAACTTCAGATGATTGATGGCGACAAGAACGGACTGTTTTTGATCGACCGCGAATTGGGGACAAGACAAGCCGAGCCCGACAGCGGGAATTGATCGTTCGATCGCCGGACGGTCTTGGGGCGAACTCCACTTCCCATTTAAGGTGTCCGTAACGCTCAACATGGACGCCTATTTGTCCGTAATGGAGATTGGAGGCAGGCCATACTGGCGGCGACGAGCATTCACATTTTCGGGTTCGTACACGGGGAACAGCTCATTCGTTTCTAGCTTTCGCTGAGTCCCAAAGTGTTGAGGACGACCCTTGGATACTTCGAATCGATCGAACAGATAGGGATAGATGGAGGGTTCCAAATCCTGTTTCTTGATCGCGTCTTGCATTAACGGAAGATACTTGCCAATTGCTTCGGCACCGGAATGCTGAATGACTAGAAAGGCAACTTTTTCGTAGTTGACTCCAACCAGCGAACGCCCTGGGTAGCCATGTTGGTCGATGATTTTTTCGATCGTTTCAAGATTTGCCATGTCAAGCGTTCGTTGTTGATCCAAAATTTTTGATCGTTCTTCAGCAACGGTTTTTGGGCTGATTGTGCTGCGAAGTTTTTGATCAAGTTTTTGAATTTCGGTTAACTGCTTGATCAAGGATTGATCGTATGACGCCAACACCAGCCGCACGATCTCATCCATGACCGGTAATTCATTTTTGTAACAGTCCAGGCAATAGGCGTAGTTGCCGCCGGTTAATCGAGGAACCCACTCGGCGTATTCGGCGCAAAAATAGTGAGGGTCGTTGTTGTAAGCCTCCATGAACACAGCGAGGATTTGCGATGAATCGTCTGGCACCATTTTGAAGTAGTTGAGAAAACGGTTCCAATGTTCCATCGTCCTGATTCGCTGCGATGTTTTTTCATTGGCAAGTAGTTTTTCGATTCGGGCCAATTCCTTCGGCCAGGCGTCATACCAACCGTTCGGGTGAACTGCTTTTTTGCTTGGCAAGGGGTACTTCCCCAGCGGCTTGATGTTCTGCTTTTGAAGCGGCGACTGTGAGTCATCAAGTCGATTGCTGTCCTGAGCCGTTTGAGCGGCGCATGGCGAACATGCCAAAATCAGAAGTGTTACGGCAAAAGCTGTCTTGATGGTCGTGATCGAATAAAACGCGTTTGCCATAAGAGCGAGTTTATTGGAGTCCGTCATGTCGGTCACAATGCTGCTGGAGGATCGTCTGTAGACTTCAGTAGTCGATATGACTGAGCAGTTTCCCAGTTGTTTCTGGCGATTGCTCAAGAAATTTACAGCAGTTGCGACCGGGCACCTTAATAAACGCGTCGGCGGTCCGAAAACTATGAGACGTTACAATTCCAAGTCGCTGAAAGCTGCTGAAATCAGAAAACGATTATGAACAAACGAACATCTGCCGCGCCGATTCAATTCTTTGAAGAATTAAAGCAGCGTCGTCGAGACCTGGTGAAGTCGTTTGGCCCGGCTGTGTTAGTCACGTTGATTGGTTTCCTCATCGCGTTGTATTTTGTCGAGCCTCCACCATCCAGTCAGCTTGTCGTGGCCGCTGGTCCCCGCAATGGGAATTACTATGCCACCACGCGTGAGTACGCCGAAATCTTTGAGCAGAATGGCGTCGAGTTGGTCAGCCTGGAAACGGTAGGTTCGATTGAAAACTACAAGCTGCTGCTGAACGACCCACAAGTTAATCTCGCGATCGTGCAAGCGGGCACCGTTCCCGATCTACCAGGCGTCGAGAAACTCGAATCGCTGGCTTCGCTTTATCGCGAGCCACTTTGGGTGATTCACCACAGCGATGTGGAGATTAGAGATTTGAGTGACCTTCAGGGAAAGCGAATTGCGATCGGCGAGATGGACAGCGGAACTCACGTCCTTTCAGAGATGCTGCTAAATGAAAATGGCGTCGTAAATGGAGAAGCCGAAACGCAATTTTTGTTTCAAGGCCGAGGACAGCTTCAGCAGATGATTCTTGATCGTGAAATCGATGCTGGCTTTCTTGTCATGTCGGCTGAATCGCAACTTGTTCGAGAGATCCTGTTGGAGCCAAAGATTGAGGTCATGGATTTCCAACGCGGGCAAGCATACTCGCGGCGTTTCCCTTTTTTAAAAGCGGTTACGTTGGAACAAGGTGTGGTTGATTTGCAGCTGAATTTGCCCAACGAACGAATCAATCTGATTGCTCCGGTTGCAAACCTGGTAGCAACTCCAGAGCTTCACGATGCTTACATTCCTCTGCTGATCGAATCGGCCATTCAAATCCATGATGGAGGAAATCTTGTCTCTGCACCCAGCGAAATGCCCGCATTGGACGGCGTCGAATTTGATGTCAATCCGATCGCTCGTCACTATTTCCAACACGGACCGTCATTCTTGCAGAAGTTCTTTGGGTTGTGGATCGCTTCGATCATTGATCGAGCCAAGATCATGTTCGTGCCATTGATCGTCTTGTTGATTCCTTTGGTCAAGTTAGCGCCGCCTGTTTATCGCTGGCAGATTCGATCGAGAATCTATCGTTGGTACGCATTGCTGCGCGGAATTGATCAAAGCGTTCGTGGAACTGAATCGACAGAACGAGCTCAACTACTTCAAAATCTGCTGGACATCGAAAAGGAACTTGGAGACATCAATGTGCCTCTTTCCTATATGGAAGAGTTCTACAACTTGAGGTTGCACATCGATTTGCTTAAACGCCGCCTGAGTGAATCAGAAACAGGCGACGAAAGCACATCAATGTCCGAAGACTGACAAGCGGATTCGGGTATTACGGTCTCAGCGCGAAGAGCGTTTCCACTTCCGAAGAATTGAAGTACCATCGATTCGGCTCAAGTCCAAGTTCTTCATTGTCGTCAAACAAAACGGCATTCGTGTTTTTGAACGGATCAGCTTGAGTTCCACTCGGCTCGATGTAGTCGAATGCGTCGCCGGGCTCACCTGGATAGTCCAGCAGTATGCCAAAGTCATAGTCGTTCAACGCATACTCAGGTCTGTTGGGATCCGCGTCGGTCATCGAGTAAATGGAAATCCAGTAAGTCGTCTCTGCCAGGAACTCGAAATCGATCTCGGTCGAATAGCTGAAGATTTTTCGAGTGAAACCGTCATTTTCCGGGTCGCTTGAATCGAAATGGTTGGACAAATCGAGCCAAGTCTGGCCTGTATCTAAACGGTTGGCATCATTTCCAATTTCGTAGCGGGCAACGGATTGAGATGTTGGTTGACGATACCAGTATCCGCCACCAAACGATTCGATCGCTTCGCTTTCAAATATCTCAACGACGAAGTTGTCGGCCTCGGGGGCTTCTGAGTTGGAGTAAGATCCGAGCCATTCCAACGAACGGATGTTTGTCGTTTGATCGAACTCAACTGCACTTGCGCGATAGTTGAATTTTGGGGTCGATGTACTCTCCCCTCGGTTGTAAACGAACCAAGCTCCCTCAGCATCCGTTCCACTGACAAAGCCAGATTGGTTAACGACATCAGCCATGGATTGATCGATGTCCAGATCCAACACATCGAAACCTTCTTGACCTGCGACCAGAATCTCTCCGGCAACGTCGTTGAATGCATGCATCTCAGCAAAAACGTGATCACGGCCATTGCCGACAAAAACATCGAGGCCCTGTTCGCTAACGTCGTTGTTGCGAACCTCTACTTGATCGTCACCGTCATGCGTCAACACTTGTTGGCGTTCGCCAGTGAATCGGACTCGATCCAGCGTCACCGTATCGTTTTCAGAACCGGTAAAGACACCCGTTTCACCCCATGTTCTCGAGTTGCGAATATGGACCGCGTCCTGTCCATCCGCAGTCGTTACATCGAAGTCACCGAAGACCCGAGTTTGCACGAAGTTGAGCGTGTCATCCCCTGCGCCAGTGACTGCTGAAAAATCATGCTGGCTCGTGCTTCTCAAAAATCGAACAAAGTCGTTTCCTTCGCCAGTGATGATGTTGGAGCGATCGCCAAATTCGATCCCCTGGATGTCGATGCGGTCGTGGCCGCCAAACGTCATGATCCTGAGTCCGCCATCAAACGCGGCATTTCTCCCGCGTTCGCCATGCAAGTTGATTGATTCGCTGACAATAAACGGTGCGGTGCTGCCATTGATCGTGGTATCTCTCAAGCCGCTAACTACGATTTGTCCGGATTCGTCAGCAACAATCGAGATCTGGTTCGATAGTTCGTCCCCTCGAATAAACAGATGGCCACTTTCGACGACCGTCACATCGCCAGCCAACAACCGGCGTTCTTCGAGATTTTTGTAGCTCAGCCTTGATTTGTTTTTGCGGCGATTCATGAGAGGACCTGTTTTGGATAATAACGAGAAAAAAGATAATGACTCATGTCGTAACCGAAGACCCGCTACACGCTCTGTTTTTAAACAGCTCGATTCAACAATTTATGTATTAGTGCAATTCAAATCGACGTTCCGGATACTGCTCGATTAACTTCTGTTTCGCGACCATTGACGACAAGTTGAAAACGCAAGTTCCCAGAATGAAAATGGGGGGACCACATCGTGGACGAATCGGAACGGAAAACGATCAGTTTCGATGAAAAATTGCTGAGCTCGGTGGACGGAATGAGACGCCACGCCAAGCGACGGCTAACGCTGCCGGACGCGTCAAAGTTTCTTGGCTGGCTAAAAAATGGCGGCGTCAAAACTGGCTGGTGTCCGCAAGTCTTTGTCTACAAGCGACTTAGGGCGGTTTGATTTTAGTGAAACGAGTAAAATGCCGAAAATAAAGTCACTTTGCTGTGCATCTAAACAATATGTATTTTGGCTCATGTGCATCGCTGGATGAGCCCGTTGAATTGCCGACCACTTTGCTGAAGGAATACGACATGCTGAATCGCCGAAATTTGCTCAAAGGAGTGGCAACCGGCATTGGGGCAGCGTTTGGTGCTTCGCTTGCGTCCCAACGACTTCTCGCAAATCCGTTTGACGGAGGCGGAACACCGAAGCGTATCGTTTTCTTTATGCAGAATCAGGGTTTCGATCCGAGGACCTGTATTCCGAAAGGGATGCGCAGTAGTGGCTCGCTGGCAAAAGTCAAACTTCCCGAACCGATCAAAGCGTTGGAGCCGTTTAAAGAGCGTCTGCATATCATCAACGGATTGCATGGCATGCACACGAGCCCATCTCACAGTGCTTTTTTTGGAGCATTGGGTGGTTACCGGGGTGGCGACGGCGTTCCACCAAGCGCATCGACCATTGACTACGAGTTGAGCAAAGCGTTGCCGCAAACGTTGTTGCCCCATCTCTGCATCGGCATGGATTCGATCGAGAACATGAAAACCAAGCCGACGCTGGCGACGTTGTCAGCCAGTGGTGCTGGCCAGCCGATCTTTATGTACTCAGATCCAAATCATCTTTACCAGTTGCTTTATGGCGGGATCTCCAATGGCGACATTCGTCGGCAGCACGAAGCCCGGTCAAACCTGTTGGATCAGATTGAAAACCTGGCGACGGCGAAAGGAGAAACGCTTCCTTCGACAGAACAACAGCGGTTTGGCCAGTACGTTGATGGATTCAAGACCGTCAATGGACTTCGCGATCGCCTCGACGCTGTTTCGGATCACCTTCGCAAGTTCGCTCCTAAAGTCGACGATCGCTACACTCAACCAGAGTTTGAAACCGATTGGCACGATGTGCTGTTGGACCTGGGAATTTCTGCACTCACTTCTGGCATCACCAACACGTTAACGATTGGATCGGGCCGGGGTGAAATCTTTGGTGCATGGAAAGGACTTGGTATCGAAGAGCAAGGTCATAACCTGGGGCATATGGACCAGCCCGACAATCCGATTTGGATCAAAATTCGGCAGTACAACAGTCGCATGTTGGTCCGAATTATCGAGGCGTTGGAGAGCATCCCTGAAGGGAGCGGCACCATGATGGACAACACGCTGATTGTTTACACCAGCAACAACGCTGATAAACAACATACCAATGGAGCAAATTGGCCGGTGATGTTGTTGGGCAATTTTGATGGTGCCTTCAAGACTGGTTGCTACACGCAACTGCAAGGCAAACGTCCAATCAACGCCCTGTATTCAACGCTGCTTCGTGCGGCAGGTCAAAACGTCGATCGTTTTAACATGACCGAAAAGCTGGCCAAGAAATTTGATAACGGCTCCGGTCCGCTCAGAGAGCTGCTGGTTTAGAACCGGATAAGACTTCATGAAAACCTACCTGACGATTCGATTCGTTGCTCGACTGTCGTTTGCCCTTTTGATTCTGGCTGGTTGGCTGACGTCGGCAAAAGGTCAGTCTTATACTCCTGGCCAATCCACTCAAATAGATTTTGACGCGTTTGCATCAACGTTTCTCGCCGATCACTGCATCGACTGTCACAGCGGCACCGACCCGGAAGGTAACTTGGCGCTCGACGAACTTGGTCCGGTGGATGAAGTCAACGCGGCAACTTGGAAAAGTGTTTGGGCCCAAGTCAAGCTAAAAGAGATGCCGCCTCCGGAGATGGATCAACCTGAGGTTATCCGCCGACTGAAGTTTTCCGATGGCGTCGTTGCCGAGTTGACTCGTGTGATGAGTGATCAAGGTGGGTTCCGCGTGCACCTCGACCCAAACAAAGGAAACTTTGTCGATCATGATCTGCTGTTCGGTCCGTTACCATCAGGAATCCAGCTGGTTCCTACATCATCGCCTGCAAGGATCTGGCGTGTGACGCCGCAAGAGCACATCACCCGATTAAACGAATTGATTAATCGAGAGCCAGATTTTGATCCATCAAAACCGGGCCGTCGTACTCGTGGCGATGTCGTGCCGACGAATCACGGTGGCGAGCTCAAACTGTACTTTGGCACCGATCGAATCATCGCTTGGCAGGGCGGAACGGTGGCATACGCAACATCGGTTAAGAGCATCCCCGCGGTACTTTCATCTGCACGTGATCACGGACTGAAGAATTACCCTGACTTCTATTCCGTCAACAGTGCCGAAGCGACGCAGATTCTCGACGCTGCCGACGACATCATTCGTTACATGGCCTTTGGGCCGTTAAGTATTGCCGAGCCCTTTCAGATTTCAGACGATCGCAAAACGATCCAGAAGATCGCTGCGAGTCGAGAGGGTGACATCCGTGGCTTACCGATCGCTCTGGTTTACAGCACGAAGGTCGCACGACCGCTGACACCGGTTTACGAATTGCTAAACGCGGACCGATTCAACGATCAACAATTGCGAGCGGCAATCGACTACCTGTTTGAATCGCTCACATTCCGGCCGCCGACCCAGACTGAGTCGGATCAGTACCTTGCGATCGTGAATCAGTCGATCAAAAAGCTGGGCAATGAAGACGGCATTGTGTTAGGACTTTCGTCCATCTTTCTCGATGCCGATGCTCTGTTCCGGCCGGAGTTGGTCGAGCAAGGACAATCGGACGCCTACGGTCGAGTGATGCTTCAGGATTGGGAGCTGGGTTTGGCACTCAACCACGCGTTGCGGTACATCCAACCCGATGATCAGCTTCGCACTGCGATTACCGATGGACAGATGCGAACTCGCGAAGACGTTCGTCGGGAAGTTGAACGGATGCTGGCCGATGAGCGCATTCGCAAGCCGCGTGTATTACAGTTCTTTCGTGACTACTTCGATTACGACCGTGGCGGTTACATTTGCAAAGACAATAGGGCATTGGCCGAAACGGGGGCGCCGACGCGCGGTGAGTCACACTATCGAGCGATGTTCGATGCAACGGCCAGCACCGATCGTTTAATCGAGTTGATCTTGCACGAAGACAAAGATGTTTTGAAACAACTGCTCACGACGCGACAAGTCGTCGCGAGTCGCAACGACCCGGTTTACTTCGGCAGACAACGTTCTCGCGAAGAGCGCGTCGAAGCGATCAAGGCGGCAAAGCTGGCGGCTCAAGTCGCGGTGGAGCGCGAGGCGGAGGCACTGGAACTGGCGGAACAGGAATTGACCAAACTCGAGGAACTGTTGGATGCCAACCCGGATCGAAAATCACGCCAAAAGAAAGAACTCTCAACAAAAACGCGCGCGGTCGCGGTTGCGAAAAGAAAATTGGATCAAGCCAAAAAGCGACTGCGAGGAGGAAACGGCAACCAGGGAATCGAAACGGCAGATCTTGAAGGCGAAAAGATTTTTGCTCGAGTCAGCCGTCGAAGTTTTGGTAATGGGTCGATGAAACCTGAACGCACCCTCGCCACCGTTCCAGAAGGTCAGCGGATGGGTATCCTGTCGCATCCCAGTTGGTTGGTATCTCATTCTGACGCAATGGACAACCACGCCATTCGTCGTGGCAAATGGATTCGCGAACGATTGCTCGGTGGAGGCATTCCAGACGTGCCGATCACGGTCGACGCCATGTTGCCAGACGAGCCACGAAAAACGCTTCGGGATCGTATGCGGGTCACGACCGACACGTATTGCTGGACCTGTCACAAAAAAATGGATCCACTCGGATTGCCGTTCGAGATGTTTAATCATGCGGGAATCTACCGAACCATGGAACTTGACCAGCCGGTTGATACATCCGGTGAGATCATCGATTCAGGCGACGCAGAACTTGACGGAAAAGTTGCCGACGCCATCGATATGATCCAGAAGCTTGCCGAAAGCGAGCGCGTCGAACAGGTGTTTGTCCGCCACGCATTTCGGTTTTGGATGGGACGCAATGAAACGCTTCATGACGCTCCGGTTTTGCAGGAAGCACATCGGGCCTATCGCGAGAGTGGTGGAAGCATGAACGCATTGATCACATCGCTCCTCACATCCGACGCTTTCCTTTACCGAAAACGCACAAGTCCGTCAGATCGATAAACCTGCGTTATTGGTTAATTGCGAGATGCGAGGATAACTCGCATGCAATTCTTGGAATCAGACGACAGGATCGCCGGGACTGAAACAGACAATGCGTTTGATCGACTCTGCCTTCAATGCTTCGAGGTTGAAGCAGCAAGCACAAATCTGGTTTAATTCGTATTCGAACCAAAACAATGGTTGGGCGATGACGTTTCCTGATTCGTCCATGATTGGCTCGACTTGGATATCAAATCGATTCCACAGGCTACGAAGCCAATCTCGATGCTCATCGCCAACTTGTTCCAAGAGGTCGTTGAATTGGTCTAGGCGGCTGATTTCGGAAACGACTTCGGCAGTGCTGTTCAATTGTTCGAGACATCGATCAATTGAATCGAAAATTCGTTTAGTCGGATTGGAATTATCTCTGGTTCCATAAATGGCCAGCAGTGATCTTGCTCGAGTCATGGCCACATAGAGGTTGTTGGCGAGAACGTCACCTTGGCCAGTAACGAATTGATCAACACCCGGGATGATGATGACATCCGATTCATAGCCCTTGTAAGAATGCGAAGTCGTCATGACCAGTGTGTTTTCATTTCGCTCAAAGGGTCTGTTTTTTTGCAGCGACAATTCAATCCCGATCTTTGCAAGTGTAGGGGCCAGCTTCAATTGCAGATCTTCGGCAAGCCGTTTGCCGTTGTAGATCATGCAGATGTCAGTCGGTCGAACGGCTTCTTCTTGCGTCAAGTGCCGAATGTGATTGCCAATTCGTTTGATCTCGTCACGCCGATCGTCGAACGAGTGGAAGATCGGAGCCGGCCCATGGACCTGGTTGTAGCGTACGCTCAGCCAGTCATCACCATCGCGTGTGGTTGGTTCGATCAAACCCAAACGGACAAGCTCTTTTTGATCTTCTCGTTCTTTGTTATTTGAGAGCTTTTCGAGAACATTGACGGCAAACTCGGTGATGGGTTTGGTTGAGCGGAAGCTCTCTCTCATGATCGTTGAGCGTCCACGCATGTTTAGTCCGAACTCAGACCAAGTTGGCGTTTTTCGTCCGTAAATGTTTTGTGCGTTGTCGTAAAAGATATGTGCTGAGCGACTGTTGGGGTCTTCTGAATCACCTTGCTCGACCAGTGATAACAAGAGGCGAAGTGTGGATGGGCCCATGTCCTGGGCTTCGTCGATAAACAACGCCGTGCACCGTGGCAAAAGCTGATCAACATCGTGTCGATTCAGAAACTCTTCGGCAGCGCGATCATAGTCAAACTCGAATTGTTCCATCGACATAGACTCCTCTGGCAGGATTCCCGCCAGCACATCTTTGATGTGAAGAAGTGAAACGTTTTCCCAGGGAAATGGCTGATTGCCAAAAAGATCATCTTCACGGAGGTAATCCCACGCAGATTCGACGGATTGACGGAGCAGCTTGTGAAGCGACCGATTCGCATAAACTGCCCAAACCTGTTTCTTTGAGTCGGGCTTTAAGCGTTTAACTGTTTTCGCCAACCAGTTGCATAACACTACGGACTTGCCACTTCCTGCCACGCCTCGGACAAGTCTCGGTTTTCCATCGAGTTCCAGATTGGTGAGACGCTGTTGTTCCTTCGATAAAACGGGTGTCATTTCTCGCCGTTCATCAAACTGTTTACCGATGCAGTTTGATTTCTTGCTTTGCGACTGATAGCGCGACTTCAGTTCACTGACTTTGCCAAAATCGACACTGGCCGGGCCATCAACTTCCTGCCAGTGAAACCCTTTGCCTGTCTTCTGGATGACACCCTGTCGCAAAACTGAAATCAATGGCTTCAAATAGGGCTCATCCATTTCACTGCGACTGGCTAATACGATCACTGCCTCTCGTGCTCGACTCAAACCGACATTGATCAGTCGCTTCCATTCTTCAAATGGCCAGTTGTAACTTCCAGCGTTGACCGTATCAAAGACAACAATATCTGCCTCGGAACCTTGTTGACTATGAACTGTTGATGACTCCCAGCTAGTCAATTTCCATTTCCCGAACTGTTTGGAAACCATCTGGGCTTGAGCTTTGTAAGGCGAAATAAAAAGGCCATCACACTTTTGGAGGCTCGTCGTCGAAAGCAGCTTCTGGAGAACGTTAAGCGTTCCTTTGCGGATCCAGCTTTTGTTGCCGGGGCCCCGCTCTGCTCGAATGGTGGCAAGGGCCTTTGCATCAGCGTCCAGGACGTACCAGATTGCTCGCGAAAAATTGCCAATCGAGTCAGGAAGCTTAGACGTTTCGTTTTGCCTTTCCTTGGCCGTTGTCAGCAAGCCGTCGTACTGAAAATCAGAAACGACTTTGCAAACATCTGGATGCATCCGTCGTTGTTCTGAGAGCAAATGAACTGCATCGGGCAATTGTTCCAATTCATCGAGATGGCTTAGGCCGCTACTTGCCAACCATGTTTTTTGTCGATTGGGCAAGACTCTTGAGATTCGACTGATCGGTGCGAGCTGTTTTGAGTCCCCGACAAGCACAACGCGTTTTGCGGCAAGTAGTGACAGGGCGGCAACGGCAACCCTGGATATCAAACCAGCTTCATCAATAATGATCGTTGTAAAAGGCGCTTGGCATTTTTCGAATAGTGACTTGACCATTCCATTTCGAAGCATCGACATTGCCTTGAAGGCCGTGGAAACAACGCAGCGAACATTCGCGTCAAGGAAATTCTTGGTTCCCTGATCACTACCGCCTGTTTTCAGTTCTGAAATTTGTTTTCGTGCGAGTGCCTTTTCTTCCATGTTGTCGAACAACCGAAGCTGTTGAGCCAGTCTGTCGATCTTGGCCAACGTATCAGACTCAGTTCCTTGGAGCATCGTTATCAACTCTTTATTCGCAAACGCACGGAATGACGCACCTTTGCCGACTCGAATGAGTTCACCGTTGTCGAGAGGTTCCCTCGCGAGCTTCTTCGCTGCCTTGCCGATCGAAAGAGCTACTTCGTCGGTTGCCTTATTAGTCGTAGAGACGACAAGAATCCTCTCATCAGCATCTTCACTGATGATCGACGCAACTTGCTCACCTGTTGTATGGGTTTTGCCTGTACCTGGCGGCCCCCACAAAACACTCCAGGAATGATTCCAGAGGTCGTTGAGGTGAGGCAAGCCGATGTTGGACTTCGGGCTCAGTTTTGGGTGAATGCTTCCTTGTGTTGCAGCGAGTCTGACTGACAACAACTTCTGTTCGTTTTCAAAACGCGGATCGTTGTACACGGCATCGAGAACTGCCAAGAACTCGAATGGTCGCACAAAGAATGAGCCGGTTGTTGGGATGCATTCTGGATCATCGACGGCAACAAACAAGCAACCATTCTGCTCATCGACTTCCAAGATCTCGCCCGACCAGACGATGTCGTCATTGTAAACGGTGTTTTCAAGGGCAACGTTCGACAGCATTCCAAAGTCATCAATCGACTTGGGCCGAAAGGCAATCGCACCTTCCCAAGTCCAATCGAATTCGAATGAACTTCCGACGTGGATCACGAAAACGGTGCCGCGATCTCTTTCAGAAAAAACACTGACGCGTCGGCAGTGAAGTCGTTTCCACCGCGTACCATTTTGATACTCTTCGCGAACCGCTTTGGCGGCATCGCCGATTTGCAGGCCCGTTCCTTCACCGCGCAGCGTGACTGGAAAGCAGGCAAAATTCTGTTCGACATGATTTTGATCGGAATCCATTGTGGAACTAAATATAGACCAACAAAAAAGTGGAGTGCTCCCCAATTTCCGTTCCAGGTGATATGAGAGTATCCTAAGTCCATCATGGCAAGGAGAAACTCATGACCGATCGAAACCCCTACGCATCCCCAACACGGAGTTCCTCGCAACCGACTAACTCTCGTCCGAGGATCATGAGCTGGTTGTATTTGGCGATCGTGCTTGCGATCGCCCACGGGCTGCTCAATTGGTGCAGTGTCAATAATGTTTCTGAAGGCTTCTGGGTAATGGAGGGAAGTGGCTCGACACTGGTAGAACGTTTTGCCGATATGCTCACGCTGCTTCTGAATGTTCCCAGTCTGGTCATTTCTTTCGTCTTTGGGTTCGGGCTGTTTGCATTCACCATGCCGGCCTTTGCGATCGCCAACAGTTGCTTGTACGGGTCCACATTGGCGCTGCTCTTCGTATACTGCAAAAGGAAGAAGCAGCAAAGCTTACAACACGAATCACACCTTACTTGATTTCGCCAAAAGTCTCCCCCGCTCTCCGGAGTGAGTCCGCAAAGCATGTCTCAAAACCCATACCAAGCCTCGCATGTCCCCGCTGATGCGCAGCAATCAATGTCGTGGCGGCAGCTCTGAATCTGTGCCGAGGAGGCCAGCCAATTGAGTGATGATCGGGTCGGTGGTTCTCGGGATTTCCACTCATCGCCCAGGAAATAGCAAAAATCTGAAAGCAATAGCAAGGCGAGCTGAATTGGCGCGGCCCTGTTACCAGCAGACAATGTGCAGGGAAAGGACCTACCCAAGATGCATGAAACCTCGCTTAGTCTTATCGAACGCCTTCGTCACTCCCCAGAAAGCGAGAGTTGGAATCGGTTGGCGGAGCTCTATACGCCCTTGATTCGAGCGTGGTTACGACGATACGACGTTCAAGATAGCGACGCGAACGATGTCGTTCAGGACGTTCTGCTGGCCGTATCCAAGGATCTCAGCAAATTCGAGCACGCCGGACATCCAGGCGCTTTTCGTGGATGGCTGAAGGCGATTCTGATCAATCGGTTACGGAAATTTTGGCGAGCACGGGACCGTCGTCCGCAGGCACGCGGCGGCGACTCGGATGTCGATGCCCGGTTGGCACAGTTGGATAACCCTGCCAGCGAAATGAGCCAGATCTGGAACCGTGAGCACGACCAGTATGTACTTCGCCAACTGCTTGCCCTCGCCGAACCTCACTTCGAGCCGAATACCTGGAAGGCGTTCTGTTGCGTGGCATTGGACGGGGCTAAACCGGACGTGGTTGCCCAGGAAATGGGAATTTCCACGAATGCCGTCGTCATCGCTAAGTGCCGTGTTTTGAGCAGGTTACGTCAGGAATCGGAGGGGTTGATCGAGTCTTCATCAGATTTTTTTCCGAAGAGCTGAAATACTTTTCAGAGATCGGGTCTTTGCAGAATGCATCGCAAGTTGCGTCGCCCGCCTCCGTTTGAAAAACGTGAGAAGAGTCACCCGAGCTTCTAGAACCTCCGTATCTTCGCCGATTTTATCTATGCCCGAAATGAATCCCCATCCCAGCCAAGATCAGCTCAACGCCTACAACCTTGGGCGACTTTCACCGGACGAGGCGGTCGCTGTCGAGAACCACGTCAGTGAATGCGAACCCTGCTGTGAAACCATCATCAGCCTGTCATCGGACGACACGTTCGTGGGGTGGTTGAAAGAAGCGAGACAAGCGATCACGGATCAAACGTTGGATCACGATCGTCTCGATGCCGTGCCTGATTCCACCGGGGCGATTCCGAAACCGTTGGCAGAACATCCTCGCTATGAGATCGTCAACCTGGTGGGTAAAGGCGGCATGGGGCGAGTCTACAAAGCCCGGCATCGCATGATGGATCGCTCGGTAGCCTTGAAGTTGATCAACCGTCAATGGATTCGCAATGAGGAAGTTATCGATCGGTTTCACCGCGAAGTCAAAACGGCGGCGAGTCTTGATCATCCAAACATCGTGACCTCCCACGATGCGGAACAGGCTGACGACTTGCATTTTCTGGTGATGGAATTCGTCGATGGTGTCGACCTTTCGGAAACCGTCAAACAACGAGGTTCTTTGCCCGTCGCCGAAGCCTGTAATTACATTCGGCAAGTGGCTGAGGGGCTTCAGTACGCTCACGATCGAGGCATGGTGCATCGTGACATCAAACCTCACAACCTGATGGTCACGCTGGATCGGGTCGTCAAGATCCTCGACTTCGGCCTTGCGTCGCTGACACCGCAGGCCACGCCTGGCGAACCGATCAGCGAAGACGCTGACGGAAATCTGACAGTCGCCGGAGCGATCATGGGAACTCCCGATTTTATTTCGCCAGAACAGGCTCGGGATGCTCGGAAAGTCGATGGTCGCAGTGACATCTACAGTCTTGGCATGACACTCTACTACTTGCTGGCCGGGCGTGTACCTTTTGGAGAAGGATCGGCAATTGAGAAGCTCAAGAAACACGCCGAAGCGGAGCCGGCACCACTGAGCCAATTTCGGGACGACGTCCCGGCGGAACTTGAAAACATCATCCACCGTATGACGGCCAAGAATCTGGCCGAGCGGTTTCAATCACCGCAGGAAGTCGCCGATGCGTTACAGCCGTTTGCGAACGAACTGGCCACAGTTTCCAAGCCGCAGCCTTCCCTGCAGAAAACTCGAGCTGCCGGCGGCTCGAACTTCAAGTGGATTGGTGCGGCTATCTTGTTTGCGATATTGGTAACTGGCGGGGTTTTCCTGTTGAATCTGAACAATCCTGAAACGGATTACAAGAGCCTGGACAAATTCCTGACGACCGTATTTCAGCGAAAAGAGTCCACGACAACGACACAAACATCGGAGTTTGCACGTGAAGTTCAGGCAGCACGACCCTTCAGTTACGACTTGACCCTGGTGCCTGCGAACGCTCAACGCGTTGTTGGAGCTCGACCTCGAAACATCCTGCGTGATCCGCAACTGGCAAAGCTGCGTGAGTCCGTTCCTCCTTTGGCAGGTTTCACCTCTTTGTTTGTCAATGAAAATGTTGCCGAAGTACTGGCCATCACATTGCCTAAATCCGGTCGCATGTCGAATCCACGAATCATCATTCTCACCGTCGAACAGGGAGACGCATTGGAAGAAGTTGATCGAGCAGTCGGGATCCTAACGTCCGAGCCTGATGACGTGGGTTCGGAGTATCATAGAACCGGCTACGTGAGTCGTGAGGGTCGTCTCATGGTCCGACAGATTGACCGCAAAACGGTGGTTTTGGGCACACGCAAGGAACTCGATGAGCATAAGTTGGCCATGAATGATCCCAAGCACAATGAGCTTCGAGAGGTCGCCACAGGGATGCAGGAATGCGAGGCTTTCGTGATGGCCAGTTCGCAAGACATTTTGGCCTTCGGACCTGAAAAAGCGAGTACCAACGCTGGCACAATTAATGAGATCCTGAAACAACTTCGCTTTCTCCACGAAGAAACCAAGTTTGTGACAGCCACCGTCGCACTTGGAGAGAAGCCTCAGCTTCAGCTCTACTTACGTGCCAAGGCCCAAGAGCGAAATCATGAGGTAGCGATGGCTGTGTCTGAGATTCGCGACCAGGCTATGACGCTGATTCGTGAAGATATGAATCTACTCGCTGATGGAACGTTTTTTAAGGATAAGGAATCCGTTGCTGCAGCCGCAGCCTCATTGTTACTCAGTCAAGTCACAGAACCAACGCCACAAGATACTGTGTTGGATGTCCCACTTTCGCCAGCGATGAGCTCGATTGTGAAGATGATTGGCGAGCAATTCGACGCCAAAAAGATTCAGCGAGATCGTGTTCAATTGAGCATGAAAAGTATCAGCCTGGGCTTCTTTCAATTCGAGGCGAAGCACGGATATTTGCCGTCGGCTTCCACAAAGATTCCGGGTGCCGCACATCCCGTATCGTGGCGTGTCGCCATCTTGCCTTACTTGGGCCAAAAAGAGCTTTACGCCCAGTACAAGCTCGATGAACCTTGGGACAGCGAGCACAACAAGACGCTGCTTGCAAAGATGCCGGAGACTTACCGTCACCCCGGTTCATGGCGACAGAGTACAGAGACCAATGTTGTCTCATTCGTAGGTGCTGATTCGGCTGTTGGAAGCGGCGACGAACCCGTGCGACTCGGTGAATTTCGCGACGATCCTCGGCTAACCATTCTGGTCGCCGAATCTGCCGCCGGGATTCCCTGGACGAAACCCGAAGACGCTTTAGAAGATGTTCCTATCATTGCTGGCGAGCCACTGCCTCCGATCGGCGGACTTGGCGAAGTCGGCTGGCATGCTGTGTTCGCAGATGGCAGTGTGCGATTCGTGCCACGAAACACTTCGACGGACGTGATCGCCGCGATGCTAACTCGCAACGGTGGCGAATCGGTCAAAGTCGAAGACGGCAAGTTTTCGCTTCGGAAGGTAGGCGAGAGGACTCGTGAGTAGCATCTCACGACAAGCGACGCAAAAGAGTGATCGTTCGAGCGTATCAAATTACGAACTAGAAAAGAAGGTAACTTAATGTTTGGCATGAGCGTCACGAAACTCGCCATCATCGCATTGATGTGCTTGCCGATCGTCCTCTTGATCGGCGCCATTCTAAAGAAGATGGGCTACTCGGATCTGACCGCAATCAGTCTTGCCGTACTGATGCTAACACCGTTGAACTGGCTTGTCTTGGCATTTGTCGTCTTCTTCAAGTGGCCGATACACGAAGAGCTAGAACTGTTAAGACGACAGGTTGCTGACAAAACAACACCCGTGGGCATTCGACCAACGCCTCGCGAAAGCCAATCGCATCCGCTCCATGTTGCGATACGCAAGGGATACGCAGATGTCGTGGAGGCGCTGATTTCGCAGGGGATGGATGTGGGCGCAAAGACTGCTGACGGGCAGTCACCGCTTCAGCTCGCCGTTGCCTGTGAGCATGATGAAATAGCTGAGTTGCTTCGTCGACATCGGGCGACCGGTTGATTTCTGGTAAACATAATGGCTCCTAACACCTGTGGACTTTCAAAAGTGCTTCGATCAATCGTTGATCTACTTGTTCTGTCAGTCTCGTGCGCTCAGTGCTGTCTCGAAACCATTCCAGCGGAAAAATATGATTGGGTGCGAGTGCTGTCCCGAGGCACTGCGACTTACGGCCGGCGGTACTTCGTCAATGGTGGCATGTCACTCCCCATCCAAGAAGCTTTCGACGGCGCAGATCATGCGCGACACGTCGCGAACTTCGATCATAGTTTTCCCGATGCAGGTACGGCGGCGTTTCGCCTAGACGTGTCGAAGGGCCGTTCACCCAAGAGTTATCCATATGCGATTTTTAGCGACCATTCCAAGCGACTTCTGTTCGTGGCCCCACCTAATGCAACCACTTTGAAAGGCGGAGATTCATCCGATATCGACAGATTTTTGGGAGTCGGGGAGTCGTCATTTCAATTACATCCAAAACCGAGAAGGGGAACATCTTGAACATTTCAAATCACAATCAATCCATCAAATGGATCTCCGCGATATGCCTTTGGCTGTTTGTTTGCTTTGCGCCTCGGCCGTGTGACGCACAATACGGTCGGGGACAGATCGAGACTCAATATCTGACTGACCTCGATTACTTCCCTGATGGCAAACAAATTGCCATGTCGGGGGATAAAATTCGCATCGTCGATGTGGCGTCAAAAGAAGTGGTTCAAACGACCACACCGAACTCACGAATCAATGTGTTGCGATGTTCGCCCGTGGACGTCACTGTGTTTGCCGTTGGCAGCAAAGACGGTGCGATATCGATTTATGAAGTTGGCAAGCAAAAGCCTCGTCGGACCTTTCGTGCCGAGACAAAACCCACGATTGGTATCAACAGTCTGGCGTGGTCGCCGGATGGGAAATATCTGGCATCCTCGGGGATTGCCTTTTCGAAAGGAGTCGTGGGGAAAGGTGCTTGCAGTGTCTGGGATGCAGCGACTGGAAAACAGTTGTTCGCACTCGACTATGATGACATCGGCTGTCGCGCTGTCGCGTTTTCTCCCGATGGCTCGTTGCTGGCGGTTTCGCTCAACCCGAATGATAGTTCCAGCAGCATCCTATTGGTCACCACCGACAACTGGAAAGAGCAGCGCCGGATACCGTTTTCTCCCGGCTTCGCGCTGGACATTGCCTTCACACCGGATAGCCGGCAACTGATCGCCGTCGGAGGATTCTGCAAGGAGACGGCAAATGGATGTAGGCCAACAGGTAGAATCTGGCACACCCAGCTCGCTGCAAGCGAACCGCCAACAATGTTCGTGCCAACAGCCGAGTCGCAATACTTTTCGGGCGTCGCTCCATTGACGAATGATCGTTTTTTTGTTGTGGGCGAGAATTATGATCGAGGGCTTCGTCGCCACGTTGAGATGTGGTCGGCAGCCACGGGAGAAAAACTCTGGGCGCGACGCGGTGGTGGCGGCGGTGCCGGGATGGCAGTGCGAATATCACCCGACGATGAAACGGTTGCCTACCTGGATAAAGGTCGCCACGGCTATCAATTGATTACGATCAGCGTCAGTGGCTCGCCTCGTAACGCAAACCCGACGACGCTGTTCGAGCTCCCTTATAATCGCATTCTGGCGCCTCGTGAGCCGATGCAATTGTCGGAGCAAGCCAAGTAGGCCAATCAAACGATCCAAATGCCCAGAATTTCGACAACCCCGTCGGGCTGACTAGCCGAAGGACTAGGTAAGCGGAACCATCACCGTAAATTCTCGGAGAACTGCGGTGTACTCGGAAATTTTCCCATCGATTTAATGAATAGACACCGACTATGTTGAAACCTGCTATCTGCATTGGACTGGGCATATTATTACTAGGCTACTCGTTCTACTCTACTTTCTTTACGGGATCGGAGCTTGAGCGCCAGAAGCTACTCGCCGGAGGAAAAGAGGCGACCTCAGAGGTTCGCCTGACTCCCGCTATGAATCCGTTGCGCGCGTTTGTCAGAGCGAAGAACAGAATTCGATGGACGAAAAAAGATATTCGTGAAAAACTCAACGGAGAGATTGAAGTTGAAATTGTCATGTCCGATTCGACTGGAAATGATTTATGGAACGAATCGACTCGATTCATACGCTCTGGTGACGAAACCTCATCTTCAAAGATTAAAGATTCAACCCAGTTCTTAAAGACATTTGAAGTGCCAAGCGATGGAGACTATTCATTTTCTGGTAAGGTTGCCGTTCATCACGGAACACCGGAAATCGTTGAATTGGTCATCTACACGAATGTTTCGCGTGTGCATTGGGCTGTAGTGATCGTTGGTGTTTTGCTCCTATTAGGCGGCGCCGCACTGGTGCTATTGGACAATATGAAGAAACAGTCCACCAATGCCGAGCAAGCGCGGTCAGATGGCTCCGCTGCGTAGCCTCACATGTGGTTCGTAACACCCAACAAAATGCTGTTGGGCGCCGAGGTAAATCATATTCGCGACAGTCGCTCTTGATCTTCGACGCCAACTCAATGCAACCACCGCGAATGCGGAAACCAGAAACGTACGATTCTTAATAACCAGCTGACCGGAACCAATAGCCTGAGGATGAGCCGAAGGACCTCTCGGACACTCAAGCGACATGAATAAACGAAAAGACATTCAGATGTTGATTCCCGAAACTTACCGCGATTTGATCGAGGCCGTCCCGCGCGGGTTTCCGAAGTCGGCCGTGATCGCCGCTTTGCTAATGGGGGCGTTGGTTGGATCTTTGTGGACCTGCGTTGTGCCACCATGGCTGGCGGTCACCTTGTTGACTTTACTCTTCGCGGTTTACCTGCTCTTCAAATATCGCAGCGACAAAGTTTTCGGCGAACGACTCGCTGCTCTTGAGGCGCGCGGATTGCGATGGGAGAAGAGCGAGGAGTTATAACTGGGAAACTGTCATTTCGATTTCCGCCATTCCAAACCCTGGAAGCCAACCATGGCGGGTTGGGACCCAAAGAGCGAAGCCAACACTCTTAATTCGAGCGACGGTCAGGGCAATGGAACGCCGCCTAGCTTAATATTAGGACGCGTGTTAATTTACGCCAGGTGCATCGTTATTTGTTCGACGAAAGTTGCATGAAAACCCTGCTCATCTGTCAACATCTTTTGGCACGGGCGAATACGTGCGATTGATGCCCACTCGTTTTCTCAAAGGAGATCCTTTCATGCGGTTGATTCGGACACTCACCTGCCTGGGAGTTCTGCTTTTTGTCGTTGGCTGTGGAGATTTGCATACGGGCGAGAACACTAGCGATGCGGGGGCCGACAAGCACGGCGGGGAATCGTTAAACGAGCAATCGGCTGCTGAACGTCTCGCGGGAACCTATGTTTCCGATAGGGCTGCGACCATCGCCTTCCTGGAGTCAACCGGACATTACAATGCCGATCAATTGAAGTCGCTCGGCAGTTCGTTCGGCAAGACACAACTCACGTACCAAGGTGACACGAGAACCACGGTTATCAACGGCGTAGTCTCGAGACATCCATTTGCGATCGTTGATTCGGGACCCGATCATGTCTTCATCGAATCCACGTGGTCGCCGGAGGAGCGGGCTTTGATGGGAGAAGACTCAGAGACAGAACGAATTGAATTCACCAGCGACGGTTTCTGGCTCGGCAAGCTACAAGTCCCGATGGACCGATTCAAAGAAAAGTTTGTCAGAAAGGACCGCTGAAATTCCCTGGGCCAATAGAAGCGGTACCAGAACGAGTGACCGCCAAAGAAGCACCCCCGACCGACGCCCAACGCTACTTTTTGTTTGACCTCAGGTTTAGCGTTGAGCGGAAACGTCGAGGCGAGATTCGATTTGGTTCATTTAAGCAATAGTGGTAGAATTTAAGTTGAGGTTAGTCATGATTCAACAAACGCCAAAATTTGAAAACGTGAAGTCCGCCGACCAGTTGTTTGCACTGCAAGACGGCGAAAACCGGTATGAACTTATCAAGGGCGATTTAATCATGATGTCTCCCGCGGGAAGCGAACACGGTTGGATTACCGGACGAATTTTTGTCCGGTTGGCGACCTATGTCGAAAATCATGATCTTGGAAGAGCCTACGCGGCTGAAACTGGATTCAAGATTACAGCATCACCTGATACCGTTAGAGCGCCGGATGCATGCTTTGTGAGTCACGAACGCTTGAACACCGTTGAGGAGACTCGATCGTACCTTCCATTGGCCCCTGATCTGGTAGTCGAAGTCGTCTCACCAAACGACACGTCAACGGATGTTGAAGCGAAAGCGGAGCAATGGCTCGAAGCTGGCTCAAGAATCGTCCTCGTCGCGGACCCCGAGAACCAGACACTTCGCGTTTACAAGAGCAAGGCACAAATCGATGTGCTACACAGCGGGGAAGAATTTTCGAGTGGTGACGTGTGTGGCGACTGGAAAATTTCAGTCAATGAGATTTTCGACATCCAAGGTTAACTAGCCAGCCAAAAAGATGCGGAACCTGGTTGACATCGAAAGCACCCCGAGCAGGAATCGAACCTGCAACCTGCGGATTAGAAGTCCGCTGCTCTATCCAATTGAGCTATCGGGGCATGGAGATGGCCATTCGGTTGCACAATTTAATCAATCAACCCAACTCTTGCCAGCGCTCGCTCATCGCATTCTTGACGCGATTTCGATGTTCCCAATGCTTTCTTGAATTGGACCCCCAAGACATAACAAGGTTCACCCGTTGCCGTGAGGCAAGTCGGCAAGCCGATTCGTCAAACTGGCTTGCCGATCCCATTTGCTACGCCGCTCATTGACGCGAGTGCAACGTCCTCCAGCTCACTCAGGTTTTGGTGCGAGGTAGCCTAAATGGTGCGCGGCGTGAAGCAATGTGACGGTCTTCAACATCTCCATGTCCATCGGTCCAAACAGTGGTGATGGAATGAGCTCGCCAGCGTGCGATGTGACTCGCGTAACGGTCTCGCGAAGTTGGGAAATTGCATCCAGATCCGTCATGGCATCGGCAGCGGGAACCGATGGTGGCGCTGTCGGCATCCCGCCCTTGAATCCTTCCGACAATATTTTTCGCTTCATGCTTTGGCCGACTGTCACTTTCATGATCCAGAAAATCGGCCGCATCCAAAAAGGAGGCACTGGGAAACCATCTACCGGGTACCGCATCCACTCACCAATGTGTCCGCAAGTTTGGGCCAAATTCCAATTCCCACGGCTCACGTAGCCGCCCTGTTGCAGCTGTTCGATTTCTGAAAACATTTCGTCGAATGACTGAAATTTCAATGTTCGTTTGTGCTCGTCGCGATTGGCCATGTCAAAGGTTTATTGTTCTGAGTAACGATTGGAAAGATGAAAATCATACTGTTTTGATTGGGCCAATTTCAGACCCGCGCCAGATCGACCAATCAATGGGTCAACAGCAATCTGACGAAGCATTCGCGGTCAAAAATTGGTTCTGTCCACGGCTAAACTTAACCAACTTCAATGATAACGTTTCGACGCCAAACATTCCTTTCACCTTACGGCAAAAACTGGGTGCGACAAAACAGCCCGAACTAAGCTGTTCGGTTGGATGCCAAACTCGATGCCAATCGCGTGGCGGCGATCAAGCTGGAAACATCCGCCGTGCCTTGCCACGCGATATCGAGAGCGGTGCCGTGATCGACGCTTGTTCTTACCGACGACAACCCCAGTGTCACGTTGACGCCTGTATCAAAGTTAAACGCTTTGAAAGGGATTAGGCCTTGGTCGTGGTACATGCAGATGAAACCATCGGTCTGTTCGCGACGCCACGGAAGAAACGCAGTATCGGGTGGCAGCGGCCCTTCGATTTGAATGCCCAACTTCTTGGCTTGATCAATGGCGGCTTCAATCCGTGCTTCTTCTCCCTCGCCAAACAAACCATTTTCACCGGCGTGCGGATTAAGACCTAGAGCGGCAAGTCGGGGAGTCCGTCCAAGAATTTTTTCCAGTGCATGATGAGTCAACTCGATCACTTCAACAATGCGCTCTGGAACCAGCAGCTTTGGGACTTCTCCATAGCCAACATGAGTGGTCACCAAACTGCAACTGAATTGAGGTGACGTCATCATCATGCAAAAACGGTCGCTTTGAAAACGCTCAGCAAACAGTTCGGTGTGCCCAGGGAAGGTGATCCCGGCCAAATTCCAAGCTTGTTTGTTGATCGGGCAAGTGGTCACGCCCTGGACGTTGCCTGCAATCGCGGCTTCGATGGCTGCTTCGATGTAGGCAAATGAGACTTGTCCGGTTTGCTTGGTGACTTGACCCGGTTCCAATGAATCCAGGTCGATCGATTGGACGTCAACCACAGCTGCGTCTTCCAGCAGTCCCCAGTCTTGGTCCGTCGAAATGCGAGAAGCGGAAAACGAGATACCCAGCTTCGTCGTCACTCGCTCTAAAACAGCTGAATCTCCAAACACGACCGGACGGCACGCCGCAAGAATTTCCGGCGTTGCGAGCAAGCGACCACATAGCTCAGGGCCGACGCCGGCAGGATCGCCCATCGTGATTGCGATGGCAGGACGATGGGAATTGGCAGCAAGATGGTCTCTGGGTTCGTTCATGGATACTAGCGTACTCTAGCGAACGTCGTTTGACATCGGTACCCAAATAAACAACCGATCCGATGGATTTTGCTTACTGGTCGACGCTTACCGAGGATACGATTATCATCTGGAAGCAATCTGTTTTTCTTCTACCGAACCACACGATGCATCAACGTAGCACGGAATCATCATCAGACGACCATCATCATGGCGTATTCGGTGAAGCGACAGAGTTAGTGTTGGCAATCGGCTGCGGCGTCGCTCTGTTGACGGGCTGGCTGAGTGGTTTTGCAATCGAAAACGCTTGGGTGCCACTGGGCTTTTATCTGCTCGCCTATCTGCTTGGCGGCTTCTTCATCACGATTGATGCTTTTAAAAAAACGATTCAAGGAAAGTTTGAAATCGATTTTTTGATGATCGTTGCCGCTTTGGGAGCTGCGGCTCTGGGTGCGTGGGCGGAAGGTGCTTTGTTGTTGTTCCTGTTCAGCTTGGGTCATGCACTTGAGCACTATGCGATGGGGCGGGCACGCAAAGCGATCGAAGCGTTGGCTGAGTTGACCCCGGAAACCGCGCTGGTTCGTCGGGACGATCAATGGGTCGAAGTCGCTATCGATGATCTCAAAATCGGCGATGTCGTGACGGTCAAACCGAATGAGCGACTGGCGGCAGACGGCTACGTAATTAAAGGGACCAGCAGCATTGATCAATCGCCGATTACCGGTGAAAGCGTACCCGTCGACAAGCAACCCGTTCCGGACCTAACCTCGGTTTTGGATTCGGAACGCGAGGCTCCAGAGCACCGAGTCTTTGCTGGCACGATCAATCAAAGCGGCGCATTGGAGATCGTAGTCACCCGGCTCTCGTCTGATTCGACACTGGCCCGAGTGGTCACGATGGTTAATGAAGCAGATTCCAGTAAGTCAAAGACCCAACAGTTTGCTGTTCAGTTTGAGAAGTACTTCGTCCCAACCGTCATCGGGATTACCGTGCTGTTGCTGTTTGCGTTCTTGGTCGTCGACGAACCTTTTTCAGCATCGTTCTACCGGGCAATGGCGGTTCTCGTCGGAGCAAGTCCCTGTGCGTTGGCCATCTCAACTCCAAGTGCCGTGCTCAGTGCCGTTGCTCGCGCCGCACGTGGCGGTGTATTGGTCAAGGGTGGACGACCTTTGGAATCGCTCGGACAACTGGAAGCGATCGCGTTTGACAAAACGGGAACGCTTACCGAAGGACGGCCCCGTTTGATTGACGTCGTCACGTTCAACGGAGCCAGTGAAACGGAATTGTTTCAAGTCGCCTATGCGATTGAATCGCTCAGTGATCATCCGTTGGCCCGCGCAGTCGTACGTGACTTGGCGCCCAAGTTGTCCGCAGCCGATGAACAATGGCGTGGTCAACTTCCGGTCGCAACCTCATTGCATAGTATTACTGGTCGAGGTGTCGAAGCGATCATCGACGGTGACCGAGTCTTTGCAGGAAAAGCGACGCTGTTTGATGAAACCGATGGACCTCGTCTCTCGCCGGAACATCGCGAACAGATCACGCGACTCGAAGCTGAAGGTCGGACAACGATGGTCTTTCGAAAGGCAGATCAGTACCTTGGCGTGTTGGGTTTGATGGATACGCCGCGCGAGCATGCGCAGGGCGTGATCCGGCAATTGCGTGACTTGGGCATTAAACGCATGATCATGATTTCCGGTGATAACCAAACGGTGGCAAGTTCGGTGGCCAAGACCGTGGGGCTGGACGAAGCTCAAGGCGATCTGATGCCCGATGAAAAGGTCGCCGCCATCAAGGCACTTGGCCTTGAAAACGGTGTGGCGATGGTCGGTGACGGCGTCAACGATGCACCCGCAATGGCAAATGCAACAGTGGGAATCGCGATGGGGGCGGCTGGTTCTGACGTCGCGCTGGAAACAGCGGACGTCGCGTTGATGGCGGATGATTTGCGTCGGTTGCCGTTTGCTGTTGGACTCAGCCGGCAAACGAGCCGCATCATTCGTCAAAATCTTTTCTTCAGCCTGGGTATGGTCGTCGTGTTGATACCATCGGCAATTTTTGGTCTCAATATTGGACTGGCGGTCTTGTTTCACGAAGGCTCGACGATCTTCGTGGTCGTCAATGCCTTAAGATTGTTGGTTTATCGAGAATGACAAGAAAGTGCTATCAAACAGCGATTGACGACGGTGCCGAGTTTTCAATCGTGATTCGTTAGTATACAAATAGGGACTGGGCGCAAAAGAACAGTTAGCTTTTCAGGTTGCTTATGTCTTCTTCCATTCCATCTGATCCACCTCCACCTCGACTGACTCAGCCGATCCAGTTTTTGAAGGGTGTCGGTCCCAATCGCGCAGCATTGCTGGAACGCCTGGGGCTAAAGACAGCTGCCGATCTGTTGTTCTACTTTCCAAGAACTTACCAGGACTTTACACAGCTCGATCGCATCACCCAGTTAGAAGCTTCGCAGGATGCCAACATCGTTGGAACGGTCTGCGATATCGATGCGATGATTTCGGGCAACGGAACTCATATCTTGTACGTGTTGATCTCACAGGAAAAACAGTACTTGCGAGCAGTCTGGTTCAACCAGCCTTATATGCTGCAGAAGTTTCAGATCGGGCAACGTGTGTTGCTTCGTGGTCGCGCCAAGTTGTCCGGGGGCCGGTTTCAGATGAACCACCCCAAAGTGATCTGGCTCGATGACGACCAGAACGTTGAAGACCATGCCCAACTGACACCGGTCTATTCGTTGACCGAAGGGATTCATCAGCGTCAGCTTCGAGAGATCATTGCCAACGCGATCGAAAATTTTGCTGAACTGGTCCAGGAAGCGTTTCCACAACGGCTTCGCTCCAAGCTGGAGTTGTGTCCGATTGACCGAGCGATTCGCCAAATACACGCACCGCGCAGTCAAGTCGAGATTGACGAAGCAAAACAGCGGCTGGTCTATCAAGAGCTGTTTATTCTGCAATTGGCCATCGCCATTCGACGTCACCGCATCCGACATCAAAATGTTTCTCCTCAGCTTGAACTGACACCAAAAATTCGCGCTCGTATTTTAGGTCGACTGCCGTTTGAACTGACCGACTCACAATCACAGGCTCTCGATGAAATTGCCGCGGATATGGCACAGCCCTTTCCGATGAATCGGCTGGTCCACGGTGAAGTTGGCAGCGGGAAAACCGTCGTGGCACTCTCCGCGATGATGACTGCGGTCGCCCATCGGCATCAAGCGGTGTTGATGGCGCCGACCGAAATCTTGGCGCGGCAGCACTTTCAAACGATCTCCAAACTCCTCCGTTCCAGTCGTGTTCGAATTACGTTGTGGACTGGCAGCCTGAAAACGGCCGAACGCCGCGAGCGAGCTGCGGCAATTGCTGCGGGAGACGTCGACATCGTGATCGGCACCAACGCGGTGGTCGCTTCCAAGTTGAAGTTCGACAAACTGGGCCTGGTGGTCATCGATGAACAACACAAGTTTGGCGTCAAGCAACGAGCGCTATTGAAACAATCCGGACATGATCCTCACTACCTCGTGATGACCGCGACACCGATTCCCAGAACGGTTTCGATGACGCTGTTCGGAGACCTCGACACGTCGATTCTGTATCGCACGACAGGAGCGGGGCAAAAAGTAAACACGTACCTTGGGACACACGAAAGCCGCGATCAGTGGTGGGAGTTCTTTCGAAAAAAATTGAGACAGGGGCGGCAAGGCTTTGTCGTCGCACCTCTGGTCGATGCCGATGACGAATCTGAGATCCAAAGTGCCGAACGTGTGTTTGAATCGCTAAGCAACGGCCCTTTGGCTGACTTCCGAATCGATGTGTTGCATGGGCGACAGACGCCTGAAGAAAAAGAACTTGCGATGCAGCAATTCGTTGATGGAAAAACACAAGTGATCGTGGCGACTGGCGTAATCGAAGTTGGAATCAATGTACCCAACGCGACCGTGATGACGATCGAGTCGGCAGAACGGTTTGGGTTGTCGCAATTGCATCAGCTTCGCGGTCGCGTCAGTCGTGGAAATCACCCAGGTTTTGTCTGTGCCTTTTCAACCGATGATAACCCGGAAGAAAACCAGCGACTGTCCGCATTCTCAGAGACGACGAGCGGCTTTGAGTTGGCCGAAATCGATCTGAAAATTCGTGGTCCCGGTAATCTGTTCAGTACCCAGCAAAGTGGGTTTCCGCCGTTGATGATTGCCGATCTTATTCGCGACGCGCATGTGTTGGCTCAAGCTCAAGAGGACGCCCGGGAGTTAATTGGTGACGATCCAGAAATGACGAGCCCAGATTTGGAGCGACTAAGGCAACTCGTTTTTGCCCGATACGGAAACGCTCTCGACCTAAGCGACGTTGGCTAAACGTAATGGTGGCGTTTTGGCGGGGCGTTTTTTTCTACCGACGTTTTGTCCCTACGGGACAGGGGTATTTGGGGGGCGGTTGTTTCTACCCATATTTCATCCCTACGGGATGGTGGCGTATCGGGATGGGCGTGTTTGGCGGAGCGGTCTTTTTCTACCAACGTTGTGTCCCTGCGGGACAGGGGTATATGGCGGGCGTTTTTTGCTACCCATATTTCATCCCTACGGGATGGGGCGTGTTTGGCGGGGCGTCTTTTTCTACCGACGTTTTGTCCCTAGTGGACAAGGTATTTGGCGGAGCGTTCTTTTTCTACCAACGTTGTGTTCCTACGGGACAGGGACATTTGGGGGAGCGGCTTTCTCTGCCCATATTTCATCCCTACGGGATGGGAAAGCGAATCGCTTAGATGGGGATCCCCTGTCCGCGAATCGTTTAAATGCGTTTCGCGAAGGCACGACGCAGGTAATGGTTAAAGGATCCTTACCAGAATCTATTCGCGTATTCAAAGCCTACTCTATTTTAAAGCCTACTCTTAAGGCTCGTTTTCGTGATGACCCCTGTGAAATGCCCGGCGTCTCCGTTTTGTCGCGATCCCTCGATGTACTTAATTTTTGCCGGAAATGTCTCCCCTGTCATTTCGATACTCAAAACTTTCGGTCCATCAATATCGGTTCCATGCCAAGCAACAAGATTATTCTCAGCGTCCGTGACAATGAATGCGGACGCGTAGAGTGTCGCGAATTGTCGTTCTCTATCCGCAAGATAAACGTAAAAACGTTTCCCGTCGTCGTCCGACAATTCACCTCGCCACCAGACTTGTCTGGTAATCATGGGGTCCAGATCTCCTCGCACACGGTCCAATCCCAAGTACTGAACTAGACCTGTTGTCCAGGCGTCCGACTGCCTAAGCAGCGATTGGTAAAGTTCCTTGGTTTGTTTGTCCACGGAGTCCAGCGGGTCCGTCAACATCGCGCTTCGCTCAGGGTCGACGTGGTACATGTGAGCAAAATAGTCCGGCCCCAAATGCTGATTCAGTCGGTCGATTTCCAGCTGAAGCTCGCCAGCGCGATTGCGTTCAGACCACCAACCAAAAGCGACTGCCAAAAGTGAGAGCAACAAAAGCAGATGGAAGAGTGAGTATTTAATCGTCGGGCTCCTGCAAAACGGACGATGGCAGTGACGATCGAGTCGTTACTCGAATTCCAATTCCAGATTGAGCTTGGTCAAAGCGTCCGGATTGATGTTCGTCTTTAGCGTCGTCTCTTTGTTGTACCTTTCAGGGACAATCTCCAGCAACTCAATCACATCCAAGTCTGGTGTTTCGACCGATGTTGTGATCGAAATCTTGTACTCGCCGCTTCGAATCCCGTTGCCGCTTTTTGTATTGGCTGAAGTGACCGAGTACTGTCCCAATCGGTTGGTTCTGGCAATCATCCGTTTGGCCGACTCATCCGTCGGTATGAACTCGACGCGTGCATTTGAAAGAGCCTCGCCATCAAGAACGACAGTTCCTGTGATTGAGCCAAACCGTATCGTCTCTGTTTCAGGATTACCACCGTCAGGCATGGCTTGCGAAGGTTGCTTGGGTCCAGGCATCGGTGACATTTTGACGTCGGCCAGATCGACCGGCAACGCTTGAGCGGAAATCACTGGTTTCAAGGCGACACGTTGCCGACTGGCTTCGCCACGATTTGAGTTTGGCGGCTCAGTTGGGAGCGGTTCAACCCGCGACACTTCGGTACGCGAATCGATGTTGTTCCTTTTAATCGACATCGCAATTTCAGGGTCACTACCTGGTTCGCGACTTTGCGACTGGATCAACTTCGCAACATCAGCCCCATCGGCGGATCCGATTTCCGCGTTTTCCGTTTGGTTCCGTTTGCCCCGATTCATTACAACTTGGTCATTAATTTCCGCTTCGACTGGAACGACAGCCTGAGGTGCTGGATTGACGTTTGAGTTGCGAGCGATATCGATTGCATCGGCATCAGGCGTCGTCGCTGGATCGAGCGAAGGCAAAAGATCGCCAGGCGAGAGATCGGAATCGGCATCCTCCGGGTCAATCATTGCCGATTCGATAGGAGGCGGTTTGCGCGGACCTTCGCGATCAACAATCGTATCAAACGTGCCAACAACTTCACGAAGTCGGTTGTCGTCAGCAGGTTGTCCTGCGTCCACAAACTGTTCGCCCTTCTCAATAATCCCCATCAACTGAGGAGCATCCTGTTGTTGATACAGTGGCAGCAGACGATGGCGAACTTCAAGGGAAAGCAGGTTCATTGAGGTGACATAAATACGTCCTCCGAACGAACCCCAGCGATCTGGCACGGGGCGATAGGGATGCCAGCTGCCGGCCATGTCGCCTGTCTTTTCCTGAGAACGCGTCAACAGAGGTCGCAGCTTGCTATCCCACTGCTCCCAGTGGGGTCCGTCAACATGCTTAAGGACCTGCGTCGCGTAGTACCAATAATAAGTATCGCGTAGCTGAGGTGTTGAGTCGCTGGGCATCTGAGTTTTGAGCAAGTAATCGGCACCGGCGAGCAGTCTCGGATCATCTTTCTTCCAACCGGCATAGATTCGCATCAGCAAGCCGACGGACGTCATGGACGCCGATGGACGTCGCCCTTGAATTCGAGACACGCCTTTGGAATCAACCGCGTAGGGGTTGTACCGATACAGCGATTGATTGTCTGGATCGGCAGCGACATCCAGCCAGTCTTCGATCCCATCAAATGTTGTGGCATTGATTTTTAATCCGGCCAAGCGTCCTGACTGCATGGCCATCATCATCCACCCGGAAACGGAAGTGTCGGCAGAACGTTTGCCCGGTTGATCGAAGTAACGCCAGCCACCTTTGCGTCCATCTTGCGTGGCAGCAATGTAGTCGAGTGCTTTTTGGGCAGGTTTTTCAAGTCGCGGATCTTGCGTCATTCCGTACGCTTCGGTTAACGCCAATGAGGCGATTCCATGGCTGTACAAACGGCAGGCATCATTCGATTTTTTGTCCGTCGCGACATAGAGCCCGCCATCATCTGACTGATTCTCAATAAGCCAGTCAACTGCCTTCTCAAGCTGTCGTGCGTACTTGTATTCGCGATGGTTGTAGCCGGCACCCTGAAACGCCAAAACAGCCAACCCAGTCGCTGCGGTATCGCTGTCCAGTTGCGTCAGGTACTGGGGCGCTTCTCGATCGAAACCGCTGAGCGACCAGCTTCCATCGGGCGACTGATTGCGTGCCAGAAACTCAAGCCCCAGTTGAATCGCAGCTTCGGTGCTCGGGTCAGCGGCTTTGGCCATCGAGGATGGCGAGCGATTTCGAAAAGCGTCTTTGGCGATGACAGCGTCCGGGTTCATCGCCGGTACGCCACCAAATTCTCGATTGCGAAAACGACTCTTCAGATCGGGCAGTACCTGTTCGCTGTCTCGCGAGGCAGGTCGAGCCAAAACACCAATGAACTCGTCAGGTCGCTCGGCCAGTCCCGCCGGACCTTCGACCGCCATGATATCGAGGTCAATGCCTTGAACCTGTTCACTGGAACGCGAAGCCACTCGATCAACATCAACCGATCGTGATTCGACTGCGTTGTTGGAAGTGCGGGTCTCATTGGTCGCAACACCTGATTCAAGTTCCAGGTCGCCCATCGGTCCGAGTTCCAAAGGCCGATTGTTGCGTTGTCCGCGAGGGGAACCTGAGTCGGCCAGTTCGCTGGTCATGCTCGAAGTGGTCTGAGCATTCGCTGAGCGACCTTCCCGTCGTTTGGCCGATGGGTTGTCGACCGATGGAACTGAGCTTTCGGCGGCGGATCCAATTTCACTGCTGGAGGGTGACATGCCCAGTCCGGCGATCTCAGCGGTGGATCGTTTGGACAAATTCGACCGCTCAGTATCGGTCGCTTCTTCGCCGATGGCATTCGAGCGACTTTCAGTGACACCATCAAGTTTGGCGACGCCAAAACCAGGATCGTTGTAGGTGACTGGCGATTGGGCGATCCGATTGGTTCGTCGACCAGCCCGATTTTCATTCCGTTCTTCGTCATCTTCGTTTTCACCAAATCCCGCGTCCTCTCGCTCGACTTTGGCGCGTTGTCTCGAATCGGCAAGTTCACGTGACAGGTCGGTTTCTCCACGATCAGAAGCCTCACCAACATTCATGGCGGTTGCGCGATCGGCCGACAGAATCGCTTCCCCACCGGCACGAGACTCAACGATAGCTTCGGAAGATGCTTCAATGGATTCAGCGTTGGCCGGAGCGGTCGACAAGTTGCGTGGTGAGGCAACCTCAAGAGCTTCGGCGGCCAACAGCGTTGGTTGGCGATTGGAGCGATCTCTTGATCTGCGGGTCGAGTCAGGGCTTAACTGCGAAACTTCCATTTGGCCTCCACCCGATAGTCGTCGAGAGCGTTCGAGGTCATTAACGATTTTGGTGGGGCCGAGATCAACCGAAGAACTGCCTCGTTCCGCAGAGGTTTCATCGCGATGTGACGTTGACGCCGAAGTGACCTGAGCGGCGGAGGACTCAAGCGATCTTTCGCTTGGATTGGCCGACCCTGCAATCTTTGCCGCAGCACTGGAGTCCGCTTTGAACGCGCTGGTCGGCATCTTGATCGTACCGCTGGCGCGGCGAGTTTCGGAAGTCGTTGACGAGATCAACATCTGCGTATCGTCGGGACGGCTGAGCGTCCGTTCACGACGTGCCGCATCGGAGGCCTGAGTCGCCGGGCTGGGTGTACCGCCTACAAAACGATCGAGGTTTTTGGCGCGTCCAATTCCTACGACCCCTTCGGAGCTGCGGGAAACTGACAGGGTTTTTGCTTTGAGGTCACGCGACGTCGTTTTAGATTCTGGTGATCGAGATGGTTGTTCCACCGCAATCGGCGACGTGGCAACTCTCGCTTCAACCGTGGAGCGCCGGGGATCGGTCGTTACGGAAGCCGGATTGCTGATGCTTGGTTTGATCGATTGAGTCGACCGTCGTTCGGCGGCGCGTGCGACCTGAGTTTCGGGACTGCGGACGGATCGGCTGGCCGGTGCCTTGCTTGGCTGATTCGCTTCGGTTCGTGTCGGCCGACGAGTCAATTGCCCTGCGGCTTTTGCGGGTTCGGCGCTTGGGGTTGGTGTCGTCGCTTTGGCGACTTTGGTTTCCGCTGGCGGCGCGGAACGTACTTCCGTCGGCATTCGTGATTCGCTGCGACGAATTCTGGCGCTGGACGATGAAGGTTTCGGCGGCGACATGGCGACGTCTTCCGATTTCGTCGCCCGCCGCGCGGCTGCGGTTGCGGCGCGAGTAATTTCAGGCTGTGACATCGGTTCACTCGCAGCAGCGGTTGCTCGTTTAGGCTCTGTCGCTTTCGGTTGTTCTGGCGCTGTGCGGGAAACCGAATTGGCTTTGGAACTGCTTTCGGTAACTTCGACCTTTGGCTTGGGACTAGGCGCTGGTTGAGCCGCAACTTCGATCGCATCGCCCGTCATTTTTTCGCTGGAACGCGGCTGCAATTTTGCTCTTTGACTTCGCAATCGGGAGAGTTCGCGATTCTGTCGAGGGACGGTTGACTTGGGTGAATCACGACGCGTCAACTGAGGCGTCTTGACGTCAGTGACGGTTTCTTCGACTGGGATCGGCTGTGGTTTGACATCGGTCGTGGGCTGCGCGTCGCGAACCGGTTCCACTTCCGGCTCCGGTGTTTCGCGGGCGTTGGTCTCTTCCCAGACAAATGAAGCGCGTTGGTCACTGATCTCGATCGTGCGAACATTTCGTTGGGCGACACGGCGCTCGGGTCGATCAAACTCATTGCCAAAGATGTTGGTAATCGCGGCAAAGACCATCACCAACAAGTGCATGGCCAGCGACAAGATGATGGCGAACTGCAACGAGCGTCGCAGTTTATTGTTGTCCAGATGGTATAGAAAGAAGACGGCCGCAATGGAAACGACCATCAGGCCGACCAGGCTGCCCATTAACCAAGGGCCGCGAAGGATGGTCATCAACGTTCCCATCGCGATGCCACAGAGCACCGTGATCGCCACCATGACCGGCCAGAATTGCTGGTCAAAGGAGGCAACCGTCGAGGGTTCGATTCGTTGGACAGTCCGTCGTTTCACTTCACCATGCCTGGGTAGTTAGAGACTTGATCGTTGATGGATAGGTGTTGATTCAAATCACTGATGTTTGTTTTGGATTTTGAGTTGAACCGCGTTGATGATTCGTGGCGCTATTCGCCATCAATGACGGCACTGAAATCGCTGATGCCAACTTCTTTGCACAGCCCCATGGCAATCGCAATGCGATCCCATTTGGCTTCTTTGTCTCCCCGAATCACAACGGTTTGCGTCAGTGGATTGTTTGCTTTGGCCCGTGAGAGGATCTGTTTCACCTGTTCGACTTGGCGATAAGCCCCATCGATAAAGTAGTCCCCTTCCGAGTTGACGTTGATCACGATCTCGTCCGGCTGCGCGGTTGCCGGTAACGCTTCAGTGATGCTGGGTAAATTTAAATCAAGCTCGCGTTCTTCTTCTGCGAATCGTGATGATACAAGAAAAAAGATCAGCAGTAAAAAAACGACGTCAATCAACGGAGTAATGCTCAGTGATCCGATCGCGGAGGTACGTTTGAGTTTTACAGACATGCGGTGTTCGGCGATTCAGGGAGAAAGACAATTCAGACGAGTGAGGTTTCTACACCGCTCCTTCGGGAACAGGTGCTTCGTTCGTAGTCGACGGTGCCTCGGCTTCGCCAATTCCCGCGGTAAATCGAACTTGACCCTCGTAGCGTTCAAATTGAGGTAGCAAATTGCAAACCATCTCTTCGATTTCATTTAACATGCTGACGATTCGATTTTCGTAATAGTGCGAAAGAACGGCAGAGGGAATCGCAATCATCAATCCAACCATCGTGGTGACCAGGGCAACATAAATTCCATTTGCCAAGGCAACGCTTCGATTGAGTCCTTCGGCCAATTGCGTCATGTCATGGAACGCTTCGGTGATCCCCCAAACAGTTCCCAAAAGTCCGATCAGCGGTGCAACGGCTGCCGCGAGACTGAGCCAAGACGTTGGTTGGGCCAAGCGAGTGGCTTCTCGCTGACAAGCCTCCGATGCTGCGGTTTCCAACTCCGCTTGAGGACGACCAACTTTGACCAGCATCGAACGCAGAACGTAGGATGCCGACGAGGGAAACTGCTGACACGCCTGGTAGGCGCGACGTGGATCCAATCCAGCCGGTGACTGACTGAGCGCACTCAGTTCGTTGATCAATTCAGCTGGGAAAACCTTCTCACGTCGTAGTGCTAAATAGCGCTCAATCGCAATGGTTCCGACCGCTACCGAAAGGATCAACAAGGGCAGCATGAACCAGCCACCTTGCGTGAGTAACGAGAGGAAATTGATTCCCTGTTTTCCGCCATCGGATGTTGGCGGAGTTCCGTTGGAATCGTTTCCTTGCGGCGACAACCAGCTGACCGATAGACCGATCATCGAGCTGGCGTTGTTGGCAACAGAATGGTTGCCGCGTGCACTTTGTGACAGGGTCGAAAGTTGGTTGTTGGCAATCAACAGCGTGCCGACCAGCAACAACAAACAGACAAATCCTGTCCCCAGCGATCGGTGCAATCGTGGTTGGTTTGGTTCGGCGTCAAAAGTAAGTCTCATCTTGTCTCCGTCATCTAATGAAGCAATTCCACAGGAGCGTCGGCAGGGCAGAATCAATCGAATCATTCCTGAGTGATCTGCTTCTGAAGTTTGGTCAACGTTTCCAGTTGCTTTTTGGCTTCAGTTGCGAGTCGATCGTCGGGGTAGTCACGCAACAACGCTTCAAAGTGTTGTTTGGCTTGTTCAATCTTTTTGATTTTTAGTTCATTGTCTTTGGCCGTAGCGACTTGCACAAAGTTGCAACGGGCAGCTTCATAGCGAGCGTAAGCTTGCCATGGCTTGATATCATCCGAGGCTTCGCTGCCGCCGAATCCAAAGAAGACTCGTTTGAACTGATTGGTCGCGTCGTCAAATTTCTTTTCACGAAAATATTGGTCACCAATCATGCAGTACGCACGGGCACCAGTCTTGCCAAGGCTTTCGGAAGCCATCGTCCAATACTCAATCGCCTTTTCTCGGTCCTTGAGGCCGCTGAATGCCGTGCCCAGTTCGAGAAAGACATCCTGTTTGAAAGCGTCGTTGGCTTCGACACCTTCGATACCTTTGGCCAGATTAATCGCTTCGTTGTACTTTTTGGTTTTGTTTGCGGATTGTGATCCGTGAAGCATCGTCAGCCATCTCAGTTTTTTGTCGACCACTTCTGATGCATCAACGGCTGGCTTGGCTTTCAAATAGGCGGCAAAAGATTCTTCGTATTTCTTCTGTCGATAAAGCGATTCGGCGACCATGAACAATCCATCGGCCAGCAGGTCGCCTTCTTTAAACTCGTCAACTTGCTCCTTGAAGGCGCCGTGTGCCTCCGGATATTTTTCCTGTTTGTAGAACGACCATCCCAGTTTGTACGATGCTTTTTCGCGAATCAGTCCATCGGCTTCAGGTTGCATGCAGTTGGTGAAACGGGTGATCGCTTCCGGGAAGTCCTTTTTGTCATAGGCGACATTGCCAAGGTGAAAATTGGCTTCTGCCGCGTGCACGCTATCTTTGGTTTCGCTGGCGATTTTCTCGAAATACTCAATCGCTTTCTCTTCGGCACCATTTTCGCGGTTCGCCCAAGCCAGCTCATAATAGAAATCATCTTTGCGTGGGTCATCAGGCGCTGCGTCGATCAATGACTGGAATGTTTTGACGGCGTCGTCCCAAGCCTTGACGTTGACTTGAGCAAGTCCCAGTTCAAGCAACACGTTGACGCGTTGTTTGGCATCGAGCTCAGTTTTTAATAACGCTTCAAGTTCGGCAATCGAAGAACCGCTTTTGCCCATTCGTCGCTGAATCGATGCGCGTTGAATTTTGGCATTTTCAATCAGCGACTGGTCCTGGTAGTCGGCATGGTTGGTGACCAACTGTTGATAATAGCCTTCCGCTTTCTCATAGCGTTTCTCTTTTTGGTGACTCCAGGCGGCACCGTACAAAGAGGATGGTATTTGGGTCGAAGTGGGAAAGTCGTTAATGACTTTTTCAAAGTTCACCAATGCATCGGCGTAATTTTCCGCGTCAAGACTGCGGCTGCCCATCAAGTAGTAGACGTCGCTGAGCCATTTCGATTTTGGGAAGGCACTGGCTAGATCCGCAGTAACTTTTTTGGCTTCAGTCTCTTTGTCCTGGTAGATCAAACTGCGTGCCAAAAACGACATCGACTCGTCTGACCGTGACCAGTTGGCATCTGCGTTTAACGAATTTCGATAGGCAAGTTCAGCCGCGGGGTAAGCTTTTAACTGGTAGTGACTCGAGCCGATCCAGTGATACGTTTCGGCATTGCGCGAAGCAAGTTGAAACTTGCCGGCAACAGGTGTCAGGCGATCAAGGGTCTGCTGGTACTTCTTTTGCAGGAACAAAGCGAGTCCGGCTCGGAGCTGCCACAACGATCGTTTGGGATTGTTTTCGAATCGCTTTTCTTGCGTGAGACGATCAAACGCAGCGGCAGCCAGTTCATATTGGCCGTCCAGCAGCAGTGCGTCTGCTTTGACCTCCAGCACATCACCAAGATAGTCACTGTTGGCGTACTTGGATTCAAACCGCTCTGCTGTCGCGATCGCAGTTTTCACGTCGTCAGTTTCCAGGGACGCAAACGCTGAGTTGTAAAGCGCGGGAGCAGCGAGTGGGTGATCCGGGTGGGATTGAGCAATCGCGTTGAACAGCTCGATCGATTCTGCACGTCGGTCCGCGATTCCATAAGCGGCATCAGCTTGATCGAGCTTCAAGTCGACAAGCACTTTACTTTCAGCTTGCTCTGCTTTGGGTAGAAACGCGGTAGCGAGGTTGTAGGCGTTTTCGAACTGTTCTTTTTCCAGATAGATGCCAGCCAACAGGTGCGCTGAATCAGCTGCATACTTTGAATCGGATTGAGTCGACTTGATCAATGCATCAATTGCCAGATCCGTTTTTCCTGCAGACAGATAATTGGCACCTGCGTAGGCCAGAGCTTGATCAGCCAGCTCAGGGTCGCCATTGGTGACCAGATCGGCGTACAGTTTGGCGGCATCTTCGAATTTTTCCAGGCGACCGAGACAGAAAGCACGTTGGTATTTGGCCTCCTGCAGAACCTCTTGGAAATCTTGTGGTTTGCTGGCAGCGTCTTGGGCTGCGATGGCTTTGAATAGGGCATCGGCTTCTGCGAAATTCTGTTGGGCTTCGTTTCGTTTTGCTTCCGCGTTTGAGGCGCCTTCGACGTCAGCTTGTTTTTGAGCGTCAATGGCCAACTCGACGAGAACTTTGCCTTTGAGCAGATTGACTCGATCAAGCAGTGGGTGGTCGATCGGTTTCCCTTGAGCGATAAATCGGTTGGTGGCTTTCAGAGATTCTCCATATTGGCCAAGTTGATAGTGGAGATCGCAGATCGCAAACATGCTGTCGAACAGATACGTTTTGTCGGTGCTCTTGAAATTCGCCATGCTTTTATAGGCGGCAAGTGCTTCGTCAAGTTTGTTCAGTTTTTCGAATGCCCCAGCCTGGTAGTAGCAGACGTTGTCGTTTCGGCTGAATTGAGGGCTGTCTTTGAGCAAATTGCCAAACGTTTCGGTGGCAGTGGTTAGCAGTTCCGTCGATTTTTGTCGTTGCGATTCATTTCCGTCGCTCAGTTGGCTGCCGAGTTCCATTTGCGCGTAACCCAAATAGAACTTGGCCGTTGGGACTTGGACGTCCTCGTCTTTGAGCAAGGGAATTGCGGCGTTGAACTGTTTGATTGCTTGATCATATTTTTGGAGCTGGATGTAGCAGATTCCGGAGTTGAAATAAGCGCGATCGACCAACGAAGACTTGGGATGTTTTTTCAGCAACCGTTCCCACTCTTCGGCTGCAAAGCTGAACTCTTGATCGTTCTGTGCTTTTAAGGCGGTGTTAGCGATGGCCAGTGCCAGTTTTTCATCTTCCTGAGCGTTGGCTGTGGAAAGGAATGGGCCGAGCAAGAAGGCGGCGAAAAGAAAGGCCATCGTGGCGAACGTCCAGCGTGGATTCATCTTGGGACCGTCGAAAAAAAGATCAGAGATAAAAACTGGTTTGTATGGATTGTTGTGGAACGTCATGGAATGAAATTCGTCTCTGTTGTGATATCAATTAAACGTTCGCGGCCAGCCGTGGCGATCGAACGATTCCTGATTCCGGATGAACCCGAACGTGGAACCTCTCCATGGACGCTCATCGGATCCACTTGGAATACCAATGACGTTACCAGCGCGTTGCCTGGTTGTAGCAACGGTTCAAAATGTTGTGTCTCTGGGAGTGGGCGAGAGCGAGACAATTGGATTGCGAAAGAATCGTTGTGGATACTGATTTCATCAACGGGATTTCACCCGTGATTGTCATTGAATTTGTTTTGTCGAAACGATGACAGTGATACGGATCAACCGTCATTCCGTTCGATTGAAACAGATTCGTTTGAGCTCCTTTTTCTAGCTACCACATTCGTTCGACCAAAACCTGCCGCTTTAACCTGAGCCGTAGTAACTCGATTTGAGCCGCTTGGCACTAACCGTGGTTAACCCAAGTTGGGCTATCGCGATCAACGGTGAATTCGGTTCCCTTCCGCACCGGTCTATTATCTATAAGCTGGACTGGGTTTCTACGGGCAAAAACGTCCAGAGCTTGATTTTGGTCAAACCGGCACCGGAGTTTGTTCACCATGGCTCATCGGTTTTCCCATTTTGAAACGATGCTTTGGTTTCACGGACTCAGGGTCTGAATCTAACGCGAAAAATCGATTCGAATTTGCATTTCGTCCCAATCGATTGAAAAAGGCCCCCTCGATTTAAGAAATTGCAATTCAAGACCCTGCTGGTTTCTGACAAGATGACGACCAAAAGCGGATGTGTCATTCGAAAATTCGGAACAATCTTGGCTGTCGGGCACCTGTGACCCACGTTTTCGTTGGGTTTTCTGGTTTTTGAGAGAGAAAAATGACGATTCAAAGATTCGGTGATCCGTTGTGATGTGTACAATTTGAGAACCTCCTCATCCCACCGATGAAGCGTTTATCCTACCTGACGCACCCATCGAACGTATCCACTTCCTGGTAACGTTCCGTCCTGCCAAGGAGAATTTTCGATGCCCTCATTTGATACTCGATTGACAACTCGCAATCCCCTATTTCGATTAAATCGCCCAAACCGCCGCGGATTGACGCTGGTGGAGATTCTTGTGGCGATGACCATGACGTTGATCATCCTTGGCGCGATGATGGCCGCGTTTCAGTACGCCAGTGTTCAGATGCAAGATGGACGCGCGGTGATGGAGATGGCCAGTCGAGCTCGCTCGGTTGAAGATCAGCTCCGTATCGATTTGGCTGGTTTGTCAATCGACCCGCGACCCTACACCGATTCCGCCGAACCAAATGGTTACTTTGAAATCAACGAGCGACCTCGTCGCGATGATACGGAGATGGGTGGCACCGAGTCTTACTTGGGCGATGTCGATGATGTATTGGGAATGACCGTCCGAGCACGCAACGGAGTTTTGTTTCGTGGACGCGGTCCAGCAGGAACGCTTGAATCTTCATTGGCCGAAGTCGTCTGGTTTACTTCTGTGAAAGCAGCCGGGGAAGCTGGGGCAATCGCCACCGCCATCCCCACAGCCGCCGGATCCATTCCCTTCGATTCGACCGTTCGTCTGCATCGCCGGCAATTATTGATTCGACCCGACTTGGGTACACTGGTCACCGATCAAACACCCGTTCAAGTGAATGCGCTCCTGTCGACCACCGATATTTCCTGTCGCGTGGTCCCTGGCTCAGCTGCTGGCGTATTCAACGTGATCGCCAATAACCTGACCGACTTGGCACGACGAGAGAATCGTTTCGCGCACAATATTTCGGCGTTCCCGCATCCAATGGATACCGGTTTAATCTTTGCTCGAGCACACAGTCTGGGTGAGGACATCATGCTGACCGATGTTGTCGCGTTCGATCTGCGAGTCTACTCGCCCAATGCCGAAGTCGTTGTAGATTCTTCAGCGAACATCGCAATCGAGCCAGGAGATGTGGGAACGAGTTACACAACGGCAGTGACCTCGTCGGCGACGGAAGCAAGCCTCGACAATTTGACGATCGGAGCCTTTGTCGACTTGGACCACTTTGCCGCATCCGGCTGGTTTGCTGGAACACCCAGTGCGAAATCTCAGTTAGCGATTGGCGGAACAGCGGTCTGGGATTCATGGAGCCCGAGTTACGAGGCCGATGGAATCGATCAAGACGGAGATACTCTGTTCGATGAAGGAACCAACGGTGTAAACAACGGTGGTTCTTCGGCACCTGATGACAATCTGGAGCGTGAAACTGAGCCGCCCTACCCTAACCCGATCCGAGGCGTCAAAGTGACGTTGCGTTTAATCGAAAAAGGGACCAAAAAGGTCTTCCAAACCTCGATCGTTCACAGCTACGTTCCTGAATAAGAACGCCGACGCGTGACGCAGTCCCATTCAATTCGACTCATTGGTCCTTGGCTTGCCCGGTTCTCCTGGCAAGCCATTTCTGATTTGCAGCCACGGTTAACGTGGGAGCATCGCATCCGGTTGCCATTGGAAACGCCGGCGTGGGCTTCGTTGATGGAGCAAGCCCGGCACGCAGGCGAACCGATGGACGACCCGGAAGTCCGCTGTCAGGTCGAACTAGTCCGTCGTTTCAACTGGCCTCACGCGATCGGTGAGGAATCGATTGCAATCCTTGCCGAATCAGATTTGACTTGGTCGGATTGGCAGCTGAATCAAACGTCGATCGATTTTGCGCAGAATCGCTCTGCTCCGGTTGAGTTATTGTTGCAGCCACGAAATGAGTTGGTGTTGCGAGCCGAATTAACTCAGCTTACGTCCTTTCAAGTGACGGATTGCCGACTGTTGATCGGCTAAACACGGAGAGTTCACGCGATTGCGAAAACGTCACTCACGTGCAATACACGTAGCGTTGCACAACCGGACGGCTCGCGCCGAGCCGCTACTTGTTTGATCCAAAACACCTTTGAGTTGGTTAACACCGGACGGCTCGCGCCGTGCCGCTACTTCCCAAGTAGCGTTAGGGCGCGAGCCCTCCGGTGAAAATCGATTCGCTTGTTTGTTGGCTTCGACAACGACTAACGCCAAGAGCCTTCGCTTGGCAATCTTTCTGTCAAACTATCTTCTTGTCGAAAGCAAATGGCGGGACGACTTTGAGTCGGTTAATACCGGACGGCTTGCGCCGTGCCGCTACTTGTTTGATCCAAAACACCTTCGAGTAGGCCTAACACCGGACGGCTCGCGCCGTGCCGCTACTTCCCAAGTAGCGTTAGGGCGCAAGCCCTCCGGTGAAAATCGATTCGCTTGTTTGTTGGCTTCGACAACGACCAACGCCAGAAGCCCTTCGCTTGGCAATCTTTCTGTCAAATCATCTTCTTGTCGAAAGCAAAATGACGGGACGACTTTGAGTCGGTTTAATGCCGGACGGCTTGCGCCGTGCCGCTACTTCTCCAAGTAGCGTTAGGGCGCAAGCCCTCCGGTATTACTACCATCGCCCCGGTATTACTTCGATCGCCCCAGTGTCACTTCAAGCACACCGGGTGTTACTTTAAGCCTTCCAGTAAAACCTTCAAAATCCACGCCCTTGGAAGGCACTAAGGCAAAGACGATTCGTTCCTGACTTGACTTCAAAGTTTTCCGATTAGCAAAACTGCCTTGATTGCTGGCACTTTGGCGTTTTGCCAAGCTTTTCTTGTTGTATCAGCGGTGTACCGGTTCTGACGGAATTAGCGCCCGAATTATCCGCTTCGGCCAAATATCCCGAACCCGATGAGCGATGTAATCCATGTGTACTGGTCGTACATATCGGACTGTCGTTGTTTGACGCGAAGTTCGATCGATTCCCACTTGCCGTTTCTCGCGCTGTTGCATGAATATTCGACAGGACAATCAACGCATCGATTACCTCGTATCGACGCTGTGGAAGTACCGTCTGTGGTGGATAGCGCCGGCAATTGCCGGTCTGATCCTTGCGTCGGCTTACGCGCTGGTGCTACGCGGTAACACATGGACGGCACGCCAGTCGTTTATCGTTCGCGATGACCTGCTTGGCCAGTCCTTCAAACCGGGGCGATTCGAGTCGCAGGAGTCGATGAAGTCAGCTCAGGAGACCATCCTTGAGATATCACGACGTCCTCAAGTGATTCGCAAGACATTGGAACAGCTCGGCCCTGAAACAAGTTTTTCAGGTGGTGACTGGATCACCGACGAGCTGATCGAAGACATGCAAGGAGCGATCAGCTTTAGCGCTCCAAATGGTGCGGAGTTTGGGAAAACCGAAGTTATTGTGTTGACCGCGAAGGCGGCTGACCGGGAACGTGCTCGCAAATTTGCCCAGATCCTCGGCCAGGAAGTTGTTGCCAAAGTCAACGAAGTCCGCATGCTGCGATTGCAAAGCATGGAGGCGGAGTTGATTCAGGCTCGCGATGGCGCTGTGCGAGATCAGAAAAAGGCAATCGTTGAACTGAAGAAGCTGGACGCACTGCTCGGGCCGGATGTCGGCGTGATGAACTCGCTGAATGATTCTCAGGCCGGCGATACTCCGATGAAGCGTGAGATTCTGCAGATTAAAACAGAGAGTCGCCAGCTGGAAACCGAGTTGGAGATCGCTGAAACTGCACTTCGGGCCCTGATGCGAGTCTACGAAAACCCGGAGTTGATCATTCATCTTTCCAGCGATGTGCTCCAACAGCAACCCGCACTGAATCGGCTCAAGGAACAGCTTGTTTTGAAGCAAGCAGCTCTCTCATCGGTACTCGGTGCCAACCAACCGGAACATCCCGCTGCTGGACGTGCTCGATTGGATATCCAGATCATGGAACAGCAGATTCTCGATTCCATTGAGGGTGAAATCAGCGGTCGCCAAGCGACCATTCAGATGCGAAATCAACAACTGGAACGACTCAACGGCGAGATTGAAAAACTGAATGCCCGATTGATCACGCTCAGCAGCAAACGCGCCGATCATCTGCGACTGACTGCGGAAGTTCGACAGTTGACCGAGTCAGCCAATAAGGCTCAGTCGACGTTGTCGGAAGTTCAGGCGATGGCACATGCTGCACGAGCGACAGGTTTGATCACGCCCGTGGATGAACCTCAAGTCGGCACGCGTCCCGATGGAATTGGCAAAAAGCTGATCGCCGCAGCGGGTGGTTTTGGTGGTCTTCTGATTGGCCTTGGCTTGGTCATGTTGATCGCTCCGCCAATGGATCCCGTTCCCACATCGACCGATCATCCAACACCAGGCCGAAGAACACCCTCGCGTGCCCGACCTTCTACCGAAGTTCCAGCGGCCACACCAGTTGATGCTCGTTCCGCGATTGCAATCGAGTCGGCCGCGACCGCGATGCAACATGCAGCACAAGCGATGCAGAAAGCGGCGTCGATTCCAAGAACAAATAGTCTTTCAGCTGCGATTCGAGAATCCGCAACTGAGTCTCAACCTGCGAAATCAGAAAACCGTACTGAGGTACCAGAGACAGCGAACCGGCCATCGAACGTGTCTCAATCCATCCCGGCGCCAACCGTCGACGACACTTCAGCGCAAATGTTGGATCAGAAAATCAAACAAGCGTTGGAAGGGACATCGAAGCCGGTCACGAAACCCGCAGAACCAAAACCGCCAGTTGCCTCAAAGACTGAACCAGCCAAACCGGACTCGCCTGCCAGACCGATTGCCGCAAGCACGTCCGAAACATCGTCCGCTCCGTTGGCAGGAAATACGCCCGTTCAGGACCTTCGTCGATTGGCTTCGACGCAACCGACGAATCCGGCCGCGCGACCCGTTGACTTGGCCAAGTCGGCCGATGACGGGGTGGCGTTTGTACGATCCAAGGCTGCGACGGAACCTGAACAGCCCGATGTGCCGACCATTTCGCCAGATGCAACGATTCCGCTGCCGCGAAAAGCGCCAGAGTTCAAGGCACCACCGCAACAACCGATCGTCCCCAATCGGCCAGCAGTACGGCCAGCGGGTTCGGAGAATCCATTTCTGAAAAATCGCCCAGCACCTGTTCAGCAACCGGGGCCAACTGGTTCGTCGATTGCTAACTCAGACGATTCGCTGAACATGGATTCTCGTTCCACGGAAGCTCAACCACCGACGCACAAAAAGTTGCCTGATCAGCGTCAATCGGCACCCACCGTTGTGGATGAGCCGATTTCATTTTCCGATTTGAGGAAAGACTCATCGGCTGTCCCTGCCAATGAAGATGCGACGATTGCCCAAGAGTCCAACCGAACGTCTGGCCAAGCGGATGATTTCGGGCCGGTTCCCGAAAAGATTCAGAAGCTGACCGATTCAATATCGCAGTTCGTCAAGAAGCAAACGGATCAAGGCCAACGGCCGACAAGTTAGCCCGTTGCGAAGAAAAAAAAGAGCAAAAAAAGGTTCCAGGTACCGTTTAACGTTGCATTGCTTTTCGGAGTTGGCACCGTAGGGCTTGTGCCCAAACGCTACTTGATAAGACGGAAAAAGATGGGCACGGCTTGAGAATGTAGCGGACCGGCGCAAGCCGGCCGGTGTCAGGCAACACTACCGGTCGCCAGCAAAAATTCCAGGAACCGTTTAACGTTGCATTGCTTATCGGAGTTGGCACCGTAGAGCTTGCGCCCAAACGCTACTTGATAAGACGGAAACGGATGGGCACGGCTTGAGAATGTAGCGGACCGGCGCAAGCCGGCCGGTGTCAGGCAACACCCACCGGTCGCTGGCAATCTGCCTTACCAACGATTAGGACAACGCTTCGCGAATGGATTTAGAAAATTTCGAGCAGCGTAAACAACTCGTCGATCTTACGGAGCTTGTTAATCATGCGAGCTTTCTCCAGCTCCATGTCTTCCTGGAAGTAAAGCTTCCAAGCAGTCGCCCAATCGGATTCAGGATTCTCGGCACCGAATGGATCAGCAAACTTTGCTGACTTCAAATAGTACCACTGGTTGTCACCAGAGATGTCGTAGAACTGAATCTGAACCGGGCGATCAGTTCGCCAGCCGCTTTGCTGAAGATACCCACCCCAGAACGGTTGCTGAGCTGGAAATACCGAAGCGATTTCTTCCGAGCCAGCCCAAACGTAGGCCATCTCGCGTGGAATTTCGCTGGTGTAAAGTTCGTTAAGTGCTGCGTCGGTCTCGTCCCAGTTCCCAATCTTGATTTGTCGTTCGGTTCGAGTTTCTGTGATGACCCGATTCGTCACTGGGTCAAAGAAACTTCGGTCGTAGTCAACCAATGAACTGGTTGCGATCCGTTCGCTGGCGACCAGTGAAAACTCTTTGAGGTAGACGATTGGCTCAGGTGTGAGTGTGTCTTTGAGCAATCGCGTATTGTTGGTGCGGTCGTGAAGTAGCTGCAGTCCCTCATCGATGACTTGAACTTCACGATTGGTCCAGCCACCGGTGTTATTACGAAATTCGATTCGAGCATCTTCGATTGCACGATCAACCAATTCATCGTCGCCGAAAAAGATAAAGCGATCTTTGCCACTTTCGCCGATCAGTCGATCTTTGGCGTCAACGCCACCGACCAAACCATCGTTTCCAGCTTGGCCAATCAGGACATCTTCGCCTGACTCGCCATAGAGGTCATCGTTGCCGTTTCCGCCGACTAAGCGGTCATTGTGGGCACGGCCATGAAGTTCATCGTTGCCATCACCACCATTGAGCAAGTCGTTCTCGGTGCCGCCATCGATCACATCATCTTGATTTTGACCGTACAACATATCTTCGCCGTCGCCACCAAACATGGTGTCGTTACCGTCGCCACCAAAGGCGATGTCGTTGCCTGCGAGTCCGTGCATTACATCGTGTCCGATGCCGCCTGCCATGGTGTCGTCGCCTTCGTCACCGAACATCTCGTCATTGCCACCGCCACCAAACATCAGGTCGTTGCCCATGCCACCGATCAACAGATCGCGGCCTTCGCCACCGAAGACTTTATCATCATCGTTGGCACCATCGAGATAGTCGTTGTCTGCTTCACCATAAAGTCGATCGAGTCCATTGCCACCGATCAGCACGTCGTTACCGGCTCGACCAAAGATCAGGTCATCGCCGTTGCCACCGTCAAGTCGGTCAGCTCCCAGATTGCCGATGATCAAATCGTTGCCATCATTTCCATTGACGTTGTCATCTCCGGTTCCGGCATCGATGAAGTCATCACCTCCGCCACCCTGAATAATGTCGTCTTCGGATTCGCCAAGGATTGTGTCGTTTCCTTCGTCACCATTGAGGAAGTCACCACCAGCACCACCGACGATAAAGTCGTCGCCATTGCCACCGTTGATGGTGTCGACACCAAGGTTGCCGAACATGGTGTCGTTGCCTTCTTGCCCAAACATCAGGTCATCGCCATCTTGACCGTTGAGCACATCATCGCCATCGTTTCCAAACAGGGTGTCATTGTCAGCGTTACCGAAGAGGCGATCGTTTCCTGCTCCGCCGCGAACGATATCGGCATCGTTGTTACCCCAGACGCGGTCGTCGTCACCTTCGCCGTCCAGTTCGTCTTGTCCGTTCTGGCCGAACAATGAGTCTTCGCCGTCACCACCAAAGATCAAGTCGTTACCGTCATATCCGTAGACGATATCGTCGCCGCTACCGGCCCAGATCATGTCGTTGCCAAACCAGCCATAAATGACGTCGTTGCCACCGTCCCCATAAAGCATGTCATCGCCGACTTCGCCGAACACAAAGTCGTCGCCTTCGCCACCGTAAACTTCATCGTTTCCGTCGTTACCATGAACGCCGTCACCGCCGTCCATGCCGCGAACGATGTCGTCACCGTTGCCGCCATTGAGACGATCGACGCCACTGCCACCGATCAGTTCATCGTTGCCGCCATTACCGAACGCGGTCGAATTGATCGCGGTCATGTTTTCGAAATAGTCGTCCCCGCCATTTCCATGGAAAACGACTTCGGTAACATCGCTGAGATTGAATGTGCGAGCGGTTGCGTTGGTCAACGTAACACCGACGGTGGTCGGATCGATCATCGAGACCGTACCAACATCGTTGGTGTTGTCCGCCGTCATCGTGATGATGCCGTTGGATGGATTGAAGGCGATTGTGGCTAACAGTTGGCGCGGTTCGAGCCCGTGATAGCTCAATCCTGCAGCGCGAATTTGTTTGCGTGCATGTGGGTATTGGACCCGTTCTCCCCGGGCTGACTTGCTGGCGAAAAGGGCATTGGAGAGGTTGGCGACAAAGCGAAGCATATTAATTTCCGGCTAAAATCTGGAATGCTAAAGGAGGGAGCAAACTCTGGCTGCAGTAATTCCTATGATTCCGTTTTAGTTACGGGTCTGGTTTGATTCAAAACCCTACGCGCCAAAACCATCATATTTTGCAGCAAATAGGCCGATTATTCCGGCCAACGACCCTTCGACTCCCGTCGACTCGTATCGGTTCCATCAATCCAACTGGGCACCTGACGAATAGGGAAAATTCAGACAGCGGCGATGTGCTATCAGTTCCAGCTAGCGGTGCGAAAATCGGAATAATCGTCAAAGATTGCCAAATCTACGGGCCTGAATTGCCGATTCCAATCACTGGATGTCGTCTCGTCTGCGCGAGATCCGCCCTTTTTACCGCCGACGAAAGCCCAGAGGTTGTCATGGACAAACGCTTTTTCTCATCAGCTCGACCGTTGTTTTCGGTGCTCCTGTCGGGACTTGCGTGCCTATCGTTAGTTTTGGCCAGTCAGCAAGCGGTCCAGGCAGATGAACCAGCCTGGATCTGGACTCCACAGAAATCAGGAATTGCGGGCGTCAAGCCTCAAGGCGAATGCTTCTTTCGCAAGAAATTCACGCTCGTCGGACCCGAGAAAGCAGAAATCATTTTTGCTGCAGGCGACGAATATGAAATCTATCTCAATGGTCGGTTAGCCACACGCGGTCAATCGTTTGGCCAACAGAAAACGGTTGACGTTTCCAAGTTCATACTTCCTGGTGTCAATCTTCTCGCCGCCAAGATCCGTCATTACGAAAGCGAACGGGTCGGATTGTCGCTGAAGTTTCGCGTCAAAGAACGAGCAGACATCAGATGGCGTAGTTTGGAAACCAATGACAGTTGGAAAACTCGAATCGATGACGTGTCTCAATGGACACGCAATACGTACAACGACATGGCTTGGGTCGACGCTCAAGTCCTGCGACTGCCTGCTGTAGAAACGGAAGCCAACGACGCCGCGAAGTTAACAACCAAACAGACTGTTCCCGCCAAGGCCGTCGCTAAGAAAACTCCGAACGCCAAAGTGACGCAAGGGTTGGCAGCAACAGCGAGTCCCGTGGTCTCCGAATCAAAGAAGGTTGCCAGCGACTCGGCAAGTCAATCAAAAGTCACCACTGCCGACCAGGCAGCCAGCGGTCAGGTTAGCTCGGTTGCCAAAGCATCGTCGAATCAAGTTGATGAATCGAAACCTGAAGTCGCTCGTCAGAAATTACCAGCGCCTCCAGAAGTTGCACCGCAAAAACTGCGAGTCATCTCTCGTAACAAGACAGTCGAAGAGGATGCAAAGCAGCCTTCGAAAAAGGTCGCCGATGCAAAGCAGCGATTTGAGATCGATCCTGAATTCAAGATTCAGCAGATCATGACGCACGAAGAAACCGGCTCGGTCGTGGCCATGGAGTTTAATGAGTTTGGCAAGTTGCTGCTCTCTCGTGAGGGTGGTCCGTTGATGATTGCCGATATGTCCAAACCAGCCAGTCATCCGTCGCGTATTCGAACGTATTGCTCTGAAGTCAATACATGCCAAGGCATCCTGTGTCTCAACGGCAGCGTTTACGTGACCGCCAGCGGCCCCCAAGGTCTGGGCCTCTACCGGCTTTCGGATTCTGACAACGATGGAATGTTGACAGTCGACAAAAAACTGGTCGGGTTTACCGGCAAACTTGGTGAGCATGGTCCACACGGAATTCAGCTGGGCCATGACGGAATGATCTATGTCATCGTTGGCAACAACAGCCAAGTCGATACCACCGTTGCGGAGACAAGTCCCTATTTGAACTACTACGAGGGTGATCTGGTACCACGATTTGAAGATCCTGGCGGCCACGCTCAGGGTGTCAAAGCACCCGGTGGCACGATCATCCGCGTTTCGCTGGATGGTGATCGCGTCGAGCGAGTCGCTGGTGGCATTCGCAACGCGTACGATCTGGTATTGGACAAAAACGGTGAGATCTTTGTTCATGACAGCGACATGGAATCGGATATCGGTACCACTTGGTATCGCCCAACGATGATGTTTCATGTGCCCGATGGTTCTGAGGTTGGTTGGCGAAGTGGCTGGTCGAAGTTCCCTGAGTACTTTGCCGATCAGATGCCTCCAGTCGCCAAGACGGGACGAGGTTCTCCAACTGGAGCAGCTCTCTATCAACACATTCAGTTTCCAGCCAAGTATCACGATTCGATGTTCTTCGCCGATTGGTCTGAAGGTCGCATCATGATGCTCAAGCCACAACCGAGTGGTGCGGGTTTTACGGGCAAGACGGAGACGTTTGTCAAAGGTCGACCGCTCAACGTTTGTGATCTGGCCATTGGAGAAGACGGTGGACTTTATTTCTGCACCGGCGGCCGTGGTACGTCAGGTGGTGTATATCGAATCACCTGGAAAGGCGATATTCCAGAAGAGATGCTGCAATTTGATTCTGACTTGGCCAAGGTAATGCGTCATCCACAACCCAACGCTGCTTGGTCGCGACAGAATATTGCAGAGATCCGAGTAAGCATGGGCGATGCATGGGGACCTTCGATCGAAGGTGTCGTCCGCGAGACCCGTAATTCGTCCAAGGTCCGTGTACGTGCGATGCAGTTGATGGTTCTGTATGGACCTTCGCCAAGCGATTCGTTGTTGCGGGAATTGGCTAACGACGACAAAACCATCGTCCGAGCACAGACCGCTCGACTTTGTGGCCTTAAGAAAACAGCGGTCTGCGAGCAACTCTTGTCTGAGATGATCACCGACAAAAGCGCTTACGTACGCAGGGTCGTTTGTGAATCGATGATTCGATCAGGTGTCACTCCCAACTATCAATCGTTGTTGCCCATGTTGGCGTCGCTTGATCGCGCCGAAGCAAATGCGGCTCGCCGAATTCTGGAACGGATTCCGGTTGAGACGTGGCAGGCTGAGATTCTGGCGACGGACAACAATCGGGTATTTATCAATGGCGCGATTGCCATGCTGACCAGCAACCCATCACTCGATCGTAGCTACAAAACTTTGGCGAGGTCGGCTGCATTGATGGAAGGATTTGTTAACGATCGAGATTTCGTTGACATGCTGCGAACAATGCAATTGGCGCTCATTCAAGGTGACGTTCTTCCGGAAAAAGTTGGTGGATTGACTGCTCGAATGGTCAACGAATTTCCGTCCAACAGTTCTGTGATCAATCGCGAGTTGGCCCGACTACTGGGCTTTCTCAAAGCGGGTGGTTTTGATGGTCGGCTTGAGTCGTATCTGGCCGATGAGAAAGTTTCCACCGTTGACAAGGTTCACGTTTGCATGTTCCTGGTTCATGGCCAGAACAACCTGACTCACAACGAGCGGGTTGCCATCGTCGACGCGTTGGAGTCGGCTCGATTGGCCAAAGGGACTGGCGGAAGCTACGACCAATACGTTCAACGTGCGATTGAAGGGATTTCAGCATCCGTCGCGGGGACTGATATTCAAACAGTGCTAAAAAATGGTCATCGTTGGCCAAAGACCGTGCTGACAGCATTCTATAAGTTGCCTGTCCAGATCGACGAAGCCACCGAACAGGCGGTGATTGAGTTGGATCAACGGATCGTTGAAAGTGGTCGCGAAGATCACGCCAGCCAACAGGTCCGGTTGGGAGTGATTGCCATTCTTGCTCGAGACGGTGGCAAGCGTGGAATGGACTACTTGCGGCAAATCTGGCAAGCCGAGCCACAACGTCGAAACGAGATTGTGATCGGCTTGGCGCAACAACCTCAAGAAGAAAATTGGGCTTACCTCGTCAGTAGCCTGACCAGCCTGGACGATTTGACCAGCATCGAAGTCATGGAAAAACTAATCGCAGTCAATCGCCGACCTCAGGAATCCAAGCACTTTCGCGACGCAATTCAAATTGGATACCGCGTACGTGGTGAGGGCGCTCGTTCGGCTGCCAAACTGATTCAACACTGGGCCGGTGACGCTCTCGTCGATCCCACAGCCACTTGGGAAACACAACTCAAAGAGTGTCGTGACTGGTATGCGTCACAGTTCCCGAATGAGTCAGCCATCGACGTTCCCAATGAAACAGAGAGCGAGTCGATGTCTGTGGCCAAAATTGTTGATCAACTCGGTCGTTCTGGACTCGGTGATGCCCATCGAGGGCAACAGCTGTTCGCTAAAGCTAAATGTGCGACCTGTCACCGAGTCAATGGAATGGGTGAAGCGGTGGGTCCTGAGTTGTCGAATCTCGCCAGTCGTTTCTCTTTGCGAGAGGCAGTCGAATCCACCATTAAACCGTCTGCAGTTGTCCCGGATCGATACGCGTCCAAGACCATTTTGACAGTAGATGGAATTGTGTTTAACGGGATGGCGATTCAACAACCCGATGAATCTTACTTCGTATTGCAAGCGGACGGAAAACGTGTCCGGATCGCAAAGGATGATATTGAAGAGATGAAAGACAATCCAGAATCAGCCATGCCTGCCGGGTTGCTCGATGGAATGACGATGGCTGAGATCGCTGATCTTTTTGCCTACCTGATGAAATCGACATCCAAAGAGACCGCATCGCAAATTCGACCGGCCGCACGAATCAGTGCGATGCCGGCGGTCCAACCGATACGTTAACAATTCGGACATCAGAATTTCTGACGGCTAGATCGTCAGGTTCTTGACCACGCAGGGGCAACCGCCCGGGGGACTGCGTGGTTTTTCTATTTGCTGACCGAAGACTCGGTGAAACACTGCTCGGTTTCGACAACGAGCGAAGTTGTTTGGTGCATGGTCTAAGACTGAAGCAATCGCTGTGCTGCTGACCGACCGCTGGCGATGCATGCTGGTATACCGACACCATGATAACTTTTGCCTGCAAGTTCAAGACCCGAAAGTTGTGTGACTTGTCGGTCAATTTCGGCAACACGTTCGAGGTGTCCCAAAGTGTATTGCGGCATCGACTCGCGCCAGCGAACGACGTGTGTCCAGTTAGCCTGTCCTGTTAACCCCAACGCAAACGAGAGTTCGGTATGCGCAATGTTGGTCAGTGCTTGGTCGTCCAGTTCGACCAGCTGTGAATTTAACGCGCCGCCGATAAAGACACGGGCCAAAATGGAGTCACTTGGTGCGCGTCCTGAAAATTTGTTGTTGGCAAAACTAATCGCGATCGCCTGACGCCCCAACGAGTCTGGGAAAATGATTCCGTACCCTGAAAAAGGCCGGTCTAGCTGATTCCGTTGAATCGACATCAAAACAATTGCTGAGCTGGCAAACTCAATGGAAGCAAGATTCTGGCAAAATGAGTCCCAATCAGAACTGTTGCCCGCTGCCGAGTTTGGCTGAAGCCCTTTTAAAAGCTGGCAGCTTGCGAACGAAGGGGTTGCCAGGATGATTCCGTCACAGTCGATTGGAGTTTGGGCGTGACATTCAATCCGAAAGCGATCTTTTGAATGAACCAATCGACTGACTCGGGCTCCCGTTTGCATCGAGACCGATGCCTTGTCAGAACGTTTCATTCGATCAATCAGTGCGGAGACGAGTCTTTCGGTCCCCTGCTCTGGAGCGCGAAACAAACCGTAGCGAGCACCACTGGTGTGTCCCTCTCGTTCCTTCGTTGCTTGTCTCGCTGCTTTTCCGGCCGCGATCAAACTGCCATGTTTCCGTTCCAGTTTGATAAACCGAGACATGGTCGCGTTCATCGAAAGCTGTTGAGGATCGGCCGTGTAGATGCCGCTGGCCAATGGTTGAATCAACTTTGCAAAGACTTCTTGTCCAAAACGTCGCGTCGCAAAACTTTGCAAACTTTCGTCTTGATCGCTATGTCGAGCAGGGACATTGGCTTCTTCGAGGAAACGTTCCTTCCCTGCGTCGCTGAGAATTTTGGAATTTAACACTGCGTCGACATCGCCCGGCAGCATCAAGGAAAACTGAGCGGGGATTGGTTGGATTCCATTCTCGGTTGCGACAAACGCACGGTTTTCAGTCGCAATGGTGGTCAGTAATTCGTCCTCCAGACCCAGCTCACGACAAAGTTGCAATGCGGCTGCTGGGTCGGTGCTGAACATGTCGGCGCTATGTTCAACCAAAAAGTCACCACGCGATTCTGTTTTTAAGACGCCGCCCAATCGTTCGGACGCTTCGAGCAAAATGACTTCATCGTTTTCGGGAACCAATTGTTGCAGCTCGTAGGCGGCGGCCAGTCCGGCAATGCCACCTCCAATCACACCCCATTGCTTTTTGGTTTTTGCCACGAAACTCAACTTACTGAAACCTGGAAACAGAAAACGGGTTGGCATCAATGTGCGTTGGTTCGCCCAGCATCAACTCTTTGACGAGTCGACCCGTGCCGGCGCCCATGCTTAACCCAAGCATGTTGTGTCCGGCGGCAATCCAAACATTTTTCATCGATGGACTGCGATCAATGATCGGTCGACCATCCCACGTCATCGGTCGCCAACCAAACCAGGTTTCTTCGATCGGGTCGCAGTATGGCTCGTGCAAGTATTTTTCAGCGGCCGTGCGGAGCAACTTGATTCGGTCTTCGTTGATGCTGGTGTCGTATCCGACGAACTCCATCGTTGATCCAATTCGATATTTGGACTGCATCGGAGTAATCGCGACGTGACTGTCCTCAAAAATGATGGGGATCTTTGGCATACGAGCAGGTTTGGGCATCGTCAGCGAATATCCTTTGCCAGGTTGAATCGGGATCTGAAGGCCTAGCCAACGGTTCAACATCGGCGTCATCGCACCCGTCGCGATTACGATGTGATCCCCTTCAATTGATTCTTCGGCAGAGTTGACGGCATGGGCGATGCCGCCACGGTTTTCGATCGAATCAATGTTTTGATGCTCAAGGATGGTCGCACCGCCGGCAACCAGCTTCTCCTTGAGCTGGGACATCAATCGGTCCGGTCGCAGATGACAGTCCCCCTCGTAGTGCCAGCCGCCGCCAAACCCTGGTTTGATCGCGGGCTCCAGCTCCACAAGTTGTTCGCCATCGTATGGTGTCGCTTTGACGCCAAAGTGTTTTTGAATCGTTGAATCGGTTTTTTCAAACGCTTCGAATTCTTTTTTGTGATCAAAGACGAACAGCAAACCGACTTCCTGCCATTCACAATCGAGTTGATGTTGATCGATGAGCCGTTGGTATTCCAGTTTCGACGATTGCAAAATCGCATGGCGTGCGGCCGCTGATGCCATCATTTTCTTTTGATTGCATTGCCATGCAAAATTCCACATCCACCGGGCCAAGGAGATTGACAGTCGCGGTTTGATCTTGATCGGTGAATTCGCTGAAAACATCGTTTTCATCGTTTTGGAAATGGCACCGGGTTGGCACAAGGGCAACACATGACTGGGTGAAACGTAACCACAGTTGGCATGCGAACACGCGGCGCCAAACCCCTCGCGATCGACAATCGTGATGCGGCAACCTGCCTGTTGCAGGTACCAGCTGCACATCGCTCCAATGATGCCACCACCGACAACGACGACGTGTTCACCCGGTTGGACCTTCATGAGGGAATACCCATGCAAAATGGATCGTTCGGGTTCAGGATCAAATCTGTTTCTCCGCAGACGAAGGCGGAACCGGTGATTGACGGAACGACGGATTCGGAAGAAGGGTCGTTTGATTGTCGATACGTTGCAGTGAAAACGGAACCGATGATACTCTCCTGTCGCCAAACCTGCCCGGGTTGAAGTTTTCCGTCGGCAGCTAAACAAGCGACTTTGGCGCTGGTGCCAGTGCCACAAGGTGACCGGTCATAAGCGCCTCCGGGGCAAAGTACGAAGTTGCGACTGTCGTTGTCAGGATCGTGCGCTGGGCCAAATAGCTCGACATGATCAATCCACTGTCTACTGGAACCGGTGATTCCCTGATCGGATAACGCTGTGCGAATGGCCAACGTCACTCGAGTCAGCTCGCTGACATTGCTGGCCGTCAAATCGTAGTTGCCATTTTTGACCAGAAAAAACCAGTTGCCACCCCAGGCAATATCACCGACCACGGTTCCAATTCCGGGGACCTCCAGCGTCACGTTTGCCGCCAAACGGTAGCTGGGAACATTTTCCAGCGTCGACGTATGATGCTCCATCCGGCAGGCGACAACCCCGACGGGAGTTTCAATCAAATGAGAACCATCTTCGATCCTGCCCAGATGCTTCAGGGTGCTCATCAATCCGATCGTACCGTGCCCGCACATTCCGAGGTAATCGTGGTTGTTGAAGAAAATGATACCAGCAGAATATTCAGCTTGAGTTGGAGGAACCAACAGACCACCAACCATCACGTCGGAACCACGCGGCTCTGTGATAATCGCTCGACGCAAATGATCATGGTGCTGGCGAAACTGTTCCACACGATTCGCAAATGGGCCATGACCCAAATCAGGGCCACCCTCGATCACAATTCGGGTCGGTTCGCCACCGGTGTGCGAGTCAATCACCTTTATGATGTCAGGCATGTTGCAGTTAACTCGATGCTTGTTACGTTTGTGGGTATCGCCAATTTTATTTCAATGATCAGCTTCCATTGAGGACTCATACTGTGCATCAAGTTTTGATTAACGGCAAGTGGCAGAATTCAGAATCGTCCGACACTTTTGTCGCGGCCGATCCCAAAGCCGGGCAGCCTTTGGAAGATCAGTTTCCGATCAGCTCGTGGACTGATATTGAAAACGCACTCGCTTCTGCTGACCAAGCGTTTGTGAAACTGCGATCGATGGACGCAACGCGGATCGCAGACTTTTTGGAAACCTATGCCGATGGCCTGGAGGCGGAGTCGGAGTCATTGCGAGCGATTGCTCATCAGGAAACTGCCTTGCCGCTGGACACTCGTTTGGTCGGCGAGTTGGCACGAACGACGGGTCAGTTGCGACAGGCGGCAGAGGCCGCACGCTCGATGAGCTGGACTCGCCCGACGATTGATAGCGTCAACAATATTCGCTCCTGCTTGGCACCCTTGGGACCCGTGGCAGTTTTTGGGCCCAACAATTTTCCACTCGCGTTTGGAAGCATTTCAGGTGGCGATTTTGCTGCCGCGATAGCGGCGGGAAATCCCGTTATCGCGAAAGCCAATCCAATGCATCCGCTGACAACCAAAATGCTGGCCGAAGTTGCTCAACGCGCGGCCGAGACTGCCGGCATGCCCGACGGGACCGTTCAACTGCTGTACCACATGGATTATGCGGACGGCGAAAAAATGATTCGTGATTCGCGACTGGGCGCAGTCGCGTTTACCGGTAGTCGGAACGGAGGGTTGGCCTTGAAGCGAGTGGCCGATGAAGTTGGCAAACCGATTTACCTTGAACTATCATCCGTCAATCCGGTTGTGATCTTGCCAGGTGCAGTCGAGGAATCCGGAAAGAAGATCGCTGAAGAGTTGACGGGAAGTTGCGTATTGGGTGCGGGCCAGTTTTGTACCAACCCCGGATTGGTCATTGTTCGTGCAGGTGACTCGGCCGAGTCATTTATTCAAGCGACGGCTGATCTGATGGCCGAGAGTCCCATCGGCACACTCTTTTCTGAATCTGGGCAATCGAGTTTGAATTCATCGATCCAGAATCTGCAGGCGGCAGGTGCTCAACTGGTTGTCGGCGGTGAAGCTGGTGGCGGTGATGGCTTCAGTCATGCAAACACCGTCTTGCGAGTCCAAGGTGATTCGTTTTTACAAAATCCAACGGAATTGCAAGCGGAAGCATTTGGGCCATCCACATTGTTTGTCGTTGTCGATTCAGTGGAGCAAACCATCGAAGTCGTCGATCAACTGGAAGGAAATTTGACCGGTTGTTTTTATTCGGCGACCGACGGCAGCGATGATCGCGACTACGATCAAATTGGACCTCACTTGCAACAAAAAGTCGGTCGACTGATTAACGACAAAATGCCGACCGGCGTTGCGGTAAGTCCAGCAATGAATCACGGCGGTCCTTTTCCAGCGACCAGTCACCCGGGATTTACTGCCGTGGGTATCCCAGCGTCGCTGACGCGATTCGGAATGTTACAGTGTTTCGACAACGTGCGGCCCCACCGTTTGCCGAAAGTATTGCAGGATCAAAATCCAGGCGGCGTTTGGCGTTTGATCGATGGAGCGTGGACCGAGCGCGATGTCTAATGCCAACGAGGGACGGTTGCTTCGCAAGCAGTGGTCTTCGGACGACGAACGGAAAAATCAATCGACGCAGGATGGACCGTTTAGTTGTCGTCTGACTTTTTGAGCGACATCAAGTATCCAATCAAATCGACCAACTCTTGTTCGGACATCTCCTGATGAAGGTCGTTGGGCATGAGCGAAGTTGACAGCTTCTGTTTGTCTTCGATCTCATCGACCAACAGCGTATGCTTGATCCCTTTTTCATCTTTCAGGATCAGTTGCGTTGCCGTTTCACCCAGCAGGATACCCTTAAAGACTTGGCCATCATCTTTGAGTACCAACCAATTTTCATAGTTGTGACTGATGCCGGCGGAGGGAAAGAGAATCGATTCATACATCGCGAGCTTGGTCAGTTTACTGCCGATTTCGGAAAGGTCAGGTCCAACGTCGATCCCCTTGCCAGCCACGACATGGCACTTCGCACAAGTTCCGGTGCCTGTGAATACGGTTTGACCACGTTCAATATTTCCTTGACGTCCAACGAGTTGTTGCATCGGAGGAAATGGTTTTTTGTCTTTAGTCTGAGCAATTGGAAACAACGTTTGAGCTCGGTCGCGAACCCGCCCGTTTTGGGAGCGGTGTAGTGCTGCCTGGATGGAAGGCATGAGCCGCTCATCGATCGGTTGTTTCTTGTCGATCCAGTTGAGCATCGTCTGGCCACCATTGGAAGTTTGCCCCAACGATTTAATGGCAGCACTTCGCAACGCAAGATCCAGATCTTTGCGAAGTGAGACTCCTGCCAATACGCCTGTTGCACGACGTTCACCGCAATTGACCATAGCTTCGGCGAGTGCTTCTCGCTCGGGCATCTCGGCATTAACAAACTGCTGGTGAACCGACTTCGCCTGGTTCTTTTGCAAGAGGATCCTCATGGCGTCAGCAGCCATCTGACGGTCTTCAGTTTGAGATGCAAGTTTCAGTAGATCCGGATAATGCTTGGCCGATGAGAATTTGTCGACGAATTGAATGAAAGTCGCAGAACCGCGACTTTCATCGATGAGTCGATCGAGTTTTGCTCGTTGGGATTCGGTGAGTGTTTGCGTGTCCATTCGACTGACCGCTTCGATGGTCACCACTGTTGATTTTTCTTTGGGAAATTCAAAGGCACCAAACGCAAGCTCTCGCAAAGCATTTCTTAACGATTGATCATTGGCAAGCAAATCGAATGCGCGAAAGTAGCGACCGACCTGTTCGGTTTGTGTCGCTGAGTCGACGATAATTTTCTTCAGCAGCTCTGGAGTTTGCTTGGCTCGCGAACGCCAAACGATGTCTTGACCGGCATTGGTAAAAACTTTGGATGGGTCTTTTTGAATCCACGAATCAAGGCATGCATCCCATCGACCATCGGCCGCAATACCGAGTGCTTCCAGGTACCAACGATCACCAGGCTCGTACTGATCGGCCAGTGTTGCCCAGTCATCAGCGATCGAGTTAGATTTGGAATCGCGAAGGGCGATCAAAATGGAACGGCGAACCTGAGGTGAATCGTCGTGCAGGTTGATAAGGTCGGCGACTTCATCGGGTTCAATGTGATCTCGCAATTGGGTGGACAATCGGATCGCAGCGATGCGCAGGTCAGGATTGCTGTGAGCCAAACCCTGCCGGATGTAACTCAGTTTTTCGCGCTTGTCGATTTCGAGTTTCCCGATCAGCCAAAGTGCTCGAGCTTGAAAACGCGGATTGTCATGCTTCCAAAGTTTGTTCAACTCAGGCATTGCGTTGCTCCCAGACTGATGGAGAGCTTTCCAGGCGAGATAGCGAGTCGCTTGGTTTGGGCTTTTGAGCGCGGAAACGGCGCCTCGTGGATTTGACAGGTCGATTTTGGGAGTCGTGTAGCGGTTGTCGCTACCTCGAGTTGAGACGCGAAACAGCCTTCCACGTTCGATGTCTTGCATTCGATGACCGCCAACGCCGGGATCATACCAGTCCGCTATGAGTAACGAACCATCGGGTGCAACGCAAACATCGGAAGGTCGAAACCACTGGTTGTTGCTTGCTCCATCCATCACGTCGACGATTTCAGCAGCGTATCCTGCGCCCGAATTCGTTACTGGGTATGCGCGAACGATGTTGGGACCTGCATCGCAATGGATCATTTGATTTCTGAAAACTGTTGGCAACGCGTCACCTTCGTAGACGCAGATGCCAGTCGGTGAGCCAGCGCCCGTGACCAGTAAATTCGGAATCACTCCAGGATCATTCTGGTGCCAGTGACGCGACGGAATATCGGGGTGCATGTGGGTTCGCGGTGTCCGCCAGCCACCGCCAGTGACTTGGTCGGTGTAGCCATAGTTGCCGAAGGGCATCACATAGTTAATACGTGTCGCTTTGTTTCCGTCGTCGTCATTGTCCGATTGCCAAAGCGTCCCAAACGAATCGATGCAGACTTCCCAGTTGTTGCGAAAATTCCATCCCAGAGTTTCAAACTGGCTGCCGTCAAGGTTGCACCGAAAGACCATGCCTTGGTTGTAGGGTTTTCGATGGTTCGCGACGACGTTACCCGCCATGTCGACGATCGGTTTACCATGGCGGTCTTTGATTTGCTTGCCTTCGTTCCCGAAATTGAAATAGAGTTTGCCATCGGGTCCAAAAACAAACGCGTGGATACCATGGTCGTGTTGGGTTCCACTGATTCCGGTAAACAGGATCTCTTTTTTGTCCGCTTTGGAATCGCCATCTGTGTCGATCAGAAAGAAAACGGAATCGTTTGCTGAAACGATTGCCCGATCTCCGAGCACACAGATTCCGTGCGCCGAATCGATGTCTCGACCTTGGTAAAAGACGGTCGTTTTGTCGGCTTGTGCATCACCATCGGAATCTTCGAGGATCAAGATTCGATCGCCTGCTTCACGAAGTTTGGCATCTTTGTTGCGAAAGTGCCGATAGTTGATAACTTCGCAAACCCAGACACGTCCAAGATGATCAACATCGATGTTCGATGGATTCGCCAGCATCGGTTCAGCGGCGAACAGTTCGACTTGAAGATCTGGGTGGATTTCGAACTGCGAGATGGCTTGGCTGGCAGCGTGTTGGTCTTGTCCGAATGAGTTGGAAATGGGGAGTGAAAACAACACGACTGTGATCAGTAAGGTAGCTCGATGGATCATCGTATTTCATTCCTGAAATGGGTCTTCTGAGCAACTAAATGTCTGATTCCAAAACGTTGGAGACTAGATTTCGGCTTCGGTTTTAAAGACTTCTTCGTCGAGTGAGTCTTCCCACTTTGCGACCGTGCAAGCGACTGCGATATCCCCCGTGACGTTGGTGACGGTTCGCATCATGTCCAGCAATCGGTCAAAGGGGAAGATAAAAGCAATGATCAAAACGGCTTGTTTTGAGTCGACTCCAATCACTGCCAAAACGGTTGCTGCCAACAGCAGCCCTGCCGACGGGATCCCAGCGGCGCCAACGGAGACCAGCGTTGCGGTGAGTGCAACCATGACGTACTGCTCCATCGTCATACCGATGCCAAGTGCTTGGGCGGCAAACAGGGCGATCAGGCCAAGGTAGATTGCTGTTCCATCCATGTTGATCGTTGCACCCAGGGGCAAGACTGATCCGGCGACGGATTTATCGACGCCAAGGTTGGCCTCGGCACAGGAGATGGTCATGGGAAGCGTCGCACTTGATGAAGCGGTTGAAAATGCGACGCCCTGTGCATCGGCGACGCCCTTAAAAAATTGTATCAATGGCAAGCGTAAAACGGCACCGATGATCAAGCCGCCATAAACCAACACGATCTGCAAGAAGCAAGCAAGGTACAACGCCAAGGTGAGCCACAGGAGATTATTAAGAATCTCAACTCCGCGTGTCGCCATCACCCAAGCCATCAGAGCCAGGACTCCAAACGGTGCGAGTTCCATCACCAAGATTGTGACCTTCATGACGACTTCGGCGGCGGAATCGAAGAACTTCTTGATCGGCTCACCTGTTTTGCCAGCGACAAGGATGCCGATTCCGATCATGATCGAGAAAAAGATCGTAGCGAGGACGTCGTTGGTTGCCATCGCTTGAACTGGATTCGTGGGAACGATCTCCAGCAGGCGATCGACCACGGTTCCTGACTCTTTGGCGAGTGTGATTTTTCCTTCGACGCTGGCGACCGAGCTGTCGCCTGCATTTTCAAAATCGATACCGACACCCGGCTGAATTACAGTGCCCACGATCAAGCCGAGTGAAACGGCGAAGAATGTCGTCGCGAGGTAGAGCGCAATCGTCTTGATGCCGAGTGATCCCAGCTTCTTGGGATCGCCCATCGCAGTCACACCTGCGACCAGTGTTGTCGCGATCAAAGGGATGATCAACATCTTGATCAAACGAACAAACAACTCACCAAAGGGCTGGATGAAATTGGTGGCGATGAAGTCCGCTTTTGCGTGCGGTTCATTCGCGGTGACCACCAGTTCATCTTCGCCATCAAAGTTTGGATCGGGCGTATAAGTCAGCTTGCCCTCGTCATCCAAAGCAACGTTGCCGTTGCTGGCTTTTGGCATTCCGATGACCGTCGCCTTGTCGGTAAAACCGAGCTTGCTGAGCGTCGTCTCAAACGTTGACTCTCCGTCTTCGGTCAATTGGCCGACATCAATCGTGACTTTATTTTCAATGTCAGACGACGGCAACGTGTATCGGAGCGTCAAGCCAATTGCCAGTCCGATGACCAGTCCAATCAGGACTCGTTTCCAAAGTGTGATTGAGATCCAGGCTGTCAGCATGTGCCACCTATTCGACGAAAGTTCACCACGAGAGAGGCTCCACCTTAAAGCTGAAACTGTTCGACTTCAAGGAAGCTGTAGTTTAACAGCAGGTTACTTTGTTCGAATGGATCCCTTGGAATCATCGTTTTAGCTGGTCCATTGCGTAATGCGACTTTTAAGAAGATTGCACCAGAACAGATTGTTTAAATGCATCAGACCCATCACCAGAGCGACAATCCCAACGCGGTAGCTGACGACTTTGATTAGTTGGATTGGTGTTTCAGCGTTTTCGCCATATCGGATGGAGAGAAAGATGAAGGCAATGTTCATCAGGTAAAAGCCGGCGAGAAAGAGCCGATTGACGGCATCTGCGGTGTTGCCTTTTGGAAAACACTCTTTGAGAAAGTACTTCCCATTTGTAAACAAATAATGTCCAACGACGACCGTAAATGTCACACTGATCGCCAGGAAGACGAGGTGGTTGATGATGGGCAGCATCGTTGATCCTCGGTTGGAAAAAGCGAAGGATGGGTCAATCGCTAATGTGACGAGACGTTTAGTGGCCGAATCTTTGTAGGCCGAATCTATTGATTCGGCCTACTTTGTTTCATTCGAATCCGCTCCCGACTCATTCCGATGCCGGTTTACCCGTCGGCAGGACAGGATTTCGCTGGCCGATGTACGCGGGTCGTTCGGGGGCGCGGGTATTGGCGGCCCGACGCATCGAAGCAAAGACCCAAACCATCAGGAAGTGCATGACTCCAATGAACAGGACCATCCCACCCACTTTGGTGCTGAACAGCTCAATCCCGGACTTGGCATCCGTGGCGGCGTCTCCTTGTCTTAAACAAAACGTAATCAAGCCGACGCACATCAAGTAGAAACCGACGACCAGCAAATGTGTTTTTGCTTTGGTGATTGGAGAGGGAGTTGTGTCGGTGCCGGTGATAAACACGGCGCCTTGTTTCGCAAGTGTGCGGGCGACCAAAATGGTTACCAGAATGGTGGCGAGAAGATAGCTGAGATAGACCCAAATCATCGTGTCCATGGTTAACTCCGGGAAACTTGGACGAACTGTAAACAACGCCGGTGCGTTGTTCCATTTCCCGTTTCGAATCTAAATCGTTCACAGCTTTTTTGTGTGACAAACTGGCACAGCAACGGCAAGGATTGGGTCGACTTGCCGTGCTACGACATGGGTCTAAATCGACGAATAGCGAGTGGGAGTGAGAAACCAGTTTTGGATTTTGGAAACGGTTCCTTTGTACTCTTTGAGGTCTTTGATCCGCTTCCATTCTGGGTGAGCAAGAAAGTCTTTGAAGTGTTGTTTGTGAGCTTGCTTGTCAGTGCTGGAGAGCATGTAAACCAGATTGGGTGAATCGTGTCCGATCAGCGTTTGGCCAAAGAAGACAGGGCCAAGCTTGACGTCTCGCATAATCTGGATCTCACCGTCGTTAAACATCTTGACTTTGCGGCGCGCGTGATCTTCGGTGTGACTTTGGTAGAGTCGAAGTTCAAAGATCCGCTCGGCTTTCGTTTTGGTGAGCTCTGGAATTTCCATCGTCGGCATGCCGGCAAATGCTTTCAGGAAACGTGACTCAATCCGTTCGAAGACCGGGTCTTTGAGTGGTCGATCAAAATAAATCGCAGCTCGATTTTGATACTCGTCGTCAGCATCGAGCTTGTTGGTCATTTGGGAAAACTGGTCGAGCGATGTGTAGGGGATCAGCACAAACATGGAATGATCATTCTCATCGTCATGATTTGTGAACACGCCAACTCGTTCGATTCCCATTTTTTTCAGGGCGGGCACCAAAGCGGTTTCCAGGTAAGCTTCGGCGAGCATCTGTTTTTCGTAATCAAAAATTTTGTAGATGCGTAGCTCGTAATATTCTTCGTTCATTTTGATCTCGGGGTTCGTGTTGGCTGTTGGCAATTGGTGATAGTTGGATGGACGAAGGATGGAAGGAATGGACGGGAGTGGAAGCGGACTACTTCAATTACTTCATCAACTCGGCGACGGTTGGTTCCATGGCTTCGGCCCAAATCCGGTAGCCCTTTTCACCAGGATGGAGGAAGTCATTCATGATTGACTTGGGGAGCGTGCCATCTTCGTCGAGGAACTTGTCGCCGATGTCAAGATACCAGACGTTTTCAAGGTTGCCGATGGTTTGGATGTTTTCGTTGATGGCGTTATTGATTTTACGCAGTTGATTGTCAGGTTGTTGGCTGCGAGGGAAAACGGCCAAAACCAGGATCTTGGTTGTCGGGAGTCGCAGTTTGAGTTCGTCAACGATTCGTCGAATCCCTTCTGCGGTGTGATCAGGATTCTCTTTACGGTGACCTGTGTTGTTGGTGCCGATCATCAGCACAGCGAGTTTTGGGTTGATATCATCGACGGCACCACTTTGCAGTCGCCAAATGACGTGCTCGGTGCGGTCGCCACTGAAGCCAAGATTGAGAGTATTGCGTTGTCCATAGAACTCATCAAACACCTGTTTGCCCGCCGACTCCCACGAGTGTGTGATCGAATCGCCAATCATCAGCAGATCAACCTGCGGCATCGATTTGCGTTGCGCGAGTTTAAGGTCATGTCTTGGCATCCACCATTTTTTAGCCCAAGGCGCATCTTGGGGAACCGGGATCATACTGAGTTTCGGTTCGACGCCGGTGTAGTCGCGCCAAGTCCAACGAAGTGCGTCGGGTAGGAGGTAACCTCCATGGTTGCCGCTGTGGGCACCTTCTCCAAAGTCGAACTTGACATCGTACCCTTTGAACTTGAGGGCAGCGAACATTTGTTGGTTGGCTAGTGGCCAGTTTCCATGTTCATTGTCGAGATCGTTACTGCCGTCTTGGAGGTAGACTCGAATCGGTTTCTTTTCTGTTTTGCGGATGATGCCCGGATAGGTGTCACCATGTCGGATGTTGGTGAAGCTACCGATGTGGCTGATCACTTTTCCAAATTGGTTGGGGCGTTGCCAAGCGGCGGTGAAGGCGCAAATTCCACCACTGCTGGCGCCACAGATTCCGCGACCAGCAGGATTATCCGTAACGTTGTACTCTGCGGTCACGTTTGGCAGGACTTCGTCGACCAGAAAACTGACGTAGGCATCGCTAAGCGTGTCATACTCGATGCTGCGATTGGCAGGTCGAGGTTTCCATCCCCGTTTTTCAGGTAGCTTTTCGGCACGATGGCCTGGATCGACAAAGACACCGATGGTCACTGGCATTTCACCTCGATGAATCAAGTTGTCCATCACCACGCAGGCGCGATATTGACCTTCATCACTGACATACGCGTGTCCATCTTGGAACACCATCAGCGCGGCTGGTTTGTCTTTGCTGTATTGTTTGGGGACGTAAACGTAGTACCGTCGTTTGGTTCCTGGGAAGACTTGGCTTTCCAACAGCGTGTGTTCGGTGACGGTTCCTTTGGGAACGTCTTGGCCGCGGGTTGAGTCGGGACCGAGCGAATACTTGCGAGGAGTCTGGTTTTGGGGTTGGCTCGTTTGAGCTGTTGCCTGACTGGGGACGCAGAGTGAACCAAAAACGATCAGCGACGTCCCTAGAATGTTGAGGCAGAATCGAAGACGGTTGGTTGTAAAGCTCGATGGGCTCATGGTGTTCCTTGGTGGCTTTATTTGGGTAAACTTGTCAGGGTGCGTCAACGGCGTGATCAACTGTCGCAAAATGGGTGGAAGGCGTGGCCGTCATCGTAACCTGAGCGGCAGGCAGTCTCAACAATGAGCTGCCGATCATCGTTCTGTCCGTTTCACGTGCAGGTCTGTATCAACGTTTGGAAAACTGACTTTGGAGAAGGGGTACATGACGATGATAAGTCAAACGAGTCAGTTGTCGGATGCAGCTGAAGAACGTCGGGTCGTTGAGTTGGAACAGAGGCAATGTGTTTTCTGTCTGAGGCTGATGAAGCATGGTACGACGCGACATCACTTGATTCCGCGGCATTGTCATCGGAAGCGTTGGTTTCAACAGCGATTTACGCGGGAGCAGATGCGGGCAACCGTTCCGGCTTGCCGCGACTGCCACAAAGCGATTCACAAAATAGTGCCGCGCGAAAAAGTACTTGGGCGTGACTACAACACGGTCGCCAAACTGATGTCCCACCCCGAGTTTGCGAAGTTTGTCGATTGGGTTTGCAAGCAACGGTAGCTGAATTCGACCTAGGCTAGTTCACGGAGCAGTTTGATCAGATCTGCAAGCGAAAGTGGTTTCTCGAGGACGGCGGAGAAATTCAATTCACTCGCTTTTTGGTGGACTTCTGCAGTGACTTCGCCGCTGATCAAAATCATTTTGGCAGCATCTCCACCGGGGAGAATGCGAATCTGTTCAGCGATCTCGAAGCCGTCAATATTGGTGTCGTCAGAGTTGCGGAGCCGTCGATCGATGATGACGATGTCTGCCCTGTTTGCATCGAAGTGATCGATGCCAAGATCTCCGTTCAAGAATGAATGGATGTCCATTCCAATCATCGAGACGGCTTGTTCGATGACTTCGATGATTTGTTTCTCATCATCAATCAACATGATTTGTGGGCGGGAATCAGTCACTGTTTTGATTGGGATTCAGAGGGAGGAGGTTTTCAGTAGATCGTTTTATAAGACCCGGGAAGCTTCTGGGTTATTAAAATTTGTCCATCATGAAAATTCAATCGCTAAATGCCGCTAAATCAGATTCGGCCTGCGGGAAAATGAAAAATGGGATAATCGGAATCGGTTGGGTAGCTTCCTCACGTAGAATTGAGTGGTTTCGAAGCGTCTTTGACTTTCTTGGTGGTTGAGATTGGGTAAACTCGGTGCCGGGTCTTTTTAGTATCTGGGGTTTTTGTACGTGACAGCCTTGTTCAATTTTCAGATTGCGACTTACACCATCGCGGGCGAGCTTCGTCGGACGAATCAAATCGAGTTGAACCGAGAAGCGGATGGGGTCAATGCGGAACTTTCAAATCAGTTGTCGCAGCTTTCTTTTGATATTGATTTGCCGCTGGAGTTGATTTTCGAAGGGGATCCCAAAGTGGTGCTTCGAATTTGCGCTACGGAATCGGCGGCGTATGCCATTTACTATGTCGCTGACAGGGCATGTTTTGCCTCGTTGATTTTGACTGGCAACGATGATGAGCTTGACTTTGAGCTCATGCAAACGTTTCGGTATCTATTGCTGGATGAAAGTGACGACGACGATCCGTCGGAAGAGTCGATTATGGAATTGTTGAATCAAGAGGCGTTTGAGTTTTTTCAAATCGAAGAACGACCGGTGGTGCATCGAATCTGGTTGAGCGAGGAATCAGCGGACGTGATCCTGCGGCTCGAGCGTACGGATCAGCAAGTGGCGGTGGCATACATGGGATTGCCGCAGGTGGGTTTGATTTGACATTTCGGTTGGACATTCAGCGGCATGCCGTTGGTTGGCTTGGTGATTGTGTTTTTGGAAGTTGGAGCGATTAGATGATATTGAAACGAATGGCATGTTTGTTGGTGCGTCGGAGTTGGCTGGCGGCAGTGATTGTGATCGTCATCTGCGGAGCGAATTGTGTGGAAGCAGATGATTCGTTCGTCACTGACCAGCCCAATGTCTTATTTATTTTCGCGGATGACCATAGTTTTGATAGCGTCGGGGCGCTGGGCAACGATGAGGTGATGACGCCAAACATTGATTCGATTGCGCGATCCGGAATGACCTTTACCCGGGCTTACAATATGGGTGCTTGGGGCGGCGCAGTTTGCGTCGCGAGTCGAACGATGTTGAACACGGGGCGGTTTGTCTGGGCGGCACAGCGACTGGACTTAGGGAAGGAAAGAGCGTCGGGTCGCACGTGGGCACAATTGATGAGCGATGCAGGTTATGAGACTTACTTTACGGGCAAGTGGCATGTGAAGTTAAAACCCTCAGACTTGTTTGACCATGTCGGGCACGTTCGCGGCGGCATGCCTAAACAAACACCGGAGGGTTACGATCGACCGGCAGAGGGAAATGCTTGGACACCTTGGGATCAAACGAAAGGTGGTTTTTGGGAGGGCGGCAAGCATTGGAGTGAAGTGGTTGCCGATGACACGATTGAATTTCTCGAACGTGCAAAGCGGAGCGAAAAACCCTTCTTTATGTATATCGCCTTTAATGCGCCACACGATCCTCGTCAGTCGCCTCAAGAGTTCGTTAAGAAGTACCCTGCTGACAAGATAAAAATACCTGTCAACTTTCAATCGCGATATCCGTATCAAGACGAGATTGGATGTGGCACACAATTGAGAGACGCTCGGTTAGCTCCCTTTCCTCGGACGGAAGCAGATGTGCGAGTTCATCGGCAGGAGTATTACGCGATCATTACGCATATGGATCGAGAGATCGGTCGAATTCTCAAGGCATTGGAGGACTCGGGAAAATCAGATTCGACGTATGTGTTTTTCACGGCGGATCATGGGTTGGCGTGTGGTCACCATGGATTGATGGGCAAGCAGAACATGTACGAGCACAGTATGCGCGTACCTTTCTTTGTGCGTGGGCCGGGTGTCGAGGCTGGGAAGACCAGTGCTGAACGAATTTATTTGCAGGATGTGATGGCGACGAGTCTGGATCTGGCAGGAAGGGAGATCCCGAAGCACGTTTCCTTTCAGAATCTGGGGCCAATGATTCGCGGCGAAGAGGATGCGAAGTCTAAATACGATGCGATCTATGGGGGCTACAAGGAGCTTCAGCGGATGGTGATTAAGGATGATTGGAAATTGATTCTGTATCCGACGGCAGAGGCGATTCGACTTTATGATTTGAATCAAGACCCGAATGAATTGAAGGACCGATCTAATGAAGTGGAGCAGTCAGAGCGGATAGATTTGCTGTTTGCCGAATTTAAGCGGCTTCAGGCGGAGACTGGCGATTCTTTGAAGATCGAAGCATATTGGAAATGATCAAGTGATTGTCGAATGGAGTGGAGTTGCAGGTCGCTTTTTTGAAGAACTGGAGATGGGATTTAGTTGCCAAGTCGGAGATTGTTTTTTCTGCGGATATAAATGCACTTTTGCATGCTAGCACTGTTGTGTTCACTTGCGTTTTTTTGTACACTTCTCTGTGCCTGGCGGGAGAGCTTTGTTGGAAAGCGTCTTTTGACCGGTAGATTTGACTTTTGATG
>JBCAWX010000022.1:0-118249 GCA_038534355.1 Planctomycetota bacterium
AAATCCGTTGACAAAACCAGATACAAAAATGTTCAAAACTACCCCAGACACTTGACACATTGCCTCAGATGTCTCCGGTGCATGGCCCTGTTACCCGGGCGTTGTGAGGTCATGAGATACGGACCCATTCGGCGTCACCATTTAACTCAGCAAACTCGTACGCAAAGCCAGCGTCCTTGAACTCGTAGTCCACGCTGGACTTGTAAGCGGTGATATCGATTGCGGGTGGGTAGATGATTTCCCAAAGGAAATACGGTGCGAGGCAAACAAGAATCAGGCCCATGGCAACCCATTTGCGAAGAAAGCGTGCAACGAAATCGTCCACGTGTGGCCAAACGAATGCCATGAACAAGGCAGCTACTGCAAGTGTCAAAACCAGCCCACCAACTCGTTGAGCACGAATTCGCCATGCACAGTTCACGCACGCTGGTGGCCGAGTCGTGAACCCCCAGCCAACAATCCAGAGCACGGTCCACCATCCAATCGTGTGCGTCCAAAGCCGAATGGTACGCCCCTGGTGATCACCACCGCATCGAACGCATCGAGCAGGATAACGTGCGTGATGCTGGCGAGGCAGATTTACATCAGTGCTAAGTGCCATCGCGTTCTTGGGAAAAGAGTTTCGTGGATGCGACTCTGTCGGGTAACGTCCGTGATCACCGAGCCCGGACGGCAATCATTGCATCAAAACACGCTCGCAAGCCGGGCTTCGTGTGCATCCGTTTGTTATCCGACGTCTTGTGCATCGGAAGCGGTGTGTTTGTGTCATGTTTATTGTAGACGGGGACACCTGCGAGTGAAACTGCGATCGGATCGCCAGCCAGCCACCGCAGGCAAAAGGTTGTGATGTCATCGAATTCGGTGAAAACCATGCAGGTGTATTCAGGCAGATCCCAAATTGGACCCAACCGTACCGCTTCGTTAGAGTCAGTCAGCCAGGGTTCCCAGTGTTTCCCGCGTCCGCCACGAAGGACGAATCGAGCGTCGTGTTCGCGCGTTGTTCCAAACCCGATCTCGGAGTGATTGTTTGTAACAAAAGGCTTGAAGCCAGCGTCATATGTTGCGGTGAAGAATCGCAGCATTGCATCGTGAAGCGGCGTACGTTCCTGAGGACCAAGAACATCGAACGGCCAGTATGTAGGAGTTAGGTCAACCATTGAAGTGAAGACGCTGAGCGATCATGAACCTGAGTCGGATAACGCCCGCGATAACCGAGGTCGCAGGTTGGGAAGTAAAATTAGGATCGTAGCGGGTAAAATGGGAGCTTGCGACCACCCGCGCAGATTCGAACGCGCGAAGCGATCGCGACTCCGGTTCATTGCATGGTTATCCAGGCGACTCGCGAGTCAACTTGAAGGTGCCAGGCAGGTTCTCACCATGCCAACATCACGTGTTAACAGTCAGTTATCAAACAGGCGTTGCCTCAAGATATCTTGCAACCCTTCACAAACAATTTTCTTTCAACACGCAACTTCGTGGCCGCTTTTAACCCGCAAACTGACAACTTGAGTCATCGTTTTTCGGTCAGTTCTTCCTCCGAGACAATCCGGATGTGTTCTACGCTCGGAAGCGGAAACAGAAGGCCACACCGTGGATACTCTAGTTTTGGCCCGTATCTATAATATGTGTTCTTAGAATTCATTTGGCAATGAGCGGTGATTTTATAGCCAAAACCCCTGTAAATTGTTGTTCCTCCGTCTCCCAAAGCCATCGTTTCAGTAGCGAAAATAGGCTTGGAAAAGTTGTCAACTTGGTAGTAGTCAACTTGGCTAAAAATAAGTCTTGCAAAAAAACATGCGAGATAAACGCAGCAAACTACGCCCCCCCATTGCCACAGATGTCTCATTCGCCCTTGAGTCATTAATCTACTTTCTAAAGACATATTCGACGACTACGAAAGCCAATGGTAAGTCGATACGAACTCTGAAGTGCCACGACGCTTGCTGCTGAATCTACGCCTGCGAAACGGTGAATTTGGCCTGGCCCAAGTGCGGAGAGAATCTGGGTGTTTGGTCCAAGATGGAAACATGGTTCGGTCATTTGTAAGCATTACAGTTGAGTATTCCGAAAAACTCGAAAATGAAGTGTCCTCTGCAAAATAACCGCAACTCATCGATGGGCTGACTTAGCTATTCTGAAGGCAGTGCAGTTTCTCATGCCATTCAAATGCGATGGCCCTGAATTGGACTGCTGGGAGACGCGGTTTAATCGAATTGGACTACTTTATATTCGTGCACAGTGAATGGTGGGTTCGGTAGCCGCTCTAAAAGTCGATCGCGGACATCTTTCGGAACGTGAAGCGATGTTGAGCTTGACAGCATTGTCAACTCCTGCAAGTCTTCGTCTGAAAGATCGTAGTTCAAAATCAACTTCTCAAGCGCAGGCAAGCGAAGTAGAGGATCTAAACTTTCCGGCGTACAATGTTCAATTCTCAAACATCGAATCCCTGAATTTGAGACTAGCGGAGAAAGGTCGATCGTTCCGGGGATTTCACATAGGTGTACAGTTTTGAGCGAATTGATAAATCCGAGGAATTCGATGTTTTTCACCGATTTACCACGTATTTGAACCAAGTCTAATGCTGGAAGGACACCAAACCAATCGTAGCCGCCTGATGATCCGCTGCATTCTTCTGTCGCACCAAGAAAAGTTGTTACTCTATGTTGCCCGCGCCAGTGATTGCCCGCATACGCAAGGAAAACACCGAAGAAAAACAGAGCTGTCAGTACATTCCGCGTGGTGAACTTCACGGCATTCGTCTCCAACTGTTCCCGGGGTGACGCCTCCGGCGGTCAACTTCTTGGCGTAGCCCAATCAAATGAGAAAAGGAGTGCCTAAGTCGATTTGTTTGCTTGTGAGTCAATCAGATCGACTGGCCAAAGCCAGTACTCGCCATTGCGACCATTTCTCAACTCTGTGCCTGCTTCGATTGCTTTTGACGTCAGCTTGGGCTCGCCAAACAAAAGTGGTCGCGTGAGATAGCCTAAAGTCTGTAACTGTTCCTTCATCTGATCTGTTTTTAGCTTGTGCTTCCGTGCAAGTTTTGAAGTTGTGAGCTTGTCGTAGCCTTTGGGATTAGCTTGGTTGTCAATCTCGTCTGAATCTACGAGGTCGTTATCACGATTGTTCCTGGCGACGCCCAGTAATAGTCGAATTTCGGCGGTCACCTTTTTGAATTCTTCGGGTTCGTTCTCCCTCGAGAACGACACGCCCATTTCGTAGTTGTGCTGTTGGCTGTATTCGTAGAGATTCATGCTTGAGATGATGCAACATTGTTCGTTCATGTAGCACTTTGCGTGCAAATCGGGAACGAAATACGTCTTAACGTTTGCTTGGGCAGAAATCCATTCTTGCGCGGATTGCTTCGGGTCCCGTTTGCCGTAGATCAGAATGACCGGGACATCGCGTTTGTATTCGACCAAGTCGCGAATACGTTGGCTGATGTCAAGATAAGGACTGACAAGAACGATGTTCTTGCGAGCATTTCGAATCAGGTGTTCAAGCTCGCTCGAGAGCCCGGAAGTGTTGAGGTATCGCATGTTTCGTATGATTAGTTGAATAGAAAAACCCCGCTCACCAAAGGCAAACGGGGAATTCGTGTTGGTTCAACCGTCCGCCGAAGCGGGAAACAATGATCGAGCCCGACCGGGTTACCAAGCCCAGCCAACGAATTGGAATTCTCGAAATCGAGCGATCCCCGTCAACACGAAAAGTTTTTTTGCAAAAATCTTTACGGGGCGAAAATCGGCATAGCGAAAATGCGTATCGTCTGGCTATTGCCAAGCTTCAAAACTTTCCACAAAATACTGCCGACATTCTGGTGGGCAATATATCGCGTTTTCCAAGGGAAAACAACACCGCTAACCGAACATAAGAAACATTATCAGACGTTGCACCATGTCCACTATTTGGCTATTCTTCGAGCCGTAGATGTATTCTGGTATCCAACCGCAGAGGCCACGCGACTTACAGGGATGGTCGAAACAACACAGACTCAAAGTGTCCAGTGATGGTAAACGTCAGATGTCGCCTCTTTTGTTGCGACTGATGACGGGCGAAGTCGGTTCTTGTGACAGATTTACGACTTAGCCAAATTGGAGCCGGGTAGCTGGTAACTGCCCGGTTCCGTTGTTTCTGTTTTCGGTGCCGTCCACGTCGGTTCTTGAGACATTTCCGGCAAAAGTAAATCATCGATCTTGGGCGGTGCTGGCAACCTAACAGCGTGCAACCAAACTTGGTATTTCCTCGATCGAGAACTTTTGCTAAGGGCTGAAAATGGCCACGCGAGCGTCGCAGATGAACTTGTTCCCCAACGCTGAAGAGATCCAATTAAAACCGGCTCGGCCCTGATGAACACTTCCGTATCAATTTCCTCTCGAATGATTTCAAAGAGTCCATCGGTTTCAGTTCCTGGGCGGCGGCTATCAATCGATACTCGCATCTTCGGACCGCTGACCGCTTCGACGACTTCCGTTGTCATAACTGTCTCGATGTCCTGATACTGAACACCACCAGTCAACACAACGCCCGTTTCATTTACAACGCTGGTCCGGAATGGGACTTGAGACCCGAAACGCTGAATTCTTGGTTGCCCAGATTGTGCAGTGATCAAAAACGAATCGACGACATCCGACCCAGTGACAGTCCAGCCGCCTTGCACCGCGTCGAACTCGCTAACGCTACCATCAATGGCTTGCGTCATAACACCATCAACGATCGTGATCTGAACTAACCAATCATCACCAGCATCGAGCCCCACAAGAACACTTTTTATCGTCTCCTCCTCCGAAGGTTTGACACCGAGATAGGCCACGCCAGAGCGATCGACGACAACGGACGCTAAGCCGAGACCATCAAGCAGCGACTGAGCATCTGTTTGCGTCCGGCCAGACGCCCACCGCACATAGTGAAGCGACTCAGCAGCATCGACAAGCACAAACGTATCATCGACTTTCCGCAACGTTAAACCAGCTTCAAGCGCCACCTGACGGACAACTTGAACCGACGTATCCCACGACCCACGAACAATCTGGTCAGCTTTTGCCGCTGCAACAATCGGTACGCCGAATTCTGATTGCAACGCGGCGCAGATGTCGCCGACAGTCATGTCAAACGATTCAAAACCACCGGTCAGCACCACGTTAGGTACGTCAACGGAGCTCGTCACCTGTCGAGACGTTGGAGGTGCTGAAATCTTGCCCAACGTCGACACCTTGACCCTCTGCGGATGAATCGAGCACCCCCCTCCACACCCCAGCAACAGCAAAGTCGCGACCACCAACATTCCCAACACGCCGATATCCGTCCACATCTGCTTGACCTTCAAAGTCTCCTCCCTGCGAACCTCCTTCAACGTTCGACGTCGGCACCTTCGTTTTGACGGTTTCTTGGTTTGCATCCTTGCCCCCTGTTAACGATGTAAAAGAAAAATTCCACAAGCCGTAAAGTACAGCAATGCAGATAACGCACTTGATGACAAAGCCAGTGTTGCGACCAAGGAACCACGCGAGGAACCGAGGCCAACTGAGCTTCTGCCATTCTTTTTTTCTGGTGGTCGATTCTCCTGTTCCAGAGTCCGGCGGCGAGAACGAATCGTAAAGACGATAGCCCGCCGAATTCCGAGGAATGCGAAACGTCTGCGATTTGGCAAGAGACGAAATTGTGCCGCCTTCATCAATTCTGATCAGTACTTGCGTATACGCGATGTCACGACCGAACACCTTGGAAAAGAACTGATTCAAATCACCTTCCAGCAAACCAAACGGAAACATCTGCGACGCTGTATCGCTCATCTGCCAATACTCCGCAAATTCCGCCATGATCTGCTGACTGAGCTTCTTTTTAGTCTGGCTGATACAAAGGTTGTAAACGTTTCGATGTCGAGCCTTGGCGAACCACTCGACCCACTTGATCTGCACTTCGCGGCTGTGAAACTTGTGGCAAATCGTCGCAAACTCATCGAGTATCAAATACGTTTCGTTTTCGATCTCGAGATCCCACGGCCCGCCCTGCCCTAGCCTCCACGCTTCCAACGTTTCATCATCTAAAAGCGTGACCCGTTCAGGGAAATCCTCCGTTCCACTGACGTCTGCAATTCGATCGAGAAACGTTTCCCCAGGAAAATCGGGCGGTGCGAAATGACGATCAGGAACCGACCCCAACGGAAGATTTGTAACAAGTCGAGCATTGCTGAATGGTGCCAATTCTTTAACGATCCAATCAGTAAGGAAATACGTTTTTCCACACCCCGACGGCCCAATCAAAAAGATGTTGTTTTGAGTTGGTCTCATGGTTCTAAACCTCAATGTTAATAACGGAGCCCCAAGGCCGCTTTCTGTCCCCTCACTGGTCGTCTGTGCAAGGCAACGATAGGCATATCGGAGCGAGTAAAAAACCGATTGGTGAAACTGAACAACTCCAATGTTGAGAGCCTCGCACACCCGCCCAGTGTGCCGGCAGAATCCCGCTTCGCGAGACCTGTTACTACGCAGATTGATTCGATTTTGCGAGCGTATCAAAGACGATGTAGATAAAGAAATTGAACACAACGAAACCAACAAAATGAACGGCGCAGGTGATGACCCAGATATCAATTCCAAGCAAGGAATAAACAAACTGAATAACGAACGCGGAAGCTGCGACGAACACCATGAGAACCACAGAAATCAACAACGAAAGAAGAACTCTTTTGATTTGGATATTCATGTGTAAGAACCTTGAATTGAACCTTGTGTAAAAAGATTGGTGGAAAACTTGGTTTGAAAGTGGGTGAAAAGATTGGTTTAAGCGTGTTGCAAAAAACGAGCGGAACCGCTCACTACGTAACCCTGTGATTGTGCTGTTTTTTTCTTTCTCCGAGACCCAAGTAAATCGGGGCGAGCTCTCGGAAGAAAGGAAAAAAACAACCGCACAATCACGACCGGGTTACTCGTTCGCTGAAGGAACCCAAAGCGATGCCTCCGGCGGGAGATCAAAAAAAAGGATTGATCATCCAATGAACGGGACGAACTTGATTGCGTGGCGTGCAATCCACACGACGGACGCGAGCGAGTAGTAAACGCCAACAAGAAACAAGACCTCTGCAATTGGGATCCAGTACTCCATCACGTACAGGCTTTGCCCCGTTACAAGTAAATGTTGCTCGTAATGACTCAGATCGATATCCAACTGAGCAACAAAATAAACGCCTGCATCAATGACACCACAAAGCAGCAACACGACAAAGTCGACAGTTGATTCGAAGAACCACACCACAGCGATGATCGCGGAACCGATAGCAACACGTATGAGGTACTTCATCCACAACGCAACAGCCGTATACGCGGTGGAAGCAAACGTCATGGAGATATCAAAAAAATGCGCCACTTGCTGAATGGCCCAAATGATCGCGGTAACCATTACGTGATGTCCTTAAACAGATCCACGGTACGAAACGAGTAAACAACAGCAACAACGAAAACGAGCAACCAACGTCCAAAGGACACCATTGATTCAATCGCCGATTTAAACCCCGCGTCCTCAATATGCTCAGGCAAAATCGGAATTGAAAAGCTAAGATGATCCATGTTGACAGATGCAAAACTGACCGGAACAGGTGCGACTGGTTGCGAGTTTTGCGTTGTCAATTGTGCCAGATTGAATTTTTCCGCAAGAGTGTCGCGAGCTTCGTCCACGCAATCGAAAAGCGGCTGCAGGTCAAACACAGGATCAGGAATCACAGCAACACCATCACCACCAGTCACAGGATCGAGCGGAGTCATTTCATCCAAATCAGGTGCGACGATCGGAACTTCCGACGCTTCGAATTCTTCGTCAGTACACGACTGACAACAGCACGAAGGCTCACCGGTTCACGTTCCTCCATCCGTTCCACCGGTCCCGTCATCCGTACCATCGTCGGTGCCTGGATCGGTGCCACCCCCGGTTCCGTCGTCCGTTCCATCGGTTCCGTTGACCGAATCAATACGGTTTACAGCTGCACGCCACGTTATTGTCCCATCAAGCCACGGAGCGTAACGATACATGTCGACCGCAAAGCCATGAGCCGCGCTATGCTCACCCTCCAACGTCAACGTAACATTCATGGACCCAAGCTGTTGATAGATGGACGTTCCATGCGTGTCGAACGACCCGGTGCCGTACCCCAGACCACTGAAAGCTGTGATGGTGTTTACCCCAGTAGTCGAAAGTGCAAAATCCGAAACATGCGCACCGCTGCCCGACGCTATGTCATCATCACCCGCAGTCCAGGTCCCCCATTGACCACCGACATCGTATTGACTGATAACAAAGCTCCACCCGTTTTCCTCACGCGAATACTGTTTTGCACCCGGTAATTTTGAACCAGTAACAGAACCGGTCGCGTCATCACGGTATGCAATTGGAACAACGACCGACGCTCCAATTTGAGACCCGTTTACATCGTAAAATCTAACCGACGTTTGAATACCTCGCCCCTCGGATATGTTGAGCGACGCCGCTGCGAGGTGAGTAACGGAAACCAAACCATCGAACTCGCTACCGTCGCTCTTTTCCAGATACGAACCGTTGAGAACTTGGCCCTGCCCAGCTACTTTTGGAGCATAAGACGACACTGAGCCGAGATACGTAAACGCCGAACCATCCTGCGTAAGGTGTGCATCGGGACGAACCCTAAACGTACCATCAGGAACCTCGACAGCAACCGTCAATTTTGTCGCCCCCGTACCATCATCGGACCACGAACAATACCCGGACAAATCCCCCGCTTTCATCGGACGTTGACCAAAACAGGCCACGCACAACGACCCCAGAACTACCTGAAACGCAACGACGAAGTAAATCACAACTCTTGATCGCAACGACATATTTAACCCTCCGTGAGGAACCGCATACCCGCATACGCAAAAAACATTCCCGCGATAAAACGAAGAAGTTGCGCAATGGTTTGCAGCTCTGTAAGAATTTGATCGTCCATGAGAAACATCCAAACCAAAAAACGGCACCGAGACAGTTACGCCGCGATGCCGAATTTGAAACGTGACAAGAAAAACGGAACTACTTGGATCTGGCGCCTTTCTTGTAGTGACCGTAAGCAATCCACCCGGTGGCAAGGACGAAGCCCAGCACCAACATGGTCTTGTAATTGTCACCAACCGTGGCCACGAACGTTGTGATCATCGCAGTGATGTCGAGACCAAGCGTATCCAATGTGGACTGAATACTGTTGTTGGTCGAGTCCGCATTCGAGTCCACCTGCGCGTACGCGGCTGTTGACGTGAAAGCGATTGCGATGGCTGCGAGCAGAGCCACGGCAATTTTTCGGAGTCGAGAAAAATCCATGCTTACCAAATCCTCCTGAAGTAAGTTTTTGCGATTGGCTGGAAAGCGCGAAAGATAGCGAACGCAAACCACAGCCAAACAATGATTGAAACACCAATATTAAAAGCCACTAGTAAACCTCCATACTGGGTGATGTTATGCTTATCGGTATATATAAAAATACCTTGTGGCAATCTGACGTTTTTGAAATGTTTTTTCAAAATGGTGCGTCCACTGCCATGCTCTGTTCAACAAATGCATCAACGTCATACGCTTGCTTTTCTTCGCCCAGGTATTTCTGCGGATTGGATCTAACCAACGCTTCAATCAAATGCGGCTCGCATTGCTGAAAGTCGGGATGAAAGGGGATTTTCAGAGTTCCGATATATTTGTAAGTGCTCTTGCCCGGAGCGATCACGGTTTCTAGTATCTTGGTCTCTGATCCACAGCCGGCCACACGCTCCCCGATAGTGTTCACCTTTCGCGTGCGGCCGGTTATTTTTTTGGCTTGCTTTCTGATGGCAACAACCCTTTGGACGTGCCAAACCGTCGAAGCTGTTTAAGCTAGGTTGCAATGTGTCCGTTCTCGATGCGTGGCGAGCGTGCCGGGCTCCTCATACTTGCGGTGCCGGGCCGTCGCCACTCATCGCTCCATCGATTGGCCTAAACCTCAGAATGGAATCCCTGCGTCATCAACCACTCGGTAACGCGCTTCCAGCTCCATTCGCTTGGCTGCGATCGATACGTTAGCTTCCGCAGCAAACTCTAAACCGATCTCGTTCCACTGTTGCATGAACTCGGCATCCGTCACGTGAGCTGTGATCGAGGCCACGCACCCAACCGCCTGTTGCTTCAACGCTTTGAAGTCAGGAACTGCGATTGAAATCTTAGGTACGCGGGCTAGGGCAGTGCCGGTCCAGTTCGCAAACTTGGCTTGCACTTGCTGCCAAAACTTCGCAACACCGGCACGGCTTTGATTCTTGTTGGCTCGATCAACTCGCTTCTCTGTGATGCGAAACCATGACACCGTGAACCACTCAGCCATCGTTCCAAGCCTGGCAAACAGCTCATCCACGTTCGTGATCGAGAAATGTTGCTTCAGCTTCTTGTTGCGGATTTCAAAAGACGATCGTGAGGCACATACGACGCATCTATCACCATATGCCAATGTGGCCAATGTGGCGCTTTCTTGTGAAACTCAAGCGCCCAAAAGTAACGGCGTGAATGTAGGAACTTGAGCCGATCAAGCTCGCGAACCGTTTCCGAAAGTTTGCGATTTGAGCCGACGAACTGCCACGCCTGTTCTGGCGTTTTGAATCCCTTGGGATCGATCGTAAATGTGATCATCAACGCTGACTTGAATTCACGTGCGACTGGACGGAGACGCTCCCGCCATCGAACGGCAGCACCTAACGAACACTCACCACAAAACTGAGATTTGCATTTACAAGACACGGCTGAAAGCTCCCCGGTACAAACTGTGTTTTCTTCCTGTTTTGCCAAAAGTAGTTTGGCGCGTTGCTCCGCTTGCGACCCGTCGAAATCGAGTTGATGCTGACTTGGATTAAATTTGCGATCCATTTTCGCCATCGTTGCCCCCTTCCTTGGAGAACGGCTAAAGTGTTGCTGAGAAAACGTCGACCCTGCCGGGTACTTTTGTAGTGTACAAAGAAACCGTTTTTACCCCGTTGCGCGGCGAGTCGCGTTTCACTCGGTAAAACACGAGGTCAAACTGATTCTGATTCCCACACTAACTTTCTTCTATACAAGTAAAAAAGACCGGTCCCGTCCTCGCGAAGCTGCGGGCGGGCCGGTCCGGTTCACTTCCGGAGAATGATGATGAATGACAAAAGACGCAGTGAGCGACACCTTCGACGATTTATTGGGAAGCTTGGAGGTCTCCCTAAGATTGCGAGTGCGGAAGTCGAGCAAGTTGACTCGGATGGGGTAGCGAGGATTGTGCTCCATACAAGGCATGTGGGCGTCCAGTGGGTGATCTCAATTCCGGTCGAGCTGGCAATCGCTAAACGCGTGCTTCGGAAAAAACTCACTTTCCGTTATCGAGAAGGGAAGCAACGGAAAGCATCATGAATCCAAGAGATGAAAAGTTAACTGTCCAAATTGAGCAACAAAATCTAGCGTGGCTGTGGCGTGAACGCAGGCGACGGGATCGCTCAATTGCATGGATCGTTAACCAAGCAATTACCCAGTACCGAGAACGTATCGAACGACCGAAAGGAAAGAAGCATGGCAAACGCAACACAACAAGAAATGTGGAGAGTTAAGGTTCCAAAGGAGTTGGTCAACCAATTGGATGAAGTGAAATGGCGAAAACGATGTTCGCGAAATCACTTGGTGGAGCGAATGTTTAAGGTTGCGATTCAACTCTGGGAACGTGACGAGTTCGAGCGAATGGAGCAACGGCTTCTTGGGGAGCCTGGCATCACCAGCTCGGCGGTTCAAGCTCCCTAAGATTGGGTTTCAATCCTCTCTCGAAGCTGGGGCTTGCTTCCGTCGAATCGGCACGAGCAGGCTGCAGCGGTCGGTAGCGGAATTGAAAAATTAGATCGTATCGTAACGCGTTTTTTTTGTTCGCCGAACGGTTGTCGATCTGATTCGAGTGTCCAACGAAGCGGCAATCGATTTGGTCTGCCGCATGTGACACGTGCAAAAAAAACCTGACGGCAATGGTTCAAGCTCCCCTGCTCCATTGCCGCAGCGACACCGATGTCAGCCAGTGCGATTCGATGGTAGCAAGTCCCCAGCGCGGGGATTGCTTTTGTTGTTTGAGTGCTCCCCGAAGGGAAGCCCAACAGCGACATTCGCAAAGTTTGCTATTGATCAAAAGTCCCCGTTGTCGATATAGGGGACCAACGCACAAAAAAAGCCAACAAGGGATGGTACCCCTTGATGGCCGTTGGCTTCGGTCAAATTTGATGTGTAGAGCTGCCATGCCCTTTTGAGTGCCGCCGCTACTGCGGCCGGACGGACCGTTTTTTTGAATTCATGGAAGGAATCAAATGAGCCAATCTGATGCTAGAGAGTTCGGCATAATGCCGCAATCAGGATCACAAAATCCCCTGCCCTCGTCGCCAAGTACACCTGCGGCGCCTTGCCAATCGGACGAAACATTATCGGACGTTGGTGATAGGTGTTTTTCGAGGTGAAATTGCCGTTGATATCGCTGAACTGGAGCCAGCAAAAAAGCGGTCGAACAATTCCTTGTTCGACCGCAAATCGATTCTGTCGGATTGAGTCGTCAGCTAACTAAGCAAGCCAACACCTAGAACGTTTCGACCTCGCCTCCGTCTTTACTCATGATCGCTGCGAATGTGACGGCATCGATGGTCTGGGTCAAGAAGTGGACGCTCCCGTCGCAATACGCAACGTTGGCACCTGCGGGATGGAATCCAAAGGTTTCCTCATTGGGTCCGCAGTTAACAACACTCCACGGACAATTGGTTGGGCCACCACGCGGATACGCATTGTTGTTGACCAGCATATCAACGTTGAATGCGTTATCAGGATCGGCCCAAGCCCATGATCGCCGATTCGCAGTCGTCCCGTCATCCATCACTTCCGGCTTGATCACCATAAAACCACCGGATGGAACATCGACACGCCCAGCGTCTTCGGCAATCGCCACCGTATTACTTGTCCCATCAGTGATCGATGCGATCGTACGAGTGGAGTCGCCATTGAGCGCACACTTGAAACGAGGTTGAGCTGGATTGCCGCTCAGGCCAGGCTTAACCGTCACCGGTGCTGAATAGTCAGTGAAACCGTAGCCTTCGTCATCGACCAAAACTACGCGTCCCGTTGAAGGACAAACGAACGTTGAGATTGCTTGCTTGGCTGCTTGTTGATTGGTCGGTGCTTCGGGCAAGCTTGGCTCGTAATCGTATCGGTACCTGATGTTGTACAATTCGAACGTGTTGTTCGCTTCCATGAATGGCAAAATCCAAGTTTGTACCGAATGCGATGCATTCCCTAAACTTTCCAATGCGCGTCGCTCGGTGAAGAACACGTTTTGACCCGCGTTCGAACCCGTACCACCTCGTTTCGCTTGACCTGCACTTGGGAATCTCATGTGTGCGGATTCGTAGTTGTGAATCGCGAGTCCCATCTGCCGCATGTTGTTCGCACAGGTCGTTCTTCGTGCAGCTTCCCGTACCATCTGAACCGCTGGCAACAGCATTCCGATCAGAATCCCGATGATCGCAATGACCACCAGCAGTTCGACCAACGTAAAACCTTTTCTCGTTTTCATATTTCTCTCTAAAATGAATCTGAATAATGAATCTCGTTGTCTCGCGGATGACGGCTCCGTTTGCAGAGCAACTTTCACGAGCCAACAAACCAATGTTTGTAAGTCACAAGAAGTGCCTTCCCATGTTCGTCAGGTGACTGCGACTACGATGCCAAGCAAACCTGACAAAAATTTAGCATTGTTCGGCACTTGGCTATCTCGATGCTGCCATCAGAAAACTTGACAGTTAAAATGCCAACGAGCGTGTTGAGATACGTGTCCTTTGTCGAGAGTTGATCAAGCAAGATCCACTCAAGAACGTCCTGCGAATATTTGACTTCGCGGCTCGGTCACGCCGAACTGAGATTAGAGCGTCAGGTGAAACCGGCTTGTACTTTTCGTTCGGGCATCATTAAAAAAGCGGCGTGACGGCAAGCTCTAGAGAATTAAGTAGTAAAAGTTAACGTAAGATCACCCGCAATTCGGTCTGCAATCTAACGAAGTCAAGAACTTTATCAGCTGATCAACTTCAAAAACTCCCCTGCCCTGACCTGCTCCCATTTTAGACCGCGGTTCGTCTAAGATGAATCCCCAACAACATCACTACGAGTTCAGGTCAATCAACGATGAATGCTGATTTTGAAATTGCTTACGGTGAGACCGAGTTATTCGAAGGTGGGTACGTCAATGATCCTGACGACAAAGGTGGGGAAACACATCGCGGTGTGACTCGTCGGTTTCATCCCAAGTGGCCAGGATGGAAGATCATTGATCAGATCAAATCGGATTTCCCCGATGACTTCGTTCGTCGAATCAATGACAATCAAAAACTGGTTGAGCTGTCGAAAACGCTTTACCGAGACAAGTACTGGGCGCCGATCCAGGGAGATCAATTCACCAATCAGTTGCTGGCTAATAAAGTTTTTGACACGGGTGTCAATCAAGGCGTCGCGACCAGCGTTCGATACCTTCAAGACGGCTTGAATCTGCTTAACCGGAATCAAAAGAATTACGACGACATTAAAGTGGACGGCAAGATGGGATCGAGCACATTGACTGCAATGAGCGCCTTTCTCAAACTGGAAAAAGGACAGCCGGACTACCTGCTGAAGTTGCTAAATTTGATGCAAGCGTGGAAGTATGTCGAGCTGATGAAAGCTGACAAGAGCCAAGAGAAATTCGCGCGAGGTTGGTTGAATCGGGTGAACTTGCGATAACGCGAGTCTACGCTTCCCGCTCAACAAGTAAACAACGACCGACTCAAAAAGAATTCGATTGAACTCGCACATTCGGTGCGGAGGCGATTGAATGATCCTCGCGATTCTGGCTAAGGTATCTTGATGTCTTTAAATCGGGATACTTGGCTTCCAGAAATAACGTACGAAGGATTGCGAATCAATCAAACTCCTGTTGTGACCAAACGCAAGTGCCGGCTTGGCATGGTTAGTTGCCCTATCTACGGTTCCAAGATTGATATGATGAGGGTCTCATAGAAACCGGCGTTATCCAAATGAAAGTCGTTGACACTGACATCAAGATCTTCAGCTCCATATTGCGAGATCAAACCAACGAGCTTGGTCGCCATATCCTTTGCAGCTTGGTTTGAGAAATCATTTAGCCGCTCTCGTGCTTCGTCCAGTTGGTCAGCGAACTTTGGGTCAACTTTCCGGTTCGACAACAGCTCTGTAGCAATCAATTCTGGGCCGATCGTAAAGCATGCATGAAGCCTGACAAAATTGCGAATGGGCTCAACTTGTTCCGGCAATAACTGCTGCGTAGCTGTGTCCCATTTGGAACGCTCGAATTTTAGAATCTCGCTGCGAAGCTTCTTGGGATCTCCGGAAGGCTCAAATCCAATCCTTTCATTGGTGTCGATCAAGCATTGGCGAATCGTCGCGGCTTGGCGATTCGAGAAATCAATTCCGGTCATGTCGTAGAGAAGAGACAATGGAGTTCGCTGTCGTGGGAAAGGACTTACGAACCTGGCGAATTCAATCATGCCGTCGCCACGGATCTGATACGTTGGCCCTTCAAATAACCAGACACTGGAATCGAAATCGACGTCATACTCCTCAATGAGTGAAAGATTCCTTTCCTGAGAACCATCTTTCAGCTCGATCCGCTTTACAAGAAAACCAATTGGGAGGGGTGGAAGATTATCGACTTGGATTAACTCATTGTCGATGTAGTCCCACGGCAAGCCCCCAAGCTGCTGACAACAAAGTTGATTACCTTCTCTTACATGCTTCTTTGCCACTGGTTTTAACTCAGACAATATTGATGAAATTTCACCAGATGTTAGTCCAAGCCTGACTTTGTTACTTTCGAGATAATCCTTTAGCCCCAATCGACGCAACTGTCTCCGGGACAACGCGGACGCTAGTCGCCTTTGCTGATCATCATCTAACTGAGATAGCAACCAAGCGTCAAAGTCTTTGACTCCTGCCTGAAATCCGTCGAATGATTCTGCATCATCGTTCTTGACGAAGTCGAGGAAAACTTTGGAGGACATGCGTTGCAACTTGGAGGCCTGTTCTAGAACTCTGTCCTCAAGCGCTTTGTCAAACCGAAAACCTTTGATGGTTTCAGGCCAAAAGAGTTGGTACAGTTCCCGATCTGTTTTCAGCTTCCAACCGCCACCGTTTCGTACAACCCTTCTCGAAAAATTGATGTAGAGCGTTTCGCCAGCCGGCTTCAGCTCAGCGATTTCCCGAAGCTTAACAATTCGATTGCGTATCCCTTGGCGATTTGAAGCAGCCTCTTGGGCGGACGCGTAATCGGACGAAGCCACCAGAAGAATAAACAACACGACATGACATGCAAAAAAAGTCTGCCTACTCGATGAATGAAAACTTGACATAACCAGCCCAAGAAGGATTAGAGAGTATGAGAAGGGCGATATCACGATTGCGGACGTTCTGGCCCAAGTCAAGCAAATACGAGTTTTTTAACAACCCGCGTGCGGGCAATGCCCTCCTGATTTCGTTCCTGATGTTTAATTGTTATGGCGAGTCCCACTTTTTAGGTCATCCAAAATCTCCTGTGCCGCGATTACTGGAATCGCTCGAATACGGGCGACGGCCCGGTCGACGTCGTAGACGACGCGACGAAATTGGATTCCAGCCGAACTGAGGACCAGGTAACTTGCGCGATCGTCCCCATCGCCAGGCCAACCCACGGAACCGGTGGCGATGATGTCGTTGTTATTGAGTCGTTCAACCGGAACGACGTCGTGCGAAGCGATCTCAAACCGGCCACTTTGTTCGTAAATCCCAGGAGCACCATTTCCGGCAACAATCAGTCTGCTGCCCTCTATCCTTTGTCGATCTTCAAGGTTGGCCGACTCCAAAAGGTACTCCATGTGTTCACGTGGTTGAAATCGACCGGTTGCCTGGGTGCCGCCATGACTCAACACGAATGGACTGGCATGCAATACAACAGGTGTGCCACGAAGGAATTTCCGTCGTCGATCAGCAATGTGCGGATTGCCAAACTGCGAATTTGAAACTGCGTCTCTGGTCCAGTACAACGATCGAGCGAGGACTGGTCCCAGATGTTCCTCTAAGTCTTCATCAAAACCCAGGTCGCTCAGATTCTCCCTGCGTAAAGATTGGGAATCACAGTAGCCGCGTAACGTTTTTTCAAACCCCATCGCAATCTGCAAACAAGCTTCCGGCATCGCACCGACTCCAACCGTATTGCCAACACAAATGATGCGAGAAATTTTCTGCGATCGAACATCCGCCAATACGGCATCCAACGCATCAAGGTTGGCATGAATGTCTCCCAGGATCGCAATGGAGCCAGAGGTCGATTTGGTGGAACTGGAAACAATATCGATTCGATTGGATTCACCGCCGTAATTCCACGTTTGGTCCAATGGGGAAAGAACCAAATCGAGCACTGATCTTGCAGGTACACTTTGAACCGGATAACTGAACACTTCCTTTTGATCACCTTCCAGGAAGTACGTACCGGAATTCAGAATTTCACAATCAATGGCTTGGCTGACAGTATCCAAAATGAACTTTAATGACTCGCCATCGAAATCAATCGAAAGTGTTTTGCTGAGACCAGGTGGTTGATAGTCAATGCTCTCAGGATCGATCCAATCTTGCACGTCTGCACCCAACGGCTGCTCGCCTGGTGGCAGCTGATATTGGCCGTCAAGCATCCAGGCAGCAATTGCTTCGTAAAAGTCAGGGATCAGTTGCTTCATCTTGGCAATCGTTGTCTTGATGTCATAGTCGACACGGCGAAACGAAATCTTACCTTCGTTGAAAATGGCATAACATGCACGTGGATCGCCGTCACCCGAAAGCCCAACTCCTCCGACGGAAACCATCGATTTCTGATCTGCGGCATCAAAGCCATCATGCGGCAGCTCGTTGCTTGAGAGAAACCGCATGCCTTGTGTAAAGACTCCAGGGACTGCCGTTCGACCGATGAATCCGCGGTTTTGCAAAAAAGCAAACAGTCCCTCCATTTTGCGTTCATTGTAGATGTCTTCAGGATAAACAGATTCGTTCGTTGGGTTACGCGGTGAGCCATGAACGAGCAATGTGTCAGAATTCAACTTCCATGATCTCGGCAAGCTTCCAAGGAATTCCCAATAACGGTCAACCGATTGTTGGTTTCCAGACTCCAGTTGTGCGCGATTCCAATATGCGGCACGCTCTGCAATCGAATCCCAGCCTTCAGTATCAAACAACGCAGCATTCTCGAACGGGCCAAGTAAAGTGACTTCAAATTTGTCCATGGCGATGTTCAGGACTTCCAACGGATTGGGGCCAAATCCAATCACATTGCCAAGGCAAAAAATTCGAGTGATCCCCTGCCCTGCGATGTCATCCATGACGGCGGTAAGCGCTTCCAAATTGCCATGAATGTCACTCAAGATAACGATCGGACCGCCAACATCCTCCTTGCCAGGTTGTTTTGCCAACGAATCGCGAATCTCTTTGAGATCGTGCACGATATCGCCCATCTCCAAATAGCGATCGCTCTGCAGTTTCTCCAGACATCCTTGCCAGACACGCTGAAGTTGTAACACGCCTTCGTCACGCGAAGATGTTTCAGGCAGAGGTCGGCGAACGATTGCATCGGCAAGCGATTTCGTGTCACCCTCTCCCACGCCAAATGGATGGGCTCCTCCATTTGCCAACTGATAGGCCAACAAACCAAACGCCCAAATATCAGTCCGTGCATCAATTCTGTGTTGCTCGCCGCGCACTTGCTCCGGCGACATGTAAGCCATCCGTTCAAACGGAGTTGCATGCTTGAACGGTTGAAGAAAGATCCTCTCCCAATCGAATTCCAGAATTGGGAATCCCCCGGGCGTGATGATGACGAGTTCCGGTCGCAGACCGCCGTGAATCAATCCATCTTCGTGCATTACTTCCAAGCCCTCGGCAAGCACAATCAATGTGCCCAGGATCCAGTCTTGCGGCAGAATCGCACCGACTTTTTCGTTGAGATGGTCAACAAGGGTTACCCCATCAACAAGCGCTCGCGTGGCAAAGGGAAGCCTTGAGTCGTTGTTTATCGACCCCAGCGTCTGAATGGCCACGAACTGGCTTCTTTTACCAGTGACATTGCCCAGCGACGTAATCGTTTGCTGAACCTCTTCAAACGGCCGCATGTTGTCACTGTTCCAGCGTTCGTTGGGACGCGTCATCAACAGTTCGACGTCGGTCGTTTTGTCGCGAACAAGATAATCGGTGGTGGCCCCTCGTTCCCGCAACTTGCGGAGCAAAACATAATTGTCAGATCCGATCGAGAGTTGATCGTTGTCGGGCTGATTTCCGATCGACCGCTCAATCGCCACCGTTAGCTCTTGCACGGATTTCGAACCGCTTTGATCGATATCAATGCAGTCAAGTTGATTCAGGTACGATTCGATTCCTGGAGTGTCACCAAGCGATGAAGGCACACGTGGACGCGTGCCATCTTCCGAAATCAGAATTGGACGGGGTGAAAAACTCTCAAATCCTCGACGTGTTTGGGCGATACCTCGCAACAAATTGACCGCCCACGATGAAACGATCGTTGATTGTTCAACCGCAATAAAGACAACACTGGCCAATTCGATGCCAAAGCGTTTGACATGCGCCGGCTGTTGCATGTAGTCCATCTCATCGAGTAGCCGGTTGATTCCAAATGGTTTCAAAGCCTGTGCGATCGTACGGCTGTATCCTCGTGCTGTTCGTACTTCTGGAAACTCCGCCGCATCCGAATACGAGAGCAAAGCCCAGCGATTCTCTGAATAGAGAGTTGGGAACATACTAAGAATATCGTCGCCATCGATCTGATGGGGCCATTGAGTTGAATCTGTATCAATCTTTTCAGCCGACATCCTCTGGGCGAGTAGTGACTCGTCGCAGTCCAACAAGAAACTGACTTCCTGACGATTCAGCCGTTGCCATTCAATCGTGTATTTAGAATCGAAATAGACTGCGAACTCCGAGCCTCTTGAATAGTGAACAAACTCTGTTTGATACTGCTCGAACCCTTTCAGTTGAGGTGCATCATCTTGCCACTGCAATATGATGAACTTACTCGTTGAGCGAAGCAGGCTTCTAGCGGCATCTAGCTCACGACGAACATCTTCGCTTTTTGAGGAAGATCTAGAATGACAAAGTATGAACACGCTGCAGTTTTCAATCGAATCTTGAATCCTGGCCAAGTTGCGAGGCCGGCTTCTTTCCACGATCAATTGGTCCAGCAACTGAGTCTGGTTTCTGGCCATAAACGTTTCCCTTACTGAGAACGCTCGCGACAAAATCTGGGGCACAATTGCGCGATCCTCTGCCGCGAAGCTGACGAAGACCGTCTCCTTGTTCGACAACGATGCAGCCAACAGATTGCCGACGTTTTCACGAAAATCTGCCAGCGCCGGGACATCTTCAAACGAACCTTGATAGGCGTCGAGCAGATTGGCGGTCAGCAACTGAACCTCGGGGTTGTCGTCCGTCAAAAGCTTCCGACAGATCTGCGACGACTCTGGATTGACCAGATCATTTTGCGAAAACAACATCGTCGTCGGGGCTTGGACCATTCGCGATGCTCCCCCGGCAGGATAGTGGTCCGTCGAGATTTCCAATACTCGTAGCGTTACATAGATCAAGAGTTGGCCAAAACGATCCAGCTGGGTCGACATTGGCATCCGTTGTCGTTTGGGATGCTGATACGGCGGCATCCCGATTTCAATCTGCTGCTCGCCGACCAAACCGGGGACGACCATGCTGTCGTAATCAATCAATCGGATACGAAGCGACGAGTCAACCAGAATATTGTTGTGCTGCAAATCGCCATGAGCGATGCTGCGTTGCTCCAAATACGCGCACAAGTCTGACCAGCCTTGCACTAACTGCCCAAGCGACGACTCCATCGATTCTCGGCAAAGGTTGAAAACGACCTGGTGCAATGGTTCGCCATCGATCCACTCCATCGAGACAAACGGATACGCATGGCCGTTGATCCGCAGATTGTTCCAAAACACAATGTCCGAGGCCATCGCGGCAATTGGATTCTCTGCCAAATACTTGAGCACGGTTGGATACCGCGTCATCAATTCTCGACGCGGCTTGGTGAACAAGCGAATCGCCAGGCGTTCTGGTTGTTGGTCAGATGCGCCCGATTGAAAGGTCGCCTTATAAACCGCGGAAAACGCCCCTCGATAGACGATCGGCCCGTCGATCCTGGTATCAAAGACGTGATTGCTCCCAAACAGCGTCTCCGACTGCTCTCTGATGGCGACTTGGAATTCGTCAACCGATGGCCAGGGCACATCGTCGTCAAAAATTCGCGACCGTTCTAGCGTGTCCTCAAACTCGTCTTCCTCACCACTCCCCTGCCCTGCTTGGTTGGGTCCCAGTTTTTCTTCGATCAGTGTTTGCGCATCTGGCAGCACAACGCCAGCGACCGACATTGCCTCGTTCATGTGACCACTGGACTGAAAAAACCGAACCGCCGCGTCGACGTTGCCACGCGTTAACCGGTCCAAGCCTGCGGTATACAACAGCATCTCTTCGTGTTCGTAAAGCGGCGCTGACAATCGTTCGGTGATCGATGTGATTCGCAGCAGCTCCGTTTCATAGGCTCCACCCATCTCGCCACGAATCGCTTCGGCGAGTTCGCGTGCGGCCAACGCAGGATCGGTGTAAGCGAGCGCGGTCCACTTTTGGGCCAACAGAAACGAACGATTTTCCAGATGATCGTCGAAACGCAATTCATGCTCGACATAGCCCAACATCAAATCAGCGATCTGACTGACACGCGTACGACCAAACTCCGGGTCATCCATCAGCTCAAACAGCAACAGATCGCGGACCATCGGATCGAATTGAAAAAATCCTCCGCCAACGTCGCGACACAAGGGTGACAACAGGATGTCAGCCTCGGCAATGCGAGGAACTTCTGGCAAAAAATTGAATCGCAGCAGATGCAACAATCGTGGCGTCAAACCCAAAGGGACGGACGCGTGCATACACAACGCCGCGTAGTTGCTGCCAAAAGTTCGCGCGAATGCGATCACCCGCGACAGCGCGTCATCCCGTCTGGCGACTCCATTGCCGGAAGCACTCATGAGACATGTCCCCTGACAAAGTGGACGGCATTGTCGAGCCCTACACGATCCATTGAAAACATCTCAAGCAATGGATGGTCGGCAATCTCTCCGGCGGTCGTCAATTCCCATCGTTCGCGTGGAACCGGATTGAGCCAGGCCAATCGCGGACAAATCTGAAACGCCTGGGTGATCGTTTCGAGGGTCACACGAGCCCGTGTTTCGTCCAGACGACCACGCGCAGCCCCACCGTCGCTGACGATCAACACGCCGGACTCAGCGAACTGATTCATTAACGGAAACAACTTAATCGGATCGCTCAATTCACGATCACGAAAACAGTATTGACGAGGCGTGTCGTGAAAATAGACGATTTCCAATCGGGCAAAGCCACTCTCTTTGGCGGTGACGATCAGGTCATCAACCGCCGCGGCAAAAGGAGCCATCGATCCACCTTGATCAACGACCAACAAGACCCGCGCACTGTTGACTCGTCGTGGTCGCATGACGGGCTGGTCCAGCACACCAAACTTTGCGATCCGGTCAATCGTTGCCTCAACGTCCAGTTCCACCCGTTTGCCGACACGTCGAAACCTTCGAAAGTAACGCCATGATCGTTTGATGTGGCGACGCGTGACCTGTGTGTCTCCGATCAGATCAAACGGCTGCTTCATCTGGTAGGGTCGAGATTTTGGGCCGGTGATCGTCACTCCCAAGTCGACGGAACGCTCGGGGATTGCGAACTCAACTTGATCAACTTCGTTCTTGTCAGGTGCGGATGCCGACGGAGTTGGATCGCCTGGTTGAACCCGGTTGTCGACGGAAGCTGCATCGTCGCTGACGTCCGGCTGATCCGTCAGGTTAGATTCTCGTTTTGGCTCAGCAGGCTCTGGCACGGCAGCCCGCTGGAGTCGATCAAGTTCGTCGTCAGTGAATTGATCCGGCAGCACTTGGCAAGCCAGTCGGCCGATCAATTCTTGATCTTCAATCGAGCTTGACCACATCGTTTGCAGCAGCAAGACCAGTTCATCACGACTTCCCACCACGCCATCACAAATCGCCTCGAGCGCATCCATAAACTCACGCGGGCCGACATTGATATGTCGCGCGCGAAGCAATAAGAACAGATCGATCAGGGGCAAGTTCATGGTTTCGAGTGGTTGGGACTCAGGTATCGGTTCAGGACGAACGCTTGACCGCCTGAAGGTCGCTAAAGTGTTTCATCAACATCTCCCAATACGGCAACTCGTCGAGCTTCACTTCCGCCGCTAATGCATTGGCGTCAACACCCCAGCGATGCAGGATCAACACCCAATCGATCAGCTCACTGGTCGCCGGTTGTTTTCGAAATGAGTGAGCGTCTCGAATCTGACTGAAGCGAGCAACGGCCGAGTTGATCAATTCCTGAGAGATCCCGTGTTCTTGTTTGAGGTTGATATTGACGATGTCCGCCAATCGCGAAGCATCAGGAAAATCGATGTAGTGAAAGAGGCACCTGCGGAGAAACGCATCGGGAAGTTCCTTCTCGTCGTTACTGGTAACGATGACGATCGGCGAAACCTTGGCTTTGTAGGTCCGCTTCATCGAATTGTTTTCCGCATCGACTTCCGACAATTCTTCGATCGTAAACTCCATCCGATCAAGTTCTCGCAGCAGATCGTTGGGAAAATCGATATCCGCTTTATCGATCTCGTCGATCAACACAACACTCTGTTCATTGGAGCTGAGCGCCTCTCCTAATGGACCCAGTCGCAGATAGGGAACAACTGATTGCGCTTCCGGTTTATGCGTATGAGCATCCTGCAATCGACGAAGCACGTCGATCGTGTACAGTCCGTCCGTTGCCTGCGAAGTCGATTTGACAAACCACGGGTGAATCGGCAGACCGAGCTCATGGCTGATCGAAAAAGCGAGTTGCGTCTTGCCGCAACCAGGAGGACCTTTGATCAACAGCGGTCGTTGAATCGAGATCGCCATGTTGACGACGTCGACGAGTCGCTCATCAGCGAGATAGGGGAACTGGGATTGTTCGGAACCGGATTCCGCTTGTCCAGCTCCAACGTAACGTTTTGTAACCATCGAAATTCCTAAACGTTTGTTAATTCCAGAGTTCGTCGTCATAAATTCGTTGCCGCAACAGCGACGGATTGCCTTCGGTCTCTTCAAACATCGTGCGGGCGACGAGTTCGGCTTCTTCAATCTCTTTGAACTGGCACAACCAACGTGAAATTTCGCCTTCCATAAAGTTTCCCAATTCCGGCAACTGGATCGCTTTGCACGGATCGAAACAGTGGAGATCATCGGGCGTCGAAAGTGGCGGTTGAACCTGAGTCATTGCATCGATGCCGCGTCGTTTCTCTTCGGTCACAATCAGCATCAACCGTTTTCTCACATCGGGTTGGAGCGAGTTCAACAGAGGCTGCCAAAACGAAGCCAGCAGCCCATCGGTGGATTCATCAAAGCGATGGCTGTAGTGAATCTCGATCAACACATCCACTGCGGCCAGGACACTTGAGAGTTGTTCCGCGAGACAGGCAATCGAGACTTTGGTCTGCTGCAGGCCTAACTCGCGCCCAAGCACATCCAACAGCGAGTTCACACTGGAACCACGCCAAGCGACTCCAATCGGAATCGTTATGGTTCTTGGTTGTGGGTTGTTCGTCGATTCAAATTCTTCTCGCAGGCGCCAGACAAACTCCTGGTGACCGAAACCGACTGGCCCCTGAATGACAAAACACATTTGCTTGGGCGTGCCGGGTGTCGCCAAAACATTCAACGATTGTTGAAACACCTGATAGTGAATGGCTCGGCCCAGTCGTGAAAACTCATGCTCGTCGGGCATACGTGCGGTGGCCCGAGCGACGGATGCAGCCGTCCGTTTGGCAGGCGATGCCCCAATCGATTCGTTTAGCGCTTTGGTTTTCTGCGATCCATCCGATTCCGCATCAGCGATTCGGCGCAGCCCCCCTCCCTTCCACAGATGCATCACATCCGAAGTCCGCAACGCAAGATCAAGCGGATCCTTGAACTCCATGAACGGTTTGTTGCGAACACGGCTGAGAAAATTTTCTTGGCGGATCCGATCCTGTTCGGATTGACCTTTGGCAAGCTTCTTCAGTTCGTCGGCAATTGGCTCAAAACGATTGGGCAGAAACACTGCGATTCGTTTGCCCAGCTCATCGGCCCGGTCAAATTCTGCTTCGGTGATGGAGCGTGGCGGTCGGATACAGTCGGGTTGCCAACCGTATCGATACGCAAAGAGACCGAGAAAGTGCGACGCTTCGTCAACGCGGTCATAACAAGTGTCAACCAGATCTTCAAACGTGAAGCTGTCATCGATCGGCCACTTATCCATCTCCACAGCGTTGGTGAAGCGTTCAACCGCACGTACCATCCCTTGGCGACATCCCGATGCATCGAGGTCGTTCCGCGTGGAAGAAATGAACACGCCTTGAAGGGTTTTGGAAGTTGGCAAGAGTTCAGGGCTGACGAAACGGTATGATGGTCTGGTGAATCGCGGTTCGCGATGACTGAGTTTGACTCAGTCGAGTCCATGAGGCCAGCTAAAGAGTCTAAGCCGCATCGTTGTGAGTTTCAACAAATTGGTTGTCGCGTTGGAAGCCTTAAAGCTACTTTTTCTCGACCAACATTTAGTCGCCATCGACAAACCGCCGGGGCTGTTGGTCCATCGAAGCCGCGTCGATGTTCAGGCAACCGAATTTGCGTTGCAAAGGTTGCGTGATCAGTTGCAACAACCTGTCTTTCCCGTCCATCGAATCGATCGGCCGACCTCAGGAGTTTTGCTGTTCGGACTAAACCAAAACGTCGCTCGTACGTTGAGCGAACAGTTTCAACGTCGGCAAGTTGAAAAAGAATATTTAGCCATCGTGCGAGGTCACCCACCCGAGCGAACCCACTGGAACGAACCGCTGCTGGAAAAACACGACCGGATGACAGATCAAAAGGCTCAAAAAAGCAAACCTGCACAAGAAGCACAGACGGATTTTGAATCGATTTGCCATTGGACGCTCCCGTTTTCCGCAGGCAAGTACCCCCACAGCCGGTACTCACTGATCAAAGCGATTCCGAAAACAGGCAGGAAGCATCAAATCCGTCGGCACTTAAATCACATGGCCTATCCGATCATCGGCGACACGACGTATGGCGATCGCAGACACAACCGGCTTTTTCGAGAACGATTAGGGATCTCGCGATTGCAGCTGGTTGCGAAGCTGCTGACGATTCGCCATCCGTTGTCCGGTCACACGATCACGATCGAAGCCGACAACGGTCGCGAATTCGACGACGCCATACGACGAATGGATGAGTACGCCTTAGGCGACACCGTATAAACATGAATCCTAAAAATTCCAGCGGACTGATGAGATCGAAGCTGGCTAGGACTAGTGATCGTTAGGTGCGGCTCCCCCCCGATCAGGTCTTCGACCAGTGATTCCCCACTCAAGTCTATCAATGTTTTCTTCAGAAATCTTTGGCCGCAAGTCTACCCATGTGAATGATCTAAGGAACATAGGTAATTGTTGTGTTTCTTGGAAGTTTGGAAGCATGATTGGGATTACGGGCATCGAACTTCCATTACACTTTTCATCGACGAATCGAATCAATATCGCTCGCATTTCAGGCTCTACCCAAGGCCCGATACCATTCGCACCAAAACAAATACCAGCGGCCTTGCATGACTGAATTGCTCGCTCTAATTCACTTTGCCAGTCCATTCCAGGGCGCAACGCCCAATCGTCCAGCCAAACCAACACTCCCCTTTGTTGGAGTGCCATGGCCACTTCTTTTACTATTGGCTTGTCCTTGCTATTGTGGCTAAGGAAAAAGTCACATGATTGCATGTATGCTCCGCGCAAAAGACGTTTTTGAAAATCGTGTTCGTGGTGACCTAATATTGCTTTTGATAGTTCAACAAACAGCGAAATGCAAGACAAAGTTAATGAGCGGATCGAATACGCAGCTGCAAACCACTCGTGTTCCATAGACCTACGGTGTTGCGAACTCGAGCGATTACCAGTGGCATTGTTTCAGCTAGAACATCTCGAGCATCTGTTTCTGAGAAACAACTGTCTTACATCAATACCTCCGGCTATTGCCAAGCTGAAGAATCTTAAGTGCCTTCATCTCCACGCGAATCAACTAGTTCAGTTGCCTAAGGAGATTGGCCAATTAAAGCGTCTTGAGATTTTGAATCTTGCAAACAATCAGATCAGACGTCTACCAAGTTCACTGGCACAGGCATCCGGTCTCAGGCAACTTGATTTAAGCGGCAATCAACTGGAAGAAATCCCCGAAGCACTTAAACAGTTGACAATGTTAACGAGGCTAAATGTCGATGGAAATTCGGCCTTGGGAATTCCACTAGAACTTAAGTTTGACGCCCCAAGCCAACTACTCGACTACTATTTCTCCATCCAGCAGCAGAACAAGATGCTTGGAGAGGCCAAGCTTCTTCTCGTCGGACAAGGAGAGGTTGGAAAAACTTCGATAGCCAATCGTTTGATGTCCGACCACTTCAATCCTAATGAAGGAAAGACTAATGGAATCGAGATCCATCAATGGATGGTTGGCGAACGTGACGGAGCCCAACTAAGACTTAATGTTTGGGACTTTGGGGGACAGGAAATCATGCATGCAACTCACCAGTTTTTTTTAACAAAGCGTAGCGTCTACCTGTTGGTTGTCGCCGCTCGCGCAGGCGAACGCGACGGCAATCTTCATTACTGGCTAGAGATGATTGGACTTTACGGCGGCGATTCACCAGTCATTTTGGTCATGAACAAGTGCGAGGAAACTTATCGCGACTTCGATGAAAACAGGATCAGAATTGACTACGGAAACCGCATCAATATTTGCGGATTCCATTACACATCCTGCAAAACAGGCGAGGGATTCTTCGAATTGTCAAAACAGATCGTAAACAATGCCAGTTCTTTGTCGCATGTTCAGGATTTATTGCCCATCAACTACTTCTCGATCAAGTCCACGCTTGAGGAAGAGGCGTCAATTTCTGACATTATTTCTGAGGACCAGTATATCGAGATTTGCAAGCTTAACAAAGTAACAGATCGCAGCGAACAGATGCGTTTACTCAGGTTTTTGCATGATCTTGGTTGCGTGCTCCATTACGACGATCCTGATCAAAATTTTGCCCTCCGAGACACCAGAATTCTTAATCCAGAGTGGATCACCTCAGGCGTTTATCAAATCCTCAACAACCCGGACTTTCTGAGAAAAGGCGACGGCCTTATCAGCAAATCGGAATTGTCATCAGTTTTTGCAGACGACGAATGCAATTCAGGAAAGAGTCGAAATGATTTTCTTGTTGAAATCATGGCAATGTATGAACTGTGTTTTGCCTTTCCGAACAATACGAACATGCTATTGGTACCAGAACTACTTTCGTCCAAGGAGCCCGACATTGGTTGGGGCAAACCTGGCGATTTGCCAAGATCAACGGTAAATTTTCGATACCATTACGCCGTGCTGCCACATGGAATGATTCCGCGCTTAATTGTTCGATGCAATCATTTGCTGACAACATCTCCGACCTATTGGAAATCCGGTGTTGTACTTGAAGTGGAGGGATGTCGCGCCTTGGTTCGTGGCGACCACCGTCAAGGTGTCGTGCATATTCAAATTCAAGGTGAAAACAAGTCTCGTCGCCGAGAGGCATTGGCTGTAATTCGCAATAATTTCTCTGCAGTTCACCAAACGTATGGCGACCTAAGGGTTGAAGCAAAGGTTCCACTTCCGCGACACCCTCTTGCGCCACCTGTGGACTACGAATTCCTATTGGAACTCGAGAGAAACAACACAATTACGCATCACTTTGAGAAAGCAAGTGTCTATAGCGTTAGTCGATTGTTGGATGGAGTTGATGTCAGGCGATACGATCTCTTCATGTGCTACAACAATGAAGATAAAGATGCGGTTGCCGGTCTAGTTGCTCGAATGAAACAACGAGGCATTCGGTGTTGGATCGATGATGCCGATTTAACTCCCGGAAGGGAATGGATCGTTGAAGTCGGAGATGCAATTACTGAGTGTAGCGCGATGGCGATAGTGATGGGGCCAAACGGCATAGGCAAATGGCAATCGCAAGAAATCCAAGTTGCCTTAAATCAAAAACTAGAAGGGAAGGACATGGCCATCATTCCGGTCCTTATTCCAGGAGGAAGCTTGCGAAGTCTACCAAGCAAGATTGAATTCTTAAGAACGATGTCAATTGTAAACTTTGAACATGGCTTCGACATTATCTACTCGTCGTTGCATGAAACCGGCGATGATGCAACCAGCGACCAGATTAAAACAAGTAAACAAATGGATGAAATGGCTTCAAAAATTCAACTAGAGTGGGACAAGCTGCTACGTGCAATCGAAGTAAAATAGCCAAGTCGGACACCCAGCGATCTTATTACACCGCCGACTCTTCGAATACGCCGATCCGCCGAAACCGCTCGTATCGTTTTTCGAGCAGAGTGTCGGAATCGAGTTCAGTGAGCTGTTTGAGGTTTTTGACCAGATAGGATTTCATCCGCGAGGCCATCGAATGATGGTCACGGTGAGCGCCACCAAGCGGTTCCTCGATCACGTCATCGACGATGCCCAGGTTCAGCAAATTGTCTGAGGTGAACTTGAGGGCCGAGGCAGCTTTCTCTGCGTGTTGTGCGCCTTTCCAAAGAATTCCCGCGCAACCCTCAGGAGAGATAACCGAGTAGTACGCATGTTCGAGCACTGCCACTCGATCCCCTACCCCGATCCCGAGTGCTCCACCACTGCCACCTTCGCCAATCACGACACAGATGATCGGCGTCTCCAGACGCGACATCTCATACATGTTTTCTGCGATCACTTGGGCTTGCCCGCGTTCTTCGGCACCGATGCCGGGATAGGCACCGGGTGTATCGATGAAACAGACGACAGGCAGTCCATACTTGGCCGCCATGCGCATTTTTGCCATTGCCTTGCGGTATCCTTCGGGATGGGCACAGCCAAAGAAGTTTTCGGTGCGATCTTTGACGTTGCGTCCTTTCTGATGGCCCAGGACCATCACCTTCATCCCGTCGAGTGTTGCGAAACCAACTCGAATCGCTCGATCATCCCCGAACAATTTATCGCCATGCAGTTCGACGAACTCATCAAACACCAACGACAGGTAATCTGTCGTGTGCGGGCGATCTTTGTGGCGAGCGACTTGAACTGTTTGCCAAGGCGAAAGGCTTTTGTAGATGTCACGTGTCGTTTCGGTGAGTCGACGCTGCAACGTCCTAAGCTCTTCAGCTGATTCCGCAGTCGGGTCAGCAATGCTCTTGAGCGAATCAAGTTCGGTTTCGATCTTGGCGATCGGCTCTTCAAATTCCAGGTAGTCCAAATTCATATGCTTATCTCGTCTCTCTCATCCAGCGAAACAACGGCGCGCCACGAGGCCGCCGGGTCGCCTACTTTTGAAAACCTTCCGGCCGTTTACCCGGTCGGAACATCTGTGTTTTTTCGTAGACGGACAGAAACTCTCTGACCGATTGAAATCGTTTATCGGGCTTCTTGGCCATCATCACTTTCACCATGTCGGCAAAAGACTGAGTAACATCGCTGCAGGATTCCAGCGAGGGGATCGTAGCGGTCAAGTGTTTTTGCAGCAACTCATCTGGCGTGTTTCCGGTGAACGGTGTTTTCCCCGACAGCAACTCAAAGATTGTGCAACCCAAGCCGTAAATATCTGTGCGAGCATCAACACCTTTTCGCCGAATCTGCTCAGGTGCCATGTAGCTGCGAGTCCCGCGAATCGTCTTGGGTCGGCTGGAAAAGAAACTTGCAATACCTAACTTTTTCGCTTTCACTCCAATCGAAAAGTCAATCAATTTGACGTTGGCTTGTTCATCGGCAAGAAAGTTATCCGGTTTGACATCGCAATGGATCCAGTCTTTCTCATGCATGTGCTGCAGACCAAGTGCACAGTATCGGATGATCTGAGACATGTTGGGCATCATAAACTCGGGTCGTTCTCGCATCTCAATCTTGAGGTTCCGAGCGTTGAACAACTGCATCGAAATCAGTGGAAAACCCTGAGTATCAAAATAGCCAAAAATCTTGATCACGTTTTCATGTTCGAGCGAAGTACCAATGGCCGCTTCGTGCTTCAGCTGGCTGATCTCATTTTTGTCACCGCGATAGTCCTGCAACAATACCTTGAGCGCAATCCGCTCTTTGTCACCCGACTTGACTGCTTCCCAGACTTGCGTGGTCGTTCCCGCGCGGATCAGACGTAGCAGCTGAAAAGGGCCAATGAAATCCCGACCAATCGACACAATAATTCCCAGTAGACTAAATGCAGTTTTTATTAGTTTAGTCGAACATCGTAAGAGGCTGAACCCGTCCAAACGGTTGCAAAACGATTCATCTGCCAGCTCTTTGCTTTGGCAAAATTCTGAACCAAAGACGGTCAGACACGCCAGAGATTTTGCGTGCTCAGGCCATTTAAACCTCAATGATCCCGAGTCCGCCAAGCACAGCATACCCGACAAAAATGGCATATAGACCGCAAAAAGCGTAGGCAGTTCCCCGACCGATCCGACGGAAGTACCACATCGAACCCAGAGCGACGATGCTGAGGAAAAACAACAGAACACGCAAGCCGACGACGCCGCCGAGCGTCTCATTGTTTTCGCCGACCAATACAATTGGCTGCCAGTCATTCAAGTAGCAACTGACCAGCAACGGGATCGACATTCCAATACAGATATCAAAAATGTTCGATCCAAAAACATTCGAAACGGCTCCTGAGTCATCACCACGAAGGGACGAACCGAGCGACATGAAGGTATCTGGAATCGAGGAGACGGCCGCCGTCAAAATCACGGCAACAAAAAACGCTGGAATGCCCAGTCGCTCAGCCGAGCTATTGGTCAACTCAACCAGGAAGTAACAGGCGATGGCGGCAACGGCAGTCGCAGTCAACAAAATGATCGTAGCCGATGTTGCCGTTAGTCCGATTTCCAATTTCCCAAACAGGCAACTGGCCGAATCTTCCGCTTCCGCTTCTTCAATCTCCCCACTGTAGATTCGGGAACGGTAAGAACGAGTGTCGATGAACAAGTGCAGGATATATACGACATAGGCCAACAACGCGATCAACCCCATCCACCAATGCAATTTGGGTTGGAATAAAAAGAAGAGCAAACCCAGCTGGACCATTACAACCCAGCCACCATCTCGATTGACCACATCCCGTTCAATGGCAACGTAAGGTTTAGATTTTCGCTTGAGCGATACAGCGATCGCACACACCGCTGGGATCAGAATCAAGTTGTAGATGGAGCTGCCAGCACAGGTTGCAATCGTTGACCCATAACCTTCGGCAGACTTCAAAAGCTGTTCCGACTGATCTTGAGATGCCGTCAAGGCAACAACAACGAAGAACAAACCCGTAAAAAGTTCCGGCATCGAACTGGCGATCGCGTCGAGCGTCGCCCCGCGGACCGATGAGGGAATTCGAAGTTTGATCCCCACCCACTGGGCAGCGTCGGCAAATGGATCACACGCTTCAGCAATCAAGATCGAAATGAAAACGGCAGCCGACAAAACAAATCCAACTTCCGCCCACATCGAATCTATCGAAGATCTCAACAGCCAGAACACGATCGTCAAGCTCAAGCTGATCATGAACAACGGCAAGCTGGTCAACACGCGACCGAAGAATCCGACGGGAGCCTGATCAACAGGAGGATCAAGTTTGGGTGGATCTGATTCAGTCATCGGCAACTAGTCAACAGGTCAGGCGGAAGGATGCTTTGAGCCAATCGATGGCAACGATGCGATGATCCTCAGGTTGAACGGCACGTCGCACGTTGGGTCAACCTATTGGCCATTTGCAGTGCGCCACAAGCGTGGCATCGACAACCGGCAGTAAAATGCTCCGTCAGAACATTTTTGGCACCGATATAGCAAGCGTCGGATTATAGCCCAATGTGTAAATATCCCAATGTCGATTCAAGGTTTTTGAGTCGCAGATCGGTGAACGACCTGTTGCGCTAACAGCTCGGATCAACCGAGTGTCCCGTGCTACAAACCGAATCCAACAAACCACGCTCTGGTCGAGTCGGGGGGTTCAACGTATCATGACCCACTCTCTCGAACAGGTTTTCCAATCATGACGCTAACTGACTCCCCTGCCCTGCCCTCGGATCACCCGCTTGCAGGGCACGAAACGCTAATCGATCAACTCAGGGAATGCGGCGAGTATTTCCACGCCCGCGGTTGGTCCGTTGGCACCAGCTCCAACTACAGCGTTGTGCTTAGCAGCGACCCCGTCGAACTGATTGTCACTGCGAGCGGCAAAGACAAGGGACGGTTGTCACGTCTCGATTTTGTTCACGTCGGACCTGATGGACGACCGCTCGAACAAGAGCAGCCGAAATCTTCCGCCGAGACGATGCTCCATGTCGTGCTGGCCGAGCAAGCTGAGATCGGATGTATTTTGCATACCCATTCGATTTGGGGGACACTGCTATCGGATCACTTTTTCGAAGAAGGCGGTTTTGAGATTAGCGGCTTTGAGATGCTCAAAGGATTGGAGGGCATCACAACCCACGAGGACTCTCACTGGATTCCCATTTTTGAAAACACGCAGGACATTCCTTCGTTGGCCAAGCTGGTTCATGCGAGATTGGTCGACCCATTGGAACTGATGACCCATGGTTTTTTGATTCGAAAACATGGCCTTTACACTTGGGGCAAGGACGTCTTCTCTGCACGCCGTCACATCGAGATTTACGAGTTTCTGTTCGAGTGTATCGCCAGAAAAATTGGACTCTAATTCGTTCAACCAGCGCGTCGGCGCAATAAGTCCCTTTCGTTCAGAAGCCAAAATTACCGATTCGCACCGAACGCAAATCGGCTAAACTATGAACCGAGCGGCAGTCCTTTCTCGATTCATTCAGACATCGAAGGGATACCGTTTTTTTCAGTTGCACAACCTGCTGACCTCCGTTTTCAGCAGTTACCATCAATCATTCGCAGAAGCATTTACCCAGCACAGGAACGATCATGGCTCGAGTCCATATTCCAGCGGAAGATCGCGAGATCAACGACCCCAACGAAATTCGTGAATTCCTTGCTCCATTCGGAATTGAATTTGAGCAATGGAAAGTTTGCGGACGGATTCACCCAGACTCAACGAACGAACAGATCCTTGACGCATACAAACCTGAAATTGAGCGGCTGAAAAAGTCGCACGGGTTTGTCACTGCCGACGTCATTAATGTTTCGCCAAGCACTCCAGGATTGGACGACATGCTGGCCAAGTTTGACAAGGAGCATCTGCATACCGAGGACGAAGTTCGATTCACTGTTGAAGGATCGGGCGTCTTTCACATCAACCCCGAAACCGCTCCAGTCTTCAGCGTCACCGTCGAGTCGGGTGATTTGATCAGCGTCCCCAAAGGAACCCATCACTGGTTCAACTTGTGCAGCGATAAACGAATTCGATGCATCCGATTGTTCGAAGACATGAGTGGCTGGACGCCCCATTACATGGAGGAGCCAATTCACGAACAGTACTCGCCACTCTGTATGGGACCGTCTTATCTGGAAGGTTCAACCAGCGACGAGATCGACGGCTCAGTAAGCTTCTAGGAATCGATGTGACACAATTATCTGAAGTCCGCGGTGTCCTGTTGGATATCGAGGGTACGACGTCGTCGATTCGTTTTGTCTACGATGTGATGTTTCCCTTTGTTCGTAGTCACCTCGATGCATTTTTAAAAGAACACTGGGAAACGGAATCCTGCCAAGCGTGCTTGCCGCTGATTGCCGTCGACGTTCAGGAAGACCCTGATCAATGGCTGGTGGGACTTGACCTGGAGCAACAGCAGCGCAAAGTTGCCGAATCCGTCGTTGGGATGATGGACAACGACATCAAAGCGACAGGGCTAAAACAACTGCAAGGCCTGATTTGGAAATCTGGTTTCCAAAGCGGCGAGATGGTGGCTCATCTTTACGATGATGTTGCGCCAGCGATCCAGCAATGGCGAGCCACTGACAAAGATGTGCGAATCTATTCTTCTGGCTCGATCGGGGCACAAAAACTGTTCTTCGGTCATACCGTCGCAGGCGACTTGCTATCGAAGTTGGGCGGGCACTACGACACGACGACTGGGCCAAAACGAGAGTCAGAAAGTTATCGAAAGATCGCCGACGATTTTGATTGCCCAGCGGAACAGATTCTGTTTGTTAGTGACGTTTTGGCGGAACTGGACGCCGCTCGCGACGCCAAAATGCAAACGGCATTGAGTGTAAGACCAGGCAATGAACCAGTGCCCGAGCCCCATGACCATCGAGTCATTAAGTCGTTTGACGAACTGTAGATCTTGCCAATCGTGTGCGTAATCGTTTGGTTCCGTCTCAGTCATCTTGGCAATTTGGGTGCACCGATGTGCTTCCCGAGATTCTCGACTGCGGTTGATCTAGCGCAAAACCGCGTGTTTTGGTCACAGCTGCTAGCCGACGATTCGTGATTCGGTGCTATCAAAAAATATTTGAACCCTTTTGAACCTCGCCGCGTACCACAAGCCCAGAATGAAAAACGCTCCAAGATGGAGTGGCTCATAAGCACAGGACAACCGGACGTCTGTTTTGCTTTGCCATCAGTCAGGAGTGTCCCATGCCCCGTTCCGAGTCATCGGCTTTTCGTTTCAATTCTTTTTCCCACAGCCTGCCAACTTCGGGTATCCATGATCTTAGCGAACCTCAATTCGATGATCGCCAATTTTGCTCCGGTGATACCTTCAGGATCGTAGTCGCTTCAAAACCGATTTCCCGACGATCCCTCGTCTTGCTCCTTTTCTTTTGTACGTTGATCACCCTTGCTCTTTTGATTTTTCCCGGTCGCACGCTGCTCGCTCAGAAGTCAGCGGTGACATTTGATATCCCAGCACTCATTCCGGCGCAGCCGATTGAAGTCTATCCAACGAGTCAAACGATGGTCGACGACCATCCGGCTGACCGATCCGGCATGCAATTGGTAGGCTACCGCCGACCGACAAACACCAAGCGTGAATCGGAAAAGCTGATTGAAATCATCGTACCCGTCACTTCTGAAGTGAACGGCAATCATCAGACGATCGATGCGTTTCGATTTGATGTTTTCTGGAATCGCATTGCCTTCCCTCTAGTCGATTACGCGCCCAAGACACAAACGACCAGCAAGATCATCGGACCGGTTGGCATTGAAAGTCATCGAGACCGGAAACACGGGATTGGGCTCAACTTGAGCGGCAAGTATGAGTCGTACTTAAATGGATCGCTCAATGGGAACTGGTCAGATCATAATTCGACCACCAAGCGATACGACGAAGTCCCGCAGCACGACGTGTTGATTGCCAGTGGGACCAGTCATCGTGGAACCGGTGCTTTCTTTCGCTTTCACCCATCCCATCAAGAAACATTGGAAGGTGGGCGTGAATTGGCCATCGCCTTTCGTGTCCCCCAGACATGGCGTGCCGGAGTACTTAAAGTCGAATGTCGCGCCGTGGGAACCAAACGAAGCCTTGCCTGGAAAGAGGAAATCAACATTGGTCGCGCGTTCGTCGTGCCTGTCTACCTCGACGGCGACGATGAAGCTCGTGAAAGCGCCGTCGCGCTGGTTCGTGCCGAACAGCAACTCCGTAAGTCATGGCAGCAAAGACGAACCAAAAAAAGAAAACCTGTGAGTGTGTTTTCGTTTGCTGAGCAAAACGAATCACAACCTCCAGCGAACTGGGTCGACTTTCTGATCCAGTCAGGTGACGATAACTATCTGGAGAAATACCGCATGCAACTGGCCCCAGAAATTGCTGAAAAGGCAGATGCGTTTGTCGCGGCGAGACAAACTGTGGTTGATCTGGGGCGAAAGTAACCCAAGACCCACACCCGTCAAAGTCAAACTTGAGCCGATGCGAAAATCGGTTCGCTCCTAGAGATACTCATTCCAGCCCTGCTTCCCGAGCTGCTCCACGACTTGTTTGATTTTGGCTTCGTCCTGTTTGCGAGCGACCAGAGTTGCGTCACCGGTATGTACAACGATGCAGTCTTCCATGCCGATGGTGACTACCAGGTGATCATCGCTGGTACGGATAATCGAAGACTGAGTATCAATCCCCAAGTGTTTACCATCGATACAATTGCCGGATTGATCGGTCCCCTGTTGCCTTGGTACTGCTGACCAGTTGCCAAGATCGTCCCAGGAAAACGGAGCCTCCACGACAACTACATTGGAATATCGCTCCATGACAGCGTAATCGATTGACGTGCCGTTGATGGCGGAGAACTCTCGTTTGAGTGTTTCGCTAAAATCGTCTTGGCCAATTGCATTGGCGATCGCCTCCAGATGCTGATACATCTCAGGCTCAAAATCCTTCAGCGCCTGAAGCACTGTGCGGGCTTTCCAAACAAAGATGCCGGCGTTCCAGAAAAAGGTACCGGCGTCGAGAAACTTCTGTGCTGTTGCGGCGTCTGGCTTCTCTCGAAAACGAGAGACCGCGAATGTGGGAACATCGGCATTCCCGATCGGCTGTTCGGTTCGCTCAATGTAGCCAAACGCTTCTGCAGGATAGGTCGGTTTGATTCCGAAGGTCACGATTCTGGTCGGATCTTCGTCGACCAGAGATGCAGCGTGTTTGAGCGCAGCCTGAAAGTTTTCAACCGGACCAATGACGTGGTCGGCAGGCATCACCACCATGGTAGCGTCCGGATCGCGAACGGCCGTTAAGGCTGCCGCCAGTCCAACGCACGGAGCAGTATCCCGTTTGGCGGGTTCGCCAATGATCGAAGAACGCGGTACTTCCGGTAACTGCTCGGCAATCGCATCCACAAGCGACTCGTTGGTCACGATCAACAGTTGATCACCACTGCAGAGCCCCTCGAGCCGATCCGCTGTTGCTTGGATCATTGACCGGTCACCTGTCAACGTGAGCAGCTGTTTGGGCATCGCTTTGCGACTGGCCGGCCAAAAACGCGTGCCCGCTCCGCCTGCCATGATGGTTGCGTGTATCAATGTCAATCCTGTTAAAAAACTTCCGTGATCGCGACCGTATCATCGCCGCGGTGAACTGAACTTAATCAAAGACATTACGTCGAGTTAACTTGGCGATTCAAAGTATTTATCTTCGTTGACGACGACTTTTCCAAGCTGCTGAGAGACCATTTCTGAATCGACGGCACAAAGAGGACTGATCTCCACGTTGATGTTTTCCGCTACATGACCGCCGGCTTGTTCGATCCAACGCCGATGCAAATCACTGATCGCCTGTCGAACATGCGCTTCGGTTTCTGCAGCTGCGCCCGGTGCGTTTTTAAGTGCACAGAACCCATCGGTGGCAGCAACTTCACATACGATGGCGTTTTTGGCAAACGGGAGTAGATCGAAAATGAACCGTTCAAACTTCGTGGCGTTGGGTCCATCAGGAGAGATCAACTCGCCAGCTGAGTCGATGAAGGGTACTTTCTTGAAGGCACGATGAAACGGCAGAGTTTCTGCCTCGGACGATGATGTCTCGAGAAAACCGAGATCAAAAATGTGTACGGCGATACTGCCCGCCCACAACTTCAGGTTTCCTTGATCGTCCACCTGCTTCGCCGATTGCTCGGGAAGGTCTGAGTATTCGATGATCTGAACTTGGCCGTCAACTTCAACAACATTGCCAACTTTTTGAAGCGCGTGGATTTTGCGAACGACCTGCGAAGTCATTTCGCTGCCACTGTTGATGTGAAAACCGATCAACGCCGGATCGCAGATTTGAATCAGTGGATTATCCACTTGTCCATAAAACAGATGTTTGACGCCCAACGAACGTGCGTGTTCAAGACAGCCGTGATCGACTAATGCAGCCAGCGTTCCACCGTGACCGTTGGGGCTAAGGAACACCTCATCTTTCGAAGCGAGCAACAACTGGCCAGCTTCATCAATCGCCGGCATCGTTCCCTGGCAAAAAATCTTGACGTGGTCAGGGTCCATCCCGAAGAATTGATGTTGCTGAAGAAACGTTGTGGTTTCATCGTGCGTCGGCGGGCTGGTCATCACGTACATTGGGATTGGTGCCCCAAATTGACGTGCTCGCGCCAGTACTTTTTCAAAATGAATCTGATAGAGGGACGCGTTACTGACCGGTCCGACTGGATACATTCCTTTGGGGTGATGAAACCCGAGTCGACTCCCCTGCCCTCCGGCCACCAAAACCATCGCCAGCTCGCCCGCTTTGAGCGCTGACTTTCCGGTCGCGACAGCGGCGTCGACTGTTTTTGGATCGGCGAAATCTTCCAACGTGATCGCGGTAGGAACGTTGGCGCGAGCGGCCAGCTCAGTCCACAATTGCGGCTCAGCAGATTTCAGCCGCAAATCTTCGATGAGCTTGAAATCGATCTGAGCAATCTGGTCCGCCAGCTTTTGTTGGCTCGACTCGCAAAGCTCATCCCAGAATCGCAGCAGATGCGACTGTCCATGCTCGGCCAACCTGGATTCAAGCTCAGTTTTTGTCGTCACGCTCATGGCTCATTCAATGTTGTTTCGGACTTGGTGCATGGAGATTCAAACGTAGAATCCGCGAAATCGATGTTGTGGGTTTATGGTCAAGAATGACTTCGATTCGAACGCCGTAAACCTGACAATCGGTAACGCGAACACGTGCTTCAGGTTCGTCGTCAAGAACACCTTCGATGCTCGGCGGTTTCGTGAAGGAAGGCGTTAATGGCAAGTGAACCACGACTGTTTGTTGATCCTTCATCCATTGCAAACGCTGGTAGACCGTCATCGTCTCACCTTCATTGTCGGCATTGCGCAGGATCAATTGGCGCATGGCTGGATCTTCCGCGATCTGATCAAGTGCCAACTCAAGATCAAACGACTCTGATTCATTCTCGGCGGCAAGGGTGTCCAGTATTGAGTTGGTGGTTGAATGGATGTTCAAACTGAATCCTCACGCAAGCATGGTTGATCGACCTAAGGCTCAAATCTTAGAGCAAACGACGCTCAATCCCAATGTCAGTGTGGTTGTCCCGCGAACGAGTGATTTTTGGGCGAATGTCTATTGAAAAATCAACTTTGCATGGAGTTGAACGGACGACGATTCATTTTTCATCGGCTCTTCATTGGATCTCTATAATGTAAATCGATTCAACCCAAGACCGATTGACCGATCCATCACAGGCAGGCGGTTGTGCGAACCAAAGCTCTCGATCAAAAAACCAAACGAATTCAGACGCTGATAAATTGGGCGTTTGCGTTGGCAGTGATCTTGTTTTTTAAAACACTGCTGATGATTCTGGTTGAGTACCAATACTATTTTCCCGCCAGTTTTGAGTCCAACTTTCTGGCTGGACGGAAACAGATCTTTAAAGGGCTCTACCGAGTCGCGTTTTATGTTCACATTCTGACCGGGCCAGTCGCCCTAGTAATCAGTGCGTTTTTAATGTTCAGTGGTAAACGGAACCGTTACCATCGCTGGCATCGGACACTTGGAAAACTGCTGGTCGCTGTCACACTTGGATTGATGTTACCCAGTGGAATGGTGATGGCTACTGAGGCATTCACCGGTCCAGTTGCAGGCGTTTCCTTTTTTACTTTGACTGCCGTCACTTCGATGAGCATCGTGATGGCTGCTTGGCACGCCAAAAACAGGCGGTTCACAATTCATCGGGTTTGGGCGACGCGGAGCTTTCTGTTGTTGTCATCCCCTTTGTTGTTGAGATTAATGACGGGGGCAACAATCGTCATGCAGATTGAAACTGAATGGACCTATCGAATCGCGGTATGGACAAGCTGGACACTGCCCCTGGGAGTCTATGAGCTGCGGCGCCGGATCATTCCAGCAAAAACCAACTCGCATTCGGACCTTGCCTTGACCGAGAACCACTCTCCTCTAGCGGATCAAGAACGCCGGCCCTGCGGCGAGTTGATCCAAGTAACTCGTGAGACCGCTGTCACATCTTCTTTCATATCGGAGTCGTCATGAAATTCAATCCAAATCGTCGAGCCTTCTCGTTGGTCGAACTGTTAGTTGTAATGGCGATCATTGCGATTTTAATCGCCATGCTACTTCCAGCGGTGAGAACCACGGGTGAAGCCACGCGCCGCACCAGTTGCATGAACAACCTTCGGCAGCTTTCGCTGGCAGCGTTGAACTATGAAGGGGCGCACTTGAAATTGCCATCTTGCATAGGCGGTGCAGATCTGTCTGGGGACGCGATGATGTACAACGGAACATTTTCTTTGCTCCCGTTTATGGAGCGACAAGTTTTGGAACAACAGATTCGCGATCCGTTTGTCGAAGGTGAGCAGAGTTTTCCGGCAATGCCGGCGCCTTGGATGAAGGCATACCCGCCATGGCAGACCCGGATCGACACGTTGCTCTGTCCTTCGTCCAATGACGGATCCGAGGAATTTGGTGGTCAACATTATGGTTTTTGTGTCGGCGATCGTGCCCGCAATCTTGTCAACCCGGAGAATCCTCGTGGACCGTTCGCTGGTTCTCTCCAGGTCTCGTTAAATGAAGTGACCGACGGAACGTCGAATACGATTGCGTTCGCGGAAATCGGGAGAGGCCCGATTGAAGAATACCGAATTGGTATCCAAGGCGGGTCGCAGATTCTGGATTTCCCTGCATCAACGATCGCCTTTTCCGAAGACGCCAAGTTCTCCGATCGTCGGCGAACTGACTGCTGGGCAGATGGTCGCACGGGGATTACCCAAGTCAACACAATCACGCCACCCAACAGTGCTTGTTGGTTAACGGAGGACATCGGCAGTGACGGGATACTTCCTGCCAGTGGTCCACACGCGGGCGTTGTGGTCGTTGCCTACCTCGATGGTTCGGCCCATGCCATTTCAGTTGATATCGACTGCGGCGATACGGCGACATCTGCACTCAGTGAGGACGATATTAAAAACCGAGTGCCCAGTCCCTACGGCGTGTGGGGTGCACTTGGAACAATCAACGCAGGAGATGTCAATTTTGACGAGTAGTGCCGTCCAGGAAACGCCATGTTTTAACGAGAGAGCTGGTCACCGTTCAGGGAGCACGCTTTGTTGGTTGGCTGAAATCTAATGAGTCGGATTCGAGAATTGTGCATGCCGTTTCAACGCTTGGTATGATGGCGAATATTCCAAGTGATCAGCGGCAGGTGCGACTATGGGTGACCAGCAAATCAGTCCTTTATCTCGGGAAACCAAAACCGGATTCCTGCGGCATCTTTTGTCAGACATTCATGCGCTCGAGCGAATGATCGATGAAGGGCAGATTGAATCGGGCGTCACGCGTATTGGTGCTGAACAGGAATTCTGTCTGATTGGAAACGACATGCGACCGGCGATGACCGGTCCCGGCATCCTCAAGGCGATTGCAAGCGGAGGCGAGTCGCATTTCACCTCGGAATTGGCCAAGTGGAACCTGGAAATCAACCTCGATCCGCAAGACGCTGTTTCGGGGTGTTTTCAAAAGATGCATCGCCAGTTGGACCAACTCGTGACATTGGCATCTGAAGCAGCCGACAACGCAGGCAGTCAGCTATTGTTGACGGGGATCTTGCCCACGATTCGCAAGAGTGATCTCAGTTTTCGAAACATGACCCCCAACCCACGCTACCGGGTTCTTGATCACAGCCTGAAAGAACTTCGCGGTGAAAATTTTTCACTGTTCATTGAAGGCGTGGATGAGATCAATCTGATCCATGATTCGATACTCTTCGAAGCGTGTAACACCAGCTTCCAGATTCATTTACAAGTCGACCCTGGCGAGTTTGCCGATCGTTACAACTGGGCGCAGGTACTGGCCGGACCCGTTCTGGCTGCCAGTGTCAATTCGCCAACTTTGCTTGGTAAAGAGTTGTGGAGCGAAACTCGAATCGCCCTGTTTCGTCAATCAGTCGAAATCCGACATGCAGGCAACTACATTCGTGACAAACAGCCAAGAGTTGCGTTCGGATATGACTGGTTGAAAACGTCTGCCGCGGAGATTTTTAAAGACGATGTTGCGTTTTACAAACTGATCATCGGTGCCGAGCTGGGCGATGAAACGTCGCTGGATCTTTTGAATCGAGGACAGGTTCCACAGCTCAAAGCGATGAATGTACACAACGGAACGCTCTACAAGTGGAACCGCGCCTGCTACGGTGTTGGAGGCGGCAAACCACACCTTCGGATCGAGAATCGCTACATTCCCGCAGGTCCAACGACCATCGATGAAATGGCCAATACAGTTTTTTGGATTGGATTGATGCTGGCGATGCCGCCAAAATGCTGTGGAGCATGGGATCAGCATTTCTATTTTCAGGATGTTCGTTCCAACTTTCTCAAAGCGGCTCGCAATGGATTGTCGAATGAAATGTTCTGGTTTGGACGTTGGATCGAAACGGATCGTTTGATCCTTGATGAATTGTTGCCGTTAGCTCAAACAGGACTTTCATCGATCGGTGTCGAGCCCGAAGAATCGAACCCGTACCTCAACGTCATTGAACAACGCGTCAAAACCAAACAGACCGGCGCGGCCTGGATGATTCGCGCGATGCGACAGCTTCGCGAGAATAACTCGGTGGACGAGTCGATGTTGACGATCACCAAATACATGGCCGACCATGGCACCGAAGATCGCCCGGTTCACCAGTGGGAACTCCCAAACTCAGCATCGTTGTTCATGATTCCCTCGCGATACAACCGCGTTGACAGCATCATGGTGACCAATCTCGTGACGGTCCATGAAGATGACATCGTTGAGTTTGCGGAGACCTTGATGAATTGGAACGAGTTTCATCACCTGCCAGTGGAAAATCAATCTGGCGAAGTCACTGGCGTGATCACCGCTCGCGACATCGCTGACTTTCGGGAATCCGGCGGCGATCCAGCGACCGCACTGGTGGAAACCTGCATGACCGCCGATATCATTTCTGTGGCGCCAGAAACTTCTGTGGAAACTGCCGAACGGATCATGTTGGCGAATGATTGCGGCAGCCTGCCAGTCATTCGGGATAACCGCGTGATTGGCATAATTACAGCCAACGATCTTCGACGTTTGCATGCGAAAGTTGCCGATCAGAAATAAGCTGATGTGATTCGGTCTGGATGGACTTGGCAATCTGACGTTTCGGTATATCGTTAGCACCATGCATTTGATTCCCGAGCATTCTTCCCTTCGTTTAGTCCGACACTGATTGCTGATGATTTCGTTTGAGTTTTCTAATCAGAAGTTTCAAACGGGTCGGGTCATCGGTGACCTGAATGGCAGTGATGGGCCCACGTCGACCCATGGCCCCACCTTGGTGCTGTTCGGAGGCGTGCATGGTAACGAGCCATCCGGCGTGATCGCGATTCAGCGAGTCTTCGCCGAAATTCAGAATCGACAGATCCAGCTCCATGGTCGTTTACTGGGACTGGCAGGAAACCTCGTAGCACTTGCCGCCGGGCGACGGTTCGTCGATCAGGACCTCAATCGAATTTGGGATCGGCAGTTCACTCAACGATTTAGTCACCATCGACTTGGGGCAAACGCGACAACACCTTCCGACCCTGCATCGAATTGCACCGCCGATGAAGTGCTGGATTCAGTTGCTGAATATCGGGAACAGGTTGAGCTGTTTGAGTTTATTGATCCGATGCTGCAACAAACCTCAGCCGAGAAGCTGTACTTCATTGACCTGCATACGACGTCGTCCCGTTCCGAACCGTTTATCGCCATCAATGATCAGTTAGACAATCGACGGTTCGCATTGACGTTCCCGGTTCCGACCGTGTTGGGAATTGAAGAGTATCTCGCCGGTCCGTTGTTAAGCTATCTCAATGATTTTGGACCGGTCGCGATGGCATTTGAAGCGGGACAACACGAAGACCCGGAATCGGTGACAACTCATGAGTCCTTCATTTGGATGGCGCTGGTCAATGCCGGTCTGATTCGAGGAAGCGATCTCGTGGACCTGATGGATCACCAGCGTCATCTCAAATGCTCAGTGACTTCTGGAAATGGAATCTATGAAGTCATTTTTCGCAAAGCGATTCAGGAAGACGACCGATTCGAAATGGAACCCGGTTTTCGCAATTTTTCAAACATCGACAAAGGCGAAAAGCTCGCGAGCGATCGGCAAGGAACGATCGAAGCTCCCATGCGGGCGAAAGTCTTTATGCCGCTGTACCAGAACAGTGGAAACGACGGATTCTTTTTGGTGAGGCAAGTCCCCGGCTGGGCGTTATCGCTGTCGTCAATACTGAGACGATTCCGTTTTGAAAAAATGCTTGTTTGGTTGCCTGGCGTTTCTCGATGCGAGAAACAACCGGATGCCTTGTTGGTCAACAAACGCGTTGCCCGATTTCTGGCCAACGAGTTGTTTCATCTGCTCGGTTATCGTCGCAAAAGTGAAACCGAACATGAGATGGTTTTTTCACGACGAGAAATTGCTAACTGACGGGTTCAATGTTTACGATCGGTCGACCTTCATTCCTGTCGTAAAACTTCAGCGCTGGTTCAAATTGATTTTGCCGTCAATCGTCATTTGTCAAAGCAGGAACTTGTTGCGTCAAACAATGGAACGACCCTAGGCCGACCGAGAGGTTCCGACTGGGCAAGCCAATCACATGACGATTTGAAAACAGCGATCGCAATATTGACAATGCGGCCAAATCTTCCGGGACGCTGAATTGAGGCACAACGACCAGTTCGTTGGTAATCACAAAGTTGCAGTAGCTTGCCGGGATGCGACGTCCTCCATGCTCGAACGAAGCCGGCACTGGCAATCCGATCAACTCAAACTCCGTTCCTGGATCGACTTTGGCCAGTTCAGTTTCTAGTGCGATTCGATTCTGTTCAAGTTTCGCGTGTTGAGGATCGTTGGTATGTTCGCTGCACGCGCAAACGATCGTCGTTTCGCCGACAAACCGAGCGAGTTGATCGATATGGCCGTCGGTGTCATCGCCTTCGATCGCAGCACCGGGCAACCAGACGGTATTCTGAGCACCCAGGTACTTGTTGAAAACAGTCTCGAATTGAGCCAATCGTTCTTCTCTGGGGAGGCTTGGATTTCGATTGTCGTCTAGCCCGCAACTGGTCGTCGACAGGATGATTCCGGCACCGTTGGTTTCGATCGCTCCACCTTCAAAACAGAGACCAAGTTCAACTCGTTCGATCTGTTGGCCTTGGGCGATTCGTGTTGCCACCAAAGCATCCAGATCAAACGGCGAGTACTTGCCGCCCCAAGCATTGAACTGCCAATCCAGTGCAACCAGTGAGTGGCTATCACGATCGACGACAAACGTGGGAGCATAGTCGCGTGCCCACGCATCGTTTGTTGGAATGTCAATCAAATGAATGTTGAAGGTATCTGGTTGGATCAAGTATCGACGGGCCACGCCAAGACTCACCTGATTGACCATCACGTGGACAGGTACGAACTGGGCAAGCGAATGGACCAGTGCTGAAAACTCAATTTGTGCTTTGACTCGATTCTCAGGCCACGTCTTTGAGTTGTCTGGCCAAGTCGCCCAGATGGCTGCTTGGGGTTCCCATTCAGCGGGCATTCGAAAGCGGCTCATCTCGACTGGCCCCATCGCTGTGTTAACCCTTGATAAGCATCGATTCGACGGTCACGAAAAAATGGCCAATGAGTTCTCGCCGTGTCAATCAGGCTGCGATCGCAAGTGGCCGTAATGGTTTCCGCCTCATGATCGTTGGCTTCCGCGATCACGTTGCCGTAGGGATCTGCGATAAACGAAGATCCCCAAAACTCAATGTGGTCTTCCGTACCGACGCGATTGGGCGCGATCAGGTAAACACCGTTGGCGATTGCATGTGAACGCATTACCGTTTGCCATGCGTTGCGTTGCGAATCGCCGAACTCGGCTTTTTCTGGAGCTTGCCAACCGATGGCGGTTGGATAGACCAAAAACTCCGCACCTTGCATTGCGGTCAGTCGTGCCGCCTCGGGAAACCACTGGTCCCAACAGATGCACACGCCCACGTTTCCAACGGACGTTGAGAAATTCTGAAAACCGAGGTCGCCAGGAGTGAAGTAGAACTTCTCGTAGAAGAAAGGGTCGTCGGGGATGTGCATTTTTCGATAGCAACCCAGAATCGAACCGTCCGATTCGATCACGACCGCCGAATTGTGATACAGTCCGGCGGTTCTGCGTTCGAACAAACCGGCAACCAGTACAACTCCCAGTCGTTTGGCGGTCTCACTCAACCGATCCGTCGTTGGACCAGGAATGGTTTCTGCCAATTGAAAATGGTCGTGGTCTTCTGTCTGGCAGAAGTAGCGACTGGAGAATAGTTCCTGAAGACAGATCAGTTGAGCCCCCTGCCCTGCCGCCAACTCGATCTGCTCGATTGTCGATTGGAAGTTGGTGTCCACATCCAATGAGCAAGGTAATTGGATTGCCGAGACCATTGTCGAATTGCTGTCTGTTTCGCCGGCCTTCATGCGTTGAAACCCTATGTTTTGAAAGTCAAAATGAGAGCGACCACTGGACGGGATCGCCCACAATGTTAGTCTTACGCCATGTTAAATAAACCTCCCCTCGGTCTTTTTGTGACCGGAAATGATACCGAAGTTGGCAAGACGTTTGTCGCTTCTTTGATTGTCAAAGAACTGACGGAAGCTGGGCATCGAGTTGGTGTTTACAAGCCGGTTGCCAGCGATTGCGTCTCGGACGGTCGCCAGCTGATTTCGGAAGATGCTGTCGCGCTTTGGGAAGCTGCCGGACGCCCGTTGTCACTGGACGCGGTTTGCCCGCAGCGTTTTCAGGCACCGTTGGCGCCTCATCTGTCCGCCCGCAATGCTGGCCGAGAACTCGATGCCAACTTGCTGCGCAAAGGAATCGAAGCGTGGACTGACGAATGTGACTTTATTGTGGTCGAAGGCGCTGGCGGGTTGATGTCACCAGTCAACGATGACGAATTCATTGCTGACCTGGCATTGGACTTCGGCTATCCATTGGTCGTCGTCGTTCCCAACGTAATCGGCGCGATTAACCAATCATTGCAAACCTTGGTGACGGCGGCTTGTTTTCGAGATGGACTTCCTGTCGGAGGGGTGATCCTGAACGACGCCCGCATGTTTGACGGGGACATCAGTATGGACTCGAACCGTGAAGAGATCGCGCGGCGGGCACAAGCCCCGGTTCTGTCTCGACTGAGATATGGAGCCGAGGCGTTTGACGACCAAGTCGATTGGTTGGCTGTGGCTGAGGCAAGTAGTGTGGTTGATTGATGGGCGTCGCTCGACTTGTTCGTCACAAGGCAATCAATCACTCGATATTCAATCAAACGCAGTTGAATAACGATTGCATCTGAAGAAGCGACTGAAGTTTTGTGATTGACTAAGCTGACAGCTTCCTGACGCGTTCGGTCGCCATCGAAGCCAAAGTTCTGATCGCTGGTCTCTGTTGAACCAGTGAGTTCGCAAAAAATTCAGCATCGAACGAAAAAAGATCCGTCAGTGATAGGCACTGGGGATCTTTTGAAATGCAGTTCTCGGCAAGCTGTCAACGTGCAGCCGTTTACTGGCAAACTCTGAACTGGCAAACTTTGGCAAACGCTGCAGTCAAACTTGTTATCTGAACAGCAAGCTATTTTGCTTTTTTCTTGGCGGCCTTTTTGGTGGCTTTGGTGGCCTTCTTTTTGGTCGTCGTTGCTTCAGCGGCTTCTGCCCCCTCTTCGGCCAAAACTTCCACGATTTCATCCTTCACTTTTTGGACGAAGTGCGGTGGCTTGCCTTCGGGAGAGAGTTCTTTGGCTCGTTTGTCTGCTGCCTTACGTTGGTGGTACTCGTATTTGGCGATCAGCTTCATGGCATGGTTAAAGACACCCCAGAAGACTTTGAGGCGAACGACCTCCTCTGCCTTTTTTCGAGACTTGCGTTTTTTCTTTTTCGGTGCTGCTTCACCGTCGTCTGCCGTTTTCTTGGTCTTTTTGGTGGCGGCTTTGGTTGACTTTTTCGTGGACGATTTTTTTGTTGCTTTTTTGGCCGTCGATTTTGCGGCTTTGGTTGTCGTCTTTTTGGTAGCCTTTTTCTTGGCCATTTGACATTTCTTCGATTTTCAGGGCAGTGGTAAAGCCCGGAATTGTAATAAAACCTCTTCGTTTTGAATAGCGACGTTCAATTGGAAAATCAGGGCGGCGGCAGCCGTTGGCGGTCAGGATCGATCCTGTTCTTCCCGTTGTTTACGGTAGTTTTCACGGGCTTTTTGGTATTCTTGGGCGGTGATTGAATCCAGGTCGGCGGCAGTGGGCGCATCGCTCGAATGGGAATCTGATGTCGACGGTACCGATTCTCCGTGTTGAGCATGGAGCCGTTCGAGATAGGGCCGGCACCATCCACATCCGGTCCCTGCCCCAAAACATTCACTCAGTTGGCTGGGTCGTCGAGGTTTTTCGATCTTGATATAGCGGATGATTTTTCGTCGAGAAACGTGAAAGCAGAGGCAAACCGGGTCGTCGAGGTTCATTTAATGGCACCGGCATGAAATAATTGAGGTCGACTCGATTGTACCTGTTTTTCACACACTCGATGCGGGAATGATCGTGTGAATCGAGTCGGTGCTGGCAGAACTTTCTGGACTGCCAGGGGTTCATATATAAACAACATCCTATTCGGGCATTTCGATTGTCTTCAACCGACTCCCAGAGTAATCCTAAACCTACCAAGTACGAACTGGTCGACCCTGACGTTCGATTAATGTTGCAGGTGCGCAGTGGAAACGCCGTTGCATTCGAATCGTTGGTCGACAAATATCAGAGCCGTTTGGTGACGTTGCTGGAGCATCTGGTTGGCGACCGCAGCATTGCGGAGGACCTTGCTCAGGACGTGTTCTTGCGGGTGTACCGTGCTCGAGAGCGTTACACTCCCACGGCAAAATTTTCAACTTGGCTCTACACGATCACGCACAACGTCGCCAGCAATTCGTTGCGGCGAAGTTCGCGTCGCAAAGAAGTCAATTTGACACAATCGCCTTCGGGTTCGATGCCAGTTCGACCGTTGGACACGATGGCGAAAGATAAAAGCAACTTGATGCCAGCTCGGCTGGCCGACCAGAAGGAGATGGAACGCGTTATCAGCTTGGCAATTGAAACACTTGGCGACCGACAAAAGATGGCACTCCTGTTGTCAAAATTTGAAGGCATGAGCTATCTCGAGATTGCCGAAGCGATGGAACTCACGCCGCAAGCCGTCAAATCGCTGTTGTCTCGAGCAAGAACCAACTTGCGCGAAGCACTAGAGCCTTACTTGAAAAGCGGCGAACTTGGACCGGCTGCTCAGGTTTTTACTGCATCAGACAGCCCAACAGAAAACACTTCCCAACCAGATTCATCAACTCACTGCTAGACCATGACAACGGACGAACAAACCGGCGAGTTTCAAGTCATCGAGGAGCTGACCGCTTATCTCGATGGTGAGCTCGACGAACAGACCAACCAGCAGGTTGAGCAGCGTCTGAATTCGGATCCGGCCTACCTTGCCGAGATGCAATCGTTGCAACAGACCTGGGATGTTTTGGATCGTTTGCCTCGAACCGAACCGGGTTCATCGTTTACCAAGACCACGATGGAAATGGTGGTTCAAGAAGCGGCCCGAGAAGCGGCACCCACGTTTTCGTGGTTTTGGATCGCTCGTATTTTCACCTGTTTTGCCGCGTTTGGCGTCTTGTTCTTTGTCGGCTTTTCCTGGTACCGATCGATCCAGACTCAGTCGGAATCGATTTTGATTGACCATTTGTCGACGATCGAAAATCACGAACGCTACACGGCAGTCAATTTGGACTTGGGCTTCCTCGAGCAGATGAACCAGCGAGGTTTCTTTTCGCGCAATGAGCTCGATTCGCTAAGTACCGACGAAGAGTATTCCAGTGAATTTCCCATCCAGTCGACGTTGGCCGTTTACTCTCAAGATCAAGATGTACGAACCGCCTGGATCGAGTCGCTCGATGTGAACCAAAAATCGAAACTAAAAAAGCGACTGGATGATTTTCAGGAATTCCCTCCCGAACGGCGAGACGCCTTAGTTGAGTTTGGGCGTTCGTTGGAAAACCACGAGAACCGGGATGAACTGGTCGACACGCTCAATCAATATTTTTCTTGGCTCAAGACGATCGAAGCGGGACCACGTTCGCGGTTGCTGGACACGCCCACCGAAGAACGACTCAATCAGATTGCTGAAATTCGAACCCAACAGGCGCGGGAACGATTTGGAGCAACTAACGGTCTTATTGAAGAAGATGCTGAATTACTGTTTGGTTGGTTTCGTGGCATGATCGATGCTCATGAAGACCAGATACGCGAACACTTTCCGTCTGCGGTCACCGCGTCGCGACAATCGCGTGGGCAAATTCCATTGCCCGTTCGGATGATCGACCGTTTGGCAAAGCGCGGGCAGCTCAATCATCTCGTGGATTACCTGATCGAGATTGATCGCCCGTTTATTGAAGCGATGGTGATGCGCGAAAACGATATTGAAGTCCTGATGGCCATGTTGACTCCAGCCGCCCGTCGGGCCTTGCAAGAACAGAATGATGAGGGTCAGCGCGATCTGATCATTCAGTGGGTCAACAAAGTCAATCAGTCATATTTCAACGTGTCGCGCGAACAACTGATGACTTTTTATGAATCCCTTTCGGATGAAGAACGGGATGAACTGGATCAGCTTCCATTCAAGGTTCACCTGGTCCGCCTCAAAGAATTGTACCTCGCGCGAAACCGGACCAAAGAAAATCGCACGTTGGATTGGCGTCAGTTTTTGGAGATGGAGAACCCGTTTCGTCGACCAAATTCTGACCAGCGTCAATAAATCGCCCGACGGCGTGACCTGCCGTTTCAGCGCTGAAACGTTGGTTTTTGCCGGTTAAAATGACGAATCTCAAAAGAAAACCGGCATTCGCGCCGCTGAGAAAACGGTTAAACCTCAAAATTGGCGGATGCCTATAATAAAAGCACACCTCAACCGATGTTGAAGTGTGCCCTCTTTGTAAATTGACGACTGTCGTAGCAAAATGCTTATGTCTACCAACGCAGCCTCCGCGCCCAACTCATCTGCGACCCAGGAAACGAAAGTTCAGGCCTACGTCGATCGACAGATCGAAAAAACGCGTAGCCAAGTCAAGTCGGTCGATATGATGTCCGGTCTGTTGACGTTGATGCTTTACGTGATGGCATTCTTTCTGGTCATTGCCATCATTGACGCCTGGATCTGGCCGTTAGGGCATGTCGGTCGCTGGGTCGGGCTTTTCGGATTGCTGAGTGGATTGTCGTTCATTTTTGCAACGCTGATCTTGCCGCTGTTGATCAGGAAAATCAATCCGGATTACGCAGCCAAGATGATCGAAGAGGCGAAGCCAGGTTTTTACAACAGCCTGCTGAACTATGTGTCGCTAAGAAAGAAACCCGAGACCGTTCGCACTGCCGTTCTCGATGCTGTTTCGCGCCAAGCGGCAACTGATTTGTCGAGCGTTCCGGCAGAAGAAACCGTCGACCGATCCAAACTTATCCAAGGTGGATTCTGGTTGGTTGGTCTGGCGACGTTCGCCATCATCTATTGGATGATTTCTCCCAAGAGTCCCCTGCCGACGATTCCGCGAATCCTGTTTCCCGGCTCTGAGTTTGCCAAACCTGCTGTCGTTACGATCTCGCAAGTTGAGCCCGGCGATGCACGGGTCTTTTTTGGCGATCCGTTTATCGTCTCTGCACGAGTTGACGGCGCGTTTTCTCCAGAAGACGTCAAAGTCATTTTCTCAACGCTGGATGAACGACTGGTCGATCAGTCGTTACCGATGAGAGCGGACGACATCTCACCTAACCAGTTTGAAGTCGACCTGGGTGGTGACAGTGGGATTCGTCAGTCGATGACCTATCAAGTGATCGCACTGGATGGTGCAAGCTCAAAATATACGGTTACGGTAGAACCCAAACCTGCCATCACTGTCGAGTCGATCGATATCGTGCCGCCCGCTTACACCAAGCTCCCCAAACGAACTCAAAAAGTTGGCGCCATCGATGCCGCGGAAGGTTCGCAAGTCTACCTGCACGCCTACGCCAACCTGCCCATCGATGTGGCCTACATCGAATTGCTCCGTGAAGCCACCAATGGTTCGCCCGATGCGCCTCAAAAACGCTACCTGAGTGTCGGGTCGCCGCAAAAGATGTTGATCGATGGTCAAAATGCCAATGGTCGGTTTCAACTGACGCTGGACGCCAACCGCACGCGCCCGTACGCGACTCACTATCGACTGACGTTTGTCAGCACCGAAGGAAACAAAAACGAACAGGCAAACCTCTATCCGATTCGGATCATTCCCGACTTGGCTCCGGAGATCCGAGTGCTCAATCCAGTCGAGTCTGAAGTCAAAATTGCCGAAAACGGCGGGCTTCCTGTCGACATTGAGGCGATCGACTTGGACTATCAAATCTCTGAGATTGAATTGGAGATCGAGTCGAATGGACGCAAACTCGTCTCAAAATCGCTGAGCATGAATTCCAGCGACACCTCGAGAAAAAGAGTCAGCGCACGACATCAGATTCGCCCAGATCAACTCGGCTTGGGCGCAGGCGATCAAGCGATCTTTTTCTTTCGAGTCAAAGATAATCGCACGTCCTATTTTGATGATACCGAACCAGACCCGAATATCTCACGCTCCAAAAACTACACCTTCATCGTGACCGAGCCCGATCCAGCACTTGATCGGAAAGAAGAACAACGGGACCCGAACCAACCCAACCCCAACGAAGACAACCCGGACAAGGAACAAGGAAACGAGAAAGACCCGAATCAAAACGAGAAGGATCCGAATCAAAACGAGAAACCGGGCGCGAACCAACAAGAAAAACCGCGACAACCTGAAGATCGTCAACCTGGCGACCAAGGTAACCAGCCCGGTGACCAAAGTAACCCTGATCAAGCAAACCCTGATCAAGGCGATCCAAAGAATGACTCAATGAATCAGGGCAATGGCAATGACCAGCAGCCCCAACCTAAAGATGGTGGTGAGCCAAAGCAACCTGATCCACAACAGAAAAACCCCGACGATGCTGGTCAACAACCTCCACAGGACCAGAATTCAGAACCACAAAATTCCGGTGAGCAAAATTCCGGCGAGCAGAATTCGGAACAGCAAAATTCAGGCAATGAGTCGGGACAACAAAACTCGGGAAACCAGTCGGGACAACAAAGCTCAGGCAATCAGTCGGGACAACAAAGCTCCGGTAACCAATCTGGACAACAAAGCTCAGGTAACCAATCGGGGCAACAGAATTCAGGCAACCAGAATCCCAACCAACAAAATTCAGGGCAGTCTGGCTCCAAAAATAACGTCACCAGTCCCCAAGAGAATGGGAATCCCTCCGACCAACAAAGCAATAGCCAACCTAACTCTGGGAACCCGCAAGGTGGCCAGTCAAATGATGGCTTGACCAAAGACGCTTCGGATGCAGAAGTTTTCCGTGAGCTCGAAGATTTCGTCAAGGAAAAACAAAAAGAGCAGCAGCAAAACAACTCTGCGGATTCCCAACCGAACTCTCAAGATCAACAGGGGAACGAGAGCGATACCGGTCAACCCAATCAAGGCAACTCAAGTCAAGAGAATTCTGATTCCACTAAACAGAATTCGACCGACAATCAGTCCGCTCAAGACAATCCGTCAAACAGCAACAACGATCCTAGCCAAGAGAATTCGTCATCGGCCGACGATTCGAACAGTGGAACTCAAGGAAACAAACAGCCTGGCGACAATTCAACGAATGAAGCCGGCTCAAAAGAGAATCAAGGCTCGAAAGAAAACCAAGGCTCAAAAGAGAATCAAGCGGCGGGCCAAGAAAACGACGGGGATCCCAAGTCAGCGGAACAAGGCTCGCAAGCTGGCAACGAGAAACAAACCGGCGACCAACCGCCCGGAAATCAAAGTTCAGAAAATCAAGCCTCTAAAAATCAAAATTCATCCGAAAACGAGAACAGCGAAAACAACTCGGGCGGTTCACAGGGGAGCGACCCCTCCGGAAACCAAAACAGCAGTGATCCGAGCCAGGGGGAATCACAAACAGAAAACGAAGAGAAGAATGGTGGTCAAGGTGCCGAGGCCGGTTCCGATCCGCCAAAACAAGGTTCTGAGCCCAAGGGCAATCAAGGGCAGCCCGACGAGGGTGACCCATCCGATCAGCCTGAAAGCGGTTCCAAAAATAGTGATCCTTCTGATCCGAACGGTGACCCGCAAGGTCAAGGGAACGACCCGTCGCAACAAGGCGAATCACAATCCGATTCCAGTCCTCAAAACTCCGGTGGGCAAGATTCCAGCGATCAAAAGGGCGACCAGGATTCGAGCGGTCAAAAGGGCGGGCAAGATTCGAGCGATCAAGATAGCTCAGAGTCTCAAGGCGGTACCGAGCCCAAAGAAGACTCGGCAGAAAAAGGAGCCGGTAATCAGGACGGATCCAAGGATCAGCAGTCAGGAGCAAAAGAAAACTCCGACCAAACCGGTGAAGGTGATCAGAGTTCAGATCAAAAGAATTCCAAACAACAGGGCTCTGGCGACAAAGAAAGTCCCAAACAACAAGGAAAACAGGGGAACGAATCCTCGGGTCAAAAAGGAGATCAATCCTCAAACAAGCAATCGGGTAACGAGAACAACCAACAGGCTTCCAGCGACCAAAAAGGCGATTCGCAATCTGGTTCGAAACAGAGCCAAGGCGAAAAAGGGAAACAAGGTAACTCGGAAAGCTCATCCAGCAGCAACAGCGATGCTGTACCTACCGGCAATGGATCTGGAACCTCAGGTCCGACGGAAGCGTTGGAGACCGACAATGAGAACTATGAGCATTCGAAGAAGCGATCCGACCTTGTGCTCGAATCACTTGCCAACCAGAAAGATAAACCGGATCCAGAGTTGCTGGATAAACTTGGTTGGTCCGAAGATCAACTAAAAGAGTTTCTCGATCGTTGGCAAAAAATGAAACAGGCCGCCGAATCAGGTGACGCCAAAGCGAAACGCAAGTACGAGCGAGCCGTCAAGAGTCTTAACCTTCGACCAAACACGGGCAAAGAGGGAGTCAGTCAAAATCAGGACCGGCCGGAAGGACTCAATTCGGACTCCGAAGTGATCCAGGTTCCTCCAAGATTGCGGCGGAATTTCGAGTCATTCCAATCAGATCTCCAGCGAGAATTTTAGTCACTCACCAAGTTGAGTGAACCTCCAGCTCTGTTTGGCCCAGCGAGTCATTGCGGTCTCACGAGAAGGAATTTCTCGCCCACCTTTCACTCGGTCAAAGTCGCTCGATTAATATCGCTCGATCAAAATCGGACACGCTCAAACAGCGTTTACGGATTTTGCTTCCGCCCATCGCAACATCGAAAACAGGATCGGCTCAATCATTGAAGACACCCGCTTGCGACCTTCGTAGTCCAGCGAGCCATCATCCGGGTCGAGGTAGTTGCACGGATTCAAATACAGTTCGAACGGAAGCACGCTGGCACCGCCTGTGAAATGATCCGCTGCGTGACGGACGATTCGATTTGGGTCATTGGTCGGATTGACCACCACGCCGGAGTTCTCAAAGTCAAATTGTTGGTGCAGGTGATCGACCAACTCGCGGTAGTTGGCTTGCAACGATTCGGGAAAACGGATCTCCGCAATTGATTGAACTGGCTGACCCGGCTCGCCATTTGAAGTGTCCATCGGCAGGGCATGCACATCGATCAGGACCACCGTCGGAAACCGACCACACAAACGTTGCAGTTCGGATTGAAGCTGGTCAAAGTAGGGATCGAAATAGTGTTCGCGTCGCTTGGCGATTTCCGAATCATCAGGCTCGTTGCCAATCGAATAGATCGGCTCGCCAGTTTGAGTCGTCACCGGCACCATTGCCTGTGATCCTGGATCGGCCAGAAGATCGACGACGACTTTGGACATATTGGCCGTAATCATTGCCGCGCTTTCAAGCGTCGGCAAATCAAAGATACGAGCGAGATACTTGTCAGCATTTGTTGTGTCCAAAGCTGACTCGTTCATCAGTTCAGCAATTTCAGGCAAGACGACAGAGCCGCCGTGTGGATTGCTGATCAATATTGGCGAATAGCCCTTTTGAAACCGGAATAACTGCATGATTTCACCTCGTAAGTCTCTAACTTTCGCGATCGTCTGCCAACCAAACGCAGAACATAATCGAAAAACTTCGCTAGCACACTAACCGATTCGGCTATGAGCAACACAACCGAACGGGATATACTTTGGCCATTATGAAACGTGGCGAAATGTCGCGGCTACCAGGAAAATGGAGTTTCCGATGCGAAGTATCGCAATCATCAACCAGAAGGGCGGCGTCGGAAAAACGACCACTGCCGTCAACCTCAGTGCTGCCTTGGCCGAATCTGGCAAGCGCGTGTGGTTGATCGACCTCGATCCACAAGCGCATGCGTCGTTGCATCTTGGGTTTGGTATGGAGCAGGAATACCTCTCGATTTACGACGTATTGACGTCCGATGTATCGCTGCAGGAAGTCACCCACTCCGTTGACCGCAACCTTTGGTTATCCCCATCTCACATCGATCTGGCCGCCGCTGAAATGGAATTGGCGGGTGCCGTCGGACGTGAAATCATCTTGCGTGATCGAATGGCCGACGTTGCGGAAGAGTTCGACTACATCCTGTTTGACTGTCCGCCTTCATTGGGAATTCTGACGCTCAACGCATTGACGACTGCCAACGAGGTTTTTCTGCCTTTGCAGCCACACTTTTTGGCACTCCATGGTTTGAGCAAACTGTTGAGAACGATCGAATTGGTGGCGCGACGATTGAATTCTGACCTGACGCTTTCCAGTGTGATCTATTGCATGTTTGATACGGGCACTCGGTTAGCCAATGAAGTCGTCGACGATGTGGAAGTCTTTTTTGAAGAACAGCGTGAATCCGATTCGATCTGGGCGTTAGCGAAAAGTTTTGATACTCGCATCCGCCGTAACATCCGTTTGGCAGAAGCACCGAGCTACGGACAATCGATCTTTCAGTACTCACCTGACTCCAATGGCGCACAGGACTACCGGAGCCTTGCCGCTGAAGTGTTGCAACAGACGTTGGCGATGCAGAACGAAGATGAAGATCAGCTCGATCGCCCCCACTCCTCCATTCATGAAGCGATCATCGAGCAACGAGAAGATGAGCACTATTTGGAGTATCGTCAGCGAACCGCCTAAGCGAACCGCCTAAGGCATTCGCAGTCGTAGCTCATTCCTGACGAAAGCGACATACCGATTCGTCCACGATTGCTGCCAAGATGAGCTTCGCGATGCGCAGATGCGCTGAACGACCTCTCGATAGCAAATCTGAATGCGGTTTGCCGTACCGCAACTGATTGCAGTTTGGTCAATTCAAATGGTAGCCTGATACCACCCAATAGACGTTGTTCGACGAATCTGGCGACGATTCGTTGACCTTGCCCGCAAACTCTACCAAACCGGGCTCGCTTACCTACTCGGATCAACCGGCAAAGCATTCAACATGCTAATTCGGAAAAACCCATAATTCCGATCCCAACGAAACCGGCGAACCAAAGCATGGTTTAGGCACAAGTCCGTCAAACCGAATGAGCTTCACCAAGAAAGCCTGTTCGAGTCCGCAAAACCCCTCTCAATGAGTCGGGTTCTGCAAATCGGGACTTGTTGAAAAATCCGGTAAGTCCACTCAGTTTAGCAACCAACGCAGTGAAGCGTTGATTGGGGGAGTCCCAGATGTTTCGAATCAACACGATGTTTGCCGTGGCGCTAGTTTGTGGTGTTGTCGCCCAAGTGCCTTCTGTCGACGCCCAGTCGTATCCATGGCGATCTGATGCCGCTCGTACGGTGCAGCCGAACCGAACTCAAACCGGAGTTCGTTCGACCGCCGTTCAGCGAAATTTCTCGTCACCTGTTTCCTTTGCTCGTCAACAGGAAGGTGTCGAATCGGTACTTTCCGATGGCCAACCTTCGGTCTCGGACGTCCAGCAACCCGCTCCAGCGCCAACCGTCGTTCAAGGGACGGCTCAACCGCAAGCAACGCTGCCGCGTGCGACCGCACCTCGTGTCACGACGCCCGGTTCCGTTGAGCCACGCATGATCGGTCCCGTCTCGCCGCAAAATGATGTCGGTCAATGGGTGACTGGTGAACCCGCACTGAGCGTGCAAAGCAATGCAGGCGGTGCATCGGACTACTGCCAACGCGATTGCCGCAAGCGATGCTGTCTTGGCCCTGAGCGAAAACTGTTTGGTGAATCGTGCCGCGGTTTGGAGATCGGTGGTTGGTTGTCGTCAGGTTACTACAACCGCAGCACTGGCTTGGTCAACGATCGACCCGGCGAGTTTGATCTGAATCAGGTTTGGATGTATGCCCAGCGACAAGCCAACCGTGACTCAAACGGTTGGGGTTTGGGCTACCGAGCTGATTTCCTTTACGGCCTGGATGCACAGAACACTCAAGCATTTGGAAACTCACCAACAGGAGCTCCAACTGGCTGGGATAACGGCTGGGACAATGGCTCCTTCGGTTGGGCATTGCCGCAGTTGTACATGCAAGTCGCCAACAACGAGTGGGATGTCAAAATTGGTAAATTCATTTCACCGTTTGGTTACGAACGAATCGCTTCGACTCAGAACTTTTTCTACAGCCATTCGTTCACATTCTTTAACACTCAGCCACTCACGCATTCGGGTGTTCTGGCTGAGCGAAACGTCGGTGGTGGCACAACCAACCTGATCGGTTTCTCAACCGGTTGGGATACTGGATTTGAAAACAACAGCGGTGGGAATCTGATTTTGGGGACCCGTCGACGCTTGGGTGAGTTTGTCAAAACATCGATGACGGTATCCGCCGGTGATACAGGGTTCCGCGACACGGGCGTCTTTTCATCTGGTGTCACCGAGGTCCAACTGACTGATTCCATGCGATATGTGTTTCAGGCAAACGTCGCCAACTTGCGTGACAATCAGGAGTTTGGCATCGTGCAGTACTTGTTCCGCGACGTCAACGAATGTCTTGGACTGGGTACACGACTGGAATGGTGGAAATCAGATCGATTCTTTGGTGGCCCAACTCGTTCAACCTATGGCTTCACCATGGGTGCCAACTACCGTGCGAATTCGAACTTGACGATCCGACCTGAGTTGCGATTTGACTGGGGTGCTGCAGCCGTCAGCCCGGGTGAAGGAATAGTTGCTATCGATGCCGTCATGACGTTCTAGGCAGCTTCGATCGGCACGGTTTGGATCATTCTGGACCGTTCAAAACAGAGGTACTCTTGACCGCAATTGCTGGACAAGAGTACCTTTTTGCGATTGATACCGACCCAATCAATCAGACTCTTCATCTATCAAGGAAAGTTTTGTGAGCGACCCCCAGGATATTGAAGCCCGCTTGAAGGCGATCATGGAGCATCCCAGCTACCGGCTCGCCTATCGTGATCCGGAATTCATGGCGATGGAAGACCTTCGTCCACTCCGCCTGGAGATGGAGTTACTCAAGCCGGAGATGATCCTCGATGAACTAGGTATTCAATCGACCATCGTGATCTTTGGCGGCACGCAGATTAAGCCCGCTGACGAAGCGGCCGCAATGCATAAGGAAGCTCAAGCGGCGATTGCGAATGATCCAGATGATCCCCAAGCCCAGCGGCTAATGATTCGTGCCGAACGAATGGTGCAAAAGTCACGCTACTACGAAGAGTGTCGTGAGTTTGCGCGAATTGTGACCGCGTACAACATGCAATTTCGGGACGGCGAGTTCATCGTCAAAACTGGCGGTGGTCCCGGGATCATGGAGGCTGGCAATCGAGGTGCTTTTGAAGCCGGCGGTAAATCAATGGCGCTCAACATCACACTCCCGTTTGAGCAAACGCCGAACTCTTATATCACTCCCGGAATGTGCTTTCAGTTCAACTACTTCGCCATTCGTAAAATGCACTTTTTGCTGCGAGCAAAAGCGTTGATCTGTTTTCCTGGCGGGTTTGGAACGCTGGACGAGTTGTTCACAACCCTGACGCTGCGGCAAACGGGTCGGATGCAGGAAATCCCAATCATTCTTTATGGAAAAGAATACTGGGACGGCATCATCGACTTCCAGTTTCTCGCCGACGAAGGCGTGATTCAAGACAGCCACCTCGATCTGTTTCAATACACCGAGTCACCGGAAGAGACGTGGCAAGTGATCAAAGACTTTCACGGCGTTGAGTAGCCCTTGACGCTGACGAGGCTCGATCAAACGGCCAGTTTCTTGGTGACTTCCATCCGCAGCCGTTTGATCATGGCGAACAAGCCGTTGCGTCGCTGCGGGCTGAGGTGCTGGTTGAGGCCAAGCTTCGCCAGGTACTCCGAAACGTCAGCGGAAACAACATCGGCCGCATTGAGGTGATGGAAATACGCCATCATGACCACGATCAGCCCTTTCACGATAATCGAATCGCTGACCGCCTGAATCTTGATCGGCTGATCCGGCGCGTCGACTTCGACGACCAACCAAACGGAACTCATACAACCGTCGACGATATGTTCGTGGGTCTGCAAATGGTCGGGAAAGGCAGGCAACTCGCGCCCCAGGTCGATGATAAAGTCATAACGCTCGTCCCATTCTTGAAGGTCCTCGAACGTTTCGAAAAGTTCCTCTGTGGTTGGCGGAAAATTAGACATGGGTGCCACTAGTTGAAGCGCAGAATCAGTTACAAAAGTAGCATGGTACGCTTCGATAGAAATAAGAGAACCCGGTTTATGAAAAACCGGGCTCCGGTTTTGAACAAAAATTGATTCTATCTAGCGGAGCATCCCGTCTCGACCGGCGTTCCCTTTGTATCCTGTTTTTCCCGGTCGCCGATCAAGTGAACCGCGAAGGCCCAGGGAACCCGGGTCGCGAGCAATCGCATCGGCAAACAAACGCAAATCGTCCATTAGCGGTCCAATCCGCACCGTTTCTTTTTTGATGTTGGCGACCGCATCGAGCACGGTCTGGTATAAGTCATCTTCTTCGAACAGTTTGACAATGGTTCCGTCGGCATTCTTGAATCGCTCCAGCAATTCGCTGACGCCCTTCAGTTCGTTGACGAACTTGTCGACGTTTTCCAGGCTGGTGTTGACCCGCTTGAGAATTTGTGGGCCGTTTTCCTTGAGTGATTCGCTGAACACTTCAACGTTGGCAAGCGTCTTGTCAACTTTACCCGGTAGTTCACCAAAGTTTTGGACTGCAGTTCCCGTGTCTTCGACCAGCACGCGGATCTCTTCGAAGATCTTGGGGATTTCAGTGATTGCATTCTTGAACTGTTGTTTGACTTCTGGATCTCCGACAACGCTTTTGATGTCCTCAAATATCAGGTTGAAGTTGTCCACCGCACGTTGGCCCTTTTGGGTGAACTGTCGCAAGTCGCGAACGAGTTGATTGAACTCACCCTCTTTGTCCTGGAACGAGTTCTTGATTTGTCGACTGAGATCTCCAATTTCTCGTCCGGCAATACCGACTTCTTTCCCTGCATCCTGAATCCCCGTCAATGTCTCGCGCAGTTGCGGCTTGAGTTCATCAAAACCAGCGCTAAAGTCAGTGGCAATCTCCATGGGATTTTTCTCGATCGCAACGGTCGTCATCGTGTAGTCGGGCGTAACCTCTGCCCCACGCTCCGCTTTCGACAAAGGCAAGAACTCAATTTTTGCATCCCCGAGCAAGGATTCAGTGCCGATTTCACAGATCTCGTTTTCATAGACTTTCGCTTTGCTATCGATGCCCAATCGGAGCACGACCAGCCCTTCATCATCATCGGTGGAAACACCTTTCACGCGACCGATGAGGATGCCATTCTTGCGAACCGGCGTACCGACCGTCACGCCTGGCGCACGTTCGGGTTTAATGTAAATGTCGTATTGGCTGACCCAGCCTTCGCTATTGGCAAGAATCAGAATGCCCAAGATGACAATCGCAAGCAGCACAAAGATGCCGACGCGAAGTTTCATGACATTTTCGTCCATTGATGTTTCCTTAAACGATCTCTCGTTAACTCTGTTGTGACAAGTATGAGATTAAGTGCTGTGTACGGATTCAGCTCGGAGCTCCATCAGCCGCTCTCCTGCTTCACCGTTGATGAACTGTTGGACACGGCGATCGCGACAGGATTTCAGTTCTGCGACGGTGCCGTTGAAGATCATCTGAGGCTCATCCGGTTCGAGTCGCGACTCGGGCATCAACATAATGACTCGACTGGCAACTTTCATGGCAGTTACCATGTTGTGAGTCACGACGACACTCGTGACCGGATTGCGTTCTCTTGTGCGAATGATCAATTCGTTGATGACATCGCTCATGATTGGGTCCAGGCCCGTCGTCGGTTCGTCGTACATGACCAATTCAGGGTTCATGATCAGAGCGCGTGCCAACCCGACTCGCTTCCGCATACCACCGGACAGTTCCGCAGGCTTTTTGACAACCACCGAATCGGGCAAGCCAACTTCGGAGAGCCGACTCAGCACCATTTCCTTGATTTGCGAATCGCTGAACTGACCATGTTGTCGCAGCGGAAACGCAACGTTTTGACCAATCGTCATGCTGTCAAAAAGCGCCGCATTCTGGAACACAAAACCGAATCGTCGACGCAGGCGACTGAGTTGTTGTTCATCGAGCCGGTTGATGTCATTGCCGTCAAACTTCACAACGCCTCGAGTGGGCTGGATCAATCCAATCATTGACTTCATCAACACGGTTTTTCCACAGCCACTTTCGCCCAGGATGACCAACGTCTCTCCTGCGGGTATCTCAAGTGAAATATCTCGCAACACGTTTTGGTTGCCAAAGGTGACCGACATGCGATCGATTTGAACCAGCGGTTCGTCGTTTTCAATCAGTTCTTCGATCATCACAACAACCCAGTCCCTTCTGGATACCACGTGAAGTAAATCGAGTCGAGCATGATCCCGAGGAACAGATCCAGCACCAGAATCGCTACAAAAGAAAACACAAACGAAGCCGTCGACGCTCGGCCGACGCCCTCAGCTCCCGGACGACAATTGAAACCCTGATAACAACTTACCAAAGCGATCGCCGAACCAAAAAAGACGCTTTTGAAAAGTCCGACAAAGAGGTCAAAGTTGGAAACGAATTTGGCGCTGTTGTGCCAATAGTGGTGAATATCGATATCCAACACTCGCACGCTGTAAAAGAAGCCACCTGCGACTCCCATAAAATCAGCCATGATCGTCAATGTAGGGATGAGAAACAAACAGGCCAAGAATCTTGGCACGACCAGGTAACGAATAGGATTTGCACCCATAGCCGCCAACGCATCGATCTGCTCGGTAACACGCATCGTGCCGAGCTCGGCCGCCATTGCGCTACCGACACGGCCGGCCAACATCGTCGCTGCCAAAACGGGCCCAAGCTCTCGGACGAGCGTCATGTTAATGACGCCGCCAAGTCGTGTTTCGAGGCCCAGCTGGCGGAACTGAAAATAACTCTGAACCGCCAACACCATGCCGATGAACGTTCCCGTCAAGGCAACGACTGGCAGGCTGGAGACACCAACGCGATAGAAATTCGGCCAGATCGTTTCGCGGCGTGGCAGCCGTGTAAACATCCAGCTCATCGTTCGCAAGACAAACAACCCAAAATCGCCGAGCGCGATGATCGAGTTGATCGCTAATTCGCCCCAATTCGAAACCCAGCGAATAAACCAGCCACGGAATCCAGGTAGTCGCGCCTCATCAGGCAGATTCGAATTTTCACCGAGGGTGGTCGACATGTTTTTCGCGCAGCAGCACAGGGTCATGCCCCCCAAGCATAAGTCCATCCGTTATTTCGACGTTCCGGTCAGGCAAACTTGACAGAGTTTTCCGATTAGGCCAACTTTTCTGAAGATATTTCAACAGCACAAAAATAGGAGATCGCAAGAAATGTGGTAGGCAGACAGCAACATTCAGAGACAGAATTACTTTCCCCTTCGATGCTCTCTCTTTTTCAAAACGGGTTTTAAGGTCGCAAAACCTCAATAAACCCTCCTGAGAATCGAATAAAGGCGGCCCAACGAATCAAAAGATGGTTGCTATCATGATGCTTTACGTTTCCCCCAAATTGAAAGCCGACCTGTATGCTTGAGAACATAGCCTGGATTGCCGCTGCGATCATTGGGCTTGTCTTGCTGGTCTCGATGAACCGCCGACGCCGACCCTCGATGGAAAAAGCGTATCGCGCTTTCGATCGCGTGACGCAAATGGCCGGTCCGGAGTTGGAACGTTTGAGTGAAGTGTTTGATCTGGCGCGTGAGTCGGTCGGTGACTCAGCGGCTTTTCGTGAACGCGGTTTTAAACGCAGTTCACAGCAATCTGGTGAGTTGATCCTCCGTCAAGTCAAATCCTTGGAGGGGATGTCCGCAGAACTGCAACGGGTTTTGGCGGAAGGCGATGCACTCCTTCATCCTTCTGGACCGTTGGCTCAAGCGGCCAATATGACGACGTCTTCAAGGTACCTTCACTGCCTCAATCTGATCGAAAGTGCCTCGCTTCAAGTCGATGCGTTTCCTGAAGTTGACGACATGCCCGATTCCAGCTGGGTGACGTTTGATCAATTCATTCAACTCTTGCGAAGTCGTCGCAATATCACCGCGGCAAAAATTGAAGCATTCGATAATGACTTGTCTGGGATGGAAAACTCCGTCGATTCGCTGCAAACGAAACTCGATCAGATTTTGGCTGTTGAGACGCGAATACAGCAACACGAATCTTCGTTGGAGGAATCCACAGATTCTCAATCGTTGCGTCCGAGTTACTCGCGAAACGATGCAGAGTGGCTGAAGCTGCCAATGTTGTTCGACAAACTGGTCCCGCAATTGGACCGCGAGACCCAGCAACTACTCGATCATCTGCAAACTGACCCAGTAGGAGTCAAACACACCGAGTTACCGGCGTTATCAAAAAAGCTTGACGACGTTTTGATCGTCGCAACCACCATTGAAAAAGCGCGGGCGGAACATCTTGCCGAGGTCGAAACAACGCGTCAGCAACTTCGTTCGATGGGATTCAACACCCGCTGGGTCGAACGGCGACAACGAGAACTTAACGATGAAGCGCGACGGTTGGTTACCGCTGGCATGCACCAGGAAATCAGCGAATTGGCCGTCAGTTTTTCTAAAGGAATTAAATCATTCTCGTGGCGACTTTCGCAGTCAGCTGAGTTGGCCAACAAACTTGAGCACGAAGTTGAGACGGCGATCGAAAAAGTTAAAGCCGAAGTCAAACAAGCCCGAACCGAAATTGCCAATCAACTCGGTATTTCAGAGACGTCGGCGTTGCGCGAAATGGACTATAGCCCAGACGACGAGCTGATGCGGGCCGGCCAACAGTGGATCGCCGCCAAAGCAGCCTTAAGTCGAGGCGACATCGATTCATCCAATGCAGCGATCGGTGAGATCGAAGTCGAAACGCACCAAGCGAGTCGATTTATTGAAGACTCCTTGGTCGGCCTGAAAGAATTCAAAGGTAAAGCCGAACTTGGCAAGAACCGTGCTGAAAAGCTGGCAAATCGAATGCCGCATATGAAAAGCACCTTCGAGGCCGTTCACTCAACGTTTGCTGAAGAAGCCTTATTGATCACCGTTGACCCAAACGACCCGTTCTCTTTTTCGGTCACCGTCGACGAGTCCACACATACACCAACTCCTGAAATAGACGCCAACACGAACGTTAATACGGACATTAAAGAAGGCAATGAAGATAAATGGGATCGACCCTCCAAAACGATTTCCATGGTGCAACTGTTTGAGGCGTCGCACGACTGGATCAAAGAATCGACAGAACAGCTAAATTCGTCGATTCGAAAGTTCAAGTCCGGCAAGATTCTCGAGGCCTGCAACAACATCGATTTGATCGAAAGCGACCTGGGAGAACTGGAATCATTTATCGATCGCTTTGAAAGCCGGCTTGGCTACATTCAGCGACTGCAACAAGAGAACCAAAACGAACTGGCCGTTGTTCGGCAACAGCTGAATGAGCTTCGCGATGAGATCAATCAGAAACGGGAACGGGTCGACCGCGCACCGAGCAACTCCATTGAAGCGTTTAACCAATTGGCTGAATCGATTAAGGACTGGAAGCTGAACGCCACCGACGCGAAGCCCAATCCGATCTCGGATCGACGTCAGATCGTCTATTTTCGGGAGTCGCTAAATGAGATTTCAACACTGCGTCAGCTGGAAGATGAGACTTACGAGGAAGTCCTCGATGCGATCGCTGGCGTCGAACGCGAAATGGTGATTGCCCGTCAGCTGGTCCGAAACACGCACAATGATGGAATCCCTGACAGTCGGCAGATCACCCAGGATCAAACTGCCGTGGACAATGTCGAACAAAAACTTCAACGACTCAAAGATCAAATTGGCAACGGCAAACGAGACTTTCAAACGTTGGACCTGAAGGCGACCCAACTGCAAGTGGATTTGTCGATGATCAATGGGCGTTTACGGAATGAGCTCAAAGCCGCCCGCCAGGCGTCGCAAGCTATCCAGGAAGCCGCTGCGGCTGTCTTTAAAGCGGCAGATTATCGTGGCCCTTACAACATTGTTGTCGTGGGTCGACCGGGAGCTGAAGAGCTACGTTCAGCGCGAGCCGCATTGGCAGATGGCAAATATCAAAAAGCAGTCTTCAAGGCTCACGAGGCCCAGAGAAACGCCAACAACGGTCTGGTCGCCGCACAGTCCCAAGCCGCTCGGCAACGCCGGGAAGTTCTGCGCCGTCAACGCGAACAACGGCGTTTTCCGGCGCGTCGTCGAAATTTTTGACGTACCAACATGGGCGTGAATCGCCGGTTTTTGTCGAGTTTGGTCCTTCGCTAGTGATTCAAATGATGTCGACATGAAAGCCAACGGTTGTTACTCTCGCGCGTAGACAGTCTTCCATGTCGTCGTGCAATGAAACGCCAGCGTCCATCGTCCATTGATGTTGCTGACGATTGATTCGGTGGCGACCATGCAGACACAGTCTTTGGGGTGGTGTGTCTTTGACTCCTTTTTGCCTTGAGTTTTGGCACCTGTACATCGCGACTTTTAAACTTGCCGCTGACCTATGTACCCGTTGCGTTTTCGACCAATCTTTCGACGCTATCTTTGGGGTGGTCGCCGTCTGGCAACAACACTTCAAAAGCCAATCGGCGAACATCCGGCAGCAGAGAGTTGGGAGATTGTGGATCATCGAGACGGTCAGAGTGTCGTCGCCTTTGGAGAACTTGACGGGCGTTCGCTTCACGATCTCGTAGTCGAGTTCGATATCGATTTGGTCGGTCGACAGACGTGGCAGCGGATCAACGATGAATCACTGCCTCCCAATCTTCGATTCCGGTTTCCGTTATTGTTAAAGTTCCTCGACGCCTCAAAAAACCTTTCTGTTCAAGTTCACCCCGATGATGAGTTGGCTGCAACAATTGATCCACCTGATCTGGGAAAAACGGAAGCCTGGTTGGTGCTTGCCGCCGAACCAGACGCAAAGATTTTCGCTGGATTAAAAGAAGGTGTCACGAAAGAGGCATTTGCCAATGCGATTCAAACGGGCGACGTAGAACCACTGCTGCATAGTTTTCACGCTGAGCGTGGCGATTGTGTCTTTATTCCAGCTGGAACGATGCATGCGATTGGAGCTGGTCTTTTGATCGCAGAGATTCAACAGGCCAGCAACACAACCTACCGTGTGTTTGATTGGAACCGAGTCGATGCAGATGGAAATGCCCGAGCACTTCATATCGAACAAGCACTCTCAGCGACGCACTTTGATCAAGGCCCGGTGCAACCGATCAAATCGGATTCTACTCGAGATAGCCAGATGCTAGTTCAATGCAACCACTTCAACATGAAGCGCCAGCGACTCACCAACGGTGACTCACTGGAAATAGAAACGTTGGGTGAATTTGTCATCGTGGCCAACATCTCGGGCTCGGTCATGATCAGCAACGATCCTTCCGGATTGCCGCTTGAACTGGGTCAAACCGCATTGATTCCGGCGTGTCTTGAACGAGTCACGTTGACTCCCGATGACGATGAAGTGGAGTTGTTGTTGATTACGCCATGAGTGATTTCGGCGATCAGTCCTTAGTTCGAGCGACGATTCTGGATGAGATTAACAGGTAAGAGCATGACCAAAACAAACACAGACAAAAAGCACACGTCGGGCACTTCTTTGAGGAGCGGACTAAAAGCGATTGTCATCGCCCTGGGGTTAATCCTGATGGCCGGTTGCCAATCGCGTCCACTGTTTGGGCCTCCCGGCACAATGGATGTGCAACGCACAAGAGCGATGGTCCACGATCCTTATCCCAACCAGGAGATTGGGCCACAAATCTTTGGCGCCCGACCACTCGGATTTGAACAACCTCGAACCGAGACGAATCAGCTACAATCTATCGCAGCCCGGCGAGGTGGGCGTTATCAACCGGGCGGATTTTAGTCGTTGGGTTGAAAGACCCAATCACATTTGATTTTGCGAATCATATCTACCGTGACCAAGGCAACGATCGATAACTCGACGATTTCGGCAAACCATTGGCAGGAACTGCTGCGTGGGTACGAACAGAGGATCGCTCCGTTAATTAATTCGTTCCGCCAGCGACGACGCCGATCACAATCGCATCCGATCCATGACTTCCTGTTTGTTTATTACCGACTTGCACCTGCCAAGTTACTTCAGTGGCATCCGGGAGTGGGCATTCGTTTAGAACGAGGTCAACAGGCACTGCCCACGTGGTTCAAACGGAAGCATTACGAGATCAGTGACCGACAGGTTGTTTGTAATCCTTCATTGCTGGATCAGAAACAATCCCAACGTCTGGAGTTCATTCGCGACTTATTGGCCAGCACCCAGTCTCGCAAACCCAACTTTGCCTGTTTTGGAATGCATGAATGGGCGATGGTCTACCGAGGCAGCGAAGTGCGTCACGAGGGAACGACTCCGTTGCGATTGTCGCAGTCAGAGATTGACCGCATCGTTGAAACCCGGCCCATCTTTTGCAGCCATTTCGATGCGTTTCGCTTTTTTGCAATCGATGCCAAACCGCTTAATCGCCTGCAACCGACACTGGATCAACGAGTCGAACTGGAACAACCAGGCTGCATTCATGCCAATATGGATTTGTACAAATGGGCGTTTAAATCAATGCCATGGGTCGGCAGTCAACTGCTGGAAGATTGTTTTCAACTGGCAATGGCAGCACGAGAAATGGACATGCGTGCCAGCCCATACGACTTGTCTGCCTATGGTGAATACCCGCCAATCCGAGTCGATACGGCGGAGGGGCGACAGCAGTACGAACAACTGCAGCGCGACATTCACGATCGGGCCCTTCGGTTAAGGCACCGGTTGATTGAGAAACTGAATGAGATCCTGAAATAGTATTTTTCTTAACTGGATCTTCAAAATAGCACAAGAAGATCTTCTACTTTACAACCTGATTGATTTGACCAAAAATCATTCGGTCTACCAAATTGATATGCCAAAGAATAGAACGTTTGTGCATACTAAGAGATCTTGAAGAAGTCGATTTATCTACTAGTCGATTTAACAACTTCTTGGCAATTATGATTGCCTAACTTTTGATCAACGCTTGTTAACTATTCGCAGGCCGTCGCAAGCGGCTTGGACTAATCTATTGATGCGCACGGTGTATTATTGGATCCAGGGATTTGTCATTGCGACACTTCTGGCCTGGTTCGGCTTAAGAGGTTTTATCTCCGAAACCTCCAACCCCAAATGGAATGAGGTTGCCAAGGACTATCTGGAGCCTGGCAAACGCTATTGTCGTGGGGAGGAAGGGTATGGTTGGGTTGACTTCTCCAACAACGGAATTCTTGGCGGTAAGGATGGCCTTTCGAAGGATGATCGCCATGTTGTTTTTTGGGGCGATTCGTTCGTCGAAGCGTATCAAGTAACGCCATCAGCAACTTGCTATTCCTTGTTTACGCAGATCACTTCGGATGCAGGGCAAGACAACTATCAGGGGGTCGCCGTCGCCAAGAGCGGACGAGACCTTGGGCATCACATTGAGCTATTAGCGTTATATGAAGACCAGATCCCCAACTGCAAAGCAAACCTGGTCTTATTCGACTATGCAGATATTACGCCCAACGGACGGTCGCTGATCATTGATGGCGAACCAGTTTGGAAGCACGCTGTTGCAAAGCCTTCGATGCTGTCGGCACGACAGATCATTGCGGACTATCAGCTCGATGTCTTTTGGATATTGGCCAAACGGACCATTTCGGCCGTCAAGGGATTACGTCTTCGTCCAGGTCCTGTCGCGCCAGCGGTCCCTTCGACATCTGGCAACGACGTCAAATACACCCAAGACGAACTGGTCCAGTTCTGGCAAAAGTTGGCGGACGGGCTCGTTGATCAAGAAGCACGCTCGGGCCGAATCATCATGATCTTTCATCCTCGAGTTCCCCAGTTGATCGATGGTGAGTTGAGCACCGAGGTTGCCGACCGCGAACATGTCACGCAGTTCATGCAGATTTGTAACGACCGCGGATTAGAGACGGTTGATCTAACTGACGACTTCGTTGATTATTACAACGAGACCGGATTGTTCGTCCATGGATTCTCCAACACCTTCCCAAGTCGCGGACATTGGAATGTCAACGGTCATCGAGTTGTGGCTACCACGGCTTGGAATTACCTGCAGACTCATCCAGAAAAACCACGGCATCGTGATCAGCCCAGGTCGGCGACACAATGATCTTCAGCCAATTCATCTTTGTGCTGTTTATCAGCGTCGTGTTTTCGTTTCTGGTGTTGGTACGTCACAACCGGGCACGCAAGCTGTTTCTTCTTGCAGCCAGCTACTATTTTTATGCGTATTGGGATTGGCGATTCTGTGGGCTACTACTGCTGTCGACGATCGTCGATTTCTGGATCGGACATGCGTTAAAGAGGACAGACAACGAACGATCGAGGACATGCCTGCTGTTAATTAGTTTGGCGGTCAACTTGGGTATGCTTGGGTTTTTCAAGTATTACGGCTTCTTTGTTGAATCGATGCAAACGATGTTGTCGCCGTTGGGCTGGAACCTGTCGTCGCTTGGGATCATCCTTCCTGTTGGGATCTCTTTTTATACGTTTCAAACTCTCTCTTACACGATCGACGTTTATCGCAGGAAGCTCGATGTTTGCGAGGACATCTTTGACTTTGCCCTCTTTGTTTCCTTCTTTCCCCAACTGGTCGCCGGACCGATCGTTCGCGCCTCTGAGTTCCTACCCCAGCTCAATGAATACCGACCGTTAACGGGAACTCGATTCTTTCTGGGCTTTCGTCAATTCACATTTGGACTGGTCAAGAAAGTTTTGATCGCAGATCACTTGGCCATGGTGGTCGATTTTTCGTTTGAGAATGCTGGGGCGATGGATGGGATTTCAACCTGGGTTGGCGCGATCTGTTACACGGGTCAAATCTATTGTGACTTCTCAGGGTACTCTGACATGGCGATCGGTATCGCGAGAGGCATGGGGTATGACTTCTGTCCGAACTTCAACCATCCTTTCGCTGGAAATTCACTGACAACACATTGGCGTCGTTGGCACATATCGCTCAGCACATGGCTCAGGGATTACTTGTACATCCCATTAGGTGGCAATCGCAAAGGAAAGATCCGCACGTACATCAATCTTTTGTTGACCATGCTATTGGGCGGACTATGGCATGGTGCGGCTTGGCGATTCGTCGCGTGGGGGGCCATCCATGGTTCCGCGCTGGCCCTTGAAAAACGCTTTGACATTCACACTCGAATTGACCAAGGTTCTACGCTGAACAAGTTTTTCGGTTGGGCCTACATGATGCTGGTCGTTGTAATCGCGTTCGTGTTCTTTCGCGCAGAGTCATTTGGACAAGCGATCATCATCATCAAGCACATGTTCGATCCAACGACGTTTTTTACGGGGACGCATTGGGTGCCATTGCGCGCAGTGCTGTGTCTCATGTTCATCGCCGCCACTCACGCAATCAGCATGACGAGATTCCGGCATGTGGTCGAACTCAAGCCAGACCGTTGGTACACTCCCGTCTTGCTGTTTACGATGATTTACCTGGTGTTGATTTTTCAGCCAACATCTTTCAAACCGTTTATCTATTTTCAGTTTTGATTGAGTTCGACTGAAGTCAGCTCTAATCTGATGTCGCGGCATCCGAACTATTGCTTAAGCTGCTTTATCGCTTTCAAAATCGCTTTGCTGATATCTGCGCGGAGCGCGCGTTGGTCACGTTCAAGAACGGTGACCGCGATCGTAACATTGCGTTTCGGGAAGTGATTGACCGCGGTGCCCCAAAACCCACCGTGCCCATAACCTTTGGCGCCGTCAAAGTTGACGCTGGAGAGGCCCAAAAAGTAATCGCCTTCCATCGGTTTCTGCGGCTTGGCAGGGGCCATCATCAACTCCAACGTTTCTTTGTGATCAAAAACGCCACCCGTAAACAACTGTTGATTAAATCTGGCCAGTTCTTCCATCGTGGAGGCCAAGCCTCCGCCACCGTAAAGATCAAATGAGGGATCGACCAATTGGTTGTCGACCTTCATCGATGTCGATTTTTGAAAGGCCATCGAAGCGGCGTTGGCAGGCACGTCTTCCAGACTGATGAACCACGTCGATTCGAGTTTTTGTTTTTTGTAATCCAACAACGTTCGCATCGATTCATAAAACGGCGCATCGATCGCTTGCTCCATCACTTCGGTCAGCAGCAGATAGTTGCTGTCGGCATAAGTAAACTGTTCTCCGGGCTTGCCAAGGGGTTGGCCAAATTCGACCGCCATTCCAAGCTGCTCGTCGCGTGTCCAACGATGCTTGGGATCTTTTGAGACAGCAGCAAAGTAATTTTCAGTAGCGGCATAATCACAGATGCCGCTGGTATGGTTGAGCAGCTGTTGGAGTGTGATCGCGGTGGTATTGTAGCCATCCCCCTTTAACAGCGCATTCGTCTTTGGACTGAGGCGACGATCGATTGAATCGTTGAGGCTCAGCTCCCCTTCTTCTACCAATCGCAGAATCGCAGCCGAGACATACGTTTTGGTGTTGCTGGCAATCCAGACCGGTTGGTTGGCAACAAGCGGTTTTTCAAGCGCCGCATCGCTGAAACCGGCAGCACCGCTCCAAGAAATCGATTCATTTGGTGCCTCGACATGAACCAAGAGCCCAATCGCCTTTGGATGGTCTTTAATGATCTCGTCCAGCACCGATTGAAACGCTTGCTCGATCTTTTCGGTCATGTTCAACGACGGTGTTTCTTGAGCAACCACAGCAGAGGGTGTCCATAAAGTTGCCGTCAACAACACGGCAACCACGACGTATGCGGGCGAAGCTGAGCACATATCTTTCCGATCAAAATCAGTCAAAAAAACGATGACGAAGTCTATCAACCTACAGAGGCACAAACAAACAAAAGGTTCATTTCAACGTCTCGTTACATCTGGTTTCATTCCCGCGTTAAAATCGGCATGTCGCACAAGAATCGCAGGCACAAAGCTCCAAACATGATCGAAGTGAAGTATCAACTGACAGACGAAGAGATCAAAACGATCTCGGTCAAGAACGAATGCGTTCCGTTCAGTGTGACCAAGATCTATTCGCTCTTCTTGTTGATCCTGATTCCCGGCGTGGTGTTTGCGTTGATCATGAGCGACCTGATTTCATTGGCGACGCACGGAATTGTGTTTCTTTTGATCCTGATGGGCGCTCTGATTTCATATCTTTCTGGCCAACAGAAAACAGAACCGCCTGAGATGACCGTGACCTTTGATGAAGACCGTCGCTGTGAAAGTTCTGGGGAATCAAGGCATCAGATACGGCTCAAGGAGATAAGCGATTGGGAAGAGAGCCCATTCTTCTTTGAACTCAATCGGTTTGGCATCTACTCGTTTGAGCCAAAACGTGCGTACACGCCAGACCAACAGCAATTGCTTCGATCCTACTTGACCAACGCCAGGGGGGAAGCTGCGGAATCGACTCAGGCGTTGCCGCTGTTTGAAGAGATGGCGAATCGTGAGAATGCATCGCGCATTCGTTACATGCTGAATCGGGAGGACTTCGTCAATTACCAACGTGGTGGGTTTCGAATGATTGATCCCAATAACGTGGAAACGCTCGAACGACTGGGGCGAGCAGGCAACGCCAGAATTTCCTTACTGGTGATTCTCTCGATGATCGGTTTTGCCTACACGATGTGGTGGTTCGCGGACCCACTTCAAGCATTGAAGACAACAATCAGCGCTGGAACTTCCGCCGGACTGTTTATCTGGGTGTTGCGATATATTTCTACGCACCACAAGTTTTCCAGTTTCTTGAAACGTATTACCAACGATCTGTTTGAACGCGAAGTTGAATTCGGCATCCTTGATGATGGCTGGTATGTTGGAAACGAAAACAGCGTCTCGTTTCATCATTGGAACGACGTCAACGGATTCAGCATCAGCAAAAGCTCATGGTTGATTTCGACCAAAACGAACAATCATTTGATCCCGCTGCGAATTTTTGGATCTCAGGAAGATGCAGAGCGAGCCATTCTGACCGCGTTGATCAAGAAGCAGCATTTTTTCCAAACGACGGATTGGGGCAACGAGGAAACGGTTACTGCAGTAGAATCCGGAAATCCTTTTCAAGCACCCAACACAAACATTCGCTGAGCCTACTGAGAAAATGCCACCCTTTAACTATTACGCGATTAAGTAACTCATCTCTGCCTTCAGTGAGACACGCCACTAACACACCGGTTGCTCCCTGAGAAACTACAATTGACTGAGTCGTGTGAACCATTGAAAGAATGCACGGTTTTGCTGGACATCATCGATCGACCGTAAATTTTCAGGGCCAATTCCATTTCTACTTCAGCCATCGAATTGAATGCTGTTTCCGGCGAAGACGCACGACGCCTGGATTCTGCGATTGAGACTGTCTACCAAAAGCTGGAGTCAGCACGAGTTGACGGGCATTGGGTGGGCGAACTTTCACCTTCGGCATTGTCGACGGCCACAGCGATCAGCGCCCTTTCGTTTTATCTCAAAGACGACACAGTCCCGGCAGTCGATCGTGAAACCGCCGAACAACAAATTGAAGCTGGCTTGAACTGGCTCGCAGGACAACAGAATCACGATGGTGGATTTGGAGACACGTCAGCAAGTTACTCCAATATCTCAACATCGATGCTGGCCATTGCTGCGGTACACGCGTCGGAACAAGTCGATCGTTTTTCTGAGTTGTTGTCGCGCGCCGAGCATTATGTAGCTTCGCAAGGCTCGATCGAAGGACTCCGAAAACGATATGGCAAGGACAAAACATTTGCTGTGCCGATTTTGGCCAACTGTGCAATGGCGGGAATCGTTCCGTGGCGGGAAGTCTCTGCGTTGCCGTTTGAAGCTGCCTGTGTTCCGCAAAAGTTTTATCACTTGATGCAGCTACCGGTCGTGAGTTATGCAATTCCCGCGCTGGTGGCGATTGGACAAGCGAAGTTTATTCACGATCCACCCTGGGATCCGTTTCGCAAAATGATCCGCAAATGGTCGATCCAACGCAGTTTAAAAGTTCTGGAACAGATGCAACCTGCAAGCGGCGGTTATCTGGAAGCGGTGCCGCTGACCAGCTTCGTGGTGATGGCTTTGGCAAAAACGGATCGCACAAGGCATCCAGTTGTGCAACGCGGTGTCCGGTTTCTTTTGGACTCATTCCGTGCCGAGGCCACCGAAACTCCCGAAGGAGACCGCTCGACCTTACCGATGGGAAGCTGGCCGATCGATACCAACCTGGCGACTTGGAGCACGACGCTGACGGTTAATGCATTTGCGAATTGGCCCGAACGGCTGAAACGGGACATCGAAGAAGGTCGCGAGTCGTGGCAATCATGCTATGAGTGGATCCTTTCCTGTCAGTACGAAACGGTACATCCATTTACGGGCTCTCAACCTGGTGGTTGGGGTTGGACCGATCTGACTGGTTCGGTTCCGGATTCCGATGACACTCCTGGCGCTTTGTTGGCGTTGAAGCATTTGCTTGACAGTGGAAAGTTTGAACACACGCGTCAGACGATTCTTCGATCGGCAACCGCGGGTGCTCGATGGTTGTTGGATCTGCAAAATCGAGATCGCGGATGGCCGACTTTTTGCCGAGGTTGGGGAAAACTACCTTTTGATCGCAGCGGTTCAGACTTGACCGCTCATGCGATTCGCGCTTTATCCGCTTGGCAAAGCGAACTACTTCACGTTGGTGACGAAAAATTTTCCAGGCAAATTTCACGGGCGATTGAGACGGGGTTTGATTATTTATCTCGACAACAGCGACAAGATGGTAGCTGGTTACCGTTGTGGTTTGGAAATCAAGATCAAGAAGACGACATCAATCCATTTTATGGAACCGCTAAAGTCATCTGTGCGTATCGAGACGCAAACCGAATTGATACCCAAGCGGCGCGATTTGGTTTAAACTGGGTCGTCGAGAATCAGAATCCTGATGGCGGCTGGGGCGGAGGCATGTCGGTGCATTGGCCAGAGCCATCATTGGGAAACAGTTCGATTGAAGAAACTGCGCTCTGCACCGAAGCATTATTGAGCATCAACGATGACGCTTGTAAGGTTGCTGCACAGCGCGGCGTCGATTGGTTGGTGCGAGCCACGGAATCGGGTTGCATCGAACGTTGCACTCCGATCGGTTTTTACTTTGCCAAACTTTGGTATTACGAACAATCGTATCCTCTGATTTTCGCGGCATCGGCATTGGCTCGAGCCAAACACGAATTAAACAATAGCTGATCTTGTTTTGGTCAGTGTTATGAAATATTGCGAGGTGCGACTTTGGTTGCAACAAATACTGACGTGACAACAACGACTGAAGAAAAACCAAAACGAAGATCGCGACGGCGTAAAACAGCGCACTTGAAAATGGTCCCTGCGACCAAAGAGCTTCGCGAATCTCTCCGTCAAACCTGCCGAGATGTTGCCGACACACTGGACCGCAACGTGCCGCCTTCCAAAGATGATCTCGAAGCGATTTCGAGAAAAATCCTCGCCGATGCCGGTCAGCCGGAAGGCTTCCTTGGCTGGACGATGGTGGTTCTGTCGAGTTGTTTTTGGGAAGAACAGATCCAGTCCATCCCGCACGAGCGTCGACTGTTCCTGTTGCCGCACTGTTTGAAACATGCCGAAGGTTGTCCCGCCGACTACGATGAATTCGGACTGGCCTGCAAGACGTGTGGTGCCTGCAGCATTGCTGACTTTCGCGGCGCTGCTGAAGAGTTGGGCTACAAGGTGCTGGTGGCAGAAGGCTCACCGATTGTGCTGAAGATCATCGTCAGCGGCCACGTGGACGCCATCGTCGGAGTGGCTTGCCTGAACGTACTCGAAAAAGCGATCGACAAAATCATGCTTGCAGGAATCCCCTGCATGGCAGTGCCTCTGCTCTCGAGCGATTGTCGTAACACCAGTGTCGATGAAGACTGGGTCGAGCAGATGGTCCGAGTGCCGCATCAGGTCTCGACGCAGGAAACTCGCAGTTACATTCACTTGCTTCGCGAATCGTCCAAGCTGTTCGAGCCAGACTCGCTGCAACGGTTAGTCCCCAAAGCTCGCAGCCAACAAGGCGGAGAGACGGTCGACCTGGAGAAACTGGTCAAGTCCGATCCGATCGCAGCCACCGAAGCGATCGCCTATGACTTCCTCTCAGCAGGTGGTAAACACTCACGACCGTTTATTACGATGGCGGTTTACGATGCGGTCAGTGGTGGCGAGGCAACGTTGGCTCACGGTGCTGACGTCGTGAATGCGTACCCGGACTATATTCGACGAACGGCAATGTCGATTGAAACGTTCCACAAAGCGTCACTGGTCCATGACGATATTGAAGACAACGATCAGTTTCGCTACGGCGAGGAAGCACTGCATGTCAAATACGGTGTCCCAACCGGCATCAATGTCGGAGACTATCTGGTGGGGTTGGGTTATCGATTGATCAGTCGCGATCGCCATGAAATGGGCCCCGATGCCGCCGCCGATATTCTGGACTACCTCGCTTCGGCACACCAACGACTGGCGGAGGGTCAGGGAGCTGAGTTGATGTGGCGTGATGGATCGGATCGGATTCTTAAGCCGATCGATGCGATGAAAATTTACGCCTTAAAAACCGCACCTGCGTTTGAGGCGGCATTCTACAGTGGCCTGCGATTGGCAGGTCCCTGCGAGGAATACCTTGAACCAATCAAAGCCTTTGCCCGTAACCTTGGCGTTGCTTTCCAGATTTTAAATGACCTCAAAGACTGGGAACGAGACGACGAAAACAAGCGATCCGTCGGTGCGGATTTGCTGGGTGGCCGCCCTACCCTGCTGCTGGCATTGGCATTGGAGTCGTTAAATGGAGACCAGCGGGATGAGTTGCTGTCGCTGATCGATCCAGACTCGACCGTTCCAGCTCAACAAAAAGTACTGCGAGCACGTCATCTTTACTTTGAGGCCAGCGTATTTGAAAAAGCCTATAAGCTGGTCGACAAGTACCAACAGAAAGCTGAAGAGATCGCCGACGAGATTCAGCCGTCTGAGCTACGACGTTTAATGTACTACCTGGTTGATACTGTGCTGGACCGAACGGCAGAAGTGAAGCCAACGATTGATATCAAGCACCTGACCTTCAGCGAAGTCTTGCCAATCGTGTCATCAGAGATTCCACCGGTCAGCTAGTCGTTGATTGGACTGGCCTTGATTTCTTAAGTCTGCTTCAATGTCGCCGCTCGAATGCTTGCCGCCTGTCGAAAACGTACTTGAAATGTGGACGTGCCGTGAAGCCAGTTGACCCAGCCGAAGTAGAACTTGAGTCGCTTGTCTCATTGTTCTTTTCCGACGAGACAGAAGTTGGCCAGTTCTCCGCGGTGAGCCAGGAAGAGTTAACGCCGGCCGACCGTCACCTGTTGGCTCACGATCATCACATGACGGTGACCGTTGAAGAACATTACGGGTGCCCCGTTGATGTCGACGTTTTGATGTCGCGGACCGACGACCAGCTGTACTCACGAAAGATTCTGTTGACCAGCCGGCGAGACGGTGCTGTTGTTCAGTTCGGCATCGTCCGACTCAACATGGCCGTCCTGTCGGATGAAGTGCAACGGGAAATCAAATCCCAAAAGACCCCGCTGGGACGAATCTTGATTGATCACAATGTCCTGAGACAAGTCAAATTGCTGGGGCTATATCGGATCAAGTCTGGAACCGAACTGGCGGCACATTTTGGTGTTGAACCGGGAACCATCGTTCACGGTCGGACGGCGATGATCTACTGCGATGGCAACCCGGCGATCGAGTTGCTGGAAGTCGTCCACGGTGATCGCAACTAACCGTCAGGGCGATGACGCGAGACTGAAATCTTGCCGTTAAAACATGCGTCGATATCGGTCCCTGGTTCGTACTTTCTTTCGCGGTATCGACCGCAGTACATGATTTGATCCGATTGATACGGTTGATAATTCTGGGGCAAGGGATGCCGATTCATTTGAGTTGAAACAATTTCTAAGCCATCAACCGGCTGGCCTTGTGTATCCGGCAGGTTCACATTGTAAAACTCGCCGACACCCAAATCGCTTTCAAACAATTCTGGCAAAAGTCGTTTGACGGCCTTGGCGGCAAGCGGCCATTCGAAGGGCTGCCGGAATCCGTTGAGGTATTGCGAGAACGCGATCGCTCGATGTCCAAAAAACGTCGCTTCACGGGCGGCTGCCACGGTTCCGGAAATGTATACGTCGACGCCAAGATTGGCGCCGTTGTTGATCCCCGACAGGACCCAATCGAATTCGACATCCAACTGGGTGCAGGCGACACGCACGCAATCGGCGGGTGTCCCCGTCAAAGAAAACGAACGAGGTTGCCGTTCGGTAAAACTCATCGGAACTTCGAATGTGATTTGGTGGCTGATACCTGACATCGGTTGGTGTGGCGCGACGACCCAGACATCCCCAAATTCGCGTGCAACCTCAGTCAGCGTTTCGATTCCGTCAAAGCCCCACCCGTCATCGTTAGTGATCAGAAGATTCATTCAGTGAGTTTCCGGGTTTGGGTTCTTAAGTTCTGAAGGCATGCTTTCTCCCTCGCACGATTTGTTTGTTGACTTTACCGGTCAACCGACGAATCGAACAGACCGCCAAGGAGAAACGTCCTCGGTGAGAAAACGGGGTGGTGTTGGTGGTCGTTATGAGCGATTAAACTGTGGGCGGTGAACGATAGTTCTGGTTCTGGTTAAGTACGATTTTTTTTGAGAGCCGAGGGTCATGAATCGCGTTGTCTTATACCTGGTTCTTATCCTTGTGGTTCTACATACGGATTTCTGGTTTTGGAGCAGTTCCGAGACCGTTTTGGGAATGCCGATCGGCCTCACTTACCACATCGGCCTGTCGATCGTGACGTCTGTCGTTTGGGCAGGAGTTTGTTTTTTCGCGTGGCCCAAAGAACTGGAGGGCTACGACGACGACGTGTCCAAGGGTAAACCTCCCAAGGAGGGCAACTGATCATGTTGGATTTTTTGTTGGTCGGTGAAATCAATGATGGACAGATTCGACTGTTCATCATGATCGGTTACCTGTTGCTGTTGCTGCTCCTCGGTTTCTCAGCCAGCCGTTTTTTTCGCGGCACGAAAACTGACTATCAATTGGCCAGTCATTCGATCGGTCCGTTCCTGCTGTTGATGAGCATGTTCGGCACAACGATGACGGCATTTGCGCTGGTCGGTTCGACAGGTGAATCGTACAAGCATGGCATCGGCGTTTATGCATTGATGGCGTCAGCGAGCGGAATCATCCACTCGCTTTGTTTCTTTCTGATCGGCGTCAAAATCTATCAGTTTGGGCGAAAGTACAACTACTCCACTCAAGTGCAGTTTTTTCGCGACCGTCTTAACAGCGATCTCATTGGCCTGTTGTTGTTTCCAATTCTGGTCGGCTTGATTATTCCCTACTTGTTGATTGGTGTGATCGCCAGCGGAACTACAATCGAAGCGATGACTTCGGGTGCCTTGCCAGTTTGGGTATCAGAGAACGGATCGGTGCCACCTTGGCTTGGCTCGCTGGCCGTTTGCCTGGTGGTCTTAACGTATGTCTTTTTTGGTGGCATGCGTGGTACTGCTTGGGCGAATGCGTTTCAGACGACCGTTTTCATGGTGTTGGGGATCATCACCTTTTACCTGTTGGCGATGAAGATGGGTGAAGGTGAAACATTGCTCGCCAGCATGGAGAACTTGAACGAACGATTGTCCATTGGCCATTCGAGTCGCCAGAACATGTCGATATCGAAATACGTTTCTTACATGCTGATTCCATTGTCGGTGGCGATGTTTCCCCACTTGTTTCAGCATTGGTTGACCGCGAAAGATGCCAAATCATTCCGCGCGCCGGTGATCTTGCATCCAATCTTCATCATGCTGGTTTGGGCCCCCTGCGTACTGATTGGTGCTTGGGCAACGACGACAGGGATTCCGATTGACAATCCGAACAAAGTATTGCCGTTGCTGGTCAACTCACAGATTGGTGCACTTATGGGTGGATTTCTGACTGCAGGGATTTTGGCTGCCATTATGTCGTCACTCGACAGTCAATTCCTCTGTGTTGGAACGATGTTTTCCAGTGATATCATGACGCACTACTTTGGGCGGGATCGACTCAGCGATCGAGCTCAACTTTTTTACTCCCGTTTGTTCATCGTGGGGATTGTAGCCGTCACGTACGCGTTGAGCCTGCTCGACAGCTCACGAAGCGTGTTTGCGATGGCAGTCTGGTGTTTTTCAGGGTTCACAGGTTTGTTCCCAATTGTATTTGCGGCACTCTATTGGAAGCGACTGACGGCTGCCGGTGCACTCTCTGGGACATTGGCGATGTTTGGCAGCTGGCTGTACCTTTTTTGGCAATCGAGTTGGGGAGCGGACCCAGAATTCGTCGTCTATCTCTGGCAGCATAAATTGCCGGTCATGCCTGTCACGGTGATCTTGATGTGTTCTACCGGCGCGATGATCATCACAAGTTTGCTGACTCGGAAACCTCCTCAGGAGACGCTGGACAGGTTTTTCCCACCGGATACGTCATCCTGATGTCCTCGCGACGCCGAAAGAAATTCAGCACTGCTGAATCTGAAAAGCACTTTGTCGACATGGTCACGTGGTTGGCCATGGAGTCGCAAGCCGAAGTCCAACGGATGGATGAGCGTCGCAAGAAACAGAACCAACGCGATGCGGAAAAATCGGGAGAGACCATTCTGGACTTGATCATTGCAGATCATGAAACAGGATTGGGCGGTCAAAAACTGGTCACATTTAAACGCAAGTCCGCCGCCAAAGCGATGCCTTGGCATCGCCTGAGGGTTGGTGCTCCAGTCGTGGTTTCCGCATTTCCAATTGGCGGCCAATCGGAAACGGGTGTCGTCAGCAAACGACTTAGCGATGCCATTCAAGTATCCATGAATCGATGGCCAGAGGCCGACGTATTTCGAGTCGACTTGACGGCTGATGAAGTGACTCGCCAGCGACAACTCAAAGCGATCATGTCCGCCAAAGATGCCAAGGGGCGGCTCGGCAAGTTGCGTGACGTCATGATGGGCGAACTGGAGCCGACGTTTCTTCCTCCTGAGCGAAGCCAACCCATCACGTTTCGGACTCAGCTGAATGAGACGCAGCAAGCGGCGATTGAGTTTGCACTGAATGCAAATGATTTGGCGGTCATCCATGGTCCTCCAGGGACGGGGAAGACGACGACAGTAGCCGAGCTGATTTGTCAGGCGATCGCCACTGGCGACCGAGTCCTCGCTTGCGCGCCCAGCAATACCGCCGTTGACAACCTGCTGGAACGACTGATTCAACTCGACCAACGCGTCGTGCGGATCGGGCATCCCGCACGAGTGGGTGAGGACTTGCGCAAGTACACACTCGATGGTTTGGTTGATGAACATGAAAGCACTGAGATAATTCGCGAAATGCGACGTGAAGCAGAATCCCTGTTTCGTCAAAGCGATAAATGGACTCGTGCAAAACGAACACGTGGGGATCGCCAAGAATTACGCCGCGAAGCCAAACAATTACTCTTCAATGCGAGAACGCTTGAACGCCAGGCGATTGAGTTCATCCTTGACGATGCGGACGTGATCTGCGCGACGACCACGTTCAATGAAGACTTGTTGGGCGATCGTAAATTCGACATGGTTGTGATCGACGAAGCGTGCCAAAGCACGGAGCCAGGTTGTTGGATTCCGCTGGCACGTTCGCAGCGGATTGTTCTGGCCGGCGACCATCAACAGCTACCTCCGACCGTCCTTTCCAAACAGGCGGCTGACGAAGGATTTGCGATCAGCTTGATGGAACGGCAGATTGAGCAATGGGGCCCAACGATCTCTCGCATGCTGGGCGTTCAGTACCGAATGCATCGCGACATCATGGCATTCTCTTCGGAACAGTTTTATGACGATGAGTTGCGATCACATGAGTCCGTCATTGAGCATCGGCTTTGTGATCTTCCGGATGTGGAAGAAAGCGAATTCACTCGTGAAATCTTTACCTTTATCGATTCGGCAGGAGCGGCATGGGATGAAGAACTGGAGCCGGAAGGACTGAGTAAACGAAACCCGAATGAGGCGAGATTGGTCTTGCATGAAGTCCAACGATTGCTGGAGGCTGGCGTCGCGCCCTCAGAAATTGCGGTCATCGCTCCGTATGCAGCACAGGTTCGTCTGATTCGAGACCTGTATGAGGGTGACGGGCTGGAAATAGACACCGTCGACGGATTTCAAGGACGAGAAAAGGAAGCCGTCATCATCTCGATGGTTCGCAGCAATGCAAAAAATGAGATTGGATTTTTGGCCGATCGACGCCGAATGAACGTCGCATTGACGCGGGCGCGACGCAAATTGGTTGTGATTGGAGATAGCGGGACTCTGGGAATCGACCCGTTCTATCAGTCATTTCTGGAGTATATCGATAACAACGGCACTTATCGGACGGTCTGGGAGTTTGAACTTTAGTTTGGCCGAAACTCTGCCCGCAATCCCGACAATCCAGTTTTCCACTGACTGATTCAACAAACCGATTGCATCTAGACGATAGCCGGATGGTAACGCGGTGGCGACTTGTGCAACCTGATTCCGGTTCGGTTATACTGAGCGACTGACCGCGGCGACCGCTCCCTTCAGCTGACGATCCAACTCGACAAGACGCGTCTATGTCAAACCAACTGTTCGAGTACTACCGGGAAGAACTTCGATATCTCTACGAGCAGGGACGGGAGTTCAGCAAGGTTCACGCGGAAGACGCCAGCCTGTTGGATTTTGATCGTGATGCCCGCGAAGATCCGTTTGTCAGACGTTTGGTTGAAGCGTTCGCGTTCTTGACCGCTCGCGTCCAAATGAAGTTGGACGACGACTTTCCGCAGATTGCCGGCGCAATGCTCGAGCAATTGTTTCCGTTGGCAACCCGGCCGCTGCCTGCATTTGCGGTTGTGGAACTGCAACCGGGCGACCAGATCAAACCTGGCGGTGAGCTGGTACCTCGAAATTCAACTCGATTGCTGCTGGAAAACTACAGCGAGACGACGTTTCGCACCTGCTACGACACGCGATGTTATGCGGTTGATATTCTCAGTTGTCAGTTAAAACGGAACATCGCGGAAGCTCGACATGCGTCCGCAAAAACTGCAGTGTCGGCGATTAAGCTGAAGTTGGGCGGTCGGGACGACCTGCCACTGGATGCCGCATTGAATGATACGCTGCGGTTTTACATTTCAGATCAAGACATTCAGTATGAATTGTCAGAGCTGATATTTAATCCGCTGTCGTTGGTCGCGATCGGCTATCAGAATAAAACCGGGCAATGGGAGCTACCGGCGAATCAGTTGCGTGTTCTTGGATTTGAAGAGAATGAGCTGGTTTTGCCCGCCTTTGACGGATTGGCTCTGGAGTACCAGATTCTGGTGGAGATGTTCGCTTATCCCGGCAAACATCTGTTTTTTGAAATTCCGATCCCTCAAGGAATTCGCGATCCTGAGCAAACAGAGTTCGAGCTGTTTCTGTTTTTTAATACGACCAGCCCCAGGTTGGAGTCGATCGTCAGTTCGAACAGCCTTTCGCTCAACTGTGCACCTGTTGTCAATCTCTTTGAGCCGCAGCCGATCGCTCAACCCATCAGCCAGTACTGTGTCGATTCGATGATCACAGCGAATTCAGGGGAGCTCGATTTTGAAATCTTCGACCTGAACTCGGTCAGCGGTATTGATGAGCGAGGAACGTTAGTGCCTGTCGAGCGTTTTTACAGCGTGCAACACCATGGCCCCAACCAATCGAACAAGCTGTTCTATCACACGCGGCGGCAGCGTCGCCAGCAGAATGATGGAAACGATCTCTATTTGTCACTGGTCGACCTGGCGATGGAGCCGTCTTCGGACAATCCATTTACACAGTTGTTGATCAAACCGTTGTGTTGCAATCGAAGATTTCATGACCGCAATCTGGTTTCGCGAAACTCGACCAATTTTAAAGTTGTCTCGGGAGGTTTGGTGAATTCGGCCAAACGGGTTTCTGAATGGAACCGGATGCTGCTGCAAAAAACTGACACCAATTATTACTGGCAACTCATTTCGCTGCTCAACTTGAACTATCTGTTGTTGTCCGAAGAACGCAAAGTTGAAACATTGCGACGAATGTTGGAGTTGCTTGACCGTCCGGCGACGGCGATGACCAAGTCGTGGATCAACTCGATCGCCAACGCGACTAACGAACGAATCGTGGACCGAATCGAATCGATTCCCTGGGGGGCTGTGGCCGACGGGACTCGGATCGATGTCAGTTTGGACGAGTCGCGAAACAGCAACCGACCGGGAAGTTGGTTTCTGTTTTCTTGCGGACTCAACCGGTTTTTCTCACTTCATGCAGGTATTAACTCGTTTACCCAGCTGATTGTTTCGGCGACGGAAGACGGACGCAAACTGACCCAATTTTCAAAACGATGCGGGACTCGAAAGCTAATCTGAAAAAGCGTGTTCTTGATGAACCGCATCGCTTTGAGTTTTTCGAAGCTGCGCGATTGCTGCGCATTATCGCAGCCTCTGAGCAAGCGGACGAGCAAGGTGGCAAACAGGTTTCGGTTCGCTTTCGATCATCCGCCACCAAAAACTTTCCATCGGGTCAGGTCCAGGGATTGCGACGTGAGTCAAATACTTTGGAGTTGACCACTCACGTGATGGGGCTGTTTGGTCCAGTAGGAGTCTTGCCGCATCACGACAAGGACCTGGTCTCTGGTGGCGAGCCGAACATGCTGCTGCGGGACTTTCTGGATCTGTTCAACACGCGATTGTTGAACCTGTTTTTTGACGCTTGGCAAGCAAATCGACAAGATATTCAATACGAGATGTACCAGCGCGGCGTATCGGAGCGTGAAGACGCATCTACCAAGATGTTATTGGCACTCTGCGGACGCGGATTACCCCAAACGCGAAACCAGCATCGATTTCCGGATGACGTGTTCGCCGGATCCGCAGGCTTGCTTTCGCGAAACGTACGTTCATCCAGCGCGATCCGAAGATGTGTTGCGAGCCAATTTGGTGTCGATGTCAAAATAAGTGAGTTCGTTGAAGAACGACTCTATTTGCCTCGAACGATTCAAACAAAACTCACTGGAGATGAATTGGGACACAATCAACTAGGACGCACTGCGATTGCAGGTGAATCGGTGAAAGCTCATCGAAAGCGATTTGAAGTGCGACTTGGACCGTTGACCCGTGATCAGTTTGATTCGCTCTGCCCTTATGACGATGATGAGCCATCAGCTGCAGTACCCAAGAACGCCGCGTTTTTGAGATTGACTGATTTAATCAAATCCATCCTCGATCGACCGCTCGATTTTGATATTCGATTTGTGGTGGAACCGGATGCGGTGTTGCCCGCGCGACTGGGGGATTCCCGTCTAGGATTTGACAGCTGGGTCATCACACAACCGGCAAACAGGGCGCGCTCCGAACCGATGCGCCGTTTTGGCTGGGATCAATAGCGAACGCAGGGATGGCACAAATCATCATGAAACGACTTGTTTAACGAAAGAACTGAAATGCAATCGAATCGGCTAAAGTCCCTCGTCAACCGTCTAAATCCAACTTGTCGTGAAGCACTTGACGAAGCGGGGCGCGTCGGTGTTGCGCGTACCAACTACGATATTGAAAACGAGCATTGGCTGACCTGTTTGCTGGGTGTTTCGAACTCAGACATCAATCTGATTTTGCGTCATTACAGCGTATCCACGGAAGCGTTTCATGGTGACTTGATTCGCGTTCTCAATAATCTCAAGACGGGTAACACGCGGACTCCCGGTTTGTCGCCACACATGGTGTCGCTGGTTCGCGATGCGTGGATGATTTCTTCGCTCGATTTTGGCGGTGCCTCAATTCGGTCTGGCCATGTACTGATGGCGATTTTGAGAGATTCCCGAGGCCACGGGTTGCCAATTGGCACGCTCGTTTCCATTGAAGCCGACGACCTGCTGAAACGATTTAACGATGTGGTCTCTGGTTCGGTCGAACAGAGTACCGATGTCGCACTCAGCTCGCCGTCTGCTCAAGGGGGCGGAAGTGACGACCAGGTTTTCACCAGCAACAAAGCGTTGGACCGGTTCACCATCGACCTGACCCAACAAGCACGCGACGGCAAGATTGATCCGATCGTTGGACGAGATGAAGAGATTCGAAACGTGATCGACATCCTTTGTCGCCGTCGACAAAACAACCCGATCCTGACTGGTGAAGCCGGCGTTGGAAAAACCGCTGTGGTTGAGGGTTTCGCGAGACGAATTGCCGATGGCGATGTCCCACCGATGTTGGAAAACGTTTCCATTCGATCCCTTGATTTGTCGCTCCTGCAGGCAGGCGCTGGCGTTCGAGGAGAGTTCGAGAACCGTCTCAAAGGTGTGATCGAAGAAGTGAAGAGCTCGCCAACACCGATCATCATGTTCATCGATGAGGCTCACAACCTCGTTGGTGCCGGCGGTCAAGCTGGCTCCGGGGACGCCGCGAACTTACTCAAGCCCGCGTTGGCCCGAGGCGAGTTGCGGACGGTCGCGGCGACGACCTGGGCCGAATACAAAAAGTTCTTTGAAGAAGACGCGGCACTCTCTCGACGTTTCCAGGTTGTCAAAGTCGATGAGCCGGACGAAATGACAACCGTTCAGATGATTCGCTGTCTCACACCAACGCTGGAAAAACACCACAACATTCGGATTCGTAACGATGCTGTGATTGATTCGGTTCGACTCTCCAACCGATACATCACCGGACGCCAGTTGCCTGACAAAGCAGTTTCGGTCATCGACACGGCATGTGCTCGAATCAACCTCAGTCAAAACGCGACACCTCCCAAGATCGAGGATATCCAGCGAAAGATCAGTTTGCTGGGCGTTGAAAAAGACAGTCTGGCTAAAGAGTCCGTCGGCAGTGTCGACCACTCCGAACGACTACAACAGATTGATCAGATTGTTTCCGAATGTGAAACTGAGCTTAAGGAACTGACCGAACGATGGGAATCAGAAAAAGAGCTGGTCGGCAAAGTGGCTGAGCTATACCAAAACTTTGTCGCCGCTGAAGAAGCGGAGGCGGATGCCATTGAGACAGAGATCGAGTCTCTGGAAATCGAGCTGGCCAAAGTTCAGCAAGGCGAACCACTGGTACACGCCTGTTGTGACAAAGAAGCGATTGCCGAAACCGTTTCCGCCTGGACCGGTATTCCATTGGGTAGAATGGTTTCGGATGAAATTCAGAATATCCTGCAGCTCGAAGAGCTGCTCAAGCAGCGTGTTATCGGTCAAGACCACGCGCTGCATCTGATCGCAGAGACAATCAAATATTCGCGAGCAAATCTGGCTGATCCTGATAAGCCGATCGGCGTGTTCATGCTGGCCGGCACCAGTGGAACCGGTAAAACCGAAACCGCTTTGTCACTGGCACAATTGCTGTTTGGCAGCGATCAGAATATCACCACCATCAACATGTCAGAGTTTAAAGAATCACACACCGGTTCGGCACTGACAGGTCCGCCTCCCGGGTACGTTGGCTACGGAAAAGGCGGGCTCTTAACCGAAGCGGTTCGCCAAAAACCATACAGCGTGATCTTGCTGGATGAGATGGAAAAGGCTCACAAAGAAGTTCAAGAAATGTTCTTCCAGGTCTTTGATAAAGGACAGATGACAGACGGTACTGGCCGTGTTGTGAACTTCCGCAATTCCATCATCTTGATGACGTCCAATGCGGGAACCGAACTGATCAGTTCGCTTTGTGCTGACCCGGAAACGTCACCAGCACCCGAAGCGATTTGCGAGACGCTCCACGAAGAGTTCCTTCGCCAGGATATTTTCAAGCCGGCGTTTCTTGGACGAATCACGCTGGTTCCGTTCTATCCGCTCAGCGATGTCGTGATCCAGAAAATCGCCGTATTAAAACTGAACAAAGTGAAAAAGCGTATCGAAACAGGTTACCAGGCGACTGTCGAAATCTCAGACAATGTCTCCAAAGAAATCGCTGCGCGTTGCAAAGAGGTTGAATCAGGTGCACGGAATATTGATAAAATTGTTAACCAGTCGCTGCTGCCTGAGTTGTCTTCGGGCATCCTGCAACAGATGGCCGACAATTTGCCTGTGACCAAGGTGACCATTGACATCGACAAGAACCAGCAGTTCGCCATCGTCGTTCAATAACCGTTTTACCTCGAACCCGCGATCCAGATCGAACCAGCCAGAATCGCATGCCACCCCAAAGCCGACGTCAACGTAAGTACGAATCGGACCTGCAGAAAGTGCAGATGCGAAATCGTATGGCTGCTGTGCTGGGCCTGTTGACCGTTGCGGCAACGGCTTGGTTCATCTGGTACATCACGCTGGATCGCAAACCGGCAATCTTTGTTTCAGTCAATCGCGTTGAGCACTCAGGTGCTCGCGAGGTTCCGTTTGCCGAAGAGAGTTGCACGTCGATCGTCGACACGTTCAACACCTCAAAGCTCGGCAATGCGGTTCCGCTTTCAACTCACGTGGTCGACGCCCAAGATAGCATGCTGGAGATTCCAGAAGGGCTCCGCAGTGGTGACACTTTGATGGTCTACTTTCAGGCTCATCTGGTGGATGCCGACTCACGCCCTTCGGTGCTGGCCAATAAAAACCAGAACTCCGACGGTGACACTTCGCCGGTGTATTGGATTGCACCCGAGAGCAACTACGTCGAAAAAAGCATCGATACGATTCTGACGCAGTTGCACGATACGCCCGGCGAATTAAAGATTCTTCTGCTCGATGCAGGTCGCTATTCCTGGAGCCCGACGTTTCCGGGTCGACCGATGAATCGATTTCAAAATGCTCTGGCCGAGCATCTAAAACAGAATCCACTCGGGCTCGATGATAATTTCTGGGTCATCGTCTCGCACGCGGATCTTGAAGTCTCGACCACTTCGACGCCGCTCGAAAGCTCATTGTTCACCTTTGCGGTGTCTGAATCATTAAAAGCGTTTCGCAAAGATGGTGACAGCGAAATCGATGTCGTAAAGTGGTTCGATGACGTGCAGCAGCGTGTTCGAAGCTACTCACGAAACTTTTCCGGCAGGTCGACTCAACACCCAGTCTTGATGCGCGCAGGTCAAGGAATCGTCGCGGGGGGCGTGGGTGGTGGACCGTCAGTCAAACCTGATGATGACTCGTCAGAATCAATGCTGACATTCACGTGGAAGGAAGTCGAAGAGCAAACTGAAACAGTCAACGAACCTGTCAAAGTTAGTTGGTCCAGGTTTGCGCGAGACCCCGATCGTCAAGCGGACACGGTCGACCGTTTTGTTGGTGAAATCTTTAAAACGGAGAACCTCACTGCCCTGCCCTACGAAAGCGCGCGGGCACTTGAAGACTTTCTCGAACGCAGCAGCCAATCGATTGTCGTCAAATGGGATCCTGAACAATCCAAAGTTCGTGACGAATACCTGAGTCAGGCAAACATTTTTCAGCAGTCGCCAGCGATGATAGGCAAGGAGTACTTCGACGCTTCACAATTAAAGGCCAAACGGGACCAAGTTGACGGGATGCGAGCTCGCATCTTTGAATATTTACTCTGGCTAAGATTTCGCCATCAGATGCGAATGCTTGACGATGGCATTCGGGACGATGTCGAAAAGATGCTTGACCCACCGATCCAACTTCGTGTCGCGAACAGTCGCCTCGAGGAGTCCGAGGCAGCAGTCGACGATCGACAAGGCAGCATCGAATCTTGGTCGATTGATACGCTTAAACAAAGAAATCGCGAGCTAATCGATTATGTCAACGATCGAATTCAAAACGAAAAACTGACACCTTATGAAGCTGAGTTGCTGGGAACACTTTCTCAACGATACATGCCGCTATTGCGTTCAACCTTTAAACCATCCGATGGAACCGTTGAAAGCCCGCCATCCGATTCGTCCGATGACGGGACGGAATCAAAATCAACGTTTACGCTGAACCTGGACAAAGAAGCTGTGCCTCAGCCCGACTCGGAGTATATGGAAGAGTTGATCAAGAATGCCAAGTCTGAGACTGCCAACCTGATGGATTCGATTGCGAACGGTGGCGATACCCAGTTTCGATTCTATCTTGCCGCTAATGGATCCGATTTGGCGGAGCCGTACCGAGCCGTTGTCCCGCAGATTGCGTGGCAAGAGTTAACGCCAGACATCTTGATTAGTGGCACGTCGAACGGTGATCGTTACATGATTCCCACAGATTCCGTTCGCCGCCTGCGAATGAATTTAAAAACGACAGGCGTTTATGCGGTTGATCTGGAGATTCGGCCCGTTGACGATGCCGCCAAGAACTTGCCAGGACTCGAGTTTGGTTTTGATAAACAGTTCATCGATTCCAAGGGGCTCAGAGAGCTCAAGCCGGGCGCAACATCGTTCGACCGATCTGACACGTTTGATCTTTTCTTTCGCTGCCGAAATCCTGAGGAGTCAGCGATCGGACCGCAATATCGATTTGAAGTGATTGCCAAATCATGGTCGGCCAATGCGAATGAAACACCGATCACCAAGACGTTCCCTTTTTCGATCGAGCTCGCTTCCAATGCCAAACCACTGGTTCGGATCAAACGAACCGTTGGAAATCCCTACGGCTCAGATAGCCTTGGAACGTTAACGCCATTCGGAGCGTCCTTTGATGGTCGTGATTGGACGCCGCTTGAGTTCCAAACGCTTGCCAATGTCAAGTCGACCTTTGAACTCACGTTGCGGAACAATCTTGAAAGTGATCGGACCTATGATGTCCGTCTGTATCGGCTTGGCGAACCACCTGCGGGAACCGGTGAGTTTCGCGGCGATCGGGTCTCCCCAACTGCTGCTCGAAACTACATTCAGTGGCTCGCCAAGAACGCATCCAAGCAAGGCGAACGGGTCTTTGACGACCGAACCAAGTTTCAGCTGGTCGGCCAAACGTCCTTGGTCGCGGCGCCCGGTCGAGAAGAAAAGATTCAGCTGCAACCGCCTCCTAAAGAACAACCAGCGGATCTTGGTGAAGGAGAACCAAAACCGAAACCGCCAGAAGGGCCCATCGTTTTTGGCATGGAACAGCCAATGTTAATCGTGCTGTACACCGAAGATCAGTTTCGCGACGAAGAAGAGCTATTGATTCCCGAATGGTTCCAGTTTGTGACGGTTAAGATCGAATACCCCGGGACTCCCAGCCTTAACGCGTACAAGTTTCTTGAGGAAGTCTTTGGGGAACGAATCAACGATCTGCCGAGTTTACTGGTTCCCTCAGTTGACCGCGATGCAACGGCTCGAATGACAAAAATTTCACGCCAGACCTACTTGAACAACGATCATGAATTCGAGCGACTAAGTCTGGATGCCATCCTGAATCAGGAAGTCATGCGCCCTCGTACTGAACAAGAATCTTTTCTGATGGTTGACTTGCTGGGCGTGCCCAACTACCTCCTCTACAACGCTGCCGCCAACGACACCAGTAACCTTTCTCGTTTTGAATTGACAGGGATTCGTGTAACCAGCAAACCAGAAGAATGGCTGGTCTATCCCCAAACGTGGAGCTTTTCCGCAAACCGGCTCGATGACCGACAATACAACTGGTTGGCCACCCCTGCTGACGAAACGAAGCTGATTTTTGTCAGGCCCAAAGAAGGTGACCCTCGTGGCAGTGAATTAACCGTCGAGTTGATGATGCCAACATCAGGTGAAGACTTGTTGGGCTCCTACAAGAACGATTTTAGGTCGCGTTGGAAACAAGGAAGCATCGATCATTTTTTCCCCAACCAACGGCAACACTTTCTGTCACTCGGTGACAATGGCTTGGAAGCTTGGACAACCGTTGGGGCCCATCAACGCAAGTTAACAGGTGTCGATGGCTACGAATTGACCGTCAGTCGACGTGGAAACGGTGACCCCAAACTTGGACGTTGGAAGTTCATTATGGAATCGTTGGAACTGGATCCCAAAATTATTGGCGCACCAGACACGGTTGAACTACTCGATGGTGCCTTCGAAAACCAATTCGTTGAGTTGGACTTCAGCCCGATCAAGCCGCCCGTTGGTCTCGACGACATCATGGTCTATTGGAACAGTGGCAAGATTGACAAGAAAAACCTGGCCAAACTTTTGAGTAACGATAATGCGACTAGTCAAGGAAGGTACCGGGTTTCACTTGCCGAACTGATGCTGGCGGCAGGATCCAAGCTGAGTGACTTGCAGGCAGGAACACCAGTTGGATTGCAGATCGAAGCAACAGATTTTTTTGGTATCACAACCGATGATGAACTCGAATTCCAGTTGGTGGAACCGAAGAAAACGATAGAAAAACCCAAACCGAAATTTGGGACGCTGACTCTATCGCTGGTCAACTCAACTGGAAAGTCCGCTAAGGTAAATTGGTTTGGTCCACAGCGTAACAATTCCTTGGGCGCGGTCACGATCAATGGAAATGCGTTGCCACTCAATCGGACTCGCGATGTCAATGGAATGAACGTCAAAGTAACCAACCCGAGTGGCGCAACGCTGAAAATCACCGGTCTGTGGGAAGGCAAATATGACATCGGGATCGTTGCCTATGCGACGCCTGATGGACAAAACCAAAAGTTGCCTCACAAGGCGGGTGGCAAAGTTTCGATCGCCGAAGGTGATAACCAGGTTGAAATGACGTTGAAGTACGGGAAGTAGCCTATAGGTCCGTTGGCCGTTTCGACGCGAGTTGTTGCGAGACTTGGCAAGCGCCAAAAACAATTGAGTTCGTCGGACACCGGACGGCTTGCGCCGGGCCGCTACTTGTTTGATCAAAAACACCTTCGAGTTGGTTAGCACCGGACGGCTCGCGCCGGGCCGCTACTTCCCAAGGAGCGTTAGGGCGCAAGCCCTACCGTGAAAACCGACACGCTTGTTTATTGGGTTCGACAACGCCGGAAGCCCTTCGCTCGGCAATCTTTCTGTCAAACCATCTTCTTGTCGAAAGCAAATGACGGGACACCTTTGGGTTGGTTAACACCGGACGGCTTGCGCCGGGCCGCTACTTCCCAAGTAGCGTTAGGGCGCAAGCCCTACGGTGAAGATCGATTCGCTTGTTTATTAGGTTCGACAACGACTTACGCCGGAAGCCCTTCGCTCGGCAATCTTTCTGTCAATCCATCTTCTTGTCGAAAGCAAATAACGTGACGACATTGAGTCGGTTTAATACCGGACGGCTTGCGCCGAGCCGCTACTTGTTTGATCCAAAACACCTTCGAGTTGGTCGGACACCGGACGGCTTGCGCCGAGCCGCTACTTGTTTGATCCAAAACACCTTTGAGTTGGTTAACACCGGACGGCTTGCGCCGGGCCGCTACTTTGTTCATCTTGCTATCCGGATCTCAGCTTGCCGACTCACTTGCATGACTCACCGATCGCGTAGAGCAACTCAAAGGAATAGATTCCGGAACTATGTCCATCGGAAAACCGAACTTTGTATCCATAGTTGCCTGCCGGCTGCATCGATTCAATATCCAGCGGGCGTGCTTCGGCCGCCGAAAGCACTGGTAATGCATTACTCAGTTTAGGCGAACCATCGGTCTGACTGGACGACGTTTCCTTCTCCTGCTCCAGACAATGAGCACAACGGCAGCCCCGCCGCAAATTGCGGAATGAAATTCGGTGGGTTGTTTCATTGCTCCAGCGAACTTCCAAACAACGGTCGTCCGTTTTAGTGAGGGCAATGGGAGTGGGCGAAATCGGATTGGACATGGTTTTTGCCGAGTAAATCTGCTTATTCAGTGTTTCGTTGGTCAACAAATCGCTTTCCTTTGGCCTCAAAACGAGGCAATGAGTTCGCAGCAACGTTGCTCACTTCCACCCGGAAACCAAGTTGTACTTGTAACGCCTGCTCAATTCGATTCGGCTGCTCCAAGGCATCTTCAACTTCGATTTTCAGCTGATCCATCGCTCCCTCACGAAACGCAATCATCCGATATTCTTGAACTTCTGGAAAGCCGCGAAGGATCTCTTCAACAGAAGTAGGAAAAACATTGACTCCCCGAATGATCATCATGTCATCGGTTCGTCCGAGCACGCCACCATCGAGCAACACAAAACGGTTGCCAGACGTCCGCCACTGGGGACGCACCAGATCACCAGTCCGGTACCGAATGACCGGGCTACCGATCCGACCGAGACAGGTCAGGACCAGCTCATAGAGTTGGCTCGGGTCAAGTTGTTCAGTAGATAAAAACGTGGATGTTTGATCTGAGGTAGTTTCGCTTTTGATTGGAATGAACTCGGGGATGAATTCGGCCTCGTTGACATGAATACCTGCGCGGTCAAGATCTGCGTAGCCCCATGGACCGACTTCGCTCGCTCCACTGTGATCAATGACTTGAGCTTGCCAAGTCGATTCGATTCGTTCCCGAACTGCCGGGATTGAGCCGCCTGGTTCACCCGCGACAATCAATCGAGTGACCTGGGAATCGGCCAGTGAAATGTCATGTTGACTGGCAACTTCTGCCAAGTGCAACGCGTAGCTGGGCGTGCAGCAAACGACGGTAGCTTGGATGGTCCGGATTAATTCCAAACGTGCCAGTGAGCTCATCGCACCCGTTGGAACGACCATCGAGCCTCGTTCGACGGCGGCATCAAAGGCACTCCAGAAACCGATAAAGGGACCAAAACTGAAGGCCATCAAAACACGATCTTCAGGAGTCAGATTTGCCGAGTCCAGAACATACTGCCAGACCTCCATCCACCAGTCCCAATCCTCGTTGGTATCCAGCACGATCATTGGGCGACCACGAGTTCCAGACGTTCGATGAAACCGTGAATACTGCTCTGGCGGAAACGTCAAATTGGCAGCGAATCCCGCGTCGTCGCTTGAATCTACCAGCTCTTGTTTCGTCGTCAGCGGTAAATCTGACAATGCATCCAGCGTCTTTAGCGACATTTCATCGAGGCCCAATTTCTCTCGATAAAACGAATTGTCAGGAAGGATGCTGGTCAACAAGCCGTTGAGCCGGGCCAATTGGTGTTCTCGCAACGCGTGCGGTTCCATTGCTTCCAACGAGCGTCGTTGTTCAAACGTTGTCCTGTCGTAGCGAGCATTCTTCATTTGGTTAGAATCGTCAACAGATGGAAACTCGCGAACAAAATTTGAGCGAGCTGTCGAATTTTTATCAAAGTCACCCTTTCATTTTAGCGAGTTCCCATGATTCGTTCTGCCGTTACCGTCAGCCTGGTACCTGAAGCCAAAGGTGGTCCATTTGTTTTTTGGGAAGGCCTGGCCCATGCATTTGAGCAAGCGGAGTCGCTGGGATTTGATGCCGTCGAGATTTTTGCTCCAGGACCCGATGCCGTCGATCGCAACGAACTCAAGTCACTGGTTGAAACACACGGACGCAGCGTCGCTGCGGTGGGCACTGGCGCCGGCGCAGTCAAACATGGACTGACGCTGAGCAGCGGTGATGCAGCGATACGCGAACAAGCGGTGGAGTTCGTCAAATCGATGATTGACTTTGGTGCTGAATTCAACGCTCCCGCGATCATCGGATCGATGCAAGGACGTTGGGGTGGACAGACCGACAGAACAACGGCAATGAGCTATCTCACAGACTCGCTGGAATCGCTTGGCGACTACGCCGGAACCCGTGACGTGCCGCTGATCTATGAGCCACTTAACCGATACGAGACTAACCTGTTCAATACCATTGCCGAAGGCGTCGAAGTCGTAGAAAGCCTGTCTACGTCGAACGTTCGATTATTGGCAGATCTGTTTCACATGAACATCGAAGAGGCCGATGTGGCTGAAGCGATTCGGGTCGGTGGAAAACATTTGGCAGAAATTCATTTTGTTGACTCCAATCGATGGGCGGCGGGGTACGGACATACGAACTTCGATCCAATCGTGGCCGCATTAAAAGACATTGACTTCGCGGGCGTGATCGCAGTCGAGTCTTTCCCGAAACCAGACTCAATGTCGGCGGCCACCAAAACGATTGAGGCGTTTCGACAGTACTTCGGCGATTGATGCATCTCGCCGAGAAAAACCACTTGCAAGAGAAAGCAAAATGATGACTTGGAATCGCAGCTTGACGTTGGCAACTCCTTTTACGTTGTCTTTTATACTGATCACAGTTTTCTCATTTGGCCAAGCGGCCCAAGCTCAGGAATCAAAGATCAGCTGGCCCCAGTTTCGTGGGCCGGATGCCAACCCGGTTTCCAAGCAACAGGACTTGCCAGACGAGTGGTCGAAGTCAAAAAACATTGAGTGGTCAACTTCACTCGATGGTCGTGGCTGGTCCTCACCGATCGTTGTTGGCGACAAAGTCTTTGTGACTTCAGCCGTCATCGATGGTGAGTCCAAGCCGCCACAAGTCGGCACCGATTACAGCAATGACTACGTTCGGGAGCTGAGCCAACAAGGTCTCTCGCAAGAGGAAATCAAGCAGAAAGTCATGGAACGTGACTTTGAGTTACCCGATCAGGTCACGTTGAAGTACTTTCTGGTATGCCTCGATTTGAATACCGGTAAAGAGCAATGGAAGAAGCAATTCTTTCAAGGCAACCCACCCGGCGGCCGCCATCGCAAAAACAGTTTCGCTTCGGAAACGCCGACGACGGACGGTAAACATGTTTTTGTCTACATCGGAAACCTGGGGCTGTTTGCCTTCGATCTCGATGGCAACAAAAAATGGAATACGATCCTCGATGCCAAACCGGTTTATATGGAGTTTGGAACAGGTTCTTCGCCGGTCGTCTGCAACGGCAACGTGATCGTGGTCAACGACAACGAAGAAGAAAGCTTTATTGCCGCCTATCATCCTGAGACGGGTAAAGAAGTCTGGAAAACCAAACGATCTGTCGGCCCCAACTACCCATCCGCCATGCCAAAATCGGGTTGGGCGACTCCGTTTATCTGGAAGAACGAACTACGAACCGAAATCGTCACCGTCCAGCCTGGTTCGGCAGTCAGTTACGACGTTGATGGAAATGAACTCTGGCGACTCAAAGGATGCACTCCTGCCCCAGCGGCCAGTTCATTTGCCTACAACGGCCAACTGTACCTAAACGGCGGCAAAGGTTCTCCAATTTTTGCCATCCAGCCAGGCGCCAAAGGTGAACTGACGCTGAAAAAAACATCCACAAGCTCGGATCAAGCGGATGCATCCTCCGCAAACTCAGATGACGAAGATTCAAGTGAACCAAAATCGAAATCGTCAGAAGAAAAGCAGCTTGACGCCGTTCAGCCCGATAATCAGGAAAAGGAATCGCTGATCACGTGGCAGCGTCCTCGCGCAGGGACCTACATTCCAACACCAGTGATTTATGACGGCGGAGTTTACGTCATTCAGGATAATGGCATCCTGCAACGACTCGATGCCGAAACCGGTAATCAGTCTTATAAAGAACGGCTCAAAGACAAAGGTGCTGACTTTACAACGTCGCCTTGGGCCTACAACGGCAAGGTCTTTTTTCACTCCGAACAGGGTGATACCTATGTCGTCGAAGCAGGCGAGGAGTTCAAATTGGTGCGAGTCAATCAGCTGGGCGAATTTTCCATGGCCAGCCCGGCCATCGTCGGCAATCGACTCCTTCTGCGAACTCAGAACGCCATTTACTGCATTCGAAATCTGTAAAAAATTGGAGAAGTCAATTCTGATCGTGACGTAATTCACGGTAGAATGGAAGCTTGGTTTGCAAAGGATAAAACCTTTGCAGCTACACTGATTAGCGCCTCGCTTCCAAAGGACTTTTCATGCTCGTTCAGTGTCAGAAATGCAGCACACAAATTAAGGTGACGGAGCGTCTCTTCGGACGCAAAGTCAAATGTAAATGCGGCGTGGTTATGCGCATGCCGCAGAATCCTGCAGGCGCGAGTTCGCCCGCCATGTCAAAGGCTCCGTCACTTGCGCCATCGCCTTCGATGGCGCCGTCCGCGGTCGCACCCCCGCCTGTCGACATTCAGTTCCAGTGTCCCAAATGCCATCAGCGATTGAGTGTGCCTACGAGTGCCGCTGGACAAGTGACTCAATGCCCATGCAGTGCAAAAATTCGGGTGCCTGATGCGCCGAGCAATGATCCGTTTGCGCTGCCCAATGACTTGCCCCCATCAGGTTTAGAGCCACTGGATGATTTGGAAGAAGTCGGTTTGGAGCCGATCGACGATGATCCTCTTGCCGGTGGTGACTTGCCCGGTTTGGCACCGCTGGACAATCCGGGTTTTGCTTCAGCCAACGCCAATCCTTACGGCAGTCCGACGTCTACACCATCGTACCTTCAGTCGTCCAAACCAGCTTCAGGTGGCGGCAAACGGAAGGTCAAACGAAAAGTCAAAAAACGAGATAACTCTGGAGGAACCAGTGGCGTCTCGGTTGGAGGGCAAGTTCTGTCGGGACTAGGCACGATGGCGTTTGGCGCTTTACTTTTATTCGGTGGCCTCGCAGTAGGCCGTATCTTTTTTCTCGCGCCAATTTTGATCATCATTGGGTTTGTCACGATGATTCGCGGATTAATTAATCCGGATTAGAAGATTTCGTGGTTCCCAACGAAACGTTGGTAAATTCTAAACACATTGCGATGCTTCGACGTGCTTTAAACTGAAGCCGTCTCTGTGTTCATTCGAAGGTTAATCCTGGCAAAATCCCATATGCTCGTTCAGTGTCGACAATGTGCTCGAAAGATCCAGGTCAAACCAGAGATGATGGGGCGCAAGGTCAAATGCTCGTGTGGCATCGTCATGCGAATGCCACAAGCCAACGGGGCATCGGTGGAACCACCGCAGCCATCTTCTGAAATTCGTTTCGACTGTCCTCAATGTAAACAACGTTTGAGCGTGCCAGCGGAATCAGCAGGACAGATTTCACTCTGTGTTTGCGGGTTACACGTAAGGGTTCCGCTGCGCGAAACGCCAGTGGCTGCTCCGGCAGCCTTACCGACCGCAACGGAAACGGTTGAATCGGCACTCGAACCCGCGAACTCGATCGACGAGCTACAACCCTTGGATGACCCCGCTGATGTTGGGCTCGCGCCAATGGATGGCGATCCGTTCAGCCCAATGGTTTCATCAGTACCAAACTCGAGTGCTTCCAATCCTCAAGGGAGTTACTTACAACCTTCCAAACCGCAACGAAGTCGGCGCCCAAAAAAGCAGAAGAAAGAAAAAGAACCTTACTTCGGGAAGTACACCACGCTGGCCTACTGTAGTAGCGGCATCGGCATGATTCTAATTGGCATCGTTATTCTAATGGCGATGTCATCGATTGGGCTTCGCGTTCGGCGTGGCGGATTCGTGTTTCTGCCGACGTTTTTGATGTTCATGGGGTTTCTGGTTTTCCTCAAAGGAATTTTGGGCGACAGTTTCAAACTGCCTTTCAGCAGTGAGGCAGATTGGGACACCGACGAGAACGAAAAATAGCATGACCGTTCATGCCCAGCGTCACTCGCGGTTCGACTCTGCTAAACTATGCCAAACCAGAATGGGAGAATGACATTGGCAGACGACAACAAGGACCGACAGGAATCGATGTTGCCGAGCCGACTCAGCCGAATCGAAACTTTGTGGAGCGTCGTTCATCGCGCTCATGATTCCAAAGAACTGAGCGCCGCCGAAGCACAGGACCGGCTGCTCAGACGTTATGACGGTGCCATTCGCCGGTATCTGTTCGGGGCCGTTCGCGATCACGATCTGGCCGATGAACTGTTTCAGCAATTCGCTTATCGATTCGTCAACGGTGAATTCAAATCTGTCGATCCTGCCAAAGGTCGATTTCGTTCATTTGTCAAAACCATCCTGTTTCGCATGGTGGCGACGCACTTTCGAAAACAGGGACGCTCAAAAGAAAAAGCGGTGGGCGAGCAACTACAACTCAATGAACCGATTGACAATCGCGTTGAGTCTCCAGACCATCAGATGGATGAACTCTTTCTCCAAAGCTGGCGTGAGGAAGTTCTCAATCAGACCTGGGCGGCTTTGGAAGACTACGAGATTGGCGGCGGCGGTCCCTATTACACCGTGCTGACCATTCGAGTCGAGAATCCGTCGCTGGATTCTCAGGAACTTGCCGATGTCATTTCGGCGAAAACGGGTAAATCGGCGACCGCCGGATCGGCTCGGGTTTTGGTCCATCGTTCACGTGACAAGTTTGCCAACTTGCTGATCGACATGGTGGCAAATTCGCTCGTCGAAGCAACGGATGAAGCGATTGAAGAAGAACTGATCGATTTGAGGCTGATCGACTACTGCCGTGATGCTTTGAACGCAAGAAATTCCTGATCAACAATTTCACTTCGAACCGATCGACAAGCAATGACTTCGATCCGCCATACGATTTCGATTGAGCAAATCGAATTGTTTTTGATTCCCATCCAAATGCGGATGCCGCTGAAGTTCGGCGATCAAGTATTGAATTCAGTAACTTGCGCGCGGGTAAAAGTGACCGTCGTGGACGAAGCCGGCAGATCAGCAGTCGGCTATGGCGAAACACCATTGTCCGTCGGATGGGTCTGGCCTTCGTCGGTCGACTACGAGATGCGAGAACAAACGTTGATCGAGTTTACGCAACGTGTCGCTGATGATCTGCTTGCCTGTTCGTTAAGCGGCCATCCAATGGAAATTGGTTTCGACTACCTCACGTCTGGGCTTGGACAACTCCGCTCACGATTCAATGAGATGCAGGCACCCGAATTCGCCGTTCCTCATCTCGCTTCCTTGGTCTGTTTTTCGCCATTCGACATTGCAGTTCATGACGCATACGGCAATCTCCTTGAGCGACCGACGTACCAGTGCTATGACGCTGATTGTCTCAATCGAGACCTCGCAGATTTCTTTGAAGGCGATGCCAATTTTCTCGGTCGGTCGCCAGCAGACTATCTCGACGAACCCAAATGGAAACTTCCAGTTTGGCATCTGGTCGGCGGCTTGGACCCTCTGGAAACTGGCGACCTGACTGGAGACGAACCAGACGATGGCTATCCGGTGTTGCTTCGTGACTGGATCCAGCGAGATGGATTGGATTGTCTCAAGGTTAAACTGCGAGGAAATGATGATGATTGGGACTTCAACCGTTTACGCGCGATTGGCGATATCTGTTGTCAAGAGAATGTGACTTGGCTGACTGCCGATTTTAATTGCACGGTCACGAATCCAGACTATGTCAATCAGATTCTGGATCGACTACGTGACGAGCATGCCGTGACGTATCAGAAGATTTTGTATGTCGAGCAACCGTTTCCACACGACTTGGAAGCAAACCAGATTGACGTCAGCTCGGTGAGTGCCCGAAAACCGCTATTCATGGATGAGAGTGCACACGATTGGCAATTGGTCAGACTTGGAAAACAACTCGGCTGGTCCGGAGTCGCCCTCAAGACTTGTAAAACGCAAACCGGAGCACTGCTGAGCCTTTGTTGGGCCAAAGCGAATGGCATGACGTTGATGGTTCAAGATTTGACCAACCCGATGCTTGCGCAAATCCCACATTTTCTATTGGCGGCCCATGCCGGAACAATCATGGGAATTGAATCCAATGCAATGCAGTTTTATCCAGAGGCAAGCGCTCCAGAGCGGGAGGTCCATCAGGGACTCTACCGACGCGAAGGAGGCGTATTGGATGGAACCACATTGGGTACGACTGGATTCGGCTATCGTATCGATGAAATCAATCGCGAACTTCCATAGCCAACTCGCGACCCAAAGAACGACATTTTAACGGCGGGACTTAGATAACCTTCGAATGCCCGATTAACTTTCCGTTGCTGTCCCAGTAGCCAACTGCTGTTCGGCTAACTGACCAAGATCCATCATTTCCTGCCGCAGAATTTTCAGCAGTGTTTGCAGGAACGCCACGATCATCGGGCCAATCAAGATTCCGATCGGCCCCAGCGTCGTCACTCCGCCGATAATGCTCAAGAACGCTAACAACGGGTGAATATTCGACTGGCCGTGCAACACCATCGGTTTGATAAAGTTGTCAGCCATGGAAATGACGGCCGCTCCGTAGATTGCCAACCCAATGGCGGCAGTCAAGTTGTTGTCGACCACGTACAGATAAATCGCGCATGGCACCCAAACCGACGCGGCACCAAAAAATGGAACCATCGCAAGCACTGCCGACAACACCGTCAGCAAAAAGATCGATTCCAGCCCAGCAAAATAGAATCCGATTCCAGCCAGTAGCCCTTGTACCAGTGCCGCCAACAACGTGGCCAATACCACGGCGCGACTGACTCGAGCGAATTCAGACGCCAACTCCTGCTCATGCTCGTCATCGATAGGCGACAAGCCCTTGAACGTCTCCAGCATTGCCGGACCGTCAATTAGAAAAAAGTAAAATGCGATGACCATGATCAGCAATGACAATCCGAGACCACCAAGATAGGAAACACCCTTCCCACCAATCGCCAGCAACTGCTCACGAAGAAAGCTGACCATCGATGCTGAGTACTTTTCGGTCTGTTCGGGCGTTGGATTGACCATGCTCACCAACCAGGCACGGGACTTGCCGCCCAACTGATCCGTCTTGAATTGCTTGAAAGACGTCGCTGCATCGGCGAGCAACACCTGGTAATCGTGCAACTGATCCATCTGCTTCTGATAGGCATCCGATTCGGCCAAAGGGGACCACTGCATCGTTCGATGCAACGCTCGAAGATCAACAATCGATTGTGAAAACTTCGACCATGCATCAACAGACGTGTTAACACTTTCTGAATCGTCGCTGGAAGATGCTGCGGATGGCCAAGGTAATTCATTCGATTTTGCCAGCTCCTTGGCAGCCGATTCCGCTTCAAACAATGCGGTGCGATGAATGTCTTCGGTTGTTATGGAAAGCGTTGCATTGGATTGAAGTCGTTCAATCTCATACTCAATCGATGCATACTCGGTGGGCATCTCAAGATTCATACGCGTACGGATCTGTACGGCACCTTGCGTCAATCGAGCGACATTGAATTGGCTGGCCACCTCTTGGCCTTCGATCACAGCCAAGACGATGAGTATTCCCAATGGAATCAGCACTGACAGCATCACAATGGCGGTCGTCAAAAGAGCCGCTACGTTTTTTCGTTCGCCACAGCGGGGCAACAGCCACTTATGAAGCGGGCGAAAGATAACAACCAAAATTAACGCAAGAAACAGCGGCACAAAAAAGCCGACCATCACTTCATAAAACAGGATAAGGACGAGTACAATAACGCCTAACAGCATGGCAAACGAAAAATACCGTACGAAAGCACTTTCGGCCGGGTTGAGGTTGACGACTGACTCAGTCATCAATCCTCGAGTAGGCGCTGCATCGGTCTCGACAGGACTTTCAGGTTGGTTGGCTTCATGATCGGGCGTCGCTTTGGCAGACTCGGTCGCCTCTGAATTCGATGGTGCCTTACCACTGGATTTTGCCGGATTTTTTTTTGCCGGAGTTTTCTGTTTTCGTTTTTTACTCATCAGCCTGCCATCCTGATTCAAACCAACAGTTTAACGCATTCACACCCGAGTGCGAATCTGACAACGAGCCGGATCAAGCCATGCCATCAACCAATCCTTTTCAGCCGCCCAAGCCTGAGTCGACACCGAATATGGACCTTGCGACCAGTGGTCAGCTGCAATTGTTCAAACAGATGGCAGCAATCTCACTTTATGTTTTCTGCACCGGCGTGGTGATCGTCGGACTGGCCTTTGTGGCGATGCGGTTCTCAATGGAATTCGCGGTCGCTGCCATGTGGCTGGGGACCGGCCTGGTTCTCATCGGATTGATGGCGACGGTGCTGAGCACGTTAATTCTGGTTTTGTTTTCGATCACCGAGATCTTTACCGGACGATGAGCAGGCATCTGAGAAAGAGAACGAGTGCCCGCGTGCTTGAAGTTGTGGACAAGCGATGGGCGACTACCGGCGCAATGTGTCCGATGGGTGAGAAAAGAGCGCGTGAAGAATTCCAGACGCCGAGTTCGGATCGCCGGTATGCGGTTCACAAAAGCATTCCATCATATAGTCATCGCTCAGGATCAACGCACTGAGAATTGCCAACTTGGCGTACGTCGCATAATTGGGAATGGTGTCCTTGCCCCAGAATTTCAACGCCGTGCCAAAGCTTCGTTTCTTCTGAGGCAACACGCCTTGCCAGTTCACGGCATAAATTTCATCGAGTGCGAGGTGGATGATAAAGCCAAGAACAACGGCCCATGCTTTAAAGATCCTGATTTCCAATTCTGCGGACATGCAGACAAGAAACGTCGCCATCCCGGCGACGAGCGCCGCCGGAATACTGTGCCACATTCCTCGGTGCTTGGTAAACTTTTTGAATAGACCGCCGATGCCGAAGCGAATCAATACGTACATCACACCGGCAGCAAACACCATGTGCTCCGCCGTTAGCCCCAACACTTCGAAACGTGGCAGCATCAACATCGGAACAACCACAGAAACAAAAGAGAGCATCTCGCGTTGGGGAATTCCAGAATCGCTGTCCAGATCTGGAAGCATACCGGCAACGCTGCACATGCTGGCTGCGATCAACGAATGCGCCAGCGGTACTTCAAAGAACGCGTAGCCTATTGCGCCGTAGCCTGCACCAAAGATGGTACTGGTCGTGATGTGTGTTTTAAAATCAGCCATTTCGTCAACCGAAAATCCTTTTTCGCTGGTCCTAAGTGACCAGTTAACGTGCGATCATTAGACACGACTTGGAATTGCCGACTCAATGCTGATTTATCGCTGATGTCCGCTAGCAGTTTCTGTTCCCGATCGATGCCCCAACGTACTATTGAGCCGAATCAAAGAATCATCTTTAATGCCGCACGTCATTTCATGTCATTTAAGACACTGCGGTTGCCAGAAACAGAGGTTGCACCGATGCAACCCGGAGAAACTTTATGAGCTTTTACGATATCGTGATGCTGGTCGTGCTGATCGGCGCGATCGGTTTTGGATTTTGGAAGGGTTTGGCTTGGCAAATCGCTTCGGTCGCAGCAATCGTCGTCAGTTACATCGTTTCGATCAACTTCCGTGAGCCGGTTGCCCAATACATTCAAGCGTCGGAGCCCTGGAACAAGATTGGTGCGATGCTAATTCTGTTTATCGGCTGCTCTTTGCTGATCTGGGTGGTCTACGCCTGGGTGACCAAATCGATGGAGCGGATGGAGTTGAAAAGTTTCGACCGTCAAATCGGCGCGCTCGTCGGTGGTGTCACTGGTGTTCTGCTCTGCATGGCGATCACCATGTTTTCCGTTTCATTAATGGGCGACCAAGCCCATGAAGCGATCCATGATTCTAAACTTGGACCGCACGTCGTCCGCGGAATCCAACAGGTCCACAGCATCTTGCCGCCCGAAGTCGCAGCACGATTCGATCAATACGTTGACCATTTTGAAGCGGGTCTCGGGCATACGCTCGATGATGCTCCGACGGGATACGAGTTGTTCCCTGACCGCCAAGCCGATGGTGCGAACATGCCCGGTTCAACGTATCAGGGCAATTGGCCGACGACTCAAAACAGAAACGATTTCAACGGCAATGGTCAGTCGACGTATCAGGTCCAGCCGGTCTACTCAAGTCAACCGACGAATCAAACACAATCTGGCTATAAAACAAACGGGACCCAATCCGGATACCGGTATAACAACCAACCGGCGCCCCAACCAACAACCACCCAGCCACCCGAACAAAACGTTTGGCAGCCACCGAAGCTGGAAATCAAAATCGATTCAGAAAGCTTGCTCAAAGGCTTGTTCGAAAAGAAGTGACCTGGAATCGTTGGCAACGGCCAACTCGGCGACTATTTTCGACCTGAATATTTGCCGCGTCCAGCACACCAATCTAGATCAGTGGCAACTCGTTTGTCCGAAAGTCTTGGATCGTCAAACTCGACTGCGTAGGCTCGCAGCGCCGTCCCCATCTTCTGAACGATCTCGCGATAGCCCGGATTGTCACGCTGGTTAATCAGCTCGTCTGGGTCACGTTCCAGATCAAACAACCACGGCTCATCTTGCGTCGAGATGACCAGTTTGTGTCGGTCGGAAACCGCCATCAGCCATCCACCCTGGTCGCCGGTCCCTCGGACAAAGGCAATGTCATCCCAGGTTTCGCCGGCGCCATTGAACAACGGCGAAGCGTCGCGGCCGTGAAAATCCTGATCCGATTTCACATCGAGCCACCGCATCAGGGTGGGAGCGAAATCAACGCTGGTTAACGCTTGGTCGACCACCGTGCCCGGTTTGATTTTACCCGGGTAGTAAACCAGAAATGGAATCCGCGCCGACCCTTCAAATGCAACACCTTTGTTCTGTCGATGATGCTCTCCACGCAAATCGCCATGATCCGACGTAAAGACAATGATGGTTTGATCCAACAAGTCATTGGATTTCAACTTGGCAATCAAACGACCGATGTTGTCATCGATACACTTGACCATCCCGTAATACTTGCTTTGACCAAACTTCGCTTTTCGGTCTGGCTCGCCCCATTTTGGAATTGTGCGTTCATCCACATCATAGGTCGTCGGTTTTTCAAAAGACTGATCGTCGTACATCGTGTCATAAGGAGCACGAACGGTATCAGGACCATGTGGATCCGGCAAACTCAACATGTAGCAGAACGGTCGTTCACGATTTGCGTCGATAAACTCGATCGTCCGGTCCATCAAAAAGTCAGTCGCAAACGAAGTTTCATCCGCATCATCCACTCCATAGGTTGGCTTATTGTTTTTCTGCGCCGCAACTTTTGGACCTGAATCCGAGATTTCAAATTTCTTCCAGTGGCCCCGGTTAAACATGAATCGATTGTCGGCAAAACCAAACTTGCGTTTCGGTTCCCATTGCGGTTTACCATCGCCATCGAGATGCCACTTTCCTGCAAACCCGGTTTGATAGCCATTCTTGGAAAGTGTCTCGGCGAACGAAACGACCCGATCATTCATGGGGATGTTGTTGGTCACGACATCCGTCGCTTGAGGGTACAGCCCGGAGACAAACGATGCGCGGGAAGGACTGCAGACGGGTGTCGTGGCATAGAAGCTGGTGCACATGGCACCTTGCTTGGCAATCCAGTCGATATTTGGGGTTTCCACGACACTTGGGCCCCACATGTAAGCTTGCCGTTTCTCCATTCGCTCACGATAGCAGCCAAGCGTACGAAAGTTGTGCTCGTCAGTCATCACAATCACGACGTTGAGCTTCTTCGCTGCCTCAACTTGCGCCAGTGACTCGGATTGGAGCCCAATAAGAAATGTGAGGGTCAACAAGAGGTAACAGATTGTCGTTCGCATGGGTTCACATTCAGGTTCGATGGCAGCAGACAAAGTTCAGCTGACTAAAATTTTACCATCGATGTGCAACGAATTCGACGTGCAGATTTTGCGAGCGCCACAATCAACCGACAATGAGAAGGCCTTGGCGACGCGATGCTAATGTGTCAACGAAAAAAGCCCCAGCGTTAAACGTTGGGGCTTTTGAAAATTCGTTGTGGCTTTCGAGGATCGAAAGATTCGACGATGTTTAGTCGAGGAAACCTACCAGCTCCTGCGAGCGGCTTGGCTGTTGCAGTTTCCGAACCGCCTTGGCTTCGATCTGCCGGATACGTTCACGGGTCACTTTGAAGATGTGGCCGACTTCTTCAAGCGTGTAGCTGTAACCATCACCGAGACCGTAACGCAGCTTGATAATCTCTCGCTCGCGATAGCTCAGTGTTTTAAGGACATCTTGAATGCGACCGCGGAGCATTTCCTGAGACGCACCAATCGATGGGCTTTCCGCTTCACCGTCTGGGAGCAAGTCACCAAAGTGGCTGTCTTCGCTGTTTCCAACGGGACGATCAAGACTGATTGGATAGCGGCTCATCGCGAGGACACGACGGGCTTCTTCAATCGTCGTTTCACTTCGTCGAGCAACTTCTTCCAATGAAGGTTCCCGTCCGAGTTCCTGAAGCAATTGTCGCGAGCACGTTCGCACGCGAGACATGGTTTCGACCATGTGAACAGGGATTCGAATGGTTCGGCTTTGATCGGCGACGGCACGAGTGATCGCTTGGCGAATCCACCAAGTCGCATACGTACAGAACTTGAAACCGCGACGGTATTCAAATTTATCAACAGCACGCATCAGGCCGGCGTTACCTTCCTGGATCAGATCGAGGAAGCTCAAGCCGCGGTTACGATACTTTTTAGCGATCGAAACGACCAGTCGCAGGTTACCTTCGGATAGTTCCCGTTTGGCCTGTTGGTACTTCGAGTAGATGTTTCTCAGAAAACGAACTCGGGTTCTCAAGCTGGACGGTGATTCCTGGCAAGCGACGAGGATGGTTCGCAATTCATCGATCCAGCCTTGGCGTTCGTTTGCCGGCTTCTTGGTCTTTTTGTGTTTTCGAATTTTCGCGACCAACTCGTCAACACGATTGCTGAAGTCTTCAATCGTTGAGAGCATTGTCTCAATACGATGGGTTCGCAAACCAAGTTCTTCGATCAGCCGGACGGCGCGACGGCGTCGGCGAGCGAGGTCCTTCCAGGCTTGACTGCGTCGTGCCTTGGATTGGCTCTTTGAACAAGCGATGAGAAAGTCGTGACGATTCCTTTTGAGCAACGTCGCCAGTGTATTGAGGTTATGGGGGATCCTTCCGAGGATCTGTTCCTTTTCCAATCGATCAGTCACGGAGACTTGGACTGTACGATCAAAAGGAAGTTCGCCGCGATGAACACGTACGAGTGTTTTGAATGCGACACGAATGACGTAATCACATTCCAACAACTTGGTACGAAATTCTCGGCGTGTTTCTTCGATACGTTTTGCGAGCGTAATTTCTTCGCAGCGGGTCAACAGTGGGATTTCGCCCATCTGAGTGAGATACATGCGAACGGGGTCATCTGACCACGAATCGATCTCTTCCAAACCGCTCGGCAACTCGTCGGAAGCGTCTGCTTTACTAGCGACAGCACTTGAACCGCTGGCTGTATCGTCTTCAGGTGCTTCAACGTTCGATTCTACAACGTCTTCGAAACCCTTGGGAGCAACTCGGGTTCTGGTTGTGTCGTCATCGTCCAACAATGCGTCGTACAATTTATGACTCCTGGTCTGTTTGCTAGCTATGAAGGCTCGATGGCTGATCCGTCCGTTCAGTCAGACACCAATACCGATAACCGAAAGTGTATTTGAGACAAAAAATAATGACCCATTTTGGAGATGCTTTTGAAGCAGAATCTTCAAAATAACGAAAGCGACTACCGTCCTACGTGAGCCAAAGGGGATTGGCCCAAATGTTTGATGAAACACAACAGGTTCACGGTTCCGCTCCAATCGATGCTCGGTGGTCCCGAGGATGACTTGAATTCGCCCAAACCAGAACAAATGGACATTCTGGCAAGGTTTCAGTTAGTCGTTATTACGTGGGAAGACGGAACGAGGTCAATCCATCGATGCCCAAGCGAAAACAGACGAAACAAACCGAAAACAGCCTCGAATCGGTCAAACTGATTCGAAAAACAGATCCTCGGTGCAAACTCAATCGTTGTTGATTGGAAGTGGTGTCGTAAACAGCCCTGTTGTTCCCATCACAGATCGGATGCTCAAGTGACCACGATTTGTGACCGAGCAAACGTTGCTTTCTCCGCGTGGATCGAATGGCGTTCATGCCAATCGTTTTTTGAGTGCCTTCGCGTCTCACTCGAAGTGGTTTCCATGCGATCCGACAACAACCGTTGTGAGTCGCGAGTGAAGAAACCGGGCGGGCTGTGGAAACAGCGAGAGTCCGAATGGCAATCGGATAATTGTACCCGTACATTCCATTGCGTCCAGCTAAAAACACCAAGCCAAAAGCATTTTCCCAATTTCTCGACGCTCGCAAGCAGCCAAAGTCATGTCGGACGCGTCACCAATCCGGCAACCGTTAACCTTCAACATTCCACTCGACAACGGACAACGATCCAAGCCGCTCCGTTGGCGAGATTCATTTCGATTTGTTCGGTTACCCGCCGTCGCCTCCACCGCTGCCCGTTGAACGTAACCCGACAGGGTTTATGATTGATGTCATGTCGTTCCCATTGATTGCGTTTTGAGAATACGGATTCCTTGATGTCTGCCAACTTATTCAATCTGCCCTGCCCTGAGTGCGGACAGTTCATCGAGGTATCTCCGAGGCAGTCAGGGCAAAGCGTCGTTTGTCCACACTGCAACGCGACCACAGAAGCTCCTCGTCTGGGCGTGATGAAACAACTTGACCCAGTCGGCAAACCCGCCGTAAACGCATCGGCAGGAGTGAGACCCGCCAGCAATGGGGTTTTTGTTGCAGGGCTTTTTCTGTTGGTTTTAGGCCTCGTTGCCGGTATCTCTCTCAACTACTACGCCAATCAGTTGATCATCGACTATAACGTCGAAGGCGGAATGGACCGGCTCGATCCCTATGTCGATGAGCTGACTCCTGCTCAAGTCGCGTTACTGTTCGACCAAATGAACGTCGACGCTGGTTTGGGAGATTGGAAAGAACAGCCTTATGTTGCACAGACAAAACAGGGGCAGATTCTCAAATTGATCGCATATGCCTTTTATGGGCTCAGTGGCATCGGGTTGATCATGATGCTTTTCGGGCTGTTCAAATCTTCTCCGGCTTAGCTGGAACTTTGTCAATTCATGTCGACACCTCCAATATCGCCCGAGGATCACCAATCATCCAGCGGCAACGAACGACCGACGTCCAAAACTCGGTTCGGCGATTTCATCGAAAAGTTTCGTTCGGGCAAACTCAAGTCACGTTTCGATCAAGATCGTGACAAAAAAGACAGCGCCAAAAATCTGTCAGACGATGAAAAGCAGGAAGCGAAGGTTCGTCGTCGCGGCTACTTGCGTCTTTATATCAACCAACTCTGGCCGCATTGGCCAATGGTGTTGGGGTTAGTCATTCTCGCCATCGTCGTTTCGGTATTGGAAATCATCCAACCACTGTTTGCGCGACACATCATCGACAAGATCTTGCTGGCTGAACTTTCACCGACCGAAAAGTTCGTTCGTTTGAATTGGGTCGGCGGTACGTTCTTCGCGGTCGTCTTTGTTGCCTGGCTCCTGGGCGTCGCAAGATCGTGGTACCAGCGCTTGCTCAACGTCCGAGTGATTTTGACGTTGCGACGGGCACTTTTCGATCGCTTGATCCGGTTGGGACTGGACAAGTTGTCGAACATGAAGGTCGGCGGCATCATCTCCCGACTGACAGACGATATCAACAAGACAACTGGGCTGATGCAGATGGCGGTGATCTCACCAGGCGTCGCTTTGCTGAGGTTGTTGTTGGCCATGGCCATCCTGTTCTCACTGAACTGGAAACTTGCGTTAACCGCCCTGGGTGTATTGCCACCGATCATCCTGTTATCGATGATCGCGATCCGCAAGATCCGACCGATTTATCGCGCGATCCGCAAAGACGTTTCGCTGGTCGATGGTCGCGTTGGAGAAGCGTTTCAGGGTATTCGCGCCGTAAGAGCTTTTGGTGGCGAACACCGCGAGTCGCAAGAATTCACGATTGGTCATCACTTGATCACACGCATGCGGATGTTTGCCGCCAGCCGCGAGATTATCCTCTGGTCGACTTGGGGCTTCCTGCTGGCGTTGATCGGCGTCGTCATTACCTGGGCCGGCGGATATTGGTATCTCTCGGACATCAACAACAACGTCCCGTTGGAGCAGCGCACGACGATCGGCGACATTTCTGCGTTCCATTTCTATACGTTCTTGTTGCTCAATCCCGTTTGGAAGATCGTCGAGTCGCTCACCGAACTTCAACGCTCGCTCGCTTCGATGGAGCGTGTCTTTGAGGTCCTTGAGACAGACGTCGACAAACCAGACCAACCCAACGCGCGTTTGGCCAATGAGCCAGTCCGTGAAATCAAATTCGAAGGTGTTTATTTCGCCTACCAGGACGATGCGAATTTTGGCAACGACCAAAAAGAAGATCGGCAGGACGAAGAAAGCCAACAGAACGAAGAGTCGCTCCCAGACGGTCCGCGAGACGTGATCAAGGACTTCAATCTGACCGTCCCCGGTGGGAGTGTCGTCGCCTTGGTCGGTCGCAGTGGTGCTGGGAAAACAACGATTACCGATATGGTCGCTCGTTTCTATGACCCGCGGCTCGGCCAAGTCACGCTCAATGGCATTGACCTTCGCAAGTACCAGCTGAGTTCCTATCGCGACCTGATCGGTGTTGTGCAACAAGAAGTTTTCTTGTTCGATGGAACGGTTTTGGAAAACATCGCCTACGCCAGTCGCGATGCGACGCTAGAACAAGTCATCGAAGCCGCTCAACGAGCCAATGCGGACGAATTCATTGCCGAACTACCGGACGGTTACCGATCGATCATCGGCGAACGAGGAGTCAAACTCTCCGGAGGGCAACGCCAACGACTATCGATCGCCCGAGCACTGTTGGCCGATCCACAAATTCTGATTCTCGACGAAGCGACCAGTAATCTGGATACCGAAAGTGAACAACTGATCCAGCAATCGATCAAAACGTTGCTCAAGAATCGGACCACATTCATGATCGCTCACCGGCTATCAACGATCACACATGCGGATCAAATCGTGGTGATCGACGATGGCAAGATCGTGGAAACAGGGACTCACGAATCGCTGATCGACGCGGGTGGAATTTACGCTGAAATGGTCCAGCGTCAAACAACGTCGGGCCAGTTCTAGTTCGATCAGTTTTGTTCCCCGCCGTTGCGCGACATGTCCGAAGTCATTTCAATTACGATCTGTTTTGCGTCATCAGCAGACTGAATCTCACCGTCCAGCTGCATCGCTCGACAGCGATCAAGGATCTTCTTGAACCGTGGGCCACGCCGAACGCCCATTTCGATCAATGTGGCTCCGTCGATCAATGGCAGCGGGTTACGCTTTTCTTGCGGCCAGGCAAGTCGCTCCTCGCAAAACTCAATTCCACTTTCACTCAGTTGGCGAGAGTGAACTTTGGATCGCAATATCGCAAGCGTAGCCGTCGCCAGAGGGATCTGTTTTTCGATCAATAGCGGCTGGACTTCTGACCAACGACGGTGATCAGCTTCCAGCAATGTCGATTGATGCTTGACTGCCCACCGCAACAACTTTTTCTCTTCATTCGAGAGCTTCCAGGCCGCGATCATCGTTTCCAAACCGTCATCCGTTTGGAGATACGGCTCGCACAGCAGCACGACTGCTGCCGGAAAGTTGTCCGACAAAAGTGCATTCAGCTCCTGCAGGCAACGCTCCCAGTGCCCGTTCAAGTACAGCACATCTGCACCAGGAAGAATTGCAGGCAACAAACCCGTCATACGCAGCAACTCGGCTGCGCGACTCCGGTTGGGGTGGGCAAGCATGCGTCGCAGTTCGGCACCGATCCGTTCGCCACTAACACACTCGATTTCTACCGCATGTTTTTTGATCGCGGCGAGCGTTATAGCTTCGATCTCAAAACCGAGCGTGACCGCAAAACGTACTGCGCGCAGCATTCGTAACTTGTCTTCTTCAATTCGCTGATGAGCATCACCGATCGCGCGAATCTGCCTTCCAACCAAATCCTGTTGACCGCCAACAAAATCGATCACTTTGTTAGCAACTGGATCGAAGAACATGCCGTTAATCGTAAAGTCTCGTCGCAGGGCGTCCTCGCGGGCGTCGGTAAATTCGACCTGATCGGGCCGGCGACCATCGGAATAACCGCAGTCTCTACGAAACGTCGCTACTTCGATTGGCCCAGCCGATTTTGCACCCAACACCGTGATGACACCAAATGACGCACCGATTGGCAACGTCCGTTGTTTCCCAAACAACTCTCTTACTTGATCGGGCGTGGCGCTGGTCGCTACGTCGTAATCTTTTGGGACGCGATTCATTTGGGCATCACGAACGCAGCCTCCAGCCCAGAGGGCTTGGTAGCCCGCCGCCTGCAGCTTCTCGACAACTTGGAGCGCAAATTCGCGGGGCGTCATAAAATAATCGTGGCAAGAAAGTTAAACGATCGTGGTAGTCAACGGGTTTCGGACTGATATTCGGCTACCATAATAGCCGCTTCGCTGGATGTCTGTGATTTGCTGGTTGCAACCCAATTCGCAACCGTTGCCGTTTTCGTCTGGCCATCCAATCCGGAATTCCAATTCGCGAGTTTAGACCGTGTCTGATGCTGACCACCCAATCGATTCCGTGAAATCACTCGACGAGACACCGATTGAAATCAGCGTCGAGGACGTCAAGCAACTGTTGGACGCTGAGGAGCCAATGATGTTGGTCGATTGTCGTGAACCAATCGAACACGGTATCTGCCAAATCGACGAAGCGGTCCTGATTCCGATGAACCAGACACCCGCGCGGCTCGACGAGTTCACTGAACAACCGAATCGAGTCGTTGTCTTTTGCCATCATGGCGTCCGAAGTTTGCAAGTCACTCACTACCTCCGCTCCAATGGAATCACAGCGGCTCAGAGCATGGCTGGTGGAATCGACCAATGGAGCTTGCAGATCGACGCGAGCCTGACGCGATATTGAATCTTCTAATTGGCAGAGTGCGGTTAACCGACCCGCCACACCTCTGATTCATTCGGTATTCCGACGGTGCCGCGAGTTTCTATGCAATTGCGGCAATGCGCGAAATGTGCATTTGTAGAATACCGATCGTTTGTAGAATGGCCGATCTCATCAGTGCAACCCCCTCCATTGCACTGCTTTTCATTCCCCTACCAACCTACCTACCTACCACTCTCCAAACACTATGCCTGTCAATGCCACTGAAAAGTCATATAACGCCATCGTTGAGAAGATACGCAATGGTCATTTGCGTCCCGGTGACAAATTAACGACGCGTGCACTCGCCGAAGAGATTGGCGTCAGCTTGTCACCTTTTCGTGAAGCGGTCACGCGACTGGCTTGTGAAGGCATCGTGGTGCAGCGAACCGGGACAACCACGATTGTCCGGGAATGCAATCCCCAAGAGTTTGACAACCTCTTCGGTTTGTTGGAAATCATCGAAGCCGGTTTGAATGAATCGATCGCCGAACGGATCAATCCTGTCGAGCTCAACGAAGTTCATTCTTGTGTTCGCGAGAATTCAACTTGGCTCAGTCGCCTCGAAAACGAACCCTATGATTCAATGGATCGCTACTTCGTCGAGTTCCACCTGATGGAGCAACGGTTTCTCAGTGCAATGTTCAAAGCCAGCGACAATCCCTGGCTGACGCTTCTTGTCAGAAACCACAAACGCATCGAACAAATGTATGCTCGGAACTCGCTAGATTCTCGAGAAGCGGTCATCGCGTATTGCAAAGTCATTCTTGAACATCGTGAGAAGTTAGTCAATGAAATCGCCAATCGGAAGGCGGTTGCCGCTCGCGAGACGACCGTGAGCAAGCTGCAAAAACTGCGAAAGTTGTTGCTCAATTCGCAACAAGTCACGCAATAGTGGGCAAGCGCAAGCCCTACGGTATCCGACCGGATCGCTAAATAAGTAGCGTTAGGGCGCAAGCCCTACGTTAACCAGTCGCTTGCTAGTTGCTCAATAAGTAGCGTTTTGCTTTTAGTTGGCACCGGTCGGCTTGCGCCGATCCGCTAAATGCTAAATAAGTAGCGTTGGGGCGCAAGCCCCACGGTATCCAGTCGCTTGCTAGTTGCTCATTGAGTAGCGTTTTGCTTTTAGTTGGCACCGGTCGGCTTGCGCCGATCCGCTAAATGCTAAATAAGTAGCGTTGGGGCGC
>JBCAWX010000023.1:0-110607 GCA_038534355.1 Planctomycetota bacterium
CCAACAACAAAATTGGCGTCCACCAACCAAAAAATTAACTCGCTTAAGCCCGGTTAATGTCGGGCGCGTCACTCTTGCCCGAGTCGCGTATGCGATATCTCAACAACAATTCGCGATTCGATTCTGCACGTAGCTTGGGCACTTTGGGCACTCTTGCCCGAGAAAATCCCTTCTCGACGCTTAAACATGCGAGCGCGATTCAAGCAGCGTCGCCGCAAGAAAACCTAATGGCAAACTCGTGACAGCCAAGAGTGGCTATCCTACGGCTCAGTGGCCCACCGAACCGTAGCTTGGGCACTTTGGGCACTCTTGCCCGAGCCGCGTATGCGATAACTTAAAAACAATTCGCGATTCGACCCATTAGTTCCAGAAACCCGCGACCCAGATGATCGCCAATATCGCGGCCATAAAGCCGACGACCCAAATCAACGAACGAATGGAATGGTCGACGATCTCTCGCAGAGTCTCATGGCGCGTCGCACCATAGACAAGGCTGATTACGATAATCAACGGGATTGCGAAATAGATTCGTGGCGTCATCGCCAACATAAGGAAGCTTGCTATCGGTATCATTCTTCGTCGTCTCCACGTTTTCGTTTTCGACGATTCTCAATCTCTTCTCGTTGAGCGGGGGTCAAGATTGCTGGTCCACAGAACGCATCGTAAATCGCCAGCATATTCAGTAGACCGGCCACTACTGTATAGAGCGTGCCCAGCTCAAAGAAATGTTTGTAGTCAAAGTGCCAGCGTCCCAACGTATCCATGTCGTTGACGCTGATGGGACCCGCTGGCGGGGCCATCAAGCCATCCTTGAGCGTAGGTCCGTTGTAGTTTTCAGGGTTGTTCTCTGACGTGATCTTCAAGAATCGTTTGGACTCGATTGGGTAGTCTTCTGGATATCGCTCACAAAGAACAAAATAGGGATCTGCGCCATCTTGAGTCTTGTACGCTTGGGCCAATGCCGGCAACGCGACGATGCCCGTTGCCGCTTGAATGCCATACTGCCAGCGGAAATCGCCCTTTTTTGACGACGCGTAGACGACGCGACCATGACCGATTCCCAGCCCAATAAAATAGGTGCTGAGAACACAGACCATAAACAGGAAGCCCTTTGCGAATCGTCGCTGATAGAAATGCCCGGCTCCGGGAAACAGCCATGCCAACAGCGCGGCCCAATAGGGATCGCGGAGATTGACGGTGATCGGCTCACCTTCGTCTTGCGGAAAGATGATCTCTGGCATGTTTTTCTTCCGGGTTAACAATTTGTCCGCATCGGTCGCAAGCGGGCTAACCCAACGACTCACTCTTTGGTAAACATTATGGTCACGTCCCCGTTTGGATACCAGACCAGCTTTCATGTCGCATCGCTTCTATTTGCCGTCACTGTCCGCCTCTCGCAATCCCCCAGCCGCTGAAGGGGAGGTTGAGCACATTCTCCTGACTGGAGATCAGGCTCACCATGCAATCAGTGTGATGCGATTTCGTGTAGGAGATCAGCTGGTTCTGTTCGACGGAAAGGGACTCGAGGCAAAATGTGAACTTGTCTCTACCGAAAAAAAATCAATCCGCTGCCGACCGGTCGATTTCATCGTTCGAGAGCCTGCCCTTCCTGGGACCATCACGTTGGCGGTTGCACTGCCCAAAAATGAACGTCAGAAGTTTCTTATCGAAAAACTGGTCGAAACTGGTGTGCATCAGCTGATTCCGCTTACGTCACAACGTGGCGTGGCTGCGATCAATGACAAAGTTCGCCAGCGATTACATCGACAAATCATCGAAGCGACCAAGCAATGCGAACGGGCATGGTTGATGGAAGTCGGTCCGTCGCAAACGCTGGATGAACTAGCCAGTCAAGCATCGAGCTCGCGCAAGTACATCGCCGATCCCTATCAAGGTGAATCGTTATGCATGGCTGAAATAACGTCCGAGAAACCGGTGGTCGTTGCGGTAGGTCCTGAAGGAGGATTTACCGACGAAGAACTGGCTTTGGCCATCGAGCTTGGTTTCCAACCCGTTCGCATGGGCCCGACCGTCTTGCGTGTCGAAACGGCTGCGATCGCGGCGGCGATCCTATTGGGTATCGGACGCCACTGATTCAGATTCGAACAAACTGGATTGTGTGTTCAGCCCGGCATGGGCGTTCGGGTTTGCCTCGGTATCAGTTGCACGCTGGCGCACAAAAAAACCTGCCGAACGAAATCGGCAGGTTGATGTTTGACTCAGATGGTTTGGCATCGATTAAAAGAATCCACCGCCACCACCACCGCCTTGGCCGCCGCCGAAGCCGCCGCCTCCGCCACCGTTTCCGAATCCTCCACCTCCTCCGCCACCGAAGCCACCACCGCCTTGGCCGCCGCCACCGCCGGTAATGCTACCGGCAATGCCTTGAGCGCTGTCCGCGTCACCAAGGATGTTGAACGTGTTGACGTCGCCGATTTGGCTGAAGAATGGAGTCGGTGCAACGATCACAAACAATCGATCTGCAGTAGAGGCAGTTGCTGTCATCTGGGCACCCTGAGGGAACGATTGAACTTGAGGTGAGTAACCGACGGCTCCTTGCAAGTTTCCTCGCAACAGGTCGCGGCCACGAAGTCCTCCACCGAGTCGGTTTACACCAACCAGGCCGCGGAAGTAATCGCCAGCGACGCTTGAAGAAGAACCATCATCGATCTGTTGAGCGATCACTGAGCGACTGGCCATCAGCTGCTCACGAGCCACCGTTTGAATCTCATGGTCATGGAGGCTCTCGGTACGCCGGCCGCGATCAAGTTCGAACGCGACAATGGCTCCGGTATCATTTAACTCGACCTGTTTCGCCAGGCTACGCTGATAGGGTGAGCGATAGTGATGGTAAATCGTGACTAAGGCTTTACCAGAAGTCACTTCTCCCCAAGCTCGTTTGACGACCAGTTTGTAGTCACCAGCGAAGCCCTTTGGAAGAACGTAACGCTCGGTGACGGCTCCCGATTCATTAGGGCCTTTGGAGAAGGAATCGCCAAGCATGACGCCGCCAGCAGGAGTGCGTTTGTCCATCCGAGAACAGATCGTTCCGCCCGGCTCAACAACGTAGAGGTCAAGGTCGGCGTCGCCGGTCCATTTAACTTCGATGTAGCAATCCCGCTCGCGAGCTGCCGTGAGTCGTTGGTCATAAGCTTGGAGTTCTTCGGTTCGCCCCTCTTTGCTGAGCGTCGTCTTGATTCCTTTGGAAACCGCTTGGGCTTCTGCGAGAATCTCTGGTTGATCGGGCCATTCCTGAGAGAAGATCCCTTCAGTTGCCCACATCATGCCATCGATATCGAAGACTCTTCGTGCGGTTCGCAATCCAAGCACGTAAGGTTCGTGTCGAACAGGATTCGCTCTTGAGAAAGCTTTGAGCAGTCGAATGGAACGAAGTTCCATACCGTTTTTCGCCATATAGTTGGCTGCCAACAGAACGTCATTCTCGTCGCTCGAAAGGTCGACTGCCGACATCAATGCTCGTTCAATTTCCGATTTAGGTTTACCGGAAACTTCCATCGCAATGACCATGGCTTCGTGCATCCAAGGTTGACGCTGATCGTTGGCGAAAGCTGCCAACAGCATCGTGACGACTTCATTCGAACCGTCATTCTGCATCAGCACCCGAGCTGTTTCTCGGACATCGCGAGGGTCGGCAAAGTTGTTGCTGAAATACTCGTTCCAGGCAACACTGGCTTTGAGATTCTCATTCAGGTTGACAACGGTTGCAGGTTTCTTGATGTCGTTCCGTTTTGGTTTGTAGTTGACTTCAACCGTTGCGGGTTCTTGAACACAGAAGACACCGCCACCGCCACCAAATCCGCCTTGGCCACCGCCACCGAATCCACCGCCGCCGAGTCCACCGCCACCGCCACCGAATCCACCACCGCCACCGAATCCACCGCCACCGAGTCCACCGCCACCGCGGTTTTGTCGAGGAGCGACGAGATCGCCAACGTTATAGACATTGGTGACGAGCCATTCAGCATCTTGCTCGTTCTCTTTCGAGATGATCTGCAGAACTTCGTCTTTAACAACGAATGTTGCGTTGTACTTGTCCAGCATGATTCGCAAAGCGTTTTTCAATCGGACGCCGGACAACTTGGAGGTGACTAATTCGTCTTCGGTCAACAAGTCGTCTTGAGCCGACTGAGTCAGCACGATGTTGATCTCGTAATCTTCTTCAAGTTTGGCTTCAACATCGGTCCACGGATCTTCGTCGAAGTTGAACTCAACAGGTTGATCGAGAGCCGCGAGGATTTTCTCGTCGTTCTCGCTGCCAGCCAGTCGGAAGTTCTTGTACTTCTTACGTCGTTCCCGTTTTTCCCGCCAGACATCGGCATCGGGGAAGATCATGATTTCATCGCCTGGGAACGGCAGAGTCGCAATTTCCGTTTCGATCAAAGCTGCCGCAGTTGCTTGCTCTTTGATGCGACGGAATTTAACAATTCGATCGAGGTTACGAGCCATGGGTCCGTATTGGAACGCCGCCGAAACAGCGGGCTCGTAAGGAGCGATGGCGTTTGCTTCATTGGTCACATCGACTGCATCCCCATACTGTTCTTCTTCCAACAGCAAGTTGAACCGGTTGACCAAATTTTCAACCAATTCTTCGCGACGTTGGCGTCGAGCCGTCAGTTCCGCTAACTCGTCTGCTTTGGAAATGTTCGTGTCACGCAATTCCATCGCTTCGTCATAAGAAAGCTTGGCACGACGTGCCGCTTGAAGACTTGACTCCAGTGTATACCGAAGGTCGGCACGAGTTCTGGGGTAGAGATCCGTTGTAAGATCCAACGTATCGAGCATGCTCTTGAGACGCTCGATCGCAATATCTGGATTCTGTCGCAGTTCACCAGTTGCTTGTTGAACTTCAAAGCGAACTCTCGCTCGTGCTTTTTGGTTGATCACTTCGATTTGCTCAGAAACGTCGCGAGCCAGTTCACCAGCATCCGAAGAATCCTGAATCACTTTTTGAAGCTCTTGGTCGTCATCCTGGCCAATCAACGTAATGCCACCACCGTCAGGAGTGTCGACAATCATTGGGACGTCGCCAGCAGGCTGACCGCCTTGTCCTTGTCCCGGAGCGACAGGAAGTTGTCCTGCTGGATCCTGAGCCGCTGGCACAGGATCTTGTTGCTTGGGTGCAAATGGATCTTCACCTGGTACAGGGTCTTGCGCTTTTGGTGCAAATGGATCCTGATTTCCGACTGGAGCTGGATCGGCCGCTGCCGGAGCAGGGTCTTGAGCCGCAGGTGCGAAAGGATCGTTTTCCTGAACTTTGTACATCGAAGCCATCGACAGCAATTCGGCTCGAGTGTTTTCCGGGTTGGCACTAATGGCCAGTGCTCCCTGTCCCAAACGCTCAGCGCGGGCGAGATCACCTGAAACAAGTGCTCGTTCTGTCAGATCGCTTAACGCAGATGCTGCGCGGCTTCGTGAACTTGCATATTCGCGAAGTCCTACAGAACCCACGGTTGGCAAACGAAGCCCACTATCCAAGCGTGCTTCTTTGATCATTCCTGGAAGGAACGCAAACTCTTGATTGCTTGCTTCGGGAGCTAACTTGTAATCGATTTCGACTTGTTGACCGTTCATTTCGCCAATCACGGTCAACTCAAGGTCGCCACGATCTGCCAGTGTTCCCATGATGATTGAGTCACGGTCGGTTCGCATCGGAGGGAAACGACGAGGGAACATGTCAATTACAGATTCATCCAGTTTGCCGTCGGTTGGCCAAAGGACAGAACCTTGTGCCGAGGCAGCCAAAGCGATTCCGGAATTTTTGGCTGAGGCGTCGTCATCGGTATCAACGATGATGTTTCCGCCAGTGTGATTGGCCAATGTCGCCATCAACTGAATGTTGCGTTGAGGGCCGATCGCAAAACTTGTGAACGATACTTTGTTCTGAATCAAGCTGGTCACCAGACCATCGAAAGCAGATGAATCGAGCAAGTTGTCTGGTGAGATTCCGTCACCAATGTAAATTGCGTTTTTGTTTCGATCGGCTTCGAACGCTGATGCCGCATGCGTCAACATCGCGTGCACATCTGTCGAGCCCAGTGAGACTCGTTCTTGAAGTGCTTTGACAGCCTTTTGAGCTTCTTCCGAGTTCGGCGCGACAAAGTCAGACGTCAACTCGACTGGATCAAGATCAACGGCTACGATCTTGACGCGGTCGTTGGCACTCAAGTTTTTCAACATGTGGTTGAGTGCCGTCAGTGAGTCGCTCTTGTACAGACCTGCCTGGCTGGCCGACGTATCGACATAAACCAGAACGTCACTTGCACGAGGCGCGACCTCTTTTCCTTTAGGCGAGATGCTCAACGCAAAACTCGTTTCGCCCGCCTTATCAAACGTAGCTAAACGATTTTCTTGAGCATTGGTTTGGCTGGCGAAGATTGCCACTGCCAACAACGCGATAAACATTCCTCGACGCGCGACTTCGGTCGTGCATTTGGACATAACAGACTCCAAAACCGAAATTATTTCGAAGGGGTATGCGTTCCGGATTCGCGTACCCCTGCCTTGCCCTGTAAATACAGTAAATTTGGTCACTTAGACCTCCAACGCTATTTTATTTGGCATGATCGACGAAGCTACCGAATTCCGTCGAATTTACCCGATTGTCTCTGCCGTTTCCTCGCTTTTTTGTTCGCAGAAAAAGCGATTGGCCGAACTAACACAATCAAGGGAAAAATCGTCAAGGTCCAAAGACTTCGACAATTCTGAAGTGTAGTCAAAAATTGGGCAAGATCGAGAAAAATCGAAAATAGGTTGGCTTTTCGATGATAGAGCATGCCCCCAAAGCGGTCAAATTCCGCATCAAGCGCTTTATCGGGTCCCGTTTTGCCCAGCTGGTAGGAATTTTGCTATCAAACACGAGCAAATCGAAAAAAAAGCGCGAAGTTCTGCATCGCGATTATCGTGCCAGTTGCGAAAACAAATCCTGCGACACTAAGTCACCCGATGAGTCGACTTGGGCTGAATTTGCCGACAGATTTGCCAAAAACCTCTCAGGGCCATCGGTTTGGAGCTGACCTGTTGAAGGAATTGGAGACTTCGATGCCCCCACTCATCACAAAATTTCAAACCGAATTATTGCCTCGTTGCTTGGGCGTGCTGATGTTGGAAAGTCCAGAAATTGTCGATTTGAATCTTCCAAAACGATCCGCTTCTTTGCGTAACTTCACCCAAAAAAACATTGTGACGCTGAGCACTTGCGTCAAATACTCCTTTTACCGTTCCACGGTTCTCAGGCGAACAGCGACTGCTATCGCTCAAGCCCCAAAGTTAACGGAACCAGAATCTCTTTCCCCTCACGTAACACACGGAGCTCAACTCGCTCTCCCGGTTTGTGCCGATCAAGTGCTTCCTGAAGATCGTCAGTCGAACTGATTGGCATCCCCTCAATCGCCAAGATACGATCCGCAGCATCTTTATCGTACGAGCGCTTTTCGAAAATCTGATTCCCGCGACGCACGAATTGCCGGTCAACTTTAAGTCCGCGCAGGCCCGATTGTTCGGCCGCGCCATACTGTTCGACACGAGCGATACCGATACCTCGCTCCGATTTCCAAAACAGATCAATCCCCAGCGTCGCCCGCCGGACTTCACCAAATTGCAGCAACTGTGGGATCACGCGTTGAATCGTGTTAGCAGGCACCGAGAATCCGACGCCCGTGTTCTCGCCTGTCAACGATGCGATTGCCGTATTCATACCGATTAGCGTGCCGTTGCTGTCGACCAACGGGCCACCCGAATTCCCCTGATTCAACGCGGCATCAATTTGAATCACATTCTTGATCAGCCGCCCGTTCTCGGCGCGAAGGGAACGGCCAAGACTGGAGATAATGCCGACGGTCATCGTTCGCTCGAGCCCAAAGGGGTTTCCTATGGCAAAAATCTTTTGACCAACTTTCAGCGAATTCGAATTCCCCAATTGGATCGGGTGCAAAATATCCGCCGGTGCGTCAACTTTTAAAATGGCGATGTCATTTTGCGGATCGGAACCGACGACTTGGGCAGGAAGCGGTTCATCACTGGCCGAAAGCGTTACAGCGATCAAGTCACTCCCTTCGATGACGTGAAAATTGGTCACGATGTGGCCTTTTTTGTCCAACACCCATCCTGAACCGGAGCCTTCTTCCATTCGCCCGCCCCCGAACATCCAAACGTCGCCTCGATTGGCTTTGGTATCAATGTTGACGACGCTTCGGCTGACCGAATCGTATACCGCGATGTTGGTCTTTTCTTCGTTGGAGAATTGTCTGGCTTGTTGCCAGTTCAAATTTCCACCACCGACCTGAGACGCTGGCAACGGGTCGGATCGTTGCTGCGAACTCTCCGTCGTCGCAGCATCGGATCGTGCCGAAAACGCTTCGTACTTTATAAAACCGACAGTCAAGAATGCGCCGATACAGGCCGACGCGATACACATTGCTAAGCTCGTTTTCATGCGATTAGGTTCCTTTACAAGTCACCAAAGTATGTCGTTGTCATCATAGGAACTACGAAAAATTCCGGCAATTGGTTTTTCAGATTCGCAAGTTTTGCACGTTAACTTCTTGGTGCAAAACAACAGTCAATGCGGCACCTTCGAAACGTCATCGAAATCAGTAGCGTCGCTTACGTTTGGTCGTGAAGTCTTGTCAGAATTCCAACAACTCGCACAACAGGCCATTTGCCGACAAGTTTGTGTAATTCGATCGTTTTATCAATCAGAAAATGTCAACCTGTTTCCGATATCTCCCCCAGCGAAAAAGCTTTTCGCGACCGAACCACTTTCACAAGTCGATCTCTTTATCGCGTTCTTTGCAGCGGTAGGTCCGTTGCACATGATCGACTCTTTCCAATTGACCAGCGACCGACTACGTGTCGCTAATAATGCCGGAGGCTCAACTCAATGGCACGGACGTTTCTTTCCATCGCATTTGGCGTGGTCATCCTGATCACTAATTCCTTTGTCGCCCAATTGGCCCAAGCGGACTTTGTTTCGCGGAACCTGAAGCTTGAGTCGCGAGTATGGCTGGCGACTTCGGTTGACGTTGTTGATAAAACACCGACGAATCAACTCAACGTTGAAATCGATTTAAACCTGGAGAATTTCGGTGTCCCAGACTGTCGGATGTTTGAGCGATTCAATTCGCTCGAGTTTCGATTGAACCAACGTTTGGCCGATTCGTTGGTGCCTGCTCGATGTGAAGTCTTTGACGTGATGGACGCTCACGATTCGTTCATTCCAATCCCCAAAGTTTCTGCTGAACAATTGCAATCGCTGTTTGAGCCTCAACACAACGAAGTCCCTCCTGTTTCAGTTTCTGCATTTCTGATTCAACAAATCGCTGCCATCCGATCGGATCAATGGGTCGCTTTGTCGGAAGTTTCAAAGTCGTTGAAAGTACAATCTGCGATCACCGCGACTCATCAAAAATTTGCCAACGTGTATTCGACATTAATGGATTGGCTGCCAGCTCCAGCTGAGTCCGATGAAGTGATTGAGATGATTGCTTCTTCGATCGATGCATGGCACCATGCGAGCACTCAGTCGTTGTTCAAAGCGACTCAACCGGTTGCCAGTGTTGATGCCCCTGGTGATTGGAATTGGAGCAGCTCGAATACGATCGTGTTTGTCCTACCTGAGGCGACTGAGGATACGAAATCGCAATTGACCATCAACAAGCGGCTCGAACAAAGTGGCATGGATGAGCGTGAAGACGAGTACTGGCAGTACTATGAAGACTGCGACTACTGGAACGTCGACTTTAAAGCCAACCAGGTTGAAGTCGCCAGCTCCGAGGATCGTCAAAATATTCCGGCACCCACTGCATTAACGTTGTACGCGGTCGTCAAACTGGGGTTGAAAATCGTAGAGCAAGCCAGAGAAGTGAACTGGTAGTTCCGCGGCCAATGCTTCGGTTGGCTGGCGTCAGATCGATCGCTTACTTTGCTTCGATGTCATAGCAGTGCAATTGATCTTGATCCCGAAGAAATAGCTTGCCTGCAAAAATCACAGGGTGTGGCCAGCTCTGTTTGAAGTTGGTGGCGATTTTAAATTTGCCTTTCAATCGATATTGCTGTGGATCGGCTTCGACCAATGCCATCACACCATTTTCGTATCGGAAATAGAGGTGACCATCGGCGGCGACGATGGCCGCCGAGCCAGTTCCGGCCCCACGGTTTTTGGGCCACATCATCCGTCCTGATTTGAATTCGATGCAGGCCGGGAATCCTTGATTGTGTCCCTCACCCATGTAGACATAGTCGCCAATCTTAATCATCCCACCATGATGGTTTTGGAGTTGATTGGCTGAGAGATAGTAGATTTCCTGGAAACCTATCGAGCCATTTTGTTTGCCCAGCTTGAGTAACGCCGTTCCGCCATCGTCGTACCCGGTTGAGCAAAACACAAAGTTGCCATCGACGATTGGCGTCGGTACGTTTGCGGTAACGTTGGCGATTCTTTCATATTTCCAAAGTGGCCTACCGTCTTTTGCCGACACCGAAATCAATCCACGACCCACGATCGTCAAGTATTGTTTCACTCCGCCACCATTGCTGATGACGATCGATGAATAGCCGGCGCCATCGGTGCCCCGGCCACCGCCAGGTCGCATCGGCGTCTTCCAAATCGTATCTCCTGTTTTTCGGTCCAGCGCGACGATCATGGCATTTGGACCGCCTGGGGTGCAAATCAGGCGATCACCATCGATCAAGGGTGATTCGCTATAACCCCATTGAGACATCATTTTTCCGCCAAAGTCGCGTTCGTAATTCTTGCGCCACACTTCTTTACCGGTTTTTGTTTCGACGCAGACCAGATCACCTGCCAAGCCCAAGGCAAAGACAAGGTCATCGTCGACCGTCGGCGTCGAATTGCTTTCACCTCCATCGCCAATGCGAGTCGTCCAAACTTCCCGACCGGATTCACGGTCGAGCGCAATCAACGATTCGTTGCCGTTGATATTCCCCAAGGTAAAGATCAGGTTGCCGGAAACCGCCACGCTGCTCATGCCGTTGCCCAGTCCACGCGCGGTCCAAACAAGTTGCGGCTTGGTCGACCAATCGTCGATCAGATCGGTTTCTTCTGAAATTCCATCTCGGTTGGGCCCGCGCCAGTTCCAGGTTTGCACCGCTGGCGAATCTTTGGATGTCCCGTTGGCCGTAGTCTTCTTCTCACTTTCGGCAGAAGCGGGTTCGTTTTGTTCCTTCATGGCGTCGCGTTCCTTACGAGCGTTTCGCCTCAGACGCTGTGCCAGTCGTTGACTGGACTTTCCCAGTTTGTCAAACGCAACCGTAATGGTCTTGCCATCCGATTTGGTTAAGACGACGTCGGCCTCCAATTTGTCGCTGGCTTGAACCAGCATTGTCGCATCCACCGAAAACTTGCCGGTGCTATCGGACCACGAATGGGTGTCCGACTCCTGAGGCGTCCACAAAGCCACGAGCAAAAAGAGTATCGAAATATTCATTTTGAAAGGTCCTTGGCCAGATGAAGAAACAAGGGGCATTGTAATGGAAATGCCGGCGAACTTGGGTCTAACGTCAATCCGGGATTTTATGGGGGACCAGCTCAATCGATCCAACAAGACGTCTTGAACACTGGAAAGTTGCAGGAGACTCCGGTACAGTAAACCGTGTAAGGTTCTATTCCAAATGGGAGGTTCGGTATGGCAACAGTACTGGTAGTTGACGATACGGCGGTTGATCGAAGGCTTGCAGGCGGTTTGCTGGAACGGGCTCCTAACGTCGATGTTTGCTATGCGGAGAATGGACGCGAGGCACTCGTGCAAATCGATGCCCGGCTGCCGGACCTGGTCGTCACAGACTTGCAGATGCCCGAGATTGACGGCCTCGAACTCGTGACCGCTATCGGCGAACGATACCCGGAAGTGCCTGTCGTTTTGATGACGGCCCATGGCAGTGAAAATGTCGCCGCCCAGGCACTGGCAAATGGTGCCGCCAGCTTCGTTCCAAAATCGGAACTTGCCGACAATCTGGTCGACACGGTGATGCACATATTGGTCATGTCGGAGACCGATTCTCGTTACAAAAAACTGATCGCTTGTACTCGCAAGACGGACTTTGAGTTTGATCTCGAAAGCGATCCTGCCATTATCGAGCCTTTAATCGAAATGGTGCAACAAGTTGCCGTCAGCCAAGGTCTTTTGACGCACAACAATCGTGTGCAAATGACGGTCGCTCTAGAGCACGCGTTGCACAATGCGATGATTCGGGGCAATCTCGAACTATCGCGCGACGAGATGCCTGTACCCAATCCTCGAGTTATTCGCGAGCGTCTCAAAGAGCCCAAGTATTCAAATCGAAAAGTCTACTTTCGGTCGCTCGTGACGCCCGAGTGTGCCCAGTTCTGGATCCGCGACGAAGGGCCAGGGTTTGATACCAGCAAAGTGCCCGCTGCAGATGACCCTGCGAGTTTTCGCGATGGCACCGGCCGCGGTCTGGTCCTGATCAAAGCATTCATGGACGAAGTAACATTTGATCAAACCGGCAACGAAATTTGCATGAAGAAACTTCGTAGCGAAGATCCGGGTAAACCACGTTAGACGACCGAACTGGTGAAAGGTGTTGGTTGGGCCTAGTCCAAACGCATCGTCCTGTCGCTCAGTCCAATTGTAAAAAACGAGTCAGCTCGTTCGTGGCAATCGCTTTGGTCGACGTCAGCACTTCGCCGGCATCGATGCCGGCTGATTGCCCCACACTGTGGGCCATCGAGCGGACGCGTGAAAAGATGTAGTCTTTTGCTGGTGGAAACTGCGATTGATAACATCGAACCGCAGCCAGTTTCTTTTCTAACGTCTGACTTATATCAAAGACAAATTGCCGCGAACCCATTCCAGACCACTCGCCTTCAAAGAACAAGTCGTAGTACAGTTGGCGCTTGATCGGGTGCACGGGCAGTCCATCAAAGTGTTCGTCCCACTTGCTGAGCCGACTGTAAAAGATCGCCGCGTCGGTAATCAAAGACGCTTGCCAATGATCAGGTGATGCCATGGGAGTTTTGCCGGCCAATCCAATTACGATTTCGGGCCGATGAACTCGAAAACGTTTTGCCAGTTCAACTCGGGCTTCGAATGAGTCAAACAGACGCCGGTTAGGCAGTTCCAGAATCTCTCGAGTTTCAATGCCCAGTGTTTTTGCTGCCTGCATCGCTTCGCCGCGACGTATCGCTGGATGTTCACATCGTGGAGTCGGTTCGCCGTCAGTAAGATCGATGATGCCGACGGCCAAGCCCTGTTCGGCGAGCGCTGCAAGTGTGCCACCGCAACCAATTTCGCAGTCGTCCGGATGCGCACCCACTGCGATCACGTCCAGTTTTTCAGCATCTTGCATTTCGTGATTTCTGTTCAACAAGGTTCAAGTATGGGTTCATCGACCAGTCGTTCCAGCGCGAAGTCGTCGTTCTGAAACACGTCAGCCAAGTTCATTGCCGGCTTCGACATGGTCCGATATTTCTGCAACCCGCTCGCGTGCCTCGGCTGCCCATGGGCTATGGGGCGTCAGCTCGAGAAAACGAGACCAATGAGGTTCCGCGAGTTCGCGCTGCCCGAGCTCATCCAGCAGACGGGCCAAATGAAAATGAACATCAGGGTACGCTTCGTGATGTTTAAGCACGCCCTCAAACGCTGCTCTGGCAAGCTCCTGCTGGTCCAGCTCCACCAGCACACAACCGAGACTCGCGCGAGCTTCCACAAACGATTCTTCAAGCTCCACGGCCATGGAATACCGTTCACGAGCGGCGGCCAGATTGCCCAACTGATACATTAACTCGGCAATGCGAAAACAGACGTCCGCCGATGGTCCGTAGGCGAATAGCAATGAACGGTAAACTTCAATCGCCGCGTCAAGTTCGTTTTCGTCTTCCAACTCAAAAGCCAAACGCAGGAAGTCTTCTTTGGTGACAATCTGGTCAATCGAAGTTGGCGAAACGCGCTGTGACTCTATCGCGTCCGCAGAAGGAAACGGGATGGAGCTGGTCGAATTGTCCAAAGGCTCGCCAGCATTTGTTTCAAAATCGAATCGTCGTTGGCCATTGGGTTCGATCAATCCGTCGCCCTGTCTGAGCAAAAGACGTTGACCTTCGACGATGATCGACAGTTGCGTCAACGGTCGGCTGAGATTGGGATATCGCTCGGCCAGTTGAGACAATCTTTTTTCGATCGCGGCTGGGTTGGTTCCAGATGCGACCAGCTCAGCGATCCGCCGCGCGAGAGCGACCTCTTGAAAATCAAAATAAGGCAACCGTTTAACTTGGCGTGTGGGTGTAATCAAACCACGACGATGCCAACGCCGGATCGTAGCGATGGGGACTTCCAGCAGACCGGCCAACATTGCGGGCGTGTAGAGCTGGGCAACATCCATTTCTGGTTCGACGACGCCAACGCGTTGCCAGAACTCAGTTTCATCAATAACGTCGATTCGTTGATCCGCTACTCCTTCGGAGATCCAGGGCGCGAGGAGCTCATCGGGTTCCCCCATTGGAATCACGTCGGCGCCGATCACAATCAGATTGGCGGAAGGGTCAATCTTTTCGAGCATGACTCCACCCAGCCGTCGAACGATCGATTTGGCTTCCCGACGATTCACGCCACCCAGTTTTCCGACGAAAGCCACGCGTCGGTGCAAGATCGGAGAGTCGGGGCCATCCGAGCTCTCGGCGGGGTTCGCAGCCATGGTTTTCAAGTAACGTGAGGGTTGCAGATGGAGGTCAACCGTGGCCTACTTCGGCGGTGACATCGGTCATCACTTACTCGGCGGCGGTTGATACAACGTACGTTTTAACGCAGATCACGGACGATTCAATTGGACGCGGTGCCTGGTGTTGAAGAGAAGGCGACGATGAATGTTAGTCTGTGGTCGACAGCCGACGTGACTAACGCCAGATTCGAGTTATGCGGCACCGATTTCTGGACGCTCTATTGGGCGTTGTACAGCGAAAATTCAAAAGGAATGTCGAGTCAAAACAAGATCGTCGAGTGAGTTTGATCAGCCAAAATTACTCCGAAGGCGTGAACTCACTTGACGACTTCGTGTCTTTTCAAAAGGTCAATTCTTGCTAGACTGAGTCCAATCACCGAAGGCAAATGAGGAGGATATGCGAATTGGCTAGCAGGTTGATTCGAAATCAATTGCCCCATTGGGGTTGCGGGTTCGAGTCCCGTGTCCTCCGCTTTTACAGATGACGCTTACGTCATGGCCGGTTGCAACGAATCGCAACCGGCCGTTTTCTTTGGCATTTCGCGACTTCGCGTCCTGACGTTTCGGGGCGTTGCGAGCCGTTTCTGAGCCCTGCTGCACCGCTTTTTGCACCGCGTTGTTAGTTGGCTCGTTCGGGGATTCGTTGGTTGGGTTTGGAGTCGCAACGGCCTTGTCGAAATCTTCGTCCGTTGTCAGCAAGTAATGCCTCAGGGCGATCGACGGCGTGTTGCCCAACCAAGCCGTGACCACATGGATCGGGTACTCGCGGGCCAACTCCGTTTCCCGGCACGGACGCATCGCGTGGAACAGTTTTGGCCACGGCTGCAGCCCGGCCCGTCCAATGATTTTCGTGAACGTTGTTCGCAGATTGCAGTTTTTCCGACCCGTTTTTCGATTGGCCGCACTACGATACCGCTGGTAGACGACATACACAGCACCTTCCGGGGCAAGTTCCCAAGCTTCATCCAAAGCCGTTTTCAATTCAGGAAACATTGAAATCACTCGACTCTCTTTTCCATGTCTCTCCGTTTTGGGAAATTGCACCACGATCCGCTTTTCGTCCCAAATAAACTTGGAATGCAATTGATCCGAAATGCCATTGATCCACTGCGTTAATTCAGGATCATTGAGCACACCAGCCTTCTTGGCCGCTACCAGTTGTCCGATTCGCAGCTTGATCAGTTCGGCTGACTTCAGTTTGACTTTACCAAGCCGTACGCTGCGCTGACGCTTGTCAATGCCGACGAATTAGATCTGGAACCCGCCATTCTTTTGTCTTGTAATACTCGCCATTTGCTCCCCCTGGGTGTTTGGAAAAAACTCGTTGGTTGAGTCTTGGACACTACCTCCCGACTACAGACTCATCCAAGGCGCTGCCGGCCGGATCCGGCAAAAGTTTTTCAAACCGTCCAAGCCCACGTTGGGACGATCCACGCCCTGGGATGCGATTGGGGGTTTGGGAGCTGTCGTTTGTTGCGGACATGAGGCGATATCGTGGCTGAAGACCGAAGTAGTTTAATCGTTATAAGCGGAGAAACCGTTGGCCAAAATGGGACTACGATGGATCTTTGATTGGATCGAATTATCATGGCGGGTGATTGCCGATCTTGGCAAATTCTCGCTGTTTCAACTCTTCTCGCCAACTTTACTTCCAGAAATTCCAATGCCACAACTTTCAAAAACCAGTCGTTTTCGTGCGATGCTGAACTCAAGAGAACTGGAGTTCATTATGGAAGCGCACAATGGGCTGAGCGCGAGAATCGTTGAAGAGGCAGGCTTTTCCGGGATTTGGGGAAGCGGGCTTTCGATTTCCGCGGCACTCGGAGTTCGTGATAACAATGAAGCCAGCTGGACACAGGTTTTGGAAGTCTGTGAGTTCATCAGCGACGCGACTTCGATTCCGATGATGCTGGACGGTGATACCGGCTACGGCAATTTCAATAACGTTCGAAGGCTTGTTCAAAAACTGGAACAGCGGGGAGTCGCCGCGGTTTGCATTGAAGACAAGCTCTTCCCGAAAACCAATTCCTTTATCAAGGGAGAGCAGCAGCCACTCGCCGACATCGATGAGTTTTGCGGAAAAATCAAAGCGGCCAAAGACGCCCAATCCGATCCGGATTTCTCTGTTGTTGCTCGCATCGAAGCTTTTATCGCGGGTTGGGGCATCGATGAAATGCTCAAGCGAGCGGAAGCCTATTATCAGGCTGGGGCGGATGCACTACTGATTCATAGCAAGATCAAAACGGCAAGCCAGGTACTTGCGTTTGCACAAGCATGGGACCGCGACTGCCCATTGGTGATCGTCCCAACGACGTACTTTGCCACGCCGGTGGAAGAGTTCGAAAAGGCTGGAATTAGTACCGTCATTTGGGCCAACCATAATCTCCGATCTTGTATCTCGACGATGCAGCGTACCTGTAAGCAAATATTTGAGGAACGTTCACTCTGTAGCATCGAAGACAACGTTGTTCCGGTAAAAGAGATCTTTCGACTTCAAAATGCGAGCGAACTGTTGAAAGCGGAAGAGTCGTATCTTCCCAAGAGAGAGTCAACGCGTTCGATTGTGTTGGCCACTCCGCAAGGCCGGGATTTTGATGTGCTGACGGCCGACAAACCCAAAACGATGATTGAAGTTAGTGGGAAACCGATCCTGGGTCGGATGGTCGATCAGTTTCGTGAAGAAGGAATCAAAGACATTGTGGTGGTGCGCGGCTTTGCCAAGGATCAAGTGAATGTCGATGGCGTTTCGTTTGTTGACAACGATGATTTTGAAACGACGGGCGAACTGCATTCGCTGATGCAGGCCAACGACAAAATTGAAGGCAATGTTGTTGTGTCCTTTGGTGATATCGTTTTTCGAAGTTTTGTTTTGAACATCCTTTTGTCAGCTCAGGAAGACATCGCGATCATTGTCGATACGGATTGGGAGAGTCGACCATCTTTCAACGGAATGGAAGACTTTGTACGCGTGAAAAAGACGGTCGCAAATGGAAAACCGGTCCCTTCCGCGGACGTCGGCAAGGTGCGACTTGTGGAAATGGATCCTTCGATTGCCCATGACGCCCGGGACGGTGAATGGGTTGGGTTGGTCAAGTCGACGGCGGAAGGAAGCAAGTTGATTCAAACAGCCCTGGTTGAATTACAGGAGCGGGATGATTTTGGGAAACTTCAGATGTTCGACCTGTTCAATCATCTTTTAAGCTGTAACGTAAGCGTTGGAGTTTATTGCATCTCGGGTCATTGGTTGGACGTCGACAACCTGATCGACTTGAATGAAGCCCAGCATTTTGCGAATTGACGGTCGGATGATTAAAGCCTCTCAGTTTGTCGAACAGCTTCATGCCCACGGTTTTGAGCAATACGTCGGCGTGCCGTGTTCGTACCTGCGCCCGTTCATCAACTACGTGATTGACGATCCAAAGCTGGATTACATCGGTGCTGCCAGTGAGGGTGAAGCGATCGGGATCGGGATGGGGACGTATCTTGGCGGACGCAAGACGGTAGCCATGTGCCAGAATTCCGGCCTCGGCAACATGATCAACCCGCTGACGTCGCTCTGCCATCCTTTTCAAATTCCGCTGTTGTTGATCGTCACGTGGCGAGGGCAACCCGGAATCAAGGACGAGCCTCAACATGAGCTGATGGGGGAGGTCACTCCGAAGATGTTGGAAACGATCGGCGTGCCATGGTCATTGTTCCCGACGGAAGTCGATCAAATGGACGAAGTGCTTGATCAAGCCGAAGCTCATTTGGCGAAAGCGTCGACACCCTACGCATTGATCATGCAGAAAGGCTCGGTCGAACCTCACGAAATTACCAACCGTCAATCAGCCGATTTCAGCCAGAACCAATCCGTGGCAACCCCGGAAGAAAAGGGGACGACAAATTGCGAACTACCAACCCGAACCGAAGCGCTTGAGCAAATCGTTAGCCAGCTTCCTGCTGACGCGGTCGTGATTGCGACGACAGGGAAAACGGGACGAGAACTTTATACGATTCGTGATCACGAATCACATATCTACGTTGTCGGCGGGATGGGAACGGCTTCCGCAATTGGCCTGGGGGTCGCTCATTCACGACCCGACCGAAAGGTTGTCGTGATCGACGGCGATGGTTCGTTGTTGATGAAGATGGGAGCATTGGCAACGATTGGATTCTATCGGCCGGAGAATTTGGTCCATATCGTCCTGGATAACGAGCGGCACGATTCGACAGGCGGGCAGGATACGGTGAGTAGCATCGTACGTTTCGATACGATTGCTCAAGCATCCAATTACCGAAGTGTTGGATTCGCCCGAGGCAAAGATGACTTTGAATGCACGATCAGTCGGATCATGAACGAGAAAGGCCCGGTGCTCCTGCATGCCAAAATTCAACCTGGCTCACCCGAGGAACTTGGGCGACCCAGTATTCGTCCTCATGAAGTCAAAGAACGTATGATGAAATTCCTGGGGACCTATCCAAGCGATCTTGTTGCCCAGATTGGCCGAACCAAGGCAAAGTAATGAGCAAAGAGTCACCGCGGTTGTTTACACCAGGTCCATTAACAACCAGTCCTTCCGTTCGTCAAGCAATGATGCACGATCTGGGGTCGCGCGACAGCCGGTTTTTGAAAATCGTGGCTGATATCCGCGACCGATTGTTGATGATTGCGGGAGTCAGTCAGGAACAAGGTTACGAAGCTGTCTTGATGCAAGGCAGCGGTACGTTCGGCATCGAGTCAGTGATCGGATCGGTGATCGGACCGGAAGACCAGCTGCTGATTGTGGTGAACGGCGCTTATGGCCGGCGGATGCATAAAATCGCAACGGCAAAATTGCTTGACTGTGAAATGATTGAGTTCGACGATTGCGAGGTTCCCGATGTGGGGGCTGTCAACGAGCGATTGTCACAAGAAAGGTTTACGCATCTGGCTGTCGTTCATTGCGAGACGACGACGGGAATCATGAATCCGATCCGCGAAATCGGCGAGGTTGCCAAGTCGCATGGCTTGATTTATATCGTCGACGCGATGAGTAGCTTTGGCGCTGTGCCCGTCGATATGGCGGAAGACAGAATCGACTTCCTGGTTTCTTCTGCCAATAAGTGTATCCAGGGCGTACCCGGATTCTCTTTTGCAATTGGTGATCGTAATGTTCTGGCCGAATGTAAGCATCAATCGACGTCAGTCAGTTTGGATCTGCGGGAACAATTGGCCGGCTTGGAATCCAATGGGCAATTTCGGTTCACTCCCCCAACCCACACCATGCTCGCTTTTGATCAAGCATTGAAAGAACTCGTTGAGGAAGGTGGAGTGGCTGGTCGGGCAAAAAGGTACCAGGAGAATCAGCACGCAATCGTGTCCGGGATGCGAGAGCTCGGTTTTGTTGAAACGATTTGTGCGGAACATCAAAGCTATATCATCACATCGTTTAACTATCCTGCCGATGAGAACTTTGACTTTCAGCAGTTTTACTCGAAGCTCGCAGCGCGCGGCCTTGTGATTTATCCGGGAAAACAGAGCGATACGGAGTGTTTTCGAATTGGAAACATTGGGCATCTATTCAAGCAAGACATGATCGAGCTTCTTGCCGCAATTCGCGACGTGCTTGGCGAATTGGGCATTCAGCGATCAGGTCATGACGTGGAATCGAAGGGTTAGTTCGTGATCCGTCAGATTCATTACAAAGAGCTTTCCGGCTGGCCTCCGTTGGCGTGGCTTGCCAAAGGGCGCGCAGGTGATTCCAGTCTATCCGTTTACCATGGTCCTCAAGTCGAGACGAATGAAGATTGGTTCGGCGAAGTGGTTTGGGATGGCGATTATGAGCAGGCCGGTTTCCACCTGACCGATGTCGTTGTTGGATCGGCAGGAAGGCTTGTCGATGGCGAAATCGTATTTGTTGCATCGGGCAATACACTTGACCGCATCGTCTCAATCGAAATTGAGGGGGAAGTCTTTGTTTCGAACTCAATTGTTTGCCTGGCGGCGTATGTGGATGCCAAATTCAATGCTTGGTATCCAGCCTATGCGAACGACTTCAAGTCGATCATTCACGGGCTTGATGATTATGTTCAAACCATTCCTTCATCCAGGGGCCCCATCCGATTAACCTATTATCGCAATCTGAAATTTGATGGCGATTGGTTAACTCAGATTGAAAAACCAGGATTTGATCGCCAGCGTAATTCCTCCGATTCATACCGTGATTTTTTGCTGGAAGCGCTGGGGGCTTGCGTTGAAAACATGGGTGCCCGTACGCGAGCGTTTCCGTTTCAGATGGTCGGTACGCTCTCTTCTGGTTTTGACTCAACGACGGCTGCTGCGTTGGGAAAACAATTTGGGCTTGAGGAAGCGTTTACGATTCGAAATTCGCGAGGCGGAGGTTCCGATTGTGGAACTCCGATCGGAGACGCACTCGGTTTGCGCGTTCATGAAATCGAGCGTAACAAATGGCGGGAGTATCCGTTGACGGAGACACTTTTCCTTTCTGCGGATGCCAAAGGTGAAGACGTTTACTTTCGTGGTGCCGGCGAGCTCTTGAGTAGGAAAGTTGTGCTGACCGGGTTTTCAGGATCCATTTGGGGTGGCAAAAGCTCGAGCTATGTAAAGTGGATTCGGACCGATCAATCAGGATTGTCTTTGACAGAATATAGGCTGCATATCGGTGCGATCCATTTACCGGTGCCGTCGATTGGAACTTACATGGCCAATGATGTGCTTGAAGTGATGGGGCAAGACGAGATGAAGGCTTGGGCAAACGGAAAAGCGTATGACAAACCGTTTTGTCGAAAAATTCTAACGGAGGCAGGTGTTCCGGATGGTCTTTACGGCATCGAGAAGAAAGCGGCTTCGGTGTTGATCGAAGATCGTTCGAGTTTTCTTTCTGACGAAAGTCTTAACGACTTTGAAAACTACCTGAAGGATCTTTTCCTGGCAGAGCCAGCGATGTCGCGGTCGTACCATACTTCAAAGATCTTCGGTGGCGTTGCGAAGGCGGCGGTGAAAACGGGGCAAGCCATCGCCGGAACCCTCGGAAAGATGACTTCGATTGATTTGTTGAATCGAATTCAGGATTCGGTCAGACTTTCGGAATATGCCTCGAGCGAGGCAAGTTTCCGGTTTCTGTTTCCCTGGGCGATCGAGCACGCAAAGAAGCGCTATCAAAGCGACGAATTTTAGACAGTCGAAGCTGCGTAGATAAAAATCAGGTCACCCACTCGCTAGATGGTCAATGTTGCCGTGGTGGCTTGTGTTTCATTTGCTCGACTCGTCTAACATCGACTTCTTGCACGATGGGATCGCTGGCCGATTTGCTTGCCGCCCAGGGAGACGATCTGTATCATTGGAACAACTTGAGTCTACCCGCGGTTGTTTCCGCCGATGGTAATACGATTGTCGGCTTCGGAATCAACCGTGACGGCAATCAAGAGGCATTGTTGGCCTCGATCAACACAAGTGCAATCCCTGAGCCAACCTCCCTACTCCCTGTTCGGCATCGCGCTGATGGGCTGGCTCAGCGCCGTCGGCACCAATAATTGTGCCAGCAGATGTTTGACTACCGGAAGCGAATGCTGAGGTGATTTTTCGAACTTCAATATACTCACCACTTCAATATTTAGACGAGACTGACCGAAGGGCTTTGGGATCCCAAATTGGACCTAAGCGCCTCGAAACTCATGATTGAGTTTGGAAGAATTAGCAAGTGCCATTTGTTGCCCTTTCAAGTGCAAGTGGTACGTCAGTGGTGGGCTGCTACCTGCTGCTGACATTTTCCAGGGGTGTTAATGCCCTTTTTTCGTCCTGCGAACAAATAACATTTTGTTCGGTTTTTGCCGTACTTGGAAGGAGGATAAGCGAATTGGCTAGCAGGTTGATTCGAAATCATTGCCCCATTGGGGTTGCGGGTTCGAGTCCCGTGTCCTCCGCTTTTACAGATGACGCTTACGTCATGGCCGGTTGCAACGAATCGCAACCGGCCGTTTTCTTTGGTGTTTTGCGAATTCTCGACGCAACGTTTCGAGGCGTGGCGAGCCATTTCGGTGTTCTTCTGCACCGCTTTTCTGCACGACCTTTCCAAGGATGATTTCCAAGGATGATTTGGCCACTTGTTTAATTCGTCCCTGCCGGCTGCAATTAGTCCCGCCCAAACGACTTTCTGTCTTTCTGCAATACGACTTTACTCTCAATACGACTTTACTCAGTTACGCAGTTCGCAGATCCGCCAGTCAGTCTTTGAACTGGCCGCATGTTGGAATTTCTCATCGACTACATAAATGGTGCCTGCGGGAGCCTCGTCCCAAGCTTCATTCAGCACGAGTCTTAGTTTCGGCGAGTTGAATTGGCGCGGCCCTGTTGCCAGCAGATAATGTACGGTGAAAGGACCCCTCTAAGATGTATGAAACCTCGCTTAGTCTTCTCGAACGTCTTTGCCAATCTCCAGAAAACGAGAGTTGGAATCGGTTGGCGGAACTCTACACGCCTTGGATTCGGGCCTGGTTGCGGCGATACGACGTTCAAGACAGCGACGCGTATGATCTCGTTCAGGAGGTTTTACTGGCCGTGTCCAAAGATCTCAGCAAATTCGAGCACGCCGGACATCCTGGCGCCTTTCGCGGATGGCTGAAGGCGATACTGATCAATCGACTACGAAAATTTTGGCGAGCACGAGACCGTCGTCCACAGGCACGCGGCGACTCAGATATCGATGCCAGGTTGGCACAGCTGGACGACCCGGCCAGCGAAATGAGCCAGATCTGGAATCGTGAGCACGACCAATACGTGCTCAGACAGCTGATGGCTCTCGCCGAACCTCACTTCGAGCCGAAGTCCTGGAAGGCGTTCTGTCGCGTTGCGTTGGACGGGGCTAAAGCGGACGCCGTCGCCCAGGAATTGGGGATTTCCAGAAATGCCGTCGTCATTGCTAAGTGCCGTGTTCTGAGCAGATTACGTCAGGAGTCGGAGGGGTTAATCGAGACTTCCTCGGTTTTTTTTCCGAAGAGCTGAAATGTTTGGCGACGTTCGGGCCTTGGTAGTCAGCGACGCATTCATCATACGGTGGCGATCCGTTGATGAGCGTCCCCGCAACAACCGCGTGACCATTACCACTTTTTCACCGAGGTTTTCCATGCCCGAAATAACAGGCCACCCGAGCCGAGAGCAATTGAGCGCATACAACCTTGGGCAACTGCCCCCCGATGAAGCAACCACGATCGAGAGCCACATCAGCGAATGTGAGCCGTGCTGCGAAACCGTCATCAACCTGTCATCCGATGACACGTTTGTTGGCCTTTTAAGGGAAACGCGGCAACTGGCCATCGATGATCCTACACTGGCTCACGACAGCCAGGTCGCGAAGTCGTCTTCTGCTACTGGAGACATTCCTGCCGAGTTGGCCGAGCATCCTCGGTACGAGATCGTCAGGCTGATTGGCAAAGGGGGGATGGGAGACGTGTATGAGGCCATTCATCGAAAGATGGAACGCCGGGTCGCACTGAAGGTCATCAACCGGGCACTGTTCCAAAAGGCCGAAGCGGTGAATCGATTTCATCGCGAAGTGAAGACCGCCGCGCAGCTCACGCACCCCAACATCGTGACTTCGCATGACGCCGATCAGGCTGGCGACTTCCACTTCATGGTGATGGAATACGTCGACGGAGTTGACCTGTCTCAGACGGTAAAAGACCGAGGCGCATTACCAGTCGCCGAAGCATGCGATTACATCCAGCAGGCAGCGATCGGACTTCAGCACGCACACGAACGCGGCATGGTGCATCGCGATATCAAGCCGCACAACGTGATGGTCACGGCAGATGGCACGATAAAAATTCTTGACTTCGGACTCGCCTCTTTGGCCCCAGAAGCATTGGCTGATGTCAATTCCGTCGAAGCTTGCGGTGAATTAACGGCGGCTGGTGCGATTATGGGAACGCCAGACTTCATTTCGCCGGAACAAGCCGAGGATGCGCGCAACGCCGACATTCGCAGCGACATCTACAGTCTCGGAGCGACCCTCTACTACCTGCTGTCTGGTCGAGTGCCATTCGACGAAGGCAGCGTAATGTACAAACTGAAAAGTCATGCTCAAGTTGAACCGGAGTCACTGGATTCGGTGCGTGCCGACGTACCCAAAGAACTTGTGGCCATCGTTTCCAAGATGTTGGCCAAGAATCCCGATGAACGGTATCTCACGCCGCAGGAAGTTGCGAAAGCCCTGGAGTCTTTCCTGCGAACTTGGCATCGCGGGGGAGCAATTTCGCAGGGACCATCTCCTTCTTCAGTTCGTGGTAATACCCTCAAGTCGGGCGACAAGGATTCCGGCTCAGTTGATGCGGGACGGGGTTGGCTGTTGGTAACCACCGCAGTGGTACTTGTTGCGGCGTGCCTCGCTGGTGGCTTGTATTACATGAACGGCAACTTTGGCGGAGTGCGCCTTGAAGCGACCGCGCAAGAGGACGCTGGGAGCCTGGGCACTCACCCCCTGACCATTGTAGATACATCGGGCAAGAAGCCGCTGGGTGGGACCTCCAGTACTCACCAGGACGATACTTCTGGAACCACAACCCATTCCTTCAGAAGTGCCAACGGAAGATACAACATCGCGCTGGTCGACAAAGTTCTGACAGTCAACGGCAAACGATACACGCTTGAAAATCCAACCGACGCGATTCGTATCGTAGACGACCGAGTAGAAATCACGCAAGTTGCGGCGTTACCCAGCAAGCCCGAACTCAAGATTACCAGCAAAACGGTCAACAAGGGGACGGCTGGACGGCCGAGTGTTCATGACTGGAACTTCAAGGGCCGTGACGTTATTGATTTTAAGGTGCGATTACTGCTCGCTCAGAACGGAAAGACCGACGTCATTCAAGAATTTGATTTCGATGAGATTCCGACCGAGTTCGCCAACAAGGTTCGGTTGGAGGTTAGAGACCCTGGGACAGGTGCGGACGGCAAACGCAAGGTAAACGCCATTCTTTTCGTCGAAAGTTCAGTCCCTTCGCGTAATACATCCCTCCATGAAGACAAAGGGCTTTCGATCAGCGTCGAAGCCCCGTTCAGTAACACAACCGAACTAGCCGATCTGGAACCGATCGACCCGGGGCAAACAAAATTGTTACTGGCCTTGAGCTACTGGAAAGGGGACATGACCCACGACCTCTCGATGGAGTCGATGACCGCAGCGACAAAGGACGGCAATGTCAACTTCCTGTTCGTCACACTTGACTGGTCGCCCGCGAGTCCGGACCACAAGCTCTTGCAAGGAGACTGGGAAACAGTGTCGGTCACAGAAGGCGGAAAACAGCTTGCCGCCGAAGACGGTTTTGGCGGCCCCCTGCTCCAGATCAAGGGAGACAAATTTGTCATCGCGGAAAAGAATCCCAACGGTGTGAAGACGGAGTTTGACAAGGGTCGGATCGAGATCGACAGCACGGCGACGCCCAAGACCATTGACTTCATTGGCCGTAACAAACAACGCCTTGGCATCTACGAGCACAAGGACGGAGCTCTCAAGATCTGCTTTGCCGAGCAAAACAATGTCGATGACGTTCAGATTGGACCGGCGAAGCGCCCCGCGATGTTCGAAGCCCCGGCGGGTAGCAGCAAAGTTCTGTTGGAGTGTCGGCGGGTCGGAGTCCACACCCCCGAGACGCAATCCAAATCCGCAGGTAGTCGACCTGCGGCAAGTTTGGCTCCCCGAGTCTTCAGCCGTGATGAAGAAGAGGAAGCGGACCGACGGAAGATGCTTCAATTCATGTTTGAGGAAAGACCTGACCTTCAAAAACGTGTTGCCGAAGAGTTGGTTAGTAACGGAGATGAGGCCAATGCAAAGCGCGTTCTCAGAAACATTCGACAGACAGATCCCAAAGCAAAAGCATCGCTGGATCTCGCCAAGATCTATGAGAACAAAGGTGACTTCGAACAAGCGGCTGATGCTTTTCTGGACGCTTACCGTCGACAGCCTGATCTACTCTCGTACGATCATATCGATACGATCATCAAGGCTGAACGGACTAGCGAGTTTGCCGATGTTTTCACAGTTGAAAATTTAAGAAAGCTGGGTTACGTCGATCCGTCAACAAAGATTGTCAGGCGCCTCATCCTGAATGAAGCGACACGAGAGGATGGCGTCAAGTTTCTCAGGCGGGTATGGGTCGCGCGGCCTGATACTCATTTTGACCTGCTTAGAAATAGACAAGATGAGCTCTGGCCTTTGATTCCCGATCCCATTCCGCTGATTCGTACCACGGTTTTACCGACCAAATTTGGTGAAGAAGCTGCCGGTTGGGATCGCTTCACGATCGATTGGATCAATGACAGAGAAGGCGGAGGGAGCAGCAGGCTTTTGGAACTCCAGCCACTCGTTAAAGACAAACAGAAAGTCAATCCTTCATTGGGAAGACTGGCTGACGATGTTGAGAACGCGATCGGACGCAACCCACAATGGAAAGCCGGTGTTGCACTGCTTGGATATCTCGAAGCGGAGTTGGGTAATGAGCAACGAGCTATAGAACTGTTCGACCAAGTACTTGCAAATCAGGAGAGCCCCATCACTTATCAATCGGCCTGGGCGTTTGGGTCGGTTCTGGAAAACAAGAGTGAAGCGCTCGATCAAATAGCAATCAAGCTTTATGAACGTAGCGTGTCGCTCCGTGATGTCTATCAAGAAGCTGCACTCCGAGTTTCCCCATTGAAGCATCTTGCGACCTTGTACGCGAAACATGGTCAACGAGAAAAAGCTCGTCAACTGCTCACTCAACTTGCTGAACCTCCGAAGAATCGCTGGGTAATTTGTTCGCCGGCACGAGTACCACGTAATGCACTTCGCTGCATCGAATGTCATCAGAAAGAACGGAACCTCTATGACTTTACAGTGATGTCGGACAAGCTAACTGAAATTGGGTATCCGGTCGAAGCATTGATGTCCCTGTATCGCGTTGATGCAAGTTTTCACAACGCTTACGGCAGCGATGAAGAGTGGGCCAAAGCGATCGCGCCCGATTCACTGCCGAACGCGTTTGATTGGGAGTATGCTGGGAAAGAGAACTTCAAGCCGATTAAGAAAAAAGCAGAAGCCGCGATCACACCGCAAATCGTTCTGGAGGCGTTGAACGCTGGAGCATTCACAGGAGATGCAAAAGATGAACGTCTGATCGAGCTCAACGTTGGGGTTCGAGGCGAGAACGGCAAGCCGAAGCTATTCAGTCCAGTGATTGACATCCTGGAGCTTTCTGCATCAGCGAACGGTGATCAAGCAGCCATTGCAAATGTACAAATCGACCAACTGCTTGCCGAAGAGTTCGAAGAGCATCCGAAAAACTTGAATGCTGGTATCGCTGCTACACTGTTTGCCTTCACGCGAGGTGACTTGGAGGCAGCCAAGACGCGATCACAAAAACTAGTTGAGCGTGTCAACGCAACAGAACCTGGGCAGAACGACATCGCACTCTGGCTGGTTGCACGCCGTGCTCTGGACCACGAAACGACAAAAACGAATGGTGAAGTTTTCGCCAAGCGCGCTCTTGCCGCAGCGGAGAAGTCAGTTGATCCCCTCTTTAGAGAAGCTATCGTGCGGGGACAAAAACCGATCGGAAACGCAGCTGGTCTCAAAAACTCCACCTTGGCAACGATGATGCCCAAAAGCCGAACAATCGTAAGAGATTTCCACAGTGTCGCTGAATACGATCTGGCCGGAACCAAAGTTTGGGAGGCTGATCTTACTTACATCGATCAATGCTGGGGACTGGATTCGGGAGAACGAGTCGTCACAGGTTGGAAAAGCGACCAAGAGTTCATGGAACGAACGACGGAAACCAGATTGATCGTCTTTCGTGCTGGAGATGGCCCAGCGCGCGAATTGTGGTCGCTCGACTCAATAGGAGGTGCGAGGCCGTTGCCATCCAAAGAAATTCTGGTTTGGAACGAAGAGTTCGTGCGACGCTACGATCTAACGGGTCGCAAGCTTTGGGAAACCAAGATTAGTTGGAAAGACCAGCGAAGGAAACCGCTAGACGTCGAACCGCTTTCAAACGGCAACCTCCGAGTCATGTTTCGCAATTCTACCAAAGGGTCTCAATTCGAATCTGACACTGCCGTCGAAATCGATGACCAGGGCCGAGTCGTTGGCGAACTTTCCATGCAACCGAAAAGAAAGATGCTTGAGAGACTTCCCAACGGCAATTCGCTCGTACTATTGCTGGATGATGAAAAGCGCACCATTGAAGAGCTGGACACCGCCGACCAGATTGTCTGGTCCTACATCAACGATCGAAAAGTCTTTTCATTACAGCGTTTGCCAAACGGCGACACCCTGATTGGAGCCTTGGGCCAAGTCAAAGCCATTGATGCCAAAGGAAAAGTCACATGGAAACGCGAAGAAAGCCTGCTGAGCCAAACCAGCGGCCACAGTGCCTATCGGTATTTTCCCGTAATGGCGAACGAAAGAAGTGAGAATGACGCGAGAAAGTAACCGGGAAGTTTCAGCTCATAGAGGATTAAGTCCTGGAATGCGCTCTCGAATCATCTCAATCGCAATTGCGTCAACGTTCCTTGCTGGTGTGGTAGGTCGGTTCGTTGCTCGCTATTGGACGTTCGGTCAATACTCATCGATTTCGATCGCTGTCGGTTTCGCATTGGCAATTGCGCTGGCGGTTCTCGTGGTACGCGGGAACGTTTTTTATCGCTGGTTTATGGTCGCGATCAGTTCAGGTCTGGCCTACAGTTCCTTTTGCGCTCTTTTTTTACTTGAAATCCAAAGGCACACCGGGAGGAGCATATCTTATTCCCGGAGCTATCTTTTCTCTTTGTGCGGTTGCGCTGTTTGCCTTACTGCTCATCAATCATCAGCAGGATCAAGGGGCAAAAAAATGAAGTCGCTCAGAAATCACCTACTGGTAGAACCGAGCAAATGAATATGAGAGCCAAGTCCACGCACTTATTCGTCCTGCTGCTGTTCGCAACTCTGTTTTGCGTTGCAGTAGCGAATATGCGGTACATCTCGACGCCCCGTTTGGTGATTAAATTCGATGGCGAACCCGCAAGCAATGCGACGCTGATCCTACCCGACGGTAGCGATGGACCGTACCAACTGGACGACAATGGAAGCATTACAGCGCGAGCGATTGGCTGGAGCGAATCATTGATCCTGCTTCCTCGTCCGGGCGGAGGTGGCGTTACGGTGGGTTTTCCCCAGCATGGAACGAAAGTGATCGATTTCCAAGGTCGCATGACCGTCACCACGATCGTGCAATATTTTGGCTTGGTATCAGAGAGATTCGAGTCGTTCGATCTAACGGACAAAGAGATAGCCGAAATTGAAAGTGGCCGTAATTCCTCGGCCGAAATTGTCGAGTCAATACGCCAAAGCAATCGCGTAAGTTTGCGGACACTCGTCCCGTCAAAATAACCCATAGATTGGAACAATCATTATGAAAGCTCAATACCACTTCTTCACGTACCTTTTGTTGGCACTCGGCAGCGTGGTTTTCGCTTTTGAGGCTCCCCAACCACAGGAGGCCGAGAAGCAATCGGAAAAAGTCGGGAGGCAGCCCTACATGGACGAAATCCCCGACGAGGTGTCCGCGTTGGCTGGTCGATGGCGAATCGATCCGGAATTCGATCAGCTGCTCGAAACATCCGCCCAAAATAATCGCTACCCGAACTCGCTCAGGCTGAGCTTCGCTGCGCCCGGGGCATCGGGGCACCGTAAGGAAACGAACTCGCTGATAGAAGAACTCTTCGTCAAAAAGATGAAGCACACGATCATCGCCGTCGGAAAATGGGAAACCGAAAAGGAATCCAAGTTGGCGGAAGATAGAGATTCGAACTGTTTTGTGACAACGAAAGAAGGAACGACTTACTTGTGGTTGGGAACTCCCGACAAAATGCTCGTCGGCGTCGAGTTAAATCATATTCGCGTCAGCATGCGAAAGTCGCTTTTGATTCTTGACGCCAACTCGATGCTGCCACCACGAATGCGGAAACCAGATAACGTACGAGTCTATTTGCCAGCTGACCCGAACAAATAGCCTGCGGTTGAACCTCGCCAATCTTACGGGTAGACAATCGACATGAACAGACGAGACGATATTCAGACGCTGATTCCTGAAACTCACCGCGATCTGGTCGAGGCGGTCCCGCGTGGATTTCCGAGATCTGCTGTTATCGCTGCACTGCTAATGGGAGCGATGGTTGGGTCTCTGTGGACCTACATTGTGCCACAATGGCTGGCGGTCACCTTGTTGACGGTTCTCTTTTTGGCTTACCTTTCTTACAAGCGCCGCAGCGACCAGCTATTCGATGATCGGCTTGCTGCTCTTGAGACGCGCGGTTTGCGTTGGGAGACAAATGAGGAATCGTAACTGGGAAGGAACTGCACGGATACTCAGGTACGTTTCCAGGACTCGTAGAACGTGAACATCTGGACGTAGCGTTCGCTACAAACGACTTCAGTGCCTTATTCATCAATCGGTTAGACTTGGTTTCGGTTCCCAATAGGATGACCAACGGGTTCGAGAAGCATCACGATCTTGAGTTTGGAGTGGCATGGTGAGCAAGAAAACGCATGTCGAATTTGTCAGCATCGCAAAAACGATTTCTCCCCGATTGGCGTCAGCAATCGAGCAAGTCGGACCGATCCGGTTGACTGCGTTTGGGGCGTCGGTCCGTGGACAGCAGACATGATCAACATGTTCTATTTTGGCGACCGAGGCGTCTGGCTCACGGTCATCAACACGTTGCAAACGTTGACGGGGAAACGCCGAAAGCCCGATAAGACTGCGAGTCAATTCGCCCCCAAACGAACCTATTTGGCGATGTTCATGTACCGTATCGCCGATTCCAAAGTGATTTTGTCAGCGCGGATTGTGAAATAGTCCATCCGACGATGCATATCGTTCGTAGATTGTTGAGTATTTTAAAATAAAAATTTGTTGACGTGAAATTTAAAGTTGTATGAGCTGCAGCGTCAAGAAATCGGTTTCAAGGCACTCTGGCGTCACGTCGATTTTTTGCTAGTGGATCACTGGTTTGCCTTAGGGTAATTCAAGGGCGAAATGCTTCACAATTTTGTCGTTTCATGGCGACCGGTTTTCCTTATGCTGGGCGATCAATATCTGTTCGTTTATTCTTTTAGCGAGGTCGTTATGACACGTTCAAGCAGGAAGGGTTTCACGTTAGTGGAACTATTGGTCGTGATCGCCATCATCGGGATCCTGATCGGGATGCTATTGCCGGCGGTTCAACAAGTCCGTGAAGCTGCCCGACGAATCACTTGTGGCAACTCAATGCGTCAAATGGTTTTGGCGATGCACAACTACGAGAGTGCCCACATGCATTTTCCGCCAGGTGCACAAAGTCGTAGCCTGGATCATTACAGCGTCAACGCGGCGATGAACAATCACTCGTTCAATTGGTCGACGATCATCTTGCCGTATATGGAACAGAACAACCAATACGAAATCCTCGGTGAACTGTCGGAGAACTTTCGACGTCCGCGTTGGTGGGGAGGATCGCCTTGGAAAGATCATGCCAAGACCACCATGGAGATTTTTCTTTGCCCATCTTGTCCGATGGATGAGCTGAACAACAAACGAGGCGGCGGCGGTGGTCATGCGAAAAGCAATTACGTCGGTGTGGTCGGCCCCAAGTTGCACATCAACTTGAACCAAGTCAACAACCGTAATCAGATCAGTAACACAGAGTCGGGCGCCGTGTCATCGAACGCTGAGCGTATGCGTTTGATGTACCCAGGGATCTTGTTCCAGAACTCCAAGATTCGAATGGGACAGATTACCGACGGAACATCCAACACATTCGTCGTCGGCGAGCGAGATGGTGCTCCGATGGGCGAAGACGCCGGTGGCACTGCAAGAACACGCGCAGCGTCGACTTGGTGTGGCAGTGACCGCCTTCGCTGGCTCGATACTTGCCTTGGTCCTTGTTCTGCCGATCCGCGTTGGACGATCAACAGTTCATCGGTCGGATTCAAAGAGCAGTTTGTGCCGTTCACCAGTTCGCATCCAGCTGGATGCAATTTTGCTCGTGCTGATGGCTCGGTTCAGTTTGTTGCCGACATCATCGACGGGCGAAACTACGAAGCTTATTCGACCCGAGGCGATGGCGAAGTGATTGACGAATAGTAAGTGTTGCTTCCGCAAGACCGTCGATAAGCTGGTCTTGATCAGTGAAAACAGAATTTAGCGTTTGGGAGTCATGATCAGTGCGATTCGTGGCTCCTTTTTTTATCTAATCAAGCGACCGTATCTGTCGAGTCGACTCGTGTGCTTGACCGGTTCGGTGATGAATCAAAAAGGATCGAATTGCGATGAGAACAAGGTTACCAGGAGACTGCAAATCGAAGGCAAGTTGGCTAGTGTTGATGGCATTGATCGCAATGGTTTCGGCCGGTTGTAGCAGCGACGTTGGTTCCGTTTCCGGGAAGGTGACAATCAATGGTGAGCCGATTGATAATGCCACGGTTATGTTTTATCCCGATCAGGGTCGCGCCTCGGTTGGGCATACAGATTCGGCGGGAAGGTATACGCTGAATTACACGCAGGGCCGAAAGGGGGCGGTCATCGGTAGCCACAAAGTCACGATTTCGACAGAAGTGTTTGCCGAAGAAGATCGCAACGTTGACTATGACGAAGCGGATCAAGCACCCATCGTCAAAGGGCGGCCAGAATCGATGCCGCCCAAGTATCTTGATCCGGACAAAACTGTACTGAGTGCCGTCGTCAACGGTGGCAGCAATACAATCGATTTTGACTTGGAGCTTTAAGTAGCGCTAAGTAGCGTTTAGCGGATCTAGCAAAGGGATTGGATGGGCTCGTTCTCGATGTGGCCCATCCGGTCCTGTTGGTTTGGTCAGAGTGTGGTTCTGGCAATTGCACTCTGGCTAATCGTTTTGTCTTCCAGTTTTGTCTTCCAGTTTTGTCTTCCCAGTCAACTAATTGGGAATCTTCTTCGCGACGTTCGCAATCATCTGAGTCGAACGCCAGGACGAGTGGATTCAATTCGCAAAGGTGGATTCTTCGCAAAGGTGGATTCAACTCGCAAAGATGGCTCTTCGCAACATAGAAGACATCTGCGATTCGACACGTCTTCTCAAACACCTCGATCTAAAACACTCGATTCCGGTTGGACATCCCGGGTTTCTTGCGAATCGGTGGCTCCTGCATATCTTTAGACTTGCGTTGAACGGTGTTGAATCGGGGGCCTCGCTGCCGGTTTTGTTGGTTTTGCCGTTGAGCTTGTTGGTACCCTCTTCGTTTATTCCGACCGCGATTTTTGTTTTCATCCGCTGCTAGTTCGTCGGTTGGTCGACTGTTGATCGCGTAGTCATTCACAAGCGACAGCTGCGCGTAGTATCTGGGATGCGGGCGCGGGGCTTCGGAGTAATGCAAATAGTAACCCAGTCCAATTTGAAACATGACCAGCGCTGCAGTGGCAAACGTGCCGACGCGTCGCCAGTGTTTTCCGAGCAGCAACAGAGTAAACGCAACGGCAAACGTGCCGAACAATTTGGCTGCAAGAAACAACGACACATGCGTGGGTTCAAGTTCAATCAGCCACCGACAGATTTCGTTTTGTTCATCGATCACTTCGCGGTACTTGTAAACCAGGAACGCATCGTAGAGTGAAAACGCGGTGATGAAGGCGACGGCAAGCGAATAGATTTGATTGCCTGCGGGGGACAAACGGAACGGTCCGGTGCCTGGTCGGCGCGCATTTTCAGCGCAGTTTGTATTCTCGAGTGCAGTCATCATGGTCCTTGAATGACAAGGCGAACGTCAGGGATGCGAAAGGAGACGTCGCTGCATGAATGGTTTCGTCAGATTGAATGGTGTTGCCATGAGGCTCACAAATCTGATTCTTTAAACCCTACTGTTATTGAAAAGTTCCGCGGAAGTTTTCCCGGTAGCGGCTTGGTTGACCGGTTGTGACGGTTGGTCTAACGGAGATTGGTAATCTTAGTTGCCGGAATCACAGCCAGTCTGAGCCGGGCTGTATCGAACCAATTCTCGCGGCTAGCAGTTTGGATCTTGTCACAATCTCTGATCAGCGGGGCGCCTTCCCAACCTTGCGCGATCGAATGGCTTGATCTCTATTCCGCATCACGGAGCGTTCTGGTCTGCTTGCGTTCGCAGTGCGTAGACAACCACGACTCCAGCGCAATGGCGATTCAAAAAAATGGCGATTCAAAAAAATGTTTTGTGCCGTTTGATTCTCCGACTAAAAACTTGAACGTTCACTCGAACTCAAGCTCGAACTCAACCTCCTACTCGTACTCGTACTCGTACTCGTACTCAAACCCCGACCCCAACCCTTCCCCCCACCCCGAACTCAAACCCATTCTCGAACTCAAACCCATTCCCGACATCAAACTCGTACTCAGCGATGCCACCCTCTTGCTCGCACCCAACTGACTTCCATTACCCGAAAAAAAGTTAGTTCATCTTACGGTCCGGCTTTGGCAAAAACTCAAGCCAAGTCACAGCGAAGTTTTAACTGTCCAGCGGTACTGCCAAAGCGGTCTTTATTTTCATAGCGGTTTGTATCGTGTTGTTCGCGAACTGCTTGGAGCTGATCGCAATTCATCGGTCGTCAAACGATTAGAAAGCGGGTTCGAAATTTGGCTTTGAAACTGAGTTGGCTGGCCAAGGATTCAAGGGAATTGGAGAGTGTCGTTGAACGATAGATTTGGCTGGTGAATACGGAAGTTGAAAAACTTTCTGAGATTCTCTCAATTGGTGGTAGCCAAGATGCCGTAGATAGTGGATATTCTCGCTCCGCGATGGCAATACAAGTTCATCGCAGCGGATGAGAGGCGATGTCGCTGGTGCAAACTGGCGATTGATTCGAGCGAACTTTTTGGGTTGTGTTTGGGTCAATGGGAGGGTCCAGCATTGTTTCTCAGGCAAAGCCAAATTTGGCTTTGCGATTCGACGCGAGAGCGTTTGGTTGGAGACCTGAAACGGTCGCCAGAAAAAGTTTTCGGAAATCTTCATGATAGCCGTTGACACTCCAAACAACCTGCGTAGAATTGGGCCCCACACGAGCGGGTAACACTGCTCGTTTTTTCATCGACTGATGGTCATCTGGAAACAGTTTGTCCTTCGACTGATGGGAATTTGTTCTTTGACAATTTGGTAGATAACCTCTTGTTAAATTCACTTTGAATTAGCAAAACATAAGATCATGTGAACCAAGCTAAGTGGAAGTTATTCCATCCACTTGGCCCGGTCAAACTAACTGGTCGGTGGCCTTTAATTAGGTCACGCGAACTTTATCAATTGGCTCTGGTGTGCTGCTTCGGCAAATCATCAGTCACTAACTTTGTTAGTCGTCTGCAATCTTAGGATTGCAGCAAGCATATAATTGAAGGGTTTGATCCTGGCTCAGAATGAACGTTGGCGGCGTGGATTAGGCATGCAAGTCGAGCGAGAAGTTTTAAAAAGATACTTCGGTTGATTTTTAGAATGGACAGCGGCGAAAGGGAGAGTAACGAGTAGATACGTACCCAAGGGTCCGGGATAGCCATGCGAAAGCGTGAGTAATACCGGATAATGTCTCCGGACCAAAGATTTATTGCCCTTGGAGCGGTCTGCTTACTATTAGGTTGTTGGTGGGGTAATGGCCTACCAAGCCAAAGATGGTTAGCGGGTGTGAGAGCATGGCCCGTCTCACTGGGACTGAGACACTGCCCAGACACCTACGGGTGGCTGCAGTCGAGAATCTTCCGCAATGGGCGAAAGCCTGACGGAGCGACGCCGCGTGATGGACGAAGGCCCTCGGGTTGTAAACATCTGTCGTAGGGGAGGAAATTTTGACCGATCCTAGGAGGAAGCGCAGGCTAAGTTCGTGCCAGCAGCCGCGGTAATACGAACTGCGCGAACGTTATTCGGAATCACTGGGCTTAAAGGGTGCGTAGGCGGATTTGTAGGTCAGATGTGAAAGCCCACGGCTCAACCGTGGAATTGCGTTTGAAACCACAAGTCTTGAGGGGATCAGAGGAGAGCGGAACTAATTGTGGAGCGGTGAAATGCGTTGATATGATTAGGAACACCGGTGGCGAAAGCGGCTCTCTGGGATCCTTCTGACGCTGAGGCACGAAAGCTAGGGGAGCGAACGGGATTAGATACCCCGGTAGTCCTAGCTGTAAACGATCTGTACTAGTCCGTGGGGACCCCCACATCTTCTCGGACGTAGCGAAAGTGTTAAGTACAGCGCCTGGGGAGTATGGTCGCAAGGCTGAAACTCAAAGGAATTGACGGGGGCTCACACAAGCGGTGGAGGATGTGGCTTAATTCGAGGCTACGCGAAGAACCTTACCTAGGCTTAACATGTTTGAGAACGTCTGTGAAAGCAGAAAGTGCCCTTCGGGGAGCTCTTACGTAGGTGCTGCATGGCTGTCGTCAGCTCGTGTCGTGAGATGTCGGGTTAAGTCCCTTAACGAGCGAAACCCTTATCCTTAGTTGCCAGCGAGTCATGTCGGGGACTCTAAGGAGACTGCCGGTGTTAAACCGGAGGAAGGTGGGGATGACGTCAAGTCCTCATGGCCTTTATGCCTAGGGCTGCACACGTCCTACAATGCAACGTACAAAGCGACGCTAAATCGCGAGATCACGCAAACCGCATAAAACGTTGCCCAGTTCGGATTGCAGGCTGAAATTCGCCTGCATGAAGCCGGAATCGCTAGTAATCGCGGGTCAGCATACCGCGGTGAATGTGTTCCTGAGCCTTGTACACACCGCCCGTCAAGCCACGAAAGTTGGGGGGGCCCGAAGTCGCGATGCTAACCTCTGGAGGCTAGCGCCGAAGGTCAACTCGATGATTGGGACTAAGTCGTAACAAGGTAGCCGTAGGGGAACCTGCGGCTGGATCACCTCCTTTCTAAGGATAATTTTAGAACCTCATGTCTGGTGACAGACTTGAGTTATCCGTGGGCATGATCTTATGTGGGTTGTCTCCTGTCTCTTCGGAGATCAGGATGGAAGACAACCACGAGAGGTTTCGCTGCTTCAGCAATGAAGATCAGCAGTCTACTATTTTGATAGTTAAAACCCGCCAGTCGGTCTCAGCCAGGACCGACTCGGCGGGTTTTTTCATGCGCTTTTTTATGCGCCAAATGCTCAAGCGATAATTTCACAAACGATAAAGTTGTCTCTGGCAAGCTTTAACCACGATCAGATCATGCTTGAGTTGCTCTTGCAGCGTTTCGAATTGACCAGGCTCGTTGGCAATGGTCGCCATTGCTTGCGCTGCTGTTTTCAGATGTCGCTGCAAACGATCGATTTGATGTAGCCCAAATCAAGTGCCATATTGTTCCTGGTTTACTATAGGATTTGGAGTGGAAGTTTCTGGCGTGCTCCAAGCATGACTAGGTGTTGCTTCGAGCCACTTCCCACTTGTCTTCATCATCATGCGACTTCCCATTTGTCGTCATCAATGGGACGATCTGACGCAATGCCCGCTCGGCTATAATCGGGACTTGTAATTGAGGCTCGTCTGCTTAGACGGTGCGTCTCGGCAAATTTCTCGGCTTCATGATTCAGTCGATCACTAGCGATGAAAAAACTAGCCACTTTCATGTTTCTGGTCATCAGCGGTCTCATGACCTTCGATCGTCTGATGGTGCCGGTCCTTGCGCAAAGCGATCACAATCAACCACCGATTCAATACAGCGACTCAGAACCTGAGGATCGCGTTGCCAAGTTGATCCAGTTGTTGGATTCCAAGAAAACAACCATAACCTGGGATGAAGACCGTGGGTGGTTGCCCAGTCTGCTCAAGGAGTTGGAAGTTAACACCTCGTCGCAAACGCTTGTTTTTTCAAAGACCAGTCAACAGCATCAAAAAATTGATCCGACAAATCCCAGAGCCATTTACTTTAACGACGACGTGTACGTAGGCTTTGTCCCGCGAGGCGACTTCCTGGAAATTGCCGCAGTCGATCCGGTACAAGGTGCCGTCTTCTATACCCTCGACCAGAAAAAGTCGGCCAATGCCGTGATCAAGCCAGCTTCTTCAATCTGCTTGTCATGCCACGAAACTCATCGGACGCAAGACGTGCCGGGTTTTCTGATTCGATCCGTTTATCCCAAATCCTCAGGACATCCCGAGTTTCGATTTGGCAGCGACTCAACCGATCATCGTACAAATATTGTCGATCGTTTCGGAGGCTGGTACGTGACGGGGCAACATGGATCGATGCGACACCGAGGAAACGTCTTTGTGGATGCAGCTGCGAACAACCAGGATGCTGCGTTGGATCGAGAGTCAGGCGCCAATCAAAAACAACTCCCGTTTCGCGTCAAAACGAAAAACTACCTTGAGCCAAACAGCGATATCGTCGCACTGATGATCATGGAGCATCAGGTCCAGTTTCACAATTTCGTCACTCAGGCGTCGTATGAGACTCGCATCGCACTGCACCAACAAACGGAAATGAATCGAATTCTGGATGAGCCAGAGGACTACCGTAGCGAATCCACCAAACGACGGATCGCCTCCGTTGCGAATGAGCTGGTCGAGTATCTTCTGTTCAAGGACGAGTTTCAACTGTCCAGTCCGGTGTCTGGCACAACCGCATTTCAAGATGATTTTCAGGCGTCGGCGATTCGAGATTCAAAGGGCCGAAGTCTTCGAGATCTTGATTTGCAAACTCGGTTGCTCAAGTATCCTTGCTCGTACTTGATCTATTCGGAGTCCTTTCAAAGGCTGCCTCAGCCCGTGAAATCGATTGTGATTTCAAAGATCAAAAGTGTGTTGTCGGGCGACGACACGTCTGAAGCATTCCAACACTTGTCAAAAGGTGACCGAACTTCAATTCTGGAGATTCTCGAAGAGACTCATCCATTGTTTGGAAAACGCTGAGCTTGTAGTGGCTCGGCGCAAGTTGGATGGTGATTGACTTGAGCATGTAGCGGCTCGGCGCAAGTTGGATGGTGATTGACGCCAACGTTGACAATTTGTGGCTCCGGAACTCTTTGGTTGTGAAAGCTCGATGTATTCTTCGAAGTGCATCGCTTTTTGGAACTTCCACCGTAGGGCTTGCGCCCTAGCGCTACTTTTTGACGCCAACGTCCACAATTTGTGGCCCCGGAACCCTTTGGTTGTGGGAGCTCGATGTGTTGTCTTCCAGGTGCGTTGCTTTTTGAAACTTCTACCGGAGGGCTCGCGCCCTAGCGCTACTTTTTGACCCCAACGTCCACAATTTGTGGCCCCGGAACTCTTTGGTTGTGGAAGCTCGTCGTATTGGTTTGCAAGTGCAGCGCTTTTAGGAGATTCCACCGTAGGGCTTGCGCCCTAGCGCTACTTTTTGACCCCAACGTCCACAATTTGTGGCCCCGGAACTCTTCGCTTGTGAGAGCTCGTCGTATTGTCTTCCAGGTGTGTTGCTTTTTGAAGCTTCTACCGGAGGGCTCGCGCCCTAACGCTACTTTTTGAAACTTCTACCGGAGGGCTTGCGTTCTAACGCTACTTATTGAGCATGTAGCGGCTCGGCGCAAGCCGTCCGGTGACCGACCCCAACACGCAAAGACATTACTTCGTCTTCGCGCCAGCGTTAGCTCGTTCAATCACAAAGTCGATTAGCTTTTGGCATCGAAAAAATCCTTCCCAAGCGTTGTGCCATTGGCCTTCGGCGACTTCGAGTTCAATCAATTTTTCCGCTCCGGCGCGACGATAGGCATCAAAAAAAGCTTGCGAATTCTGTTTGAGTGGCACCAGTTTGTCTTGGTCACCGTGAATCAAGAAGACAGGGATTTTTGCTTTGGCCATTTGCTCAACACTGGCAATTGGATTCCATTGTGCCAACGCTGACGTCAAGTCCCCCTCGGACAGTTCATAGGCAGGAGCTGCTCGATCCAAGCCTGGATAAGACGCTAAATCAAACACAGGATAGATGCCCGCAAACCCGGCGACCCGTTCAGGATTTTCGATTGCCCAACTACTGCACCAGAGTCCTCCTCGACTTCGCCCCAACAAACATCCGCGTTTTGCGAAACCACGATTGTTGGTCAATTCCTGCCACAGCTTGGTCATCGATTCTCGACCCTTTGGACTGCCATAAGATTCGCCAGAGTCGACTCCAACGACAGCGATACCAGCATCAAGAAACTGTTGGTGCATCCATTTTTCATTGTTGTCGGGGTAGGGTGCTAACGTCGGCGCGTACATGACCCAAGGCTGAGGTGAACGCCGGCGATCATCTTGGGGCCAAAAGATGAAAGCCGGCATGTCTTCGATGAAAAATGTCTCGCCGGTCTCAAATAATAGACGTTTGGTCGGCTTGCTAGCCGTTTCAAACTTCAAACCCGGCTGCGCGGAACCATCTGGTTTCCGGATGCGACAGCAGAAACCCCAACCACCCTGATGATCGGCGATCTTGAGTTGCAACTCATTCCAACCTTTCTTCAGCTTGACCGGCACACGAATTCGGCGGGGAGAAAGCCCGGAGACATATTGATCAAAAACCATCTTTTGATTTAGCCAAGCGGCGACTCCATCATCAGCGCCCATCTCCAGTACCGCTTGTGTCTCTTCCGCAGCCCAAACTCTGGTTCGACAATAGCAGACCACAAAGTCGAAATCACCATAGGTTTTCTCGAGGTCAATCCGCCAGTCACCGATGCCCTTTTCCAGCGGTTTCCATTCCACTTGTTGCTCATCGGTTTCCGGCCCGAATTTTACGTTGAAAATTTCGGGGCCGCTCCGTTTGCTTGGGTCGGTATATGGTCCTACTGTTTCCCAGATCAAAATGTGGTCTTGGAACTTATCAATATCGTTGAGTACTTCCAAAGCGCGTTCTTGTACGTCTTCGTTGTCAACCTTGGTAATGATTTCGGCAAGTTTCTCTTTAGCCAATGACTCATTATTTGATCGAAGTCGGTTGCAGATCCTCAGCGAAGCCAGCCCTGCCGTCGCATTCAGTTCTGGTTGCTCGAGAAATTGGAGGGTCATTGCGAGCGACTCAGTGGATTCAGCGGTGCCACTGCCGATCGCTTCGATCAGCATCTTCTGTTCATTTGCGTTCTCAAGTTTCTGGATCATCGCAAAGAAAACGGGTCCATTCTCATCCATTGCTTCGCGAGCAATACGTGCGCATCCCTCTAATACGACTAGGCGAACATCGGCTTCTGTCTGAGGATTCAGAGCCAGTGCTTTGAGATCAGGCAAAACGCTCGTGCCCGGCCAAGTTGCCAATGTTGCTGCTACGACCCGGCGACACTCAGGTTCTTTCAAGAGTGATTGCGTCTTGCCAAGCGCTTTCTCACTGGCAAGTTTTCCCAATGCCGGGATGAGTGTTTGTTTTTTTGAAGCAGGCAACGAGTCGATGGCTTGGAACAAAACGTCTTGGACTTTGTTCGAATCGGCTTCACGTTCGGTCGAGAGCCGAGCAACTGCAGAAGCGATCGATTGTGAGAGCCACTTAACGTCCTGGTTCGCGAGGTCGCCGTTTGCCAGTTGGAAGAGTCCGTCGAGATCATCAATGGCAACCACTTGCCCTAACGCCTTTAGTGAAGCCTGCCGGATAGGCGGACGAGATGATTTGAGGGTTGCCATCAATCGAGCAACGCTATTGGAGCCGTTTCGATTCGCATAAACATTCACCGCGGTGACTGCCGTCGTATCGTCTGGGTTCCCCATCGCGACCCGAATCAAATGATTGATGCGATCGCCTTGAATCATTGTCAATGAACTTTGGGCCGCTTGTCCCATTCGAGTTGCTTGGGGCATGATGGTCAGCAACTGCGCAGCGCTGGCCTCGGTGCCAACCGTTCCCAATGCATGGATTGCGGCGACGGCGATCGTTTCATTTTCGGACTGAGCCAGTTTGCCAATCGGTTCGGCGGCAAAGCGGTCTCCACGAGTCGCCAGCGCCTGAATCAATACGATTGTCGATGCTTGATCGGCGTCGTTTAGCATATCGCAGAGCTTGCGAGTCACCACCACATCATCTTTGCGAACTTCCGCTGCCAACGCGATCGCTTGGAGTGAGAGTTGCTGATCGTCGATCGCTGTAATCAAAAGGTTGGCCTCACCGTCGCAGGACTTCATGAGTCCCTGCAGCCCGGCGACTCGAAATTGTTGCTTTGCTCCCTTCCCCATCAACAAAGTGTAAACGGCTTCCGCGCGATTTTTATCGCCAATTTTGAGTTGCTGGTCCGCACAGTCGAGCAACGCGTTTCCGATCGTCGGATCGATTGCACCTTCAGGCGATTGCATGGCCAGTTGGGCGAGTGTATCCCAGGCGGGTGCGTTGCCGATTCGTCCCAAGGCTCGAGCTGCCGCAATCACGACATCGTCGTTTTCATCATTGGTGAGCTCAATCAATTTGTTCGTCGCAATTTCGGCGCGACGATCGCCAAGGGAATTAATGATCCCAACTTTTAACTTCCCTTCGGTACGCTCAATCGATTGGTATAACGCTTGGTCGACCAATGGTGAGTTAACTCGAGAGAGTGCTCTGCGCGCGAGAAAAGCAACATCGGGGTTGGTCAATTGCTCTGCAAGCGCGGGGATGGCTTGTGCGGTTCCGACGACGCGAAGTTGTTCGCAGAGAAATGATTTTGAAGGGTTGCTTTTAGCCGACAAAAGGGACGTAACCAGCGCTTGTTCGACGTCGCTACGGATTGCCGAATCGGTTGGCAATCGAAAGACGATCGATTCGATTTTGCGTAACGGCTCAGCATCGTTGCCGGGCTGGTAGTCTGCCATTTTCGCAAGTTGCGACTTGAGTTCCTTGAGCGTTTCCTGATCATCGGCGTTGACTGGGCCAAGCAACCAACTGAAAACAAACAGGGTAGCGACGGTGAATCGAATCATGGCGATTTTGGTGCTCAAGGGGTGTCAATGAATCAAGAAAAAACTGGGTCAAGGCATCGAATCAAGGCATCGAATCAGCGAAACGAGCATCGGCAAGCGTAAGGGGGCTTCGAAATCGAAACAGGATGCAACGTTTGCCGCCAAACGGTTTGGGATAAACAACTAGGAAAGAGACCATGGCTCTCGGTGTGTTCGTTCGAGCCAGCGAGATGCTTCGGCGTCACCGACAATCGTTTCCGATTCAGCATCCCATTGGATTGGGCGGTTTAACCAGTAGGTCAGGTTCAGCAAATGGCAGACGGAGGCTGTTCGATGGGCGCGTTCGATATCTCGAAACGGCTTTTCGCGTGTCCGGACGCAATGAAGAAAGTCGCCAACGATTCCTCCCCGGCCTTTGTAGTTGGGGATATCGATCTCGGGTTGTTCGATACGCTGTTGTCGAATGTCTTGCTCGGAAACTCGCCCCTCGGTCCCTTCAAAGTTAAGAATCCCTTCCCAGCCGCCACCGTGATAGATTTCGATTCCGTCGGCAAATTTGACGATCGCTTGTGGACGCTGTGGGCCATCTGGGGGAAGAATTTCTGTCGGTCCCGACTCATGTATTTCCAATGCAAACATCGCACCGCCGAAAGTGTGGCACCCCCAATCAGTTGTGCCACCGCCAGAATAATCGCGATACGGGCGAAAGCCGCCTTTGATCAAGTTGGGATGGTAGGGTCGCCAAGGCGCTGGACCGAGCCACATATCCCAATCGACATCCGGCGGAGTCTCAACGGGTTCGAGGTGGCATGGACCCGAAGGTCCACCGACATTGACCCAGGCTTTTTTAACAACTCCAAGTGCACCGCCGCGGACGACTCGATGGAACCCGTTGTAATCACCCCAGACGCGCTGACTGCCTCCGGAAAAAACACGTCCGTACCGGCGGGCGATGTCGACCATGCGGCGTCCTTCGCCGACGGAAAGCGTTTCCGGTTTTTCGCAGTACACGTCTTTGCCGTGCAGCATCGCATCAATTGAAATGATGGCGTGCCAATGATCGGGTGTTGCGATCAACACGACGTCGATGTCATCGCGGCGAGTGATCTCTCGAAAGTCACCGTAGATTTTGCAATCAGTGTTGCCATATCTTTGGTCGACTTTTTGTTTGGCTAACTTCGCGTGCTCACCAACCACGTCGCAAACCGCAACGACCTCAACCTCTTCAAACCCCAGAAAGCTTCCCAGAACTGCTCGACCACGACCGCCCATGCCGATGGCCCCCATAACCATTTTGTCGTTGGGACCGATGCCTTGGGCAGAACGATTCAACAACAGGGTAACACCAGCAGTCGCTGCAGCAGTTTTTAGCAAGCTGCGTCGGTTGAGTGAGTTCTTTGTTTTGATGGTCATGATTGCTTTCGCGGGATGTTAAAATCAACAAAGCTGATTCTTCAATTTGAACAGCTTCCAGTGAGTATTTCAATCAAACCGGAAAACCAATTTGGATCCATGACGCCCAAACGAATCAAGATCGTATCGATTCAAATTGCGTCTACCCAAAGTGGCCGACAAATGAACTGCCAGTTTGGACTTTTTGTTTTCGTTCTTTTCGTGCTGGTTTCAATTTACACGCCAAACTTGACGGCCATGGATGAGCCGGTTCGGACGGCGGCGGAATTGGTAAATGCGGTCAAGCAACAACGTCATTTGGATTTGATACGAGTCGTTTTACCTTATGTGAGTTTATCGTGACCAAGTCAACCAGCAAAGCAACTGATACGCATCCGCGAAATTGGTCATCCAAAATTCGAGAAGGGATTGTTGCAAGTATTGACGAACAGATAGCGGAGGTCATCCGGTCATTGCCGGCTGAATATTTTGACGCGCTGTCCGAAGAGGATCAGCTGGAGCACATCCGGGCGTTGGTTGCGCTGCGAGTTTGTGATATTGAGCAGGACGTAATGTTGCGACAATCGGACGGTCGAAGGGTGACCGTTGTCTCGCAGCAAAACTATGCCGGTTTGTTGGCCGAACTTATCGATCGGGTGCCCGACGAAGGGGAGTTGGTTGGAGCACAGGTCTTTTCTTCGCGGAACAAAGAGTTTGTCATCGACATCTTTGATTTTCAAACAGCAGAACAGCTGACGCCGGGTTCGCAAACTGACGCAGGGCATTATGCCGAGCTAGGTGACGTTGTCGAACAGAGTACGGGTGCTCAGCGGGAAGATATTGATCGCTTTCTGGAAAGTTACGATGCGAACAGTGCGCATCTGAATTCACCAGCCGAAGTCGTCAAACAGTTTGCGGCGTTCAAAAGCGTACAGGACAACGACTCAGATCTTTCGGTACTGTGGGACGTGGTAGCCGATCGAGGAGGCGAAGAGCAGAAACGATTCGCGAAGGTAATCGTTTGCGCTGAAAATTCATCGACGCGTTTTGTCTTTCAGCGTGTCGCTGATTTTTTTGCTCGCTATCAAATTGACATTGAGCGCGCCTTTTGCCGAAACTTGAGGTTAGCTCAGGGTTCGACCGCAGCCTTGTTGACTTTTCAGATCTGTATTGAAAACGAAGCGTTCGATGCCGTTCGTCAACAAGTGGGGGACTGCAGTCCGGACCTTGACGGCGACGTATTGCGGGCGAGACTCGTATCATTTTTGCAGCTGGACCAGGAAGTCATCGCGCCGATTTCAGAGATCAATTCGACGCCAATCGATTTGTTGGGCACAATTCTTGAAGGTGAACTCTTTTGCGGACTGGCTCGCCTGACGCATTACGCGATCGGGTTTCGACGAGGGTTGGAGATCTCTCGCGAACAAGTCTTTGTTCGTCTTTTGCGCTATCAAGCGATCGTCTCTGAAATACTTACCGCTTTTCTGTCCCGATTTTCTGATGATGGAAACAACGAAACAGGGCCAGCGGATATCGGTTTGGACTCCATCGTCGACGTGACCGACAAGACGATTTTGAAGACCTTTCGCGAGCTTGCCCAATGTATCCAACGATGCAATTTGAACCTTCCAGACCGTCGTTCCCTGGCGTTTCGGTTGCCTGGCGAACTGTTCGAAAATGAAGAGCGAGGAGAGCGGCCCTTTGCCATTTTTTATGTGTATGGTCGTGGATTCGATGCGTTTCATGTTCGATTTCGTGACGTCGCTCGCGGTGGCGTCCGGATCGTCCGCACTCGAAGTCACGCACACTATTTGTTTGAGTCCACGCGCGTTTATGACGAAGTCTATCGCTTGGCATCGGCTCAACAATTGAAAAACAAGGACATCGCAGAGGGAGGCGCCAAGGCCGTGATGGTGCTCAAGCCCAATTCGCATTTGGAACGAGCGGGCCACGATTTCGTCGAAGGTTTACTTGACCTGACGACTCAAATCGATGCGACAACGCCGATCGATCTTGAGCCAGCAAACAGCGAGTTTCTCTATCTCGGTCCGGATGAGAACGTTACGAATCAGTTGATCGACTGGATTGTGCAGCGCGCTGAAAAACGTGGCTACCCGATACCACAGACGATTATGAGCTCGAAGCCGGATACCGGCATCAACCACAAGGAGTTCGGCGTTACCAGCGAGGGAGTTGTGGTGTTCTTGCACCATGCACTGCTTGAGGTGGGCATCGATCCGCGTCAGCAAAATTTTACGGTGACGATGACCGGTGGTCCCGACGGTGATGTGGGCGGAAATGCAATCCGCATTTTGATTCGCGAGTACGGCGAGCATTTTCATTTGGTCGGGATTGCCGATGGAACTGGAGCGGCCCATGACCCCAACGGTCTCGATCATTCGGAGCTTCTTCGGCTGGTGGATTCTGGATTAGGCATCGCGCATTTCAATTCAGACCGCCTGAGTGATGCCGGCAAAATTTATGATTTGTCGAGCGACGACTCTGTTGCGTTTCGCAATCGACTGCATTTTATCGTGGCAGCAGATCTGTTTTTGCCGGCGGGTGGTCGACCATCGACGATCAACGAAAACAACTGGCACTACTATTTTGACAAGGATCAACGTCCGAATTCGAAGGTCATTGTTGAAGGCGCCAATCTGTTTATCACGGAGACAGCGCGACACAAGCTTTCGCAGGCCGGCGTGATGATCGTCAAAGACTCATCGGCCAACAAGTGCGGAGTTATCTGCAGCAGCCTTGAGATCATCTCTGGCATGCTTGTTTCGTCAAAGGACTTTCAAGAGATCAAATCCGACTACGTAGATGACGTTCTCAAGTTGTTACGATCCTTGGCGTCGATCGAAGCGATCAGTCTGTTCAATGAGTCAGCGCGGCAACCAGAAAAAACACTGCCAGAAATCAGCGTCGAATTGAGCCAACAGATTATTCGCATTGCGGATATCACGATCGATTCAATGCCGCTTTGGTCGAATGCAGATCAAGAAAAAGCTAACCAGATTATCCTTGGGTTTTTGCCAAAATCATTGGTCCAGCTTCTCGATTCAGCTTCTCTGAATGAGATTCCTGGCGTCTATCGGAACCAGCTCTTTGCAGCAATTATTTCCAGCCGAATTGTGTATCGTGAAGGTGTCAGAAATCTGAACGAGATGAAACAAGCCGCGCTTTCCAAACTGGTTCAAGAGCAGATGACGAGTGAGTTGGAAGTGCAAAAGATCATTCGTGATCTGGAGCTTTCTTCTGTCGAAGATCGGCAACGCATCATCTCAATTCTTGATCACGCTGGCGCAAGGGCCCAACGTGAGTTGCGGATTTAGCCGTTTAAGTCTGAGTATCGTGTTCTAATTCGACACTCAATAGAAGTTGAACCTATGCGGCAGTGACGATCGCTGCGGATTGTTTGTTGGATGGGTGCAGGCGTTATAATGAAAGCGAACGTCTGGAATTAAGAGAGAACACTGTGCCAAACATTTCCGTCATCCTCGCCGCCGCTGGTTCGAGTTCACGTTTTCGACACCCAACGGAAAAGAAACCATTTATCAAGCTTGGCCAAAAAGCAGTTTGGCTACATTCCGCGGAAGTCTTGCTTAAACGGGGCGATGTGAAGCAATTGATCATTGTGGTGTCCGCCGAGGATAAAGAGGAGTTTATGGCCCGGTTTGGCCCAAACGTTGTCGTGTTGGACTTGGATGTGGTGACCGGTGGTAAAGAGCGCTCAGATTCAATCGCCAATGCTCTTGATGCCGTTGACTCCAAATCCGATTGGATCCTGATTCATGATGCGGCGCGGCCGTGCATTGATGATCGGTTGATTGATCGAGTCGTTGTCGCGGCCGAAAAAAGTGGCGCTGCAATTCCAGCGATTCCAGTCAGCAGTACGCTTAAGCGATCGGCCGACGGCGTCAACATTGAGAGTACTGTGGATCGAACAAATCTCTATCAAGCACAAACGCCACAAGTGTTTCGACGTTCGCTGCTCGTTGATGCGTTTACCAATCGCGACCCTGAGGCCGCACCGACTGATGAAGCTCAGTTGCTTGAACAACAGGGGATTCCCGTGACGATGGTCGAGGGCTCGCCATTGAATTTGAAGATTACGCATCAAGCGGATCTGTCGTTTGCTCGGGCTTGTCTCAATGCATTGCCCAAGCCCAAACCTGGTTTCTTTTAATGCATGCGTGTTGGACTTGCCGTTGATTGGTTACGTTGAGGAAACGACGAGTAGTGCTGCCTACCACGTCCATGTGCCAGCGTTCAAACGGATCAGCATTCGGGTACATGAGGAGCGGCTTGGATTCCTTGTTCTCCAAGAACTCATATCTCCTTCACATTTTTTGGACATAAAGTCGGTCTAATTTGACTTCCTTAGTCGAAGAGCACCATCGACAAGGTGTTGTTCGGAAGACCCGATTTATTTGACTGAAAGCGTTTTCACCAGTCAGCCAGCTACTTGGAGTCCCTCCTTGGGGTGGATTCCGCAGAGTTGCACTTGGGGGATGAGCGAAATAATTCGGATTATGTAAACAAGCGACACTATTCCTATTTTTTTGGCAGCTTTTACTCCCTGGCAAAAATCGACCGATTGGACAATAGAGTCGGTTTGATTTAAGATGACCGACACTACTGTGAATCCATCAACATGTTCCCGCCCAACTTAATGCCCACGCCCGTCTTTCGACTTCTGACTGTTTTGGCGCTCGCACTTTCCACAACATTTGCAAATGCAGATGAAATCATTGTGGATGGTGGCGAGAATCGTGTTGCCGTGGGCGACTTTGATTGCACTGGCTGTGCGTCCGAAGTCACCAATGCATTTTCGATGTTCATGAGTCAGACATCGGGACAAGTCACCGCAGGTGAGCTGTGGCAGTTTTTTGATCGTCAGGGCATCGATCGGGTTGAGCAACTAACGTTTTGTCTTGACCTGCAGCCTAATCAGCAGCCAAGTTCCGACTTTGGGTTGTCTTCGTTCAAATTGCAGATTCAAGATCCCGCGATGAACGGAAATCTTATCACCAACGTAAGCTTTGGTGAGAATTCGCTAATTGTACCCGAGTACGAAATCAGTTCGTTTAAGCCTGAAGCAAGGCTTCAAGTTTCGCTGGGTTACGACTTTATGAAGCGATTCACGGCAAACAGCCAGGAAGTCATTCATCTCGATTTTGCATCGAACGACAGTGCTTCTGGTGCTCCGAGTTTTTCTGTTGAGGGTGGAAACGAGATGTTGTCGTCTCAGTTCAACCTGCCCATGCTGCTAGGCTTTGTCACTTTTTGGGTCATGGTTTTCGTTTTGCTCAGCCGAGTAACACGCCCCAAGCAGGAGACGATTCCTGCATCGATTTCGACCAATGCCGAACAAGTTCTTTCGGCATAGCAAAGCGTCAAGTTTCAATTGAGTTTCAGATTGAGCTTTGCGGCTGTCATGGGTTGCCGGTTCCCAACACGCGCTCCCATCTACAAATGACTTAATGGACAGGCGAACGCGGAATGACGACCGAGGTTTTAGACAAAAACCAGGCTGCCCGAATCAACTCTGGATCTAGAAAGTTCGCACGGCCGTCTTGACGACACCTGCTTCTTCATTGACGACTTGCATGTCTGTAATTTTCCATGCATCGTCGATTAATCGGACACGGAATTCACCAACAAACTTGGTTTCCCGTTTGTGAATGTGGCCCCAGTGTTCGATGGTTCCATCGAGTATCCAACTGCTTCGATAGCCAAATCCGATGGCATCGTTAACGTCGCCATCATCCAATAGGCGATTGAGTTCTCCGTCCAACAGCTCCACTTGATCGATACGCGCAACCGCCCCGCCCTGCTCTTTAACTTTTAGGCTTTCATTGATTCGAAGGTAGAGTGAGCGGAGTTCTTCGCCGTCGACACTTCGCGCCAATGCATCGTAGACGTCACTTTCGTCTCGATAGTCAAATGCACGAAACAAGTTTTTGTGCAATTGCGCAAAGATCAAGTCGGCGTCCTGCTGTGGCATTTCGAATGATTGTTTGGTTTCCCAGGGATGGTCAATCTCGACTGTTTTATTGATTCCAACCACTCCAACCACCAAAGCAATCGCTGCCATGACCCCGCTAACTTTTGGAAATATGCCGAACACGGCGATCAAGAACATGATCGCACACGCGGCTGCCGCAATTAGTGAGACAACGGGAAGCTGAATGGTGCGTTGCTCAAACCGACTCAAGTCCAGGGAGTGGCTGACACCGGTGATCTCCGGAAGCGGCTTTCGCTCGGGGGCTGTCCAGCTGTACGTGTTGTCTGACAAAAACATGGAAAACTGTGTCTTCTCAACCTTGTCTCCAATGAACACGATTCCATCGACGGATTTGATCGCGTTGTTGAACTTATCCCAAGAGACTTCGACCGCTGCAGGACGTCCTTTCGTGCTGTAGGACATGATCAATCCAACGCGACCGTTGGCCATGGAGACTCGTCGTCGTTCGGCCTGAATCGCAAAGTCTCTCAAATCGAGTCCGTAAAAATCTACGCGATCAAAGACGGGCGCAACTTCAACGCCATCAATCGTGACGGGGTTGCCCACTGAAAAGTAAGTCTTGATTTTTTCGGCAGCTGCATCCTGTTCTTCGATTTCAAGAAAGTTTTCGTCGGCACGCTCGATGTCAATCAGCGTTGCCAGCGTCGCCAACGGGATCAGTACCTCATTTCGAACTTCGTAGTCCGTGATGTAGATAAACGAATAGACACTGCTGTAGCTTTCGATGCCAAGATTCTTCTTTCGTTGTTCGGCGAACCATGCTTCCCATTGTTCGGGAGAATCATCTTTGTTGAGGACCGGGCTATCCCAGTCAAACGAAAACGTTTCGGGTTCACTTGGTTTCATCATCTTCGTATAAGGAGTGTCCGAGCCAGCTTGCTTCAACAGAACTTTAAATTCAGAAGGCAACAGCTGACCCTCGGCGACCATCTTTTGTTCGATTGTCAGGAATTTCGGTTCCGGCGCATCCTTATAGGAATATTCAAGGACGAATCCGATCGTGAAGTCCATCAGCTTGCCTGCTGGAATTCCTTCTTCGGGAATCTCAATATCAATCGTCTCGACGATCTTGGGAGTCAGCAACTCTCCATTGATATCGCGAATGGTGATTCGCTCGGCGAGATATTCGCCATGGTCTTTGGTTGCATCGATCAGTTCTTCGGGGTCGTAAAGTCCACTGGGCAAAGCTTCAACACCTTGAAGCAGCTCCAAGTCCTCCGCGAAGCAAGTCAGTTTCATCGTCGTTCGATTTCGATTGACGTAGACGTCTGCGTTGACAATCGAAACAGGATGTTCGAGACCGGGCTCTTCGGCGATGATCGGGTCGTTAAGGAATGTCAGTGCGGTGCAAAAGATCGACAGGCAGGCCAATCCTAGCGTGCGATGGATACGTTTGGCGACTTGTCGACTCGCGTCACGATTCATGATCTCTTCCATTCAAATGACTCGCTGGTTCAAGCGGGATGGTTGAAGCCGACATGGTGCAGACTTGCGGTGGCCATTATCGCACAATTTTCACTATTTGTGACGTATTCAATCGCTCTGTTCGGCTCGCGGCTTCGAGTTTGGTTTTGAATTTTGCCGATGAGGTGATTTTTTCTGTGAACCCGGAGATTGCTCGCCAAGTCCAATTGCGAAAATCGCTAATATCTGTGAAATTCTTCTCTTTCAATTGCCGCTATTAAAATACTAAAGCATTCATGAACGCACTTGCTGAATTCAAGCATCGATTTGCCGACGAGCTGGCACGACTTGTCGATGATCCTTCGAACGTGCTTGAAATGATCCGTCCCGCCGGAGACCCCAAGTTTGGTGACTACCAGGCGAATTGCGCGATGCCACTGAGCAAAGTCTTGGGCAAACCGTCACGGGAGATCGCGGCGGATTTGATAGAGTCGATTCGTCTTGATGATCTCTGTGCAAACGTTGAAGTTGCTGGCCCTGGGTTCATCAACTTGACGCTCAAAGATGACTGGATCAAAGAACGGCTGACAGCATCGCTTGCCGACGAGCGTCTTGGTGTGCCCAAAGTCGCTGAGCCAAAGACCTACGTTGTTGATTTTTCTTCACCCAACGTCGCCAAGCCGATGCATGTCGGGCACATTCGTTCGACTGTCATCGGTGATGCCATCTCCAAAGTGCTTCGATTCGCTGGCCACAACGTTCTTACGGACAACCATCTGGGCGATTGGGGCACTCAGTTTGGGATGATCATCTATGGATACAAGAACTTTCTCGATGAGCCAGCGTTTGATGCTTCTCCGGTTCGCGAACTTGGGCGTCTTTACAAGTTGGTCCGCTCCTTCATCGATTACCAGGAAGCCCAACTGAAGCTGCCAGGACAAAAGGAGTCGCTTGCCAAACTCCAAGCCGAGATTGCTACCAAAAACGAGCAATCGCCAGAGGGTGATAAAAAGGCGATCAAAAAACACAAGAAAGCGTTGAACGCCCTTCATGAGAAATCAAAACAACTGACCGAAGCAATCGAAAGCGCGCAGAAAAAGATTACCGCCATCGATGTGGAACCGAAGTTGAAGGAGTTGGCAACAAAACACCCCGACATCGGAAACACCGTTCTGTTGGAAACGGCAGCACTGCATTCTGGTGACCAGACGAACGTCGAACTCTGGGAGAAGTTTTTGCCGCGTTGCCGCGAAGATATTCAGCGGATCTATCAACGGCTCGACATCAAATTTGATCATGAGTTGGGCGAAAGTTTTTATCACCCAATGTTGGCCGAGGTGGTCCATGATCTGGAAGCAAAGGGTTATACGAAGGAAAGCGATGGAGCGATCTGCGTATTTCTCGATGATCACGATGCACCCATGATCGTCAGAAAAAAGGACGGAGCGTTCTTGTATGCAACGACTGATTTGGCGACGATCAAACATCGCGTTGATCAGTGGCAAGCTGACGCCAGTCTGTATGTCGTTGACCATCGTCAGTCAGAACACTTTGAGAAACTGTTCGATGTCGCGCGACTTTGGGGCTTCGGCAAGATTGAATTGACTCACGTTAGTTTTGGAACGGTGTTGGACAAAGATGGTCGTCCCTACAAGACGCGTGAAGGGACAGCCGAAGGGCTTGAAGGTTTGTTGGACGAGGCGGAACACCGCGCTTTGGAAATCGTGCGTTCAAACAGTACCGGTTTGGACGAAGAGCAGTTGAAAACGATCGCCACCGTCGTTGGAATCGGCGGCGTCAAGTACGCCGATCTTTCTCACAATCGAACCAGCGATTATCGATTCGACTATGACAAGATGCTGGCCACGCGAGGAAACTCGTCGACCTACCTTCAATACGCTTATGCACGCGTGCAAGGGATCGTTCGAAAAACGGAGGCCGATGTTGAATCGTTGAGGAAGGCTCCGGAACCGTTTGAATTTCAGCAACCAGTCGAACGTCAGCTCGCGGTCAAACTGCTACAATTTTCCGAAGCAATCGACAGCGTGTTGGTTGAATACAAACCCAACCTCCTGTGTAGCTATCTATTTGAATTGGCTCAACTTTTTGCGCAGTTTTTTGATCAATGCAGCGTCAAGGATGCCGAGAGCGAATCGCTGAAGAAGAGTCGGTTGCAACTTTGCGATTTGGCCGCTCGAACGATCAAAACCGGGCTTGAGCTGCTTGGGATCCGGGTTCTTGAAAAGATGTAAAACTGATTAATGCGTTCTTTGGAAACTACAATCGACACGTTTTTGACCGGAAACGCATTGGACGTCGCGCAGCAACTGCCGAGCGATTGCGTCGATACGATTGTGACCAGCCCTCCGTATTATCGGCAGCGTGACTATGATTCCCCGGATCAAATCGGCCAGGAAAAGACGCCAGCGGCCTACGTTGAGCAAATTGCGGATTTGTTTCGTGAGTTGCACCGAGTCGGCAAAGAATCGTCGTCAGCGTGGGTGGTCATTGGAGACAAATACGAAAAAGGTGAATTGCTGGGGATGCCTTGGCGAGTCTGTTTTGCCATCAAAGAGGCGGGATGGCGATTGAGAAGTGATTGCATCTGGCACAAACCGAATGCCATGCCTTCCGCGGTCAAAACTCGGCCGACGACCGATCATGAGTACATCTTTTTTTTCAGTCACTCCAAGAAATACTTTTACGATGCAGATGCGATTCGCGAACCCCATGTGACGTTCTCCGAAAATTCCAAAATGAAAGGTGGACGACGTCATTTTGGCAAGCGCGACGGCACACCAGAGCAGGGGAAAAATTCTGGCGATTCGAATCTACATGATGGACGATGGGATCAGGCGTTCCATCCCCAGGGCCGCAACAAGAGGACCGTCTGGTCAATCTCGTTGTCCAAGTTTCGAGATGCTCACTTTGCAGTGTATCCTGAAGCGCTGGTCGAAACTTGTATCAACGCAAGTTGCCCCGAAGGTGGCGTTGTGTTGGATCCCTTTTCAGGTGCCGGTACGACTGCGGTCACCGCAAAGCGTCTGAGCCGTCATTTCATAGGGATCGACTGTAACGAAGAGTACAACAACATCGCCCGAAAGCGATTACAAAACGTTCCAAAAGTTCTATTCTGATCATCGATAGGTAGCCACAACGAATGAACCAAGTTACTCACGTTCATCAACATCCAATCTCGATCATTGGGTGCTTGCTGATATGTATCGTCCCGTTGGTCGGTTGCCAGGAAAATACGACCGACAACTCGGCGTCTCAAAACCGAGCCAACAATGTTGCCGACGAGCAACGAACGCCGAATGAGTCTTCGCAGACTCTTAACGCGTCCTCGGATCTTGCGTCTCGCAAGTTCACGTTTCGGTATGCGTTTACGTTGAAGGACTTGCCGAGAACGGGCAAGGTTAAGATCTGGGTTCCGATCGCCGAATCGAACTCTCACCAAACGGTTTCCTATGAGCTCGGCGAAGAATTGGCGGATCTAAAAATCAATCGTGACCAGGTGCATAAAAACAAGATCGGTTTCCTTGAAACGACCGGTAATACGGAGTACTCATTTTCGTTGGAGTATGAAGTTGAACGACAGGTTGCCAAGCTGGACACGAGTGAGAAAACACTCAGCGAAGCCAAGTCGGAAACATATCTCAGTGCAAACAAACTGGTACCGATCGATGGTCGCCCCGCTGAGTTGTTGGCGAATAAAAGTGTCCCCGACGAGCCGACGGATGCCGCCAAAATGCTCTACGAGTTGGTCGAAACGCACATGACGTACGACAAATCGAAGCCGGGGTATGGAAAAGGGGATGCGATTTGGGCCTGTGATAGTCAGACAGGCAACTGCACTGATTTTCACAGCTTGTTCATTGCCCTGGCTCGCAATCAAAAGATTCCTGCCCGATTTGAAATTGGTTTTCCGCTTCCTCCTGGAGACTCAAAACCAGAATCAAATCAAATTGGTGGTTATCATTGTTGGGCATGGTTCCACATCGATGGACAAGGTTGGACGCCCGTCGATATTTCTGAGGCTGACAAACACCCGGAGCTTAAGAACTTTTACTTTGGTGCGTTGACTCAAGATCGAATCGGTTTTTCCAAAGGGCGAGATATCGTTCTAGTTCCAGCCGCAAAGTCAGAGCCGCTCAACTATTTTGTTTATCCTCACGTGGAAGTGGACGGCGAAATTTTGCCAAAGAAAAACATCGAGCTCAACTTTTCTTTTACGGACCGTCCATGAAAATTTTGAGATCCGTAAGTTTGGGTTTGGTAGTCGGGGCGGCCGTCAGCTTTCTGGTTGCTTATGGCTGCTACGAGCGAAGTGTCAACAACGCCGAGGCAATTGCCCGGATGTTGGGCGATGGATTCGAAATTGAGCACATTCCGATTCCAATTGAATCAAAAGTTGGGATCTTCGTTGGAGTCCTGCTGTTGGTCGCTGGAATTAACTGCTACATCAACTATCGCAGGCAGCTCGTGAACGAGCTCAAGCCGGAATGAGGCACATCCGGCTTCTTTCAGTCGCTTGACCTGCGTAAGATAGATCCATGACCGGTTTCAAATCGACAGTTCAATGTGCCGCCAGCGCTCTGCATCCCACTGAATTCGTTGCGCGTGTGTGTTTCGTGATCTCGGCGCTATGGGTCCTTGGAATTGCGACTCCCACCTTGGTCTGCGCTGCACCACAGGAGAATTCGTCGGTGGTTGTCGAGGCACAACCAATGCGGAGTCTGGCGACCGATGATACTCGATTGCTTGAAGGGCTTCGCTCACGGCGGCTCTTCCGATTGGCCAGCAAGTATTGTGAAAACGAGTTGGCAAGCCAAACGTTGACACCACAGCGACGTGCAGCGCTAACCGTCGAGTTGATCAAAACTCAAACCACGCGAGCCTTGTTTTCGCCGGCATCCAATCGGCAACCCTATTGGGATTCCATCGCCGAAATCGTTGATGCGTTTATTAAGTCATCGCCAGTAGGGCAGGGCCCGCCTCCGAGAACTTTTTTGGTTCGTGTCCAGCAGGCACTATCGCACGTGGCCCACGCCAACTTACTCGCCCAAGAGATCGCTGCCGAATTGGCGGAAGCCAACTCAAATGATTTGGCATTGCTGGAATTGCGGACGGCGAGGACGCAACTCGATTCGTTACGCCAGGACATGGCAGACGCGATTCCCAAACGCCGAAATCGAACACTCGAAGGTCAGTTGGAATCGGATGAGTTGCTCGCGCTTTCAAACAGCGTTCAGTTTCAGCTGGCAAAGTGCAATCTAATCCGTGCTCGACTCTATCGAAACGACCGAGAGGGTCAGGTTGGACGCATCGATGCACTTAGTCAGGTTCAATCTCAGTTGACTGAACTCAGTCGTTCGCTGGCCACGGGCGAACCACTTTGGTGGGAAACGAAAATTGCACGAGTGCAGAGTTTACGTTTGTCGGGGAAAGTCCGTGAAGCCAATTCCGTGTTGATGGAAGCTGCAGAGTACGAAGTGCCGGGAAACATCGCTGCCACCTTCCTGCAAGAAAAGATGTTGCTGGCACTGGCCGCCAAAAACCGCCCGGCGATGAAGCAGCTGTTCATGTTTGCCGACTCGCCGACCATGCCGCAGTCGGCACCATTGGAAATCGCAATCCTGAAAGTTGCCGTCGAACTTGCCTTGGGAGCGGCCGACGAAAATGAAAAATCGATTTGGATGGGTGAAGCCTCACGACGAACCAAAGCGATTGAGCTGGCTCATGGTAACTACTGGGGGCGTCGAGCGGAATTAATTTTGATCAATGCGGTTGGTGGCTCAGTTGAAACGAACCGTGCGACGGCTGACACTGGGAATCAACCGATGGTCGCGTCATCGACAGAGGTCGATTTGTTGACGCGCGTCGCCAATGAAGCACTGCGAAAAAAGCGGTTTGGGGATGCACTCAAAGCTTACGACAACGCCATCGCAACCGCAAAATCACAAGGCAACTCACAAGTGCTGCTAACGCTGCAGATCGGGGCAGGGCAGGCACTGGAGGGGCTCGGTAATCGCCGCGATGCAGCTCGACGGATGATCGAGTCGGCCGACAAGTATCAACGCGATTCGTCGTCAGCCAACGTTCACTTGCGCGGTTGCTGGAATCAATGGCAAGTCGTCGCCGCACAATATGCGAATTCCGAGGCTCAGCAATTGGCGAACTCGTTTCTCGTCACGAGCCTGAAGCGTCACCTTGAGATTTGGCCTCAGTCGGATTCGTCGGGTCAGGCAGCTATCTGGTTGGGCGCGAAACAGTCCGAGGCCGGTGCGTACGATGACGCGTTCGAAACCTATCTTAAGGTGCCGACAAATCATCGTCAGTTTCCGTTTGCGATCGCCCAAGCGAAGTGGAATGGTGATCGGTACCTTGTTTCGCTGCCCGAATCGAGTCGAGCGTCTGCAGTGGATCAGCTCGCGCAGCAGATTGGCTTGGTTGCGAACAAGTTAAATCCAGCAAGCGGGCCAGCGTTTCATTTGGCGATCGCTAACGATCACTTGAGATTGTTGCATGGTCGAACTGCAGATCTCGACGAATCAAGGCTCAAGGCAGCGAGTCAATTGGATTCTTTGCAAGTGGACGCGAAAATCCTGATGATCTTGTTGCCCAACCAGTCAATCGAACAAATGCGAGCTGCCGTAAACGAGTTAACGCGGCCAGAAGATTTAAGTCTGTTGGATCGATACCTCGACGCCAAAACAACCCGAAGTCCCAATCAGAAAAACGACCTGATCACACTCCGGCAGGAGGTAACTAATAAAGCCATCCAATTGTTGACGCAAAACTCTGCTGCAGACTCAGCTGACCTTGTCACGGCGTGGCAGATGCGCAACGTCGATCTATTGGTCGCGACGGAACAATATTCAGAAGCCATTGCTCAACTGGAAACATTGGAGAAGAAGTTTCCACGGAAAGCGGATGTCAAAATGAAGTTGGCTCGAGCATTGACCGAGGCGTACCAAACGTCGGACCCGCAAAAGCCGCTCGACAAGTGGCGGCTGATCGCGTCACGTTTACGCGCTGGTTCTGAGAATTGGTTTGAAGCCAAATTGAATGTCGTCAAGTTGTTAAACGTCAGTGGTGAACAACAAACAGCTTTGAAGCTGTTGAAGTTTGTCGAAGTGACGCAAGATTGGTCAAAGTCCAAATTCGCGAACGAGTTCGATCAGCTCAAAGCAACGTTGAAGTAAGATTGCCGTTTAAGCCGGCGTTGTTGAGGGCTGGCAGCCCTCACTACGTCGATAAGGAAGGTTGCTCTCATAACGTCGGTTACCGACCAGGGTTGACCGCAAATGAGACATTTTCAAAGCCTTTGAGTTTTGCTTGATCGTATGTTTCAATCACGTAGCCAAGTGGCACGGCCGGGTCTGGGTGCAGAATCACAGTTACGTCGGCGCCGACCGCCACAAGCTCCTGAAGTTTGCTGCCAACGGCGGCAAGCGAAGCGAGTGTTTGATCGTTTACCGACCATTGCACTTGCTCGGTGTCGGCAGCCCATCGTAGTCGGACAACGATGTCTTCGAAATCGCTGGGTGGAGGCGGGTCATCGATTTGCACTTCGTCGTTGCCCATTTGTGCGGACATCTCGCTGGGCAACACATACTCAACAATTTGAAAACTGGCCGTCCAGACGAAAAAGACCAGCAGCAAAAAGACGACGTCGATCATCGGCGTCATGGCATTGTTGAAATCAGTTTCGGACGACTGGCGTACCAACGGGCTCTTCCGTTTCATCGGTCCACCTCTCGATAAACGGCATAGGTCACATTCCAAATCCCAGCTTCTGTACACGCCAACATGATCGGCTCAAACGTCGCGTACGGTGCCATGCGACTACCACGAATCCGTACTTCGACGCCATCACCTTCCCGGGCGCGTACCTCATCGAAGGTCTGCTTTAAGTTGGCCGGTTTGATCGTTCGCCCTGCGATCCACATGGAGCCGTCTACTTTGACATTGACGGTAATTCGCGGCGTCTCCTGGTCGATGTCTTCCTGGCCAGAAGTTGCGTTGGGTAGTTCTAGCTCCATGCGAGATTCTTGTCGCGCCAAATGGCTGCTGACGAGAAAAAAGATAATCAACAAGAATACCACATCGATCATCGGCGTCATGTTGATGCCGTCACGCTGCCGAGATCGATGTTGAGGAATTTGCATGGTCGTTGAAAAACAGCGTCGTCAGGACTGCCTGCAGGTGGAAATCGGTTTGGACTCAAGTTGGATTGGCGAATTGAAACGGAAAGGCCGATCGATTCATTGCTTTACTTTTTGGCTCGCCGTCGCAACGGAGTAAACACATGTTGGGCCAGATAGGCAGCCTCAGCAACAAACTGGTCAATGCGGTTTCGAAAAATAGCAAACGCTCCGATCGATGGAATGGCGACAATTAGTCCTCCGACGGTCGTGACGAGTGCTTGATAAATGCCTTCCGCCAATTGTGGGGCGCTGGCTGTGCCTTGTGTCGAAGCAACATTCTGAAAGGCGATGATCATTCCGATCACGGTACCCAACAGCCCTACCATCGGTGCGATATTTCCAATGACCGAAAGGTACTCGATCTTGCGAAACAGCCGTGCCGATTGCTCCGCCAAAGCATCTTCCAAAGATTTCTCAACGGAACTCCAACCGAATTCCAGCTCGGAAATTCCATGCATGAGAACGAAGGATAAAAAGCTGGGTCGTTCGTTGCAAGCTGCTTGAGCGGCTTTCACGTCGCCTGACATCAAGCATTGACGAACATGGTCGGCAAGTCCGTCAGGCATCAGGTCATTGCGACGGATCGTCATCAAGTGTTCAAAAATAAGATAGGCGGCGGTAACGGAAAGCGCCAAAAGAATCACGATCATGATCAGACCAGTGATTCCGCCCGACAAAATAATCGAGAAGAAACTGGTTGCCTCGGTGGCAGCGCCGTCGTCTTGCGCCATCACCGTCGAGGTATTCAGACTCAATGTCGCGAAGATGATCAACGCGAAACCCAGTTTAAGCAGCCAACGCGGATCCAATCGCCAACCAAGCGGCCGTTCGTGGGCTTGATGATGAGATGGTTCTGATTTCTGTTTTTTTACACAATCGGTGTGCTGCAAAATCGTTTGCCGATGTACTTCCATGGAGCATCTTTCGTTTTTCTTGAGCCGCGAACAAGCTTGGGCTTTGGTCATTTCTGTTGGTTGGTCGATCTTTGAGCTTGCGCCAACTTGGCCCAACTGCTTTTGGGAAACCGTTTCTGCAATTCACTCCAAATCGCTTGAGCTTCGCTTGTCTGATTCGGATCACGAGACAAAAGTTTACCGGATTGGTATAAACTCGCCGACACCAGAGGCGACTGGTCAGGGTGAACTGAAACTACTTTCATCCAATTGATCATCGCTTCATCCTTCAGTCCGTTTTGCGACTGAAGATTGGCCAAAACAAACAAAGGTCCTGCTTGAATGGAGTCGGGCATTTCGTCGACGGATTGACTCCAAACTTCCAGTTGTCGCACACTGGGTTTAGGTCGGGTTCGCCAAAGTTGGGCGATTGCCATGCCACTGACGCGAGGATCAATGTCTTCAGACAGCGATTCCAGTACCTCAATGGCTTGGTTACGACTGGGAGAGTTGAGTCCCCAACTCGCACCAACAAGTTGAATGATGGGTTCTTTGCTTGCCATCCATTCGTCGGCTCGGCCAAAACGCTGAGTCGAGTTGGTCCAAGCAAGTGGAGCGAGGTGCGTGAATCGTGAATAGCGATCCGCTTGGATGATGCCCAAAAATTGCTCAGCCGCAGCGTCGACTCGATTGACCAACAAATGGAGGTTGACCAGTCGACTGCGAATCACTGTCTGAGCCCAGGGTCGCGTCTCTTTGTCGAGCGCCTGTTGAAACCAGTCAGCAGCCAAATCGTTTCGGCCTTCGCTGACAAAGGTTTTCGCTTTTGTGTACTCGACAGGCCAAGCTGATTGAATGCTGACAATCTGATCATTCTCAATCGTTACGTCGCGACTGCCAGTGTTGATGGTGAGCTGGGTTCCCTGCCATTTTGTAATGCGACCCTTGCGATTCATCGTACCTGGTGACTTCGGGCGTTTCATGACGACGACGTCTTGGGCAGTGAGACCCGAGGGCGTGAGTGTCACGAAGATCGATGTAAGCAGGACTAGCTGCAGCAATGACGCTGTGACGCGGCGAATCATTGTCGTTTTGTTATCAAGCTCATTCATTCGTCGACTCGCAACGTGTTGATGTTCTTGAAAATGTAATGTCCGCCACTTTCGCGTGCCAGCTTTGCCAGTGACTGATCGGTGCCGCGTTGTTCGCCAAATTCGATGGCATTGATCACCGCAGCGGAACGGTTTAAACGAGAAAGCTCATTGAGTTCTGCTTTGGTAAAACCACCTTCGGCGTCGGTCAACAGGAAGATCACGTCGGGGTGCAAGCGAAAGGCTTCGGCAAGTGCTTTGACATGATTCGTGCCGCCGTCGGGCGGTGTCGAGTTCACAAAGCGTATCGCTTTCTGTTTCATCTCTTCATCAGCAAAGTACATGGTAGGCTGGCCGTCAGGATTAAATACCTTGGTCGTGCCGTTGTAAAAAATGATCTGAAACTGATTGGTTGGCTGTAAAGACTCCAGGCTTTCAACCAGTTGTTGCCGAGCCGCGAGAATTGGACGCGACTCAAAACCACTCATGCTGTCGGAGCGATCGACGACGTAGACAAAACGATTGCCGGTTCCTGTGACCCCAAAGACTTCCGTGGTCACTTCGCCTCCAATCTTTCCCCGAGGCTGAGTCATGATCATATTGCTGGCACCATCAATACCGTTTGCGATCGATTGGACGACCGCTTCGTTGAGTTGGTTTGAAGAAGCAGGGCCGGGCAGTTCTGGTGGTAGTTCGAGATCGGGTAATGAACTGGCGTTGGGGGGTGCCGCCGATTGTGGGTTGGCCGCCGATTCGACGTCCCCATCGCTGAGGTACTCGGTGGTCTTGGATTTCAAGTCGACCAGAACAATTCCACCCGTTCGGTTTTCAACCTCGCCGGCACCATCGGGCACTTGAGAGATCGCGATCAACAGCACGACAAAAATTGTCGAATGCAGTAACAATGAAAGGGCCCACGCGGGAAAGATGCGACTCCCCTTGGGAACTTCGGGTACGTAGGGGCCGATGGCAGAAGAAACCGGCGGCCGATCCGGACTGGTTGCCGGTCGTTGCGGATCGCCATAAGAAGAATTTGATGCCATCAAAAGCCGTTATCCGGAGTCTGCCCTCAACCTATTCTAACGACAGACCTCATTCGGGCAACTTGGATCATGTTGAAAGATTGCCCACACCGCCAATGTGTGCCCTGGTTCAGAGGACGAGATTTAGCAATTGGCACTTAAATCAACAACATCGCCATGAAAAAAGCCATCCTTTCGTGGAAAGGATGGCCCTTTGTTCAGTTCACGTGAACATTCGCTCGATTTATGCATGAGCAGAGAGTTGATTCAAACAGTTTCAACTTAGCCGTCTTCATCGTCGCTATCTTTGGCTTCTTCTTTGTCCCCTTCTTTTTTGTCGCCATCCTTCTTGTCACCATCTTCTTTTTCGGAAGCTTCCAGTTCCATTTCAAACAGAAAGAAGTTGTTGTCAGATGTCGATTCAAATTTGGTTGGCCGCGTCATCCCCATCGGGTCGTAGCACAGCGTCAATTTCTTTCGCTGACGTTTGATGATGCCAAGCGCCTTGCTACCTTCCGGGGCTGGGCCTGCAGCGATTGCCATGTCGACTTTGACTGGACGATTTTTGTCATCCAGTTTGTAGTTCATGACAAAGTTCTCAGCACCAGCTGGAATGGTGATCGATTTTTTGTCAATCGTGATCACGGGAAGGCGTGACCCATCAACTTCTTCACCTGCTCGGACACCTTTGGTTACCTGCCACGAGCCTACAAGCTGTTTCGTATCGAACTTGGGTCGAGCGCCGCCGTTTTTGACTCGCGTTGCAATCGCTTTGAAACCCTTGTCCTTGCGAACGTTTTCCAGGTCTGAATCGGAATCAAACATGTCGAGCTGTCGAAAGTTTGCATCGAGTGCCTGATGCAGGGCTTTCAATGCTGGCTTGGTTTTTTTCTGAAGCGAGTATGCGCAACCGAGGTTGTACAATGAGATCGCTTTGTAGTCGTCGAATTTGGCTGCTTTCTTGTGGATCTCAATCGCTTTGTCCAGCTGCCCATCCGCATGCAAAGCATAGCCGTATCGATGCCACGCGCGACCATTGGTTTTGTCGGCAACAATGACTTGCTTGTAGATTTTGACTGCTTTGCCAAACTCTCCTTTGTCGAGTGCTTCTTGAGCGTCGTCCATCAATGACTCAACATCAACGGATTCCTGTTTTTCTTTCGGTTTGTCGTCTTGAGCACGACTGACCCCGGTCGCCAACAAGGTGATCGACAATACGACCACCAGCGAATGAAACGGTTTCAAATAGTCAAATTGCATCTTTTCCCCTCACGAAAAATAATTCTTGCCCAAACAATGCATCATCAAAATGCAGGCGTTCGCACTGCAAGACGTTATCTTCGCAAATTCAAAAGCAATGTTTGAAAGAATTCTTAAAAAAGGCCAGAAGGCGTGGGGTTTGTTTGAACCGTTACGATAAAAAAACGAATCAGTGAATAAGGCCACGTTGCGATTGTTGGATCGATCCGTTTTTCCAATCGTCTTCCAAGATTAAAACGAGGTAAGCACATTGAAAGATCCTGCCTTGGAGTCAACGAATAAATCGGCAAGCCCCACGCGACGCTCGCTGTTTCAACAATTGCGAGTCTGGGGCATCCGCTGTTTGCTGTCGTTCTTTTCGATCGTATTGTTCTACTTAACGCTTTGCGGCCTCGGGTTGTATCCCGTGAACCAGGACTACGTTGAACCGGCAGAGGGTGTCGACGTATTTGTCCTCTCAGGCGCATTTCACTCTGACATCATTTTTCCGATTCAACATTCGACGATTGATTGGCGAACCCGTTTTCCCGAATCAGACTTCGAACTTGATACAAAGTTGGCGACGCACATCGGGATCGGTTGGGGCGATCGAAACTTCTACCTGCACACACCTACTTGGAATGATTTAAAGTTTTCGACCGCCGCCAACGCATTGTTGTGGCCGTCAGAAACCGTCACCCACATCTCGATGATTTCCGAACCGATCGTTGGCACGAGCATTCGACGTGTACGCGTTTCAACGGAAGACTATGAAGCGATGGTTGATCACGTGCTCTCATCATTCGCAAAGAATGAAACGGGAAATTTCGAAATGATTCCGGGGTTCAGCTACACGGGCAACGATGCGTTCTATCGTGGTACTGGTTCATACCATGTCTTTCGCACCTGTAACTGCTGGGTAGGTGAAACGATGCGAGCCGGCGGTATCAAGTGTGGCTGGTTCACACCGTTGCCACGTTCCGTTTTTTTTCATCTGCCCAATGACAACGAGTGAGCTTCGAGCAGATATCGTTGGAGGTTAAAACAGCCCCCCACCCATTGTGCCGGATCCTTGTCCATATTCGAACCCGTAAATCAGTTCGTCTGTAAACGGACTACCCCCTGGCGGAATGGATTGACCGTAGGAATTGGACAGATTCTGGAAGGCCCCGTTAGCATTCTTCGACTTTCCGGATGCCATCGAAACCAATCCATTGAGTTGGTGAAGCAGTGTGTGTGTCGTTGGATTGGTTCCGTCCGGATTGCTTCTGTCTGTGGCAGGTCTGGGAAACTTTTTTCGAAGTGCTTCGAGTGATGCCAACGCCTCGGTTTTGTCTGCAGGATCGCAATACGCGAGGTGTTGGTAAATTGAATTGAAGATCGGCTGAAGGTAGACGTTTCTCCGATTGCGAATGTTTCTGCCGATAAAGTCACCGTCGAGAATCTGGTCTGCATAGCCGATCAAAAACTGAAGTCGCAAGTTGATTTCTTCCGTGCGTTCGATGCGTCCGGATTCGTTTTCCTCTTCCTGCCTGTTCTCGCTGGGCCAAGGGAGCAGGTGCCGGTCGGCAAGTGCCGTCCATGCCATTCGTTGTTCACGTTCGACCGTGCCTTCGTTGACACATCGAATCAGTTGATCGATTTGGTCTTCCAGTTCAAATCCGTATCGATTCATTAGTGAAAACAGGGTGGCGGTGTCATGAATCGATTCGGATTTTTTGTACTGAGGTTCGATTTCGGTTAGGACCGTTAACAAAACAGGATCCAGCTTTTTCAGCTGGTTCGTCGTCCGTTCGTGGGTGTATAGCGAGGCCAATTGGAGCAAACGCGTTCGAACTTCACCCGCTTGCTGCTGATAAGCCATTCGAATCATTCGCGACGCATAACTTGCGTAGAAATCTGCAATTTCATCGCGTTGGGTTTGCGTCAAAACGGGTAGCATGCCGTTATTCATGACCGGCGTCAGCCAAATGCAGAAGGCGCGGCTATTCTCGTTACCTTCGACGGTTTCCGTGACCACAAAATCAACCAGATAGTGTTTGGGGAACGCTCGAAACGCTGTTAAAAAGCTGCTCAACATTTTGTCTTGATCGTCATCGACTCCAACCACCATCAAATTGACACGGCGACATTTCTTTCGAATCAGTCTGACCACCAGTTCCCGTGACGTGTCGCTATCGGCCAGTTCAACACAGGCTGCGAATGCATCGGCAAATGTGCCCGTATGTCGATCGGTTTGAGCGATGTTGATCCAGTGATCAAAGTCGTGCCCGTTATAGATTGGTTTGGTGTTTGGATTCTGAGGTTCACTCGGCTCGTTGGCGGTTGGGGAGTCGAGCCCTGTCGTTGGAAAGTTTGAGTTAGAAAGTAGGTTGCCACGGTCAGACTTAAATGCGGCGTCTTTTTCCTGTCGGTAGCGTTTCAGACTATTATCCAGTTGTTCCTTTTTCGCTAAGATTTGATCTTCGATCAACCTAATTTTCGGATGCCCTTTGCCATAGTTGCGAACGAGTTTAGACTTTTCGTAGTTCAACTCAACGAGTTCACTTTCCAATTTGTAGTACTGTTCCATAAGAGCGGTGAGCAATGGCACAGGTGAAGTTGCTTTGACGCTCGCTGGCTCATTGACGTTGTTCGTCGCCTGATTGCTGTTGTCGGTCTGAGTGACCTTGATGATTTCTTTCCCACCTCGCGTCATCACAAACGTTTTCTTGGAAACAGAAAAGAGAACGTTTCGTTTATGAGATACTCCCTTGGCTCGAATTTGATACTCGCCCGATTTGATATCAACGGCATTCTGAGAGGCGAGGTCGACAACGCGAACGGTATTTCCGTCTTTAAGAATTTCAATTTCAATGTCTTCGTTGTCGTTGGTTTCAATTATCAGCTCGCCCTGGTCCGTGGCGATCCGAATGATTTGCGGACCAGCAAACCAGGCACCGAACGACATGAACAACAAGCCGACGATGGCTGTTACGAATCTCCAACCCGATCGGCGGTTTGATGACGAGTTTGTCTTTACTGTGGGCTTCGTCGGTTTTTCGTCACGAGCGATTGTCTCTTCGTTCCAGCTGTCGCGGCTGTATTGAGGGACTGAAAGATCCCAGTTTTTTCTGTCAGTGCTCAACAATTGAATCAACTGCCTCGCATTTGCCGGCCGGTTGGCGGGTTGTTTCGCCAACAATGACATCGTGACATCAATCAGGTCGTCTGAGACGTCAGGGTTGAGCGAACGAATCGGAGCTGGGTGATGGTTTTGAATTGATTGGAGTGTGCCCAGAACCGTCGTCCCGCCGAACGGAAGCCGATTGGTCAACAATCGATAGAGGACGCATCCGAGTGAAAACAGGTCAGTCCGTTCATCCAACTCCTGACCTCTGGATTGCTCGGGAGACATAAAATTGGGTGTTCCTGCAAGTAGCCCTGTGCCGGTAAAGCTACTTTCCTCATCAGCAATTCGTGCAAGACCGAAGTCAAGCAGCTTGATCGAACCGTCATCGCAAATCCAAGTGTTCGCAGGTTTGATGTCGCGATGAATCATTTGCTGTTCGTGTGCCGCAGACAGACCGCTGGCGACTTCGATCGCAAGCCTACGAATCTCCGGCTCGTCAAATGACTCTTGTCGCTGTAGTTTCGATTCCAGCGTTTCGCCTGGAGTCCACTGCATCACCATATAGGCCAATCGATCTTGCGTGCCGACTTGAAACACGGTGACGACGTTAGCGTGGTCGATTGCAGCAGCGGCACGTGCTTCTGCCAGAAAGCGATCCTTGGCAATTTGCCCGAGCGATGGTCGTAAGACTTTGACGGCAACGAGTCGATTGAGATTTTGATCCATTGCCTGAAAAACCACCCCCGAACTCCCAGCGCCGATCAATCGGATCAGTTCATAGTCGCCGAGCTTGCCCAGCGATTGATCCTCGACTTGCAAACAACGGAGCACTTCTGCGGCGCGATCTGCCAATAGTTCAAGATTCTCTGGCGACGGTGCGACCGGTGCGCCATTCGCAAAATGTGGTTTGCCCGGCTGCAGTAGCGAATCGGGATCGATCAATCGATCGATCAGACTTCTGATTGCGGCGTCATCGTTGGATGATTCGGTGGACAGCATCGCACCGGCCACTTGTTCCGAAAACGTATCCATGTCCGTCATGCCACGTAATGTTTCGTGACAGTTTTGGCACTCGGACAGGTGGGACTCGCACACATCCAGTTCGGGCGATTCGAGTTTGCCAAGAAGAAATTCTTTAAGCGTTTCCGGTTGTGGGCAGTGGGCGACAGAAGATGGCATGCTCCGTCCCTTTCAATGATTTTGGTCGTTCGGATAGGTCAGATAATATCTGGCTATCTTTGATATGCGCTTGCCACACCCAAACTGTGGCGACGATTCATTTTTTTTTTTGCTGGCTACAGCAAACCGGTCAATTTTTCTCGCAAACGCCGCAAAAGTCTGGATTTTGCCGAGTAAATCGTCCAAGGGCTAACTCCAATTTTTTCAGCCGCTTCCTCGACTGCGACCTGTTCACCGATGACTAACTTGAGTGCCTGCCAAGTTGATTCCGCAAAATCGGACTTCATGGAATCCATCGCATTGACGATCAACAAGCGGGCGTAGTCGATGTCCCAAGTCGACTCCGCACGTTCGACATGTTGCAACTGTTCCAGGATTGAGTTCGAGTGCACTTGTTGTGCAGCAGATTTTCGTCGGACCGACTCGCGGTATCGATTCATGGTCACGGTACGCAACCAGCCTCGAAAACTTTTGCTCGGTTCGTAGCGAAAGGCGGCCAGCTTTTGAAAGACCAGCGTCAATACATCCTGAACCAAATCGGATGCGTCGTTTTCACTCAATCCGATTTTTCGCGACCAACGAAAGATCAACGGGGTGTACAGCTCGACAAATTCCTGCCAGGCATTCTCGTCAACGGATGTTGTTTCACGACCCAGGCGAATCAGCAGGCTTTCCGACGTCGTATTCATGACGCCATTTTACATCCCCAATCCAGAAAACACGAATGCGGATCCTTTGATCGATACGATCCGTTTGACAAAGTCCTTCTCTCGACGGGAAACACAACTGGTTCTAGGCACGCTGGCAGCATTCGCTTACGATAATCCTCTCTCAAAACAATTGTGGATGGATGGTTGCAGGCACGTAGATTCGAGGTTCTCCAAACGGGTTCTCGCGCCACCAGAATCGATTGCCCGAGGTTGTCGATTTTCCGAGTTTATCTGCGGTCGATCACAACACGTTCTTTTCAATCACATGCTCAAGCTTCGGACGAAAAGAAACTCATGAAAGTTCAATTTTGGGGCGCCGCTCGCACGGTTACTGGATCGATGCACATGGTGCATCATGGCGATCAACGAATTCTGTTGGACTGTGGCCTTTACCAGGGAAGACGGTCCATTGCGTTCGATAAAAATCGTGAACTGCCATTTGATGCCAAATCGATCGATGCCGTTGTGTTGTCGCATGCTCATATCGATCATTCAGGCAACTTGCCGTCGTTAGTGCGGTCTGGATTTCGCGGCCCCATTTTTGCAACCTCGGCAACGCGAGACTTGGCCGCGATCATGTTGCTAGACAGTGCCAAGATTCAAGTCAACGACGTCAAGTACGTTAACAAGAAGCGAAAAAAGAAGAAGCAAAAACCTTTCAAGCCGCTGTATGAGCTTCACCACGCCGTAGAAACTCTCAAGCTGTTTCGAACAATCGAGTACGATCATTTGTTCGATGTGCTGCCCGGCGTGCAAGCCTGCTTTCATGTCGCCGGACACATGCTCGGTGCAGCGACGGTTGAGCTCAATTTGGATGATGAGGATCCACGCAAACCGCCGACACGTTTGGTGTTCAGCGGAGACGTTGGGCGACCGGGTATGCCGATCCTTAAAAAGCCAACGACCGTTCGTGGTGCGGACTATTTGATCATGGAAGCAACGTATGGCAATCGTCTGCATCCCAAAGGTGGCGATGCACGCAAGACCCTCAAAGAAGCGGCTCACCATGTCTACAACAACCGTGGAAAGCTAATCATCCCCGCGTTCTCAGTCGGGCGAACTCAGGAGGTCGTTTTCCGGCTTAACCAACTCGCCGAAGCGGGGGAGTTGCCTCCGATGAAGGTTCACGTCGACAGTCCGCTGGCGGTCAACGCAACCGATGTCTTTCGCGAGCATGTAGAGTGCTTCGATGACGAAATGATCAATGCCATCCTGACCGAAGAAGATGAAGATCCGCTGCACTTTGACAAGTTGCACTACATTCGATCGACACGACAATCGAAGGCACTCAATCATTCCAACGAACCGTGCATCATCATCAGTGCATCGGGAATGTGCGAAGCTGGTCGGATCTTGCATCACTTGAAAAACAACATCGAAAAGCCCAGCACGATGATCCTGTTTGCGGGTTATCAAGCGCCGCATACGTTGGGTCGAATCTTGCTGGACGGGTCGAAGGATATCGTCAAAATTTATGGCCAGCCCCACGAAGTGAAAGCACAAGTGTGCAAGCTACAGGGAAGCAGCGGCCATGCCGACCAGCAGGAGTTGCTCGATTGGGCGGAACAAACGGCAAACGATGGTGACGTCAAGCAGATTGCACTGGTCCACTGCGAAGTGGATGCCGCTGAAGAGTTCAAAGGCAAACTGGAACAGCGAAATCTGGGGCCAGTACTTATTCCAGGCCCCAGCGACGAAATGCCGATGAATTAGCCGTTGTTGCGAAATGCCACTTCGGCATTGACTGCTGGGAACTAATCAGGATTTCTTGAAACGAATCGTGACAAACTCAGAGTAACTTTCGACGGTCGCGGTACCGGAATCGATTTCTGATTTTCGAAGTTCTTTGAGCTCCGTGTTTTTCTGCTCGTAGTCTTCAGAGAATTTGTACTTGGGACGTTTGGTCGTCTTGAGGGTGTACTGTTCATTGGTCAGTTCACCCCCTTCTGCATCAACCGCTTTCTGAACATCTTCTTTGATTTCATCCATCTCTTTTTCGAGTTGAGAAATCTGCTGCTTAAGCCAAGCGTACAGTTCTACGGGGTCAGTTGGTTTGTCGCTCATGAGATCCTCAAATCAAAAGGATGAATGGAAGTTTGTTTTCGCGGGAGGGTTTGGAAGCAATCGCCAGTCGGTATTTTAAAGGACCCGCATCGCTCGTGGTTTAACTGTCGAAACTAAAAAGGCCACTTCGCACCGATCGCTTTTTTCTGAACGGCGGTCAATTCTTTGATCCCTTTTTGGGCCAACTTGATTAACGCGCCGAGTTCTTCTTCGCTGAAAGTCGCCTCTTCGCCAGTTCCCTGCACTTCAACAAACTGACCTTTCCCGGTCATCACGACATTCATGTCGACGCTGGCTGCAAAGTCCATGGGATAGTCCAGATCGGCCACTGCCTTTCCATCAACAATGCCGACGCTGATCGCTGCAATTGAATCCCGCAATGGATGTACCTTCGGGTCAGGTAGTTCTTTTTTGATGGAGTTTAACGCGTCGATGAGAGCGATCATGCCTCCGGTAATACTCGCTGTGCGGGTGCCACCATCGGCTTGCAGGACATCGCAATCGACCGTGATTTGGCGTGCTCCCAGTGCATCAAGATCAGCGACTGCCCTCAAGCTTCGACCGATCAATCGCTGAATTTCCGTTGTGCGACCATCGACCTTGTTTCGATCCCGACGCTTTCGAGGGCTCGTGCTTCCGGGCAGCATGTTGTACTCAGCAGTGATCCAGCCCTTCTCTTCATCACGCATCCATGGTGGCACATCGTTAGAGACGCTCGCCGTGCAGAGGACGACGGTGCCACCACATTGATAGAGGACACTTCCGGGAGTCTTGTTAGTGAACTTTCGTTTGACTTTGACTGGGCGAATCTGATTGGCTTTGCGGGTCATGGGATAACCTGGTTGGTGGATCAATTGAGCTTATGAAATGAAGTCGCGTTTGGGAGGTCGTTTTTGGTTGGCTAGTCAGATGTTGCCTGGCCTTCGTCCAAGAGCCAGACGACGAGTCCTTTTTGAGCGTGCAGTCGATTGTTTGCTTGTTGAACAATGGCACTTCGGGGTCCATCGATGACTGAATCGCTGACTTCTTCGCCACGTCTCGCTGGAAGACAATGCAAGAAAGTCGCGTTGTCCGTCACGTTCATCAAATCGTCGTTAACTTGGTAGCCGGCCAGATCGCCGAGCCGTTGTTTTGACTCGGCTTCCTGTCCCATGCTGGTCCAGACATCGGTGTAAACAAACTGAACACCATCGGCGGCTGCTTTTGGGTCGGCAGTTTGCGTGATTAGTTCACGTCCCGCATCTTCATTAATGGTTTGGATGACCTGCGAATCGAGTTGATAGTTTTCAGGTGCGCCAATTCGCAATCCAATGCCAAGTTTCCCACAGATCTGCGCCAATGAAAACGCGACGTTGTTGCCATCGCCAAGGTAAGCGATCGTGACGTTCTCCAGCGACTCAGCAATTTCCATGACCGTCAAAATGTCTGCCAACGCTTGACAGGGGTGCGAGACATCAGTCAGTCCGTTGATGATTGGACAGCGACTAAACTGAGTTGCCTCGACAACTTTCTCATGCGACTTTGCACGGATCACCAAAAGGTCAAGGTAGCTGGTCAGAATCGGTACAAAATCACGCAGCGGCTCACGTTTCCCCCAGCCAACATCTTCGCCGAGAAACAGGCTGTCACCACCTAGCTGTTTGATGAGAGTTTCAAAACTGACCCGGGTGCGCAACGAGGGTTTTTCAAAGAGTAAACCCATCACGTGCCCCGCCTTGGATTGCGGCCGCAGTCCTTGGTTCAAATCTGATTTCATCTGTACCGACAGTTCAAGCACACGTCGGATTTCATTGGCGGTCAGCGTCTCCAGCGAAAGCACATGTCGCATGAGTAACTCCGAAATCTGGGTTAATAGGTTGCGTCCAACAAGACTTTTTTCAAGAAAAGAAGTTGGACGTTAGTCGCTGCTGATCACGGTTCCAATACCGCGACTGGTATAGATTTCCAGCAACAAGGAATGACGAAGATTGCCGTCGACGATATGGACTTTGCGAACGCCACGGTTGATGGTCGCGATACAAGCTTCGATCTTGGGAATCATGCCATCGGTAATGACGCCATCGTCGATCAACTTGATCGCTTCAGATTTCGTCAGTGTCGAAATCAATGAATCAGGATTGCCTGGTTCTCGCAGCACTCCGGGAACGTCGGACAAGATCACCAGTTTGTCGGCACTGACTTCTTGAGCAATCTTGGTAGCCACCGTGTCGGCGTTGACGTTCAGTTTTTGGCCATCGACAGTCTCTCCCATTGAAGGAATAAAAGGGACTTGACCGGCGTAACAAAGGTTGTCGATAACTAACCGGTCGACTTTGGTAATTTCACCAACGAACCCGAGGTCTTGAACGTTTCCATGCTCGTCTTTGATTTCCAGCTTTTCGGCGGTTAAGACGGGGGTCGAATCGAAATTCAGAGTCATCGCCCGACCGCCAATTTTTTCAAACGTCTCGGCCAACTCTGAATTTGTCTCTTGGGCCAGAACCCGTTCAACGATGTCCAGTGTCGCCGCGTCGGTGTAGCGTCGGCCAGCAACAAAACGAGGCTCCAGCCCGGCAGATTTCATGGCCGCGGAGATGCGATCGCCAGCACCATGGACAACGACGGGCCGCATGCCGACCGATTCCATAAATAGAATGTCTAACAGGATGTGGCGGATCGCGTCCTCATTGTCGAGCATGCTGCCGCCCAACTTGATGACGGTAGTTTTGTCTCGAAACTCGCGAATCCAACCGAGGGCTTCGATTAACGTGTTTGCTTTTTCTATAGCCTGTTGCACGATGACCGTCCGTCAACAAAGATGATAAAACGTGGCGGTGCTATGACGCTGTCTGGGTAAAACGTCACCACCACAGAAAACCCGATATCCTAGGGATCGTATTGCTGACTCGCAAGCGATCTTCATCGACTGTCAGACTAACGTCTGGTTTTAACCGCAAAACGTGATGACAACTCCACTTCAACGACTCAGGCAGGGCGCGATCTCGTTGGCCGTCGTTTTTATTCTTGCCGTTTTGGGGTACCGATTCATTGGCGGTTTTGAGTGGGTCGAGTCGATCTGGATGGTGGTCGTCACAATTTCAACGGTTGGATTTGGTGAGCGAAGCTCGCTGCCAGTTGAAGTGCAATTGTTGACGATCGGGGTGATCATTTTGGGAGTCACTGCGACGGCATACACTTTTGGTAGCCTCGTTCAATACATGCTCGAAGGTGAGCTTGATCGCGTTTTGGGTAACAGGAGAAGAAACAAGATGATTTCGAGGCTCTCTTCGCACATCATTATCTGCGGCTATGGTCGTATCGGTGAAGACCTTGCCGTGATGCTCAAAGATCGTGGTTTTGGCTTAGTCGTTATCGATCATGACTCCGAGCGAACAGAAGCGGTGCGCGATCTGAACATGCCTGCCATCACGGGTGATGCGACGATGGAAAATGTTCTTGAAGAAGCCAATCTGGTCAATGCGAGAGCGATCGTAACGACGTTGCCCACCGATGCTCAGAACGTCTTCATCGCGCTGACCGCCCGAAATTTAAAGCCGGACATTTTGATTATCGCGACCGCAGAAGAACCGAGCAGTTGTAAAAAACTGAGGCAAGCTGGTGCGAACAAAATAGTCATGCCTCACCGAGTGGGTGCACAAACGATGGAGCGAATTCTTTCTCGCCCCAACACCGCGGACCTGTTCGACTTGTTTGCCGAAGCCAGCGAGTTGGAAATGGAGTTGGATGAGTTTCTCGTTCCCGACACAACACCATTGATCGGCAAGACGCTGGGGCAATCCAAGCTTCGCGATCGATTTAACGTCTTGGTGATTGGAATTAAACGAGCTGACGGTCAGTTGATTTTTAATCCGAATCACGTGGAAGCTTTCGAAGCCATGGACACCGTGATGGTGATTGGGAAGTTCAAGGATATTGCGGACATGAAGCAACAGTGTTCGCTCCGCAGTACTTGATGGATTCAGATCCAAGTTTCAATCGAACCGGATGAGGCTAACAGGGTTGAGGCTTTAACCGCGTTTTTCTGACAGTCGGAATATTAAACCGACGACTCGACAACGAAAAAAAGACAACGCTTGATTAACGTGCGAACACTATGAGCTGCGACGCGAATCAAAATACTGAACTCGTTTTTCAAACAACCAGGCTCTCTGTTCGTCGGCTGGAGGAATCTGATTTTGAGGCCTTCCATGAGATGCAATCGGACGATGAGGTGATGCGTTACACGAGCGGCAACGGATTTGACGAAACCGAAAACAAACGACAACTCAAGGCTTGTATTGCTGACTATTCGATCCCTGAAAATTGCTTTGGCGTATGGGCGATCGTTCGAAAATCGGATCTCCAATTTGTGGGAACCTGTGCAATTGTGCTCAACAAAAATCGCCCAGAAATTGGCTATCGATTTCTCAGGAAGTTCTTCGGACTAGGTTACGGAAAAGAGATTTGTGACGGCTTGATCGAGTATGGAATTCATGAGCTGAGTCTGCAAGAGATCATCGCCTTCGCGGATATTCGAAACGTTGCTTCGATAAAAATTCTAGATCGAAGCCGGTTGTCGTTTATCAAGGAGGTGAAAAACGAAGAGGGGGCTACGGACCGCTTTTATCGCTGGTCATCCGGCCCGGCAACGAAAATCCAATAAAACTCCCGAGCCTCTGGAATTCGCCGACTTTGCCGATTCCGAAAGTCTTGAGTGACAGGACTGACAAACGCCCGGGGAATACCGTTAGCAGCTTTTAAAGTTGCCCTGTCGCCCTTTAGCAATTTCGTTTGGTACGATTCAGCCACTTTAAGTTGCCTTTTCTTAGCATCTATAGCGGCTTCTTTACCATTAAGCGTGCGATTGGTATTCTATCGCCTTCGCAATGGGGCCCGCTGCCGTGCAGCCGACCCGATTTGAATGATCGACGCCCTCCGTCGGATCACTCGATTTCAATTGATTCTTCGAATCCGATTCATAAACAGCTTCATTAGGTAGTTCAAAGATGGCTAAAAAATACGTTTACTTTTACGGTGGCGGCAAGGACATGACCGACGGCGATCGCACCATGCGAGAGTTGCTCGGTGGCAAGGGTGCCAACCTTGCGGAAATGTCTGTGGCAGAAATCCCCGTTCCCCCCGGGTTCACCGTTTCAACCGAAGCGTGTGCCATTTACGAAAACGAAGGTTCCTATCCCGCCGAGATGATGGAGCAGGTCAAAGAGCAATTGGCCAAGCTTGAAAACCTCGAGGGCAAGAAGCTCGGAGACGCCGAAAATCCATTGCTGGTCTCGGTCCGATCCGGAGCTGCTCAGTCGATGCCAGGGATGATGGATACCGTCTTGAATCTGGGGATGAACGACACGTCGGTTCAGGGCTTCAACAAGATGACAGGCAATGCCCGCGCTGGATGGGATTGCTACCGCCGTTTTATCGACATGTTTGGCGACGTCGTCATGGGACCTTCAACGGGTCTTAACCATGAACATTTCGAGCATGCTCTCGATGCGATCAAGAAGAAGTTCAACGCCGCTCAGGATACTGACCTGACTGCGGAGCAACTCGAAGAACTCGTTGGCGACTACAAAGAGATTTACAAGAAGCACGTCGGCGAAGATTTCCCTCAAGATCCGATGGATCAGCTTGAGAAAGCGATCAACGCCGTTTTTGAATCTTGGCAAAACGAACGAGCCGTCAAGTACCGAGTGCTTAACAAGATCACGGGATTGATTGGAACGGCCGTCAACGTCCAAACCATGGTCTTCGGCAACATGGGTGATGACTGTGCCACGGGTGTTGCCTTTACACGTGACGGTTCAACTGGAAAAGCTCAACCGATGGGCGAATACCTTGTCAACGCCCAAGGCGAAGACGTCGTTGCCGGGATTCGAACACCCAAAGACCTCAATGACCTTGCCAAGGAATCTGATGCTGGGCTGGTCGAAGCTGGCCAACAGTTGCTTGAAACCATGGCGATGCTCGAGAAGCACTACAAGTACCCACAAGATGTCGAGTTCACGATTCAGCAGGGCAAGCTGTACATGCTGCAAACGCGAAACGCAAAGCGTGTCGGAATCGCTGGAGTTCGCTGGGCTGTTGAAATGGCAACCGGTAGCGATGTCGTCAGCGGCGATTCGTTGCCAACGTTGATGGATGCCAAGGAAGCACTCTGTACCGTTAACGGAAGCGACCTCGAACAGTTGCTCTTCCCAATTTTTGATGCGGAAGAAGAAGCGAAAAAGGAACCAGTGGTTGTCGGGTTGCCTGCTGGACCTGGTGCAGCGTTCGGCGAGATCGTCATGGATTCCCATCGTGCCGAAGAAATCAAAAAGTCAGACCCCGACAAGAAATTGATTTTGGTTCGACACGAGACGTCACCTGAAGACGTCGGTGGCATGGGTGCCGCTGAAGGGATTCTGACCAGCACGGGTGGAATGACATCGCACGCCGCAGTGGTTGCTCGTGGATGGGGAAAATGTTGCATCTGTGGTGCTGGCGATTTGAACATCGACTACGCCAATGGTTCTGTCACCGTCGGCGACAAGACCTATCAAGAAGGCGACATCATTTCGCTAAATGGATCCACTGGTAAAGTCTACGAGGGGGAAATCCCAACGGTTTCTTCACCAGTGGTCGCGGCACTGGTCGATGGTAACGAAGAAGCCAAACAACATTGGATCTTCAAGATGTACGAAACGGTTTCCGGTTGGGCCGACGAATATCGCGAGATCAATGTTCGAACCAATGCCGACTCACCGAAAGACTCCGAAGCTGCGATCGCGTTTGGTGCCGAGGGGATCGGCTTGTGCCGCACAGAACACATGTTCTTTGAAGGGGATCGTATCACCGACGTGCGTCGTTTCATTCTGGCTGAAACTGACGAAGCACGAAACGAAGCGATCCTGAAGTTGTTGCCGCATCAGCGAAGCGACTTCGAAGGAATCTTTACTGCCATGAATGGCAAGCCGGTTACCGTTCGATTGCTCGATCCTCCGCTGCACGAATTTCTTCCACACACCGAAGCTGACATGGAAAAAATGGCAACGGAACTCAGTGTTCCAGTGGAGAAAGTCAAATCGCGCGTCGCGCAGTTGCACGAGTTCAACCCAATGCTCGGTCACCGCGGTTGCCGCTTGAGCATCACCTTCCCAGTGTTGTGCGAGATGCAAACGCAAGCGATCATTGAAGCCGCTTGTGCCGTCGCCAAACAGGGCATCGATGTCATGCCGGAAATCATGATCCCGCTGATCGGTACCAAGGCCGAGCTCGAGTATCTCGAAGCGATTGTTCGCAAAGTCGCTGATGAAATCATCAGCCGTGAAGGCTCCGACGTGAAGTACCTCGTCGGCACCATGATCGAAATTCCACGTGCTGCGTTGACGGCAGATCAAGTTGCCGAGTCCGCTGAGTTCTTCAGTTTTGGAACCAATGACTTGACTCAAATGACCTTTGGTTACAGTCGTGATGACATCGGTACCTTCCTTCCCGACTACCTCGAAAAGAAGATGCTGGAAGTTGATCCGTTTGCCCAGATCGACGAAAACGGGGTCGGGCAGTTGGTAGAGATGGCCGTCACTAAAGGTCGCCAGACGCGCCCTGACCTCAAATGTGGCATTTGTGGTGAGCACGGAGGAGAGCCGAATTCGGTGAAATTCTGCGTTCGCACCGGTTTGGACTATGTCAGTTGTTCACCGTATCGAGTCCCAGTTGCACGCTTGGCTGCGGCCCAAGCTGCCATCGAGGGTTAAAACCTCGGTTGGAACGAACTCGATTCAACCAAGATCCCAACGACCGAAATCGTTGGGATTTTTTTGTCATGGTTGCATAGAATCAGTGGATCAATGACCCGGTCACGAAAACGGCGACTGCCATCGCTGGCAAAGTGAACTCGGGCGGCTCGCCGCGGTGAGTCTCCATGGCGACACAAACTTCAAAACCAAAATTGACGGCGAGAGCCGAACAGGAGAATAAAATGAGCATCAGTCCGGAAGTCTTGGCATTGGAAAAAGAAGCTGAAGCACTAAAAAGTGAGGACAAGCTTGCCGAAGCGATTGAAAAGTACGATGCGGCGCTCAAGCTGGACGAGACATTTGTCCGCGGTCATTTTGCCATTGCCCTGCTCTACTCAAAGACCGCTGAATACGACAAGTCGGTGGAACATGGAGAGAAAGCGTACAGCCTGGAGAAAGATCCGATCAACGCAGCGTTTCTAAGCCAAATCTATCAATTCGCCTTTGAAGGAACACGCGACACCAAGTACATCCAGAAAGCTGAGGATGCCAACACAAACCTTTGAATAAGATTGCTACGTTTGTCTTTACGCGAAGACCGCAGCACAACTGGTTTTCAAGCTTCGTCAGATTCATTTGGAATCTTGCTGACCAGCTGCGGTTCTTTTTTCTTCGATGCGTCGTTTCTCTCTAACCCAGTTTCGCTAAGTTCTGGTTGCCATCAACAACGGTGAGGGATCCTTCGCTGTTGAACTTCAAAGGAGTTTTCAACGTCGGTCGAAAATTCAGCTTCCGAACTATTACCGACGGTACATCGAACACCTTCTTGTACGGTGAGGGTACCGGCAATGGGTCCAAGGCTTGCAGGGCATGGACATCTTCGACGCAGGTTGTACACTGGAATGTACAAAGTTTCGCAGGAAAGCCGTACGCTGATTACAATGGTGCATGTTGGTGCTTTGGCTCAGGTCACCAAGGCAGTTTAATCAACCGGGTTTTCTGCGATGGTTCGACTCACTCAATATTCGAGTTCATCAAACCAGTCACCTTGCGTGCATTGGCGGCTCGTGCGGACGGTGAGCCACTTCTGACGACCTATAAAATCACTGAAAGGTTAGTTTTACGATGAAACGATTGTTCTTAATGTTCACAATGTTGGCGCTCTTTGTAGCGGCCGGATGTCAAGAGACGCCTCAAGGCGATCCCGCGTTCAAGAAAGAACCAGCTGACATGGAGAAATTGCAACCCGTCGAAGGCGAAAAGATGCAAACGGCACCTGAAGCTTAATGTCGACCATTGCTGATAAACGAAAAAAGCCAGCGGAATATTCCGCTGGCTTTTTTAATTTCAATTTAGCTTGTCGGTCAAAATTCTGATTCAACCTTGGTGAGCCGGCGTTCGCGTTGCCGCTGGTCGCTGCTGAAATTTTGGTTGACGTGGTCCTTCGGTGACTGCAGCCTCGGGCTTTTCGACTTGCGGCAATGCCCCTTTTGGCTTGCGAACCGGATTGTGTTGATTGATTCCTCCTGATCCATGCTTCTCAAAGTGCATGAAGAGGACCGAGGTCTGGCGTTGCGTCAACAGACCGCACTCCACAACCAGTTTGCGAATACTGGGGCTGGACATTTGCTGGAGGTGAATCATCTGGTCCGCATCTGCACGATCAATCAAGTCCTGTTCCATGGCAACTTGAACAAACGACTTGTCAGATGCAACTTCAATTGCGTCGAGAACATGGGCCACCTGCTTGATCGTCATCATGTTTTTTCGAATGGCGATCGTCGCGAACGACATGGAGGCTTCCTGCTGGATCTTCACCAAACCACAGAATTGCTCGGGGCTGATAATTCGCTGTTCAACGAGATAGATACCGAATTTAAGGCTCATGATGTTCCACGGAATTCAAGTGAAGCGATAGAAGAATGGCAGAGGGGATCTGCAACATCTTTTTATTCGGATCTCGGGGGCGAATTCTAAACCGATTTTCGACTCGACTGTCCACCCGTCACGGTTCACATAATCGTTCTCTGTTTTTGCAGTCATTTTCGACAATTGTCAATCGATGATGGTTGTTGCGGCTTTGCTGTTGGCAAAACCTGTATCGATTTTGTCGATTCAAACGCTGAGGAAAGCGAGGTCGTTATGGAGAATGATCCGACTGGCAATTAGTTGGAGGGTAAACTTGCCGCGCCCATGATCACTAAAAACGACGATGCTCGGGCACACTCAAATCCACCTCATCATCCATCGAACTGTCCGAGGTTCCACGATGTCTCGTAAATTGCGAAAACAGAATTTTATTGACAACCATGTGCAAGGCGCACTTTTGCGTCGGATCTTGTCGCATTGGTTGATGTTCTTTGGTGTTTCCGGATTCGCCGTGATCCTGCTGCAGACGCTGCTGGGCGATCCATCGCTGAGCATCATGGAACGCATGCAACAACAGATGGGTGAATTTGTCTTCTTTGCAATTGTCATGGTCGCCATGTTCCCGGCGTTCATGTTAGATACCATTCGATTCAGTAATCGATTCGTCGGACCAATCGCCCGCGTTCGTCGACACCTTCGCCAACTGAGCGAAGGCGACACTTCCGCTTGTGCATTTCGCGGCGATGACTTCTGGACCGACATGGCAGATGAGTTCAACAAAGTTGCTGATTTGGTGAAAAGCCAACAAGAAGAGATCGAGCGACTGAAAGAACTTTCTGGCGAAAAAACCACCGCTTAAACCCTATCGCCGTGTGAGTTCTCTTTGACTCTTTTCCAACTAGCTCGACAGGCCTTACCAGGTCCCGTCGCTTGAGCAGAGTCAATTCGGCACACACCGCGATCAATGAACACCCCTCTCCCCAATAGTCACACAGTTCAATGAAACAGTTTAACAGTGGTCGCCGTTGCCATCGGCGACGAAGCGGTGCAGCGGTTGTCGAATTTGCAGTCTGCCTTCCCGTCATCATACTCATCGTGCTTGGATCCATTGAGGGAGCCAGCATGTTGTTCTTGCGACAGACGCTCGTTCAAGCTTCCTACGAAGGTGGCAAAGTCGCGATTCGAAGTGGCGATCAATCGGCCATGGAAAACGCCATCAACTCGGTCGCGGACGGACGCCGGATCAAGAATCTCGAGATCACGACCAAACCCAAAAACATCTCGAATACCAATCCTGGCGATTTGATCATTATCACCGTCAGTGCTCCCGGCGATACCAACAGCCTGATTCCGTTTGGTCCATTCAAGAACCAGCGGGTCACGGCACAAGCAACGATGGTCCGCGAATAGGGACCGCAACTCATCCATCCCACCACGTCTTTTGGACTTTGTCCAAAACCAACAACTCGAACTGTTTCCAGGAAAACGACGTGAATCAATTACACTCCCGAAAACGACAACGCCGCGGAGCCATGCTCCCGCTAATCGCTGTGGCCATCGTTTTGTTGTTCGTGGCTTCCGTGTTTGCAATCGACCTCGCACGTGTGCATGTAGTTCGCAGCGAACTAAGAACAGCAACGGATGCCGCCGCTCGAGCGGCTGTCGAAGCACTGGGACGGACAGACTCTGAAGAAAAAGCTATCGAAGCTGCCCTGGCCGTTGCGAAAGCCAATTCGGTAGCAGGAAAAGAACTCATCCTTGACCGAAACAAAATCATTTTCGGTATCTCGCAGCAAAACAGTGACGGGACTTTCACGTTTACTTCTCGCGACGATGTCAGTTCCAGTGAACCGATCCTTGCCAACTCCGTTCGAGTGATCGGCGAGCGAATCAATGGCTCGCCCGATGGTCCCGTCAACATGATGTTTGGCGGACTATTTGGACAATCGACATTTCAACCGGTGCAATCTGCAACCGCAACCAGACTCGACCGAGACATCTCGCTCGTGTTGGATAAGTCGGGTTCGATGAGGAGCAACGGTCGTTTCGGTGCACTCAAAAATGGCGTCGATGTTTTTATCGCAGAATTAAAAGATACGAAACCGAAAGAAAACGTCTCGCTGGTCGTCTACGACACCAGACCCGAAAAACTGCTGGACTTGACCGAGGATCTCGATCGGATCAAAACCGAACTCAACAAGAAGTCTCCCGGTGGTCGCACAGGTATTGGTCGAGCGATGCGTGTCGCACTGGACTCGGTTCAAAATGACCCAGAGTCTCGAACGCTCGCCTTGAAATCAATTGTCGTGATGACTGATGGTCGACAAAACGAAGGTGTCTCGCCACTGACGATCGCCCGAGAAGCTCGCGCTGCCAATGTCGTTGTCCATACGATCACGTTTAGTTCAGGTGCTAATCAGGAACTGATGAAAGATGTCGCTCGGGAGACTGGCGGAACTCATCTCCACGCAACCACCAACGCCCAGCTTGTAGAAGCCTTTCAAACGATCGCCCGCCAACTTCAGGTTCTCCTGATCGAATAACCCCGCCACCGATTCCATTCTTGCTCTCCAACTCCAGAATCAAATCCAAAATGGCTCATTCATCCAAAGATCGCTGTGGCGCGTTGTCCGTTGAAGTCGCACTCTGTTTGCCGCTGCTGTTCATGTTGTTGTTCGGTTGTTACGAAATGGCGCGAGCCAATATGCTGTTGCACGCGACCGAAAGTGCAGCTTACGAGGGCGCTCGCGTGGGCATCATTCCAGGTGCAACCAAGGAAAAGATCACCGCCGCCGCATCGCAGATTCTCCATTCTGTTGGCATCTCCGATTTTACGGTCGAAGTTACACCCTCAACCATCGAACGAGATACGCCGGTTGTTGAAGTCACCGTCAAAGTTCCTTTTTCAAAAAACATGGCGCTACCAGCAATGTTTATGAAAAACCCAACGTTCTCTGGTGTCTGCAAGTTAAGCCGCGAAATCCCTTAGCTCGACGCAACGTGTTGACAGCCAAGCAATGTCTTTGCTTCTGTCGATGCCGTCGATGCAATATCTCAGCAATTATTTCGTCTGCAGCGAACTCTCACGAGTCGCAGTGCGAAAACCCGAACTGGAATCAGGAATATTTTCCGCTCGACCCAGCAGATAAATCTGTTGACCCTTGAGAAAGTAGGGCGTCGACTCCAAAACCTCAAAGTCCTCAGGTAGGACTTGCTGAAGTGACTTCAGATGGGCATCGGTAGTCAAAATCAAGACCGGTTGGTCGTCGCGCGTTGCAAATTCGAGCAAGCGTGCCCGATAGATCGGCTCCCAAAACTTGCGTTCAGGGCGTCGGTAAGAAGTTGGATTGCTAAAGTCGCCGACCAGCAATTCTATAATGGGCTTGTTCGCGTAATAAATCCAGGTCGATTCCAGGCAACCATAGGTCCCGACGTGAGCGCTGTCGTAATCTCGAATTCGATCCATCACGACGCGACTGGATTGCTGCTTCCCAACAGAGACAGCAGCCCAGCCAAACAGGCCGACCACGAACAGCAACGACATGGTGACACACGTTGGAATGATCCAACGGGGACGGTTGGCATAGAGTTGGTACCATAACCAGCCTCCGCCCAACAATGGAATCAGGCCAATCATGCCAAGCCAACGATGCGTCGGCAAAAACTTGGTCAATCCAAACCAGACTCCCGGAATGATCATGACGCCTGAGAAGACAAGCCCGCCAAATGCAAGGTACATCCATCGACGATGAACGGTCGAAATCGATGCGGCGGCTCCCTCTCGTTTCATCGCAATGGATCGACAAAACGTCACCAGGCAGGACGATGTCAACAGCGCGAGCGCTGGATAACATGGCGTGACATAGCTCGGCAGCTTCGTACTCGCAATCGAAAAAGCTCCCACTTGCACGACGACCCAGCAAACCAAAAAAGTGTTGGCTGCAAGCAACGATTGATCGCGTTCACGATTGCGTAGTGGTCCGAACAACCCAATCAGGGTTGGCCCCCAAAAACAGGACCATGGAAAAAAGCCCAACAGGATTGCCAACGGGTAGAACCACCAGCCGCCGCTATGATTTTCCATCGCGACGGTTGCGCGATTCAGATTTTCGCCAATAAAAAAGAGCTGCGTAAAGTCACCATCGGTTCGCAGATGAACGAGCACAAACCAAGGCGCTGCAACTGCCAAGATGATCGCGGTGGCGCTTAGCGGACGCATCTTCCAAAGTGTTTGAAGAAAGTGCAGCGGATGAACGACTTGCCAAACGGACAACAAACCATGCTTCACGCGGTCCCCTACCCCGCCAGTCAACGGCAAGTCGATCCGTTTTCGAAGATGAATCAGCCCGAACAATCCAATCATGGCCATCGGCAGCAAGAAACCAACAGGTCCCTTTGCCAATACACCCAAGCCAAGTGAAATGTAGATCGCGACCACATATCCAAACTGAGTCGGAAAGAACCATTGGTGATCGGACGCTGACGGTTGCTCTAAAGATGATTTCGATGGAAAAACGCCCAAGACATAAAACATCAGCGCGAGGGTTCCAAAGAAAATCAACACCGAATCCGGCGTCGCGGCCCTTCCAGCGACCACGAACATCAAGCTGGTTGAAAGCGCAATTGCTCCGACCAGTCCAACGGTTGCATCGAACAAACGTCGCCCTATCGCATAGGTTGCCAAGGCAGTTCCGATCGCCAGTAGCGCTGACCAAAACCTTGCTGAAAACTCATTGACACCAAAGACCGAATAGGCCGACATCATCAACCAATACAGCAGGACCGGTTTTTGCTGCCGAAGTTGGTCGTTGAAGATCGGTACAACGAGATCGCCGCGTTGCATCATCTCAGCCGCGCAACCGGCGTTACGAGGTTCGTCACGATCCCAAAGTGGCGTTTGACCCAGATTGACAAAAAAGACAATCAGTCCCAACGTCAGGATGATCAAAATATGAGTCGTCGTTTCGCGCATCCGTGCGGCTCCAATCAGCAACATCTTCAGGCGCCATCAACGACGCCTCAAGATGCTGATTCTAGCGAAACAAACGTATTCCCAAAACGTCGATTGAGATTGTCTTCCGCCGCCTTTTATTGAATGCGTTACTTGGCAACTGCAGGTTCAGAAGCCGTTGCTTTTGATCCATTCCGTAACGGATTCTTGGACTTTGCATCAACTTTACGAATGTCAGAGGGTGAATCGATGGTCACCGCCGAATCTGAACGGATGACTTTGGATCCCCGGTAGCTGCCGAATGATACAAAATTCATGCGGATTCGAGACATGGTTTGGATAATGGATTCAAATTGGGGCAAACCGGTGACGTCGGTTTGAATCGATAACGCCGTATTGGTTTCGTTGACAACCATCGAAACACAAAGTCGATCCAGCATTTGACTCAATTGCATTAGTGGTTCTTGATCGCCTTGACCACCAAACTGATTCGCCAACTGGAGAGCTTGCGAGACATCGACGAAAACTGCTTTCGCTGTTTCCGAGTTGATCGCATCCAAGTACTGTTTACCACGAGGCCCATTGGTTAGCGACTGGCCCGTTTTCTGAGCTTGGATCACGGCTTCGACCGCCGCGCGGGTACCGGCAACCATCGCGTTATCGTCAACTTTGGCGATCAGGAATTGAGGGATTTCTTGTTGGCCGAACGTATATTGACGCGCCTTAAAATTGCCAATCGTAATCGTTTCCGCCTGTGGTCCTCCCTCGATCTCCATTTTGGCGGGGATCGATAGCAATTCGTTCCACAGCTTCTCTGATCGTTTGACATCTGAGCAAGAGATGACGACACCACAATCTGGAACCTGGCGGCCAGGTGAGACGGTCGGCAGCACGAACACGCTGGCCTCTTTGATGTTCGAAAAGAATTCTCGGCCAATATCCAGCGCACTAAGTTGACGTATGCCGGTCGCTTGGGCCGCCAACATCAACTGAGGATTGAGCCCCATCGATCCAACAGCGACAACCCCGCGAGGGACGAGCTGTGCTGTTTCTCCAGTCATCGGCTGGGTTCGAATGAGCGCAAATGCCAGACTGCTATGATCTTCGGCATACTGCATGCCGAACTGGCTGCGAAGCCCTCCGTCGGTCGCTGAAATCGACGCCGCAAGATACTCAAGATGATCAAAATCCAGAGCAACATCGGCCATTCTCATCTCGTCGAATGATCCGACCTGTTGTTTCATCTCTTCGACGATGGCCGATGGACGGGCAAATGCAAATACCGCCGCGCCCGAGTGTTTTGCGCGAGCGTTTTTGAACTTAGCGTCTTCGGCCAACGAGCTAGCGGCATCAACCAGCTTCGCCAGCCCTGCTTCAATTCGGTCTTTGGAATCAGAAACGAGAATCAGTCGACGAGTGGTGACCATCCAAACTTCGTTTTCAATTGTGTAAGTTGGAAAACCACCGATCTTTTCCGTCATCGGAATCAGCTGAACGCCCGTATCAATTAGCCCGCCCAACAAATCTGAATCGCCGGGATGAATCACGGCCAATCCATTCGCCGGGGCCCCATTCCCTTGGAGATTCACCGATTCAATTGAGATGGCTGCGCCGCGAATCTTCTTCATTTCACGAATCAACGACGGGCTAAGTTGAAAGTCAGAGGCGATCTCAAAGCCATTGTCGATCGGAAGGGTCACACGTCTCGCGGGATCAAACGTTTTTCCAATCAGCCCCATCGATTTCGCGATCGATTCGACATGATCTGCTGGGTTGGAAATCTCAAGGTATGCAATCGATTCAACGGGCATCAGCGAGGCGAAATCGGAGATCGCTAGCTCTTCTTTTAGATCACTCAGATTGGCTTTGGCTCGTTGGGCCAGACTGTTCTGCGTTCCAAACTTCAACGCCTGACGGTAAGATTCCGCGGCCGCTTCGTAGTCACCAGTGGCATGCTGATGATAATAGCCTTCATAAAACTCCTGGTCTCCCTTGCGAGTTGGCTGTTCATCCTGACCATCAGCGGTCGTAGCCAGCAAAGACAACACCAGCGTGCAAACGAGCCCCGCTAGTTGATAATACCGAACGCTCATCGCAACACCTGCCTTAAAATAACAGAGTCTGTTTACTGCAAAATTTTCCAATAAGCAGTCTTCGGAGTGTTGCGGTGCATCTTGGTTTTTCAAGAACGAAATTGCCAAAAAAAATCTTGGCAACGTGTCACTGAAAAACAGGACTTGCGTTGCTTCGACCCACCGTCGAAGCAACGCTCGCCTGTTTCCGGCTTCAGAGGAAAACCGGGAAACGTCACGGGGAACCTCTTGGCAACAACTAGCGATTGGTAAAGAAGACGTTTCGTTGCAAATTGCGAACTTCAGAGTTGCGTTCGATGACATCTGCCAGCGTTGTTGATTGCAACTCTTCGATTTCGCGTCGACTGAAGTCTCGCTCGTACCAGAAACGATCGCCATCACGCAGCATCTCGAACTGTTGTTTCATGATGCGGTGAAGGGTTGGACCGATACTGGCACCTTCGACATGGTCTTCCGCCAGGATACCGATCCAGGCATCGATGTTGTCAACGGAATCATATGCTGACTCTAGTCCGGCAACGATGCCGGGGTCACTGCTGACTTCGTCGAACGATTGATACTTGGGCAACCGGTAGAAAGCGCGGATTGAGTTGAAGTCAGCCAACCCATGATCACGACCACGTTGCACGTTCAATGCTGCCAGATCAAATCCACCGGCCCCGGGAGGACCGAATAGAAAGTTTCTGAGGTCTCCAACGATTCGGCAATCGATTTCCTGAGCGTGTTGCACCGCCAAACCTTTGAGGTACGGATCCACTCCGACATCAGAGAGATTGGCTGGGTTGAAAAAGGCATCCGATAGAGACAAGTTGCCAGCAGCGATCGTTGCTCCAGAATTATCAACACGCAACAACTCGGTTGGTAGCATCGTGTGTCCAAAACGATAGGCTGCTGTTGAAAAGACATTCGATATGTTTGGGAACACGGTTGGATCATACCCACGGTACGACCGAATTGCGTTTGGCCCCATCACTGCAGGGAGAAACTCCTGATACGTGATGACTTGCATCAAGGCACCAACGTGTTTGCGAGCACGAACATAGATTTGCTCATCCGTCAAGAATGGATATCGGCTGGCAAACTGGTCCGCGACTCGATTGTGTTCACGGACAAAGATGGTGTGCATCGCCGTCAGCGCAACTTGTTCGTTGGCTCGAACGTCACCTGCCATAAAGAAACCTGCATCATCGATCGGCAACAGGTCTCCGTCGCTGGTCAACATACGCCCGCCATTAAATTCCCGCAGAAGTTGCGCAGTTTCATCATCGGAACCGTAAACGTTGGAACCATCGATCCATGAAGTGATCATGTTGATCTGCTCGCGAACGCCACCGCTAACGCGCCGATAGTCGGATCTGAAAAACGCAATGGTTTGCCCACCAGCGGCGAACGGATCAAAGTATCGATCGCCGGTTGGGACAATGATGGACAACGATTCGTGTGGCTCCGCGGTCTCCGTCAGCGAAATGTCGTGATCAAGAAACTGTCCCCATTGCCAAACCATGGATGACATGTTGCGACGATTCAGGATGACATCGTCGTTTTGATTGCAGAGATAGTTGCTAATGGAACGCGCAGGTTTACGATCCAACCCAGAAGGCACACTTAGACCATCGCGATAGTCATTGGGAACGCGTCGACGCAAGTTTCCACCCGCCGCACCCCAAAAAATACCAACGGGATTGTTCGCGGTCCCATCGATCGTACGAAAACGAGCGAGCTCCACCGGCGAACGAAATCGGGACATCCCATTGCGTGGACGAAACTGGTCACGTTCGGCAGGAAAGTCACGAACGCGTCGATCACGCTCACCTTGTGATGGTCGTTGCGCATAACTTGGTGTCGGGAGGAGCGCAACCACAACGAGGACAACAGCGAGAATAAACTGTGTTTGTTGGATTCTTTTGTTGCATACTTTCATGCCAGGCTCCTTCATCGAGAACAGAAAAAATTCGCATGGTCAACTTCGTGACCCATTTGGAAAAACGTTTTTTCCGAACCAATATCTACAAGTCACCCGAATTTAATCCGCGCGCAGATTTCGACTAACGCATAATTGTCACAACCTGAACGATGCAATCGGATCGAGAAAGAACTTGTAACGGTTGCCAATTGAATGGTCGAAACCAACAATTGACGGCCGGGGCATCGGCAATACATATTCCTTTTTTGCAACGCACTCATGAGTTCATCCGAACCGAATCCTGATTCGTCAAACCAACTGCGCATGACGCGAGAACAGTTGACTGTTGAATTCACCAATCACCGTGATCGTCTTTGGCGTGCGGTTCATGTGCGTATGGATCCACGACTATACGGCCGGGTTGATCCGGACGATGTACTTCAAGAAGCGTATCTCGATGCTGAAAAACGACTTGGCCATTTCGCCGAAGAAGTTGGCTTTACGCCGTTTGTCTGGCTGCGTTTGATCGTAGGCCAAACGTTGATCAATGTTCACCGCCGTCATATTGGCGCACAAAAACGGGATGCTTCGCGGGAGCGTTCTCAATCCAGTGGACTCAAGTATCAGTACAACGCGACCAGTCAACAGTTTGCGTTTCAGTTGGCGGCCAGCCAAACGTCACCTTCGGAAGTCTTGATGCGCGACGAACGCGTCAGCCAACTGGCTGCGTCCCTGGAATCGCTCAGCGAAGTGGATCGTGAAATCCTCACGCTGCGGCATTTTGAGGATCTCTCAAATAAAGAGATCGCCCAGCTGCTTGGGATCGAACAGAAGGCGGCAAGTATTCGCTATGTTCGAGCGATCAAACGGCTCAAAGAATGCCTCGGAGGCCAAGAAGACTTTCACGGCATGGGGTTTTAGATCATGAGCGATTCCCAATCGGACCAACTTTCGTTTCCACTGCATCCTGACGAGTCGCTTCACGCCAGTGATACCGACCCGTTCGAGCTGGTCGAGAATGCCTGCGAAAAATACATCGGACTGCATCGCGACGGCGTCGCTCCACCTATCGACGTCTATGCCAAGCAATTTCCTGCACTCGAGGAAGACATCCTGGAGATGCTTCCCACGGTGATGTTGCTGGAAGTCGCACGTAAACAGAATCTCAGCAAGCGAAAAGACGGGCGCGTCGTTCGAGGTCCCAACACATTGGAACAACTGGGCGACTACAAGATCATCAATGAGCTGGGGCGTGGTGGGATGGGCATCGTTTTTGAAGCTTACCAGTCATCGTTGGATCGATATGTCGCGCTCAAAGTCCTGCCTCGTCACCTTCTCAAAGACGATCAGAAACAACGCTTTTTCGCGGAAGCAAAAATTGTTGCTAAATTGCACCACTCGAATATCGTTCCCGTCTATTCAGTCGGTGAAGAAAACGATGTGTGTTTTTACGCGATGGAAAAACTTTCGGGCATCGCGCTGGACCAATACGTTACCAATGTCCAGGAGCTCGATACAAAATCCAGCGGCCCGATTGATGTTCCGCTTGAACCTTTGACCATTGAGCAAGTGGTTGACGTCGGTATTCAGATCAGTGACGCCTTGGACTATGCTCATGAGCATGGCGTGATCCATCGCGATGTCAAACCGGCGAATTTGATCCGAGGGCTCGACGGACGAGTCTGGCTCGCAGATTTTGGATTGGCGACTCGAGTCGATCACGACGTCGAAAACAGCTCAGGAAGTATCTCGGGGACGCTTCGTTACGTGGCGCCTGAGCGTTTTGATGGGGCCGAGGATACGCCAACGATCGACATCTATTCGTTAGGCATCACTTTGATGGAGTTGGTCACAGGGCGCGCCGCGTTTTCGGGGCATCGTCGAGCTGAATTATTGGAACAGATTCGTGCCAACCAGTTTTCGCCGTTGCGTTCGTCGGGATCAGCACTCTCCAACGATCTGATCAAGATTTTAACGAAAGCCGCGTCGCTTGATCCGTCCCAACGTTACGCGACTGCTGGCGAACTGCGCGATGACCTGATTGACTACACTGCGGGTCGATCCGTTTCCGCCAATCCAATGGGTCCCTTTCGAAGAGCGTTGCGGTGGTACCAACAGAATCGCGCTCTTGCCGCCGCGACCATTCTCGCAGTTGCTTCGTTGACGGCGGTCGCCGCAGTTTCGTCCATTTCCTATTTTCAAAGTCGAGAACGATTGAACAATGAAATCGTGCTGCGTTCCAACGCCACCAACGCATCACGGGTTGCCAATCAAGCCGTCGACGAAATCTTTCAACAGCTGCACATTGGGACCGGGTTGGCCGGAGTTGATTCGGCGGATTTGGAAATTCCAGAAGGCGCGCGAAACACTCATCTGCTTTACCAGTTGACTCGGTTTTACGAGCGAATGGCGGCCAACGACAATACAGATTTTCAGTTGCCGTTGGACCCGGTCACGGCGCGGCGTCGCGTCGGCCAATTGCATTTGCGACTGGGAAATTATGAAGACGCGATCCTGGCATTCGATGCGTCGTTGTTTCGACTTGAGCGCCATGTACAAACGACCCAGTCGTGGTCGGATCCCAACATGGTGATTGAACAGTCGCAGATCATCAACGAGAAAGGGTTGGCCAAACGTATCCTTGGCAAACCGGCGGCCGCAAAACTGGAACACCAAGAGGCCTTGTCCCTCCTGACAAATTGGAAAGAGAAGTTCCTCGGGGCCAACATCCCGCCCGATCAACGTCCGGGTGATCTGGTGACGGAGACACGAATCAATTTCGAACTCGCTCGTTCGTTGTATCTTCAAGCACATCGTACTCGACCCGGAATGGGACCCTTTAGTTTCCCGCCGGAGATATCTGCGGAACCTTCCGAGAATCTTGCGCTTGTTGTCGACGATTCGATCTCAATGCTCAAGGAAGCGATCGCGCTGTTGCAAAGTGTCTTGCCGGAAAATTTTGAGCTGCGAGTGTTTGACAGCGTCGAAGTGACGCCCCGTGTCGATTTCCAGTCGTCTCAATACTTGCCGGATCAACTGCACCTGCTGGCCCTTTGTTATCGAGAGTTAGCCAGCGATACGCATGCGTCCTGGCAGGAGCAGGATCGACTTGCTCACAATCGCTCGATTTCCATTCTCAAATCGTTGACGCAGCAGTATCCCAACGATGCGACCTATCGTTATGATCTGGTCCGAGCACTTGCGGAAATGGATGTCCTGGAAAACAAAATTCGCGAGTCAGACTTGCAGGCCAAGTATGACTTGTTGAACGAAGCGATTTCGTTGAGTGAATTACTGGTGCAGCGCTACCCGAGCGTTTCCGATTTTCAGATGGAGATCAGCCACGCCAATAACAAACTGGCGGAAGTGATCATCGCGATGAAATCGACGACGAACGATGAAACCGAGTTGGCCCAGTTGGAGGCGGAGCTGGTCATCGCCTATCGTCGCGCTTGGCAACATCAGATGGAATTGGTCAAAAACAATCCCAAAGCTCCCGCGTTTAAAGTCTGGGCCGCGATGTTCGCACTCAAATGTGCAGAAACGGAATCGGTTCGAGTTCGACCTGATCGACGCAACCGACTCGTCGCCCGTGCTTCCAGCGTTTTGAACCAGCTTTCATCGCAGGAACAACAAAACCCAACTGCTCAAGCGTTGCTGAAGAAAGCAAAACAATTGAGCCTATTGGGTTTGGCCGATCCGCCAGCGGTAAATTCTCAATGACGGCATCGAAGTCTCGAGGGCGAGCGTCCATGGTCAGAGCGGCGTCTTGGTCGTTGAATCAAATGCCGCCCTCCAAGAGCTTCAGAGGCTATTCTTTCAGGACCATATCGATGCACATCACGGCACCGATGATCAAGTAGCGAATTGAGTTTCCGGGCGGAACGTCATCAGCAATTTGCAAAATATAGTTGTCTGCTGATGTGAATAACTCTTTGCCCAAGCCGGCCCATTTCTTGGTGACCTTGGCCAACTCCATGTCCCCTGCAAGGAAACGGAAATCCCACCCGGTCCACTTGCCTTTCAACTGACAAAGTTCCTGGTCTTGTTCACCCAAAACGCGAAAGGCACCGCCGAGTGAGAACCATTTCTGTTTGAAGCCACCAACCCGCTGAGATTTTTCGTCGAGTACATCGACTTTGCTGTTCATCAGCGTAACGCCCCGCTTAACAGTCAACAGCGGATGTCCATCGGGAGTCTTCAGGTCGACTTGAAACGGTGTCATCGTTTTATAGTCGGTGAACCGCAGCATCTTGGTGATGAAACCAAGCTTTTCTTCTCGGCAAAGAATGACAGTTTCACCCGTTTCCGGGTCGAGGATATCGTAGTTGTTGGCTGCTTTGAAAAAACCAGTATGCTCTTTGACAAAATAGAGATTGCGGTTGAGGACCGGATGCATGGTAATTCCGTTTAGAGGTTGAGTGCAGTTGGCTGAATAAGACCTGCGATCAGTTTAACAAACTTTTCGCGGCAAATCATTCCTCTGGTCCAATCTTGGGGCTTCAGTAATTTACTGATTGTCACCTTCCGATTCCTCGGAGGTCCCGTTTTCTTCACCAGCCTCGTCCGTTTTTTCAATGGGCTCCTTGCTTGCTTCCGATTCGGATTCCAGCTTCTGCTTGTCATTGGCTTCGGCAGTTTTTTCGGCAGGACTCTCTGAAGTTTCGCCAGCTTTCGCTTCTGAAGACGCACCAACTTGCCCGGTTTCACCATCGGTGCCGGACTCGTTGCCAGTTGCTTTTTTTGTTCCGCCGTCGGTGTCCGAATTGGATTCGGCGTCATCCGAGCCAGTCTGTTTGTCGCTTTGTTCAGGCGGGTCTTGGGGGTTCTCTTCCGGCTTCTTTTTTCCACCAATTTCATCCGACGTATCGGTGTCGTCGTCGGACATTTCCCGTTGCTGTTTCATGTAGGTGGTCGTTGGCAACTGATCCTGCTCACCTTTATCAAATCGAATGTCAATCAAACGTTGCAGTGGAAAGTCTTCGGGCCATGGCCGGTTAGCGAATTTGAGCATCTTCTGATACTCTTTAACTGCTTTGATGATCCGGTCGGACAACTGGCCATCGGCGAGTCGGGGATTCGTCGCGAAAATGGGTCTCCAGAGTTCAAACGCTTCGTTGTACAGCGTGATTGCACCCTTCCTAACGATCTTCTTTTCTTTCGTTCGATAGTCGAACTCGTATTCGTCGTCGTAAGTGGACTTTCGCCAGACTTGCTCGGCATTGAAAAGTGCCTCGTGAGCTGCGAACGTAGCGGGCTCCGATTCGATACGGTTACGGGTTCGCCAATACGGGTAATTGACGGTTTCCGCATCGCGATCCATCGTCTTAATTTCCAATTTGATCGAATTGATATCCTGAACAAGCTTTAACGCGCGGCCTCGATCTTCTGGCTTGGTTTGCATCGCAAGTTTGTCATTGAGTCGCTCGTCAAGGTCGGCAAGACGATCCTTGATCATCTGAGCTCGCATGTTCTGTTGTTCGTCCAATTGATCCGAATCGGCTTTGATCAACGCTTGTTCTTCGTCGCTGAGAACTTCGCGGCCAATGTCGGCAATCATTGCAGCTCTGCGGCCCGGCTCTACCAATTTATCCAATTCTGCTTTGGCAGCTTCGAGACGTTCTTGAGCGGCGTTTTGTCCTTCCAGTGTGATCGTAACACCGATCGAGTTGGTCAGCTTCTGGTTCCCATACTTCCGCCACATGTCGTCGGCGTCACGCCAAACGGTCGACATGTAGTTACTCGGTGGAAACTCTTCCTGGAGTGCCATTGCCAAGTGGCGTTTTTGCGCCGGTTGAAGCATGTAGAACATGACATCGCTTCGATAGGGTTGAGCATTCTTTTCTTCGACGAGCTCTTTCGAAAACCCGTACCAGAGATAGGCCATTTGCCAACTGTCGTACTCATAACCGAAACCAAGGTTGTAGAGGCTTGGTTCGACAACGTCGGACATGTCTTGATGAAATTCGTTGTCGTTTCGAAACAAACGACGATACGATTTTTTCTCATCGGATTTGCCGAACTTGTTCCCGGTGAAGAACCCCATGTTGTCATACATGCGGTGATCCATTTTGTTATGCGGGATCCCACCTTTGAGGAACAACAATCCTTTTTTGACCCAGGCATATCGTTGTTCGTAGTCGTCGAACTCCATCGAGATGTTGTAAGCAAGGTTGTGGGCTTGGTATTCCCAAACCTTGACGAAGTTGGGTTGGATTTTTGTTAGCAGGTTCAGCGTCGAACGAAGCTTGTCATAGTTTTCCTCTTTGCGATGTTGAGCGGCTTGCATCCAGAGCGCATTGACGGCGATCCCACGCAAACCAAGCGAGGCAAGCTTCATCGTTTCGCTGGCCGGGTCGATGTCCGACATTTTGGCTTGCGACAGATTGAACTCCTCGCGCAGCTGGGCCAACTTGCCGCCAGGCTTGTCGATTTCACCTTGAGGATCACGCGTCTCTGGCAATGAGATCATCGCCAACGGGATCACCAAAACAGCGATCAAGGCGATGTAAATAATCTTGCGAACAAACGGTTTGTTTTTCATTTCGCGATCTCCCGGGTTTTCAGTGCAAAATATCCCAGCACGGTCAGCCCAGCACAGAAAATTAACGTCAAAGTAAAGGCAACACCCACGCTGTCGCCTTTGATAGCGAAGCCCTGAGTCAACATTTCAGAAAAATTCAACCGACTGAAATCAGGTGCGAGATAAGTCAGCCCGTTCAAAATCTGAACAAGACCTTTGTCGACCTGAGTGACCAGCGTGTTGAACCAGTTGGTGTCTTGTTCGTATACCATGTTTTGTTGGGTAATCACCCGGATGAAGGACTCGATCGGTCCACCACCTGCGTGAGTCGGTAAGGTCATCTCCTGAATGAATTCCCGGAAGAACCCAATGATGATCAAAACCATTGCCCCCAACATCGTGATCGGCGTATTCAAAAACGTACTCAACGCGACGCCCAGCGAAATGATGATCATCATCTGGCACCAGACACCGGCGTAACCCTTCAGGAAGTTCAGCCAGTATGGGTGATCCGCGGATCGAAAATAGACTTCGCCGCGGGCGACGCCCAGGTATTGGTTGTAGTCACGACATTTGAGCACAAGTTTCAATGATCCGTTTCGTGCGTAATCATCAAACAGATCGTATTCACCTTCGCGTATCAAACGATCTTTGCTGTCGTAAACTTTCCCGACAATTTTTCTTGGAATCGGCAGGATCTGAGTGGCGAATTCCTTCGTTTCAAACTCAATCATGTCCGATTTAAAAGTCTCTTCTCCTTCTCCGACAATGCTTTCAAATCGAACACCGGCACCGACCCGTTTTTCGATATCCCCTTTGTGAGTTCGAAAGACCATCAGTCGCAATTCCAACTGCACAAATGGAGCCTTACCTTGCTCAAGCGATGGGAACAACTCTGGGCGGAAGTCAAAGAAAGAGAACTCGGCTTTGGAGAGCGACGTGCGAGAACGATAGTCGCCGCCGTCGATGTATCCACGGTAAGTTGATTCTTTACCGACGCTGTAACCACCTTTTTTCGGTTCACCATCACGTCCGAAAAATTGAAGCTCCGAAGCCATCACGGGAACTCGAGCTCGGAAGAAACCGACTGCGGGGCCCAAACGAATGGTTGCCGTATCGCCTTCTCCATCGACAATGACGCGATGTGTGTGGCCAGCCGTTTCGACACACTTAATTCGGTGATACTCGATTCGACCGTCTGGCAGCTGAATCTGATTGATGATGTTTGTTTTTTGAAGCGGCTCTGGATCATTTGGCGAGCGAATATCGCGCAGCAACTCCAGCGCGTGTGCGTGACCAGAGACCACATTCGTTTGCGCTTCCATGAACGCTTCATCAGAGACCCGGCGACCCGTCAACTCAGACCGCAAGTCTTCAGGGACGTCGACGAACGAAGCGAGCGTCTGCTCGTTTCCAACGATCTGATGGTTGTGTGCCAATCCGCGATACACGAAAACAAAACTGATCAAACCCATCAACATCAGTAACATGGTTCCGAGAAAACCGAACCCAACGATTCGTCCCAGAACAATCTCTGTGGCGCGGACCGGTTTGGTGACCACGGTAAAGATCGTTTTGTTCTTCAAGTCTTCTGGCAGACTGAAGGCACTGATCAGCATGCCCATCAACAGGACCAGTAATTGCGTGCCGAACATCACGAAGTTGACATAGATTCGATCCGGGTGATCCGAACCCGAATTCATGAACCAACCGCCAAACAAAAGTGATGCCGCAAAGATCGCAAACGTGACGAGGATGACTTTTCGCCGCAACGCTTCTTTGACCGCCAACCTGGCAATCGCAAACACTCGTCGGGGCGACGTAAACACAAAGTCAGGAAATGCCTGACCAATGACTTGAGAAACGATATAAAAAGCTTCAAAGGGGCCGTGCTTGAGTGCGGCAATGAGGTAGCCAAAAAAGACACCGACAACGACAGCCGAGACCATTACGATCCCAAATTGAAAGAGACCGCCACTGAGCCATTCAAGGTAAGTGCCAAAAGCCTGTTCTTCTACGATCATTGGAATTTCTAAGTCCGCTCAGCGAATACACGAGCGATGGATTAATGAATTGATTGGTGGTGGCCGCCGATGGCGAATGGATGAAGAGCTATTCTGATTCTTTAGACGATTCGTCCGCCGGCGGAGCCGATTTCGCAGCCGCCGCTTCGGCACCCCTCGAGCGATGACCGGGGCGTGCTTGACTGTCTCGGACAATTCCCAAAAACAGATCTTCCAGAGTCGTGCGTGGGTTTTCCATCGAGATCGTTTCACCACCATGTTTGGCGATGACTTGTCGAATCTCTTCTTGTGCTTCTGCGGATAACCCCTTGGTTCTCAGTTCAGTCTCTTCGGTGACTTTCAGCAAATCATCGACGCGACCGAGTTCCTTCAAATCACCTTGATAGAGGATCGCAATTCGATCACAGACGTCTTGAACATCGGCCAGCAAGTGGCTGCACATCACGATCGTTTTACCTTGATCACGCAGCTTGATGATCATGTCCTTCATCTCTCGGGTCCCCAATGGGTCGAGACCGGAAGTCGGTTCGTCCAAAAGAATCAACTCCGGATCATTGATCAACGCCGACGCCAGACCAATTCGACGAGTCATCCCTTTCGAGTACTCTTTTAGCTGACGACGCTTGGCATGCCCGAGTCCAACCTGCTCAATCAGTTCCTTCGCTCGGTCTTTGCGAACTTTCGCCGGCATATCGAAAAGTCGACCGTAAAAGTCCAGTGTTTCCTCAGCCGTTAGATACTTGTAAAGGTACGACTCTTCGGGCAAGTAGCCAATTCGCTCATTTTTGGTTACTTCGGTCGCCTCTTGTCCAAAGACCAATGCCCGACCACGAGTTGGGAATAGCAAACCCAGAAGTAATTTGATCGTTGTCGATTTTCCCGAACCGTTCGGCCCCAACAGACCAAAAATTTCGCCTTTTCGAATTTCAAGGTCCAACGCATTGAGTGCACGAACTTTTTGACGACCCCAAAAGTCGTTATAGATCTTTGTCAGGTTCTGAGCTTCAACGACGATGTTGGGGTTATAGTCCGGATTGGTTTGCTCAAGCTTTTGGGCAGGCTGGGTTTCGGTTGCCATTGGGGGGTGATTCTCCGGGTCTGATTTTAGGTGCAACATCTGGCAGATTCCGACTCTCAGTATCCGGAACTGGCCAAGGCTGGGCGGGTGATCGTCAAGGAGTCAAACGTTATCACAAGCAAATCGGCGGGATACGATTCTCTACGACGAATCAGCAACAAATGTTCAGCCTGAATTTCGGTTTCTTATTGTCCACAACGATGCCGAAAAAACAGCATCAAATGATTTGATTTTAATCCTTTTTTGACCTGCCACACGGGTTGGGCCGCAAAATCCGTTCGCCCCGTTTCGCGAATACGATAAATCGGTAAAAAACAGTGTTCAACGGGGCCCGTTTTTTCAATAATGCCACGTCATCTTAAACTCTGCGTCACCGAAACCGACTGAATCTCTCGCATGGATCACTTTCAATCGAAACTATTCGATCGAATTAACTACGAACGACAAATCAAAGTCGGGACGGAGCACTTCAAACTCAAAAACTTGATCGAGTTATTACAACGACTCGACGACCCGCATCTAAAATATCCCGTCATTCACGTTGCTGGGACCAAGGGGAAAGGGTCCACATCGACCATGATTGGCAGCGTGCTAACCGCCAGCGGTCGGAAAACAGGCGTCTATACTTCGCCACACCTGGAAACCATCCGCCAACGCATTGCGATCGACGGAAATTGGATTTCCAACGAAGCACTTGAGGACGTGCTCTCGCAAATCGATCCCATTGTCGAGGAAATGGACCGAGAGCCCGCCTCCAGCTTGCCAATCGGTCCCAATCAAGCGACTTCTGTTCAAAACGTTCATCCTGCGAGTCCGTATAAAAACGACGCAGTACTGACGACTTCGACGCTACCCCCACAACACTCAGAGTCCGAAGTCACAAAACGGCTGACGTTTTTTGAAATCATTACCGCGGCGGCAATGCTGCACTTCGCTCGCCAACAGTGCGATGCCGTTGTCCTCGAAGTTGGACTTGGCGGCCGACTTGACTCAACCAATGTGTGTCAGCCCGATGTTTGTGTCATCACCAACATCAGCCTCGATCACACCCGCCAACTTGGTTCTACCGTTGACAAGATTGCTGGTGAAAAGGCTGGCATCATCAAGCAAAGCATTCCGGTCGTCAGCGGCGCACGCCATCCGGACGCTGCCCAAGTCATCGAAGACGTTTCAAAACATCAAAACGCTCCACTTTTCGTTTTGGAAGATCACTTCAACGTTGAAGCTCCTTCGAACACCTCCACCTCCGAACGCGCAAACACGTTTCGTTGGTATGGGACGATCAATCTGAATCCAGATGTCACTTCGCCCCGGTCAAGCGAGTCGGCTGCGGCTTTGCCGCCGCCAGTTCAGATCGATAACCTGCGGTTAAAAATGCTTGGGCGTCACCAACGTCTTAACGCGGCACTCGCCATTGCGGTCACCCAGGTTCTCAACCAACAGCAATGGAATATCACCGACGACGCCATCCGCCGCGGTCTTGAAGCTGCAACTCTGGTCGGACGAACAGAGGTCGTCCAGACTTCACCAACGATCATCATTGACATCGCGCACAATGATGCGTCGATTGGTGCAATGCTTGAGGCACTCCAAAATGAGTTGCCCGAATGGGAGTCGTTCACAAAACGAAAGATCATCTTTGGCACCAGCAAAGACAAAGACTGCCGCCGAATGCTGGAAAGAATTGTTCCCTGTTTTGACGAGCTGATCGCAACTGAGTACCTTCTCAACCCGCGGGCGACAAAGGCAAGTGTTATTGCTGAAACAGCAAGGACGATTGATCAAAAAGGTGGCAACAACACCGTCATTTCGATTTGCCCAACCCCCGAAACCGCTTGGAAGGCCGCCACGGAGTCGCTGCAAGCCAATGAATTCTTGTGTATCGCGGGATCAGCGTTTTTGGTCGCAGAAATGGCTGAGTTTGCCAGGGGCCACTGATTCACTCGTCTCCAGATAGATATTCCAGTTCAAGTGGCATTTCACTTTTTGGATTGCCGACACGAATGGCGACGGTGCCGTTCAAAACTTCATCAATAACATCACCGACCATTCGAGCACGCCAACCTTTGGAAAGCTCCGGTGCTTCGTCCAACTTGATCATCCCCAACCGCCATGCCGCGAGTTTACGAATATCGTTAGCAGTACCCACGATCGCAGGGGCAATACTCTGTTGGCGACAGACAACGTTGATCGCAGTGGTCAAGAATTGTCCCAACAAGCCGAGGTTCATATTCTGATTTCGTGGCAAACGTTTGGGCAATTCTTTGTCAGGAAGCTGGTTCGCAGTTTCAATCGCTTCGGAGATCCGTTCGAACATCGACTTGGAAACTCGATTTTCAAATCCGCGAATCGCCTTCAGCCGCTTGATGTCTGAGCTGCCTCGCTTGGCCAACTCGACGATTAAATCATCTGCAAGAATGCGACGCGGTGAACGGTTCTGACGGCTCGCTTCTTCATCACGTTCCAGCCACAACTGGCGAACAATGGCCAAGGCTCTGCGATTAAGATTTGAAATCCCGGAGACCCGGCGCCATTGCGGTTCGATCTCGCTCAACTCCAAATGATCCATCCACTTGCTGATCTCGTCAGCAAACCATTCCGTACGATTCAACTCGTTCAGTTGTACATCCAGTTTGTCGTACAACGGTCTTAAGTGAACAACATCAGACAATGCGTAATCGATTTGTCGTTGAGACAAAGGCCGCTTACGCCAGTCAGTTCGCGTTTCGCCTTTATCGATGGTTCGATTCAGTAACCGACTCACAAGATTTCCATACGATGCCGGATACTCCAGCCCGACCATTCCGGCAGCCAACTGCACGTCAAACAGTTTTTTGGGGCGCGACTTGGACGCGCGAAAACAGAACAGAAACTCTTCTCGTGCCGCGTGTGCGACGGTGACATGATCGCCGTTAACAAGCAGCGTCCAGAATGGCGACAAATCTTTGACGGTCATCGTATCAACGATAAAGTAGTCACCATCGACAGCGACCTGTAGAAGGCAAAGCTCAGGACGATAACGATTCTCAGACACAAACTCAGTGTCGAAACCGATCCACTTTGCTCCCTCTGACTTTTCGCAAAACGTTTTCAGATCGTCGTCGGTCGTGATGTGCTGGTAAGATTCCGACGCCATGCGAGAAAGTTGATTGACGAACTGATTTAAATTCGTGATTTGCGGCGATCGTCCGAATCGCGATCCACGAACATTGAATCAAGACAGAGTAGTCTTGATACTTGATTTCTACCAGTCCAACCGCCCCAATCTACGAAAAAGAGGCCCGCAAAAGGCCTGCTCCAGCCGTTATCGCCGACGATGCCGGTCAATCAATTCTTTTACATGATCAGGATCTGGAATTCCACTGACACTGATCTCCAAACCTGACTGACCCGAACTTGAAACCCCAATCGTTCCGACACCTAGCATTCGCTGAAAAAACGTCTGGTGCAGCTGAACATTGCGAACGTCCTGATGCCAAACTTCGGTAATTGACTTGGACAGAATTCCTTTCCGCAAACGGGTCCGCTCACTCGTCACGGTCAGCTGTGTCCCCTTGCAGCGCAACCACCAGATCAAAAACATGATCAAGCCAACTCCCACCAAACATAACACGCAAGTTAGAACGAACTCGACCGGTCGGTTCCGAAACATCGATGGATGCTCATCATAATAGGTAACTTCTTCAGGCATGGATTTCGATTGGTTGACGGAAGAAAATGGTTGAGTCATCGTGTTAAATCAAAGGGCGTTGATTTGCGAATCACATCAGCTGGTTCCGCTGAGACTGAAACTCAGCATCAAGTTGTTTTGTTATTCGCTGTTCCTGCGGTAGTGTTTGCATCGAAATCAAAATTTTACCGAATTCCAAAATCTTAATCACCGGAGTCGCCAAAAATGGCAAAACTAAGTTGGAGCTACCATCGTCCTGGCTGAAAAACGTGCGGAAAAACGCAAGAGTTTCTTGCCAACGCTGACATTACTGCGCAAACCGAAATCAACGCCAAAAAGGAAAAGTACCAAAAAGATGAAGCTCTGGAGTTGATCTCGAGGGTCAACAAACTCTTCGTCGCCAAAGGCAAAAAACGAGTCGATGTCGATCGAAAGACAAAGTCTCACACCGAAGAAGAAATCCTCAAGCTGATTCTTGGCCCGACCGGAAATCTTCGCGCTCCAACATTGATCGTGGGCAAAACGATGCTGGTCGGTTTCCAGGAAGAGATGTACCAGGAAGCGCTGGGGTAGCCGGGCAATGAACAACGCGGCAACGTCCGCTTGAACTGACCGACCGCCATCTGCATGAGAATCCGTCTCATTGATCAACAATGGCGGACTCGATTGCCGCGTTGTTGCATTTCAAAATTCTGCCAGCTACAATCGGAACTTAGGATTTACGTCACTGCATCCTTGAACGTTCCGATCTGTTTTTAGCCGCTTGCTCATGAAAAAGCGACGAAAAATTGCCTTGATCATTGAATCATCCAGGGGCTATGGACGTGACTTACTGCTGGGCATTTCAAATTTCGCGCAGTCGCACGACAACTGGGAAATCGTCTACCAGGAGCGCACACTCAGCCAAGGCATCCCAACGTGGATCGACGATATTGAGTTGGACGGATTGATTGTCCGACCAGATTCCAAAAAGCTCTATCAGTACGTTTCCAGTCTAGGGTTGCCTTGGGTCGACCTTCGCAATCATCGACCCGTCAATCCTTCCGTCCCCACCGTCGCTGCCGACGAAAGTCTAGTTGTCAAAACTGCGGTCGAACATCTTTTGGAAATCGGCCACCGTAAGTTGGCTTTTTGTGGTTTTGCCAACTTCGATTTTTCACATCGCCGTGTCGAACTTTTCAAACGATACGCCGAGGCCAAAGGGGTCAGGTGCTACACCTATGAGACTTCCCCGTCAGTACCCGCGGATCCAACCGAATCCAAAATCGGTATCGCTGGCCCTGAGATCACCGCCTCGGTTGAAGCCTATGGCATTCAAGCCGAACCGGAGCTGATTCGCTGGCTCGTTGAACTCCCCAAACCGATCGGACTTTTTGCCTGCAACGACGTTCGAGGACGACAGATTTTGAACATCCTGCGGACGCAACGAATCGCTGTCCCCGAAGAAGTCTCAGTCGTCGGCGTCGACAATGATGAACTGATCTGCAAGCTTTCCAACCCACCAATGAGCAGCGTAAATTGCAATGCCCGAATGATTGGCTATCGAGCGGCAGAAATTCTCCAAGACTTGATCGATGGCAAAGCGCTGGAGAAAAACCATGATTCCATTCGACCGATTGGCATTGAGGTCCGGGTCTCGACCGATACAACGGCAATCGCCGATAAACTGATCTCCCAAGCGTTGTCGTTTATACGCGAAAATGCTTGTGATGGAATCGAAGTCTCGGATGTCGTCAACTCGTTGCCGGTCTCACGTGCGACGCTCGAACGTCGTTTTCGAAAAGTGATGGATCGTTCCATCAACAGCGAAATCAATCGCGTTAAGATCGCGAAAATCAAACAGCTGTTGTTGGAAACAGAATTAAAGCTGTCGGCAGTGGCGAAACTGACCGGCTTTAACCACACCGAATATATGTCGTCGCTGTTTAAGAAACTTACCGGGATCACACCTGGCCAGTATCGTCAAAACAATAGTTGGAAGTAGCTCACTTCCGTCCGTCTAATTCGTTGACGTGTCCTTCTAATTCGTTGACGTGTTTCAACTCAAATGCAGGCAGCCACCGACGACCACGCCTGCAACTGGGTTGCCGACGTTGGTAAAGATCAATCGATCAAGCACTCGATCGCCCTGCACTGCTCCGATCGCCGGGTGATTGGGATCAACCAGTGTAAAATCGGCGCTTCGTCCAACTTCAATGACTCCTCCATCAATCCCAATCGCCTGTGCGCCGCCCTCCGCGGCACCACAGTACAACCTTCGACCGACCGACTGTTCTTCGTTGCCCAAAACCGCCCGTTGTCGCCTTTGCAATCGCTGGACATACTCCATCCAGCGAAGCTCTTCCCGTAAATCAATGCTGCAATGGCTATCACTGCCAATGGAAAAAGTTCCCGCTTGCTCCAAAAACGAATCGGCAAGAAAAATACCATCACCAAGATTGGCTTCGGTGGTCGGGCAAAGGCCAACGACGGCGTCTGAGGTCGCAAGCCGACTTAATTCAGTTGGACTCATATGAGTCGCGTGAATCAAGCACCAACGATGGTTGACGTTAAACCGGTTCAACAAAAAATCTACGGGACGTTCGTCATGTTCAGAGATGCAGTCCTCGATCTCCGCGAGTTGCTCCGCGATATGAACATGAATCGGAAACTCTCGGCCCGGATGATCCATTGCCAACTGATGTAGAATTCGTTTTGCGCTTGCTTCCGAAATCGCCCGCAGCGAATGAAGTGCAACTCCGACTCGCACATTCGGTTCCGAGTCCCAACGCTGCCAACAACGAGTCAACAACTCGCAGTACTGTTCGTCGTCCAACTCGAATTGCGTTTGACCTCCGACCAGTGGCTGATCCTTGAATCCACCTCGCTGGTACGCTGCGGGGAGCAGGCAGATCCCGATACCCACTTCTTTCGCGGCGTTGACAACCGCGCCAGCCATTTCCATCGCCGAATCGACACCGGATTGCCCCGCGACGTGATGCAGGTAGTGAAACTCCCCAACCCATGTGTACCCGGCGGCGAGCATTTCACGATACAGCTGTCGCGCGATCGTTGCCACTCGTTTGATTGTGATCGACTCGACAAACTGGTACATCAACGACCGCCACGTCCAAAAGCTATCGCGCGCGGCGGTCGCGTACTCACTCATGCCAGCGAATGCACGCTGAAACGCATGGCTGTGCACATTGACCATCCCCGGCAACGCGATCAGTGAATGCGTTTTCTCCACAGCTGAGTTTTTGCGATCGAAGGTGTTCTGATTGGTATTCTCAATCGATTGGATGATGCCGTCGCTCACCTCAATGCAGACATTCTCCAGCCAACGATCGCCGACCAACGCCTGCTGAAACGAAAACACTTTGTTATCGTTGCTCATGGGCTACCCACGAACGAGACCGCTTGCCGTTTTTGAAGACATCGACGCATGGGTTGGCTCCGATCTGGTAAAAGATCTCGCCTGGCGACGCAACATCCCAAACCGCAAAATCTGCGATCGCTCCCGGTTTGATCACTCCTCGATCATTCAATCCTAACGCCAACGCTGCGTTGCGAGTCATCCCTTTTAGGGTTTCTTCAGGCGTCATCCCAAACAAGTTACAAGCCATATTGCCAATCGTCAAAATAGAAACGACAGGTGAGCTGCCTGGGTTGCAGTCGGTGGCGATCGCGATTGGGACATGATGATTTCGCAAGGCTTCAAGTGGAGGTTTCTGCGTTTCTTGCAAACAGAAAAACGCACCCGGCAGCAAGGTGGCAACGGTGCCATGTTCGGCAAGCACCGCGCAGTCCGCTGCGGTTAAAAACTCCAAATGATCGGCAGACAAGCCACCCATTTTCGCGACTTCAGCTGCAATTCCGGTATGGGTCAACTGCTCCGCGTGAACCTTGATCGAAAGACCGCAGTCTTTGCCGGTCATTAAAACGCGTTTGGTTTGTTCGACTGAAAATGCAATGGATTCACAAAAAGCATCGACTGCATGACACTCGTCTTTGGCAGTCGGGATGATCTCCTCACAGATCAACGTTACATAGTCATCAGGCCGCTGCGCAAATTCTGGCGGGACGGCGTGAGCGGACAATAGTGTCGAAAAGACATCGACTCGGTTTTCGGCACCGACTCGATTGGCCGCCCGCAGCATCTTAATTTCGTTTTCCAGGTCCAACCCATAACCTGACTTGATTTCAATAGTCGTGACACCTTCAGACAACAAATACATCAACCGCTTGGTCGCGGATTCGACCAACTCATCTTCGCTGGCGGCACGCGTTGCGCGAACGCTTGAGAGAATCCCGCCACCCGCCTTGGCGATCGCTTGATACGACTGCCCGCCAAGTCTCGCTTCCCATTCGGATGCTCTGTCACCGCCGTATACTAAATGGGTATGGCAATCGATTAACCCTGGCGTCAGCCATTTTCCGGCTCCTTCGATGATCTCAACATCGGCGGGAACCTGAGGAGTTTCTGATTCCGGCACGATCCAATCGATGACCCCGTCGGTGACGGCGAGGGTCCCCTTCTCGATTGTGCCATAGTTGGTGGGGTTCAGCGCACATGGTAAATCAGGCTGGGCATTCTCCAGTTCGCTCGACTCCAACATTGTGGCGATTTTAAAACCACGAAACAGTGTGTCCGGCGAGTTGCTACGATGGATTCTCAGTGTCTGGCCTTCAGTCATGTTGCCAAACCCAATTTTGAACGGACTGAAATATTTCGCTGAAAACGGATTGAACCTGGGTCGCTTTTTCGTTGTCCCATTCCAAGGTTACTTCATCGAGATAGGTGGCTTGAGACAGTTCAATCTGAAATGCATGCCAGTTGTTTTCTGGTTGACCAAAATGCCTGGTAATGTATCCACCAATAAACCGCTGGTCCACGACGTACGAGTATCGATTCTGTTTTTCCAAAACGCCAACAACCGACGCGGTTAAACCTCGGTCACAAGCACTGCTGCAATGGGTACCGATGCTGAAGTCGGGAAGCGTGCCGGAGAAAAGCTGTGGTACTTGTGAAGGGATCGAATGAGCTTCGATCAGTACAGCGAATCCATGTTGTTTTCTCAGTTCAGTCAGCCGCCGATGAAGTTCATCATGATAGGGTTTCCAATAGAGTTCGACACGACGTTGGATTTCTATTTCATCGGGCAGCGAATCCTGATAGATCGACTGACCATCAAAGCGAAATTCGGGAACCAGACCTGTCGACGTTTGTCCTGGATACAAGACTCGGTTGTCACTGGGCCTGTTCAGGTCGATCACGTAACGGGAAAGTTTGGCGACGATTTGATGGGCATTTGCCAATTCAGGAACATCATAAAGCCGATCGAGAAACCAGTCGGTATCACGTGATGTCGTACCGGCTGGCGTCATCATCTCGGCGATTTCATCCGGGATTTCGCTGCCATTGTGCGGGAACGACACGAGGATAGGGAGTTTGCCAGGATAGAAATCAAATGCGATAGAGTTGTCTCGATTCAGATTCATTGACGTAGTTTAAACGACAACGCAGGATTCGATGATGCCGATTGACCGATTTTGCCGAGCCAATTTTGACAGCAATCGTGCGATGCGGATGCTTGGGCCGAAAATTGGAGCTGCCGAGAATTGGTGGCGCGAGAAGTGGTAACGCGAGAACGTGGCGCGAGAGGTTGAAAAGTTTCGACTGGAAAACTTGGAGGATTGATGGCGGTTTGAGATGTGGCCCGTTGCGAGCTGGATTCATCTCGCAGCAGCAGATTGAGGAATTGTTGAAGATTGGATAAGCTATTCGTTTCAAGTTGACGCTTTGGAACCGCTTCCAACCCGTTCCGTTCCTCGTCGCCTTTTCGGCGAGCAACAAAGCGTCACACCCTGAAAAAGGGCCAGTAGCTCAGTTGGTTAGAGCAGGGGACTCATAATCCCTTTGTCGCGGGTTCGAGTCCTGCCTGGCCTACTTGATATTAGCAGACTTGGTAATATGAGAGAACACTTGTCACCTAATTTGTCACCCTAGAAAACTACATGCCCGCATTCGAGATCCACCTCTATCGCGTAAAATTCATTCGACCTGAACAGGCTTCTTTCTTGCACGACCGAAAGTCTCCTAAGTCTCTTTTTTTGGCAGCGCTCAACGAAAAGCCCAGCTTCACAGCTAGAAACGGGGCTGAGTGGCACATTGGCAATCTGGAATTTACAAAGAAGAACAACACGGGCAGGTTTGCAATCGGGCGTACGACAGTTTTAACTATCGAGAAATATGACACCGAAACCGGCAACTTTGTCGAAGAACTTTCCGACTCAAGCCCGCATACAGTCGTTTTTTTCGATGCCTCAATTGGTCTTTTGGGAATCGTTCAAAAACGAAGTTTAATCCGTAAAGTTTCCACTCTGGCTCAGAGGATAGAAGACGTTCTAACTGAAACCGATGTTTGCATAAAAAACCAATTGAATATCGAAGTGTCCCCAATCCCAAACCCGGAAGGGTTTCTTTCGCATATCAAAAAAGCCTATCGTGTAAAAGCATTTCGCGCAACATTTTCTGGCCCCAACCCATTCGACGCTGACGAGTTTTTTCAAAAACCACTCTCTGTCTATCTAAATAAAGCCAATGGCAGTAGTGGATCGACACAAATCAAAGGCGAAGAGCTGAACAAATCGGTAGTAGAAGAAGTTGCCAAAAGTTCTGCCGCAACTGGAAATAAAGTGTCGGCCAAAATTGTCGAACGAAAGGGAAAGCGGCCAAAAACGGTAAGAATGAACGAGGACGCAATTGTAAAAACAATCAGCGATGACACTCCGGCCAAAGAAATCATTCCTATATTACAAAACGAATACAATCAGGTACGGCATGATCACGAATTTTAGCATTGACACCATAGAAGCCGGGTGCGATCCGGTTCATGCGCCGTCTGACTCGATAAACACCGGGGTTTGAGTTTTGTTTAGTTCGTCGACGGGTGC
>JBCAWX010000024.1:0-14342 GCA_038534355.1 Planctomycetota bacterium
CGACAAACACAGAAAACCAAAACAACCACAGACGGAGTTCCGCGACTCAATTGTCATGCTCGTTTGAGCGGTATTGGTCTAGACACCGCATGCGCCACTCGCGCCGAGGCGCGGCGGTTGTTGAAGCCGCCGTATGTTTGCCAGTATTGTTGATGATCGTTCTGGGCACGGTCGAGATCTGCAACACGATCTTCTTGAGGCAGTCGATGTTGTTGATGGCATTTGAAGGGGCTCGTGTCGCAGTCATTCCTGATGCAAGTTTCACGGATGTTGATCAACAAGTTCGAGACATTGCGACTGCTCGAGGCGTGAATATTGATTTGGTGAAAGTGATTCCCGCCGATTTTGCGTCGCAACCGTCTGGCACCTTTATTGAAGTCGAAGTGACGTCCTCGGCGAGTCAGCCGGGAAAGACGCGGCTCTTTAGTAGCGGCAGCAAAACCGTCTCTGTCTTTATCATGAAGGAACACGAATGATGTTGGCTTTCAGACGTCGTCAACCTGTCAATGCGTTGTGTCGAAGCGGCGCCGTTCTACCGTTGGTCGCCATGTTGTTGCCAATAGTTTTGGTGCTTGCCGGTTTCGCCATCAACATCGCTTATATTCAGCTTTGCCAAACCGAGCTGCAAATCTCGACGGATGTCGCCGCCAAAGCCGCTGGACGAACATTTGCAAAAGATCGAGACCCAACCATGGCGTTGGCGATTGCAAATCGGGCAGGACGGCTGAATACCGTTGCTGGAGAGCCATTGTCGTTTGACATGTCCGATATCAACATTGGTGTCGCAACGCTTGCCAAAGCCGACGGTCGATATGAGTTTGTTCCTGACGATGGATCGATGACGAGCTTCAACTCGCTCGAGATCCTCGGACACCGAGATGGCGGAAGTTCGCTTGGAGAGATCGCCACTTTCTTTCCCAACTTCATGGGGACCGGAAGTTTCGGGCTGTCAACGACATCCGTCTCCACCCAGGTCGAAGTCGATGTTGCCGTTGTACTTGATCGCTCCGGATCGATGGCATACGCCGATGACGAGCCTGCTGTGTTTCCGCCCTTTCCTGCAGCGGCTCCCGCCGATTGGGAGTTTGGCGATGAAGCCCCAAAGGACTCGCGCTGGCGAGACGCAGTGTCCGCAGTCAAATCATTTTTAGCGGACCTTACGATCTCGCCCCTCGACGAGCGAGTCAGTCTGGTGACCTACGCGGATGGAGCCCGAATTGACAAAGATCTGACCGACAAGTACCACGAAATTGAATCAAAGCTTGCCGACCATACGAAAGACCTGGACGGCGGCGGCACCAACATCTCCGCGGGAATGCAAGCGGGCCAAGCAGCACTTAGCACTGGAAAAGCACGAGACTTTTCTGCCAAAGTTGTCATCGTCATGACCGATGGCAAAGTCAGCGTCGGTGGCAGCCCCACAGGTTGGGCACGATCGCTTGCCGATGATGGCATCATGATTATCACCATCACGTTCTCGAATGAAGCGGACCAATCGTTGATGAAAAATGTCGCCGCGATCGGTAACGGATTTCATATCCACGCCAAAGACAGTACGGCATTGACGGAAGCTTTCAAGTCGATCAGTCGCAAATTACCAACCATGCTGACTCGATAGCTGCATTGCACATCGAACCAACTTGACCCACAGCCAGAAGACTCAACAGGAATGCGTATGAAACGAAACCATCGAGAACGCCAAGGTGTGACGGCGGTTGAATTCGCCATGGTCGCACCGATCCTCTTTCTGGTCATTTTTGCGGGCATTGAATTTGTTCGAGCCAATGTCATCAGGCACACGGCTGAGAACGCAGCCTATGTGGCATCGCGCGCGGTGATTGTTCCGGGCGCAACGAAAGAAGAGGCCATTCAAAAAGCCAAAGACATTATGGCGATTGCCGGTGTCAGCAAAGTTAATGTGAAATTTGAACCTGGAAGTATCGATTCCGAAACCACGTTCGTCTCAACGCGGGTTGAAGTGCCCATGGATGAGAACTCGTGGGGAGCTGCACTTTTCCTCAAGGGTGCAACGATTTCAGCCACGACGAAACTGCGTACCGAACGGACACCGATGATTCAGGCACGGCAGTTGCCGACGATCTTGAATCCACCTCCGCCCCCGCCACCACCTCCACCGCCGCCGCCCCCTCCGCCAAAAGACGACGACGATGATGACGACGATGATGATGTCGTTGCTCCACCGCCGCCACCTCCACCGCCGCCACCTCCACCACCACCACCGCCGTCGCCACCTCCGGTACTTCTTTGAAGTGAACACGGCTGGAACAACTGACGATTGGTGACCTGAACGCGAGGTAGTTCCGCTACCTCGCGTTTTTTCTTGAACGACGGACTGCAACCAGAGAGTCAGAATTTAGAATGATGCTTGACCGAAGACTAGTGCAGCGTTTCAGCTAGTAAATTGGGTAAACGGTTTTTCCATCGGGGCGGCATCGCTTGGATTTCAACGACTGAACCGTGATTTCCGAAAAGCCATCAACCCAAAACCTAAATTGAAACAGTGCACTAGGAAGATCTTTTCATCCGTTCGATGACTTCCGGGAGCGGGAATTCCAGGATGGAAACTTCGCCAAGCGAGGGGATTTCTTTCAGTCGTTTCCAACCACGAGTGACCAACGTTTCTCGCTCAGCGACAAACTTGGGATCGAGCCGTTCTTTGGAGAAATCGCCTTCGGCATTCATTGGTGGAAAGTCAGCAGCAACGATGAACTGCGCTAACGAAGGATTGCAGCGGATGTGTTTTTCCGGCTGCGCATGCAACAATTCAGGATCCAGCATGCCGATGACAAACCGCAAATACAGTTCGCTATCAGTGACGGATTCCACATCCTGTCCACAAACGGAACAGAGATAACCTTCGTCGCATTTTGCCATCGTAGGTTTGAGGTTTGAAGGAATTAGAAACCGAGAACGTCATACATCGAGTACAGACCCGGTTTGGTATTGGCAACGAACGCTGCAGCGGCAAGTGCCCCTGCGGCGTAACAGTCTCGGTTAGACGCAGCAACCTTGAGCTCAATGGTTTCGCCGAGCATGCCAAAGAGGATCGTATGCTCACCGGGGTTGTCTCCGGCGCGAACGGCGTGATAACCAATTTCATTTGCTGGTCGTTGGCCAATCAGTCCTTCTCGGCCGTGTTGGTGATTGGTCTGCCCCATCGCCTCGGCGACGATCTGTCCAAACCGTAACGCGGTGCCGCTGGGCGAATCGACTTTAAATCGATGATGCCGTTCAATGATTTCAACATCAACGCCGGACGAGTGATCTTTTAACGCTGTGCCTGCCATCTCGACCAGTTTCATTGACAAGTTGACGGCAAGGCTCATGCTCGGTGCAAAAACGATTGGGATGTTGGCGGCAGCCGACTCAATCGCCGCAGTTGTCTCGGGTTTCAAGCCGGTCGTCGCCATCACCAGGCCAATCCCCTTTTGGTCGCAATAATCAATCGCTCGGTCGGCGCCCTCCGGTGTCGAAAAATCGATAACGACTTGCGTCTCATCACTAAACGCTGGGCCAATTTGGATACCTAGATCGCCAATGCCTGCCAATTGTCCAGCATCCGAACCTGATTTTGGGTGAGACTGGGGTTCGACGGCAGCAACGATTTCAAATTGATCGTTGCTGGAGGCCAAGTCGATCAAACGAGCCCCCATCCGACCGGCAGCTCCATTGATGGCAAGTTTGATCATGTAATCCTCTAGCGTCGTGAATCGTGAATGGGATCCTCAGGTGAGCATCGTATCGCCAACATGTTAGCGAGCAACTTCTATCGATATCAGCGGTTGATTTTCGCAAACTTTATCGATTCCGGTCCGTATCAAACGTTGAAGCGTGCTTTCGTTGGTTGCGTGGCCTGATCGATTCAGATCAAGCCTCGCTGCCTGCTTATTGTGCAGCTGCCTATTTCTTGAGCGACCGGATGGTTTCGAGTCATCGCTAGCCGTCCCAAATTCACCAGGTGTGAATCGTTGAACAATCGGCTTGCTTGCGTAAACGTTTCATTTGCAGTTGTTTACGACAATTCAATTGAAGGTTTAGGCGTTTTTCATTGACGATTGAAACGCACATATCTACGATTACGCACTTGATTCACTTGAACGACACCTTTTCAACCGGTCAAGGGGATGCAGCATGGGAGATAAAACATGAAGATGAAAAAAGCGGACATCAAGCCTTTTAAGGAAATGTTGCTGGCGTTGCGTTCGAGGCTAAGGGGGGACGTCTCCACTTTGGCCGACGGAGCGCTTTCAACCAGCGGTGGTTCGGCGAGTGGATCTGGTGTTTCGAACCACATGGCCGACATGGGCACGGACACTTATGAGCAGGACAATACGATCTTGCTGATGAACAATGAAGGTGAAACTTTGGCCCAGATCGAAGGCGCCCTTGAGCGGATCGAGTCGGGTGTTTATGGTTCTTGCGTCGAATGTTCGGGGCGAATTCCCAAAATGCGGCTCAAGGTTATGCCGTACACACCTTATTGCGTGAAATGTGCCAGTGAGCGCGAATCTTCCAGTTACTAACGCGGACGAAAACAACCAACGATTGTTTGAGGGCGAGCGACTCCCATTGAGCCGCTACGCTCTTTTTTTTGTGCCTGCGATCGTGGGGCTGTCGGTCGATCTCTGGACCAAGTCATACATGTTCGCCAATTATTTCCGCCCGGAAGTTGCCGACCCCAACTCGATCCATTTTGGTCCTCAAGATCCAGCCTGGTGCATCGATGGAATCTTTGGGATTCAAACATCGACCAATCCTGGCGCCCTGTTCGGAATTGGCAGCGGCTATAGCTGGCTGTTCTCAGTCTTTTCGATCATCGCCATTACCGGCATTCTGATTTGGCTGTTTGCATTCAAAGGGATCCTCGATCGTTGGTTAACGTTCGCATTGGGTCTGATCACTGGAGGGATTCTCGGGAATCTTTACGATCGTCTTGGTTTCGGTTTTACTGAAGGGTTTCCAGAGTCTATTCGAACGAACGTGCGGGACTGGATTTTGTTTCGACTCGAAGGTGTCCCTTATTTCGATCCATGGCCCAACTTCAATATCGCTGATGCGGTGTTGGTGACCGGTGCGATCATGCTGTTTGTGCACGCGTTCTTTTTTCAACCACCGGATGAAGCAGTCGATAAAGCACCATCGGAGTCGGAGTCGACGGCAACAGAATAAGGAGCATGCATGTCAGAAGACGCAGTCAACGAGCGTTTGGAAGTCGCCAATCGAATCGCTAAATCAGCGGGGCAGATAGCCAGGAAGTATTTTCGTACGGATCAATTTTCCGTCGATTACAAAGATGATGGATCGCCGTTGACGATTGCTGATCGAGAGTCTGAAGCGCATCTTCGGGAACAGATTGAGTTGGCGTTCCCCGACGACGCCATCGTTGGCGAAGAGTTTGCCGACAAAGCAGGTCGTTCCGGGTTCGGCTGGATTCTTGATCCCATCGATGGAACGAAGTCATTCATTGCCGGTGTGCCTTTATTTGGAACCATGGTTGCCGTTGAGGAAACGACCAACAACGAGAGTTCAGCCGAACCGGCCGAACGAAATGCCGTGATTGGTTCGGTGTATTTCCCGGGGCTCGATGAAGGCGTGTATGCGGCTCGCGGCCAAGGAGCGTTTTCGTTTCAAGGTGATTCGCCGCCAGTGGCTGCTCAGGTTTCAAACAAGAGTGAGCTCGATAAATCAGTTTTGGTGACGACATGCGTGCCAACTTTTGCAGAACGAGGAGCCAGCGAAGTGTATGCGGCTTTGGCTGAAAAATTCTACTTCACTCGTACTTGGGGCGATGTTTACGGCTATTTTCTGGTAGCGACTGGTCGAGCAGAAGTCATGATCGATCCAATCCTCAGTGTCTGGGATGCCGCGGCGGTGCAGCCGATCATCGTCGAAGCGGGCGGTCGATTTTCCGATTGGAAAGGCAGATCGAACATCGATGGTGGCGACGCCGTCGGATCCAACGGAGTGATTCACGACACGGTTTTGGATTTTCTTAATCGCTAAAACGATTTGACCTTGAGCAACGAGCGCTGTTTAATGCGTCGGCACCGACTCAAGTTCGTTGAGTGTGATTTTTTCGCACGTCAACACTCCAGGGCAACCCTGGGGATTCTGATTAGCAACGCTTTTCATACTGGTGAAAGATCGTGCGACTGCCGTCGCACCTTCATTTCACCATGATGCACGACTCGTTGAGTCGGTGCTTTTTTGCTATGGGCATTCAAGTACGAGATCAACGATATTCCGAAGCCGAGCGATTGGCGTATCTTTTTTGTTGTTGCGATTGGCGTAGTGACGAATTGATTCAGGGCATCAGGAATCCATCTCCTGCCTTTGCAAAATCACTAACGAGTCTCATCACGTTTCTTTGTGAAGCCTTTCCAGATCGTCCCAAACTCGACGACTTGGTTGCGGCGATCGAAAGTAACGAATCATTTCAAATAGCCAGTCGAAAAGTGACGGTTCGAAAACGGCTGCGAAGCGTCGTGATCCCTCATCGATCGCTGGTGTGGCTGGACTGGCATCTTCCAGAGTTTCGGACGCACAAGATTCTTGCGTCACATTTGGGCGTGGCGCCTCGACAGCTTGATTGGTTGACCTTCGCCGGAGACTCACCGGAACGACGTCCCGAGCACTATGTTGCTCGCTGGTTTCGCAAACGTCGTCGCGGATTTCGATTGATCGAGTCACCCAAGTCATGCATGAAAAATGTCCAGCGGATCATTCTTCAAGATGTGCTATCCAAGCCGCCAGTGCACCCATCTGCCCATGGTTTTTGCCATCGAAGATCGGTGCTTGGATTTGTGAAACCTCACGTGAACAACGAAGTCTGTTTGCGAATGGATCTGAAAGACTTTTTTCCATCGGTTCGAGGACTTCGCGTACAAGGGCTCTTTCGGTCGCTGGGTTATTCCAGCGAAATTGCCAAGCTCTTACAACGACTGACAACTTGCCAAACATCGCATGCGGTGTTGGCACAACGCCCGGGAGCAACGGGACGCGGGGCGACGGAGTCGTCGCAACTTTATCTGCCCGCCCATTTGCCACAAGGTGCACCAACGTCGCCGATGCTGGCGAATCTGATGGCGTTCGGGCTTGATTCAAGACTGACCGGTTTAGCTAACTCAATTGGCGCGGTCTATACTCGCTACGCTGACGACTTGTTGCTGTCGGGCGACCGTTCGTTTGGACGCATGGCAAAACGGCTCTGCACGACCATCGGTGCGATCGCGATCGAGGAGGGCTTTCAAGTGAATTTTCGCAAGACGAGAATTCAATATTCGTCACAACGGCAGCATGCGGCTGGCATCGTGATCAACCAAACGACAAACATCGATCGAAAAGTGTACGACGAACTGAAAGCAATCCTTTTCAACTGCATCCGCTTCGGACCGGCGTCTGAAAATCGAATGCAGCACCCGCGTTTTCGAGATCATTTAATCGGGCGAATCGAATGGGTGCGTCAACTGAGCGCCCACCGAGCAGCAAAATTGAAAACCCTGTTCGACAGAATTCAATGGTGATTCGATCGGTGGTTCAGGATCAATGATTGTCTAGTTGATTGAACGATGCGATCAAGGCATTCGTTTCTTCCCGCTTTTTCAGACGGGCTGCTTTTCGAGTTTCGCGCTCACCAAACACAATGTTTTCTTCTTCGGATTCTGGAAAGACTTCTGGTACTTCCGTAGGCTTTCCAAATCGATCGAGTGCTACAAACGTCAAGTACGAGATGGCAGCAATGGACTGTCCCAAGTCGGTCGAGCTATCTTCGGTCATGATTTTCACGATGATTTCCATCGAAGAACGACCGACAGAACAAACGTAAGACTTTAGCGTTACGATATCATCGCGTTGGATAGGCCGGTGAAAGTGAACACCATCGTTGGATGCCGTAACGACCGAGCCGCGGCAGTGTCGGCGAGCCGAAATGGCGGCGGTTTCGTCAATGTGCTTCATCAGCAACCCACCAAACATGGTGTCGTGGGTGTTGGTGTCACCAGGCAAAACGATGTTTTCCAGAATCGCCAGTGATTGTTTCATGGCGACTTGTTTGCGTTGATTCATGTTACCCGTTGTTGATTCTTGGCAAGCTACCTGGTGAGTTGGCTCTCGCCTGGGCAGCCGTAGGGATCTGAACCTGGGCCACAATAACCATTGTCGGTTCGTTGGTACCCGCTCAGCTTAAAACTTGATAGGCCGTCAAATATATCAACGCATCGTTTTTTGGGGCAGGCGGTATAACGAGCAGCTGCTTGTTCTGGATGGTGCTCGTCCAACACAGCTGAAAATGGCCGGGGCCAATGCACAGAAAAGTTCGGGTGTTTCCAAGGGTGTCGTGAGTCACACTGACAGCCGCCCGGTTCACGTTCTTGATAGGGCCTTCCTCCGTGGCCAAGACCGATGCTGCGGCATTTACCTGTCAGGCATGGCCGGTACGGCTTGCGTGGGTCCACGGGGTATGGCGACCGATCCCGGAAAATCGAATAGTCGACAGTAAAATGCTTGGCCGATTGATGGCCACTCGATCCCGGTGCCAGCGCTTGGGTTTCATTCAAAGCTCGACCGGTAGTTTGCTGAGATTGAACGTTTTGTTGATGTCGTTCATCTTGTTGCGAACGAGTTGACAACGGATCGATCTGAGGCAGTTTCGGCTGTCCGATTTCATCGGTTTTTGGCGGAATTTTTTTGGGATCTGCCGGTGGCGATTGCAGTGGATTGGGAACCAGAACATCCTGTGGCGATCGCTCGAAAAAGTTGGGAACCGGCGCATCGATGTTGGGACGTTCTCCCGTTGGCAAGTTTCTGGGTGAAACATACTGTGGAACCGGGTTTTCGACAGGGGCCTGATTCGCAGGCCATTGTTCACCTGCAATCAACGTCGAACTGGTTAAGGTGAAACAGATCGCTAAAATTGACCTGCGGGCGGATTGATTGAAGTTTCGCATCGAATCACCGGTTTGACGATCGCGGCTATTTGGGTGTCACGACCAATAAATCGGTTGAATCCGGATTGACCAATACAAGCCGTCAGGCGATGACCGGTTTCAACTGTCATAGCAGATTTAACGGTTGTGTCGGTTTTGGTCTTTGCAGTCGATCGAGCGTTGGTTTTTTACCGCGTTTGGTTAGACTAGCTTCGGAAGACTCCGGGCATGTTCCGGACCGCCCTGAACCTGGAGCGTGATGACCACGCACCCAGATCTTGATTGATTTCGCGACCAATTGATTGCCATCGCCATGTTTTATTCTTTGAATACAAGGTTTTTTGTTCTCGGTTTCATTGCCGGAATGATCCTCTTCGCCGGTTGTGAAACCAATGATTATTCCGCGTTGGAAAACGTCAAAAAGATCCAGGATCTTGAAAAGCGAAATCAGGAATTAAAAGACGAACTGACCAAGCTCAAAGATGGCGTTCCAAGCGCGGATCCAGTTTCGCCGTCGTCGGCCGATCCGACGAATCAGATTGTGCCGATCACCAAGGTTGCCGACGACAACGCGTCACCAAAAGTGCCCACCGTCGAAAGTGGCTTGACGTTGGCTGAAGAGCAGACGATTGTTGCTGAGCTGGAAAACACTGACGCGTATTTTGACTTCGACGATGACGGTTATGTCTTTGAAGCTGACTTTAAAGAGTGCCGCAACACCAATGAGCTGCTGGCCAAGGTCGTTGAGTTTTCCCGACTCAAACGAGTCCTGCTCGAGGGAACACGTACCGATTCTGAGACGTATGATCTGCTCGCAAAAATCAAAATGTTGGAATACATCGATCTTCAACGAAGTACTCCAACAGCAGACGATTTTGAAAAACTGAAGTCACTGCCAAAATTGACTTTCTTGCAGTTGTTCAAGGCGACGCTCGACGAAGAGGCCGTTAAGAAACTGTCAGAGTTCCCTGCCCTGCAACAAATTCGCTGTGCACAAACACGGGTTGGCGATGCAGAACTTCAGTACCTTGCCAACTTAAAAACGTTGCGTGCGATCGACCTGAGTGATTGCAATCGCGTTACGCCGTCGGGCATCGAATCGTTAGCGCAATGTCCCAAACTTTCATTCCTGAAAGTATGGGGAAAGAGCATTGGCAACGACACGATGGATGTCGTCGCCGGCATGAAGTCGTTGCGCGTTCTCGGCTTGGTCGATACGGCGGTCGATGACGATGGGATCAAGAAACTTGCCGACCTCGACTTGAAAGAGGTTCACCTGTTTCGCACGTCCGTTGGGGACGAAGGCGTCAAAGTACTCGCCTCGATGCCCAACATGGAAACTCTGAATCTGCGAGATACCAAAATCAGTGATCAGGCGATGGAGTACGTGAGCCAGTTGAAAAAACTGAGGAAGCTGGACCTGAGTGAGTGCACGTCGCCAGGTATCACGAACGCCAGTGCTGAGGCGATTGCCAGTATCTCAACGCTAGAGAATTTGAATTTGTGGAGTACAGGGATTACCGATGAGGGTGCGGTCAAGTTCGCGACGATGCCCAGTTTGGTTTGGTTGAATCTTGATGCGACCGACGTCACTGACAAGACGGCGGAAGCGATCGGCACGATGAAACAGTTAACTTGGCTGCATCTCGGCAAAACAAAAATTACCGACAAGGCAGTAGAGCCGTTAATGGGTCTCAGCAAACTAACGTATCTTGAACTCACCAATACGGAGATTTCACAAGATGCGTTCTATCGATTGTACGATGAGCTTTCTGTCAACGATTGTGAGATAATCGGCCCTTAACGAGGTTGATCAATCGACTTCAATTCGATTGCAAGAGCCGATCGATGTAGGCTCTGAATTCTTTCATGTCCTGCGGCGGGTCTTCCGGGCCGATGATGACTGGCCCGTCTTCACCTTCGACCAAGCGGCCGTGGCTGCCGCCCACCAGCGTCGCATCGAGCGGGATCACATCCATGCGATACCGGAATCCCAATTTCTTTTTTGCCACGTTGGTTGCGGCTCGCAGTTTCGATGTGATGAACAACTCGCATGGGTCATAGCCAGGTTTCCGATGAATGTCGACACACCGGGCAAAGTCCGGCGCATGGATGTCGTCATTCCAGTAGTAATAGCTGAACCAGGCGTTTGCGTCAGCGATTGCGACGAGTTCTCCGCTGCGTTCATGGTCCAGTTCGAGTTCACCCGGATCGACAACTGCCTCGACTCCAGGTTGCTTCTCCAGCAATTGGCGGACGGCTGAAATGTCGTTGGGTTGTTGAACATAAATGTGGGCGATTTGGTGGTCGCAAACGGCAAACGCTTTGGCATCACCGGGAACCAGCATTTCACCGAATGGCCCCGTACGAATTCCTTGTCGCTCCGCAAGAAAGCCATTGGCCCGCAAGATGCGGTTAAGGTAAACCGGCTGATCGACGGTCGTTAGCCCGTACTCAGAAACGACAACCACTTTGGCGTCAATCGCCTCAGCAGCGGCAACAATGGTTTGCACGCATTGGTCCACTTCGACGACTCGTTGTGGATCATGATGCTGCAAACGTTGATAGTCGTAGTCCAAATGTGGCAAATAAACCATCGTCAACTGAGGCTGCTTCTTTCGCATGACGATCGCGGTCGCGTCGGCGATCCACTTCGACGACGGTAAGCCCGCACTGGGGCCCCAAAAATTGAAAAACGGAAATGGACCGAGTTGCTCGACCAATCGGCAATCTGTGTAATCGAGAATATCAAAGACTTTGGATCCATCGCTCCCATAGTGTGGTTTGGGTGTCGCGCTGTAGCGAACACCAGATGATTGGTTAAACCACCAGAACATCTTCGCTGTCTCGTAGCGGTCATACAGTTTGTCGCCTTGAACCAGCGAGTTCGCCTGTTGCCAGAAACGAACTTCCTGTGTGTCTCGATAGTACCAGCCGTTGCCAACGATTCCGTGCTCGCGTGGGGCGGTGCCGGTCAGCATTGTTGCTTGGGACGTACAGGTGACTGCAGGAACCGGGCTTTTCCAGGCAACCGGCTCGCCCAATTCGGAAAGACACGGCCCGAGAGTCGTGAGCTTGGGGGTGAGTCCAACGACGTTGATCACACATACACGTGACAAACCAATTCCTCGTTTTCAGGTGGCAGTAATAGATTGAAGGTAAATCGAGAATCGGTCTAGACGCGGCTGCCCGATTGAGTGATGTCGACAAAGACGGGATCAAGTTTCTTGAATGCATCGCGTACAACCTGGGTTGCCTCATGGCTGTGCCGATCCAGTTCGACATGTACGTTGTGTTGATAGCCGATATTCATCAGGGCTTCAAAAATCGGCGGGAAGTAGATCTGGCCCTCGCCAAAAACAAGATGTTCAGGTTTGCCAACGCGAACATCGCACAAGTGAACATTGATCAGTCGATCACGCCAGTGCTCGATAAAACTGGCGATCGGGACTTCACTCAAGCAAAACAGTTGTCCTACGTCGAGCGTTAATTTGAGGTTCTCAATTTTCGACAGGACCAACAAACGGTCGAAACGGCCCGTATTGTCGATCAGCATTCCGGGGGTTGGCTCAATCGCGATCAATACGTCCTGTTCATTCGCGTACATGGCCACCGTTTGCAAGTGTTTGGCAAACACTTCCAAAGCCGACGCGTAGCTTAACCCGGCAGGTTTGAACCCTGATTTGATCGAGACGCATTTGCTGTTCAACTCAGCAGCAATGTCGATGCAATGGCGAAGAAAATCGATCCGTGTTGCGGCGCGCGCGGTATCCGCTTCAATCAACGAAGGTCCATGTTTGACCAAAGGATCCAGTATGTAGGGCGCGGTTCCTTCAATCACCGTGTCCATGTTATGGCGAGTTAAAAAGTCGCGTGCCTTTTCAATGGTCTGAGAAAAGTTGGGATCTGCAGGCCCCAACCAACCGTGGTCGACACAGAGTGCAGCACTTTGGAATCCTGTCGATGCCAGTAACTCCAGGCCGCCGAGGATCGTGTGATGTGCCAAGCCGTTGGTGCAATATCCAAGTTTCATAGTGGATTGTATTCCAGTTTGAATTTCACAAACGTAAAGATCGTCAAGTCGAGCGGATGAACTTACCCAGAACCATCGCGGGCAACATCAATGCAGCTACGGACAACGGGTACATCAGGACGCCGAATGAAAACAGAAAACAAATCGCTGCATCAATCATCACGAGGCTGCGAAGCGTCGTCACGACAGCGACTTGAATGGTCTTGGGCGTGCCATGAACCACGGAAGTGAACACATGCCGCAACACTGTCAACGCGACAACCGCAATAAAGATCAAGAACCCGTTAATCGAAGTCGATGCGATCTTTTTTTGAAAGTCTGGAGTATGTGTCAGCGGGCAAAGGTAAATCAATGCGATACCGATCAGACCGAAGACCAGAATGACGCTGGCGAATACAAGCGATGGCCGATGCTGTTCTGTGGCAGCCTCTTTACGGGCCAAGAGCGTGACACCAGAAATCAACACGGCGATCGATGCGGCAATCCACCAGATGGAATAAGGGAGTGCCAAAACTGGGTCGACATTGGAAGCTCCGACATCGGGGACAAACGTGGAAGCACCCAACAGGATATTAAAGAAGCGGCAGCCACCCATGACCCACGGTGCCATTACGGTCTTCTTCAGCGGCCCGTCATACAGAACAATAGAAATGCCCAACAAGGTTCCAATCAACACAGCGCGAGCCATTGGCTGATGTAGCAGAGGCATCTCAGAGACGGACTCAATGTTCAAGTTGGCCAGAAAACCGGCACCGGTGCAACAGGCGAGCCCGACGGCCAGCAACAAAAAACCTGCATTGCGAGCTGTCGCCAACGATATACGATTCGAGGGGATGGGACGGTCAGGTCGTTGCTCGCGGTCCGTTGCCACATCGAAAACGTCGTTCAAAATCATGCCGGCCGAGTAGAAACAGCACGACGCGGCAATCAACCAGAATAGATGGCTGATCGGCAGCCAGTCGTGATGAACAACCAGAAAGGCCATCGCAATATTGGCGATGGCGCTACTCAGGTTCGGCGCTCGAATGAGTTGTAACCAGGCTTTCACGAGTGGCAATTCAGGGCTGGGGAGGTTTGCGTTGCTCCGCCCATTCTAGTTGGAGCGCCCGATTTCTGGCCACCACCCGGTTTCGCGACTTCCCTAAGTCGCCGCCGCTCCGTTTGTTCACTCGATTGCCTAGATTCACCGTTTTGCTCGGATCTCCATACCGAACGCAATCGTTGTCGGCCGATGGGCCCGTTTCGGCATGGATATCTGTAGGCCCTCCGGTTTCAAACGGTGCGAAGGTCCAACACCGGCCGGCTTGCGCCGGTCCGCTACTTGATTGATTCATGTAGCGTTTGGGCGCGAGCCCTCCGGTTTC
>JBCAWX010000024.1:14439-105965 GCA_038534355.1 Planctomycetota bacterium
CGGCTTGCGCCGGTCCGCTACTTGATTGATTCATGTAGCGTTTGGGCGCGAGCCCTCCGGTTTCAAACGGTGGGATGGTTCAACACCAGCCGGCTTGCGCCGGTCCGCTACTTGTTTGCTCCATGTAGCGTTTGGGGGCGAGCCCAACAAACAAAAGAAACTCGGCCTGCGCTGGCAGACCGAGTTTCACCCCCCTGGGCATGCACGAGGCATGTCACTGTATCGATAGTCGGTTGTATCGGACAAGCTCTGGTCGATCTTTGATCAATTCGGAAAGTTTGACGGATGGGTAACGCTTGACAACTAAATAGAAAAAAATGATTGAAATCAAATTTTGGACTACATAAACGGGGCAAACCTTGCCGATTACCAGAAGCAGTGTACCAGCGTTTTGGCGTGGGTATGCGCGAAAGTCGGCGATGCCACCGGGCTGTCCGGAGTTAGTGATCGCCAGCTAGTCACCACTTACTCGTTCAGGTCCAAAAAAGTGAAACGCTCAACGAGTTGGATCGCCGTTCTTCCCTCTCTCGTCATTCCTGTCTGTCTCGGGCTGACGATGTATCTGGGCTTATCGTACTTGATTGCTCAGGAATTCATCACCAATGAGTTGGTGTTGCGCTACATCCAGGGGCATCCAATTTCTCAAGTCACCGTCGCGATGTTCTTCGTCGGTGTTGCATCGCTGCTGTTGATCTCCAAAAACATCTTTGAACAGTTCTCCAGCGAACAAACGATTTGCATTGAAACCGCTTCGACGTCTGAACAATCCGAATCGGAACTTGCAGCGGAAGACGAGACTGAATCCGAGCCAAACAGTCTGACAGCACGATCACAGTCGTACTTGCGTCGATTGGAAGAGTTGCCAATCTGGATTCAGGAGCACTATTTGTGGATGCGAATGTCCAGTGCACTAGGACAGATTAATCGCACTGGGTCGACTGCCAATGTCGAGGATGAACTCAAGTACCAACACGACATTGATACCGAGCGTCAGCAACAGCGTTACTCGTTGGTGCGGATTCTGATTTGGGCCACACCGATGTTGGGGTTTCTCGGAACCGTCTTGGGGATCTCAGAAGCACTTGGTGGAATCAACGTCGGCGCCGGAAACGACTTTCAGCACATGATGGATGGATTGCGAGGCAGTCTTTACGTTGCGTTTGATACAACTGCATTGGCACTGACGCTTTCGATGGTACTGATGTTTGCTCAGTTTCTGGTCGACCGATTTGCCGGACAGTTGTTGACGCTGGTCGATCATCGCGCACATGCGGAAATTGCTGCGGCATTTGATTTGGCGGACAGCAGTCCTGAGCTTGAACGGCTGACCAACGAAATTGTTCGAGCCAGCGAGAAGGCAACCGAACGGCAAGTCGAGCTCTGGAAGTCGACCATCAAAGGTGCGGAACAAGCTTGGGCATCATCGCTCACTCAATCCAATGCACAGGTCCAGGAGAATCTATCAACAGCGTTGGATGAAAACGTTGGGAATCTGGCACACTATCTAGGTGAGGCGATCTCCAAGGCGGATGACGCGATGACCCGGCGGCTGCAGCAATGGCAAGTCACCTTGTCGGATAACGCGCGGTTGATGGAAGAACAGCAAAAACGTCTGCGCGAGCAAGCTGAGCAAATTGAGCGTCTGGTTGAAGAACACGGTGGGTCGCAAGTTTTTGAGGATGCGGTTCGGCAACACCAGGAGGCCATCGACTCATCGAATCAACTAAAAGATGTGCTCAATGCTTTGGATCAATCCGTGTCGTCGTTTCATGAAGCCAGCATTTCAGCGGTTGACGATGTGCGAAATCGGTTGATTGAATCAGAAAAACGAGCTCACGAACTACAGCGGACACTCAGCGAAGTCAAAATGCTCAATCGATCCGAGCGAGACGTTTCAATGGCGGAAACGTTGCTCAAATCGACGTCTGCCAAACCGGCCGACGAGCGCGGTCGACAACAGCGTCCGTTCATCCGACTAGAGACAACTTCCGCTGCTAACCAAGACACAACTGAAAACATCAACGATCCGACGCAAACAAGTGTCGTGATGAAACCCCAAGTCGCATCGAAGCGCAAGCCATCCGCAACACCAGAATTGGTTTTTGTTTCCGCTTCAGACGATGCTGGGTCCGCCAAAAAAGAATCCAAAGAAGCAAAGCGAGACGAACCTGATCCAGCCAACGATTCAACTGCGGGGGATCCACGAGAGGTCATCATCAAGTTTCCAGGCGTTTCGGTCCAGCAGGCTCATCAAGTCACGGAGCGTGAAGTCCAGTCGGCTGCTGATCGCGCATCGAACTTCCTGTCCAGACGTCGGTCCGCATGAGACGCGTTCGTAAAACCCGTAGCCCAGCGACGGTCTCGTTGTTTCCATTCCTGGCGGTGCTCATCTGCACGCTTGGAGTCTTGATCGTCATGCTGGTGATTGCGGCCAAACAAGCCGATCAATCTGCTCAACAAGCCAAAGAAGAGGCGTCGCAGGACGTACAATCGACCATCGATCAACTCGAGGATCAGCTGGAAGGCGCACGGATCAAAATTGATGGGATCACTCGCGCAAGAGTCAAGGGTTTGGAGCGGTTTAAGCTTTCGCGTGACAACCACAGCCGTTTGCGAAACGAAGTCCGCCAGCTCTCCAAGCAAGTCATGGCTGCACGTGAAGAACTTGTCGTCGCAATCGAGCGTCTTGAAGCCAGTGACGACCAATTGGTCGCCAGCAATCAGAACGAGTTTGACCCAAGTGAGTTGGACGAGCTTCGCAAGGAACTTCAGCGCATCTCCGAAGAGACGGATCAGAAGAAAACAGTCGCGCCCAAGTTGATCAAAACTCGCTATGTGATCGCGCCCTATCGCGGTGGCGGAGGCACGTTTCGACGACCCATTTTTATCGAGTGTCTCAAGGACGAACTGAGAATTCAACCACTCGGTATCGTGTTGAGCAAATCAGAGTTTAACTTGCCATTGGCTGCTGGAAACATGCTCGATGCCGCTCTCTTGACGGTGCGTGAATACTGGCAGCAGCATGATCTGGCAGGCGAATTCGGGAGTCCCTATCCACTGCTGGTGGTCCGACCGGACGGAGCTGAAACGTTCGTGTTGGCCCGTCGAGCCATGAAGAGCTGGGACGATGAGTTTGGGTATGAACTGGTTCGATCCGACCGTGAAATTGATTTTGGGAATCGGGATGAACAACTGGCTGCCGAAGTTAAACAGGCGATTGAAATGGCTCGACTTCGGCAACAAGCCTTGGCCCAACGCCGGCAAGCGTTACACGAGCAGCGTGGCGGATTTGCCTCCGGTTCGCAACGAACTGGCTATCGCGTCTCAGGGTCCGCAGGAGGGTTTGTTCAGGATGGCAGTGAGTACGCATCGTCAAAACCGACGGGCCCCAGTATCGAAGGAGCTCAAGCGCTGAAAGACCTCAAACGCCAAATCAACGGCGGCGCTCCCAATGGAAAGGGAGACGAAACGACAGGCACAGGATCGCAATTCTCTCAAAACAACCGTAGTCAGTCGACGATTCAGGACCGCTCCGTCAGCCGAACCGGTCACGAAGCTAGTTTAAGTAAAGACCGCTTCGACTCTCAAGCAGGTCGCGGACGGACTGGCCAACATCAAACGACTCGATCATTGACGCAGCAAGCGAACGGCTCGTCCAGTTCTTCTCCGACGAGTCAGCCAAACGGCGGCAATGGCGAACAGGGAATGGGAAGCCCGTTCGCCGATCTTAGCCTCGCGGGTCAACGTGGGTCAGGATGGGCATTGCCGACACGCACGACGGGTGCGGTTGGTTATGTGCGACCTATCCGATTGATTTGTTTCTCTGATCGAATGGAGTTGGTGCGTTCAACGAATGGAAACATTACGATCCCGTTTGATGATCAACAGATGACGCAAAGTGTCGACAAGCTGATCAATGAGATCTGGAAACAAGTCGATCAATGGGGCACCGCGGGTGCAGGCAACTACTGGAAGCCACAGCTACGCGTGACGGTTGTAGACCAGGGCAAAGTTCGTTTTCAACAACTTCAGGGCCTTCTGTTCGACAGCGGAATCGCAGTCAACGAATCGGCAGACCAACTTCGATCGGGAGGCGGTCGATGAGCCGAGAAATTACAACCGGTCAGGACTCGTTTCTTGATATTGTGGCCAACCTGGTTGGAATCTTGATCATTCTGCTGGTCGTTGTCGGGGCTCAGGCAAGTCAAAGTTTTGAACAAACGACGGAGAGCACCGATCGACCCGAGGAGATCAAGTCGTTGGAGACTGACGTCTCCGCTGCGGAACTATCAGTCGAGAAACTTCGTCGAGACAACTTTGATCTACAGCAACAATCGCTCGAACAAAATCAATTGGCCGCGGACATGACAGTGCGTCGGCATCAGATGCTGATTGAGCTGGAGTTGTTGCGTCAGGAGAAAAAAGATCGGGAGAATCAGCTGGACTCGAGAATGGCATCGTGGCAGGACCAAGACCGGGAACGGCAAGTCGCATTGGCGTCTTTTGAAGAAAAGAAACGAAACTTGCAGCGGCAGATTGACGACGCAAAAACGACACTCAACGCGGTCACCGCCGCCTATGAAACACCGACGGTTGAAACGAAAACAGAGACGATTGATCACTATCCCAATCCGATTGCAAAGACAGTTTTCGATCAGGAGATTCATTTCCGTCTTTCCAATGGTCAATTGAGTTTCGTCCCGATGGATGCACTCATTGCCGAAATGAAATCTGAATGGAAACTGAAAGCCGAGAAGTTGACCAACGCTCCTTTGACAATCGAAACGGTCGGGCCGATAGACGGTTTCCGTTTGCAATATGAACTGGGTGCTAAAACGATCGAAGAACCTTCGGAGTTTGGGATGCTTCAACGAAGGTCCGTTCAGTTTCAAAGATTTATCATCGTGCCACTACCAGACGCCTTCAGCGAATCCGTTGAGGTCGCGTTGAGTGAGGGTTCGAAATTTCGCCAACGACTGAGTCGATTGCAAGCTGGAAACACGACGGTTTCCATCTGGGTTTATCCTGACGGATTCGATGATCACGCGAAGATCAAAACGTGGTTGCATGAAAATGGCTATCAGATGGCAAGCTGGCCGCTGATGACCGGTCGTCCAATTTCAGGTGGTCCGCAAGGATTTAAAACGTCCGCGCAATAGCTTCGCCGCCGAAGCAAGATTCGTTAGAATGCGTTATCGCATTTACCGAACGTTCGACGTCTCCATTTGATTGCAAACATGGCCAGGCGAAATCCCCGACGAAACATTTCTCGAATCGAACAGGCGTCTTCCAACGCATCATCGGTTGGGGGTTGGGAGGTTCGAATGCAGCGACAGAATATAAAACGCTCTCGATTCTTTGCCGATTCAATTTACGGCGGTAAACTGGCGGCCCTGCGAGCCGCAAAGTTGTTTCGCGACAAACTGGAAGCTTCATTGTCCAAGATGACGGTCGAACAAAAATCGCAGGCACCTTCTGTTCGCAACCAGTCGGGGATTGTGGGTGTCAGACGGCATCGACAAAAAGACCGTCGAGGAGATTTTGAGTATCACTCCTGGACATGGGTCGCTCAGTGGACTGACGGTCATGGCAAACGGAAGACTCGATCCTTTGCCGTCGAGAAATACGGTGAAGATGAAGCGTTTCGTCTGGCGTGTGAATCGCGTGACAATGGTGTCGCAAATGCCAAGCGTTAATTGGTTGGCTAGGAATTGGGTTGGCTAGGATTTGGTTGGCTTGAAGATTTGGTTGCCAGAAAATGATCGACGCTCGATGAAAACGTTCGTCAACGATGGCGTCTGGGTCGACATCCGCAATCGGTTTCAACGTGTCCTACCACACCACCGAAACGGATTCGCCTACTTGAATACCAAGCATTCCGGCAAGATTCATCCCAACGATTTCGATTTCCAGACATTCAGAGTCACCCAGATACGCGACCATCGTCGACTCGGGTTCGCTGTGACCTGATTCATAAAGACAAATTGTCTCGTGGCCGCCAAATCGGATACTCGTCGTGGCGTCTCTTGGCGCATCGGCAAGTTGAGCATTTTTAATCGACGTGATCAGGTTGCCTTGACTGCCAATTTCCGCGATTATTCCTTCAACTCGATTTGTCAACGTTGTCCTCCCACTGAAATCGAACCACTACCGTTATACAAATTGAGCAAAGATTTGGCGACAATGTGGCGGGAATCGTTGTTTTCGTCTTTCCGACCGCCGCGTAAAATGAACCATCCGTCTTTTATCGTGACACCACCATTAATTGTGGAGAATACCCAGTGAACGTCCACTTTTTGCGTTCTACATTGCATCCGAATTGTCTTTGGGCCGGCCAACATGTCGCGTTATGGGCAAGTCGAGCGGCAATCCTCGCTCTGATTTTTGCGATCGTTTTCCCGGCAACGCTGTTTGCTCAAGATGACAAAAAACCGGAAAGCGGAGACGCGACTCCTTCGGCTAAAGCAAAACAAGGCGACAGCCAGGAGGTCGAAGACGAGCAAGAAGACGAAAAGCCTGCGATCACCGTAGGCTCAGACGCTCCAGAGATCGATGTCGAGTATTGGATCTCCGATGACAATGGATACTTTTTACACACAAAAGAGTTTGAAAAGGGCAACATCTATGTGATCGACTTCTGGTCCGTTCGCTGGGTTCCCGCAACTCGCATGCTGCCACGTTTGGTCGAGATCCAGGATAAGTTTCGGGATGACGATGTTCAGATCATCAGCATTGGGCTTCACGAGCCTGACGTTGTTGAAACGTTCCTTGACCAGAAAGTTCCTGAGCAGAAATCTGGTGAGAAAAAGACGTTCCGCGATGTGACTGAAACGTTGAGCTTCACGGCTGATCCAGATCGTTCTGTCTTCAACGATTACTTTGAGGCCTCAGGACGAAGCCAGGTCCCTTGCAGTTTTGTTGTCGGTAAGGATGGCAAGATTGAGTGGATCGGTCACCCCAAGGATCTTGAAGAGCCTCTAAGTCAGTTGGTTAACGACGAATGGGACCGTGAGAGTTTTGCCAAGACTTACGAGAAGGAACTTGCCAAACAAGTCGCTCTCGAAAAAGAGAATCAAGCCGTACAAAAAGCGCTGCTCGGTTTTCCACGTGCACTCAATGACGGACGAGAAGGTGCTCTCAAGTATCTCACCGAAGCGATCAAAGATCCTGAAAACGAATTGGCAAAACGCCAACTCACGATGATTCAGGTTCAATTGATGGTCGGAATGAAGCATGAGGATGCGGCCGAGTCACTCCGCAAATTTGCAGATGACTACACCAACGATGAAACGACTGCTGGTGAATTGAACGATATGATCTGGCAAGTTTACGAACGGCACGAAGCCTTTGGTGACATCCCAGAGGAAGTGCTCGATGCATGTCTCTATGCAGCCCGAATCGCTGTCAAATTCTCACCAAAAAGTGGGGCAATCAACGACACAGTGGCACACTTCGTTTACGTCGTTGAAGAGGATCTCGATGAGGCGATTGAATGGCAAAAGAAGGCCGTCGCCAACGCCAATGGACGCGAAGCAGATCTGCAACCGTTCCTGGATCAACTCCTCGAAGAAAAGAAGAACGGCAAGAAGAAGAAAGAAGACAAAAAGTCAGATAAGAAGAAAGATAAATCTGATTTTTAAGTGATCCTCAAAAAGGCAAAACGGTTCGCGGTTAAGCTTGGAATGTTCTTACTGCTAACTCGATTTTCCAGAACCGAAACCGTATTGCCGATGAGGCCTACCCTCTTTCTGTTGACTCTCTGGCTGTGCTTGCCATTGGCAGGCACATCCTCTTTTCGCAGCGCTCCCGCGCACGCTCAACAGGTCGACTACCGACGCGATGTCCTCCCGCTATTTCAACAGCACTGTTTTCGATGCCATGCCGATGAGATGCAGGAAGGTGACTTGCGACTGGATTCTCGTGCCGCGATCGAACGTGGCGGACACACCGGTTCACCAATCGTTGCTGAATCACTTGAACAGAGCGAACTCTACCTTCGAATTACATCGAAAACAGATGGCTACCGGATGCCCAAAGAGGGGCCACCGTTAGCAGCAGCCGAAATTGATCTCCTCTCTCGCTGGATTGAGCAGGGGGCGGTCTATCCAGCTTCACAGCAGGAACCAACAGCTCAGACGGCACAAAGCGGATTCCCAAAATCGGAACGTAGCTTGATCGATGGGTTGGGTGATGTTTGGAATACATCCAGCGACGCGCTCGAGTTGCCCAGTTGGCAAAACTTGGTACGCGTCATCGGATTGGCAGTTGCTCTGATTCTGATCTACGGGTTGGTCCAGCGATTTCGATCCAAGCGTCTCGGCGAACCGGTCCAGGGAATTGGCTGGCGATGGTCACTGGCCGCGACGGTCGTGATGGCACTGGTTGCCTATGCCACATTCATGAATGGACGTGTGCAAGAATTACAAAGCGAGTTGCGTCAGACGGGCCGTCCACAAGCGACGCCAAACAAAAAGCCGATCGATTTGGTGATCCGTCGAGACAACGTCGTGGTGCCACCCTACCCAATGCACCCAAGTCGACTTGGTGGTGAGTACTACCGGGGAAATGACGAGCGTTCGCCGGTGCTGTTTAACGGTGGCTTTTATCGAACGGCAACCCTTGAGCTTCATCTCATCGATGCAGATGGAAATCGTCTCAAACGTGGCGATCAGGTTGCCTCACCAGTCTCCGTCGAGTTAACCATTCATCGCGCTCCCAATGCCACTCGCGAGTTGTTCAGTAAGAATGTTTTCGACTCAACGCATTTTCGAATCTTTGCGGACGAAGACCAAACGGATCTTCATCTTACGGAGATTCCGCTGGAGATGATTGAGGAAGAGGAAACTTGGCGGGTGAGAGTCGAAGTGCCGGTGCATCGATCGGGCAACGCGGATGCAAACGCATCGGTTGCCAGTGGCATGATCTACCTGTTCTACGGGCGGCAGGACTTGGGGGATCAAAAAGGTCGGGCTCATTTCGGCATGCGTTATGATGTCAAGATCGACAAGGGACGGATTGATGATTCGTCTGAGTTATGGATGGGGTCCATGTACAATCTCAATGGACGCGTGTTGATTCCTGGCAGCAGAGAGATTTTGCTGGACCGTTGGTTCGATTTTCGCCCGATCCCGATCAACGACAGGTCGATCAGCGATCCAGAGTTGCTCGGTTTGCCAGAACACCAAGCGATCACGCAACCAAGCACCGAACATTGATGAATTCTCGGTTTCGATTGAGCAGGACGTGGTCCGTTGGTACGATATTCGTTGGCAACTGAGCCATTTCTATACCCATCAACCCATTGGATTTTTATGCGTTCAATTTGTGCAATAAGAAAAGCGACTCCAGTCGTGGCGGCAATCGTCGCGATGCTGAGCATGTCGGTTTTATTCGTTGGAACAACGGTCGCTCAGTCGAAAGAGAAGAGTGACGCTGCCGAAAAAGCAGGCCCGGTTTTTGAGGACGGTCAGGCTCAGATAGTCGAGGCGTTTTCGAATCGCGACGAATGGGTCAAACACGATTTGTGGGTGGAAACTTCCTTCGACTCCGACTGGGATGGGGAAAAAGACCGCATGCATGTCTCGGTCTGCCGTCCGAAGCAAACGGAAACCGAAGGTTTAAAAGTACCCGTGATTTATAGCACCAGTCCCTACTTCGCTGGTATTGGTTCAACAACGAAACAGTTCATGTGGACTCCAGAAGTGGAGTTGGGGGTTGAGCCGCCTAAACATGAAACGCCTCCGGAAATCAAACAACGTAAATTGCGTCCGCAAATTTCAACGCGATTTACAGGCACTTGGGTGCCACGTGGGTTTGCCGTCGTGCATTCTTGTTCGCCTGGAACTGGATTGTCACAAGGATGCCCATCGTGTGGCGCGGACAATGAAGCACTTGCTCCCAAGGCAGTGATTGATTGGCTCAATGGACGCGCCAAAGGTTACACCAGCCCGGATGGGGTCGAGGAAGTGAAGGCAGATTGGTGTACTGGCAAAGTTGGTATGACTGGAACGTCCTACAACGGCACGCTGCCGGTCGCGGCGGCGACAACAGGTGTTGAAGGCCTGGAGGCGATCATTCCAGATGCCCCCAACACGTCGTACTATCACTACTACCGTGCCAACGGTTTGGTGCGTCATCCCGGCGGATACATGGGTGAAGACATCGATGTGCTTTACAATTTCATCCACAGTGGTGATCCAAAGAATCGCGAGAAGTGCAACGAGCGAATTCGCGACAAAGAGATGGCGGAGAATCAGGACCGCGATACTGGTGACTACAACGAATTCTGGGCCGGTCGCGACTACCTGAACGACATGGACAACTTTAAGGCAGCGACTCTATTGTCCCATGGCTTCAACGATTGGAACGTCATGCCCAGCCACTCCATCCGTGTCTACGAAGAATGCAAACGTCGCGGTATTCCCTGTCAGCTCTACATGCACCAGGGCGGGCACGGCGGTCCGCCACCGTTGCCTCAGATGAATCGCTGGTTCACTCGATATCTTTACGGTATTGAAAACGATGTCGAGAACGACCCGCGTGCCTTTATCGTTCGTGAAAACGATAGTCGCAAAGAACCAACCTCGTACGCTGATTACCCAAATCCAGAAGCCAAACCAGTGACGCTTCATCTCGGAAAGGGAGGACTTGAGTTGGGAGCGCTGGCGTTGGACAAGATGAATGATGCACAAGGAACCGAGACGCTGATCGACAATGCAGAGATTCGTGGTTCGACGTTGGCTCGCGCAGAAGGGTCACCGCATCGACTGTTGTTTGCGACGCCCGAATTGACTGCTCCTGTTCATTTGTCAGGGACATCGACGATCACAATCAAACTCGCGTGCGATAAGCCCGCAGCCAACCTCTCTGTTTGGATGGTTTCGCTGCCTTGGAAACGCACGCCCAAGTTGAATGAAAATCTGATCACCCGTGGATGGGCCGACCCGCAAAACCACAAGTCGTTGACCGAGAGCGAACCGCTCGAGCCGGGCAAGTTCTACGAGTTGAGTTTTACTCTGGAACCTGACGACCAGATCATTCCGGTTGGACAACAGATCGGTTTGATGATCTTTTCCAGTGACCGTGACTTTACATTGTGGCCGAAAAAAGGGACCGAGTTGACGGTCGATCTCGACGGGACGACGATCACGATCCCAGTCGTTGGCGGTCGTGAATCACTGGAAGCTGCCACGATGAAGTAAGTGGGCAGCTAATTCTGTTGAACGTAAATTAGAAAGGGCGACAGATCCAAAGATCTGTCGCCCTGTTTTGTTCTCTCGAAGATTGGCAGAGAAAAGGAGATCAGCGTAAGCTCGGGGACTTAGCGATCATCATCGTCTTCTTTGTCGTCATCCTCGTACTCTTCTTCTTCTTCTTGCTGTCTCATGCGGCGCATCATTTCTCGCATGCGTTCAGCAGCTTCCGCTTCTGAGATTCTTCCGCGCTCGATGGCGATTTCCAGGCGCCGTTTCAGTTGTTCCATTCGTCGCTCTACTGGCTCCCCTTCTGTGCGCTCATCTGAATCTTTGGATGGCCAGAGGTGATCTTTTAACGCGGCCAAACGCGCTTCGGATTGGGCTTTGGTGACATTTCCTTCACGGACCATTGCTTCCATCTTTTCCTCAGCTTCGGCGTAGTATTGACGCTTCTCTTCTTCCTTCTCGCGCTGTGCCTTTTCGCCTCCGGGTCGACTGCCCGATTCAAGGGCGGCTTTCATCGCTTCGATCCGTCTGGCGGCATCCTCTCGAGAAACTTTTCCGTCGGCGACGGCTTGTTTGATCTGCTGGATTCCGATCTCCATGCGGCGTCGCCTTTGATTGTTTCGCTCGTCTCCGTGATCTACATGTTCACCATGGTCAGCTTCGTGACGCCGTTTTTGCTCCCACTCTTGATGGTAACGACGAAACTGTTCGTGAATCTCATGGATCTTCTTTTCAGCTGCTTCTTCAGACAACTTGCCTTGACGAACGGCATTTTCAATTTCGCGAATGGCGTTATGCACTTTGCGTTCGGCAAGCTCCATTTCATGTTCATGCTCATGTGCTTCATGTTCATGTGCTTCGTGCTCGTGTGCTTCGTGTTCGTGTGCTTCGTGTTCGTGTGCTTCGTGTTCGGCATGCTCACGCTTATGTTCGATTTCTTCTCGATGCCGAGCAAATTGTTGTTCCATTGCTTGAATCTTCTTCCGTGCTTCGTCAGGCGACATCTCACGGCGAAGGACGGCTAGTTTTATTTGTTCGATTGCGACGTGCATGCGATTTTCGGCATGATCTAGCTCGTCATGCTCATGATCGTGATCATCGTTCGCATGATGTTCGTGTTCATCATGTTCATGTTCCATGTGTTCGTCATGTTCATATTCCATGTGTTCGTCATGTTCATGTTCCATATGTTCGTCATGGTGTTCGCTATGTTCGTCGTGCATGGTCTCTTTTAGGACTTCGATCATCATGGCGGCTTGCTCCAGCGAGAGCCCGTCCTTCTTGACCGACTTCATCAATCGCCGTTGAACAGCCTCAACGTCTTGTGCATAGCCAGTTGTTATCATCAATGGCATCAGGAGAATCGTCGTACAGACAATGAGCCATCCAGAGCTTTGCCGCTTCCAAAAAAGTGTGGCTTCGCTCGTAAATCCGAATTGGGACATGTTGATCTCCTGTTTGGCCGCAGTGCGGCGTCTAGCTGAATACGTATCGATGACTGCCCAAAATGACGTCAAACTGGTTGCAGTGCCGATCAGATGCATTGATTTTGATCAGGTGAAATTGGATCCACAAGTGACGGGCGTGAATTTGCCCTTGGGTGGCCGATCTGATGGAAGGTTAAATCGACTGCCTCAGTTGCGGGTGCAATGGCTTCGTTGCTCATTTTGCGGCGATCCAGCGAATGTGTCGAATTCGACCATGGAACTTGGATGCTGGCAAATGTTGCAAAAACCCTTGGAAAAACGCAAAATGCGAGGCTAATCCGTTCATGCCAAAGACTCTGGATGGTCGATTTATGCCGGAAAATACGGTAGACTTCCCCGGTTGCGATACCATTCTGAGATCAGCCGATAAAAGATAGTAGGACGTTCCGCATTCAAGTTCGGCACTCACCCTCAAAATCGCAAATGACCCACTTCCTCCAATTCGCCTATCATTCACCGCGTCGGCAACGCCCGCGACTTGGGCTTTCGTTGTTGGAACTGTTAGTCGTTTTGACGATTTTAATTGCTCTCGGTGGCATCGTTGTTTCGACTTTGCCCGGCGTGTTGAACCGGACGCAAGCGGCGACGGCTTCGGCGAATGTTCCGGAAATCGATTCGACTGTCCGCCGCAATGCGATGCTCAATCAAGGGCACATCGGCGATCAGTTTGATTCTTTGGTATCTGGCACCGCGTCGATCGACGGCAGTTTGCCCGCATACCTCGGTGGCGCTGAGATTTTTGAAACGGCCAGCTTGTCACCACAAGAAGTGGAAGCGCTGTCGAGAATCGGAATTACTCAGCTCGTTCCCGCATCTTCTGAAACGGACAACGCGACCTATGGTTCGCACACACAATTGCCGGTTCCTGTTTCTGACAACTCACGCGTGTGTATTCTCAATCCAGACATGGCCGTAACGCTGTTACCGACCGATTGGAATTTTGACGCAGTCGCTGAAGCCAAGTACATGATCGTCGGGTTGGGTGAGCAATCGACATTGGTCGGTGGTGGTCCCCAAGCCGCCTTTCCTGAAGCTCCTGTCCATTTTTCAGATTCAAGGGATGAGAATCCAGGGTCGATGTATTCCCGATATCTAATCGTGATTGAGTTGCGACCGACTGCATCCCAAAATGCGGTCGCTCGTTATGTTGCCACGGCGATTCCCGGTCGAGAGGGTATTCATCGTGTTTCCAAAGAATTAAGAGACTACTACTCCCAGACCAATTGATTTTTGAAGGAATCCTTAAAAGGTTTTGAATCCGGTGACATCGCAACTGCGAACTGTAACTCGAGGATTCTCTGAAAGCTTTCAAGATTATTTGCCAAACAAACATGACTGCTTCATTCAAAAAAACGCGACGATCCTTCCGCACAATGGCCTTGAGCCGTCGCGGTTTGTCGTTATTGGAGTTGATGGTAGTTTTGGTCATCCTTGTTGCCATCGCACTGTTGGCGCTGCCGTCACTTAGCAACATCCGAATCACGACACCGACGGGCGAAACAAAAACACCAACCGAAGTTGCAACTCAGGCGACGATGAATTCCGTTCGTCAGGCGATCGCAGGTGATGAAGGGATTATCGAAACGATGTCCCACAAATCAAATGCGTTACCTCGCAAAATCGATGATCTGGTCAAATCAGAACCTCCTGCCCACATTGTGGAAGAAGCACCGGAACTGGTCGCCTACGATCCAATTGCAAGAATCGGCTGGCGAGGTCCTTACGTTGCTGCGACAGGGCAGAACGATGAAGGGAAACCAACGGTTGTGGATGGATGGGGAAATGAACTCGAAATCCAGATTGATTTCGATAAAGATGGAACAGTCGATCCAACGGAATCGAAATACATCCGTGTCGTTTCCGCCGGCCCCAATGGTGAGATTGATACGCCCGACGACGTCGAAAATATGAAACCTGGCGAGAATTCCAGCAGCGAGTTGACGTTGTCCGAGTGTGGAGATGACGTCGTGATGTTCTTGCGCTATCCCGATTACCGACGCTGATGAATCACGTCATGCAACGCGATGGGTTGACCCTGTTGGAGCTGATGGTCGTTTTGATCATTCTGGCCATCGTTGCGACCGTCGCCATGCGGTCTCTTGAACCACAGATCAACAGCCAGCGAATTCAATCCGCCTCACAACTGCTGGAACAGATCCGTGACGCCACGCTCGGCGAGCCGAACAAGTACCAGCTCGATGGTACTCCTTTGACAAGTGGCTTCGTGGCGGACGTGGGCTGTTTGCCGGTGGCACCTGTTGATCAACGGCTGGACAACCGAAACAATTTTGAGTTCGTTCTGGCCGAGCTATGGGACCCTGAGTCTTCCCTGGCAACCAGTTTTCCTTTTCAGTTTCGACCCGGTCCGCAAAGTCCAGTCGATTATTCTGCTGTGCGGATTCCTTGCGGGTGGCGGGGACCGTACATGCGGTTGTCTCCCGGTGCTAATGGCCTTGTTGACCCTTGGGGTCAAAAACCATTGCTGATTCCCGACGGTGAAGGTCAAGTCGGGATGGTTAAGATTGAGGTGCCTGAAAGCGCCGAGTTGCCCAACCCGGAGCGGATGTCGATCGACTTGAGTGGCGGTAAAGTTGACGTAACCGCTACGATTTTACTCGATGATGCTGATCAATCGAATGTAGTCGGTGCGTTGTTGGCCCCCGATCCGGAAACTTCGTTGACAACACTGGCCGCCATAGCCGATGAAGATTCAGACCGCGCGACGATGTTGTTTCGCAATGTGCCAATTGGTTTTCGCGCGATCGTCGTCGACGTAGGACAGCAGCGTCAAGTCAAATACCTACAGGTTTCGCAACTCGGAGCGAATCTGGTGTTCGACTTTCGGTCGCCGCGACCCCAATAAATTGTGTCGCCTGTTTCGCGTATCTGGCAAACCTTATGGCAAAACGCGCTGACATTTCGGTCATCCTGTTGTTCAATCGACAGGCCTTTCGTGTCGATTTCGCAAAACCGACTCTCGATACCGCTCCGCTCCGATTTGTTCAAGAATCGATCGACGCCGAAGCCTCGTTAACCGACGCTGTCGAAGCGGTGATTGAGAAATCACGCAGCGAGCCAAACTCGCGACTGGCACAACGTACGCTGGTTCTGGCCACTGATGTCTGGTCTCAAATCATTTCGCTGCCGCGAATCAGTATTGGCGGTATCGAAGCGGATGAACTCGAAGCCGCACTTCGGTTCGAAGCAGAGACGCTGTCGGGAATCGAAATTGATGACCTGTCGTTGGCCTATTGCCCGATCGGCTCGGTTGGCGATTTCGAACAATTCTGGGTCAACGTTGTTCGTCAAAATGATCTTGAGACGCTCCACAGTTTGCTTGAGAAACAGGGGTGCCGAGAAATTACGCTGGCCCACCCTGCTGGTTTCGCTCAATCTGGTGCTGAGAAAATCGACGGCACGACGGCTGAGTTTTGGGACGATCTGGTCTATCTGCTGACCAAGAATGGTACTCAGCTGACCAAGGTCAAACAGGCCAGCAAGATTCCTGCCGAAGGCTGCGAGCGGCTCTTGTTGGCGACCAATCGTGAAATTGATTCCGAACAACAACCCGAAGAAACTGAGTTATTGCATGACGGCGATGCGATCCAGCAGTGGGCATCGCGTGTTGCTTCAGCCTATGAGGTTCGCCTCGAACGACAAATCGCGCCGGTACTGAGGAAGTCCAAGCCACGGGCAGGAACACCCGTTCGCCATTTCGCGTCCGCCATTTTGGCACTGGCTGTGCTCGGATTTTGTTTTTGGCATTGGAGTCACATCAACACCCAAAAGAATCAGCTGGCCAGCGATATCGTCGAAATTAAGAAGCCTGCAAAAGAGAAAAAGGATTACGAAAATCAACTCGTCGCGATTCTACAAGATCGACTCGAAGTCGAAACCGAAAGCGGTGTTCTGGATGAGGAACTGGATCGTATCAATTTCTTTTTAAACAACCAGAATGATCGCATCGCAAAATTGTTGAACCTGTTGATTGAACTCCGCAAACCGGATCTGGTCATCCAGAGAATCGATGGAACCGAAGATGGGCTGGAGATCTCGGGCTTCTCAATCAACGGTGAATCGGCACAAGCGCTTGCCAAGCGCTTGCGAATCGAAGTACAGCCGCTCGGGTGGCTGGTCAATCCAGCCAAACAACAAGGGCAGGAAAAGCTGACAACCGGGGGGCCGTGGGACTTTAGAATTCTGCTAACTGATGTCGGACCTGCGAGCCCACGCGATGCCGATCGAGTGGGCGAAAGTCGAAACTTGCGGTAGCCACCATGATTCAAGAAAACACCAAACGGGAACAATTCCTGCTGATGCTGTTTCCCGCAGCGTTGGTCTTGGCGATCTATTCAGTCGTCTTCGCCGTGCCGATGCGACAGGATCACGCAAAACTGGAATCCGAATTCCAGCGAGAAGAATCAACTGCCGTGTCCGCGACCGATGCGGAGTTTTCGGCACAGCAATTGGCAACCGAAAAAGAGAGTCTTCTCAAACTGCAGAATCGAGTAACAGAATCCAAACTCAAAATTCGTGAGTTATCCACTCAATGGCGAAGTGCAAGTTCACGTTTGGAGACGCTGGAGAAGATCACCGAGTTGATGCGAGACTACAATCTCTCGATCGTCTCACAGGGCTCCGATGAATCGGTAGCCGTTTCCGGGTACTTGACTGAGTTGTTTGAAAAGATGAACGAACAGTCGGTTCTGGATCCCGTCGAGTTCTGGCCGGTCGAAGTTAAAGGGGCCTATTTCGATATGCTTGAGTTTTTGGCGGATGTCAACTTATTGGCCAAAAACAGTATTCCGATCTCGATCACAATGCAACCTGAAGCTGAAGGCAGCCGCCAGCTAACTTGGACGATCGTGTTTGTGAACTAAGCATTCGTTTCGGCGGTACGAATCGACCTTGAGTCGTTTCAGCGCAGCCGCGGTTGGTTATCCCTGCATCGGTCCACTCTTTTTGCGTCACCAAGATCGACGTCAAACCTTAAGCTGCCTGCAATGACCGAGTGTCTCCGGCCCAGGTAATCCAATCGGTGATCTCTTCCAGGTCAGGTTTCTTGCCGTTGCGAATGATTTTCAAACCTTCTTTGGTATCTGAAAACGGCCCGATCACGTCCAACAGTTTTTGCGGTTGCATCGTCGCCAACGCTTCTGGTTCGATGAATTCACAGGCGACCAGCAATTGGGCATCATGTCCACGCAGGTTAGGTATCCGGCAAACAAGCCGTGCTTGGTGTTGCCATTGGCGGATTAGATCTGCGTTGAGCCGTTTGTAGTTCAGCTTGGTGGCCATCGATTCAGCGGTTTGCTTGAGGAAATCTGCAACGGTCACGACACCGATCTTCTCAAACCTTTCCGACGTCTTGGGGCCAATCGAGGGCGCGGCTTCGATGTGATCATCGAGCTCCAGATAGAACTTCAGTGGTTTGCTGACTTTGTTTTCTGAACGCGTCTGCCGTTGGGTGCGCGGCTTCCGACGACTCGATGACGTTGTTGACGATTCGCCAGAGGTGCGGCTCTTGGTTGACGGTTCCGAGTGCCGTGTGCTGGACGGGCGTGAACTCTCTGAGCGGTCGTTGTCACTAACGGACCGCGAGTGCATGCGAGGTGGCCGCGGCTGCATCGGTTGCCGTGAATCTCGCTCACGTCGTTGATCGAGTGCGCGTCGTGTCTGTGTGCGATCGCTCCCTGAACTTTGATAGCTTCGTGGAGCAAACCCTCGACGGTCACGGGTTCGAGATCGGTTCTGCCAGCGGCTACGTGTTCGCTCCAGTGAATTCAACCAGCCGCGAATACGGCCGGCATCAATCGTTAAATTGGACCAGCGAGTACTACGTGCTCGTGTCGTTTCCAAAAATCTGCTCAGTCGTTCAAACAGTTGCTGAGCGTGCGACGTTGCCAATTGCGACGGTTCCGTAATGCCACATGCGACCAACGCACACGCATCTTCGGGACGCAGTGTTGGAACGTGTAAGAGCAGCCAAAGCTGTGATTGCCATCGGTCGACTTGGTCGGCACTTAGCCCATGTCGTTCCTCGGAAGGATCCAACGCCAACAGCGATTCGACCGACGTCAAACCGAGATCGGTAAACCGACGGAGTTGCCCTGGTTCAAACAATCCAGTCGATTCCAACAACGAAGTCTCCGAGATCGAAGCCGCTAATTCCATCGGTTGCCCAACGGAGTCCACGCTGACGGTCGAGTAACGTTCGGTCTGTCGTGACCGGGCTCGATGAGTAATCGGCGGAAAAATTCTGGGCGAAACGAATTCCGTCGTCGAATTTGGCGGGTAGTTCGGATCCTGGCTCACTGTTGAACCGGCATCTTCAAAGAGGTGGTCATTTGGCTCAATGCGGGAATACTTTGACAGTGGATACGGGCGAGGAACGGCACTTTCCATAAACACGTCATCGTATTGATTGTGCCTTGCCCATTCGTTGTCGCCGGATTGAATCACTCGTGGCGCGATGGGAGTGGCGCGCGAGGGCGAGGGCGAGGTTGTCCGTTCGAGCGACAAAACCGTAACGCCCGGTGCTCGGTCGGCGAGGTACCGGTGCTGTGTCATGACGACAATTTGGTGGCCGCGCTGGCACACGCTATTGACCAAGTCCAGCGTCGGATTGATTCGTTCGCCGGCGATGCGACAAAAAGCATCGTCGATCATCGTTGGCAGGATAACGCCGCGGAGGGCAAGTTGCTCTTTGGCTGCCAAAAGTAACGACAAGTAAACTTGATCTTGTCGGTCCGGTTCAAGCTGGTCGAAGCTGACGGCGACATTGCGGTGGTCGTGGACGACCACGCATGGTTCAAGGTTGGCGGCTTGCTCAAGGAAGACGCGAATCAAGGAGTTGTTGGTGACGTTTCGCAAGTACTCACTGGCGGTTTGCAAAACTGGATGTGGGGTCGCCTGTACCAGTGTCAGATCGGTTCGCTCTTTGAGCCCATTCAGTTGAGCATAGAGTTGGTTGATCTCTTCATCGAGTGGAGCAATATTGTTTGCGTCGGCCAGTTTGATCTGCTGGATCAGCGATTCACGTTGACCCTCCAGAATTGCAAGTTGCTGGCGAAGTTCGTTTGATTCCTGTTCGAGCAAATGAATTTGATCGACCAGTTGACTTCGATTCCGATTCAGTTCAGCCAGTCGAATTCGTTCCTGCGTCAAATCAGGGTTAACGATCTCTGGTTGGGGTTGAGTCAGCGTACCGCCAACAAATCGTTTTCGGGCTTCGAGGTAACCCTCATGCCGGGCACATTGGCAGAAATCGGATTCGCCACGGACAATGGCGTCAGCACCGGCGGGATCAATGTCGCGAATCTCTCGTAAAACTGAACTACGGTGACGCACCAGTCGTTCGAGGTTTTCACCCATCTCGCTGTAACAACGGCGAAGCTGTTTCAGCTCCGACGCTGCCGATTTGTGCCGCAAATACTTGAATTGGTGTGAGAGCTCATTGCATAAGCCATAGACATCGTCACGCATGCTCTGACAAAGTTGGCCCAGTGTCTTGGCAACCTGGTTGGCGTCGACACGAGCTCCGCCTGCTGTCGCCCAATGCTGAGCGTTTCGTTCGGTCTCATCGACTTTAGCTTCAAGACCGACCAGAATTTCTCTCGCAGCGTGATAGGGGTGCTGATCCGAGTCCAGCGTCAAGTCGTTCCAGATCAACATCTCATCCCGCAGGCGAACTCGTTGGTTCTGGATGTCCATCTGCAAATGACGCCAACGATGTATCTGGTTTTCGATTTCGTCGAGCCGGCGATAGAGCGTCGCGATTAAATCGCTCGCCGGTTGGACAGTTGGATAGGAAACTTCTGGTTTGGCAGATTCGATTCTCAATCGCAAGGACTGAATATCCGCATCGAGCTTGTTCAGCCGGTCTATCAATGGCGAAGTGGTCAGTTGGCTAATTCGATTTTCCGTCGCTGAGATTTCAGCGTCGAGTCGACTGAGACGACTTTGTAGTTGATTGGAGTCTTCCTGGTTGGCGCGGATGAGTTCGGAACGCTTGGATTGCAGGGCAGCGATTTGTTGCTGCAATGCATGCATGCGACTGCGCGCCGACTCCAGTTCTTTTTGTCTTGCGAGGTAAACGGAATTGTCACCGGCAAAAACTGGTCCGATGCCAACGCCAAGTTCTGTTTGCAGCACGCGGGCCAACCGCAGCGAATTCGCCGGAGTCTGTTTGAAACTGACGGCAAAGACAGAATTGAAAACGTCAAAGGTTACCCGATTGGCGATCAGATCCTGCTGGAGCGTGTCGGTAACATTGTCGAGGTTGTTGATGCGAATCGAACGACCTTGATTGGAAACTACCAGTTCACCAGGCACGCGTTCTTCGTTGGAATGGATGTCGGCAAGTGCCTGACGATACAATCGCAAAGCCGTTGACTTACCTGACGCATTCTCGCCATAGACAAAGGTCAAGCCGTTTGCGAAACGACCAAGCGTCAACTGTTCGTAAGCGGTCTTGCTTTGGGAATAAACACCAAGCTCGTCGCTGTGACCAAAATAAGATCCATCAATGGTGAGTTCTTCAAGCTTCATTGCTCTGCTCCGTTTGGATCATTCGATAGCGGGACTATCGAATGTCGATTCCGTTCGACGTTTCACCCGCAGGGTCAAAAAGATGGGGCGAATAGGCTGGAAAGAAAATTTAATCCACGCTTTTTAATTTACCTAGTGCAATTCGTGAGTCGCATGCTAGCGAACTGCAAAACTTGGTGTTTTTCAGTCAGATCGTCGTGTACCGGCAATCAACGAAAAATTGCGAGAAGTTTCATAAGGTTGAAATAGGAACATATCCGGTCCAATGCTCCGATTTTCAATCCGTCACGCCTACTTTGGAAAATTGGATAGCAACGAAACGATTGGCCTCGATTTTTGATATGCCATCGGCGTGGTCCCGTTGTTGATCGTTCAGCCAGATTACTGATGGGAATCGGCTGTGTCGGGGACAGTCGGCTGTTTGCTCGCAGGAGGGTCAGGAACTTCAACCGAGCGAGCTTCTCCAAGTTCCTCTACCGGCTCCGAATCCGCCTCAGTCATTTCAATTCTAGGGACATCTGACTGACTCTCGTAACTCAAATACCAGATTGGCGCGAGCGTCATGATCAACAGAAAACCGCAACAGGCGATGATGAAAATGGCTGTGAGGATCGTTTTCAGAAATGATTGAGTGTCCTGGTGCGGTCGGGGCGATGCAGCGTATTGTCCTCGTTTTTTGATCGGAGGGGCGGGGGCAGTTCCCCGATGTTCTCCAATGATCAGCTGAATCTGATCCACCAGCGCCGAGGCTTCCGGGCGATGTCGTTTTTTTGTGTAAAGGCGGAGTTTGCCTTGCTGGCTCGATGGAATATCACCAACGGTTTCAAAATTATCGGCCTGCAGCTCAATGTACGTGTAGATCAAGCCTTGGTACAGCGTGATGGAAACCAGTCGGTCCAACGGAATGGTGGCTTTTGCTGAACTCCATTTGTGATGTACCACCGAGTCACGTATTTCGTATTCTACTTCAAGGTGCGATTCGTACGCTTTGAGCAAACCAATCCCTTCGGCAAGATTGGCGTACAAATCTGAAAGGGTAATCGGAATCGTCTGGGCGATCGGCCGTGCGTCGCTATTGTGATTCATCGTTGGCTCCGGACTTGAGTTGCGTGCAGACGTGTAAACGGGTTCAGATACGACGCTGTGGCAAGCGGTCTTGATTTCACTGGCTTGTTGGAAACGTTGTCCTCGATCTTTTTCGAGCGTCCGCATGACAATGCGATCGAGTCCATCGGAAACACGCTGCGATTTTTCGCTGGGCAATGAAAATCGCCCTAACGGCAACTCGCCCGTCAGCAGCTCATAAAACACCACGCCCAATGAATAGAGGTCAGCGCGGTGATCGACGTCTTCCGGACTCTCGATTTGTTCGGGCGCCATGTAGTTTCGCGTGCCCATGATCTGTCGGGTCGCCGTCAACGTATATTGATCTGGCGAGGGATCAAGAATCTTGGCCAAGCCGAAGTCGGCAATTTTGATGTGCCCCGTTTTGGAGACGAGAATGTTTTCTGGTTTGATGTCACGATGGACCACGCCGTGATCATGCGCGTATTGAAGCGCATCGCAAATCTGCGGAACAATCGAGAGTGCTTCAGAGGGATGAATCAGACCGGCGGCAATCGTGTCTCTCAAGTTGACACCATCGATCCATTCCATGGTCAAGTAGTGAAACTCATTGGCCTGTCCAAAATCAAAAACGGTAACGATATTGGGATGCGAGAGTTTGGCCAGCGTTCTGGCTTCGCGAAGAAATCGCTCTGAAAATGCCGGGTCTTCACCAAGTTTTGGAGAGAGGAATTTGACGGCGACGAGCCGGTCAAGATTGGTTTGCCGAGCTTGATAGACGGCCCCCATCCCTCCATGTCCGATCAGGTGCAGAATTTCCAGATTGGGAAACGCCGACGACAGTTGCTCAATCGGCGGCACATGAACACTGTCGGTAAAACCACCCGCTGATGTTGATTTTTCAGCGGGCGCGATCGCGAGCTTCATCAGACACTGAGGGCAATTTCTGCCGCCCAACGCCGAGGGAATGGACTTGCCACACTGCAAACAAATGGCGGAATCGGTGGTGGACATGGCTCGAACCGAAGACGGATAGCGGAAAAAACTCTTCTATAGCTTTATAAACCACCTGTTTTGGATGGTTACAGGAAAACTTCAGAGAAATTGTCCAACGCCGCTCTCGATGAGGATGTGCGCATCAAAAAAGGATGCAGCGACGGCTGTTTCAGTCTGAGCCGTTTCGCATTTTCGGCGTTCGACGTTCTTGAAAACCCGTTCGTTTCGCGGATGAACTGCAGGCCTTACTGAACACTAGCCGAGGGCCTCAAACAAGTCTCGCAATTCCTGTTCGACCTCGTTCGGGTCAGCAACCGTCTTGGAGATCTGCAATCGCAGTTGTTGCCCATAGCGTTGTCGTAAACGGTGAACGGCAACTTTGATCGCACCTTCTTTCATCCCTGTCGAATTCGCTAGTTCGCGGTAGGGCACCTGATCATCGCCTGTGAGAAACGGCTGCAGTTGTTCAAACAACTCTGCTTTGCCCGATTCTTGATACTGCACGGAAACTGCTTCGAGCGTTTGCGTCAAAACCGAAAGAGCCCACTGACGTTGAAATGACCGCTCAGGCGTCATTTCATCGCTAGCCAATTCATTGAACCGATTGTCTGCGTTCTCGAAGTCCAACCTGATTGGCGATTGCCCTCCTCCTCGTTTAAGCCGACTTTGATCTCGTCGGTGATTGGAAAAAAAGTTGGACATGGACGTCAACAAGAACGATCGAAAACGGCCCCGCTCAGGGTCAGCTTGTTGAAGTCGATCCTTCTCCAGCAGCTCAGCGAAAAACGCTTGAGTCAAGTCTTCGGCTTCGACGCGGGCCACTCCTTTGCGTCGTAAAAACGTATACAAGGGAAACCAGTAGACTTGGCACAACTGAGAGAGTGCAGCAACAGCCTCGGGAGAGCTTGCTTGGGTCGCTTCCAACACCAACGACCAAGAAGTGGTTGCAAAGGCTCGCTGCGAGCCCGAACCGTTGGCAGCTTTCTGGTTGGAGGAGTCAGCGTTGATCGCAAGTCCTTTCAGTATTGAACATCCGCATGGTGTTTCCACAGATAGCTTATCGCAGAACGGCCGCTGGACAACTGAGGGAGCATTTGGGCCTCAACTTATCTGAAGGTTCCTGTCATCTCAGATCCCCGGTTTATTCTTGAACGCGTTGTTTCCGCACGGCTCCTGTCGCCCAACGTTCCAAACCCTTCAGTCGATCTTTGCCCAGTTCAAAATAGAGATAGGGGATGTCGTCCAGGTGATCCTGAAAGCGCCGATTGCGTTTGGCCACGACGTTATCCGTAAACACATTGCGCTCCATCGGCAACCATTTCAACTCCAACAATTTGTTCGTCAACGCTTCGGCGAGCACCTGATGGCTGGCAATTGACGGGTGCACATGATCGACCAGCGATTCAGCCCCCACGATCCCATCTGTTGTTTTTGATTCAAACATCTGTTTTGCGTCGATCGAAGGCACGTTCAAGCGTTTTGTTGTTCGATCGATGACCGCTTCCAAAGGCGAGAGGATTCGCAGCGGGCAAATGTCTTCTTCGCGCGCGATCAAAAAGTGACGCTTTGCGTTTTCAAACTCTCCCAGCTGCAAGTAAGTTTGGCCCAAACGAAATTGAGTCAGCGCAAACTCGCCATCGATCTCAACCGCTTGATTTAGGTAAATGACGTCTTGCCGAAGTTCATCATTTGTCGGCGGTCGATCTCGTTCGGTCAACCTGACGAGGCGATCAAATTCTCGAAGCTGAGCTTCGCTCAAGTCCGCTCGATGCTGACTCTTAAAGGGTTTCGCATCCTTCAAGTTGGAGACTGGTTTGACTAATAACAAAGGGACCGAATGCGCTCGGCAGCTCTGAACAATGCGCTGCAGGTTAATTTCGAAGTGCTCCGTCACGCCTGACTGCCATGCCTTGTCGCGGTGGTACAGCTCAAGGCCGCCAGCATAGTCGAGCCGCGCTTCAACTTCAGTTGGCATTTCGAACGGCTTGGATGGATCGCGAGCCGCCGTCGAATCATCCAGTGTCAGACTTCGCAGGAATGAATATGTTCGAAACTGTGACAACCAGCCGTGCGTGTCATGGATCAATTGTGATTGCGACTTGATCGATTCGTAGGTCCGATCTTCAAGGAACTCGTTGTGACCGGTGTAAAGAATGATCACGTCCGGTTGATAGTTAACGAGCTCGTCGATGATCGGTGCAAGTCGATAGCTCGCATAGCTGACGCCGCCACAATTGATCACTTCATATTGATGATCGGCGTCTGCAGTGTTCAGCGTCAACTCAAGCCACGTTGAAAATGCTGTGTCAATCGCAAAGGGTCTCCCCTGCACGGTCGAACCGCCAACACAAAAGATCCGAAAACCATTAGTTGGTTTCGTGGCGGCAAACGAATCATCACAGAACAGCGGTTGGCGATTCTCGGCGATCGTCATCCGTTGCCCATTGTCAGATAGAACAAACAAAGGACGCACGGAAGAGAATCCAACGTAAGGATCGCGGATCGCGTTCGTTGGTTGCCAACCGATGGCAACCAATACCAGCTCAAACAAGAGGAATGGGCTGAGCCCCAGCAGCATCGCCAGACAACGAAACGTCCAACGTTTTAGCACTGACGGTGGTGCTTTCGCCGGATCTTCCTTGGACGTTTCGTTTTTCTGATGGAGGTCGTTCATTGAATCGATGATACGGATTGGTTGTCGATCAGTATAATCTTGGCGTGAGGATACGATTCAGGTTGGGGTGGTTTTTGACAAGCATACTTGGGATTTCTGCGTTCTATCATGACTCTGCTGCTGCGCTGGTTGTAGATGGAACCGTTGTTGCCGCCGCTCAGGAAGAACGCTTCACTCGAATCAAACACGATGCATCGTTCCCGGAACGAGCGATTGAATTTTGCCTCACGCAAGCCGGTTTGAACATCGAGGACGTCGATTATGTCGCGTTTTATGAGAAACCGTTTCTCAAGCTCGAGCGGATTCTCGAAACGTATCTCACTTGTGCTCCCAGTGGCTACGCATCGTTTCGACAGGCGATCCCGTTGTGGCTCAAGGAAAAACTGTTTCAATCCAACCGAATCAAAAAAGGGCTTGGCAACGGTTTTAATCGGCGGCTGATTTATGTCGAGCATCATCAGTCACACGCTGCCAGTACGTTTTTTGCGTCGCCATATGAGTCAGCGGCAATTTTGACGGCAGATGGCGTTGGGGAATGGGCGACGACAACCTGCGGGGTTGGCTCGGGCAGTCGCTTGACGTTGTCGCATGAACTCAGATTTCCGAATTCACTTGGCTTGCTTTACTCGGCGTTTACCGCGTACTGCGGATTTCGCGTCAACGGAGGCGAAGGAAAACTGATGGGGCTCGCACCATTGGGAACGCCCGAGTACGTGGATTTGATTCTTCAAGAACTGATCGATATCAAAGCGGACGGTTCGTTTCGATTAAATATGGAATACTTTGACCCCGTTTCGATGACCGCATTCGCCAATCAAAAATTCAATCAGCTCTTTGGTGGCCCACCGCGACAACCAGAGGCTCCCCTCGAAACACGATTCAAAAATGTCGCCGCTTCGATTCAGGCAGTAACCGAAAGGATCGTGCTGGCGATGGCCAATGCGTTGCACCAGTCAAGTGGCGAATCGAATCTGTGTCTTGCCGGGGGCGTCGCGTTAAACTGCGTTGCGAATGGACGACTTGCTCAAGAAAGCAAATTTGAAAACATTTGGATTCAGCCAGCGGCCGGTGACGCAGGCGGATCGATTGGCGCCGCTTTGTTTGTTTGGTGTCAATTGCTTGGCGAAGCAAGAACGCCGCCATCTTACAACCGAGCGGCAGCTTGTTTGGGACCCGCGATTTCGACGGAAGAAGTGCGAGACGTCATCAAGCATGCTGGTATCACCGCCCACGAGTTGGATTGTCCTCAATCAATGGCCGAACGTGTCGCACAACTGCTGGAACAACAGCACGTGATTGGTTGGGTGCAAGGAAGGATGGAGTTTGGCCCGAGGGCACTGGGCAATCGAAGCATTTTGGCCGACCCTCGAAACGCGGCGATGCAAGCGAGAGTCAATCAAAAAATTAAACGCCGCGAAGCGTTTCGTCCCTTCGCACCCGTGATCCTCTCCGATCATGTCAAAGAGTTTTTTAGCCCAGACGCTCCATCGCCGTTCATGTTGCTTGTGGCCAATGCTGTCAATCGATCGGGTCACGATTTTCCATTGGCTGCAACAACACACTTAGACGGTACGGCGCGATTGCAAACCTGTGATCCTGAAGAACCGATTGAGCATCAGTTTGTTCAACTGCCGGAACTTCTCCAGCAGTTCAATTCCTTGACGGGTTGCCCTGCCCTGCTGAATACAAGCTTCAACGTACGGGGTGAACCGATCGTCTGCGATCCCGTCGATGCGATTCGTAGTTTTGTCGATATGAAGTTGGACGCGTTGGTCATCGATCGTTTCTTGATCTTGCGCACGGACAACCCCGCTCTGAACCTGACGGAATTTGACCGGTATGTTTCCAAAGAAAGCCCCAACCCGCCGCGGACCAGTTTTTGGCAGTTGTTCAAACGGACCGTGCTGGCGATCACGTTTCCCATTCGCTGTGTCGTTTCAGAATTTATGCTGGGTTGGTTGTTTTTTGTGGTCTTCAATCTGTTAGGGATGCTTTGGCGATCGCGTCGAGAATCATATCTCGATGTTGAATCGGTGGACGACAGTTATTGGCAGTCGCGTGAGACCGAACCTGCAGACGAATCTTACTTTCAACAGTTTTGAGTTGGACATGAGCGAACCAAACGCGGGCAGCACCGACGCCGAAGAAAAACCTGTCGACGACACTGCGCCAAAAGTTGTTGACGAACCGTCGTCTGACCAGGATCGCAGCCAGCCATTTCGAGAGCTCGCTCAACAACCCTCGGCCAGTCTGGTCCGCGAGTTCATCGAGTTTCTCGGGGCAAACAAAAAGTGGTGGGTCGCACCCATCGTAATTGTACTGCTTGTGTTGAGCTTGTTTGTGTTGCTGACGAACTCAGTGATCGGCCCGTTCATTTACGTGCTCTTTTGAACAACGATTTCGCAAACGATTACTTTTCGAAGACCAGTTCGACTTGAAACACAGCCATCGCCGAGTCTTGTTTGTTTCCCTGGTTCGCTTTGTCGGGATTGAGATACGCTTTGATTTCAAAATCACCCTTGGGAATCTGGCATTTGGAGTTGGCGACTTCGGCGTTGTCGATTGGAATCGCCAAACGCGTATCGCCGACATGCAATTGAATGGTACCGGAGACAGGTCTCCGAAAGTAAAGTCGGACACTGGCATCGTGGACCTTGGGAGAAGTCAGTCGCCAGAAATCAGCCAGCGCAGCGACGTCTCGCGGGACTCCTTTGGGGCGTCGTGCGTCTTGCCGTGAGAGTAACAGTGGATTTTCTTGAGCGGGCGAAACGACGATCCGCGGTGGCACATAGTTGTCCGGTCGAGTGGTTGAAACGTCGGCAAACCAATCGTCATAAGCTTGTCGTAGCGAAGCGACTTGATCGGGATGTTGGCTCGCGATATCGGTCTTTTCGTATGGGTCGTTTTTCAGATCAAACAACTCGAAAGTCGGCTCGCCCTCAAATGATTCTGCTCCGAAGCCACTGTGGTGGACCAGTTTGAATTGGTGGTCGCGAACTGCGAAGTGATGGTATTTGACTGGCGTATTGCCACGATGAACTTGAAAGAAAAGATGGCTTCGTTGATCTTTCCATACTGGCGAATCACCACTAACAATTGGGTACAAACTGATGCCATCCAGTTTGGGTTCGTCAGCGACCGCCGGAAGCTGACAGGCGTCGACTAACGTGGGGACCAAGTCGATATGCGCGGCGATCTCCGGATGAGTTGATTTCGATTTGATTTTGTTTGGCCATTGCATCAAAAACAGCGTTCGAATCCCGCCCTCATACACAGACGTTTTCCTTCCTCGCAATCCGCAAGTGTATCGTTCCCCATTGGGGCCGTTGTCGGTCATGAAAATGACGATCGTGTTATCGGTAATCCCCAGCTGATCCAGTTTCTTTTGAAGTCGACCAATGTTCTCATCAATATTGCTGATCATCGCAAACACGCGGTTGGTGATATCTCGTTTGCTCCCTTTTCGAACAGGATAACCGTCAGCAACCGTTGGCAATTGATCGTTGGATAGATCTTGATCTCGGTAGACATCCCACCACTTCTTGGGTACGTCGTCGAACGGACCATGCGGGCAGTTGTCAGGCAGATAAACGAAGAATGGTTTCGATTCGCGGTGACTACGTTCGATAAAGTCGATCGCATGGTCGTAATAGACGTCCGTACAATAACCTGATTCTTGTACGTCGACTCCATTGTGCTGCAAGATTGGGTCGGTGTAGGCGCCTGCGGCACCCATCGGATCTGACGATTGCCCGATTCCTCCGCCTCGATGAACGACGGCTCGGTCAAAACCCTGGTCGTGCGGACGCATCGGATAACAGTCGCCAAGATGCCATTTGCCAAAAATTCCTGTGGCATAGTCGGCACGCTTGAAGCGTTCGGCCAGCGTCACCTCTTCCGGCTCCATCATGGATCGGCCGATGTAAGTATCGACGACTCGAGTGCGATAGTTGTACCGGCCGGTCATCAATGATGCGCGAGTCGGAGAGCAAACTGGACTTACATAAAAATGGGTGAACCGGGCGCTACGCTCAAACATCGCATCGACGTTGGGCGTTTGTACTTTTGGATTCCCCATGCAACCGAAGTCTCCGATCCCTTGATCATCGGTCATGATCAAAATCACGTTGGGCGTGGATAGCTTCGTTTGGTTTTCATCCTGAGCGGCGACTTCGCCAGGTTGAGCGATCAAAAAGATGAATAAAAGACTTTTTGCAATCAAAAGTGTCTGGTAACGCATAGTGGGCTCGGGTCTGGACGTAACTCAATATCAACATCAACAGAGGCAGTTTATATCAAGTAGACGTCCGAATCGAATCAGAGCACTCGAAAATGGGGGCTTTGGGTGGCAACGGCAAACCGGTTGGCGACATGCGAGGAACATTTGAGCGAAGTTGACGCTCCGAGGTATCGCTCAAGTGGCGTTGAGCTTGGCACAGATGGCTCGATTTGATAATCCGTAGGCATCAAAACGTTCGAATACTGTCAAGCTGGTCCGGTTTAGTCGCTGGGGCCTGCTGAATCGGCGTTCAAGATCAAAACTTGCTGAACTTGTCGGCCCATTTTGCGTAAATCCGGAATCGACTTCTTCGAGTAGGACTTGAAAATTCGAATGCACTTGAGTCTTTCAACGGATGAATTTTATGAATCAGCAGAACTGTGTTGTCCACCTTCGCGTTTCCTTCGCGATGGCTGTTGTGTTTGTCATTATCGGCAGCGGCGATTTGATGGGGCAAACAAGTCAGCAACGGACTCAACCCTTCGTCGGTTTTCAATCATTTGATGGTTCTCGATTTTCGGTCGATGGGTCAGTCACCGATAATCGAAACCCGACGGCCGCCGCCAGCAGGTACGCTTACCCTGGACGTACTGGCGCTTCCGGGAGTGTTCCTTCACGAACGCAAGTCGGTAGTCAAATGCGACGATCGGATGTTGCAACCGGTAACCTGAATCACTTTGGAACAGCGACGTCTGCCGTTCCAACCGGCACGCGTTCTGGTCCGTCAACGATTTATCGTGGTCAAGCGAGACTGACATCCCGGACGTCTCAAGTCCCCGTGCGACCGACAGCATACTCACCTCCTCAAACGACCCAACAACCGACACCCGCACAACCTCGCGCCATGGCAACACGGTCTGGAACCGGGCAGCGAAGTCCCAGATTAAATGAAATGGTCGTTCAGCAAACTTCGTCAACGGTATCGGGCAATCGTGTGACCGTCGCAAAAAATCCAACGGCACGTTCACAGCAGGTCATTGCGCGTCCTGCACAAAATTGTGTTTGTGTTCCCAACTATGTTCAGCCAAATGTGACGCAAGGACAAACCTTTCGTCAGTCGAACGTGGCGGCAAACCAGGCACCCTCACTCGCCGGTAGCACTGCATTTGCGCAACAACCGAACTATCAGTTTCAGCCCGGACTAGGTGTGCCTCAGTTTGGCACACGTGGGAATGTCTTGACGCCGTTTGTGACTGGCTCGGGCGTTTACACGCCGTTGTTGCCATTGGTTTCTCAACGCCCTGGAACGTACATGGGACAGGGTATCATTGGACAGCCAACGGCTTATGTTGATGGGCAACCCTTGAGAAACTTGCTGAGGTATATCTCGCCGTAGCGGTAGGTTGCATTTGACTCCTGAGCAGATTCGGAGGTTCCTAGCTAGCTGCGGTTGATGGCGAAGGTTGACACGGTTCGCTTAGTTCAGCGATGTCACGAAACGCACAAGCGTGTTTGATGTTTTTGCGAGTTGCAGCGGTGGGAGTCTCTGTAGGCTTCGCCTGTTCCGTCTGAAGGCGCCTTTTCCGCCTGAAGGCGGTACTACGAACTTATGCCTATTCCGCCTGAAAGCGGTACTACGAACTTTCGACCGCACTCACTTTCCTTCGCACGGCGATTTCCCGGGCGCTAAGTCGCAGAGCTTGCAAAATGGACAGCGTTTTGGGTCAAAGTCATCGTCCAGTTCCTCTTCATCCAACTCATCACTGCGATAGCCAATCGTCTCTCGCCATCCACAGTCGAGACACTTCAGCTCCCACGCATCGATTGTGAATTCGTCTGATTCAAAATGGTTGTATTTACACGTCAGCGGACATGCGTCTTTCGATCCTTGTGGGCATTTGTCATTGGGAGGAACCTGGGGTCTCATCGACAGACTCAATTTCAAAATGGTGGATGTAAATCTCCCCACGGCTGAATACGAATCTGAATTCGAAACCAACTTGTTAGAACTTGGTTGGCAGCCCTTGGAATACCCCAATTGTATCAGTTTTTGGCGGGGAACTGGCTTGATGCAGCGTCCGCTGGGTCGGCGAAACCGCGGCAGCAGCGGGTCCGCATTCTCACGGGCTGTGTTAAACTGGGTGCTTGGCTGTGAGAACAAATCAGTTGTCACAGCCAACGTTTCGCACTCTTGATCGACACCTTGAAACCAGCAACGTTGTTTCGACGTTGGCACAGACGTTGAACTTATGGCAAAATCAAAAAACAAACAGCCCGCGTCAAAATCGAACAAGTCAAAGTCGCTCGCACAAAAAGCGGACCGTCATCTGTGCTACCAAAAGTCAGTTCAATCGCCTGAAAACGAAGTCGAGTTTTTTGAGCAAGCGTTTCGAGAAGCCTATCGACGGAAACCCTATTCCTTGCGTGAGGATTTTTGCGGAACATTTATCGTCTGTTGCCACTGGGTGGCGTCAAATCGGCGTCGTACCGCGATCGGTGTTGATTTGTGTGACGAGACACTTCAATGGGGCCGCGATCACAATTTGACAAAACTGACGGATACCGTGCAAAAACGCGTTCGTTTGGTCAAACAGGACGTTCGCAAACGAAATCGACCGCGGGTTGATGTCTTGGCGGCACAAAATTTTTCATTTTGGATCTTTAAAACGAGGTCTGAAGTCATCGAGTACTTTAAGGTCGCGCGAAGTAACCTCAATGATGAAGGCGTGATGGTCATGGACATGATGGGAGGTGGTGACTGCTTTATCGAAGGGCATGTCGACAAACGGACCATCAAGAAGGGCAAAAAAGGTTTCAAGTACCTTTGGAAACAGACGTCGTTCAACCCAGTCACCCACGATGCATCATTTGAAATCAGTTTTCGATTCAAAGATGGAAGCCGGCTCGATGGTGCCTTCGAATATCATTGGCGGTTCTGGTCCATCCCCGAAGTCCGCGAAATGTTGGCGGAGGCTGGATTCAAAGCGTCGCATGTGTACTTCGAAGTCGAAGATGAAGATGGCGAGGACACAGGCGAGTGGGAGCGAATGTCAGACCACGAAAGTGTTCCGTGTTGGCTCGCATATATCGTTGCGGTCAAATAGAAGAAAAACTGACAAGGTAGAATTCGGCTTTTCACCCGACATTGGGCAAAACATGCTGACCATAATCAAACAACCAACAGCGATGGTCCTCGTAGTTTTGATTGCCGTCTTGTGGACCACGCAAGGGCAAGTTCAGGCGGTACAAACGAAAGACGGTCCTTCCAGTGACGCCACTGGCAGCAAGCTCTATCGCATGCACTGTGCCAACTGCCACGGGAAAAATGGTTCCGGCGGGACCGACCAGTTTGCTGACCCGCTTCATGGTGATTTGTCGTTGCCGGAACTGACTCGTTATATCGATCGGGAGATGCCCGAAGCGGACCCGGATTTGGTGACGGGGCAAGCGGCAAAACAGGTCGCTCAGTTCGTTTTTGATCAGTTCTATTCGGAAACGGCGCGGCGTCGAAATAATCAACCGCGAATCGAACTCTTGAGACTAACGGTCGACCAGTACCGCAATCGCGTTGCCGATGTCGTTGGTGCATTCTCGGACCCGACTTGGTGGCCAGAAGAACGCGGCATCAAGGCGGAATATTTTGCAGCGAGAAACATGACTCGCAGTCGTCGAATTTCGGAACAAGTCGACGCGGAGATCAACTTCCCGAATGCGGTTCCGCATTTTGATCCAACGGGCAAGTATGAGTCGGTGCCCAAGCCAAAAAAGAAGCCCGCCAATCAGATGAACATCGGTTACTCTGTCTATTGGAGAGGAGGCATCCTTGCCCCAGAGACCGGGTACTATCGTATCAAAGTCAAATCAAAAAATGGTTTTCAACTATATCTCAACGATCTTGAGAATCCGTTGATTGATCGAAAGGTTCGCTCCGACGATTTGGTGGACCACGAAGCATCCATCTTTCTGTTGGCCGGCCGAATGTACTCGTTGCGGCTCGACTTTTTTTCGTATCCGAAACCTCCTGCAAAGATCCAGCTCCTTTGGAAGCCACCTCATCGGCCAGAACAAGTCATTCCGCGTGAGGCGTTGACTCCACACATGACACCCGAAGTCCTTGCGATCAGTACTGAGTTTCCGGCCGATGACGCGTCGGCTGGCTTCGAACGCGGGACCGACGTCTCAGCGGAATGGGACCAGGCAACAACCCGTGGTGCCATCGAAGCTGCCCAATGGATTGCCAATCGCATCGAAACGCTGGCACGTTTTCGAATGGGTGACGACGATGCGGTCGAAAAAGCTCAACGGTTTTGCGAACAGTTTGTCGCCCATGCGTTTGTCACCGAGTTGTCAAAGGAAGATCGAGACTTTTATGTTGGTCAGCACTTTGAACAGTCGCTTTCGATTCAAGATCAAGTCAAGCGGGTCGTCTTGTTGACGCTCAAGTCGCCCCGTTTCCTTTATCCGAATCTCGAACGTCGAACTGACGAGCATCGGGTGGGGGCTGAAATGGCGATGGTGCTTTGGGATTCTGTCCCGGATAAACCGCTAAATCGACTGATTGATAAAGGCCCCAAAAGCGGTCTCGACAAGCGAGAAAAAGCGATTGGTCATTTGTACGCCATGACCAACAACCCCCGCGCCCGACAAAAGTTAAACGCGTTTTTTCACGCCTGGCTTTCCACGCACGCTGGCCATTCACCTAAAGATTCCGAAGCTTTTCCAGATTTTGATGAACAACTGGTTGTCGACATGAAAACCAGTATGCAAACGTTTCTCGAACGCGTTGCCTGGAGTGAAACATCCGATTATCGCGAACTGTTCCAAGCCGACTATCTCTACCTCAATTCAAACCTGGCCAAGTTTTACGATCTGGAGTTGGAACCGAGTTCCGGATTCAACAAGGTTCCTGCAGGCGATCATCGGATTGGCTTGCTGACTCACCCGTATTTAATGACTGGTTTGGCTTACCATAAAGAGAGTTCGCCGATTCACCGTGGCGTGTTCGTCGCCAAACAACTTCTCGGCCGTCGTTTGCGTCAACCGCCCAACAACGTCAAACCGTTGACGGAAGAATTTGCGCCCGACATGACCACTCGCGAACGCGTCGAGCATCAAACCAAAGAACCGACGTGCATGAATTGCCACAGCGTGATTAATCCTCTCGGATTTAGTCTGGAGAATTTTGATGCGGTGGGGAGGTTTCGCAAACGAGACGTTGAAAAACCGATTGATGTCACGTCGGTTTATCGAACTCCCGGTGGGAAAGAACTTAAGTTAAACGGACCCAAGGATCTGGCAAACTATCTGGCTAACGATCCTGCGGCGCAGAAAAACTTTATTCGACAGCTGTTTCGGTTTTATACGAAAAATGACATTGCGGCTTATGGCGATCAACTGCTCAGCCAGTTGCATCAACGATTTGTCGCTCGTGACTGTCGAATTCGCGAGTTGTTGATTGACATCGCGATGATCACAATTGAACATGACGATACGTCGTCTCCTTCGTCTTCCAAGGTTGGAAGATGGGAACGTTCGGACCAGACAACGTCCGGCGAAGCAGAGTAAACTCAAGCAGAGGGTTAACATGAAATTCAATAACATCACCCGACGCGAATTTGTTCGTGGCGCTGGCGCGTTTGCACTCGCCTTTCCGGGACTCTCAAAATGGACGGGACTCGATTGGTGGATGCCTGAATCGAGCTCACAAGTCAAACGACTGATCGTCATGTTCTCGCCCAACGGCATGGTGCGAGATGGGTTTTGGCCAAAAACCGAAGGTCCAGATTTTGAGATGACGGAAGTGCTCAAACCGCTGGAGTCATTTCGAGAGAAGATGTTGGTCGTCAAAGGGATTTGCAACAAAGTTCGCGGTGACGGTGACAATCATATGCGAGGTATGAGCTGTCTGTTGACCGGAAATGAACTCTTTCCCGGTAACATTCAGGGCGGCAGCGACTCGCCCGCCGGATGGTGCAAAGGCATCTCCATTGATCAGGAGATCAAGAACTATTTGCAAGCCAATGATGCAACTCAGACTCGGTTTGGAACCCTCGAGTATGGCGTACTGGTCCCAAACGAAGCGACTCCATGGACTCGAATGGTTTATGCCGGACCCAATCAACCCATCGGCTCGATCAGTAATCCATATCGGATGTTCGAGAAGATGTACGGCGAACTCGAAGACCGCGAGAATCTGTCCAGTGTGATCGGGCTGGTCGAGGAGGAGATCCGCCGAAGCCAATCCAACGTCGACCCTCGCGATTCAGCAATGTTGCGAACCCATGAGTCGTTGGTCCGAAACTTCGGAAAGGAGTTGGAGAATTCTGATGTGCAGAAATTTTTCGTCGAGCCGGTCGATTTGCCAAAGAATGTCGCCCAAAACAATGACAGCATGCCGACGTTGTCCAAGATGCAGATTGACCTGCTCGTCAATGGATTTGCGAATGACTTAAATCGAATCGCAACTCTGCAATACACACGCTCTGTCGGCGGGGCGCGGATGCGGTGGGTCAATGTCGAGGAAGGACATCACGCTTTGTCACACGATCCGGATAATAAAGACTCTTCCCAGGAAAAACTGCGGCGAATCAATCATTGGTACGCACAGCAATTGGCGTATCTGTGCGAGCAGTTGGAGAAGACGAAAGAGCCGGGGACGGATCAGTCCATGTTGGACAACACATTGGTGATCTGGACCAATGAACTTGGCCATGGAAATTCGCACACGTTAAACGATCTTCCGTTTGTTATGGTCGGCGGCGGTTTTGGATTTGAAATGGGTCGTTACAAAGTTGTTGACGGTGTTTCGACGACCCGATTGTGGTTGGCAGTGGCTCACGCGATGGGGCACCGACTCGAAACATTTGGCTTGGAGCGACTATGCAAAGATGGGCCAGTGAAACTCTAACGCCGGGTTCAAGTTTCAAAGCCTCTCTTGCTGGACGTCAGCAAGTTGCTGACAAACGATTTACAGGCCGTTGAGCAACGCATTCCATTTAGCCGCTTCATCAGTAGATTTCATTTTTTCGTAGTGGTTTACCAATCGCTTCAATGCCAATCGCAACCGCGTTTGACGAATCGTTTCTGACATCTTACTGGATGCGGCTTCAAGTCCCTCGTACCCGTTGATCAATAACGATTCCGCCTTCTTGGTTTGATCGAGAGTTGTCAGGACACCACCGAGTTGCGATTGGGTTTCGAAGGTCGTCCAGTGTTTGGGGCGTTCTTTTTGTTGGCTTTCCAAAGTCGTCTCTAACAGGTCTTTTGCTTTTTCCAGTTCCTCGTTTTGCTCGTAGGCATAGGCCAAGTCCTGATTGGTGCGCCACGTCAACGGATGGTCATTGCCCAGAGAGTCGATGAGGCTGGTCTGAGCTTTTTCGAGCATCGACATCGCTTTCGAGAGTTCGCCGTTGGATTGAAGGCAGCCTGCCAGATCGATCATCGTCGTTGCCGTTTCGCGGTGATCAATGCCGTACTCTTTCTGTTTACCTTTCAAGGTTGCTTGATAAAGTTCAATCGCTTCGTCGAAACGTTCGAGGCGATCGAGAGCCAGTGCCAGATTGCCAGCCGACATCAATGTTCTAGGATGGCTTTCTCCGTTGATCTCCTTGAAGATTGCGTACGCTTGCTGATGCATTTTTAGAGAGTCTTCCAAGCGACCAACATCCGCGTAGGTGCTGGCCAGATTGTTCATCGTGGCAGCTGTCTCTGCATGTTTCTCGCCGAGCTTGGTTTGTTTGAGTTTGAGCGTTTCCTCAAACAAGTTCAACGCTTCGTCAAAACGCCCCAGGCTATTGTAGACTTCTGCGAGATTGTTCATGGACATCAGCGTGTCTGGGTGGTCTTCACCGAGTGCCTCTTTTCTCAGTTTCAGGTTCTCGATTTCCAGTTGCAACGCTTCTTCGTCTTTGCCAAGTTCGGAGTAGACGGTGGCAAGATTTTGCATCGACATCAACGTCGTCTTGTGGCTTGGTCCAAGCTTGGCCTTTAGCAGGTCAAATGCTTCCAGATTCACTTCAAGTGCCTCGTCCAACTCGTCGATGGCTCGAAGTGTCGTCGCAAGATTGTTCATCGTGATCATGGTTTCCGGATGATCGACGCCGTATTTCTCCTGTTTGAGTTTCAGCGTTTTTCGATTCAGGTCGACAGCTTCCTGAAAGTCACCTTTTGCCTCGAGCACAAAGGCAACATTGCCCATCACGATCGCGGTGATCGGATGGCTTTCACCGTATTTCACTTTGATCAATTCCAGCGTCCTTCTCGCCATGGCAAGTGCATCGTCGAGTCGCCCGAGGGCGCGATATCGCATCGAGATGTTATTCATCGCCTGCAAGGTGCTTTGATGGCTTTCACCGAGCTCGTTCTTCTGTAACTCCAGCAACTGTTCGTCCACTTCAAGAGCGTCGTCGGATCGGCCGAGATAGTAATAGACGTTGGAAAGGTTTGACAGCCAAGTGCGTTGATCAGGATGAGCTTCTGCATCTTTCCGGTTATCGTGCAGCTGAAAAAGTGACTCATATAACGTGAGCGCTTCCTCGTATCGCCCCGCTTTTTCGTGGACCAGCGCCAAGTTGTTCATCGCGACCAGTGTTTCTTCATGGTCAATGCCAAGCACGTCTTGATGGAGCTCCAGCGTTTCCTTTTGCATGGGGTACGCTTTTTTGATGCGTCCGAGGTCAAGGTAGACGACTGCGAGTTCGTTCATCGTGACCAACGTGTCAAGGTGATCGTTGCCAAGCAATTTTCGATGCAGCTCCAACGATTCTTCATACGAGGTCATGGCCAGTTCATACTCACCGAGTTCGCGAAAACAGCTTGCCAGATTGGAAAGCAAAATCATGCGTCCTTGGTCGTCCAACGACGAGTCTTCGAGGCTCGCCCGCGCGTTCAGGAGGACTTGTTTGGCGGTCATCGTGGAGTCAGCGCCTTCGGATGGATCGACCGAGCGAAATGCGTCGGTCACGATCATCAGGACATCGCTGGATCGAGTGGCTGAGGTTTTGGATTCACGGGCCGCCTCAGATGCTTCTTGCGCGTTGATCGCCGCGCGGTTCCATTGCCACAAGATCCCTGCCATGCCCATCAGGATTGCCGATACGATGGCGCCAGTCAGCCAGAAAGCCTGTTGGCGACGTTTGGTTTCCTCCTGCAAGCGAACTTCGGTCGACTTTTTTTCCAGTTCAACGTCTCTTAGCCGCTGGTCAACGGAATCAAGATATTGGGCAATCGCTGACGCGATTGCTTGGCCATTTTGCGGTCGATTGGCAGGCTGCCGTTGAAGACAGGACTGACAAATCGCGATCAAAGCTGGATCCTTCTCGATGTCCCCAAGCCGGGCCAAAGTTGATTCGACGTCTCCATTGGCAGCGGCGTCGAGCAAATCTGTTCCAGAGGTCTGATAGAGTCGTTCTGCGGTGAGGATCTCGAACAAAATCGAACCAAGCGAGAATACATCGGAACGTTCGTTGAGGTTTTCCAGATCTCCCTGAGCCTGTTCTGGTGACATGTACATCGGAGTGCCAACGACATCACCCTGCATCGTCAAATCATCTCGCGAGTTCTCTTCAACAATAGAACTGTCGATCGACAGCGAAAACGTTTCGTTGGCCGATTGAGCCGGTCGCTCTTGTTGGTTGCTCTGAGGGTCAGGTTGGGGCGACTGAATTTCTGATTCTTCGCCCAATCGTTTTGCCATGCCCCAATCCATGATCTGGACTTCACCAAAAGCACCGACCATGACATTTTGTGGTTTTAGATCACGATGAATCACCGCTTTCGAATGCGCGTATCCAACTGCATCAGCGATTTGGCGAAACACGCCCAATAAATACTGTCGGTTCTCGCTGACGTCTTTGCGTTGTTGAAGCAGCTCATCCAGAGTTTGTCCTTCTACCAGTTTCATGGTGAAGAATCTGGAGCCGTTCACCAATTCGCCGGTTTCGAACACGGGCGGGATGCCTGGATGTTGCAACGCGCCCGCCAGCAATGCCTCCCTTTGAAGTCGCATGTTCGCTGCGTGCGAAAATTTGAACTTGTCATGTAGAACTTTCACAGCAAGCGTTCGCTGCATGAGAGAGTCTTCGACACGCCAAACGGAACCGATTCCTCCGCGTCCAAGTTGGTTGGCCACTTGATAGCGTTCCGGCATCTGTGGTTTGCGCGGTCGAGTGACGGACCCGGTTGGCGGGAGCCCCGGCATGCTGAGTAGATTGTCCAAGACGTCGGGCGAAAGGTCGGGAAAGCGCTGTTCGAATTCACCGCGGTCGATCGTCTGCCCAGTTTGGCGTCGCAAGTCGATCTCGCATTGCAGCAAGTGCACCAGAAGTTGTTGACTCTCGTCCGATGAACTTAGCTTCTGACGCTGAAGAAACGATTCGACGGAGTCGTTGGCATCACGCCATGCCGTCCGGAATTCATCGCACAGATGATGGAACTTCGTTGGCTCAATTTGTTGATCTTGCGGCATCATGTAAATCCAAACTGTCTGCCACTTTGTGTGGTCTACCCGTTCAAGTACGTCGACTGGAACCGACTGTTACGCTGAGAGTTTCATTTTTTCGAATTTTTGTTCCGGCGGGGAATTAAACCCGAAAGAACCAACTAATTCCGATGAAATGATCAGCGTCCCTGAACCCAAGTGGTCGAAATCGGTCAACATGTCGCGGGCCGGGTAAGAATTTCTGCCCGAGTTTAGGCCGTGTGCCGCATGAGATTGCGCAGAGTTTGAGGTGATGAAAACCTCTTTACTTCGGAATCTTTTTCGCCCAAACTGAGGTGTAAGGATCGATGTCAACTTGCGTTTGGCATCCAGATTCAACGCCACCGTAGCTTCAATTGGCAGAGCACCGCATTCGTAATGCGGGGGTTGTGGGTTCGACTCCCATCGGTGGCTCTTTGAAAACAAAAATGCTCAGTACCAAGTCTCGGTGCTGAGCATTTTCTTGTTGGTGTTGGCTGTTTGTTCAACGATCGCATGCGAGTTGTCATCAACGCGAGCACGAGCCGGTTTTAGCTGCTGCAACCGCCTCCATCGCAGCACGTGTCGCTGCTTTGTTCCATCCCGCCGCAGAAAGTCGTAACGCGGGTACCCGCTGGATCTCTCGGGATCGGCGGAGGATCACACCCTGTTGGTCCTTCGACCAGGTTCCATTTTTGTCCGTCCCATTCCCATTGGCATGTTTCCCCTACCATCGTTGACTCCTCGGTTGTCGCGTTGTTAAAAGTTGTCGGTGGTTGATACCACCGGTGGGATCTGTCTCGTCGTTGGATCGCTGAAGGATCTGGAAACGAACAGCATTACAATTGTCTCGTATCCGCAAAGCAACCGCAACCAAATTGATGGTCCTTGTTCCATTCGTTCAAATGGTCTCTAGGGTTAGTCCAAAGGTTGGCTCGATTCGAAGTTTGTTCGAGTCGAGATAAATTGGCAGAGTTGTGCAGCAGGTTTCTATCCGCGGCTAGCGCCCAATCGCCGAAACGGCTCAAAATTGGCACAAAAACACAAACTTGGTCTCCGTCAACGCTCCATCTCATTCCGCAAGTCGAACGATGCGAAAGCCCAGCGTGTTGCTGGTTGTGAATCCACTTTGAAGACCGGAATAGCTGCAGCTCAATTCGCTGGACTCAGAGAAGGCACGGCCCCCTTTGCGAACGTAACGTACCATCGAGGACGCACTCGTCGGAATCGGCTCAATAAACTTAGTCGATGTGCGCTCGCTGACGTTGCCGTGCATATCAAACAGTCCGAACCGATTCGGTTTAAGCAATCCGCGAATGTGTGCTCGGCGTTCCCCCACCGTATTCATTTCGAACCAGGCGTAATCAACCAGTTGTTCCACAGCTGCGCCGCTGCACCACGTTGTTAGCGTCTCCGCCTGACAAGCGTATTCCCATTCGAACTCAGTAGGCATTCGAAAACCCTTCTTGGTTTCCCAATCGTCTACTAACTTCATCGCAAAATGTGGTTTGCCAAGTTTGATCGCATCAAACTCGGTGTCGATTTCATAACACCATTGCTCCCGAGGAATGTTCTCTTTCTCGGAAAGCCAATTGCAAAATGAAGCGGCTTGAGACCACGTCATGGATACGGCGGGATGGTCGTCAAAATCGGCGTCCTGATCGGCAAAACTTGGCGGTCCATCTTCTCCAAAATCGTAGTCCTGAGAAAACGCCATGAACTGTTGAAGTCCGATCTCTTTCGATGAAATCCAGTAATCTCGATCCAGCGTGATTGAAACGGGCGATCCCCAAGACGTCTCCGATTCACTTCCATCAATCAAGCGAGCTGTCCCAGGTGCCGAAATTCGGATCATCGTGATATCGTCACCCACGGATGACCAAGTGGCTTTGGCCGGTTTCGAAGCATGCTGATGCATCGATCGAATTTCTGCCAACGTGAGTTTCGGGTCAAGTTGACGCAACACCCATTCGGCGGCGCTATGAACTTGAGCATCTTGATCTTCGCAGTAGATTTCTGTCGCGATCGGCGTGATGGTCTTCGAAAGATAAGGTGATGCAGCAACGGCGTCGCCCAACACAAACAGCAAAGCACTTCGAATACCTGGATCAGTCGTGCGTTTCAATTGCTTGATAAAGACATCCGGCTCGATCCCACTGCGATTCAATTGTTGGATCAGAAAACTCCGCCGAGTCAAACTATCGGTTCGAAGCATCGTCCAGTTAATGGGGTCGACGTTACCCAAAGCAATGTCGGCCGCCACCAAGTTGGCTTGACGGCGACAGACCGCTACGAATGCCTTTTGGGCTTGTTTTCGTTCGGCCTTTGCAGCGTCGCTCAATGCAATGCCACCCGCATCCGTATCTGCACCACTTTCGCCCCACTGATCGAGATAGCCGGTCGCTAGCGGGTCAAGCAAATCACGTTCTTGTGCAATCAGCTGTCCCATTGATTCCGTGTCTTGGGCAAACATGGGAAACAACGAAACCAGCGTTCGCGTTTGGGCTTCATCGCGGGCTATCCGATCCACAATGGTCGGAAGCAGTTGCTGTTTAATGGGCAGCAAGAGCTTTGCCCATTCTTTGATCTCCAATGGGCCCAATGACATCAGTTTGGTTAGCACCAATCCTGACTTGGCAGACCAGCCAGAATTTCCGGCGTCCCATTGAGCGAGTGAGGCAGCGATTCGAACCGTTTGTCGTGCAGGCTGAGTTTCGTCATCAAGCAACGCCCAAAACGAATCAAGATGCTCGTCTTTGTATTCCTGCAATGCAAGGATGATTGTTTGTGCTTCATCGGGCGAGGCAGAAGAGATGGCTTTTGCTAAAAACGTAGACTCGGTTGGATCGTATGGCAGTCGAGCGAGACTCAAGTGAAGCTTTTTCCGGCGATCCTTGACGATATCTGGATCGTTTGCCGCGAGATCTACTTTGTCGATCGCCTTGGAGGAATGACTGATCATCGAAATGATCGATGGGACATCTGTTGTTTCTGCTTCCAATAGCCGGTCGACCAGGTTGTTCGCCTGTTGATCAAAATAAATTTGACCGGTGAACCAGCCTGCCGCCGCCAGAATGAAAACGACAACGGCGATGCGGAACCCATGCATCCAGCCGGCTTGTTTCATCATTTTCGATTCTTGAGGCGTCCACTGGCCGGGCTTGGTCAGGGCCATGATGTTCGCCGATTCCAACAGCCCCGGAAGGTATTCACGCAAGGGGTTGGTCGACCACGTTGCACAACGTTTTTCTAATCGCAACTTTGCCCTGCCCCGCATGGTTGATTGTTGGTGTTGCGTCAGCCATTGTCGCAGCGGCGTTACCAGGAAGTCATGGGTGAGTTGATAATGGGCTTCGTCAGTTGAAGTCGGATTGGTTTCATCGATCAATCCCAATGGATCAGTCAATGTGACAAGACGAAGTTCTTGATCAAGGATACGAGTCAAATCCGCAAATGATTGGAGACGATTCTCGTAGCCGACAATTTGAATGAGTTCTTCTGCTGAACGCATGTTTCCGCGAATCCCAGAACCAACTTCTGAAAGCAAGGCGCCAAGAAACTTTCTCGCGGCAGGTTCATGTAAACGGTGTTCAGGTTTTGCAAGTCTCGATTCAAATGTGTCCTCAAGAAACTTGATGCCGACACCTTCAAGACCACCGACTTTGTCCAGTTCGTTTGAATTCCATGGACGATCTTTGAACATCTCGACAAAGGTTGCCAGACGGACGCAGATCACTTTATCTTGCTCCGCCAGTCCTTCGATCACCTCGCGCAGAAATCGTGTTTGAGGTTTCGTCAAACTGGAAAGATCGCTTGGTAACGCGTTGTAGGCCTGCCCATATTCACACAACACTTTGCGAGCATGTTGCTTGTCGAAAAGATCAATCAGCGTCGCGTTTCGTCCTTCTAACAAGTCGACTTCAACGGTCCGCATGAATCGACTGGTCGCCAGCCAGAAGTCATCTCGAACCATCAACAGGCATTCGATTCTGGTGCCATCGCAATGTCGAATTGCCCTTGCCAATTCTGTCAGCTGAGACGGATTGTGGTTGTGCAACCATTGCTCAAACTGATCGATGACGATCAACAGTTTCTTCTCACGCGGTAACCAACTGCCATCGCGAATGGAATCGAGCAACGCACCAATCGGCAGTGTCGCGTCGACGTTGGGTATGGCTCGTTTGATTGCGGCCACCAAACGGCTTTCAGTCGCGTTGCCGGTTGCTTCGATATAAACCGGGACGATCCGGTCTTGAAGGATCGGGATCAGACCGGCTTTGACAAACGACGATTTTCCACAACCACTGGGTCCATAAATCAAACCAACGCCATCGTTTTCACCGATCGCGTCGGTCTCGATCCGATTCCGCCAAAAACGAATTGACTCGGGGAACCCGTCGCGATCACGCGGACCGGGCAAGAGATGCAAAAAGAAATCGGCATCATGTGCCTCGAACGACTTGAGCCCGCGCGGGATGATGTTGACTTGCTCGAGATGTCGAAACGTGGCGCTTTTGCTTCGACCACTTTGATCAACCGTTTGCGAGGAAGGCGGAAGTGTTTCCTGACTGCCGCTGTGAGACTGTGCCACCGATGCCGTTAGCTCGGCTTCGGAGACAGACTGGATCCATAGCTGTAGATCTTCCGCCAAATCTTGTGCGGTATGGTAGCGGTTAACAATCCGCTTGGAGAGACACTTGAGACAAATGCGTTCCAGTTCGGCGGGGATATCCGGTTTGAGCTGACGAGGTGGAACCGGGTCACGATGTTGTATCTCATCAAAAATCTCATCGAGCGACTCGCCTTTAAACGCTCGGTTGCCTGTGAGCATGTCATACATCAATACGCCAAGACTCCAGACATCGCTGCGACCATCAATTCGGTGCGTTTCACCCAATACCAACTCAGGCGACATGAAACGGGGCGTTCCGGTTCGTTCACCGCGTCGTCGCCGTTGCGCACTTTCATGAATCGCCAACCCAAAATCGGCGATGTATGGCTGACCGGATCGATCAATCAGGATGTTGGCAGGTTTGATATCGCGATGAAAGAAACCTTGTTGGTGAGCGTAGCCAATTCCTTCGGCGACGATCTTGCAGATTTCCGCGGTGCGGTGAAACGTGGGGAGTTGTTCGCGAATTTCTAATCGCAAGTCTTTTCCCGGAATGTACTGTTGGACAATACAGAGAATTTCCTCAAACCGTTTAATGTCATAAATGGTGACGATGGCCGGATGCTCCAGCTTCGCAGCGATCCGGGCCTCACGAATAAATGCGGACAAGTGTTCTCGCGATTCAAACGTCGCATGTCTCGCGATCTTGAGGGCGACTTTTCGATCGAGCATGGTGTCTTTGGCGAGGCAGACCAGCCCAAAACCTCCTTGACCCAACGGCCGAATCATTTCGTAGCGGCCCAGTTTTTTGGGTAAATCTTTAAACTCGAACAAACGTTGCTGGGTACCTGTGGGCCGAGGCACTTCCAGGAGTTGTTGTTTGTCGCCAGCGTCTCCATGGGGTTCTGCTCGCCCATCAGTTTCGAATCGAACCATATGATTCGCTTCTTGAAACGCAAACCGAATGGCACGATCAAAATCTGGAAATCGACTTCGATATTCGCTCGGGGACGGAGACTCGCCAGATGCCGTTCTTAAGCGAACTTCCAGTGCCAACAACACACCAATCAGCTGGCGACGCGATTCGGCCTGCTTTAGTTCCGCTGCGAACTCGCCAATATCCGGCGCAAGATTGTTCTCCCAGGCAACGGCAAAGCGATTGCAAACCTCTTCGAACCGAGGCAACAATACTTGAGGGATCGGTGACGGAGAAACAATGGAATTCTCACTCATCTACGTCTTATGATCCCAGTAGTGGATTGAGTTAAACGGCAAGGTGCAAGGATGGGTGCACGATCAAGCTGATTTGGCAAATGGTCGCAGCTTCATTTTAAGCTTTGATTTTACTCGAACGACCAGTCGTCGGGCATTTGATTGTCAACTTGTTCCAAATAGGCAAAGTGGTGACAGGCCAATTCAATGTCGGTGGGCGAAGGTTTGCGAGAACGGTCAATATGTTGCGCGCTTCCCGCACTGACCAGCAAATCATTAACCGCCCCGTTGAAAGCCAACTGATGAACTTTCGAATCACTGAGTCGTTTCAAAAGACCGGCCACCCAAGTGTCACCAAGCTCCGCATCGATCGCGTTGCCCGCAACCAGTGTGTAAGCCACTTCCGGGTCTTTGCTCTCGTTGAGTGTCGACAGGAACTCGCTTTCCGGATTTAACTGTTCCATGGTGACGGTCAGCGAGTCCAGCTTGACCAGATAGTGCAACAGGCTGCCGAGCAATCCAATGCCGGGAAGAAAATTGATTGCCAACGTCGTCAGTGTTTTCGCAACCGATTTGGCCAAGCCAATTTGACCAAGTGGAGAGCCAAAGTTGGGCGTCCCGCATAACACGGCGCTGTCAACAAAGTCATTTCCTGATTCCCGTTCGATGAGCCAACGGGCGATCAAGCCGCCTGTCGAGTGGCCAATGATCTTCATTGAAGCGTCGGCGCCAGAGATGCCGGCACGTTTGAGTTGTTTTGCCAAATCTCGCGAGGTCGACTCCAGCTTGGTGTTCAAGGACTCGTAGTCGTAAGTCAGAATCAACTCGTCATCTGTCAGAGTTTGCCGGGTTTGGGAAGCTTGCCATTGCTGGACCATTTGATGACCGTCACCAATCATCCCCGGAATCAACAACAGAATCTTTTTGGCTTTCGCAATCTTCGCCGGCAAGCCATCCTGCGCAAGCGTAAATCCGTCGTCAGTAAAACGAACGTAACTTAGTGAATTGACATCTTTCGATTGAAGATACGTCTTGAATAAGTACAGTTTGACGGTTGAAAAGATACTGCGCTGGCCCGAAGGTTGCGCGGGTAGTTCATCGATCGCAATTCGCGTCGACCCGTCTTCATTGAGCGAGACATCTCCGACCAATTGCATCCATTGACCATCAAAAGCGATTGGTATCAACAATTCATCTTCATTCACATTTGAATGAACGTCGATCAACAGCGGTTCTTCTGCAAGTGACTCGGTTTGCTCAAGCTGAGAAAGCTCCACCACCGAAACGGACTCGCCGCGAGCCTGCGAGAGATTGCACAACGTCAATCCCTTCGATTCAAGTGCTCGACAGAAATCATCTGACGCTTCGACACTTCGCCCACCAGGAATGATCGGGGCAACAACGATGTTGCCTTTGAGTTTCGAGTGTCCTTGCACGACGATCTGGTTGTTGGCGATCGAAGTTGGCTTGTCCGACAGGTTTCCCGAAAGCTTGTTTAACTCGATCTCAATCGTTTTTGTAAACCATTGGATCTTTTTCACTTTCTGTTTACCCGTGCGAATCTTTCGTCCCTGTTTAGGATCAACGATCTCGCCCCATTGAATGGGTTCGAGAATCTCAGACGGATCTTCGCTCGAAGCATCCGGCTGGTAGGCCGGTTCAATCAAGAAATCATCGATCGGTTCGTTGCTAACGACCAACATGAATCGTTCGACGGAACGTGGCGGGTCGTTTGAGTCAAGATACAGCTCCAATTCCGGGTCGCCGTTGAGCAAAATCGTGCGTTCCTTGTCGGCAGCAGGAAACTCATCGTTGTCCAACACATACAAACCAAATCGATCTGAAAAATAGAGCATCAAGGTGTGTAATTTTTGGCCTGATTTGTTGCAAGTAACGAATTTGCCTTTAATCAAATCCTCGTTGTCGGCGTTAAGCTCAAACCGAAGCTGATCCGATTCATGACGGATTTCATCTCCATTCTCGTCCCGCTGCACAAACTGAAACGGAATCTGTTTTTGCTCAGAGCGTTGGTCATCGTTTTGCAAGTTCAACAACCGCTGCCAGGTCGCGATTTGATCGAGCGTAGCGAGGATCATATTGGCCGCACGCTCAGAATGGGTGCGAACACCAAACACCAGATCGCCGGTGCTGGATTCGACGATCAAAAAACAGGGACCGTCATCATCTTGGATGGTTGCTTCGACGCGATACGCAAATGAGTGGTCATCATCAACCAACAACTGAATCTTTGACCAGCGTTGAGATGGATCGGCGGCCGATTTAAGGATCTCCAGCGCATTTTGGTCGCCACACATTCCAAAGCAGGTTGGGGCGGTTGGCAAGCTGGAGATTTCGGCAAAATACCTAGCGGCGATACTGGATTCGAAATCCAGTTCGATCTGACTCTGTGACAATCCGATTTGAGTTGGCCGGGCGGTTCCCTGGAGCTCGCCCTCAGACAAGTCATCGAACAGCGACAACTCGACCGAGTGGTCGGGCGTAGAATTGATGCCTTGTAACGCGCCGCATTGAGCAATCCAGGCTTTCGTTGCCAAGTCATAGGCAACAGGGAAACGCTGGGGGCCGCCACGAGTTTTGATGGACGCTCCAAGAAAACCTGCACGGCTGTTAAACCCGCGATACGATTCAAATTGTGGCGTCTGATTGACAGCTTTGCGTTGCACCAACCCACGAATACGCAGGAACAGATCGGCATAGCTGAGCTGGCCTCCGAATTGGCCGAGCATATCCAGTAGAGTCAAACTAAAAATTCCGCGTTCTTGTTTGCTTTCGAAAGCTTGTTTATGACGTTCGCACGCGGCCAACAGAATGTGCCGACTTGAGGGCGTCAGTAACTGCTCGTTTGCCTTCAACTTGTTGGCATAGTAGCCGTCCAGATAGGACTCCAAGGGTCGGGGGTGATCGACTTGGTGAGTCATTCTAGGTTTCATCTGTCGAAACAGATCCGCGGATCGAGTCCCAGAACCGCTGTGACAACAGTCCAGAATTACAACGACATGCTGGTCATTGTTCGACACGTCTTGGACCAAAACGGCGAGCTCTTTGTCTGCCAGGTCGTAACTGCCCGGTTTGTCATGCTCTCTACGGCTGTCCCAACACACCAGCCCCTCGTCAAAACCGTCGGGATAATACGAGTGAAACTCAGGAGCAGATTTCCAGCGCGCTCCGTGTCCGGAAAATTGAAACAACACATAGTCGTCAGGGCCCGCTTGCGATAAATGGTTACGAAAACCATCGATGATTGCTTGACGAGTGACCTCTGAATCTTTGAGCGTTCGTATGAACAACTGTTCGGGTGGAAAGTGCTCGCAGAGAAACCTCTCGTAATGGTCAACATCGTTGAGACAACCTTTGAGACTGCCGACGTTTGGTGTGTAGTCATTGACACCAGAAAGCAAAGCGTAGAGTCGCGGCATGGAAAACCGAATGGGGACAGGTAGGGTGGAAGGGCCAGGAAAGTGAATCGAGGCAAAGACAACCGAGTGGTCAATGAAGGTGCTCAGTCGACCGATCGAGGTCGTATTTTAAAGGAGCGAAAAACGAGACGCAAAGAAAATCAATCGTTCATTTAAAACTGAGAGCGAACATCGCACCGGCGGTTTCATTAGAATAGGAAACGCTGCCCTCGCATAAAATTCCTGCCTCGTTTCCAGCCCATGTCACGTCCGAGTCGACCGATTGCTCTGATGGTTTTTGCAGATCCGTTGCGCGATCTGGATAACCTGAAACGTGAAACGAGCGGGCTTCGTTCGGTATTTCGCAACTCCAGCGTGTTTGAAGTCCGCATTCTTCAACATCCTTCGTTGGCGGAAATCGAAGACGTATTTCAACTGAATCGCAATCAGATCGTGTTGTTTCATTACAGCGGGCACGCAGATGGTTTTCGTCAGATGATGGAGTCCGAGGCCGGGACGACGGAAGTCGTTCGCGTTAGCGGATTTGCATCGTTTCTGGCAAGCCAGCGCGGTTTGCGGTTTGTGTTTTTAAATGGTTGCTCAACAAAGCTTCAAAAGGAAGCATTTTTCGATGCCGGAGTGCCCGCGGTCTTGGCGACCACTGAAGACATCGACGACCAGCTGGCGGCTGATTTTTCGTTGAGGTTTTATCGAGGGCTGTTGTCGGAAGCTGACCTGCAAACTGCTTACGACGAAGCGGTGAGTTCGATCAACGCTCGCGACCGCGACGCTCCTGTTCAGCATCGTGCAATTCGTATCAAGAACAAGACGATTGGCGATCCAGAAAATGACGACAAAGACCATCCTTCCGATTGGCAGTTGTACGCACAAGAAGACACCGCGTTGAATTGGAGTGTCAACGATGTCAAATCGACGCATCGAATCCAGCGAGATGGTCGACGCGACGTCGCGATGGAGGAACTCGAGACGCTCCTCAAACGAGTCGATGAATTTTGGATTGATGGTGTTCTAAAGAAAAATCTTGATTCTCGGGCGATTGAAGTTGGGCGGCTGGCAAGACCAGATGCAATCAACGACCCATTGGAAGCACTCGTCGACTATGGGCATGGCAACCAATCGGTGCTCGAAGCGAACGCTTCGTTGCTGGACGTTTTTTCAGACGTCGACCATCGACTGTTGATTCTTGGCCAACCGGGTTCTGGCAAAACAACCGCGATGCTTCAACTTGTGAGGCTGCTGGTTGAGCAAGCCAATCGCGACCCCACACAGCCAGTCCCCGTTGTCGTTAGCCTTTCGGCTTGGCAAGACTCTGAGCAATCGATCGCGGATTGGGTCGAAGAACAATTGCGAGACGTCTATCGCGTTCCCCGAAGGCTGAGTCGCCAATGGATTGAAGAGCTGTCGCTGATTTACTTTTTCGACGGGCTTGATGAAGTTGACTCCACGATTCGCAACGCCTGCGTTTCTGCCATTCACACATTTATGAGTGACGTTGGAGCCAAGGGGCTGGTCGTTTGTTGCCGCGTCGCTGAATACGAGCAGTTGGACGCACAACTCAGTCTTGGTGGTGCCATTCATCTTCAACCGCTCACGTTGACGCAGGTTTCCGAATTTGTTGACGCGGGCGGAGAGACATTGGCTGGTCTCGCCAATGCGATCGAGCGGAGCGACGCACTCAAGAACCTGGCTCAATCGCCGTTGATGCTCAATATCATGGCCGAGGTTTACTCGGGGCAAAAGGGTGAAGAACTTGGTGTCGCTTTGGAATCTGAAAAGGAATGTCAAAACAATCTGTTTGAGCGATTCATTGATCGGATGTTTGGCCGTCGCCGACGAACAGCACCGGAATTCGATCGAGACGAAACCGAAAAGACGGTTTGTTGGTTGGCCCAACGAACCAGTCGAGAGAACGCCAGTCTGTTGTTTATCGAAAACATTCAGCCCAGTTGGTTGGAGACGCAGTACCAACGGCTTGGCTTCATGGCGTTGCAAAGCGTAGCGATGGCGATCATTTTGGGAATCACTGTGGGTGTCTTCTGGTTCAGTGCCAGTTTTCTGAGTAAAGATTTTACGCGGTCGGCAGTGAATTCTGGGCTTTTGTTCTGGCCTTCGATTCTATTTGTCGGCTGGTTCTTTGCAGCTTGTTTGATTGACGATTGGTTGCCCAATGTCGCTGGTCGAGGAGATCGCAACCATTGGAACGCCATGATTCAGGTCGCCGCCAAAATGGTGATCTATTTTCTCGTGTGGTGTTTGTTGATCGGGCTTGCATGGCTGCCGTTTGGTAAATCGATCGAATCGATGTTGGTCCATCTATTGTTGACCGGCGGTTTGGGCAGCATGTTGTTAGCCGCATCCGGTATTCGTCAGCGCACCATGTTGGAGATCAAGCCCATCGAAAAGATTGGCTGGTCGTCCAGACCGGCGATCATTGGCGGGCTGGTGGGCACCCTCGGAGGTTTGTCGATTTGGCTTGTGTTTTATTTGATGTGGAATGAGCAGCCCAACGTTCACTGGTTTTGGCAGGATGTGTCAGGACCGTCGTCAGGGTACAGTTTTTTTCTCGTTTGCATGTTGGTCTTGGGAGCGATCGTTGGCGCCTTACTCAACGGTTTAACGCCCGCCACATCCAAAAACAAAACAGAGCCGAATGATGGAATGCGGATGTCTTGGGAAAACGCGTGGAAGATCGGCTCGTCGTTGGCTGTGTCTATCGCAACGGTCATCTTTTTGCTGATCATCATGCAAAGTTTTGAAGGCAAAGTCAGCGAACTCGGCGAGCAACGGACGATGGCCGATTGTTTCGTGTTCTCAATGGGCGTCGGTGTCTCAGTGTTGGTTTGCGTCGGCATGCTGCTTGGTGGGCATGATTGGCTGAAGCACGTATTGTTGAGACGAGTTTTGGTGGCGACGGGGCAATTACCACAGCGATTGATTGAGTTTCTTGAGTATGTTTGTCAGTTAAATTTTCTTAAACGAGTTGGAGGGGGTTATATATTCTTGCATCGACTGCTTCAGGAGCATTTTGCCGAACGAAATCGCGATAACGAATAAGTCTCATTAAGCGGGGTCTGCATCGGTTTTTCGATGTGTTTTGCGAGTCACATTGACGGATTTAATCGTTGAGAATGAAGCGTCGATCAATCAGAATAGCCCCTGCGGAGTGAGTCGTTGAATTGAAACCGAACCCGAAAAGTTTGCCCTGTCGAATAAGTCGATAAACGTTGGTTTTTGGTTTGAGTAAGATGTTCGCGACATGTTGAGTCGGCAATTGCCAAAAAAATTGGTAAGAAAAACTTGTCGAAAACGTCGATGTTATCGAGGAATGGGAATGGTTGGTGATGTGTTTTAAACAGCATCACTGACTGTAAGAGCGATTCGGCATTCGCCGAAGTCATGCAAATCACGAAGAAGTCATTTTGGCGGAAGGGTGAATTGACGTGAATAAACGAGTACTTATCACCGGCGCGACTGGCTTTATTGGATCGCGATTGGTGACTTTTTTGGTCCAGCGTGGATACAAGGTTCGCGCGATCGTCCGGGCAACTTCCGATACGGCGCATCTTCAGCGGCTTGGTTGCGAATTGTTTGTTGCTGATTTGTTGGATGATCGAGGCTCAGTTGTTCAGGCAGCCGCTGATTGTGACTATGTGTTTCATCTTGCAGCCGAAACGCGTGCCGTGCGATCCAAAGAGTTGATCCAACGGAATTCACAATCGATGAAAACGTTGCTTGACGCTGCTGCCAGTCAGCCTGTTCCTCCTCGACTGGTCTATGTTTCGTCTTTGGCTGCAGTCGGGCCGAGTTCAAAAACGGAGCACTTGGTCGAATCCGACCGACGCCATCCAACATCGTTTTATGGGAAAAGCAAACAAGCGTGTGAGGAGTTGGCCGAGTCGTTTGCTGATCAAATGAAGATCGCGATTGTTCGACCACCAATCGTCTTGGGAGAAGATGATCGAAACGGCTTGATGATGTTCGAGTCGATCGACCGATTTGGCATTCATTTTGTTCCCGGATTTCGCAATCGGAATTATTCTGCAATCCATGTCGATGATCTTTGTCGTGCACTAATCCTGGTTGCCGAAGAAGGTCAGTCGCTGGAGCCAGATGGTCGAAATTTCGGCAATGGAATCTATTTTGCAACATCGCCAGAGATCTATACATTTTCAGAGCTCGGGCGAACCATTGGTCAAGTGCTCGGTCGCAAGCGGACTTGGGTGATCAAAGTCGCCCTGCCGATCCTTTGGTCCATCGCACTTTTTAATGAGCTCAAAGCTCGAATTGTCCGTCAGCCGCAATACCTTAATCGTGACAAACTTCGCGAGGCGATGGCTGGATCGTGGATCTGTTCTGGAGAAAAGATCAAAAACGAGTTGGGGTTTGAACCCGAAAAACCGATGTTTGATCGGCTCAAGGAAATTGTGGCGGGTTATCGCTTAAAGGGCTGGCTGCAATCTACCTCGGAGCCAACGCCAACGAAACGACCAGAACACCGCGACCAAAAACCGGCGTCTCGCGAAAAGTCATATGGCTAAACGACGAAAGCGTTTTCATCGCTGCGTGTTTGAGTCTGTCACTAACAAGAACTGTCGCGCTGAAACTTCGTTGGGTCGTGTTGAATTTTCGCAGCGATGTTGCCGGCCTGATCACTTCTTCAATTTCAGATAATCGTACAGTCGATTGTCCAAATCGAACGCTTTGAATTCCAACGTCGTACCGTTGATGGCGACCATGCAGTAGTGGTGTCCATAACGAACATTGTTTTGAAAAGCGGGTTTGAACGGTCCGGGGGTTTCCAGCCCACCACCTCCTCCGCCGGTCACCAAATACATCGTACCCTCCCCTTCTTTGACGACTTGGTCTTTTCGTATATGCCACGTTCGCTCGTAGGAATGAATGTGGCCGCACCAGACAATGTCGACGTTGTGTTGGTCATAGAGCTTGGTCAATTGCCGCACTCGCAGGTCACCCCGGGTCGACTGATTCGTTTTCCAAAGATTGCCGTAATCGTTTTCATCCGAAGAGTACGCCGGGTGATGATGGGCAACAATTTTCCAGGTCGCTTTGGATTTTGAAAGCGCTTTGTCGAGCCATTGGTACTGCTCTGAGTCCGGACCGACATTCTTGTTGGTGTCGATCATGAAAAAATCGGTGTTCCCGTAGGTCATCCGGTAATAGTATTCCGGCTTTGGCAGTGACATGTAGTCGTAATAGTTTCGAGCATTTCCTTCGTGGTTGCCGAGCACGGGAAAGAAAGCAACGCGACTGACCAGTGGATCCATGCTCTTGAAAAATTGCTCAGTCCATTGGTCATCTGCCGCTCCTGTGCTGACGAGATCGCCTGTATGCAGCAAGAAATTGGGGCGTTGATCCCAAGCGTAGCCGGCTAGTTTTCCAGAGACCGTTGGGTTCCCTTGGGTGTCACTGATCACGGCGAAAGCGAAGGGCGTCTCCGTTTTGTTGGCGGTTTGGAAAGTGCGAACGTCGCTTTCGATCGTCTTGCCGGATGCGTCTTTGGAAATCGTTTTATAAAAGTACTGCGTTTCAGGTTTGAGGTTGTTCAAGATGATCTCGTGAACGTGTTTCGAATCTTGACTGGCGACCGACTGTTTGCATTCGGCCGTTTCGCCATACGTGACGATACCGTCAGCACCAACGCTGGTTTCCCACATGACGGTGATCGAAGTTTGCGTGACCCATTGCAAATACGGTTTGACGACAAGGTCGAACTTGGTCGCGGCAACGCCGGTTGCTGGTAGCGTGACCAGGTCAGCGTAGTGTTGAAAGTCTTTTTGAGCCCATTCGACTTTGGCAGCCTGTCGGTAGATTGCAATGTGCCCGATCTTGCCGATGTGACGAAAGTCTTCATTTTCGTCTTGGTAGCCACCAATGACAAAGGGCGCTTTTTCGGCGTAGAGAATATCTCCAGATTGAGTGTTAGACTCGGCTTCGAGTTTTCCGTTGACCATCAGCTGCATCGTTTCGCCATCGTAAACCGCCACGACATGGTAGGTTTTTCCCTTGTCAAAACGAGACCCGCTCTCGAGGTAGGTCATTTTGCCGTCACCGTCGTCGGAGCCAGTGGATGACAAACCAAAGTAGAAACGTTTTTGGTTGTAGCCGAGAATCCAACCTTTTTCATGCCCACCGTTATCTTGAAGCACCCCAACGATTCCTCCGTAGGTGGTCCCTTTTTCGATCGAAACGGTGGCGACAATCGTAATTTCTTTCTTGGGGAGTAGAGCTTGGTTCAACGCCCTGAAATTGTCGGCAATGCTGACGATGCTTTTTCCGTCAAAATGGAGTGAGTGATATTCGCCATCTTGTGAAGCTCTGAGGGAGCCTGTGATCTTGGCATCAGGCCCCAGTTCCGCTTTTAGTTTTTTGTCAACGATTGACTGTTTGTTGAGCACATAACGGAGGACCGGATCAGGACCATCGTGAGCCACGAGAACTCCACTGTGGAGAATCGCGAGGAAGCAAATTATCGCAAGCGATCGTAACGGCACGTGCGAACCAGCGGGGGCGAAACGCAACTTGGAAAATTTGATGGGGTGACTCATGTTGAACCAGTAAAAAAGGCAATGGTTTGTGTCACTGCGAAATTTTCTCAACGACCGGTAGTAAAAGCCTACGAAGACGGTGGACCGATTGTAATCATGGCGAGGAGTCAATCAAACAAGTTTGGAGTTCCCAAGGCGTTTTCCTTCGCGTCGCCAAGCCACCAAAAACCGTTCGATGCTTAAGGTATCGAAGAAGAGTGACGGCCAACTTCTTACAGGGCAAGCCGATTGCAGCGTCCCCTGACCTGCTGACGACGAACCAACAATCGGCGACAGATGCTCGCTAAAACTTGTGGGCTGCTCGTTGGATCGGACGTAGGTTTATGATCATTTTTAGAGAATGCAGCTTGGTGAATCGACAAATAATTGCACTCGGCACTTCATCGCGTTCAAATACGACATTGAGAAACCAAATCGGTCACCCGTTTGATCCGTTGGAAAAACGATATTCAAAGTTTCAGAACACGTACGAACGATCGGCTTGCCGTTGGGCCGAATGATTTTTTAGAAAGACGACGCAATCATGAATGACCTTGATCGTAGAAAGCTGCTTCAATCCGGAATCGCGTTGGCGGTTTCCGCTGGAGGTTTTTCGCTGTTGAGCGGATGCCAAAAATCGCCAAACCGACCTGAGATAGACCCGACGATGGATGACGGCGATACCGAACAGAAGCAAGCCAACCAACAGACTCCCAACAAAACTGAAAACGAAAATAAGAACGAAGGAACCAATATGCAAATTCAATATCTTGAGATTGTGACCGACGACGCCGACGCACTTTGCAAACATTATGCAGCCCATGGAGCGACGTTTGGCGAACCGGACGTCAACCTTGGCGGCGCCCGAACGGCAAAGCTGGAAGGTGGCGGCATGATTGCCATCCGAGGTCCATTGCGTGACGACGAAGCTCCTGTCATTCGACCGTACCTGCTGGTCGATGACATCAAAACTGCCGTCGACACGGCTGCGGCGGCGGGTGCAGAAGTCGCGCTGCCATCGATGGAACTTCCCGGTCACGGGACGTGCGCCGTCGTTATCCAAAGCGGTATTGAATGTGGTTTTTGGCAACCTCTAAAACCTTAGCGATGCAGCGTATTTCAGACGACTATGCCGAGCGGATGACCAACGTCGTCAAGTATATTGACGACCACCTCGATGCTGATCTTTCGATAGCAGCTCTTGCCGATATCGCGCATTTTTCAAAATTTCACTTCCACCGCATCTTCAAAGGTGCGATGGGCGAAACGGTCAATGCGTACGTCAATCGACGACGGCTGGAACGAGCTGCGGTCTTACTCAAGCGTCGTCCGGACCTTGGTGTCACCGAAGTGGCGTTGCAAGTTGGCTTTCAATCCCCCGAGCATTTTTCTAGGTTGTTCAAAGACAAGTTTGGAGCCACCGCTCGTGATCTTCGAAACAGTGATCCCGAAGATCCAGATTCATTGAAGAATCGCAAGATATATCAAGAACTCTCTGAACACAGTTTTTACCATGTCTATCAGCAGAGTCGGAAACAACCAAGTCCCAGTTTTGAGGTCATCGTTCGGCAGCAGCCTGAGTACATGGTCGCGACAATTTCAGATACGTTTGGCAAAGACGGCATGCCTCTGGTCAACGCCTACAACGAGTTGATCGCGTGGGCCAGAGACAACAACTTGTTTGATGCCGAATCGAAACGGTTTGCAGTCAGTCGTGACGACATTGAAACAGTTCCTGCCGAACAATATCGGCTGGAGTTTAGTATCAGAGTTCCCTCAGGTACTAAAACCTCAGGACGGGTCGTGATGGATCAAATCTGGGGAGGACTGTACGCAATCATTCCAGTTCAGGGAGATATCCAGCGTGTTGCACAAGCGTGGGATTACTTGTACAAGGAATGGTTGCCAACATCCTCGTACGTGCCCGTTGATGCCCCGGCGATCGAGATTTTTCTTCAAGGTCCAGAAACGATCGGTTGGGAAAAATTTGATCTTGAGATCGGCGTTCCGATTCAGAAACAATCAAGAAAACTTACTTAGCAACCGGCATCTCCGGTTGGAAAAATGAAAGGAACCACCATGCCAAATCCAGTCGTTCACTTTGATATCGGTTGTCGAGACCGCGATAAGACGAACACTTTTTTCACAAAGTTGTTTGGTTGGAGTACGACCGACTACGGGCCGCTTTCGAAAAGCGTGAACACCGGAACTGAAGACGGGATTCAAGGATATCTGACCTCGCTGGGCCATGAACCCCACAACTATGTCATGGTTTATGTTGAGGTCGAAAACATCGCGTCGACGCTTGAGAATGTTACAGAGCTTGGCGGCGAAGTCGTGATTCCCGAAACCGAGATCCCTGGTGGTGGTCACTTTGCTTGGTTCAAAGACATCGATGGCAATATGTTAGGGCTGATCAAGAAAAACGAGTAACGTAGCGTGACGGATGAGTTGCTCCCTGTCTTTCATTCCAAGAGCGGATTGAGCTGACCTTAAATCGTTATGATATCCATTGGGCTTAAGGGGCATTACAGGGGCATCTCAAATGCGTGAATTGAGCGGAACGACACAGGAGTTTTTTCGAAAAGACGATGATCGGTGGGAGTCAAAAACCGAAGAGCTAGAAAATGCCAAAGTGGTTGAATCACTTTACCGGGCGATTGAGCGGAGCGACGTAGCCGCATTCAAAAATACGCTCGACGAATCAGTGCAGCTGGACATTGTCGGCCCCAACGAGATCCCATTTTCTGGTTCGGCAAGCGGTAGGGAAGCGGTCGTCGAGTTTGCCATCCAAAACTTCTCTCAACTCCAGGAACAAAACGCCCAGATCGTTGAAGTGGTCGCTCAGGGCAATTTTGTCGTGGTGTTTGGTCAAGAGACAGGCAAATTCAAACAAAGTGGCTCAGGCCCCAGCGATCCCTACGAAATCGAATGGATTCAGAGATTCAAAATTTCGAACGGACACGTCATGTCAATCAAGCAGATCTTTGTCGCATCGATGAAAGCTGACTGAACCTTGAGCCACTCTACACTTTAACGCTGATCGCCGAGGTCACTCGATCAAGCTATTGGTCAGTCGGTTTTCGTTTGAATTGAACATTCATGATTCGATCGTTGCTCAGCGACAGGTACGGCTGTTTTTTCGATTCACCGGGCCACTGAATCACATAATCTCCGGAAACCAATTTGTTGAATGAAACTAGCTGGGCCTTTCGTTTGCGCTTTCCGAGGACCAGACTGAAGTTGCGATCTTTATCATGCGTGACTTCGATGACGCTATTGGTTTCAGAATTGAAATAGCTTCCAACGATCGAGTCAGCATCAAATTCTGTCAGATCAATCTTGGACTGAGTCAATTGATATGGCGGATGAGAATTATGATACGCTGTGACTTGCCAACAATCGCCGACAGTTCGAACAAATTCCTGTTTGAAATTTGGATCAGTCTTTTGGTGAAATACGTTTGCAGATTCTCTCTCCAGCAGCACATCGTTGCGTCCGCTGCGACGCAGAAAGAGCTGGCCATCCGTCTGAATAAACTGAAATGCGAAGCCATTGTCCGTCCGGTAAGTGCCCAGAATCTCTTCAGCCGTGACCCGAGGTCCTGTTGATGACGGACGAATTGCAAACGACCTCGAGTCAATCACACGGTTCAAGAATGCCTCAGCAAGCTTCAACGTTTGTGGAGCCGGCGATACTTTTCCAGAGTTGGTCAACGTGATGACCGACAAGTTTTCGTCAGGAATTCGAAGTATGTAGGCTTTCCATGCGCCAGTCGCACCCTCGTGAAACTTTGACTTCACAGTCCCCTGGTTTGCAAATTCCAGACCGAAACCATACGTCTTGGTAAGTGCAGGGTTGACGAGTTGTTGGCTTCTTTTGATCAACTCTCGATCAAACTTGGAAGTGCCATGGCCTTGGACGAGACACTCCCATTGAAGTTGGTCTTCGAGTGTCGAGAAGAGGCTCCCGTCGCCACAGACATTCCACGTCCAACGATACCCCTGCCACGTGTTGAAGTTGAAATAGGGTCGAGCAACAGGACCGCGAATATTGGTGTGGTCGTTTTCAAACGAAGTGTTTGGCATCCCCAGCTGTTGAAACATCTCATTGGTGTAGTCGATGAAGGTGGTGCCGGAAACTTGATTGACAATTTCAGCCAACAGGATGTAGTTGCTGTTGCTATACAAAAACTGAGTGCCGGGCGCGAAATTCAGGGCTTCCTGTTGTTCCAGCAACGTCATCACATCGTCGTTGTCGAATTCATTCTTCCACCAAGTCAGCCCTTGTAGTGACCACAATCGATAAACGTCCCGAATCCCACTGGTATGCGTTAACAAATGTTCAATGGTGATGGGCGATGGAATGTTGCCGAAGAGTTTCGGGAAAAACGTTCTGATGTCGTCTTGGTAAGAAAGCTTGCCAGCGGCTTCGAGCTGAATAATGGCCAAGGCAGTAAATTGTTTGCCATTGGATGCAATATTGAATCGAGATTGAGGTGTGATTGCGCTTTGGTTTGTGATGTCTTCCAAGCCGGCGCACTTTGAGTAAATGATCTTTCCATCAAGCACTAGCCCCGTCGCAATTCCTGGAGCATCCTTGGGAACGTCCCGAGTTGCAATCTGATTCAGCCGTTGATTTTGTTCCGCTGAGAGGCCATTTTCAGTTTGTGCGATCGCGAATGGGCCTGGTAACGTCAGTAGCGAGACCATCGCGACTAGCGTGAGCTTGGCGAGCTTTTCGAACTTGGAATTTGGTTGTACTGGTTTCCGCTGTTGGTCGTGAGACGATAGGGGCATGGCTGGGATTGCTTTCGCTTGCTAGGTGAATCGATGGAAAGACGTCAAACGACTTAACACCGCTTCGCAAGCAATCTGACACCAGTTGCTCAAGAGTTTCTGAAAAAGTTGCAATCAACGTTTTCAATCAATCCCAAGGCCCTCTTTCGTCATTTTGCGAATTGATTCACCATCGAGCCGAAAGAGCCCGTTCACGCCGCCAAGCCAGACTCGGTTGTCGGTGTCTTCAAAGATGCACATGATTCCGGGAGACTTGAGGCCATCGCTCTCATCGATTTCTTTGAACTTGGCACCGTCGTATCGGTACACGCCAAACTGTTTTCCAGCGAACCAGATGTTGCCTGCTCGGTCCTCGTGAATACACCAAATTTCTTTGCCGTCGATCATCCCGTCCGCCGTAAAGTTGGTAAACGACTTGCCATCAAATCGTGAAATTCCTTGATGTGTTGTTCCAAACCAAATATTTCCTGATTGGTCTTCGAGAATATTGTGGACGACATGATTGGGCAGGCCGTCCTTTTCCGAAAAGTTAGTTAACGATTTACCGTCATACTTGTAAGCTCCGCCGTTCGTGCCAAACCAAACGTGACCTTTTCGATCGACCATGATGCAATGGATGATCTTGCCGCTGGTGACTCCCCGTGTGGGATCAGGTTCAGCTTCAGGAATTTCAAACGCCGTAAATGTTGTTCCATCAAAACGACACGCACCGTTGATCGTGCCGACCCAGATGGTACCGGCGGCGTCGACAGCGATGCTCCAAACGTCATCGCTGACCAGTCCATGTTGCTTTCCAAAGCTCGTGAACGAGTCTCCTTCAATTCGTGTGATTCCACCCGTCGTTCCACACCAGATGTTTCCCTGTTTGTCTTCGACGATCTGTTTAATCGTAACGCCATTGCCAAGGTCATCTTTGATTTCATAGCTGGTGAGCACTTTGCCATCCTTGCGGAATAGTTCGCCCTCCCCACCGATCCACAGCACTCCCTTGGAATCTTGAAAGACGCTGCGGATGACATTGCCCAGTCTGGATGTCGCAATATCGATGGCCCGCATTTGTTTGGTGGTGGTTACTGCAACTTGAGGCGGAGTGTCAGGATCTTTATCTGATGGTGTGGCACGCGGAGTGGTCTCTGACGTCGATTCTCCTTGGTTTCGGGATGGTTGCTTGTTCTTGGTACAGCCTATCGAGGCGATAAACGTAAATACAAGTAAGACGATGGTCGATCGGTGCATGCAATTGATTCTAAAAGTTGAAAGGTGAACGTCTTTGATTCTAACCGTTGGCGAGAGCAAGATTGGCTATCTCTATCTTGCTAAATCGACGCCCTCGATGACACGATTGCGAGAGCATCGAGTAAACTGGGGATTCGGATTTCTTTAGACGATCGTGTGAACCAGGTCTCGGAGCATTTTGATGGCAAAACGAAAAGCAAAACAAAAGTCGGCATCACAAGCGCTTGAGGCATTAAAGGAAGGGAACACGCGGTTTGTCAACGAACAGTTTAATGACCCCAAAGCCAAAGAAACGTTGAGAGATCTCGAACAGCGTGAACGCCTGGTTGCTGGACAGTTGCCCTGGGCCGTCGTGCTTTGTTGTGCCGATAGTCGCGTTCCACCCGAGTTCATTTTCGACTGTGGACTTGGTGAACTGTTCACGATTCGCGTTGCTGGTAATGTCGCCAACTCGGAATCCATCGCAAGTGTTGAGTATGCGGCGATCAAGAACATTGGGAACATTGGTGCCAATCTGGTCGTCGTGCTGGGCCATGAAAGTTGTGGTGCTGTAAAAGCAGCCATTGATAATGCGGCCGCTCAAAAACCGGCGGACCTTGGACCACATATCAATGGGCTGTTGAGCTACTTGACGCCAGCAGTCAGCAAGTTGTCGCCCAAACGAGTGATGGAATTCAATAATAAATCGCTCAGCGCCAAAAAAAAGCACGGTACACTGACGACCGCAGTCAAAGCCAACGCGATCAACTCGGTTCACGAATTAAACACGTTGTCGTCCAAGATTCCAAATGAAGATGGACTGATTGTCGTCCCAGCCATTTACCAACTTGCGACTGGCAAAGTTGACTTCTTCGAGGCGTAGTAAGAATCCATCGTTGAGAAAAAGGTCATTCCTCATCCGAAGCCAAATGTTCATCGGGCAAACCTCATGAAGTTAGATGACGCCGTCGATCAATTTGTGTCCTGGTCAAGATCATGAAGCGATTGGGACTCATTGGTGGAACGTCATGGCACTCGACGATTGAGTACTACCGCGCGATCAATGAGTTGGTTAATGAGCATTTTGGTGACAATACCAATCCGCCATTGGTTTTGTGTAACCTCAATCAGGCAGAGGTCCATCAGTATCAAAGTCAGGGTCAGTGGGACAAGATCGCTCAGATTTTTATCGAAGCGAGCCAGCGATTGGTTGCTGCTGGTGTAGATGGCATCCTGTTTTGCGCGAACACGCCTCATCGGGTTTACCCAGACGTCGATAGTGTCGTCTCCGTTCCGATCATTCATATTGCGGATGCAACCGCTAACGCAATCAAGCTTCAGAATATTGAATCAGTTGCCTTTATCGGCACTCGCTATTCCATGGAACAGGAGTTCGTCACTGGGCGAATCAGAGACCACGGCATCCGAGTGTTTGTCCCTGAAACGGATGAAGAGTTGCAAGAACTCCATCGAACCATTCATGAGGAACTTAGCTTTGGAAGGATTGAAGCAATTTCCAAACAGTACGTGCTCAATTCACTGGCTGCCATGGTTGACCAAGGAGCTCAAGGCGTTGTCTTGGGGTGTACAGAGTTTCCACTGATGTTTCCAGACCGTGTGTTGGACCTGCCCACGTTTAACACGACGTCAATTCACGCGGAGGCAGCAGTAAGATTCATTTTGGACGACCACTAGGTTTGGTCCGTCGTTGGTGATACTCGATCTTGCTGGTGGAACGACTAGGAGAGGAAAATTCAACTTCGGCAAGTCGTGCCGAAACGGCTCGCGTTTCGGTTAATCTGAAGGAGGGCGGACCGCTCGAAATCCTAAACTGGGTGAGCCCATGTTTTTTGGTTTTGCGTAGACGCCACCGTGATAGACAACGATCCAGGCACGATCGTCGCTGGCTGATTCAGAGGTCCACAAATAAATCAACGGTGCCAGTGGATCCCAAATGGGTGATTCTTTATCTGGAGTCATTCGGTAATTGGCGTTTTCCACGCTCGTATCCCAATGGCCACCTGCGTTGGCGTTCGCTCGGGTCAAAGAGCAGACGATCTCTTTACGGGTTGGCAGCCGCCAGATATTTTGAGGCTGCTCCATCAGCTGGGAACCATCCTCTGAAAGAAAACGGACCCGTTCGGTTGCGTCTTGCCAAGTCACTTTGCCATCACGCGACCAACCCGGTCCGGCCGGCGCCCAAACCAGCGTGACTCCATTGCCTTCGATGTTTCGCAATCCACGTTCGCCATCATCAAACCGGTTGCTAACGCGAATCACGGGTTCGATCCCGCACGCGATGATCAATAGGAACGGCAGACCGATGGATATCAAAAATGCCCAACGCTTTGGTTTGACTTCGCCAAACCAAAAAAGCAGTCCGAATAGGAACGGAATCCCAATGAGCGTCAAAAGAATGAACCAGCTGAACGTTGCTTGCTCAAAGATGACCCACGCGAGTAGGGCCGCGCTGGACAAAAAGCAGACGATGGATCCCGACCTTGGGCTGGCGATACAAATCGCCGACATGCTGCCAAGGACCAGCGAAGGGAGAAGGTAGAACAGCGTTTGCATCAAGCGTTCGCTCAAATCCGGGCGACACCAACCCTCATGAAACGCTTCGATCGTCCCCCAAAATGCCCAGAAGCCCGTGGCGGCTGTCATAAGGATGATCCCGGACCAGCCCAACGCGTTTCGATACATGGCGATGCAATACGATAAAACCGACTTCAATTTTTTCGATCGTGATCCAGCTTCCGTAGCTTGGGCACTCTTGCCCGAGTTGATCATCGTTTGGCGGTGCATTCTGGTTCAACTTCTCATTCACTTTCTCGTCATTCCAAACGAGTTGGAGTAGAGAATGCTGACAGCAGATATCGCGACAGCCAAGAGTGGCTATCCTACCAGTTTGCTGAAAGACTCTTGCCGATCAAACCAAAAGTTAACTGATGGGGTGTCCTTGAGTTTCTGTTCGAGAATCGGAAGGTTCATCGTTTTTCTTTTTGCGCTGCCGAAGTACGACGACAGGACATTCCGCCCGTCGAAGGACTCGGGAGGCAACGCTACCGAATATACGTTGCAGCCCCTGACGTCCATGGGTTCCCATGACCAGCAACACCGGTGGGTTGCGCTCGGCAAAGCCAAGAATCTTTTGAGTAGGATTGCCGATCAGGTGGTGTTTTCGCAGCATCATACCTTCGACTTGGCAATCAATCATGTCCAGGATCGCGTGATCTTCCGCGACAACATTGGGCGCGCCAAGGTAGGCCGGCCATGCAGCGGTGTTCGGGTCTGGAGCATCGGAAACATGTAACAAGTCGAGTTGAGCACCAAGTTGTACAGCAAATTCGGCAGCCAACTCAACGACTTGTGGATCATAGTCATTAACATCGATGGCACAAAGGACGTGATTCGATTCAGATTTTGAGCTCATGATCGGGCTCCTTGGTGCGACACAGTTCAGGACTCGTTGGCAACGGCTGCTTTCGATTTGACCGCCAAAACAGGACAGTCCGCTTTGCGAACGACAGCCTCGGCAACGCTCCCCATCAAGACTCGGCGAAACCCGGTTCGACCATGGGTTCCCATCACGATCAAGTCGATATCATTTTCATTGGCGTATCGAATGATCCCATCGGTCGCCATACCGAGTTCAACAACATACGAGGCGGCAACACCGGGAACGGTTGGAGAGATTTCTTCGATCTCACGCTGAGCCTCCCGTACGACATCGTCCGGGTCCTCATGTACATAAGGTGATCCATAACCTGCCGCATCAGGCAATGCACAGTGGAAGTAAATCAATCGAGCGCCCGTTGATTTGGCCAACATTGACGCGTACTCATTGGCCGCTTGATTGAACTCAGAAAAATCAACCGGGCAAAGAATTCTTTTGATATTCATGTCGCAAGTCCAGTTCGCTCACGTTGGATGCTAAATGGGACGCAGGTTTACACAAGTTGATGGTGACGATTGTCAATTCGTCGTGTCAATCGTCAATCAACTTTTTAAAAGTCGCCGGAGCGTCGAAAAAGCCCGCGCCATGAACCGACACGTGTCATTGGCTGTTTCGCTTGTTTTGCTGACTTTAACCTGACCGCCTGGCAGTTCTTACAAGTACCGCCGTTTCGGCACCGCGATTCTGTCGAGTCTGTTTGCTTGGGCGAAGCGACTTCGGTAACCGAGTTTGTCGCTTCCATGCCATCGTTGTGAGTTTGATTGGCAGTCTTGTTCTTCCTGAACGCGTTGATCGGTTGACACATACTGGTAGTTCTCCATAAAGGCACAAGGTAACAACAGCGTTTCTGCAAACGAGATGCCAATGGCTTGAGTGCGACGAAAGCGAACCTTGTGTTTGAATCATCGCTACAAACGATATCCAACGGGGTCTCCAATACGTTCAGTGCGGTCTTGCATGTGCGGCTGGTTGCTTGCGGTGTGCGGATGGGCGCGCTGCATGATGGTGTCAACCAATTCACGTTGGAGTCGATTCTGGTATCCCATTTGCATCATGGTTTTCGTCCCCACGAATCAGTTTATTTTTGAGAGAAGCCATGAGTGCATCGATCGGAACAACTCGAGTTAGCGAAGTGATGGTGACCAATGTCATCACAGTCAAGACTGCCGACAAGATGGAAGAGGTCGCTCGACTTTTTGAGCAACAGGATATCAATGCCGCTCCGGTGGTCGATTCCTCCGGACGTTGTTTGGGAATCATTACCAATCACGACATTGCTGAATACGAGTCCACACGAGTCGACTTGGAAAATGAATGCCGGCATGGAGTATCGTTTGATCTGGCCCGCTACGGCATTGGGACCATTCCGCGACTTCCCGGCCGCAACTTTGATGATGTCGGTTTCCATATGACCAAGCATCTAGTGACAGCTGCCGCAGATGACGGGCTTAGCCGCGTTGCGGAATCGATGTGTCGTCAACACATTCATCACGTCATCGTGTTGGATGAAGAAAAAAGAGTTCGCGGTATGCTTTCCGCACTCGATATCCTTGGGCAAATCCTCGGCGTACCGGTTTGCCGGCAAGCAAAATGTCCGGTCGACTAGACTTTTTCGGTCGGCAAATCGTTGGATTGTTTCTGTGACCACCGAACGAATTACTAGTCAAGTTGCCACAACAATCGTCAAACATGATCGGTGGACAGCTCAGTCCGTCACTTCCAAACCAGCTACAATAAGCAAGCGTGAAAACGCCTGTTCAAAAGTGGTTTGGTTGGAAGATTGCAAAAATGATTTCAAGAATCGGTTTCCTTTGTCTCGCTTGTTGTTTGTCAACCAACATGGTTTTTGGGCAAACCAAGAGTCAGGAAAGTACCACTCCCGCCAATGGTAAACGCAATATTCTGTTTATTGCGATCGATGATCTAAGGCCTGAGTTGGGTTGTTACGGTTCGCCGATTGCGGTCACGCCAAATTTGGATCGATTGGCCTCGCAAGGCTTACTCTTCAATCGCGCTTATTGCCAACAAGCGATTTGTCGCCCCTCACGCGCGAGTCTGATGACGGGGGCGCGCCCCGAAAGGACGGGGCTGTTTCACAACTATGTTGGACTGAGAGAGCTGCAACCGGATATCGTAACTTTGCCACAGCACTTGATCGCCAACGGATATGAAACGGCATACTGCGGCAAGATTTTTCATCGTGGCGATACGGACGAAGAAAAATCATGGAGTCGTCAGCCCGTGAAACGACTCAAGGAAATTTCGCGTCCAAAGACGCCGTTTGCACTTCCGGAAAATATCCAGATCAAACGAGAGCAGCAGCAAAAGATGGTCGCCAAGTATGGTGAGTCAGCCAAACGAGGTTTGGCCAGCGGTCCTGCCTATGAATGCGCGGACGTGCCAGACCATGCCTACATCGATGGATATCAAACGCTTCGAGCTATTGCCACGATGGAGGAAATGGCTCAACAGGAGAAACCCTTTTTCATGGCGCTGGGATTTACCAAGCCGCATCTGAATTGGACAGCGCCCAAAAAGTACTGGGATCTATACGACCCTGAAAAGATTCCTTTGGTTAACGATGGCAAGCCGCCAGCAGGTGGTGCTGCGATGGGACTGCATGCGTCGTTTGAATTGAGAACGCGTTTTGGGATTCCCAAGCAAGGGCCAATCCAACCTGAGTTGGCAAGAAAGCTGAAACACGCTTACCTCGCTTGCGTCAGCTACGTCGATGCACAAATTGGGAAAACGATTTCCGCGTTGGAAAAAGCAGGCGTACGGGACAACACCATCATCATCGTCTGGAGCGACCATGGTTGGCACCTCGGTGATATGGGCGTCTGGGGGAAGGCGACCAACTACGAAATCGCGACGAGGGTGCCGATGATGATCTGGACACCTGACATGAAGACGCATGGTCAACAAACGGATGCCTTGGTTGAGTTGGTTGACATCTATCCAACGTTGTGTGAGTTGGCCGAAGTTCCGTCGCCAAGTCATCTCGAGGGTTACAGTTTTGCGGCATTATTAAACCAGCCAGACCAAGCTTGGAAAACAGCTGCGTTTAGCCAGTACCCTAATCCAGCGTTGCGCGAATGGGCAGCCAATCCGCTTTCCGATGCAATGCGAGAAACCTGGTTTGGACCGCTGATTACCGAAGTAGAAAATCGGATCATTCAGCAACAGGACCAGCAATGGGACCGCGAATTGTTTGAAGAGTATTTGATGGGCTATTCGATTCGAACCGATCGGCATCGCCTCGTTCTGTGGCAGGACCATCGGCAAGTCGAACCCAACGGAGTGATCAAAGCCGAGCCCTTGTTTGTTGAGCTGTTTGATCATCAGAACGATCCAGGTGAAACCAGAAACATTGCGGACAGTTCTCCCGAGATCGTGGAGTCCATTCGAAAACAGTTTGCCACTGGTTGGGCGGCCGCATTGCCAAAAGCGACCAAGTAATTTGCTGCGATGGGCAATGCAAGAGACTCCAAGTCAACCGCGTCGTCGCCTTTTGATTGAACGGGGACGTTGAAGACCTGGTCGTCCAGGGAGGACGGCATTTAGGTTTAGCCCCTCTGCAACTTAGCTCGTTTTGGCTTGAAACTGAGGACTCGTTTTCCTCACCCATCAAGGGCTTCTTCTGCTGCAATTCCTGCGGCAAGTGATTCAATCGCGAGTTCCGCAGACGCTTCCTTCCGTGAGCACCAAAACGTTCAATGTGAATTCTTCCAAACAATCAAACGCCATTTATTCAGAATCGCTGACTGAGCTTCACAACCGCTTCATGACAGTCATCTAAGCTTCCCGCTTGCCTCTCACGTCGATCGGAGAAGACGATTGTTTAAGTCACTCTTGAGTGTTTTTGGTTCAAAAGCTGTTGACATAAAAAAGCGATTCGAAGTTAAAGGGAAATGGGTCAACTCTTTGACCGGGCCCGTACGGATTGCAATCGATCGGTCATCGAACCAAACCTACGGTTTAAAAATTGTTGACCAGGAAAAAGCCAACAAAATCCGCGAGCGCTATCAAGCGAAAGGGATTGTCTACCCTAGCGAGCTGGAGCTCACCAAGTTGATCTATGCATCAGTAGCCGACAAACATGGATTGCTGGACGTTGTTGAGTTTGGGGTGACCACCAAAAATGAACCCTTCATGCTTACCGAGTACTTTGAAAGTTCCTTGCTGAGCAACGTGATCGCGGATCAATCTCAGCGCCCCAAGAACCGTATCTTGTTGATCCAACAACTCGCCAACACGATTCTCGGCATTCACGACGCTGGTTTTTTTCACCGTGACATTAACCCATTCAATATCATTTGCGATCAACACCGAAGATTCGTCAAGCTGTTCAACTATTGTTCATCCACTCCGGCAACCGATGATTTTAAAAAGCCGATCGGCCGTTCAGGTGCGCCGATCTACATGGCGCCGGAAATTTTGCGACGACGCGGCGTCAGTGAGCGATCTGATATCTTTTCGTTTGGCGTCACCGTCTTCCAGCTAATGACACGTGTTCATCCATGGGGTGTGACGGAGAACAGTGCCAAAGCGGCGCTGGTGTTTGATACAACGCCACCGCGTGATATTCGAGAGCTGATTCCAAAGATTCCAGATTCGTTTGCCGATGCCGTCATGAAGTGTCTTCAAGTCATCCCAGACAAACGGCACAAGAGCATGAAACATTTTTTGATCGCCTCACGTCTGAAGTAAATTCCGTTGTCGAGTTCTGGCGGTACGTTTCCATGCGGTTCGTCCTGCCCGCCTGTTACCAGTTTGTTGCGCATGTTTTTGGGTTGGAAATTTGGTTCAAACTGGAGTTTGAAATCAATCGTTTTGGCAGCCCTGTTCTTGAGCCCAGGCATACTCTTGAGCGCCAACCCAGTTTAGATTCAGAAGAGGCCACTAAGTTGCTGGCTGCAATCGAGTTGTGCATGAATTAGAATGGCGGCCATCCTTCCCATGGCGAGTCCATTATGCCTGAGTCTCTCATTCCATTTGATGCTGGCGAAACCGCACAACAGTTTCGCGAAGCACTTCAAATGTTTGTCGAACGGTTAACTGAAGACCGATACATCCTGGCCGCCGTTCTCGTCGGCAGTCTCGAAGAAGCATTGGTGTGGCGAAAAGATGCTTTTTCATTGTGGATCATCGAAGCGGATGGGGTTACCCGACGACTCGAAAGTGACGGCAAAGACGAAAACATTTATCGAACGTTTGTGGAAAACGGGATCAACATTCACGCTGAAATCATTACGCGAACGCGTTTCAAACAGATGGTTGAAGGCTCGTCCCGAACGGCGTTTAGTTGCAACTTTTTCGCAAAAAGGGAGCTGGTCTACTGTCAGGATTTATCCATCCAAAAGTGGTTTGAAACGGCCAACTCAGTGGCGACCAAAGATCAAGCCAACGAACGATTGATCGCGACGACGTGGGTCATCGCCGCAGCTCGGTATGCACGAAAACAGATCGAGCGAAAAGCCGACCTTGAGCTTGGGTTTGAAGGAATCTTGTGGGCCGTTCACAGCATCGCCGCCGTCGAGGTGATCAATTCGGGCAAGGTTCACGAGCATGCAGCAATCTATCGCGCACTTGAAATCCAGCCGGAACTGTTCCAGAAGATTTATGTCGACCTGCTCAAGAAAAAACGAACCAAAAAGAATTTGCTTTCCGTCTTGGACGAAATCGATCGTTACGTAGAAACACATGCCGAGAGCAACCTGCTCCCGGTTCTGAAATTTCTCAAGAAAGAGAAACGAACGGTCCCGTTATCACAGCTCTCGGACCAGTTTGCACACTCCCAGATTTATCCCTGGCATCTGGAAACTGCCTGCGAGTGGCTCGAACGTGCAGGTTACCTTGAAAAACTGACTCAGCCATTTCACATCACCAAAAAGAGTCGATCAGAAGTCGAAGAGCCTGCGTACTTCTATGACCCGGTTTAGTTCAATTCGTCTGCAGTTGGTGTTTTACAACCGCTGTCCAATCCTACGCCCGCCCCACCTGGTTAACAGCTAACTCAATAGCGTCATCGCAGCCATGCAAAAAACGATCGATGTCCAAAACGCGCGAGAAAACAATCTCAAGAACGTGAGCGTCAGTTTGCCCCGGAATCAGTTGATTGTCGTTACCGGAGTCAGCGGCAGCGGCAAATCCTCGCTGGCATTTGATACCGTCTATGCAGAAGGTCAACGAAGATTACTTGCTTCGATGTCGTCTTACGCGAAACGATTTGTGGGGCAACTCAAAAAACCAGACGTCGATTTTGTGAACGGGCTTTCGCCAGTCGTCTCGATCGACCAAAAAACGATCGGCTCCAATCCGCGTTCGACAGTTGGCACCATGACCGATGTGTCAGATTACTTGAGAATGCTTTTTGCGACGGTCGGGACTCCACATTGTCCCTATTGCGAAAGCAAAGTGCCCGTAAAAACAAGCTACCAGATGATGGAGCACATGTTGGCCCTGCCGAGCGGAACCGAGGTGGAAGTTCGCGCTCCAGTCTTCAAAATTTATGGCGAAGACTATGAGTATACGATCGAGCAAATTCGCATTAATGGTTATCGGCACGCGCGGATCGATGGAAAGCTGACGGACCTTGGCAGCGAAGTTGAACTGGACGAAGACCGGGACTATCGCATCGAAGCGGTGATTGATCAGTTTGTGGTTGAAGCCGGTATCGACAAACAAGTGGTAACGTCGCTCGAGCACGGCCTGAAACTGGGTGATGGTTTGCTGGTTTTTGAGATCACGTCTCGACTGTCCAAAGCGAAGAAAGATAAATTCTACAAGGGTTTTGGTTGCGACGCCGATCGAGTGGTCGCTGGCCAAATGCACCACCGAAACTTTACGTTCAATGATCCCAGTGGCGCTTGTCCAACTTGTACGGGACTAGGGACCAGCATGCGAGTGCACCCTGGTTTGTTGGTGCCCGATCCTTCTCGGTCGCTCAACGATGGTGCGTTTGTAAAGGAAGCAATGCAGTGCAAGAAAGATACTTGGGGCGGACGGATGCTGTACAGCCTTTCGAAAACATTCAAGTTCAGCCTCGACACGCCCTATCAAAAGCTTTCCAAAAAGATTGTCGACTTGCTGTTGTATGGTTCCAGAGGGAAAAAGTTTGAAATCAAGTCACCGCCTGGCGTCAAAAACAAACACAAGAGTGTAGGCAAAAAAGTCAGCTTTCGTGGCGTCATCACGCAGATTGAACACACGTATCGCTGGTACAAAAAACGTGGGGAAAGCAATGCAGGCATCGACAAATATCTCAAGAAGATCATGGCCGAACACCCCTGCCCAGAATGCAAAGGTGCTCGGCTAAAACGCTCGCGTCGGTTGGTCAAGATCAAGAAAACCAATCTCTTTGACGTTGGCCAAATGCACTTGGTTGAACTGATGAAGTTTCTCAAGTCGATTAAGCCAAACGCGAAACAGAAAGGTGTGGTCGATATCATTCTCCGTGAAGTGACTTCACGAATCGACTTGTTGGTTTCAATCGGATTGGATTATCTGAACCTGAACCGACAGAGTTCGACGCTTTCAGGTGGGGAGGCACAGAGGATTCGATTGTCTTCCCAAATCGGTTCTGGCCTGATGGGGATGTTGTACGTTTTGGACGAACCAAGCATTGGGTTGCATCCGAAAGACAACGTCAAGATGATCGAAACGCTGCGACGACTTAGAGATATTGGTAACACAGTCATCGTCGTCGAACATGATGAGGAAACGATTCGCGCCGCAGATCATATTGTTGAGATCGGTCCTGGCCCAGGAATCCATGGCGGTGAAATTGTCATCGATGGACCGATTAAAGAAATCGTCCAGTGTAAAACGTCACCGACCGGGCGGTTTCTCAGTGGGCGAGATTCAATCGAAGTGCCCATAGGACGGCGACCAGCAAGCGAAAAACAACTCTTGATTTCCGGGGCACGCGAAAACAACCTGCGGAATTTAAATGTCGCCATCCCTTTGGGCCAGTTCGTCTGTGTGACTGGAGCCAGTGGTTCGGGTAAGAGCTCGTTGATTCACGAAATCCTGTTTAAGAAAGTTTACAACGTGTTGCATGATAGTCGCGTGCTGTCTGGCGATCATGACGAGCTGGTCGGTCACGAGTTGATCGATGACGTTATCAACATTGATCAATCTCCGATCGGTAGAACTCCTCGATCCAATCCGGCAACCTACATCGGATTTTACGACAACATCCGGAAACTATTCGCGGAAACCGAAGAGGCCCGATTGCGAAAGTTTACGACGTCTCGTTTCAGTTTCAACGTCAAAGGTGGACGCTGTGAAGAGTGCAGTGGTGAGGGAACCATTGTGACCAAACTGTCGTTTATGCCTGATGTGGAAGTAACCTGTCCGACCTGTAAAGGCGAGCGATATAACCAGGAGACGTTGGAGGTAACTTATCGCGACAAAAACATCTCCCAAATTTTAAAGATGTCAATTGAAGAAGGGGTCGGCTTTTTTGAAGACCAAGCCACGATCCTGAGAAAGCTGAACGTCATGTACGAGCTGGGGCTGGGCTATCTGACCATTGGTCACCCATCAACGATCCTTTCCGGTGGTGAAGCTCAACGAGTCAAGTTAGCTTCGGAGTTGGGCAAGCTCAAACGTGGAAAACACAATTTGTATATTCTGGATGAACCGACGACAGGATTGCATTTTGCGGATATTGACCGATTGTTAGTTAGTTTGAACCGGTTAGTAGCGAATGGGCATTCGGTATTGGTAATTGAGCACAATCTCGACGTTATTAAAGTAGCGGACTACATCATTGATTTAGGCCCCGAAGGTGGTCACCGCGGTGGAAAACTGATGGCATGCGGTACACCTGAGGCAGTTGCGAAGTCGAAGACGAGCCATACCGGTCGATTTCTGAAAGCGTGTTTGTAGGTTGCGGCGCGCGGCAGGCAAAGTCGCTGCAGGAAATGTCGCTCGCCACGTTTTAGCGAACGCGAGTGATTCAACATGAGCCATTCCGGCTAAAGCTCGGTACTACGAACTTCTGAGCGGTTTCGGCGATAGGTGCGGGCAAGGAAGATCTCTTGCGTCGCGAATAGATACCTTTGGATGGGGCCATTCCGGCTAAAGCTCGGTACTACGAACTTCTGAACGGTTTCGGCGATGGTGCGGGCAAGGAATATCTCTTGCGTTGCGAATGGATGCCTTTGGATGGGGCCATTCCGGCTAAAGCTCGGTACTACGAACTTCTGAGCGAATTCGGCGATGGTGCGGGCAAGGAAGATCTCTTGCGTTGCGAATGGATACCTTTGGATGGGCCATTCCGGCTAAAGCTCGGTACTACGAACTTCTGAGCGAATTCGGCGATATGCGCGGAAACAATCTTCCTGTCCTTCAATCTTTCTGTCTTCCAATTTTCTTGTCTTCCAATTTTCTTGTCTTCCAATATTCCTGTCTTCCAATATTCCTGTCTTCCAATTCTCCTGTCTTCAATATTCCTGTCTAGCTATTGAACTCTATTGGCACAAAATCAATAAGCGCGTCCAGCAGGACGCGCTTTTTTCGAACGCTCGACCGCCAATCCGTCCCGTCAGGCAACCGTCTCTCTTGCCGACTCCAGCAACAAGCTTTGGAAATCTGCAATCTTTGCCGTCAATTCCGGCTGTCGTTGAGCCATGCGTTCCAGCGTCATGTTCAATGCTGCAACGGTCAGCATTTTTGTCTCGTTATTGCTGATACGGAAATCAACAAATCGCTGGTTGACGTCTTTGATCAGTTCTCGCTCGGTCTTGGGATCAAAATCTGAAATGATATCCGTCAGTAGAAACGCCAGATGCAATTGACCGGTCGGGTCGCCAGCGATTGGTGTCGTTGCCGACCTGGGCCCCCAGATCGAAGTGAATTCGCCACCGTTCACGTCCAGTGCCGATTCAACTCGTTTGTTCAATTGGGACTCCGATTCTTGCTCGTCATTCCAATCCTCGAATTCGAGCGCCCACATCTTCTGCTCTTCTTCCCAATCTTCGAAGGACGTATGCATCGAGAAGGCAAACTCCTCGTCCAATTCCAAATGGTGACCGTCGAATCCAACGAATGACGGCCCGAATGCGCCGGACGCCATCATGATGCAGATTGGGCAATCGCATTCATCGTCATCATGGTCAGTGTCTGGTTCTACTTGCGGCTTTTCCAGGCCAATAAACGCTTGGGGCGACATGAATCTGGGAACTCGATGTCGATTGCAGGCGATGATCCATTCAGGTGTTTCATCCCCTCCTCCGATCGGCGTCTTCAACCAATCCGTTTTTTGTTCGGAAAGAAATTCCAGCAACAACTCCAGTCGACCAGATTCTGAACACATCGGATCGAGCGATGGCAGTACATTCCGGCACCACGCGAGCCCCGCTTCGGTCAAATGGCGACACAAGTCGTGATACATGATGAACTCTTCCCTTCCCATCGGCCCCGTCAAATAGCAACTGGTCTCTTTGGGCAGAGCAACGATGGAGAGCGAAGCGTCGTAAGCTTCACGGCATTTTTGAGCGTGAATCAAATCTTCGACCCATCGTCTGCCATGATGCAAAATGTCACGAGGCGTTTTTCCGTTGAGCTCTTCTCGCGGCGTCATCAGCCAATCACGGTGGATCTCGATCGTCAACGCGTAGAACGGGTCAGTGCGTGACTGTCGACCTTGTTGACATTCGTCCCACCGATCGGCATGACTGACTTCGATCATTCGGCTGGCGAGAAATCGAATCAACGGCGGACCATAAAAGAAATCTCGGTCGACGCTTGGTTTGACAAACGGTGATTCCCTGTGTTGCTCCAGCCCGGACGCGTCCTGGACCAACTCGTGAAACTCCCACCATTTCGGTTTGATGACCGAAATCATCCCGCCATTCTCACTTTGATCGCTCGTTAATAGATCAAACTGACCGCCGCTCCCAAATTGTGTCGCACCGGTGCCGCTGAGCATCCTTTTTTCAATCAAATCGAATACGTACCAGTCACCTGTTTCGCTGATTGGTGCCAAGGCAATCGCACGATCAGTTACCTCCATCGGCATGTTACTGGCAAACTCAGGAACAGCAGGAGTCCGAAAACGGGGCCACAACAATTGCATCTCGGACCAGTCAGCCGGATCTTCAGAAACAATACCGACCAGTGTGGAGACTTCGGCATCGGTCAGTCGGCCAGCGAAAACGCCATCTTTGTCCAAGACTACGACATGAAAAACTTGATTGCTCATCACAACTCCATCTGAAAGAGATCGTGTTGGTCGTCAAGGCTGTTCAAACGAATTGCCGCGATCCAACACACGGAAATAGTAAGCATGCGACAGACTCCGTGCGATCGTCGCATGACAAACTGATCTTGCAGAACAAGCCTGTCGCATTCCCTGGTCAAGTCGCTCAGTGACTTGATACGGAACAAATTAACATTGCTGAACATAAACGCAAGAAAGCTAGCACGTCATTTTTCAAAATAGTGTAAAAAAAGATTAGTGTGATTTACTCTTGTTGGTTTATCTGTACACTTTAGTGTGTCCATTTATTGTTGCCTTGATTGCAGCCTTTTCTTTCAGCCTATTACCAAAGCAAACTAGTTGTCGTACAATCATGCTCTTGTCAAAAAGGAAAGTGAAGTGAATACCGTGGCTGTTGAATCAATCGATCTTCTCCAACAACATTTCGGCTGGAACGCGTTCAAGCCGGGACAACAAACGGCCATCGATCATTTGCTCGGTGGCCAATCGGCGTTGGCTGTTTTTCCGACCGGCGGCGGGAAATCGCTGTGTTATCAATTGCCGGCCCTTGCCTTCGATGGGTTGACCGTCGTCGTCTCGCCACTGATCGCGTTAATGAAAGACCAGATTGATCAGCTAGCCGCTCGCGGCATCGAAGCCCGTCGGCTGGACTCCAGTCTTACCAACGCGGAGTACCGCGAAGCAATGGAGGCGATTCGTTCCGGTCAATCCAAGATTCTTTACGTTGCTCCCGAACGTTTTTTTAATGAGCGTTTTCGAAGCTCGCTCGAAGGTATCAAAATCTCACTCTTTGCCGTTGATGAGGCACATTGCATCAGCCAATGGGGACACAGCTTTCGCCCCGACTATTTGAAGCTGGCCAAAATCGCCGACAAACTGAACGTTGAGCGAATTCTTGCGTTGACCGCAACCGCAACGCCAACGGTGCAAGCGGACATCATCAAGGAGTTTTCGATCCCCGCAGAAAACGCTGTCTGTACCGAGTTTTTTCGACCCAATCTGCAGTTGTGTACGCGGATCTGCAACGAATCTGATCGAGACAATACGCTGATCGACTTGATTAAGTCGCGGCCGGCCGGGCCCGCCATCGTCTATGTTTCGTTACAACAGACGGCCGTCGATGTTGCCGAGAAATTGACCAAGCAAGGTTTCAATGCTCAGCCCTATCATGCAGGCTTTGATGCGGTTCGACGCAACGAAGTTCAAGATTCTTTCATGGCATCCAATGACGGGATTGTCGTTGCCACGATCGCGTTTGGGATGGGGATCGACAAGTCAGACATCCGATACGTGTATCACTACAATCCACCCAAGTCGATCGAAAACTACGCGCAGGAGATCGGCCGGGCCGGGCGAGATGGAGAAGCGTCAATCTGTCAGATGCTGCTGGTTCCTCAAGATCGCATCGTGCTGGAAAATTTCGTTTACGGGGATACGCCAAGCTTGGAGTCGTTGGAATTGATGATGCAGGAACTCCGTCGTCAACCAGACGAATTTTTTATCAGTCAATACACGCTCTCATCCAACAGCGATATCCGTAAATTGGTCGTCCAGACACTGTTGACCTATCTCGAACTCGATGGATTCCTCGAGGGCACTTCGCCACGTTACGACAGCTATGAATTTATACCTTCGGTTCCGTCCGATACGATTGTCAATCACTTTCAAGGTGAACGACAAAACTTCGTGCGTTCCTTGCTGGCGTCCAGCCACAAGAAAGCAAAATGGTTCTCGATCGACATCGAACAAGTTTGCCAAAAACTGAACACCGATCGCGCACGAGTCGTCAAAGCATTCGACTTTTTTGCCGAGAAAGAATGGATGACACTCAAGACCAGCAAACTGGTCCATGGCTACCGTCGGTTAAAACCGATTCCGACAGAATTGGCGCGAGACTATTTTGAAAAGATGAAGCAACGTGAGGCATCCGAAGTCCTGCGTATCGATCAAGTGTTTCAGTTGGCCAATGCGGAAATTTGCCAAGCCGCGATTGTCTCGGAACATTTTGGACAGCCGCTGGATGCAGAATGCGGCATCTGTTCGTTTTGCCAAAACGAGCTGACGGATGACGTCTTGGATTTAACGGGTTCCAATCCTGACACAGCGTCGATTCCGGAGTCCATTTTGCAACTGGCACTTGACCTGAAACAGAAACACCCGAGCGTTTTTACCAGTGCCCGCGTGATGGCGCGATTCCTCGCTGGTCTCCGATCCCCTGCCCTGACCCGCGCGAAATTGTCACGAGATAAAAACTTTGGTTGCTGCAGTGAGATTCCATTCAAGCAGCTCCAGCGTGAATTGGAGCAAGTACTCTAAGGAAGTCGTCGCGACGTCGGATCGCAGCGGAGTCGAATCGAGAATCGCCGGCGAAAGTTAAGGCTGAAGGGTTGTTGAGACGGAAGATCCGCAGACAGAACGATTTCCCATCACGAATTCTGTTTCGTAAGACGAGCCCCTTTCAAGACGAGCTCCTTTAAGACGAGCCCCTCATAAAAAAAGCCCCACATCGATCAATCGAAGCAGGGCCTTCTCTGTTTTCAACGAGCCTGTCGCCTCTTGGCCGCGAGCGCCAACTATGCCAAATCGAATCGGTCAAGGTTCATCACTTTGTTCCAAGCGGCAACAAAGTCTTCAACGAACTGATCGCTGGCGTCATCGCACGCGTAAACTTCGGCGATCGCCCGCAATTGAGAATTCGAGCCAAAGACCAGGTCGACGGCACTGGCGGTCCACTTCACTTCGTCGGATCCACTGCGGCCTTCAAAGAAGTGTTCGCATCGCTCCGACTTCTTCCAGGTCAGGTTGTTGTCCAACAAGTTGACAAAAAAGTCATTGCTGAGCGTTTCGACTTGATCAGTAAACACGCCCAGCTTCGAATCAGCGACGTTGGCTCCAAGCACGCGAAGCCCGCCAATGAGGACTGTCATCTCAGGAGCGGTCAACGTCAACAGATGAGCTCGGTCGACCAACAGTTCTTCCGCTGGCCGGCTGTGATCGCTCTTGAGGTAGTTGCGGAACCCGTCCGATGTTGGTTCAAGATGAGCGACCGAATCGACTTCGGTCATCTCTTGTGTGGCATCGGTTCGTCCAGGTGAGAACGGTACAGTGATGTCGCGGCCGCCTTGTTTGGCCGCGGCTTCGACTGCTGCACATCCGCCAAGCACAATGATGTCGGCCAGTGAGACTTGCTTACCAGACTGCGAAGCATTGAAGTCAGATTGCACTTTCTCCAACGACGAAAGCACGCTGGCCAAAGCTTCTGGCTGATTGACTTCCCAGTCTTTCATAGGTGCCAATCGAATACGGGCTCCGTTGGCACCCCCGCGTTTGTCGGTGCCACGGTACGTGGATGCGGATGCCCATGCGGTGTTGACCAGTTGCGAAATCGAAAGCCCACAACTAAGCAGTTGAGTCTTGAGCGTCGCAATGTCTTGATCATCAATCAGTTCATGGCCCACTGCCGGAACTGGATCTTGCCAGATTCGTGGTTCAGGGACGAGTGATCCGAGGCAACGGGAGACAGGGCCCATGTCACGATGAGTCAACTTGTACCATGCCTCGGCGAACGCAGTTGCGAACTGGTCCGGGTTTTCATAAAACCGACGCGAGATCGTTTCGTAGGCAGGATCCATCCGCAGCGACATGTCAGTGGTGAACATCATCGGTGCATGTTTTTTTTCTGAATCAAACGCATCGGGGACAGTGGCGACGGCCGAATCGGTTGGTGTCCACTGCGTCGCGCCTGCCGGACTGGTCGTCTTTTCCCAATCGTAGCTGAACAGATTCTCAAAGTAGTTGTTGTCCCATTTGACAGGCTCGGTCGTCCACGCACCTTCAAGACCACTGGTGATCGTATCGGCTGCGTTTCCGCTTCCATAGCTGCTGGTCCAGCCTAGACCTTGTTCTTCGAGAGTTCCGCCTTCCGGTTCAGGGCCGACGTACTGATCAGGGTCTGCCGCTCCGTGAGCCTTACCAAAGGTATGTCCACCCGCGATCAGGGCGACAGTTTCCTCATCATTCATCGCCATTCGCCCAAACGTCTCTCGAATGTCATGAGCTGCGGCGGCTGGATCTGGTTTGCCATTGGGGCCTTCAGGGTTCACGTAGATCAAACCCATCTGGACGGCACCCAGCGGATTTTCGAGTTCGCGTTCTCCGGTGTATCGCTGATCGCCCAGCCATTCACTTTCGGGGCCCCAGTAAATGTCACCTTCAGGTTCCCACAGATCTTCGCGACCACCGGCAAAGCCGACCGTTTCGAAACCCATCGATTCCAAGGCACAGTTCCCGGTGAACACCATCAAGTCCGCCCAGGAAAGCTTGCGACCATACTTTTGTTTGACTGGCCAAAGCAGCCGCCGCGCTTTGTCCAAGTTGGCGTTGTCAGGCCAGCTATTCAGCGGAGCGAATCGAAGCGTTCCCGATGATGCTCCACCGCGACCATCCGCAACGCGGTAGGTACCCGCGCTGTGCCAAGCCATTCGAATAAAGAATGGACCGTAGTGGCCATAGTCTGCCGGCCACCAATCCTGTGAGGTCGTCATGACTTTCTCAATGTCCTGCTTGAGTTCATCAAGATCAATCGTCAGGAACTCTTCCGCGTAATCGAAGTCTTCTTCCATCGGGCTGGTCATCGATGAATTCTGATGAAGAATCTTCAAATTCAATTGGTTCGGCCACCAGTCACCATTGGACAGGGCACCGGCAGCGGTGTGGCGATGAGCACCATTGAGAACAGGGCATTTGCTTTCAGAATTCATATATGATCTCCAAGCTTGTTTTGATCGAGATTTCAGCCCTAAAGGTATACAAAGAACGGCTGCCATTGGAAAGTGGTGCGACGAAAACGCGTGTCGTTAAACGCGAAAAACAAGCACAAAAAAACGTGCACGATGGTCGTGCACGCAATGTGTGGAGGATAAGTCGTTCTGCCGTCAACAAAACAGTTCGAACAGCCTAGTTGCTGATCTCAAGTTCCTGCATCGGCCCCCGCTCAAACGCGGCATTGCCGCCGCGACCTCGACGTTGTTGCCCTTGTCCTCCTTGTCCGCGTCCTGCACCTTTTTGGCCACGACCCTGTGGGCGTGCTCCGCCAGCCTGTCCGCCTTGTCGTCCACGTGCGTTGGGTCCCTGACCACCCCGGTTCTGACCTTGGCCCCCTTGAGCACCGCCTCCCCGTTGGGATTGTTGTTGCATCCGTTCACGCATTGCAGCCATCATCGTCGCCAATTCAGTTGCGTCGAGCTTGCTGTCGCCATCGTTGTCGAATCGAGCGATTATCTGTTGGATCATTGCTTCGCCATTTCCAGCACCCTGCTGCTGACGACCACGCTGCCCCGCGCCTTGTTGATTACCATTGCCTCGAGCTTGCCCATTTTGCTGACCTTGGGCCTTTCGTTGACCTGGCCCATTCTGCTGACCTTGACCTCTACCTTGAGCCAGTATGTCGTTGGAGATCATCAGCACGAGTGCCAAAAAAGTCATCGTCATCAGGAGCCGCTTCATGATTTCTCCAAGCTAAAAGTTTCATAGAGTCGTTGATTGTCAGGCCGTAGTTTGCAACATCGGATTGATTTGAACTCGCGGCTATTTCTAGAAACGTGACCGATCGCCGGAAGTCGCCTTGAAATCTGACGTTTCCACAAAGTTTTTTGCGATGGCATTTCGCCAGTCGGACCAAGCGACTCTAGAAAACTGGAATTTCGTTGAACAAGACGCGTTTCAAACCAAGTTTGGCGCAAAAAAACTCCCGCGGACGTCACGTCCAACGGGAGTCAGTCATCTCGGGTTGTTGGATCGATGCTACTTCAAGTCAAATCGATCCAGGTTCATGACTTTACTCCAGGCAGCAGCAAAGTCGTTGACGAACTTCTCTTTGCCATCGTCACAGGCGTAAACTTCTGCGATTGCACGCAGTTGTGAGTTGGAACCGAACACCAAATCGACTCTCGAGGCCGTCCATTTGACAGTGCCCGACTCGCGATCTTTGCCTTCAAACAACAAGCGGTCGTTGCCTTTAGGTGACCATTCGATTTCCATGTCGAGCAGATTCACAAAGAAGTCATTGGACAGCTTGCCAGGCTGATCGGTAAACATGCCAGTTTGCGAACCATCAGCATTCGTCCCCAGCACTCGCATGCCTCCGACAAGTACTGCCATTTCAGGTGCGGACAACTGCAAACGGTGAGCCCGATCGACCAGCATCTCTTCGGCAGACCGACTCTTGACATCTCCGATAAAGTTTCGGAAGCCGTCCGATTTTGGCTCGAGAACTGCGAACGATTCAACGTCCGTCATCTGTTGAGTTGCATCCGAGCGACCGGCTGCAAACGGGACCATCACTTCATAGCCGGCTTGCTTGGCTGCTTGTTCGACACCGGCGTTACCAGCGAGAACGATAAGATCGGCCAAAGAGACTTGCTTTCCACCTTGGTTGAAATCCTGTTGGATTTTCTCCAGTGTTCGCAGCACCTTGGCAAGTTGCTCGGGTTGGTTCACCGCCCAATCCTTTTGAGGTGCCAATCGAACTCGTGCTCCATTTGCGCCACCCCGTTTGTCAGTGCATCGAAACGTCGATGCAGACGCCCAAGCGGTCGAAACAAGTTCCGAAACCGAGAGGCCAGAGTCAAGAATCTTTGTCTTCAGTGCAGCGATTTCCTGATCGCCAATCAGATCATGCTCAACCGCAGGAACCGGGTCTTGCCAAAGTTGTGGCTTGGCCACTTCGGGACCGAGGAGTCGAGAGACGGGACCCATATCACGATGCGTCAGCTTGTACCACGCCTTGGCAAAAGCCAGTTCGAACTCCTCAGGGTTCTCATGAAAACGTTTGGAGATTTTGGCATAGGCCGGATCTTTTTTCAGAGCGACGTCCGTTGTGAACATCATCGGAGCGTGAGACTTGTTCGGGTCGTGCGCGTCGGGAACGGTTCCTTCAGCGGCCTCGTCGGTGGGCTTCCATTGCCAAGCACCTGCAGGACTCTTGACCAGTTCCCACTCATAGTCGAACAAGTTTTCGAAATAGCCGTTGGACCATTCGGTTGGAGTGGACGTCCAGGCACCTTCGAGACCACTGGTGATCGTGTCGCCGCCCTTTCCAGAACGATATTTGTTCTTCCATCCCATTCCTTGTTCTTCGATGGTTGCGCCTTCTGGCTCTCGACCGACGTTGCCTTCGGGAGTTGAGGCACCGTGAGCTTTTCCAAACGTGTGTCCACCGGCGATCAGCGCCACCGTTTCTTCATCGTTCATGGCCATGCGGCCAAACGTCTCACGAATGTCACGAGCGGCGGCCAAAGGATCAGGTTTGCCATTGGGGCCTTGAGGATTGACATAAATCAAACCCATTTGCACGGCTGCCAGTGGGTTTTCCAGTTCGCGATCACCAGTGTATCGTTTGTCACCAAGCCACTCGCTTTCTGGACCCCAGTAAATATCCGCTTGTGGCTCCCACACGTCTTCGCGACCACCGGCAAAACCAAACGTTTTAAAGCCCATGGACTCTAGCGAGACGTTTCCAGTAAGGACCATTAAGTCGGCCCAGGAAAGACGGTGGCCATACTTCTTCTTGACCGGCCAGAGTAGTCGACGAGCTTTATCGAGGTTGGTGTTGTCCGGCCAGCTGTTGAGCGGTGCGAAGCGAATCGTTCCGTCCGATGCACCACCGCGTCCATCACCAACTCGATAAGTACCGGCACTATGCCACGCCAACCGGATCATCAAAGGTCCATAATGTCCGTAATCAGCCGGCCACCAGTCTTGCGACGTCGTTAAGACTTTTTCAATGTCTTGCTTGACTTCTTTCAGATCAAGTTTGTTGAACTCGTCGGCGTAACTAAAGTCGCCGCCCAGCGGGTTTCCTCGAGGCGAGTTTTGATGGAGCACTTGCAAGTTCAACTGATTCGGCCACCAATCTCGATTGGTGTATTCATCGTCGTCCGCCACGGCCGGCGCAGCGGGTTTTGCTGCTCCAGGCTGCGACAACGATGTAAAGGTTTGCCCCGTGATTGGACACTTCGTCCTCACCGGAAAATTCTTGCCATGGCTGTTGGCCTGTTGTGCGCTTACGGCGGTTCCCCAACATGTGGCCAGCCCAACGGTCAACATCGCAATCCATGACCACCCCGGCCGAGTGCGTCTCAAATTCATTTTCATCGTTTCGCCTCCTGTGATTCACTGTCGCCCAAAACGGATGCTGGCGACGAACGTTTAGATGTCCAAATTCGAAAACATGGACGATTGGTGGGAGTATCGCATTTTCTCCGTCATGATTCCAATGCATAATGCGTATACAATCTATTCATTTCATGCATGGCTGTTTTTGATACGCGTGCGAGCGAAATCGCACGGCGACTCGATGAACGATTGGCCAGACGTCTTCGCATCGATTTGTTTTTTACCGTCCTCAAGTTGGTCGATGAGGGCGATCAGTCATTCACTACTTTGATGGAGTTGCTTCGATGCGAACAGATATTGAGTTTCAACAGCTGGCTCATTTTCAAGCGGTCGCAAAAGCGAAGAACTTTACCAAAGCGGCCGCGGAGTTGGGCTTGTCACAGCCGTCCTTAAGCCGGTCAATTCAAAAGCTGGAGGCGATCGTTGGCGAACCTCTGTTTGAGCGGCATCCGCGAGGCGTCAAGCTGACTGAAATCGGTACATTTTTTCTCGTTCGCGCCAACCAGATTCGCGATCTGGTCGATGACACGTTTTCAGAACTCGACGAAGCGAGCAACCGAGGTCAGATTCGCTTGGCAGTGATCCCAACGATCGCGCCGTATTTGTTGCCAAAAGTGTTGCGCAAATTTGGCCGACGGCACCCCGACATCAAAATTCAAGTTCAGGAAGACACGACGGAGAATATTGTCCGTCTTTGTCGCGATGGAGACATCGATCTGGCAATCGTTGCTCTGCCAATCAATGAAAAGTATCTTGAAGTGGAGTCGTTGTTCGAAGATGAGTTGATACTGGTCATTCCCAAAGGACACGAGCTGGAAAAAAAGCGTCGCGTTCGGTTGACAGACATTCAGGACTTTCCGTTTATTACGCTTGATCGGCAGCATTGTCTTTCGGACAACATCGCCGAGTTTTGCAATCAGGAGTCCTTCGCACCGGTGACGATCGAGCGGACCAATCAGTTGGCGACGATTCAAGAGTTGGTCGCACTGCAACACGGGATTTCCATCATCCCGGCCATGGCCCAGGAACTGGATAAGAGCCGAAAACGCGTTTACCGCCGCTTCGCAGGCGCTAAGCCAACACGAGTGATCGCGTTGTTGCAAAATCCATATCGATTTGAACATCGGTTTGTTGGCTTGTTCAAGCAATCGATGAGGGAGTTTGCGCAGTCGCTGAGAATGGGATAGGCCGTAACTTGCCTTCTGGCTCTTATTCTCTGTTTCGTCGTTTGCTGAAAATGCGGTTAAACATCGACCTGTCTGTAAGGAGCCGCCGATCACCCCGTCAGAACTGTGAAAACGTAAAAAGATCGGGATTGATCGATATATTGGCGCGGTGATTGCATGAATGATGACGACGGTATTTGTCAACTGTCGGCGATGGCAATCCGGTCGATCCCATCGAGTCGTGTGTTAAGGGAAGTGGCGATGAAGTCAACGATTGCAGGAGGTACGAAAATGAGTGAATTTTTGATCATGCTGGGAGTGCTTGGCGCCTGGTTTGCGCTGCAAATCTGGATTCTGCCAAGGTTCGGAGTCGAAACATGAATGAGCGGAGCTTGTCAGCCGAGTTCGGCGACTCAAGACAATTCTGCAAATCATTCCAGCGACGATCTCAACGATGATCAAACGCTGGAACGGATCAGTGAACCGTTTGAAAACGATTCTCCTGAAAACGATCCAGCGCCTCATCAACCAAAACTTTCCAAGTAAAGGAAAGCGACATGTCCGTACCTGGGGGATGCTGATCACCCATACACCGTGTTTGACTTTACGCGAACGCATGGTCGAGATGGACGAGGGAAGTTTTTCACTGGGTTTGAAGGCTGCGTTCAAGCCGATGCTTTCAGCGGATACGACGCGATTTATGCGGGCAACCGAGTTTTAGGAAGTTGCCTGTTGGGTTCACGGGCGCCGCTACTGGCATCAAGCATTGAATAACGACGCACTGCTCGCCAACCAAGCGTTGTCTTATATCGCACGGTTGTCGCAGATTGTTCAATTGTCGCATGAAGGCGAAGCGATGCGTTCGGCGGGGAATTTTTTTTTGTTGGATCTGGGAAAGGATCAGAACTAAAGGTCAAAAGGCAAAAACTGTATGTGAAGGGTTGCGGGACAATTAGCATCCTCCAACCCTTTCGGTACAAGTCCAACCCTATCGCGCCATCCAAATGCGGTGGCCCTGCCTCCTGTGGTTTGGAGAGTAAGGAATCTAAAATGGAAAATGGAAATTGGCTTGGTCTGCCTAATTGTGTTGGTTTAACCGGCATTTTCAAAGTTTTGGTCTTATTGCTACTAGTTTTAACTTTTAGCCTTGTGTCTTCTGCGCAAGAAACGGATTTGATCGATGACATGATGCAAGACGTAGTGAGACCCGACGGTGTTCAGAAAGGGAACAAGTTCAGCTTGGTTGATTTCGATCCAAATTCTTTTCGAGAATTGATCCCGTCTCCATTCGATGACTGGCATCTTGTTGACGTAACATTTCGACAAGAAATGAATGGCTTTATTGAAGCGAACGAGGCAAAAGTCTTAGTCAGCGAACAGCCACGAAGTGGCGCCCTACATTTTTATAGCCACGAAGTGGCGACATGATGTAGCCATGGGCGTCAGCCCATGGAAACGGGATTCGCACCGCGCCGAAAGTCCCGAAGGGACGGCAGGAACTGCCACGCGATCCCATGTCGCCCCTTCGGGGCTTCGCAATCCTTTCGAACGCCCGATCCACGGGTTTGCACCCGTGGCCACAACATGCCGTCCCTTCGGGACTAACGTGCTCATGCCTTTCGATTCCCCAACATTTTGTATGGGAAGGGTTGCAGGACATCTAGAGGTGACGCCTATTTGATGGCTGACTGTTAACACGTGACGTTGGCATGGTGAGAACGTTGAAGATGAGCGATTCAGCGCCGTATCACCAGACGTTGAAACTCAATTTCGAACACTATAGTGGCTATCCGAACACAATGCAAGTCGCTAGCATCCCGCAACCCTTCCGATACAATCATGCTACGACGTGTTCTCTTGTTCATTAAATTCTCCTGAGGTTGTCAAGAGATTAACTAAACAGATCAAAAACTCCTGTTCCGACTGAGGAAGGACACTTGCAACCCTTCCCAAACAAGTTTTTCTCACTTACGAGTCATATCCGCCGGCCAAAACTCGCTGTTTTTAGAAGTCAATCTCACAGTTTGGAAGTAAGTCAGTCAGCTCGTCATGGATCTTTGGGATTTCTCGAAAGTCCATCGCTCCCGACAAAGTCAACGTAAGTCGCTTTAGACCTTTGATCGACTGTAGTGATTTGTAATTGACTATAGGAGTTTGGAAAAGCTCGAGTTCCTCGATCGGCAACTCGCTAATTAAGCTGCAGTCGAATTCAAGACGACTATTTCCTATGTGGAGTTTCTTAAGGTTCGGGAGCGAACGCAAAAAGTCATACGAGTCCAGCGGGACTCGATTGAAACTTAAGCTTTCCATCCGATCGAGTCGCGAAATCCAATTTGTGTCTTCAAATTGACATCGCCTTAGAGTCAGTTCCTTGATTTTGTCGGATCGAGTTATACCCTCAAGTTTAAGTTCGTTAGAGTTACTCGTGATGCTGAGTGAAGCCAAATCAGCGAATGGAATGTTGTCAAGTAAGTTAAGTTCGTTGTTGCATTCACGTAGTGTCAAAGAAACCAGCTTTTTTGTTTTGAAACTGTCCAGTGAAAAATGTCGATAGCCTGACAGAACTAGTTCTTCGAGATTACTGGCCGGCCCGACTTTGGCATGGCGGAAGTTGGATAGTACGAGCTTGCGAACTGAGTCTGGAATTTTGAATGTCGAATTACGGCCATCAGCGGTGATGTTTGTGTCTGCATTGCTCAAATATAAGTAATGCAGTTGAGCGAGACTTTCAAGCGAATCCAGATTCAAAAAGCCCTTTCCCTCAATTACGATTTCTTCTACTTCCGATAGTGCTGCCAGGTTTTCACAATCAAAATACTTTCCGGAATCAAACGAAGCTACTTTGAATATCGGAGGCACTTTCTGTATTCCAAAGATTGAGGCTAAACCACCCTTCGGTTCGTCAATGTTCTCTCGTTGCCAAACGAACTCAATCTCCGCGTACTTAACACTTAATAGGTATTGCTCTGCATTTGCCCTGTTGAGCGCTGGTCTGATTACGACCGCTAGGAACGCGGCTATAATTGAAATGAATGCGAGAAGTGCGGCTAAACGAAAGCTCTTTAATATTCGCATTACGGTAACATCTCGTATCGGAAGGGTTGCAAGATATTTGGAGGTAACGCCTGTTTGATGGCTGACTGTTAACAGGTGACGTTGGCATGGTGAGAACGTTGAATGTGGGCGATTCAGCGCCGTATCACCAGACGTCGAAACTCAATTGCGGACACTATAGTGGCTATTCGAACACGCTGCAAGTCGCTAGTATCCCGCAACCCTTCCGATACAATCATGCTTTCGCCTTTGGAAAGGCGAAGTGTAACGACAAAAAAACATCGTCGTCTGATTAACATCCGCTTATGTCCAAGTCCAATTCAAGCAAATTACAATTCTCAATTAGAAATTTGATGGATGGCCTATGCGGTGCTGGATTCTTGATTGGTTCATTTATCAGAGGCAACCACTGGTTGGGCCCGATATTTGGCGGAATGATGGTGATGATCGGGATAATTTTGCTTGCGATGCTTTGGGTTGTTCGGAAATGGTCGTTTAAGCTGGGGCACCGGTTCATGGTTTGGGCAATGTTCCTAGTCTTTATTGTGTTTCTCGCTAGCCCCGCCTACATCATACCTGGAATTGATGTTGCGATACAAACATATCGTGTGCGCGAAAGTGTAAAGCATGAATGGGACAACTTACGAAACACACACCCAAGGTACTCGGAGATAAGGCTTGAAATGACGCGGTTCTCTGATGTTGTTTTGGTCGAATTGACTGGACCGGTTGAAGGTCAAGATGATTTCCGCACACTGACGGAGTTAGTTGGCGAATGCTCTTTTTCGAGATCGAAGTATTGTCGAGTCTTTATCTCCGTAAATGGCATAGACGATCATCGCAGATATATTGTCGATGACGGTGCATTATTTATCGAGCAATTGAGGTGATCCAAAAAGTTGTTACATCGTTATTAAGGTACTGCTTGGGTAGTTTTTCCGTTGCTCGGCTTTGTTAAATGGAGGGGAGCGACATTTGGAGGGGTTGGCGGATTTGCTCAATTTGAGACGGCAGTCCACAGTCATCCTCAGGGATGACCAGTTTCAAGACTTGCGATACATATCCGAAAACGAGAAATCGGAAGCTTGTATTCCATTTGGAGTTGGCTTGCCGTAACACAGTTATCAAAGCGATGCAGGACTCAGGCAGTAAAAGCCGCGTTTCTGGCAAGCTCAAGCCAGTAACGACCTTCAGCGACCCAGCAAGAAACCAGCTCCAAGCATTCTTGCTCAAGACTTCGAGGCCGATGCGCCGAACAAAAAAATGGGTAGCTGACACGTAGCTGATATCACTTACCAACACTTCGTGGCTGGGTCTACTTGGCCGTCGTCATTGGCTTGTTCAGCCGCAAGGTCGTTGGTTGGGAGATGAGCGATCGCTTAACGACCCCTCTCGTTACCAGCGCACTGAAGAACGCCATCGAATTGAGGCAGCCCAATACGAAGGACTTGATTCATCACAGCGATTGTGGATGCCAATACACCAATGAGGCATTTCAAAAGATCATACGACCAATTTCCGCAGTTCCATGAGTCGAACAGGATGCTGCCACGACAACGCGGTGGTTGAGCGGTTATTCTGGTCACTAAAACATGAGTGGACCAAGTTCGAGATTTTCACATTATTGGCTCCAACGCTCAACGTACTCCATGAAGACATTTTCGATCCGAACTCTATTGATCTTAGTCTCGCTGGTTGCGACTGTGACCTGGCTTGTGCTGCCAGTTCAAGTCAATATCCAAGTACATTGGGCTTCGTTTTCTAGCTGCCAAAGATTGCCAGAAAACACTCCCATCGCAATCAAGCAATTTCGATCTGAAAACGTAATTAAGACGACCTTCAAGAATACCAAAAAACTAGAAAAAACGGGGGGATGTCCCGATAGTTGTTAAAACTGATTCACGGTCTCACGGACAAAAAGGTATCTGTGTTTAAGTCTGGCGGCAAGCGAGCCCTCCCACGGAGCTCGCGTTAAG
>JBCAWX010000025.1:0-101595 GCA_038534355.1 Planctomycetota bacterium
CATTGATTTCCTGCTGGTTAAAGGTGTGGAAGTCATCTCGCTTGTTCATTCACGACGCGAAGTGCTTATGGATGGTCTTTTTAAACGTGAGTCATCATCTGAGAATTCGTTTTGCGTGAATGAATCGGGACGCTGCGAAAGTCTCCGGTAAGTCGTCAAGGCGACAGCACTCGATTGATTCGTCAGCGTCCCGACAAGCGATTTAAGTGCTATTCAATTGGTCACTTATCCACAGCCTAATCACAAAACTTGCAATTTCGCCGCATCAGTTTTAGACTGTCGTCTGCTCGCTCTGAGCTTCGTTCCGGCTCCCGCGGCAGACAACTAATGACGATGCGGAATGACCATAAGCACAGTATGGCGTTGATAATTCCGGCAAAGCAATCTTTCTGCCGCTCAAATCTTCCTGTCAAACGTTCGTGAGTATGTGCTCGATTCGGGTTCGTAGCTTGGGCACTTTGGGCACTCCTGCCCGAGTCGTTTTCGCTCGCTTGGGGACTCTGCCTGAGTCGCGTGATTCCTGCAAAGCAAATCGCGATTCGAACCGTAAGTAATCCGGCAAAGCAATCTTTCTGCCGCTCAAATCTTTCTGTCAAACGTTCGGGAGTATGTGCTCGATTCGGGTTTGTAGCTTGGGCACGCTTGCCCGAGTCGTTTTCGCTCGCTTGGGAACTCTGCCTGAGTCGCGTGATTCCTGCAAATCAAATCGCGATTCGAACCGTTAGTAATCTGGCAAAGCAATCTTTCTGCCAATTAAATCTTTCTGTCAAACGTTCGTGAGTTCGCTCGACTTTTTTGAACCTTTTCGCCAAGCCGCTATGGCAACGAGAACCTCTTGAAGACACCAGTTACAATTTGACGGCAGCCCGCCGAGAATCATTGGCATACCGTGGGCGATTAGTTCCGACCGAAAGTAACAAACAAGATGAAGACGATTCTTCCAAAACTATTTCTTGCCTGCCTGGCAATGATCGTAGTCAATGCCAATCTAAACGGGCAGGATATGGTTCCCGACAAAAGTAAAGTCATCTTCCTGGGCGACTCGATTACTCAAGCCGGTGTCCGACCAAATGGTTACGTCACACTGATCAAACAAGAGCTTCAGCGTCAAGGGAAAAAGATTGAGGTCGTCGGAGCAGGGATCAGCGGACATAAAGTTCCCGATCTTCAAAAACGACTTCAACGAGATGTGCTCGAGAAGGAGCCAACTCATGTCATCATTTACATTGGAATCAACGATGTTTGGCATTCGCAAAATGGGCGAGGTACTTCCAAAAAAGATTTTGAGGCGGGGCTGCGAGACATCATTAAACAAATCAATGATGTCGGCGGCAAAGTCATTCTGTGCACACCCAGCGTAATTGGCGAGAAAACCGACGGCAGCAATCCGCTTGATGAAATGCTCGAAGAGTATGCGGCGATCAGTCGCCAAGTCGCCAGTTCGACCGGCGCTCAACTGCTGGACCTTCGGCAAGCGTTCCTTGCAGAGCTGAAAAAAACGAATTCAGAAAATCAAGCGAAGGGTTTGCTGACTGGCGACGGCGTGCACCTCAACGCCACCGGTAATCAGTTTGTCGCCAATCAGATGTTGGAGGCCATGGGAATGAAAACGGAAAACACAAGCACGATCCGTCACATCGTCTTGTTTAAATTCAAAGACGATGTGAAGCCGAAGCAAGTCAAGGAGATCGTCGCTGCCTTTGGAGAACTCCCCAAGAAAATCGAAGTGATCTCAGGCTACGAAGCCGGTACCAATGTGAGCCCTGAAAAACTGGATCAAGGTTACACGCATGCCTTTGTCGTTTCCTTCAAGTCGGCTCAGGATCGGGACGCCTACCTGCCCCACCCTGCCCATCAAGCGTTTGTAAAATTGCTTGACGGAAAAGTCGACAAGGTCTTGGTTTTTGATTTCGAAATCGAATAGCATTCGACGGTCAAACCGATACCGATTTTCGCCAGAACAACGGTTCCTGGAACCTTTTTTTCTTGGAACCTTTTTTCTTCCATGTTTATCCTCAACAGCCTCGTTCCCATCTTTGCAGTGATCGCACTCGGAGCGGTGCTGCGCTGGAGCGGATTCTTAAACCAACAAAGTACTCAAGGTTTTAACCGCTTTGCCTATTACTTCGCACTCCCTGCATTTCTCGTAACAAAGCTTGCTCAAGCGGTTGGCACCGGTGCGACCGATCGCATGATGCTCGCGTTAGTGTTGGCAACGATCGTAACACTGGCCGTCGCATGGGGCGTGGCGCAGTTCGTTACGCAAGATCCGCGTTGTCGAGGAGCGCTCGTTCACGCGTCCTTTCGTGGCAACCTGGCATTTCTCGGATTGCCTTTGATCTTGTTCGTCGTCCAAGACCGCGGGCATACTGATCAACAGAACCTTGAAGCGGCGGTGTTGCTGGCGATGACCCCAATCGTAATTCTTTACAACGTCGCGGCGGTATTGACGCTGGTCTTTTTTAATCGAGATGCCAAGCAAGAACAGATTTGGCGAGACATGACGTGGCGTGTCTGCTCCAACCCAATCCTGGGTGGCTGCATTGTCGGAATGCTGCTTCAGACGACTGGCTATCAGTTACCCGTTGCCATGGAACGAAGCTTGACCGTGATTGGGACCTCGGCGTTTCCATTGGCGTTGTTGGGAATCGGCAGCCAGCTGGCATCGATTTCAATTGGCAGGCAATGGCAAGGCGCAATCGTGGCCAGTGTCATCAAATGCGTATTTTGCCCGGTCGTCGGATGGCTCATTGCAACCTGTCTAGGGTTGGAAGGAATTGAACTGCTTGCGATTGTCTTGATGTGTGGCACACCGACCGCCGTATCCAGTTTTGTGCTGACCGATCAGATGAACGGTGACAGCGATATGGCTGCCAGCTCTGTTGTGATTAGCACTTCCATTTCGTTGGCGACGCTTACAGTGATCCTGTTGCTGATGTGATTGGATTTTCGCCGCTGAGACGAGCCTCAAACGACGCATCGAGGTTTTGAGTTAAGACAAGTTCTATGTTTACGCGACAATTTCCAAGTTCACGCTAAATCGGTGTTGGTTGAAATGAAACTTGGCGATGAACCAAATCGCTACAACCAACCCACCACTCAGCAACTCACTCGGTGGTCACATTAGGAGGTGCGTCACTTTTTTGGCTGCATAGAGTCGCTTGATGTTTGGGAATCAGCATCAGGGAGCCTGCGACGATTCCGATCAGCCCCGCCACGCCCGTCAACGCCGCTGTTCGCTGATAGGGATACATACTGATATTTTTTGGGTCGGTGACTTCTGCCCCATCGTCATCATGATCGACCAGCGTTTCGCGCAGCCGCATGAGGAAATTGGATTCCGTCAGTGCATCGGCATCTTCCGGAAACGTTTCCAGCTCGACATGTGCCGCTTTAAGATTCTCATACCAAAACTCCAGATCGGTGGCCGGCGTAGGATAGAACGAGTGCGTGCTTCCTGACGTCAATCCATTATCTTCGGCGTACGTTAATGCTTTGCCAAGCTCGCGTTTGGCCAGCTGAATGGTGCTCGCGTCCGCAGCTCGTTTCAAGTAGCCGCGGCAGTTCTGTTGATAATCAATGTCTGCCCTGGCCATCATGAAAATCAAAATGGTCCACGCGATGAGCGATGCAAACAACATGAACTTGGCAACTAGTTTCGTCATAAAACGTTCCTCTGGAGTTCTGGAGATGCTCTTTGTTCTAAAATCGCCCTTCGTTCAAGCGTCACTAGTTCGGTCGTTTTGAGATGATCTTGGATTTCATCATTCAGTTTCCAGGAAAAGAAGCTTCTGGATGTATTTGGTCGATTTGATTGGTGGATGCAAAGTCGTTTTGTGAACTGGGGGAAGTCAATTTTGACTTGACGACACGTTTAAGTCATTCTCAGAAACTGGGTAAACTACTATGCCCTGTGCCGAACCTCTTCGTCGGCACAGCATCCTTACCACAGGAATTTTTATCCGCCCTCCCCTGCTCTTCTGAGGAAACTTATGTCGGTTACGATCGAAGGCTATACCGTTGTCGTCAAGAAAGAACTGATCATTGATCTGCTGGAAGATGGGACGATTGTCCCGCCCAATGGAATGCACTTGGGCGATCCTCATGTCTGGAGATGCTCATTCATGGCGGAGGCGGATGCGGAAAAGTTTCTTGGGCAGATTGCCGAGTTAGCCGAACTTAATGTCACTCAAGGACCGGACCCAGACGGCGTGATCGTTAGTGAATTTAAACGTGAAGTTCACCCATACTGTGAATGGTTGCAAACAGCGACTTGGGAGAAAGCAGTCATCGCCTGGAAAGTGGGCACCGATCCAACCAAGCTATTTGCTCGCGAGGGGTTTGATCCGAAAGTCGGATCGGGTTTAACGATGCACGTTGAGAACGCGATGGAAGATCTCGAGTTCGTACGGCTCGAGGGCAACATCGAAGTTTACTTTAACAACAAACTGGGCAAAGAAGTTTATCTTGCCCGAACGACTCCATCACCGGAAGCTCGTTTCAAATCCGCTTGCGATGTTATCCGTGATCAATTCAGAGTCGCCGGCGAAACGAAGCTGGAGGGAGCTGAAGCAACCGAAGTCGAGGCAGCCGTTGAAACTCTCGATTCATTGATTGAAGAATTTCCCGATTGGTGGCAAGCACTCTTCTTTCATGGCAAAGGGATGATGGCGCTTGGCAAACTTGAACAAGCTTACCATTCGTTGAGTCGTGCTGCTGAGATTGAATCGGGAACGGAAGCGGTTCTTCGAGAGTTGGGTGGGATTTGTTTGGAGCTGAAGCGATTTGACAAAGCGATCGAAATCAATCAGCGAGCCGTTGCCTTGCAGCCGGACAACGCCGGTTCATTGGGTAACCTTGCGGTCACCTATTTGTTGGCCAGGAATCTCCCTGCGGCGGTCAAGTCAATTGAAGCGGCGATAGGCATTGACCCGAAGGACTCGATCAACCAAGTGTTGCAAGCCGTCATTCAAAAAGTGAACGCTGGCGTTCTACCACCGCCAACATCTATGGACGAAGTGAACCGTGCCGCAACCGACGTTAAACGTGGCGAGACATGATCAATTAGCGAGTGGGCGCAAGCCTTTCGGTGAAATAGGTAGCGTTAAGGCGCGAGCCCTCCGGTGAGACTTCCTAATCAAGTAGCGTTTGGGCGCAAGCCTTTCGGTGAATAACCGCGACACTTGATTGTGAAAGTCGGTCCAACACCTGCCGGCTTGCGCCGGTCCGCTACTTGATTTATTCGCCCAAGTCGCACAAGGGCGCGAGCCTTTCGGTGAAATAGGGTAGCGAATGGGCACAAGCCCTCCGGTGGGATTTCCTTATCAAGTAGCGTTAGGGCGCGAGCCCTCCGGTGCGCCTCCGAGAAGTCATGCCATGTCTTTAGCCCAGAAAGGTGAAGTTAGGAAACGCCTGCTGGACGATACTCGCCTTGAGTATTTTAACGACTATGGAAAACGACAAAGCGCCGACTACGAATTGGTTGGGGACGCCCCCTCTGTGCCAACATGAGTGAGACAGATTTGAACAAATTGATAAATTTGCATTGGAGGGAACTCACTGATGGAACCAACCGGAAAAAAAGTATTGAAATCTGCTGAAGTTTTAGAGAAACCTTCTCGTCGGCGTTACACGCGTGAGTACAAAGAGCGAATGATCTCGGAGGCAGATCGGTGCACGTCGCCAGGAGAGCTTGGCGGATTGGTGCGTCGAGAAGGCCTCTACACCGGTGCCATTGCTCGATGGCGAAAAGAACTTCAGGAGTCCACATTGTCCTCGTCCAAGAAACCGCAACGTAAAGAAACGCCTTCGCAAGAGATCGCTCGACTGAAGCGTCAAAACGCACGTTTAGAGGAGAAACTCCGGCAAGCGGAACTGATCATCGACGTCCAAAAAAAAGTCTCGGAGATGATTCAGACTCGCTCACCCGAGAAGGACGACTAGAAGCCGCGGAGAAGCTCAGCAAACGAATCGGGATTGCGGCCGCCTGTCGCAGCCTCAATGTGTCTCGCGCGACGTTCTATCGCCGACGCCAAGGCGACTCACCACCGCGCAAACGCCCGCAACCACGCCGTGCCCTCTCGGCAGGAGAACGGCAAAACGTTTTAGATCAACTCAATAGCGAGCGGTTCAGTGATCAGGCGCCGCGACAGGTCTACGCCAAGTTGCTTGATGAAGGCACTTACCTTTGCAGCGTTCGCACGATGTATCGGATTTTGGAACAGAACGAGTCGATTCGCGAGCGTCGGAATCAACTTTCGCACCCGAAATATTCCAAGCCAGAGTTACTTGCCAGCGGGCCCAATGAAGTCTGGTCGTGGGACATTACCAAGCTCAAAGGCCCTGAAAAATGGACTTATTACTACCTTTACGTGATCCTCGACATTTACAGTCGCTCGGTCGTGGGCTGGATGCTGGCCCATCGAGAAAGCGCTAACTTGGCCAAAAAATTGATCAAAGAAACCATTGAAAACCAGCAGGTCCCAACTGACCAGTTGGTCCTCCACAGTGATCGCGGCCCATCAATGGCGTCTCATTCAGTCGCTCATCTGTTGGCAAGTCTGGGAGTCACTAAATCGCACAGTCGTCCCCACGTTTCCAATGACAATCCGTTTTCCGAAAGTCACTTTAAAACAATGAAGTACCGTCCTGATTTCCCCAAGCGTTTTGGCAGTTACCAGGACGCGCTTTCCTATTGCCGCCATTTCTTCACTTGGTACAACGAGGAACACTACCACAGTGGGATTGGCCTGCTGACTCCCAGTTGCCTGCACGAAGGTCATGCGTGCGACGTGCTTAACAAACGAGAAGCGATTCTCAAGTTGGCCTTTGAAAAGACCCCAGAGCGTTTTGTCAATGGAGCGCCCAAACCGTTACCGGCTCCCGAAGCAGTCTGGATCAATCCGCCAGAGAAGAACCAGATTGATAAAAAAGAAGCCCCAAAAGTTGATTGCTTCGGGGGCTTCTGAGACACGTCTTTGACGCACCGTCGATCCGGCTATCCCTGGCAAGTTGCGTCCCCGCAGAGCTTGCTTCCGTTTCACCAGACAAATGAAACCTAACGCAAAATGAATCTTTGAACACCCGAGTTCATGCCTTAAAAAATCCCGGGGGTCCGGGGGCCGGCCCCCGAAATTCAAGCACAAGAAAAACTAAACGAAAAAATGTGTCTCAATGTTGTTGACACATTCCGGCCCTCTATTGGTATTTTTGCAAATGGCGCAAAATTCCCCAAAAACGTCGTGGACGCTGATGCTTCAAGATTTTCTGACCGGTTAGCGAAGCATGTTTGCGACGATGATTGGAGGCGATGCTGGAACGGAAATTGGGGAGCACTCCACCCGCAAACCGGAACCACTCGCCAGTTGTCAACCTACTCGCCTTCGGAAGTTTCTCATGATAAGAACGTGGTCGCACTAGGGATTCGGCTTTGGCGCGGGATTACGGCCGATTTCAAATGGCATACTAACGCCAACTGAGATTCCAAACGAGAACCCTGCGTCGGCGTATCCCTGGCCTTTCTTTGATGCCGCAGATAAGCCACCGGACGAATCTGGAATGGAGTAGCCAGCGGAGAATCCGTAGTTCACGACGGAGCCACCCAAACTCGCACTAGCACTCGCGCTGCCGCCTCCCGCAGACGCATCGAATCCTGCGGCTGCAGATGTAAATGTTCCTACAAAGCTGCCGAATGAAAGTCCAAACAGCCCGGGCGAATAAACTTCCGCGTCACCAAATGAGAAGCTGATTTTCGATGCAAATAGCCCTTGGCCCTGTAGTGCGTCAGCTTGTGCTAATAGCCCTTGCTTTTCTGATCTGGCATTTCGACGTTGTGACTTGGACCCCTTTCTCGCATTTACATCTTTGGCGCGTTTCCTGAGCCGCTCGGCTTTTGCATTGTTTTTCGACTTAGTAGTTGACACGTCTTTTCCGAAGATCTCTTTTGACAGCGTAATGACTCCCACGTCAGCCGTTTGATAACCTTCGGCGGTCAGTCGCGTTTCGCTGGTAAACTGTGAATAACCGATGCTGAAATCTCCGGTATATTGAGTCTCGACATTCAGTGTAGGTCCGGACCACGTTGTCGATCCAAACTTGTTCCGCAGCACGGCACCAACCAAGAACTGGGCGATGCCTGCCTGAAACAACCGATTCTTTAACACGTTGGTAACCAGTTGCTCCGCCAGCGAGGTCAGCCCAGTTGGGTCGGTGTTGTTCAGTGGGTCATTCAACGCGTAGACGTAAGATGCATACGAAACGGGTTCACCGGGCACTCCCTCCAAAGGATCGCGAGAAACAAACCTACCTGTAGAACCGTCGTAGTTTCGAGCTCCCATGGAGTACATCTGAAGGTCTTCATCGAGTAGCTGACCACGGTAAATCACTGGATTTTCGATGCTGTCAGACGAAGTCAACACATGCCCGAATGCATCAAGATTGGCAGCCAATCGAAATTGATTTTCGCCGGAGTAAGCAACAGCATCTCCAAGTCCACCGAACACGGGGAAACGGGCGGCAGTGCCTTCTGCGACGGAGGTCAATTCGTTTCCATACGTAAAGGAACGAATCACATTGCCGTCTGTATCCAACTCTTCGAGAAGGCGTGAGACGCCGTCGATCGTTTCATAGATGGTATAGGTTGTAACGCCATCACGAATCACAGCGGTTCGTTTGCCAAATGCATCGTATATGTATTGCGTAACATCGGTTTCTCCGCCGACGGTTTTTTCCATTCTCGTCAGCCGGCCTGAAGCGTCCCAATCGTAGATCGTGGTTTCATTTGGACCTTCCTTCTGGATCAGGTTGCCATTTATGTCGTAAGAGTAACGAATGTCTCCGCTATCACTCGACTCTATCACAAGCTGCCCTGCATCGTTGTATTCGTAAACGGTTTGCCCCTTGATCGAGTCGACCATCCTGATGCGATTTCCGAATGAATCATATTCGTATCTAATCTGGCGGACTTGGCCACCAGAATCGATGGAATAGTCCGCAATCAAAAATCCATCTTGGGAGTACTCGAATGAGCGATCAGCTCCATCCGAGGTACTGATGCCGCTTAGTCGTCCAAAGCTATCGAATGAATACTCCCAACGATACAGCAGAGAAGAATCAGAACTGAGCAACTCGACGGACTCGACATCCGAGTCCGCGGTATAGGAGACTTTTTCGATCGTTCCATCTGGCCTAGTGACTTCAGTGACCCGCTGCTCTCCGTCATATCGATAGCTAGTTCGATTCCCAAATGGATCTGTAACCGACACCATAAGTCCCTCTGTGTCGTACTCATAGATCCGCGTACCAGCCGGCGTTTCGATCGTCTCAAGTCGATTATTTTGGTCGTATTCGTAGTCGATGAAGCCTTCGTCTTGGGCAATGCGAGTTTCTCGGCCTTGTTCGTCCCGAGTAATTGTTGTCGAGGAATTGCTGTTTGAATGTGCCGCCAGGTAGCCTGACTCATCGTAGGAGAATTCGGCGACTCCTAGCTCGGTGGTTCTGGAAACAACGCGATCAAATTCGTCATATGCGTAGACCAATATGGTGCCGTCTGGATTCGTCTCTTGGACAATCCGATTGGCTTCGTCATAAACTCGTTCCACTACTGAACCATCCTCGCGTTCGATACGAGTTTGGTTCCCCGCCAAGTCATAGGAGTAGCTTCGAAGTGTTCGACCGCCCTGTTCAACACGGACGAGGCGATCAAGATCGTCATAGCTGTATTCAGTCTTGGTCTGGTTCTTGTCGACTACAAACTGTAATTGTCCGATTGGGTCGTATTGAAACTGTCGAATCGTCACGCCATTTTGGCTGTAAACTGACAAGTTGTTTCGCTCATCATATTCGAAGCCTTCCAGCGCCCCGGTTGGGTAACGAATTTCAACGACATTTCCGGCTGCATCGTACTGATAGCGAGTTGTTCGACCGTCGACTGTTTCACTTGTGAGTTGTCCGTCGCCGTCGAATTCGCGCTCAATGACGATTCCGCCGACGGTCGTCCGGATTTCGCTTCCGTTTGCGTTGTAAACTGATTCGCGTTTGCCTTCCCCAGTGATCCCAACAACTCGACCGGCGGCGTCATACTGCACTGAAATCGCATCGTCGGATGAGTCAGAATCAGAACTGGCCTGTACGACGCTGCTTGGACGTCCCAAGGCATCAAGATCCACCGTCTGGGTGACTCCGCCGTAGACTTGGGTTGTTACCTGCGTGTCACTCGTTACCGTTTCATAGAGAGACTCACCTGCGAATACCGTTGTCACCGTACTTCCATCATCCGATTCCTCTCGTTCGCTCGACCGGCCTAGTCGGTCTGTCTGCGAAGAAATCTCTCCCAATGCATCATAGGTAGACGTAATCGTTTCCCCATCTGGGAACACAGTCTTCACAACCCTTCCTTCCTCGTCATACTCGAACGTGGTGGCTGAGATCACACCACCCGCCGATTCAATCAAAACCGAAGTGACACTACCGTTGGCATCGTACTGACGGGTCTCGACGACTCCATTGGCGTAGCGCGTCTGGGTTGGCAACCCACTTCCGTTAGTAACAATCGTCGTTCGTACACCAGCTGGATCAATTAGTCCCGTCAGATGTCCAGCCGCGTTGTATTCATAGCGGACCTCCGATCCATTGGGATCGGACACGGCGAGGATATTTCCGTTCGCATCGTATTCATAGGTGCTGCGATGCCCGAGGGGAGAAACAGTCGCAAGCAAATCCCCGTTGTCACTTCGCGTATACCGGGTGGTCAAACCAAGCGGATCCGTCGTGGAGATCAGCCATCCATTTTGATCGTTAACTTGAGTTGTTCGCTGCCCAAGTGCATTGGTCGATGAAATCAGTTGACCATTGCTGTCGTATTCAAAACTCTGCCGATCGCCAAGCGCATTTGTTTGCGAAACAACTTTTCCAAATGAGTTGTACTCAACAAACGTCTGGTTACCATTTGCATCCTCGACCACTTCAAGCGAATTGGTCGGGTCGTAATCGACAAGAATAGAGCTTCCATTGAGAGCGACCAATTCTTCAATTCGACCGTCCTCGCTGTACTCCGTTCGTACCGGAGTTCGTCCAAGAGGATCAACAACTGATTCCAGATAATGCGGTCGCTCCGGGTGATAGTTGAAACGAGTCGTATTTCCACTGCGATCTACAACACGAATGAGATCGCCAGTTGCGGAGTAAGAGTACACGAGCGAATGGTCAAGGGCGTCGGTAATCGACTCTATCCGTCCATGCGATCCTCGTGTAATCTTAATCGTCGCATCCGATTGCGAGCTTGTGATTCCAAAATCCGAGTAGGAAATTGATTGCCCATTTCGGTCAGTCGCCGACACAAGCTTGCCACTTGCCCCATCAATTCGATACGTAATTCCTTCGCGAGTTGTTAGAACATAGGCGCCGCCGAAGTCGGGGGAAGCGGGGTTATAGGGGATTCCGCCGGGAGCGTAGAACTCGCCTTGCTCGTTGACCTGCAAGTACCCACTGGTTCCCGTGGCAAGCGTCGCGGTCACTCCGGGATCGGCTGTGAATCGAGGTTGGCCAAGCACGAGGTTCTCCCCGCCAAATCCGGGCAAAATCCGTACGTCTGGAGTGAAGGTGAATCCCTGCCGGCCCTCGCCTGGGACGTTCAGGTAGACTTTGACGCCAGATCGATACGCTGAGTAAATCCCAATGTCTTCCAAACCACTCTCTGGCAGTCCAACTCGCAAATCGGTGTCGCGGAATTCGAGCCGCCACCCATATCCGAAATCGCCCTCGCGGTCGGCTTGTAGGCTATCGTAGACGCGCGTGATCTCAATTGGAATTCCGGCCACAGGAATCACCAGGTCCGTAAATGAAAGCTGGAAATTCCCAAGCTTGAGTTGCCCCGCCAAACCAATTTGACGCTCAACCACATTGGCAACACCTGCGGATGTCGCAACCTCCAGGCGAAGCACGTACTCATCGTTGATTAAGAGACTGGTGTCCCAAACGCCAAGCTCTCCATTGGCCACCGCGGTGCGGCTTTCCAGAATTTCGGTGAATGTCGTTTGATCAACTCGCCGATACGAGAGCCGATAAATATCAAAATCCTCATGATCCGCCGTTCCCACGATCGATACCATGCCCGTGACCGAATCGGCATCGCCCGGACTGGTAATCAACGCCGTTGGAATTTCGTCTCCGCCAAGTCCCGTCCAGCCTTCTGGAATGTCGTAGTCGAAAGTGATCGACTTGGTCGTCACATTGCCACTGGTGTCCACTGCCGTCGCGGTGGCGTTGATCGACTGGAAGGTCCAATCCTCAAACGTAAAGGTGGCCGTACCATTGGCGTCGAGCAGGATTTCTTGGCCGTTGGCGGTCAAAGTCAAAGACGCCACTTCAACATTGTCGATGGCGCGAACAAAGACTTTAAAAGGCCCCTGCCAAGGCAGAACATTTCGGGAATCGTCGTTGAGATTCTCGATCAGACTTACGCGGGGAGCTTCTGTGTCGGCAACCAAATCAATGGTAAATGATTGAACCGCTTCGCCACCCCGTGGGTCACCGACCTTAATCTCGAAATCGTATGCGCCCAGACTGGCGTTATCATTGACCCAGCGAATTTGACCAAACGAATTGATCTCTGCCCCGACAGGCCCTTGAACCAACTCAAAATGCAGCCGATCAAGGTCTGCGTCGGTCACCAATAAGTCGTACGCGAATACGATGCCAAGGACAGATTCTGTCGGAGCTGTGCTGTTGATGACTGGATCTCTATTTTCCGCCAATACGTCCAACTCGAAGGATTCGATTGCGCTGGCTCCCCCTTCATCAGTCACGATCAGCGTGACCACAAATTTGCCGGTTTGACCTACCGCCGGTATCCAGGAGACGAAACCATTTTCATCAACCGACAATCCAGCCGGTCCACGTCCAACACTGTACGTAAGATTGGTCGATTCAGGATCGGTTGCCTCGATTTGATAGTCGTAGTTCGAACCAACGGCTGAAAATCGTGGGCCCGTTGAAGTAATCACGGGCGGCAAATTGACGATTCCATTTCCGACGAGAATCGAGAACGCTTGCGTTGCCGCGCCGCCAACGCCATCAACAACCTCGATCACAACTTCCTGTGAACCGAGTTGGTCACCGGTTGGCGTCCAAGAAATTTCACCGGTCGATTCAACAATCGTCAATCCAGCAGGTGCGCTCAACAAACGATACGAAACTGGATCGCCCTCGGTATCTTCAGCGATGACCGAATAGAGATAGGCACCGCCGACGTTGACCTCGGTCGACGGTGTTGAGGTAATTAAAGGTGGTCCGCCCGCGCGAGAAACACGCAGCTCAAACGACTGGGTGGTCGAAACGCCAACCGAATTGGTGACTTCAATGATCACGTTGGATTCGCGTAATTGGTCCGCTGCTGGCAGCCAAAGAAGAGTGCCGTTTGTCGGGTGGAGGCTCATTCCAACGGGACCATCAAGCAGGCTGAAAGAAAACAGATTGTCAATGGATTCGTCGACCAACACGTCATACCGATATTGCTGACCGATGACGGCTGAAAGAATTGGCTGCGAAGTGATCGCTGGTGTCTGAATCACAGGCTGCCCAACAACCTCAATGATCAACGTATAGTCTTCAGACTCACCGTCCACGTTGGTAGCAGACAATAAGATGGTATTTTGCCCCAGTTCTGTCGCTCTCGGGTCCCAACGGATCTCGCCGTTCTCAGCGATTGTCAAGCTTGCTGGTCCACTGGTTTTGCTCCACGTCAAAGGACGCTCAAGTTGATCAACCCCGATGACTTGCGAAACGTAACCCTGCCCCAAACCAACACTCATGCGAGGTGAGGTTATGATGAATGGTGTTGCGCTTGGTTGATCGTCATTTACAACGACGACAAACTGCTGAGTCGAACTTGCCCCCGATGCATCCCGAGCTTCCACCTCAAAACTGACACTTCCGATATCACCGGCTTGAGGAATCCAGCGAAGCTGTCCCGAATCCGCTTGAAGACTTGCCGTAGCGGGACCGTTGAGAAGTGTGAACGTGATTGCTTCGCCTTCCGCATCCTGGGCGGATAGATCATAGGCGAACCCAAGTCCAACAAAACCATCGACAGGTGCCAGCGATCCAATGACAGGTGAAGTGTTGGGTGCAGTCACAGCGACCGAGAAATCTTGGAGCGAAATTGAACCATCCGCCGCCGTCGCTCTCAGAATAACCTGGTGATCTCCAACCTGAGAGATTGTCGGACGCCAGGCAACCAGCCCAGTTGACGGATCGATAGCTAAACCTTCAGGAGCCAACGAAACCTCATACGTAATAGCCTGGGAAACGATCGATGTGGCGAGAGAACTATATCGGAACACATCACGCGCCGTGACCATTGTTGGAGCAGTCGTGACAAATCGAACCCCTCCGGTGACTGACGTGTTGGTCGGTTTGAGCAGAATCTCGTTGCCGTCGGAAATTTCGTCTTCCGCCAGATTGACGACTAGCGGGTCAGAAGTTTCTTGCCAACCGGCAGGAAGTTTTGTTCGAACGTTGTAGGTACCAGCTTCCAAGCCAAACAGGGCGAAAACTCCGTCACGATCCGTCAAAGTGGACGGTTCGCCAGCACCCAGAGTCCCGTCCTGGTCGAGGTCGGCGAAGACTTCCCAATAGCCGATGGTTTGGCCGTCCTCGGTTTTTAGTTGCCCTTGGATTTGGCTAAGTGCTTGTTGAATGGCGTTAACATTGACCGAAGTTGCACTGTTCGCATCAACCTGAACGGGAGCGATGGTTGGAGTGTTGAATCCGGCAACCGGCTCGACCCTCAATGGGTAGTCCCCGGGCAACAGTTGATCAAATCGAAAGTTTCCATCGACATCGGTGGTGGTTTGCATTTCCGTTGGATCGAGAAAGTGATTGCGGTTCGCGTCGATGTACAAGCGCCAACCCTCTAGCGCCGGCTCGGCCGGATTTTCGCTGCCGTCGTCCCGGACGCCATCATCGTCGAGATCGTTGAACACTTGACCGACGATACTGCCGCGCAATTCTGGCACGACATTTACGGTAAACGACTGCTGGTCATAGCCGCCGCGACCATCTTCGACTCCCACCACAAAATCGTGAGAGCCCACTGCTGCGAGCCCTCCGGTTACCGTGATTGGCGACGTTTGATTGGTCACGTAGTAACCCGAATTGCCATTTCCTGTACGATCGCGCACCATCCGGGAGTCATCGTCTTCAAAGCGGAAATCCAGCACCAAGTCTGGGTCGCCATCGTATTGCCGCGAAAACCCTTCGCGAATCTCATCCACGCTGCGAGCTCGGTTCCAAACGCGAAAATTATCGACCAACCCGGAGTAGGAGGCGAAACCGCCTCCGATATCCAAACGTGTCGCGTCGTCATAAACGAAGCTACTCGGTAGTTCACCTGATAGAACCGATTGACCGTCCACCAGCAGATCGAAAGTGCTCGCAACATCGTCGATCGACAAAGCGAAGTGCCGCCACTGGTCGACCTTCACCTCAATTGGAACAATAAATCGATCCACGGACAAGTTACCATCGAACAAGTCCAGTTGCAGTTCATCATCTCCGAAGTACCGCAATTCCAAGAGATTGTAAGAGCTGCCAACGCGGAAAAGACTGTCTCGATTGCTGGACGTTAAATTCTGAGTGTTGAACCAGCCCTCGATGGTCAACGAATTCAAACTTAGCGAACTACTCTCCCCGATCGGGACACGGATATCGCCATGAGTGCTGGCGAATCGATTGATCGAGATAGCACCGTCATCCTGCCCCTCCCACTGCACCAGCCCCGTAATCGGATCGATCGTGGCACCAGCGGGAGCTTCGAGAAGCCGGTAGCGAACGGTGTGATTATCAGTATCGATCGCAGAGGCTTGATACTCAAACAATTCACCAGCCCCGATCTGAGTCGCCGGCGTAGTCGCAATCAACGGCGAGCTGTTTTCGCGAGCCGGTTCGACTTCGATTTGAAACGACTGAGTTGCCACGCCGCCGCGTCCGTCATCGGCGGCGATGGTAACCTCATGCGTGCCGACCTGATCGGGCGATGCCGCCCACAATAGAGCACCGGTGTCGCTGTTAATAATCAATCCGCCCGGACCATCGACGATGGAATATGACAGCGCATCATCGTCTGGATCGATTGCGTCAGCGTCATACCGATAGACTTCATTGGGATCGAAGCGGTTGTAGATCACGCTGACGGTGTTGTCGCCGGCATTGCTGACGATCAAATCCATCCGCCCATCCTCGTCGGCATCGGCAGTGCTGATTCGATTGGGTTGATCGCCGACGGCAACGGTTTGCACCCGGGAAAACTGGCCGCCACCGAGACCATATTGGATGCCGACGTGATCTTCAGCGATTTGTGTCGTCACCAAATCTGGGTTACCGTCAGCGTTCAAATCCAGTACCGCCACATCCGAAGGCGTCGAACCGGTCGACACGTAAATCGGTGTGTTCGGCAATCCCGCACCGATGTCCGGTACGATCATGGTTCGGTTACTATCGGGCAACGTTACGATGGCGTCGAGTGTTCCGTCGCCGTCAGCGTCGCCGAGAACAAATCGTGAGGGTCGATCGCCCAATGGTATCGCCGTTGGCGCGGTTAGCGTCGTCCCGTCACCGGCCAACACCCAAAGCGCGTTGGTGTCATCGTCCAGAACGACCACATCAATATTGCCGTCGCCGTCGATGTCGGCGGAGGCGATGTCGACGAGACGGCTTCCGACTGATATTTCAAGTTGGCTATAGCCGTCCTCCAGATTGCCAGTGAACACGCTAATATCGCGACTAGCGCGGTTGACCGTGAATAACTCCAAATTCCCATCTGAATTCAAATCCCCAACCGCAATGGCTTGCGGTGCTCGCCCGGTTTGCAAGTCGGGCTGCCGTGTGAAACCGCCTAGATTGTCACCGACGAAAATCTGGAGGCGGTCCATCTGCTCCTGAACAGCAAGCACTTCTTCGTTGCCATCACCGTTCAAATCGACACTCAATAGGTCAACTAGATCATCACGTCGACCCGCGAAGATGGCTGTCGAATTGGAGTTATAATTCCCTGCGCCACCATCGGTATAAACAAAATCTAAATGCCCATCGCCGTCAAGGTCCGCAAATGGTTGACGTGAAAGGTTTCCGGGATCGCCGCCGATCGTTCCTACGGTTTGCGACGTCTGGAACGTTGCGTCACCGTTGCCCAGACGGACTGAAAGTGGCCCGAAGCCGCCAGAGCCAAGCTGTATCAAATCAAGCTTTCCATCCTCATTGAAATCAATCAACCAGGAATCGCGGCCTCGCTGCTCGACTCCCGGGCTTTCGAGGTGAGTAAAGAATTCAAAGTTTCCCGTACCGTCATTAAGGAATAGCCGAGCTCCATAGTTCGTAACCGAAACGAGATCGACGTCACCGTCGGAATCAATGTCACCCGCCGAGTAATCTCCCGGAGCGTAGAACGACGCACCATTCAATCCGACGAAACCAGCTTCATCGTAGCCAGCCAATTCGCTGTGACGCGCAAAATCACCCTTACCGTCGCCGGCCATGATCACGACCAACATCGGTGACTCGCTGGTGTATTCCTCTCGCTCGGCAAATGCCAAATCAACTATCCCATCGCCAGTAAAGTCGGCGACCGCATAGGACTCCTGCCAGTTGGATACGTTAATTCCCTGGGAACCACTGGGCAGTGTTAGCCGAAAACTTCTTGAAAACACGCCCGGGTTTTCGGGATCGTTTAAGTGAACATCGATTTGCCGCTCGACTCCCGTCTTGGCAACAAAGTCTGGATATCCGTCCGCATTGAAGTCCGCTGCCAAAGTCGAGGAATATCCATAGAAACTACCTTCTGCAAGCTGGTCGTCGCTAATCGTGAAAGTCCCGTCGCCGTTGGCCAACGCGACAAAATACCGGTTCGACCTGGCAGCGACGATGTCATCGATTCCATCAAGATTGAAGTCAGCTACCGACGCATAGCCAAGTCCTAACACGCCAAACGCTGGAAATGGCTCGGCGAATGCCCCGTCACCGACACCCAAAAAGATACGATCGTTAACGGTATCGATGAGATCCACAACTCCATCGCCGTTGAAATCCCCGGGGGTGGCGTCGTCGCCTCGAGTCCCCAAAAGCCAAGGAATCGTTCGTGTTTGACCAAACTCGCCGGGCCGGGTGCCCAAGCGAATTCCAACTCCGTTGAAGTCACCGCCAGACGTGAAATAGGAGAAGTCAATCACGCCATCCTGATTGTAGTCACCGTACATCCCGCCGCGAGCGACGTCGTCGGGTGCGTAACGTTCGACATCGGTTGACGAAAAATCGACCATCGCGTACTCGGTTATCGAAAAGTTCCCACTGCCGTCATTCAACGCGACTTTGGTCGAGATGAAATCACCTCCGGAATGACCAAAGATGAGGTCCAGATCGCCGTCGCCATCGATGTCAGCTGGCGAGTCGCTGCCGGCATAGTTGGCGATGATGCCGCCCGCTAAGTTAGGTCCTAGCTGCAGCGTGAAGTCGATACCGCTGCCATCGCCAAACAGCAAGTTAAAATTGCTATTGAATGAGCTATGGTAGACGAGGTCCGCGAACCCGTCACCATTGAAGTCTCCGCCACGTATCCACCGATCCGCCCCCGTTGAAGAAGGTTGAAACTCACTCGCCAGCGTGAAATTACCGAGTCCGTCTGAATGATATATCGTCACGTTGTTGTTCGCCATAAAGACGAAATCAAGATTGTCGTCACCATTCAAGTCCAGTACGTCGTGCGCCCGCACATGCGTATTGGAAAACGTAAAACCTGCCGGCCCTATCACAATGGGCTCGCCGAATGACCCGTCGCCTGCCCCCTTCGACCAAACCGCCTCGAACGTGTAGCCGCCGGTAACATTGCGTCCGATTAAATCCAGAATGCCATCTTCGTCGATATCGGCAACGTGAAATTCGCTAAGTGGCTTACCGTCGAAAGTTTGCTCCGCAGCGGTTGCAAATGTCCCATCACCGTTGCCCAGTATCGAAATCAAACGAGGATCGCGCTGCCGCTCAATGGCAAGTACATCCAGCGCGCCATCATTGTTGACATCCCGCAGCACCAAATTGCGAGCATCAAATGTGTAAGTGGAGTAAGTGTGGCGATAAATCTCATGCGGATCGCCAAATCTACCATTGCCATCCCCCAGGAGCGTACTGATTACCAATTGATACCGTGCGCCAGTGCTCGGAACGTCGTAGGTCGTCATGACAACGAGGTCCAGGATCCCGTCCCCGTTCAGATCTCCTTGGTCCATCCCCTCGACCGCATTGGAATTTGACGTGTTGGTAAACTCGGGCAAACCAACGTCGATGGCGTAGCCCACATCAAACAACTGCCCGTCGGCTACGGGGAACCCGGCGGGATAGCTCGTCGAATCATCGAAACGATCATTGTTTTCGCCCGCGTAGACACCAATTGTCTGATCACCCGAGTTGGCAGTCACCAGACGGGGGCCGCGAAATCCACTGGCAACTCCGATACCGACAGGGTTGCCACCGACTCCTACCGTTGTGATCTCAAAACCGCTGGAAGCGATTGCGTCGGTGACAGGATTAGTCACAAAGGTCGGAGGACGATTCTGTAGCGTCTCGTGGACCTCAACCGAAAAAGTTTGCTCAATAAACAGACCAAATGGATCGGTCGCACGAATCGTAACGACGTGCGAACCAATATCATCGGCGGTCGTATTCCAAGTCAGTTCGCCCGTTTCACTGTTAATCTCAATGTGTTTAGTGCCAGTAATGACGGAGTACGTTAACGTCTGACCTTCTGGATCAACAGCGATCGCTGTGTATTTGACAGTCCGACCAGCCTCGATGTCGGTGGGGGGAATCGAGTCAAACCGAATAGGTGCCGAGTTAACCCCTGCAAGGATCTTTAAGTCAAAATCAAAACGATCATTGATTGGATTCGAGATTGCCAGATCGCGAGAAAAAGTCATATCACCTGGACGCAGAGTTCCACTTTCGGAAGTCAACTCAATGAAGAATCGACCATCTGGCAATCGACCGTCCGGACGAAGCATTCGGACTGATTCGTTGCTTGGTTTCTCAAAAACGGCGAGGATCCGTCCAGAAACAGGAAGCTGTCCCACGTTGGTCAACTTGACCTGAGAATACAACGAATCTGTCGCAGGATTGAGTGACGTATGACCGTAGTCAATCAACATGCTTCCTGTAACATCACGGAGGCTGGCAAAGTCGATCGGCTCATTCGGCCGGCTTGAAGATTCGCCTGCTGAGTCGCCCGAAGGTGTAAGCAAGGCTTCATCAGATGTTGCGATACTGGTGACACGAATTTCCGTGTTGTCGTCGCTATCATTGTTGACCAACCGGAAAACAAGATTTGCGGTTGCGCCCAACGCGATATGGGAGAGGTCCAGCTTCACAGTTGATCCGTCAACGATGGTGTTCGCGCCGTTCAGGACCGCTTCACCTTCAGTCACGTTGAAGAACGCATCCCGATCTTTACCAACGGTGTGGACCAGTGAATTGCCAACCTCGTCAAGCAAAGCGACTTCGAACGCATCATTGATAGAGTCAGTCTCTGTGAAATCAAACAAAGTTTCGTATTCGAACGACAGCTGCTTGGTTTCCCCAGAAATGGGAAACAGACGCGCTTCCTCGGTCTCAAATCTACTTTCCTCGATCAGGAAAACGTCGTCATCAATGGAGGTAACCACCACGTTGATTTTCTGAGAATCCTGATTGCCACTTCCATCCTCAACGACGACTTCAAATGCGTAAGTGCCAGCCGGCGTGCTTGACATTGGTATCCAAGTGAATTGTCCGGTAACGGGATCGATCTTTGCGCCGCCTGGCACATCCCCCGACAACGAAAAGGTCAGTTGTTCAACGGGCCGGTCATCGTCGCTTGCCGTGGCCGTAAATGTTAGTTCGCTATGTCGCTCAACGGTTTGATCACCGATGGGATTCAAAACCGGTGCAACATTCAAATTTTCGACTTGAATGCGAAACGTTTTTTGGTTGCTGAGTCCGGTTTCATCGGTCACCCGAACATCTATTCCAAACTGAAGTCCGCCGGCGTATCGGTTGGGCACCCAGTTAAACATTCCGGTAATCGGATCAAGCGTCGAACCAAACGGCGCCCGCGGGGCAGCGTATCGAAGGTCGCTTTGATTGCTGTTCGAATCTGTCGCGAACAATTGAATCGAAATCGGCTCGAGTTCTGTGATCGTCCGATCCGAGACTGAATCCAATACGGGTGATCCCGTGATATCTTCCACGTCAATCCAGAACGTTTGCGAGTCTTTTAAACCGGTTTCATCAGTGACTTCAACATCGACACCAAATCGAAGTCCGCCGGCAAATTGATTGGGGGTCCATTCGAACAACCCAGTCACTGGATCCAGCGTCGCACCCATTGGCGCCCGCTGCAGGGAATATCGTAGTTGGGATTGCGGGCTGTCCGCATCTGTCGCAACTAACTGAAACGAAAGTGTATCCCGCTCAGTGGTCGTCTGGTCGTCGATAAACTCCAATCGCGGTGCCGAATCCAATTCGTTGACGGAAACCCGAAACGTCTTGGTATCGGTCTGGCCTGTTTCATCGGCAACTGATACGTCAATTCCAAATCGAAGCCCACCCGCAAACTGGTTTGGGATCCAAGTGAAGACGCCGGTAACGGGATCAAGCGTTGAACCGACGGGCGAGCGAGATGTCGAGAATCGAAGTTGGGATTGGGTACTATTCGGATCTGTGGCAATTAATTGAATTGACAGCGTCTCGCCTTCATCGATCGTCGTGTCGCTGGGTTGCTGAAGTTGAGGGGCAGCATCAATGACATTGATTCGGAAAGTTTGATTGTCTGTCAGACCTGTTTCATCGGTAACCAGAACATCAACTCCGAAACGGAGGCCGCCGGCATAAGCGTTGGGCGTCCATTCGAAAACTCCTGTAATGGGATCTATCGTCGACCCCAATGGGGCACGCGGAGTAGAGAATCGTAATTTCTGACTGTCAGAATCCGCTGCTGAGAACTGAACGGAGAGTTTCTTGTTCTCGTCAACCGTTTGATCACTGATCGGATTCAGGTTGGGAGGCTGTTTCGTTGTGTCGAAGACTTTGATGTCATCCAACAAACCGCCGACCCCCAGGAAATCATTTTCAAAGGTCGATCGAAATTCCAAACGCCCAGACGTTTGGCCGGCCTTCGATGGCAGGTTAAATTCAAACTCATTGAATACTGTCGAACTGTTCTCCCGCCCGTTTTCCGCAAGGGTGGCGATCACCGCTCCGTTCCAAAGAACATCAATTGCATTTCTTGTGGCGTTGAATCCTGGTCGAGGAGAATAATCACCACGAAGCACTAGTCCCTCATTGGGAACATTGTCGATTTGAACGAACACGCCGTTAGTCCCATCGAGCTCCAGGAGATTGCTTCCTTGGGAAGCAGGACCCACGGTTGGATCATTGTGTTGCACCTCAACAGGGAACCCAGTTGCCGTAAAGCCAGATACGCTTGAAAAGAAGCGGTATTCACCCTCAGGTACGGTAACATCTTCAAAATTTGCCTGAAAAACGACGACGTTCGCCAACATTTGGCGAGGTTCAAGTTTCTCGAATTGAAGTTGACTGGAGTTTTGCTTGGCTCGTCGCTTTTTTCGCTTTGAATTGAAATCAAACGCACTGATTGAAAATGATTTAGATTTCGTCATGATGCCGAGCTGCAAAATCTGAGAAATAATTCAATGCCGATCCAAAAACTGAAGCGCAATCACACGGTCAATCAATTAACAATGATTGTTCACCGTGCCAATTCCGGGTTTAAGCGCTGTAGTAACTACTGGCAGGAATTGCAATCTCTCAGAAGATTTCGGATTTTTTTGAACATGAAGACTCAGTTTTTTGGCAAGCCACTGACCGGTTGCCTAACATGGCCTGTCGCTTGGTGACTTAAGCGTCCTAGTCTGGTCAGGGAGGACACGTGATAAAAATGTACGTCATGTCATCGCGGACTGACTCCAACGACAACGGGCCAAATTCAGTTACTGGAACGTTTTTGTAATTCCGATTGAGATAGCTGATCGCAGCTTTGACGCAAGCGAGTTCGTCTGTTGGCTTGCCGTTGTTGACGTAGTAGGTCGTGGCGAACTTGAGATAGGCCGCGCTGAGTCACACAACGGTGATTGTTTCATCCTTGGCAACCGGGATCTCGCGTCCATTGGCCAGCCATTCGCCGATTAGCCGATCGTATTCGCGTTGGCTTGCTTTTGTGCCATGTGGACCGAGGTAGGAGTCTTGGCCAGAAAGGGTGACAATCGCTTGTCCCGATGCACGATGCTTGCGATATTTGGGCGGAGTTTTTGAAGGTCCACGCATGATAGAAGGCTCCCGTTTAGAGCAAATCCGGTACTTACCGTTTTTGCTATCTGATAAACGAGTCGCACTGCCGACCATCGGCAGGTATTCGAATAGAGAATTCGATCTTGTTTTTACGTGTGAAAAGTAAACAGTGGGGGTGACAGGAATCGAACCTGCACGTCCTAGGGACACTAGATCCTAAATCTGCCGTCCATGTCCATCATTAGCGATGGAATCACGTTGCACTACATTTGAATTCATTGATCAAAAGCCAACCTCAACGCTAGCAAGATGCTATTCAAATTGGAAAAAAATTTCAAATCCTGTCACTGATTTGTCACTGATTTCTTAAGTGAGCCAAAGAATTTTAAATCCTGACAATGGGCGATTTCCGAGGTTGGGTTTTGGCCAGTTTTGTATTTGATTTGTGCTTTTGGTTCGGTAAAAGCGTGGTTTGCGAATATCCGCAAACGCTTACCCAACATCTTACGAACTCAAAGCAAATTGGCAACTCCAACCCCAAACAAAGCGGCGGGGATCGAACCTGCGTTGCGAAAATTGCAACCAACTATCTGCCAACGATTTAGAGAAAATCGAAAACTGTTCGTTGGCAGTGACTTGAGGACAGCCAGCGTCCAAGTATGTCGCAAGCCGACGCTGAATTATCCGAACTGATAAAGCGTTGGCCGAATTTATCGGACACTTCGCGCAGCGATTGCTGCTCTCATCGGTGATGATTGACATTTACAAAATCTAAAAGAATTGAGCAGTCGATATTGGACTTGAACCAACGACCTCCTCGATGTCAACATCGGCTTGGGGCATGAATGCCAGGGATTTCCAAGGGTTTTGCACGATTCCTATTCCATGGATTCCACAGTTTCGCACCCTTTTCGAATCGTTTCGTGCATGGTGTAAAATGCCTCTTGGGGTGAGAAATACAGTGACTTATTGGTATTTTCGTCGCCAATATGTTGACGACTGAAACTAAGTGTTTTTCGGGGCAAAAACTACATTTTGTTGGCACGAGCTTTCGCAAATTTTCGTTTAATATTGCGATAAGTTATTTGAGGCCAATGACCTAAAAATCCCCTTGGCTTTTGATCCTCTTCCACTAAATCGAAGGACTAAATCTATGAAATTGTCGACTAACGATCAGGTTTGCGTGATCAGGTCCCGACACTCTGGTTTCACGCTCACGGAGCTGCTGGTTGTGATTGCAATCATTGGAATTCTAATTGCGATGCTCATTCCAGCTGTACAAGCGGTTCGCGAAGCTGCCAGGTCAGTGCAATGCAAAAATCACATTCGCCAGATGGCGATCGCTGCTCACAACCTTGAATCTGCTACGCAAGAACTCCCGGGGTATGCTGGCGAACGACTCTCGGGAAATATCGTATCTGAAGTAGGTGACGCAGACCCTTCGATGCTCGGCTGGAATTGGATCACACGAATTATGCCGTTTATGGAGCAAGAGACCTTGGCAGTTGAGTGGGGAAGAATAAATAAAACAATTGCTCCGGTCACGTCTTTAAGCGACAGGGAACTTATTGCAACAGCCATTGAAGTTCTTCACTGCCCATCACGCCGCGAAGCGCGTGCATACCCTACAGCAGGTCGAACCGGGCAGTATTTTGGAGGTCCCGCAGCTAGGACAGATTATGCAATGAACGGGGGATCAGGCAGGCCGATGAACATCAATGGGTTACGCATAGGGTTACGCATAGAAAAAAGTGGAGTGTGGAGAATCGGAAAAACATCGAAACTGCGTGATGCGGTTGATGGGACAAGTGCGACGTATTTTATCGGCGAAAAATCGATGGAACCAGAGCATTATACAACCGGTAAATCACAAGGTGACTATGGGGCAGCATTCGGTTCGGCGCCGCACTTGACCGCAACACCAGCATATGTCCGCTTTGCCGCCCGATCACCACGTGTCGACAAGTTGCAAAAAGGCAGGTGCACATCTTGTCACGATTTTGGAAGTGCCCATCCGACGACAATGAATATGGCGTACCTTGACGGGTCAGTGCATTCCATTAGCTACACAATTGATCTTGAAGTCTATAAAGCCATGGCTTCGATCAATGGCGGCGAAACAATTTCGGACTAAGCTTGCTTTGGGCGACCAAGTTTACCGCTCGCCGATCACTTCGCCGCCTGCAATGGTTGCTAACTGTGACAGGACGATCCCTGATGTTTTCTTGTCATAGGAATGGACGCTACCGTCACAGTGGGCAAAGTTACAAACCGAGGGATGATCTGCGCCAAAAATGTTTCGATTGGGAGCCGAGGTTGGCGACAGGGCGATTTCAAAACCCTCGCCAATACACCGAGAATACTGCCAGGCTTGGTCGGCATTGTACAGACAGGTGTCTCCTGCTTCAAACAATCCGTACTTGTTTCTCGCAACAAACTTCTCTCCGAGCATAAATGTGTTGCTGGTGCCGTCACGGATCGAGCTCATCTTTCGTATGGAGCGCCATTCACCCACGACCAAATCTGGGTCGGTTCCGGAGACGATCGTGTAGCGCGAAGGTGCGAACACTGCGTCCGATGCGTGCGACCAATACGGCCGAACTTTGCCGCTCCCGCCTACGATCGCATAGTCTCCGAGAGCTCCGGGCTTAAACCCACTGTTTAGCCTTTCATCGCGATCTTTGCTCAGCATGCCTGGCGACCGGCGAGACGGGCAAAAATATGTTTCTATGTGCGCCTGTCGAGCTTCATCCGTTTGCATGTAGTATGTCCGGCGTATGTTCCACAGGTCGTATACGTTGTTGTGCTCCATGTACGGCAGTAGTAACACCATGACACTTGCATGCCCATATCCGGTTACATTGCTTGGCGGAATCTCCTGGAGCGAACTCTCGTAATTCAATACAGCAAGCGACATCTGCCTGAGGTTGTTTAGGCAGGATGCCCGCCTTGCAGCCTCTCTTACTTGCTGAACGGCCGGCAGCAACATGGCGATCAAGATTCCAATGATTGCGATCACAACCAATAATTCAGCCAGCGTAAATCCTGGTCTGATTCTACATTTTTTCATTTGACTTACCTAAAGATTGACTCTGAAAAGCAATCGGCTGGTTTAAGAATTTCGAAACCTAGCCACCCAGGGCAAGAATACACAATGGTATCATTGGCTCGCCACGGACAAACGCGTTTGGTTTCGATTTCGGCTTGTATTGTGAAGGCAAGAGTTAATCCCTCGTCTTTTTCTTTGATATTCCAACAACAGATTCGATGGTCGTATCCGAGTGTGCAAACGCGCCGCTTATCAACCCAAGCGACCGACTGAATCGGGCCGTCATGAGCCTGGATTGAAGAAAGTTCATTAATTTCTTCCGGTTGAACCAATCTGAGCATTCCATTCTCGTCGCCTACGGCAAGAAGTGAATCTTCCTCGATATCAAGCGCGGTCAGTTTTGCCGAATCGGGTCGAGTTTTACCAATCTGCTGCCCTGTATAGTCGAGGCAAACTATGTTTCCACGGGTTGTTCCGATGAAAATCCTGTTGTTGCGGGCGATCATCGTGGAGACACCGGCGCCTAGCAATGCGACGTTGCTCCAGATTAACTCCGCCGGCTTGGCACTGTCGAGCTTCTGAATAAACACCGAATTTTCAGTAGCGATAACTAATCGATCTTCCCCTCCGTGGTCAAGGGCTCTGACTCGATCGTAAACCACGGTTGATGTGATTGGTTTTTCGTTTGCAAAATGCACGGAAACTCTCGAGTTCCTCGCGAAACCAGGAGAAGAAATGGCCGCACCATTCTTGTCGGTGGGAATAGCAGCCAGAGATAGCTGAATCGGGAGTTTGCTGATCAACCGATCAAAAATCCTCTCGTTGTCTTGCAGATCTGAAACACTTAGTCGGCTGTCAATTTCTGTTTTTATTTTTCCAAGCGAAACGAGCAGGTTTTGGTCGACATCGAAGTCAACAATTGGTTTTTCGAACAGGCCGGCGGTTTTCTTTCCAGGACAGACAACATCAAAAAAGTACGTTGCAGTTCCTTGGCTCACTGAGAGTATCGTCTCTTGATCGTTGAACTCGAAAAACAGTCTTTCGTGTCCTTCTCCTTCTAATTGGATCGCCATGAGGTACTTAAAGTTGATGGGTGACCAAAGGTGGAGCACATGATTCTTGATATCGGATAAACCAATAAATCGACCGCCGGGTGAAAATTTGAATTCGCCAAAATCATTTTCATGCGGCATGCCTTGATCTGGCGTCTCAAGTTCTCCGAGCTCTCTTCCGTCTCGATCAAAGAGCGTCACGCGATCCTTTCTCGCGAATGCGATGACACCATTCAAAAGATCAACACGACCATCGCTTCCAGTTTTAATCTCTTTAACGTACTCAAGTTTCTCCAGATCCAAGAACTTTATCGCGCCGTTTGCGGAAACGATAAGCTGGTTGTTTTCTAAATCCGGGCAGCGAGATCGGATCAGCCCATCAAAACTGAAGATCCGAGTTTTCTCTGATTTCTTGTCGAAGATGACTAGGCCAAAAGATGCTTTACTCTCTCTTCCAATCGTCAGCACCGAATCAAGTTTTGGGAAGTAGTGTGACATGTTCGGGCCATACTCCGGACCACCAAATGTTTGCTTCTTGTTGCCAGCTAAGTCCATAAAGTACACGGTGCCTTCCCTTGTTGTCGCCAGGAGTTCATCACCTGGAAGGAAATCTAGATCAGTAAAACCGTTCCTCGCTGGACGTACGCTGACCACCATCGAAATGTCGCCGACGCCTTTTCCACTGCTCGCATCAATCTTTGAAATTTTTGCTTCGATACTTGGTAGATAGGATCGATTGTCACCGCAGTAGAGGACTGACGAATTAGGAGCAAACTCCATGGATCGAATTTTTCGCTCAAACACGGTATCCGTTTTGACAAAGTCAACATGAGTGTTAATTTCTGCAATCATCGACTGGAGCCTAGCAACCTCTTCTTCGTTGGGGTCGGCGCTTTTCGCGAGGCGGACGTGTTCAAGTGCTTCTTTTCTCCAACCAGGTCGATGTGACTCAACAAGATCCTGGGAACAATCAAGATACTCCTTGAATTGCGAGTTTCGAATTTCCAATGCAAACTGGCTGGCATCTTGAACCCGTTGTTGGTTCACGTCTTCCAATGTTTTGGCATTTCTTGATCCCCACAACCAGAACCCAGCAACAAGCATCAAAAGGAATGGGATCACTACTACCATTCCTTGTTGAATACGTATCCATTTGCGGCTGGCATCTTGCAACTCAGTCAACCTAGGCACACCACCAATTTCCACGGCGCCAGTGGTCTCGATCCAATTGTCGCACTCAGCTAGTTCAATTCTGTCAAGTAGTCCAGATCCATAGCGCTTATTAAGGTGCTTAACCCACCGATCAACTTTTCCTGCCCAATATCGTCTTACTTCTTCTGTCTTACGGGCCCCGTCGATCCATCGAAGAAATTCTGGCCATCCAGTAATGAGCTTGTCGTGTGCGACGTCGACCGAACGTTGGTCACTTCTGAATTGCTTATTGTCGTTTTTTTCGTTGTCGTTTGATTCGCCGCGACCTGCTCGAGGATCTCCGATGGTCAACAGCCGTTTCTCTGTCAGGTGGGTCAGGGTCGCATCAAAGATGCCTTCGTCAGAGTGAGCTGATGACAGTTGAGCAACCGTTTGCTGACGGCGAGTGTGCAGTCGACCTTCACCAAACTGGACGAGTCGCAACATTATGCGGCGTGCTACGAGGCGATGTTCGTCGTCGGGCAATGAGCTAATTGCCGCGTCAGCCCGCTTAGCCATCGCTACTTCAAGACCGCTACGGAATTCGGCTCGCCGTCCTTTGACCATCGATTCGTAATCGAGAGCCGACAGATAACGCCATCGAAGCTTGCCCCACAGCAGAACCAGCGTTTCCTGAAGGAAGGGAAGTATTCCCGGCTCACTGCCTGCTTCCGACAGCAGTCGTTCTACCAACACTTGGTCGATACAGACGTCCTGATCCAAAGCAGGCTGTACGATGGCCTGACGCATACCTTCATCACCAAGCGTGTTCAGCTCGAAGCGATGGTCCTTGACCCCTTTGTCCCAAATTGGGCTTCCCATGAGGTCACCAAAAAAGTCTGCGCGTACCGTCAGGACCACGTAACAACCGGGGACTTCGGCAAGAGTCAGCAGTGCTCGTTGAAACCGGTCTGCATCCTCCTTATTCAGTCGGTACTTCTCGTCGCGTTCGTTTTGGAGTGTGTAGACCTCTTCAAACTGATCAACCACCAAGAGCAATTGTTTGGCGTCTTGCGGAGATGCCACACGAGCAACTTTCAGCAAAGATTCGACACTTACTTTCGCCGACTCAGCATCCTCGACTTGCCCTCCCAGATGAGCTTCGAGTCTGCTAACAAGCGTCTGATCATGATTCCCTTCGCTGGGTCGAAAAGATGACGTTAGCCAGTCCCCTTCTCCAAGCAACTGAGTTCGATTCAGCTCTGGGATTAGCCCGGCGTGAACCAAAGAGGATTTTCCACTACCGGATGCGCCGATCACCGCGAGAAACGGGTGCAACCGCAACCGCTCAATGATTTCGCCGACTTCCTCCTGACGTCCGTAAAACGGAAACTCACTGTCTCGCTCGAATGGCTTCATCCCCGGATACGGGCACTTTGCCTTTTCCTGTCGCGATAGCGTAGAAACGCCGAATCGTCTACACAGCGGATCAAGCACTGCTTCTAGTTCAATGTCATCGGTCGCCCGAACCGGGACTAGCAGTCTTAAGTCATCAGGAAGATCGACCTCCTCTCTGATCAACGGAATAACATTCCAGCTCTTATCCTTGACGGACTGATGTTGCGCAAGCTGCTTGACAAACTCTTGAGAACCATCAACGAAGAATGCTGGCGAAAGCACAAGCAACGTCCACGCGCAGTCTTTAACGGCGTCAGCGAATTCCTGTAGTACGGGTCTTCCTGCCTCAAAGAGGTTTTCGTGATGACACTCAAGTCCCGCCGCCGTCAACGCAGGTATCAACTGACGCTCAACCCAGCCTGAATCCGACTCCGTGTGCGATATGAATATTCGACTTAAAGAATTCACGAGCTTTCCGATCTAAAAAACATCTAACGGCTTGGCAATGGTCCCTGGAGCGCTTTGAGGAGTCTGTCCCATTCCCGACGAACCCTGTTTTTGGAAGAATGGTTCATTCTCAAGGTAACTAACTGCGAAAGCCGATTCGGAATCTCTCCAACTTCGGCGATCTGAATGGGCAGAAGCCGATAAGTACCTTCATCAATCCCCATTTGTTGCGCGAGTGTGTTTTGAAACTCTGAGAAATAATCAGTTAGGTATTGTTGAGACAGGACGAGAATCGTCCGCTTCGATAGTCGGATTGCTTGTTCCGTCGCGGAAACACGAGAGACGCCGGGCGCCTCTACGTCACCCGAGACTGCAATCCTCAACCTGGCCTCCTCCAACATAGGTACAAGTTTCTCCCAAACCCATTCGGAATCCGGATCCGTATCGACGTAACTGATGTATGCATCGTATTCGAACCCTTGTTCGTCACTTTTGCTGGCGGATTTCTCGCCACCTCGGTTTAACGAAACGGGGAAACTTGTCTCTGTCTCACTGCGAAAAATCGGGTGCTGACGAGGATGATCAGCGGTTACCTTCGGCTGCACGTAATCGAATAGGTCGAAGACCTTGATTAGGCCATTGTAACTTCGAGCCTTTCCGCTGAGCCCGTCAATCAGATGCTCCGTAAAGACGCTCAGCGGCCGGCCGTCAAGAATGTACGAGTATTCGGTCGGTCGACAGGACGCCATAATTACACGACCTGTGCCTTTGCTCAAAGAGGAGTACCACTGGTCCGATACACCGGCCTTCAAGGCTACACCAACCGGAGACTTTGGGCTTCCGATTCCGCCCGCATGGCAACAGTCGAATACCACGAAGACCTTGCGAGCTTGCATGTTCCTTAACCGATCTCCAAACTCTTCACCGGACATCGATGTATCGGCCAATGTACAATTGTCTGCAAACGAGGAATCGACAGTCAACAAGTACTCGCCAGCAAACTTACCGTCCTCGATTCGGCCGCCATGACCAGAGAAATAGATGAAGACAGTCGAATCGGTGTCCGTAACTGATTCAAGCCATTCCATGCCTTCTCGCAGTGCCCCCAGCGTGGCTTTCGAGTCACTCAGGCAACGTACTGCGTCGCCGCTGTACCCGCAAAGCGTTGGATCGATGAGCGTCTGTTCGATCCTCTCTGCGTCTGAAACTCGGGGAAGCGGCGTAACATTCTCGTATTGCGTGATCCCGACGACCAAGGCATAAGAGTTTTTTAAGATCATGCGTTTTCCTCCGCCTTGGTGACCCGAGTTGAGCTGGCTCCTTCGTCGTCCTTCAGGTCTCCTAGCATCGTCTTTTCTTTGTGTTTCGCCAGCAGAGCCTTCAGCTGATCATAAATCACGCTGCTGAGGACACCTGTAGCAACGGAAATCACAATCTGCCCTACAGCCTCTCCAATTGCCTTTGGGGCAGAACTATCGACGGACGCTTCTCCAAGATTTGCTGCCGCACTGTCCTTGTTCCATTGCTCCGCCAGTTCATCCGGCGTTATCCCTGTGGACTGCGGTAGCTCAACGTAAAACTTCACAAATCTCTCCTTAGGTCAAATTCATACAACAATACTCTCGGGCCCAGAGACAACAGATTCGGACACCGCTTCTGACAAAGATTCTGAGTTCTCTAGTGGATCAGTGTCTCGCAAACCGCCAAACCGCATTCCTGTCTTCTTTTCGATACGACGAACGGAAGTCCGCAACGTACGAAATGTCCGAACGCGAACTCGAAGTCGTCAATAAGTTCTCGCTGACTCAGTAGGAATGGAGTAGGTGATTGTCTCATAACAATGCCTCACATTCGCTTTCTAATTCTCTGGGTTGAGGAACTGCTCGTAGGCCTTTTTTGCGTTGTCGTAAATTTCTTGATAGCTGACATTGTTCGCGTCTGAATCAACTACTAGCTTTAGCTGATCGAGGGCGATTTCAAATTGCCTGCCCATCTGCTGAGTCTGGTTCAGCTGGGCAAATACGTCGACTAAAGCTAATTGAGCTTGGCCAAGTTCTACACGAGCACGTTTGTTCTCAGCGTTGTTTTCAACTAGCTCTTCAAATTTAGTAATTGCTTGCTGAAGCGCTTCTTCAGCACGCTTGGGACTCTTATCAACGATCAATGCTCTTCCTTTTTCGGCATAGCTGCGAGCCAGCCAATAGACAAATACATCCCGAGATATCCCACTAGTATCCGATTCATATTGATTGACGAGCTGTTCGCGCAACTTAAGGCACTCCGCCTTTGACCTGAGGCTGTTAGCGACGTCACCAATCATCCGATACCAGTCGCCCTGATCATTGAGCTGGTGTGAGAGATTAAGTCCATGATGGCCATTGTTCGGCTCGAGTTGCCTGACCTGCCGAAACATGCTAGTCGCTCTACTAAGCATCTCAAAAGCATCATCCCTCCTTCCTTTATCCCACAATCGGTTGCAGATGTTTCCATAGCTGACTGCGAGCGCCCGAATGACTTTAGCTTCATCAGGGTGTTGCTCAAAAGATCGCTTGCGAATTTCTAGAGCCTTTTCGTTGACGCGATCAACTTCTTGGGGTTGCCGAAGAATTCCATACGACCAACCCTGGTTGTTGAAGCAGAATGCCTCCTCAAGTTGGTACTCAAAGTTATTTGGAGCTAGTTCTTGTAAGTGTTGATATACGTCAATCGCAAGGGAATATAGCTTAATGGCCTCAACTTGCGCGCCCTGTTCGTATGTGTCCCAAGCGAGTCCAATGTATGTCTTCCCCAAAGCTGCAAGGGAGTCCTCGTCATCTTGTACCTTTATCGTGACTGCTTGGATCTGTTGACCTGTTTCGTCTATCAATCTTGCTCGGAATGCTGATAGCTTGCTATCATCGAGCAGACCTTCTGCACGAAGCAAGCGAAAATCTGTCGACAAACTATCCGCGATCGATTGGAAACTAGCCCGCGCGAGTTCTCGTCTTCTCCTTACCTCCTCGCCTGTTCTAAACTCAGCGACAGCGAGGTCTCCAGCAGCCTTTGATCGCTCGCGCTCCTTTGCAGCGATTCCATAGAGACCCCAAATCCAGAATCCCATGGCTACGAAAACGAGAATTGGGATTGCAGCTAAAAGTCCTTGTTGCAGTCGCACCCAATTGCGGCTCGACTTCTGCAGTTGATCCAGTTCTGGGACTTCTCCCATTTCCGCCGCTTCACCGCTCTTGATCCATTTGTCGTATTCAGCCAGTTCGATCTTGTCGAGCAGGCCGCCTCCAAAGCGTTTACGGCCCAGATTAACCCAACGCTCAACCTTCGCTTCCAAGTCTCGACGCGTCTCTTCGGCCTTGCGACGCACTGCAATCCATCCCTTTTCGTCATCGCTAAGAGTGGGCCATCCAGTAATTAGCTTATCGTGCGCAATGTCGACAGAGCACTGATCGCTCTTACTGGTCTTCTCGTCTTGATTTTCGGTATCGTTTTTATTACCGCCACTTGGTCGAGCGTCTCCGATGGTCAACAGCCGCTTCTCCGTCAGGTGGGTCAGTGTCGCATCGAAGATGCCTTGGTCAGAGTGAGCTGATGACAGTTGGGCAACCGTTTGCTGACGGCGAGTGTGGAGTCGACCTTCACCAAACTGGACGAGTCGCAACATGATGCGGCGGGCCACGAGGCGATGTTCGTCGTCGGGCAGTGAGCTAAATGCCGCGTCGGCTCGTTGAGCCATCGCCACTTCAAGACCGCTACGGAATTCGGCTCGCCGTCCTTTGACCATCGACTCGTAGTCGAGAGCCGACAGATAACGCCATCGAAGCTTGCCCCACAGCAGAACCAGCGTTTCCTGAAGGAAGGGAAGTATTCCCGGCTCACTGCCTGCTTCCGACAGCAGTCGTTCTACTAACACTTGGTCGATACAGACGTCCTGATCCAAAGCAGGCTGTACGATGGCCTGACGCATACCTTCATCACCAAGCGTGTTCAGCTCGAAGCGATGGTCCTTGACCCCTTTGTCCCAAATTGGGCTTCCCATGAGGTCACCAAAAAAGTCTGCGCGTACCGTCAGGACCACGTAACAACCGGGGACTTCGGCAAGAGTCAGCAGTGCTCGTTGAAACCGGTCTGCATCCTCCTTATTCAGTCGGTACTTCTCGTCGCGTTCGTTTTGGAGTGTGTAGACCTCTTCAAACTGATCAACCACCAAGAGCAATTGTTTGGCGTCTTGCGGAGATGCCACACGAGCAACTTTCAGCAAAGATTCGACACTTACTTTCGCCGACTCAGCATCCTCGACTTGCCCTCCCAGATGAGCTTCGAGTCTGCTAACAAGCGTCTGATCGTGATTCCCTTCACTGGGGCCGCTGGGCCTAAAAGACGTCGTCAACCAGTCTCCTTCTCCGAGTAACTGAGTTCGATTCAGCTCTGGGATTAGCCCTGCATGAACCAAAGAGGATTTACCACTACCGGATGCCCCAATCAAAGCGAGAAACGGATGCAACCGCAAGCGCTCGATGATTTCGCCGACTTCCTCCTGACGTCCGTAAAACGGAAACTCGCTGTCCCGCTCGAAAGGCTTCATTCCTGGATAAGGACAGCGACGTTTCTTTGGCTCCGGCGGCGTGTCAACCTTAAACTCATTACAAAGCCGAGTCAGAGCATCCGGCCACGATGCCTCATCCGTCGCATCAAGCGACTCAAGAATCCTCAACCGCAGCGGAAGCTCAAAAGCATGGCGAATGATGGGAACGACCGGCCATGACTTCACTTCTTCACCGTGTCTTGCCGCCAGAAGGTCGACTATCTGGAGTGATTCATCAGAGAAATATGCCGGAGAGCAAATCAGCAGAATTCGATCCGACTGCCTGATAGCTTCCTCAAACTCCAGCAACCGGGGCTTTCCCAACGAAAACAACGCTTCGTGATGACACTCAAGCCCCGCTTCCGCCAAAGCAGGCAGCAACTCCCGTTCAACCCAGCCTGAGTCGGAATCCGTGTGTGATATGAATAGTCTCATGGGCGATTATGTCTGGGATATCTATCGGGCCTTCATCGTGTTTTGACTTTTGCGCCACATGTCTCACACGATTCGAAATAATATAACAACTTGGAGCTAGTGCGAATTCTCAGGGCCAACGCATTTGAATGGCGCGATAATTGCGTGTTTAGCTTGAGAGTCAAGTCAGCTCATAGGGGAGTTTGATTATTTTCGCTGAGGGATCCAGCATTTTCGACCACTCTCGGAAAGCTGAATTGTAATGCTTACAAACGACCGTGTCATTTTTTCATTGTTTGATCAACTCCCTGAATCGCGTCGCCAATGGGCCAATTTTCGGTATCCGCTGAACGAAATCGTGGTGATTGCATTGTGCGGAACGATTGCCAATTGCGAAACGTGGGAAGAGGTTGAGGAATTTGCCAAGGAACGTAAGGAATGGTTCGAGCAATATCTCGAACTAAAGCATGGTATTCCGTCACACGACACGATCGGCCGAGTGATTGCGGCGTTGGATACGGCGAAGTTCTTTGAATGCCTCCAGCAATGGGTGACTCAGTTGCAGCTGGATCTTAAAGGCAAAGGAGTTCATATCGATGGCAAGACCGTTCGCCGCAGCGGTCGATACTGTTACGGAAAAACTCCAATGCAGACTTTCAAAGACTCAAAGAAAATGGCCAAGCAAAAAAAGCTTGACCAACTCGTACACACGAACGTGTGATTTTCGGACGTCTGTCAGATCAAGTGGTGGCTACTACAGCTTAACCACCTAAAATGGTCACCCTCGGTTTCTTGTGTCAGTTCGCAGTAAAAGCGGGCAGTGGTTCGCGGGTTAAAGGGCCACTGAAGGAGCGGTTTTGCTGGGTTCGCTATCAATCTACCAGCCTACTTGGGCAGCAGTCCTTCGTTTCGAATCCGATCTAGCTCTTCGTGACTGATCATCCATTCCTTGGTGTTGCCGCGCCCACATTGCCGCTTCTCGGCCCAAATTCGACCGTTTCTGGCCCATTCTCGAACGGTAAATTCGGCCCGACTGAGTAACCGGGCGACTTCAGAAGTTGAGTAGTATTCCTTTTTGACTCGGGTATCGATCAATCGAGTGAGTAGTTCTTCGATACGTGTCAATCGTTGGTCTAGAGATTCTATAACAGCAGACATCATTGGATCCTTTTCGTCGGATTGTTTTGTAGTTGGAAAAAGATCTGCGATTGCAGACTAAAGTGCCTGTCAAAAAGCCGCCTGTGTTCGTCTTGAACCGCTGACTGTTCAACGTGACTAAAAATACCGAGGTCGTCCTAGCTTGCTTCAGTCGACGAACTAACGGTCGCCGCGACCTTGTGTTGCTGGCGTTCCTGGCGGTCGCGAAGCTCAATCGCTTTACGAAGGCACTTCCAGCACAACATGTTATTCTTGAAGAAGGTGGCTTCGATCGAAGCCTCAACGCAATCAGTTTTTTTGCTGCACCACGCACAGCTCGCTTCCGACGAAACGTCGGTCAACATGCATTTCATAGAATGCTCCCAAATATAGATACCAAAAGGATTGTTTAAAAACTTTGAGAGAGTGGGGGTACCACTCTCTCAATTAAGCCATGTCAAAGACAGGCAACAATCCTTGGCAAAGGGAGCCGCGATCTTCGCTTAGAAAGCGAAGCGCTGGTCAACCTCGAACCAGGGCCGGAAAAAAGCTTGACAAGGCAAGCAGTCTTCAGGCAATATCATTATGTTAGATCAATCCAATCGCAGTTGCGATCCCGCCGATCATAAACAACTTCACCGCGACACGATCACCCCATGGTCCGGTTAGATCGTAGGTGTCAATCCATCCCTTTCGAAAACGCTCCTTGTGCTTCTCACGTTTCAAGCGGCGATTTTCGATTGACTGCTTTTTGAACCAAAACTTTTTGCAGCTGCGACAGTCACAGGTGTAAAAGTGTCTGGTTTCATCAATTTCATTCATAAGAAAGTTGGGAAAGAAATAAACGCCACGTTAAGTGGCAATGGCAAAAACACAAAAAGCCGATCAAGCCTTGTTCAAGATTAGCGAAGTATTCTACCGCTAGAATTATACCGGTTCAACTCATGCGGAAAACACTGAACTTTCGAAGATGAAAGAATATTCAAACCGTCTATGCGCAAATGCAATGCGAGGCCAAGGCAAGCAAAACATACAGCTCAAACACACAGCAAACAACATACAATACGTCACTTGCGAATTCGAAGCGTAGCGGAGAACCTGAATTCTTGGTTGGGCTCGGTGGGCGAATTCAGCGGGTTGTAGGGCGGAGCCCCTGCCCAATATCGTTTCCGCTGGTTGGCCGCCTGGGAGGGCGGAAAGGGTATTGGGCAGGGGATAGAAATGCAATGGAAAGAGCCTGCAACCCGTCGCAAGTGACTTACAGTCAACAGCTTACAACTCACAACATGCAAACCCAAAGTTGTTCTAGGGGTGAACAAGCAGTTGAACAAGCAAAAGAACAACCCTGGAACATGCAAGCAAGGAGCAGCTTAGGCGTCGATAAGTGAATGCCGGTCTGTGTCGACAGCGTGCCAAACGGGTTTGAAAAAGAAGGAGTCGGAATCAACTTCGCGTCGAGTGGCGAATTTCCAAAGGTGCTTGCCATCAATGTCTTTGGCACGCTTGAGCAGTTCGTCCCGTCGATACTCAGTCGTTGTCAAAAACAAAACCGAGAAACTTTTCAGGTTGGTTTGCGGGAAGTGCTTGATGAATCGCTCCTGTGTTTCCATCATTGCATAGCCAGGTGGTTTCTTGCTGGCGATTCGCCGAATCGAATCCGTACCTCTATCGACTTCAACGTAAAAGACTTTTCTGGCGGAGCCACAACTCAAGAGAAAAGCAGCATCGGGTTGACAGGTAACCGATGGTTGCTTGCGCAGAACTGAGTGGATCGTATAGTGAATTTTCTTGTTCGGGACGTCCTTATTAATCACTTCCCATTCGTTGTACCAAGTCGGCATTTGTATCAAATCCGAGCTCTCAACTGCCCGATCAACAACGTAGTGCGTTTTCGCAATTTCGATCCAGTGAAAAAGAAGTCGTGTCGATGGAGGATGCGTAAATATGTTCAGGTAACGATCATCATCGTGGAATGCGGCAAGTGTTTCTGCGGTCTTCTTATTTGGGTGGTAGACAGGTGAAGCGCTCTGGCCATCCAAGACAACTCGCATATTGACCTGCGAAATGTAGCCTTCGTTTTTCAACTTTCGAAGGCGTTCACAAACGGAGCGGGAACTGCGAACGTGAGGGAAGCACATTTCCTGAATCATTTTTCGCGTCAATACGTAGTATTGAGCAAGCGTGTTAAGAACGAGCAGGTTCTTTTTGGTGATTACGATTGCCATCGGTTTTCCATTTGCTTCACGATAAATCGGAGCTGAAGAACGTAGGAGTCATTCATTGAGACTTCAATCAATTCAAAGACAACGTGGTTAGTTGAACTTTGGTCCGTCAAGTTCGTCCATGGTTTCGGTATCCACGTTTGTTGTCGCGGGCTTCTGCAACTCGGGTAAGCCGTAACGCTCCAGCATCACGTTAAAGTCTCGATTAATTCCGTCAATGTCACGATAAGGGAATGACCGAAGTTGCTTCTGAATGAACTCTTCCCTTCGTCGTTTGATCAATCTTTTAGTTACCTTTGTGAACTTTTTTGGTGCCGGCGTGTAGAGTTGAATGCCTTGAGGGAATTGTGGTCCGTAATATGTGAATTGTCCCGTTTCTTTCTCTAGCAGTTTTCCTGCTCTTAAATGGAATGATTCTTCAGGAGAAAAGTAGACGGTTTGTTCATCGAATTCAGTTTCCAAAATTGGCCTGTCGATGGGAGTAACTGAAGTGGAAGTTTTGCCTTCATGGTCCGTTGAAACGGTTTTTCGAACCATCTGTTCGTAGCCGACAAGTCGCTGCCGCTCCAATTCCTTTCGTTCTTTGATCTCTTTGAAGTCCATGCCGGGAATGGCCAGTCTCGCAAGACGTTGGGCGTCAATGTCTGATGCAAGGCCATAAACAAATTTGCTACTGACATTCTCAAGGATGGCGTCGAAAAGGCGGATCTCAGGTTGCAAAGCCTCTACTGTTGCAACGCCCTGAATGATGGCACATACGTGAAGGCCGAACTTCCTTAGCTGTTGAAATGATTGGGCCATGCCCAAATCCAACAGCCCGCTCGCGGATGCTTCGTCGATGTAAATGCTTAGGGGAAACTCCCTTGCTTCTTCTTCATCACGATTCATTGCCGATCTACAGAGAGCCTCATAGAGAACTTTCATAGCCATTCGAGAATGGTCTTGTGTCAGCTCTCCGGTAACTCCGAAATCGCCGATAAGAATCAGGTCCCGGCGACGTAGGATTTGCTCTACGGTCATTCCTTTCCCGGCTACGGAGAACATTGCTTCGAGGACAGCGGAATTGAACAATAGATTTAGACGCGAGATCGTCGACTCAGTCAGATTGAACAATTGAGTTGCGTCTCTCTGCGCACGTAGGTTATTAAAGTGAAAGCGAACGTCGATATCATTCGATTTCTCGACAAGTGCTTCGAGTACTGGCGATTGGAATCGAAACAAGTGTGGTAAGAAAGCCAAGGGCAATTGAAGTTCGAGTAAAAGGCAAACGCCCATTTCCACATTTAATTTGAGTCGGGTAAAGCCAGCTCCCGCTGTGCTCCCGGAAGGTCCGGCGGTTGCAATTACTGCGTTGGTAAAAAGGGAGGCAATGTACTTTCGCCGTGCAACATTGAAGCGTGTTTCCGCGTAGGACTGCTGTGTGAAATCGATTAGCGGAGCAAAACTTCGTGATGTGATAGTCAAATAAAGGCATCTTCTCGCGAGAAGGGGGATTTTTACGACTCGATCAAGTGCATCGTTGGCCAGATGACGATTGGGATCAATCAACGCGACGCTTCGAAATTTGGCGAGTTCAAAGAACTCGTTGCACGTTGACACAGACTTGCCACTTCCAGACTTGCCAATCTTTATGGAATGTCGATCAACAGTTGAAAGCTCAAGAAAGACAGGGTGTTGGGTTTTCGCGCCACTATCGGCAACCCTGTATCCGATCAGTAGTCTCTGTGGCTTGCCAGCTCTTGTTTTAGCGGACCGCATGGAAAGCACCCTACTCCGATTCGAGAATGCGAGCCATTTTTTCGACGGCATTTTGCCTTGCTGCTTCCTTCAGATCTTCAACCGTCTCCGAATCAAAAGGGCTCTGGTCGATTGAAAGTAATTGCGCATCCAGCTCTTGTTGTACTCCCTCCAGCAGTTGAGCCTTTGAAGCTTGTGGTGGCTCAGAGTTTACTCCGATCAAGCTTCGTATCAGGCTGAACGGCGACGCCGGGATAACGTGGTAGATTGAAACCGAAACTGAGTAGGAGATCGCGCCGGTGCATACGGCATTCCAGAAAACTGAAGGGGAAGAGTGAGTGGAACAATAACTTCCAATTCCATAAACGAGGACTGCGGACATTACCGAGATAACAACTCCAACTTTATGATTGGGGCTCGAATTTCGAAATGAGCGATAAGTAATGTAGAAAATAAAGGCGGAGAACCAGATGAGGTATTCGTTAGCCATAGAGTCACTCCACCACATTTTTTCTCTGTGCTGGACGGAGTCCCATCCATACTCCCAGACCTATGATGGCAAGGCAAACAGCAATCACCAGTACATACAAAATCTTTTTGAAAGGTGCTTGAGCGACCAATTCGAATTCACTTTTTGCGGGTGCAATCCAAGTCGAATCGGCGCTGGCACGGATACTACATTGCTTGCGAGTATCCAACCAAAACGACGAATTCCCAAGTGGCTCGAAGTAAAGTTGGATAGCCGTGGGTTGCCCAAGGGTTGCCGGAATCTCTTGATAGGCCAGTGTTACTCCGTCAGTTTCGAGTTGAATGGGTACTTGCTTGCTGGCACCTATGAATCTGCGAGGAACCGTGACTCTCACGGGAAGCTTGAGAGTTGTTTCTTTACTATCGACCGTAAATCTTGTCCCAGTAACAAGCGCCAATCTCACTTGCTCAGGAGCGGGAAGGTGATAGGAAACTGGTGCGTCCATTTCGTATCGTACAGCCAGGGTTTCTTTGGGAGGAAGAAACTGATATTGAAAGTCCAGCTTTGCGTCACGTGCAGTACTGCGAATTGTGACTGCTACGTTCGTCTCACTACTGGTTATCGATGGAGAGTCGATTTTCATTGCCAAGCTTGGTGTCTTGACAACTGAGAACTCTTCGGATGGAGCGATCGGTCCCTTGGCGGCCATCCTAAACCTGGCCTGATGCTCAATGGAGCCTGACGCAACTGAAATCCACTTTGGTTTTCTGACCCCAAGCAGCTGCGGTGTTATCGTTGTCACAATTTGAGGAGGAGGCGTGAGGTAATCGAGAGAGACTCGAAACGTAGGATCATCAAATTTTACGTTGGACGGGATATCAACAACGCGACTTTCCAGATTTAGACCAAAGTTGAGAGAGTCAGAAGTTTGACTCGTTGTGCGAACTTTGTAAGTCTTCTTTATGCTTGTGTTTGGATCGACCGCAATCCGTCTTGGACCGGAAACAATCCTCGCGGGCGGCGTACAACTAATTTCAAATGTGCTTGGCCCCTCTCGGTCCTGTTTGATCGACCGAACCTCGAATTCGAGTTCTATGTCATATTCGGCTTCCAGCGTTTCAATATCAGTCCACCTTGGCACGGTTGGCAAAACCGATGGCCGAATCACTGTAAGTCGATTGAATATCGACTCTGGAACGACAACCGGGATTCGCAAGTTAGCGGTCGTGAGCTGCGGGACGAAGAGTCTCTTCTCTGATTTCTTGGCTTTTGGCCGTGAAATCGTGTATTCCAACATCACCTCTTTGTTGGTTTCTTCATCCAGAGTAAGCAATATTTCCAGCGTCACAGGCGTAGCCGAATTGTCGGATACTTTGATCGGCTTGAATGACTGGTTCTTCCGTGGCGATAACTGAAAGTCGAGTGTGACCGGTTCGTTTACTGAACTGGAAACGTCCAGCTTTGCAACCGCAGTAACTACCAACTGCTCGATGTTATCCTTGTGCCGTCGTACATCGGTTATAATAAATTTGGGTGTGATTCTGGCACTCACGACTTCGACGCCATCAGACTGGTGAAGCTCGATCACTCCAGCTTTCTTCATGGAGGCCAGTTCTTCATTGAACTTGTGCCTTTGCCCCCACTGTTTGAGGAAGACGATGTTGGAAAGGTCTTTCTTTTTCCGCTCGTTGAACAGCTCGTTCATCAACTTGAGTGCAACTGGCATTCGATCTTCATCAATTTCATTCTTGCCGTCGGAAAATAGAAAAGCCATAACGTTGGCCTTTGGATAACGTTTCACGACTTCGATAGTCCGGAACAAGGCTCCCGGAATGTTTGTACTTCCTCCATCCGCCTTTAGATTGGCAACATAATGCTCGATCGAATCGAGATCTTCGCAGATCGTTGGACTAGAAGCCACGGTGCCAAAAGTAATGATCGAAATGGGAGCTTTGGAACTCGGCGGAAACCGATTCGCGACTGCAAGGATTTCTTTCTTTACCATGTCCAAGTTTGTGTGTCCCATCGAAGCACTGTTATCGATAACGAAAACGCGATGCAAATCCCCTGCCTGCCGCTGTTGAGCGTAAGAGGAAATTGGCAGAAAAAGAATCACGATCAAGACAAGGAGCAAAAACCTAGATTTCATCTGAATCACCGCCTTTCTGTTCATCTGCTACCGGTTCGCCCGTAAACGGGTTGTCCAAGTCTCTGGTGAAGAGATTTCTGTCAACGAACTCATGACTCATTCCGAACTCGAGTCCAAATCGATGGGAGTCTAGCCCTTGGTAGCGGTCTAGCTGTTTCCCAATCGCAAAAGTGTCAGCCCGGCGGCTGGCAACAACGTCTGTGCAAATGAGAATTTGAAGAATTGCATTGCCCAATACCCGGTCTAGATCTTGGACAGACGAAAGGATGACGCCTGATGAGTTGGTGAACGCGAGGTGATAGATAACCTCGTAGGGCTTTAGCGCAGCATCGAGCGATTCTGTTTCGATGGTCGTCGCCGCGCTGTTGGAGAGTATTCGGTCGCGATGCGGAGGTTTGTGCAATCGCGCCAACGTAAACGGCTCAGCCAGGACTGCTGTGATTGGCGAGTGGATGTGTGATGGCAATCCGTACCGAATTTGGCGCTTGAGTTTCTTCTGGCCGAAGCAATAAGCCAGCAAAACTTGCACGGCGGATCCACAGCCACCACCAGAACTACTGATCATTACCGGTTTGATGAATCGCGTAAGCCCCCGACCCATCAGCATACAGGACGCTTTGTGAATGACATCGAGTATTGCCGGAAGGTAGTAGGCAAATGAAAGCAAAGTCAGCATGCGGATCGTGCGGCTTCCAGCTTGTGCTTCATACTCATTTACTAGTTGAGCTCCGTACTTTCTAACAACAAACTCAACAGCCGGGCCAAAGCACCCCGCATTCTCGCGAACAGTTTCGATCTGCCCAGGACTCAGTGACAGATCAACAACGATATCGAAATACTCACGAACTTCCTTGTCGTTCAAATCACCTCCATCCGTATCCAGATAAACCACAACAACTTTCTCGTGTAGGCCAAGGTTGCGGAGCATTTTCATAAATTGGATGCCAGCTCGCTTGCCAACCCCGCCCATTACAAAAACGATAAATCCAAGGTTGTTCATTAGAGAGTGCTCCTTTCTTGTGGTGACGAGCCAGAATCTGGTGACAGAGCTTTCCCATCGAAACTGGCGAAACCGGGAATATGCATCATGTGGTCGCAAAGATGAGCGGCTTCATACGAATCGCGCTGGTCGCTCAGGTGTCCCATGCAACTGGCTGGGAATCCGGCAATCAATCGCGTTATCGTGATCTCGTCGGAACCGGCAGGTGCATTGGAGAAAGCGGTCTGCGGGTCTACCTTCGTGAATTGTTGCTCCATTTGATGACGTACCTCAGTATCTACTGAATCGTGAGCCTGGGGAAATGAGACGATAACGTTGGGCGTTGGTTGCACGTTGAGCTGGGGGATTGCACGTCCTTGAAGGTCTACTAGGGGAGCGGCAAGGTCGTATGCCTTCTTGACAATCGAATCGACATTGCCTTTTACCAACTTGTAGACCGTGAGCTTGGCTGCCACCCTGCGATTTATAAACGATACAAAACAAGTGCCAACAAACTCGGGCGGAAGGTTTGGGTAGATTTCTGGAAGTGTTGTGCTGGCCCCGTTGGTTGCCGTGGCCAATGGATAGTCAATCTTTGCTTCAGCAATCAAATAGTTGCGAAACCCCGCCTCCACATCGGTGTCCTGCCTGTGAAGCAGGTCGATTACTTGGTCTTTGGTTAGTGCAGGGAGTTTGATAACACCATTGCTTTCTTTCCCTTGGGTTTGTTCAACGTAGACCTGGTGCTTATTAACAAGCCAGTCGAGAATCGCTTCTTTTGCTTCGGTGCTGGTCTGAGCGGTTTGTCGTAAAGACTCGATACGTGGTCGAATATTTTGCTCGCGTAGCCGTCGCCAGAGTTCGTCAACCAGCTGCGCATTTTTTTGCTCCACGGCGAAACCGAGCATCCGACGCACTGCTGAGAACACCTGATTGACAAGTTTCTTGCCGACAGCAGATGAGACGATTGGCGGCTGGCAAATCAACTGCAATTCCTCCATAGCGCTACAACCATTCTTAAGCCGTTTTTGGTAGTCAAAGCTGAATTTTCTGGTTGCAAAGTCGTTGCAAGCGTCTTCTATTTTCTCCACCACGGGCTCGACCAACATGGGATCTTCATTGATAACCTGACCAGCAGCCTGGAATAGTTGGTCGATCGTACTACTCATTAATGTCGTAAGGGAAACATCCGTGGCCTCTCGAAGGCGATTTTGTCGATTGCCGCAAAAGTCCAAAACCTCCTTCGCCTGATTTAGCAATGCTTCCGTTTTCTGATTGGAATCCGGATCTTTATCGAGAATGACTAGGACTTCCTTGGAAACCTCAGAAGTAATCGCTACTCCATCCAAAGCGGTGACATCGACCTTAGCGAACAGATCAGAAACCGAACACTTTTGCGCGAGTTGGTTAAAGGTCTCTTCAATTGCTTCATTCTTCCCAGACTGATCGGGTACGATAGAAGAACAATTGAATGATGCTCTAATCGGACGTTGCTCGCTCGCAACAAATCTGGTCATTTGATTCATTTCGTTACTCCTGTCTTTGAAGAGTTTGGCTCGCCAGAAGAAACGGCGGGCGGCGTTGTTTCGGTGTCTGGCATGATCCATTCGTTTGCGCTCGTCACGGAATTTGACTCGGGCACAAAGTCCATGTCTGAACCTTGGACATTGCTGTTTTGAGAGCTTAGATACTGATACCCGATCAGATTGCCAATGGTCGCGAGCAGAACAGTGACTGCGAGGGCCGCCGCCACAAAAAGTCTTAGAGACTGCCCAAATTTCTGATTGATCGTTTTGGTCTTATCTTCCATGACCTGCTTCAGGTTCTTCTCGTTCCAGTGGCCCTGCGGAGAAACTGTATTCTCTGGAAGCAAGTCTTGACGAGCCGTACAGAGCCGTTGTCCTGCTTCAGCAAGAGAGGATCCGTTCAGTAACTCGTCAACGCACCGAATTTGAAGTTGTTCATCCTTCCGATTGATTTCTTGCCTGCGTTGTCCAAGTTTTTCGTGCTCCTCATCTGCGAGTTTGCCCAGCGATACTTTTTTGGCCAGGACGACCAAAAGAAATGTAACCGCGACGACGCTTGTAAAAATTGCCAATGAAATCAAAACAAACCCCTTCTTGGAGATGGACTGTAGATTTTGTCTTGCGTCCGGAAACGCATGCCTATAATGGACTAGTATTGCAGTTGAGTTGGTACTTCAAGCGCAATGGAAGGCGCAAATGTAAGAGGAGTGAGATGCCCCGTGCGAATCAACAACTGAAGGAGTTGCGACTCCAGCGTGGTTTGACGCAGGCGGAATTGGCTGCGCGATCCCGTATCGCGAAACGGACGATTCAATTTGCGGAAAAAGGCCAAAATGTCAGTCTGGACACCCTCAACCGGCTCGCGGATGCCATGAACGTTGGTGTAGCAGAGATTACATTATCGCGAGGCTATGACGCGTTGTTGGAAGAGCCTTGGTCCCTATATCGATTTGTCGTGAAGGGGCTCATGCCTGAACGTGCAGCATTTTGCGATGATCTTCGTGATATGCGAAACGGGATTGAACAAATGCGAAAGAGTTGGGAGACACACCTTCGAGAAAACGCTGATATTCGCGATTCGCGATACGCAAGTGCGTTTCGGGCACAGAAAGGCCAGTACCGAGACATATACGAACGCAAATATGCTCGACTGTGGGAAGCCAACTCAAACACCATCGTTTTTGCTACTTCAAACGGCTTGAGAAATGGTGTCAGTGTTGTATTTCCGGTTACCGATGATGCATATTCGGCTTTGAAGAATGGTAACCTTGGCTTTCTTGAAATTGACAAGCAACATATTTGTCAACACAGTCAAAACCTGGTGATTGACTCAGGGGTTGAATATGATGTCAATCAGCCGTTCGACCAAATTTCCAGTGCCCTCAGATATGCTTCTTTCTTTCAGGTTGCATTTCTGTCTGAGGATTTGTCGAACACGAATTTTCGAATGCTTTCCTTTGGCGCCAGTTCTGCAAATTCAAGCAGACTTGAAGCAAATGGGTTTGTGGTACATTCGACCAAGACACCCGATCTCGGCTATCCAATCTATGAATTCACCTCCGACAACAGCGATCTGTCAGGTGATAGACAGCTGAGGAAGTCAACGATCGCTCACTACGCAAGTGAATTCAAGATGCGTATCACCAACAGCAAGCTGGGCTTGAAAGCCAAGCGAAAAATAATGTTGTGGACGGCTCGAATTTTCCAGAATCTGATCAACCGACGCTTGATAAGCAACTCAGGTATCGAGTCCGCCGCCTAGCCAGCTTCAGATCCCCACTTGGGTTTGAACGATGGTCCACCATTAAATTGATCCCAAAACGTGAAGTATTGGCGTTCATTATCCGAGGCTACAGATATACCCATTCTTAGCTGAAGCACGAGCTGCCCTCCTACACTCCAATTTGTTCGTCCTGTATAGCGCGACCATTCATCATTTCGAAAGCTCTCAAGCATGTGTTTAACACTTGCGGCCAAACGGGAAGGTGAGTTTGAAATGGTCCAAAATCCGTCTTGAAGTGTAGCGATATCTCGAGTCGCTAGGGAAATCCCATTTTTGGACAGCGTCAGTTCCGACGAGAATTCATCAATCTTTGCCTTCACGTCGTCTGATACTTTTTTGTACATCGGTTGACCCGAAGCTGAGCGACTAATTGCCGCGAAGCAAGTGTGGCCAACTTCTGCTGCTCCGTAACTGTGGATGACCTCCAGTTCGCAATCTGCCCGATTCATCAATTCCTTCGCAAATAATTCGAGCGAAACAGGAAGATAGTATCCGCCCGAAACCCAGAAGATGTCCCGAGGAATTTCAAAACCTTCGCGAACTAGCTGTAGCAGAAACTCAACGCCAACAATTGGTTGTGCGACGAAGACTACCGGAAGCCCACGTTGTGATGCCAGGCGGCAACTCCGAACGAATGTGGTTGCGTGCATGTAGGTATCTACATACGTTGACACACCACTCAAACCTAACGCTGCCGGATATGCACTGATTACGAAAGGCTTGCGGTCAATCAGTGATGCGACGAGTGGGAATTCACGCGCCAGTTGCGCAATTCGCTCGTTAGAGCCCTGCTCGAGAATTCGAAAGCCCATCGGATCTCTTGAGGTTGAGCCGGCAGCGTAAGTGAGTTGTTGACCACCGATTCTCATTGAGACCCTCCGCGAAGTCGGCCATAGATCACCTCGAACGGTGGCTCCACATTAAGATCCGTAAAGTATCGATGTTCCACCAGTGTGCGTTTGACGTCCCATGTTCGCAGGTCGAAATGTTGGCGAAAGATTCGCATCAGATAGATCGGTTCCCAAATGGTCGTTGGAATCCACTGATCACCGAAACCGAATATCCCTCGCGTGAATCCGTTTCCTTTGTCAAACCAAGCTTGACGCCACCCAAACAGGCGAAGGGCGACTTGCTGCGACTTCTCGGAAGTAAACGAATTGCCGGGAACAACGAAAGAAATTATCCCACCGGGATTGAGCAGTGACTTGATCTTGTCGGCCACCTCAATCAGCCCCTTCTCAGTGTGGACATGGTTCAGAAACCATGTCGCCGAAACCAGATCAAACCTGGATTCCGGGGCGAATGCTTCGAACGTTGAGCAGCTGAAACTCAGGTGTGGATGAGGAATCAGTTTTGCCTTGCGAATCAAATCTTCGGAGCTGTCGACGCCCACGACTCTGCTTGCGTAAGTCAACAAAGCGCGGGTGGTTTCGCCATGTCCACAAGCGATATCCAATGCAGAACCTACCCGAGTTGATGTGAGCTCATTGAGTGTGCCTGCCTGACAGGTTTGAACGGCTTCGTAGTATTCAGCGACATGTCGGTCGCTAGTCTTAAATTCGTCATAGTCTTGCCATTGATCGATTGTCATAATGTCTTCCTTTACAGATTAGAGGGTCTTGATGAATTGGCGGACGGCATCCAGCGAAAGCTGATCTTTGAGACCAACAAAAAGATCCTGGACAAATGAACGGACGTCGGGATCGGTCGCCATGATCATGACAACGCTACGTGTCCCCAGGAGTGGGTGGCGAAATCCCGAGTTCGCCACGACTGAGTAGCCAATTCGCTGATAAAAACGAATATGACTTGGCGTGGCGTTGATCACGTCGAGCCGCATTCCATGACTGACTTGATGCTGCCAAACTCCACGAATCATGAATCTGAGAGCACGCAGACCAGTTGCTGTGTTTCGCCTGATGTAGAATTTACAAGTCGAACAGAGTCGGTCGCCAAACTGTGTAAATAAGGCATTCGGATAAAACTGCTGACAGTCGATGCGACCATCAGGGTTCCTGGTGACCGTAACCGTTCCGATGGATTGGCCGCGATCTTTCAGAAGATAGTGGTAACTGTATTCGTCGAATTCGAATCGTGGTTGATTGCCAAGTCTGCTTTTTGTCACGGCTGGATAAATGGAATTGTTGGTTCCAAAAACGACGTGAAGTTGCAAACCAGAGGCGACGTTTTGCTTGGTTGGAATCAGAATCATGTTTTGCTCCTGCAAATGTGTTTAGGAGCAGTGGTTTTCACAGGCAGAGAACCTGCGATTCGTGCGCACACGAAAGACGCGCAAAACAAATCTAAAAAAAATTGGTTCGCCGTGTATGACCGGACGTTGGTGCAGCCGCGCCATCAAAAAGGTTGCGCTTGCCGTGAAATTCCGCTAAAGTAGAACCATGGAATCTAATACTGGTATCGGCTCAGTTGGAATGGACGATTCTGACGTGTCCAACGAACCTTTCCGATTGACCCAAGAGCAATTCGAAGCCTGCAAACAACTTGGGAAATTTCTTACTGGCGAATTAGATGAAGTGGAAGCTGAGTCAATCAAGCACAAAATTGTCGATCAGGATGCGTTATATTATCCGCTCTGGAAGAATCGAAGTCGATTCACCAATGATTTTCTTCGGCTATTGAAAAGCGAGGAGTAAGTTCAATGTCTCTTAAAATCGAGGGCGGAAGTCTTCAGCGCGTCATCGAACACGAGATGGCGTTGGTGGCATGTTGCCCAATCATTTCACGTGTCGACAAGGTATCTCAGCTATACGAAGGTTTCGTAGGATCAAACCAGCTCAACGAGTATTTCAGCCAGGAACAGTCAGGTTCAGCGAACATTCATCTGGTTAATGGATCGGCATTTCTGAGATCACAACTTCGATTTTACGTGTTTTCCCTCGCCCGAAGGAATGTTAGCCCCGGGAGCATCGCATTCGGATACTTTCGCGGTCTGATGAAGGCCATCGAACTTGTTGCAGAACGGATGGAAGAGGTTGAAGATTCGCCCGGTATTCTGGAAACAATTGTCCTTTACTTTTTTCAGATTTACTCGGACTTTGACTTGGATACTAGAAGCCTAGAAATCGACCATCACTCAATTGGCGGAGCCCTGAGCTGTTTTTCTGATGACATTCGAAGAGAGCTAAGAGATCCAAAGTTCATTTTTCCTGAAATTGATAGAAACTACATCATCGACGTAGCCAAAGAATTCGCATTACTATGGTTCGTTTTTAACCAAGAAGAAGTGCTGGAAAAGCTCCATGAAGTTGTCGCATGAACAAATAGAGGCTTGTCGCAAGCTAAGTGACTTGGTTGTCGGCGAACTAAGCGACGAGGAAAGTAGCGCAATTATTGCGAAAATCCAGGAGGGCGACCAGCTGTACGCTGCTCTATGGAAGCGACGGGGAGGCTTCGCAAAAGAGCTTTTGTTGATAGACGAACAAAGCGAAGTAGATGATGAACATAACGAAAGCTCGGAATCCCTTGAGTCTCAAATTGCAAGGATTGCCAAAGACCAATTCGACAAACCTATTCAAGACCTTTCGCTGGAAGAAAAGAAAACAATTGCTGACGACTTCAATCTAAGCTTTGAGGACGTAGTTCGCGCAACGATTGAACCGCCTGAATTCAAACTCGCGTTGAGGGATCAGGGTATTAAACATGGAGTTGGAGAGAACGAGTTTCAACCGAGTGCAATTAACCAAGACTCGGATCAATTCAGGGAACTTGCTGATTTCTTGGACAAGAGCACTGTCCGGACGATTCTTAGATTGTTTGGAGGTTCAAGACAAACGCTGATGGATTGGATCGGGGAAGAGGAGAATGAGTATCAAGTGGAGTTCATAACCGCTCTCATAGAAAACAGCCTGTACAAACAACATCGCTTAGCGATTGAGCATGCGAATCGATGTGTGCACCTTGCGGTTGACAGTGCGGACCGTATTTATGATGCGAAGTATTTGCGTGGTCGCTGCAATTGGTATCTGAACGCTGATGTGGCCGTTGAAGACTTGCAGGAAGTAAAGGCAATGGCGGAAGAACGTCAAGACCACACACGGCAAGCTCAAGCAGCATATTACCTCGCTCGAATCGCCAATAAGACCACCAAACTGTCAAAAGGCGATTTTGAAACTCTTCTCAACGAGGCGGCAGACCAGTCGAAATTAGCGAATCGTACGGATATTGAATTGCTGGTCACCAGAGCGAAACTCATACACCTTCGTTTGAATGGAAAAGCAGAAGAGGGGATTCGTCTTGCCGAAAAGTACCTTGTACACCGACAGGAATACATAGAACAAGGCAACTTCCGAATCATGGGCAACTTCCTGGTTGACTATGCCCTTCTTCTGAGGCGACGATTCACTGAAGAGGCGAGGTCGGAGGCTGAGGAAATCTACAACGAACAGATTGCCGAGCATCGTGATGATCAACATGCTGGTATGTGCCGATATCTAAAAGCTGATCTGTATGTGGACCGAATGATAGAGGGCTTGAAGCTCGCGTCAACAGAGGCTGATGGTGACGCGAGAGTAGCAGCAGAGGGGCACCGCAACACAGCATTAAGTTTGTGCCTGCAAGCAAGAGAGTTGCTGGTGGATTGCGGTGACACTGCCGCACTAAGGAAAGCCAACGGTCGAATTGTTGCGTTGAAAAACCAGGCGTTACCGGGAATGGAGTCTTCGACGGATGTTATGGAGGATCACTTTGCTCGGCAAAGCAGGATAACAGAATTATTCCTGGGAGCCGCGCCAGCTGATGGTGGTGGAAGTTTTAAGCCGGGACGGAATGGTTACACAGTAGAGGAATTCGACTTTCTTCTCTCGGAATTCTTTGATGGAGTTTTCGTTGCAGAGCATTCCTCACAACAGAGGACGAGAAAGACAGCCGATTATCTGCGAGACGACACAATGCTCTGTTTGCCGTGGCGGATCGGCAACACAATGGTGGTGCGTGTATTTCGGATCGTCCCAGACTCAAAGATCCCCGTCAAAAATGTCGGCTGGTTCAATCTGGAACAATATTCCAGTGCGACGCATGACGCAGTCAACTCTCTGCTACAACTCGAAGATAGCGTCTTGTTGGCGCAAATCCCCGCTCACTTTACTGAACTGCAAAGTCGCGTTCATACTGTTGACGCGATGACAACTCCCGAGAAGGGAGCCCTCGAAGGGATCAATCACGTTTTGATTGTTTCACCCCGTCAAAACGAAGATTGGTACTGTCCAATTGAGTGGTTCCGAACGGACGCTGAAAACGACCAAGCTGGTAGATCCCTGTTGGATATGGCGAGAAAATCCGTTTCTTATATCACTCCAGTTTCAAAACCATTCGGCACATACAGTCAAACAGTTTCGAATCGCCAAGCCACTGTGGTGGTGACTACACAAGTTCTCGGCGAAGCTTTCAGTCGTGACACAATTGCAGATTTGGTAAAGTCAAGATTGGATTCAGACATTGAACTGTTGGAATGGGATATTGATCGTAAATTTGAATACAGCGGCAATGGCCCTTGCTACATTGTCGGGCACAACGACGAACAAGGAATAATTGAAAAGGCTATCGGATTTGCAGATTTGGGAGCTCCACCGCTAGTTGGTTTGGTGTTTTGCTCATCATCGAGATACCGAGCCATGGCCGGTCCCTTTGTTGATAGCCTTCCAATTCAGCTTTTGGATCGCTACACAGGGACGAAAGTGCTAACGAGTCGCATCCCTGTAGATATCAATGAAGCCATTCGATTTCTCGACTTCTTGCTTTCTTACGATTCGTTCGATCCTCGTTCGCTAGTCTGCAGATATTTGAAGCTTTATAAGCCTTCAATCAACACGATCTCCACTGAAGTCACAAGTCAGTACAACCCTTTCTTGCTTCCCTGGTTGGCAATCGTCTGATGTCAAGTTACGAAAAATTCTTGCCTGCTGGAGAGTTAAGACATTTGCTCGAGTTTGACCAGCAGGCACTCGACCGGCAAGCTGCCATTGGTTGTAAATTGGGCGCATTTGTCGCGACTGTATGCTCAACAACCGATCGCGTGTTGCTGGTACAGCTCGGCGACTATGCAATTCGGAAGATTGGAGGCAATCCGTGGACCTTGCCTGGTGGGTCGGTTGATTACGACGAATCACCATCTAATGCGGTGCTGAGGGAGCTAAGGGAAGAAACAAGTGTGCAAGTCTCGAAGCGAGATCTGTTTCCTGCGGCATGGATCATAAGACCCTACGCTGGCACATCTGAGAATCCGGGTGAGATTACACTTGTTTACCTTGGTCTTGTCAGTGACGAGAAGAAGCCAGTTTTTTATCCGCCGGAGATCATTGGGGCCGATTGGTTTGAGTTTGACTTGAAGAATTGGTTGTCCGTACGGTCTACCGGCCAGGGGGCACGCCTGCAGCCGTTGCGAAGACATTGGATCTATTGGACCGACATCGCAATGAAACGAAGGCACACGGATACTGTTTCGCGTGTACTGTATGCGGAACCTAAAGACATGCAACTCGCGCCTAACTTAGTATGAACTACGAAAACATTCGCTTGGTTTTGGTCCACGCCATAACTGCCTTCGAAACCGTGATCGGCCTTGAGGTCATGATGAATCCGCTTCGCCGAAAGCCATTGGTCGACTTTGGCCAGAATCGTTTCGCGATAGGTGACAGTTTGCGGGTTAAAGTCGGCCACTTGGTTTTTGCTACTTTGAGGCAGCCCGTTTGCGGGTTTGGCCCGTTTTGGACTTTTCAAAATTTGCGGGTTTGCCCCCTTTTGTTGGCCCAGTCTCTGTATAGGCGGATCGGCGGCCTCTGAGTCTGTATTTACGACCGGTGATTTGGATCAGCTCAGCGTCCTGCAGGAACCGATCAAGGATCTCCGTTGCGGCGAGTACGTCACCAATCAGCTTGCCTCAATCGCGACAGCGTAAACTCTGGTAAGGTTCAGCCCAAGTTAGCGGACGTCCGACCAACATAATTCGCATTATGTTAACGCTCACATTGGGCCTATTTCGACCTCCTTAAGGGCTCGCTCTGTGCCTGCCATTGCATCTGTGCGAAATTCACCGTGACATTTCAAGTCGACTGTGGCAGTATAAGGCAGTATGGTTGTTTTGATCGACACACATCGGCTCGTCAACGCACTTGAGGCTGAGTATGGATTTACCCCAGATCAAGCCGAAGGCGTCAAGTTCGCGATTCAAGAGATTGACTTAAATCATGTTGCCAAGAAGTCAGACATCGATCGTTTGCGGGTAGAACTTTTCAAATGGCTTGTTCCCCTATTGATTGGTCAGATTGTTGTCTTTACTGGAATCGTTTCGCTATTAATGATTTGATGCAACAACGATGACAGTTTGCCCAAGCAGCTTGGCTACATCAACCAATGGGATTCATGCTCGGCCGTCTTGCATGGAGACAATACCAAACGTGCTTCGCATTCTCGAGAAGGGATCGTTCTATCCATTGAGGACGCTTGCCCGAAAATCAGACTTAGAATTCCAACAAAGTGAATGGGGCTTGGAAAGATCGTAAAGAAAAGCCCAACAAGAGTTGAGCTATTGCAAGATGAAAACTTGCGAGGTTGTGATGTGCGGCGTTCTTAAACAGTTGCCTTGCTCCATGCCAGGCGAACTGAGTACGAGCCATTGAAGGAAGCCTGGTGTGATACTCGCTATTTGAGACACTGCTTTGCGTGAGCCGCGATTGCCCTCGCGACTGTGTCGGCGGTTGAGCGTCGGGCTTGTTCGTCCTGAACGATCATGAAACAATCACCCACGGACGAACCTACGGACACGATGGGCGGGAAGCCGCCTTGTCGAAACCAAGCCAACATTGCATCGGCAAGCTCACGTGTCGTCTCCCAGTCTTCATCGCCAAACGCATCAAGCATTTGATCCCAGGTTGCGGTTGGATCCATGACTACTCCCTTCCCGGATCGCCAAGATCAATCATCTGGCTTTCTGCGTAAAATGGGATGTAGTAGTCAATGCAACCGTCACCGAATGCATCAGGCTCAACAGTTATCGACGCTTCGCATTCGACGCACTGGACAAGCATCGAACAATCGTCGACATCTATGACTTCGAGTTGCCCTTCGCATTCGAGGCACGCGCCGTCATCCAAAGAAACAAGCATTTCAATTCTCCATGGCAAAGATCAGCAGCCGCATAGCGCGGGTTCATCAGCGATGAACTCAAGGACTTTGCCGCCCAATCTCCTTCTAGTCAAAGAAATCGAATTGACCGGGTGCGTGTTTGATTGCGAAGCGCTATTGCGCTCTAGCTGGCGTTTGTGCTTCAATTGATTCTCTGGAAAACGAATCACCCAACAACGGCGAACATGAAAGTCCCTATGGTCACGAGTGGCCAGCAAGCAGACTGACTTTGACAGACATGGCTCGATTGCGAATCATCAGCAATCAGGTCCGCAAGCCAGTCAATCAACTGTTGAAAGAGGCCGTCGAATACTACACGACTGAAAAACTGCCGGAGTTTGGAGTTGATTCAACTTGGAAATGGGGCGATGCATGTCATCCCTCAGAACCTCGTAGAACCGCGAATGGTGATACGACTCAGGAAGAAATCAATTGACGAATTACCGGAACAAGTGGCTCAAACTCTCGCTCGTTTAGCTCTGCCATGATCCGATTCTTCCTTGTTTTGATCGTCGGTTTACACGTTCTGTTCTGCGCCGGCACAAGGCAAGTCGGTTCCAGGCGATGGTTATAGAAAACAGAATTCGTCAAACAATCGCTGCTGGCCAACACTTCCGGCAAATGAGCTGCATAGATTGACTGTGCCGATTGGTTGTTCGTTAACCCAGCTCCAAAGTGTAAGATGTTCAATGCCCGCTGTTTGCTGCTGGTCGCGACGAACAATACGCGAAACGGATCTGGACTGGTCAAACGGTATCTCTCGTAAAACTCGAGTTTCTTTTGAATTGAGGACGGCAATCGTTGTTTCGTGGCCACACGTTCCGATGCCGTATCCAGTTCAATGAAGAATCGGTACTGCCTCCCCTCTCGAGTTTGCAAAGCCAATGTTGCATCCGGTGTGATCCATTCTCCTTGCTGCAATGCGAGGCTTTTTTCCACAGACAACTCGTTGGTCGTGAATCCATTTTTGCTTGCATTGACAAGCATTTCTACGACGACCTCTGCAACGCGATGCGTATGAAAGTGCAAACTCACTCCCATCGGTGAAAAGAAAGATCGTTTGGGAAGTGGCGCTTCACCCGTCAATCCATTGATCAATCTGTAAGACTGTCGGGTCAGACGCCAGTAAGCTGGATTCCTTCCGGCTGCTGGAAACGCGTAGTAGAACCTACGCACAACTTCCTCTTCTTCGAGTCGTTTCATCCGGCGCCGCAACACGCGCTCGCTTGGAAACGCTCGAGAGAAAGTTTGGCTTAGCCGAAAAAGTTGCTGACTGGTCAGTGGCAGCTTGTGAAGTGCAAAGAGCGTTTGTTCATCCCGATGAGTGAGCTGGAACGCCATTGAATCAAGATTACCAGAAGACCGAACTGCAAAGCAAATACAAACACAATCCCCTGCCAGTGTTTTGATTGCGCATCATCATGTCGATTGGTATCATCCGACCATGGCTAAAGAATTCATCCCCGTAAATGAATTGCTCGAGCGGACAACGCTTGAGCAGTTCATCAATCATTACAACTTCGACACCGAGGTGCGCCGCAAAGGCAACGAAGAACGGATACGGAATCCGTTTGCTTGTGAAAAGTGCAGCGGCAACAACCAGGCTGTTTCAGTAAATTGGCAAGCTGCCGTTTTTACAAGCCACTGCTACCACTGCAATGTGCGTGGGCGAGTGACGACATTGTTGTTCGGAATGAAATACGGTCGCCAACCATCAGGCGGAAAACTCAAGGGCTCGGAGTTCAAAGACATCGCCGCCGATATTGCTCAAGTTGCTGGGCATCAACGTCCGGATTCACAAACAAAACCAATTCCTGCCGCATTGAATCAGCCCGTCAAGAATTCTGAACCAGAGGCGATTCAAGGAAAGCCCGCTGATCGAAGAATCAACTTGCCCTTGCACCGCAATCCTGATGAACGCATTGCTCGATTGGTTCGTCTTAGCGACGAGCTAATTCGTGATCCTGCTGCCATGAGCGCGCGAGCCCAAACCTACTTGGCGAGTCGCCCATACATGACGCAAGAGATAATGGAAACGTGGGATGTTGGATACTTGCCGTCAAACTCGAAGAGCATGCTTCGCGGAAAATTCGTCTACGCACTTCGCAATGAACGTTCAGAAAAGATCGGCTACGTTGGCCGTGACCTAGCCTTTAAGGACAAGTTAGCCAAATGGGAAAACGGCGACCGAACAACACAGCGACCGATCAAAGCCAAGTTTCCGCCCGGTTTTGCGAAAGGAGATTTCCTTTACGGAGCTGAAGCCAAACGTATGGAAGCTGATTCATCAAAAATTCAACTGAAAGATATCGGGCTTCTTGTGTGCGAAGGCATGAATGACTGCTTGGCACTTGGCCATCATGGCATTCTCGCTGTTAGCCTTTGCGGTAACCGAATCGCGGAAGGCCAATTGGAAAAACTGATTCGTTGGAGCAAAAGCCTCGCGGGTGGCAAAGTCACTTTGATGCTCGATAACGACAAAGAAGGCTGGGAAGGAACAATGGAGGTCATGCAAAAACTTGCTTCACACGTCCACGTCGCAACGATCTGGTCACCTGACTCTCACGGAGGAAAATACATCGGACAACAGCCTGAACAATTGGATTTCCCGCAGTTCCTTGAGTTATTTCATTCCCATTCGTGCAGTGGGGAAATTTTGAAGCAGATTGAAAACGTCAATGTTTAACTCACGATTGTGCTTTTAACGCATCGGACGATGAAGCCGAAGCAGTTTTAAGATCTGCGTTCATGCGTTCGGCCTATTGGACTGACGCAGCTTGGGCACTGTCTTGCGACATTCCAGAGTGTACGAAGTAATGCCGGTCGAAATATTGTGGCATTACTATAGTTGGGGACACGGGTGCTTAACTCGCCGTTTTGCCGGGGCGGTATTGGACTTGAAAATTCAGCTAGGTCCAAGCAAAAACACGATTCGGAATTCATGGCGACGTAAAATCCGACGCGATCTGATCTTTTGCTCAGCAGCAAAGGCGGTCTTAACGAAGATTTCGCACGGAGGATCAATTGTAGTTGTGCTAGTTCCGAGACTTTGCGAGGCTCTGCAACCGAGATGCTATCGCGACTTTGGGAATCAGTATCTGTCGACACTAGAGAAGAGATCCTTTGTCTTCTGAGATGCAAAGAGACGAATTGAATTCGATGGGAACCAAGTCCTAAATCTGACAAAGCGTTGTTGGCTCAACGCTGAGTACATGTTGTTTTTTTCGTTTTTCCTGGCTTTTTTTTGATGCCAGCCGCTTCCGCTGTTAGGTAGACGTCTCTTCACCTCCGTTATGTCTTCATCTGTTGAATGGAAGCAAAGAATTTCCTTGGTCTTGGTTATAGACAGCCTTCACTCTTTTTGAGCCAATGGCGCTACGACCTTCGAAGCGAAGGATGAAGCCGTTCAAGTCAAGATACCTGCACGAAAAAGTGAGGCATGAGTGATGTTCGGAAGATTGAAGGGGCCCTGTGATGCAACCGAAGGGAAGTCTTTACTCGGTTGGAATCCCCCCGTAAGATCGGCTGAATCTGATACCCTTTTCAAAGATCCGACGTCGACACACCATCAATCTGGTGACGCTTTGCGATCTGGGTTTTCTGCTGGTCGTTAAACTGTCGACGTGTTGTTCGCTCATTAAATTCTCCTGTGGTTGTCAAGAGATCAACCAAACTCATCAAAGTCTTTGCTTCCGACTGAGACAAGACATTATTCGACGTTCCTATTCCCCACTTGGCAGTTCGAGCCAGTACGAAAACCTTGCTTCAAACTGATAGTTCCGCAGTCTGGCGTCGGAATTTGAGGCCACTAGCGAGATTGATTGGCAGTCAAAATCAAGCTTCTTCAATGCCCTTACCAATCGGTCGAAAGCCTCCGGAGTACATTCAAGTGTTGGCATGTTGATTTGCCACCTTTGCAGGCCAAATCTATTAAGACTTCGCACCCGCGTTGGTTGAATTGAAAAACTCGCTGGAAGCTCGATGCCCGAACTTCGAATACAACCAATGATCGTCGGATAAATGTCTTTGTCCTTCGCGACAGGGCTGATCGCTTCACCAGTGCATTGACGAAGATACATGATCTCAAGAAAGCGATCCGAAGTTTCCGTCTGTTTTTGAGTGGTCGATTCAAATTCGATCGAGGCGGCTGAGAAATCAAGATATCCCCAAATCATTGCGAAGAAAGCCATTACCAACAAAGCACCGACCAGCAACTTGTTCATGGAGTTTCTCCTTTGCTGGCGACCGCCCTCAAGCTGGTATCACGCTCCATCAAAACCAAGGTAAAATTCTTGGCATAACGGCTCTCAATCCCAATTTCGTAGCCGCAAGATATCATCCGCTTCCTCAATGCATCCAAATCACCCAAAGTGGTCACGGATCCCGCTACGCTTATGCGACCTGGGTAGACTTCGATCGAATCAACAGTAAAGTTCATCCCAGGTGGCAATGATTCAAAGATTGTTGCGAACGATCCAAGCACTCGCGACGTATCATTGGAAATTTCCACCATCTGATTTGTTGACTTTGCTAACTCAAGCTGGCCATCCAAGAGTCGATCAATCGGCGCATTTATACGCTCTCCCGGAAACAATTCACGATACTGAGACCGTATCGACTGATCGATCTCCACTGTTGCACTCCGCAACAAACTGGCACGCCAGACTAAGCCAACGGTCACAAAGAGAATCGCCACAGCGACGCTGACAAGAAGGTAATCCAGAACCGACTGTGTTGCTTCACCAATTCCTGCGGACTGGTTGGCTTGCTCCGCACAATTGACCTGTTGGGTGTCCACAGCGCTGCGACTGGCGCCGAAAGAGCCCATGAGAAGATCTTTCGGCGAAGCGTTCGGCTCTGTTGGATCAAGACTGCAATTGTCGTCAATTGAAGAGACGTGCCATTGCTGATCGCAGTCTTCTGACATCAACGAACCAGGAAAATATAGCCAGTTGACTCTGCCTTGATCAACTGTGACCAAATCACAGGAATCGACATCAGCAACTAAACAGCCCTCATGGGCGTCGCCCGTTAGGCCATGCAATCCTATCAACAGCTTTGACGGGAAAATTCGATTGAATCTGACACCGTGTTCCTCATAAATGTCCGCCAGTAATTCGTCCGTCTGTTTCGTGTCGAGCACAAATGTCGTTGCCATTTTGCCGATTGAAAAATGAGCGACTGCCATCTCTTCAGCATCCAATGGAAGGTGTTCTTCGAGATTGTATTTAAGTTCCATCAACTTGCCGCCGTCTTCCGAGGCGACTCGTCCGTTCAGGCAATAAAAAAACACTGAAGGAAGGCCCAATCCCCATGCGTTCTTTAAAAGACTTGCATCGGATATCTGCAATAGCTTGCCGATCGCTTGTTTGATTTCAAAACGGTTCGGTTCGCACTCAATCGACTCTACGCGGCTGCCGTGGATTAGATGTGCATTTTGATCGCAAATGACAATGAATGGGTTCTGGACTGCCATCTACCGATTCACCTCGGACTTCTCAATCGACACGGTCTTTCTTTGACCTTGTTTGGAGAACACCACTGAATCCTCATTGATTTCCTCTGTAGTGACTCCCATTGCCACGTCGCCGGTAGAAACACGAAACTTGGTGCCATTGCTTGCGACAACCGCAAGTGAGCTTTCGCTCCCCAAAAAAACACATTCGACAGTAATCGGAGGCCAATTGACTCTCTGAACAGCTGGCCGATTGCGTTCCGCTTCTGAAGGTGGAGGAGGTACCTGCAACTGCTTAAGAAAAATTGAAGGTTTCGGAACGCTTGGGACTGGCAAACTCTCGATGGCAGATAATCGACGAGTCGGTTCAGCGGCTTCTCTTGTATTCAATGACGAAAAAGCTAGGACAAAAAGTCCAGAAAATCCCATCCCTATGGCCAGAAAAGAGCCGGCAAGACCCAGGTTTCGCTTCTGCTTTCTTCCCAACATGTGCTACCACTGAAACGAGTTGTAACGGACGAGCGTTTTTGTCATCTGTTCGCGAACCGATAATGAGTACCGAGTGCGAATTCCGTTGTGGTTAACAACCCAGACAGACTGTGCACTAGATTCCATACGAAACCAATGCTTGATCGTTTTCATTTTACTCGCGTCGACGGAGAGTTCTTCAAGAATTTGGTCAATGGGTATCTTGCCGAGTTGACGGACGATTTTGTTAGCGTTCGTCGTCCCAGCAATCGCTTTTGCTGCTTGAAAAACCACTTCTTTTTCGGCCAAATTGAAATTTAGCGAATGTCCCCAACATGTGATGGACTCACTGGCGACTCTGAGACACCCAGGCAGTAATTGTTGATCAGTGGCTTCTCCAATCGGCTCGTTAACACAAAGCAACTCACCGAGCGATTCAAATCTTTGTTGCGTCGTTTCCTCGCGACGATCGGTCGCGACCAAGGGATTGAACGCAAGTTGTCCTAGCTCTGCGACCTTACGAACGCAATCCTTCAAATCAGTCCTACCATTACTTTCAAAAACCATATTGACATTGAGTTTCGCGGACTCGTCGTCGAGTCGCACTGAAAAAAACTGATTGCCGAGCTGCACATCAAAGGCTGTCCTTGCGATAGGCACACTAACAACACTATTCGATTTGTCGTCCCAAGCAGGAGTTGATAACAAACGTCGATAGTTTACAAATGCGCATCTCTCGCAGCTTGCAGCTCCCCATTTGGACTGCAAATCTCGTTCGTCGTCCAATGTTGCGACTGCATGATTCATGCTGAACCGCGCAAAACCGACTGCTAGGACACCAACAATCGCGATTGAGAAAAGGGTAAGGACAAGCAGATAACCTCCTCGCCGTCCGGTTGTTCGCTGTCTTCCCATCAGTCCACCCCACCGTGGCGTACTAGAGACGCCTCCATGACGAGCAGATCTTGCTTTGATCGCGTACCCTCAGAAATGACCTGCAACTGCAGCACGCCTGGTGCAACGTCCGTTGACAAATCACTAGTTGATCGAAAGCCAATAACTCCGGAACAAACTAACTCAGTATCTCCACTGGTTCCTGACTGACCTGCCTGCTCGCGATACAACCAATTACCTTCCGTATCGCTCAAAATAAAGTAACGAATTCGTTGCTCAGAGGACAATTCTTGACCGTTCGGTCCGGCTTTCGAATAGTTCCCAAGCAGAATAAGTTCGCGTGATCGAACGAGCACCGAGCGGCAGTTTCGGTAGTCATCGACGAGCTGTTGTTTCAAGATTTGACGCCAGAGCGCCAAATCGTGTTCGTCGCGAAGTCGTTCCTGCGAATTTGATAGCTGAGCGACGAGCGTAAACAAGACTGCAATCAGCATCGATGAAAGCGACAGTGCCACTAACAGCTCAATCAGAGTCATCGCATCGCGATTTAAGTGCTTGCTCATCATTCTTGCACCGTCGGTAGAATCAGTTGGTCGCTCATCAATTCAAGCACAAGTAATGGTCTACTTTCACTTACATGATTGACCTGGAAGATAAGGCGCTGAGCACGCCAATTCTGATTAGGCGTGACCAACGGTGTAGATTGGCATGACCAAGAGTATTCGGAATCATCAAAAAGGCCATTGGCATCGTTTGGCAAAGGTAAGTCGTTGGCAAACCAGCTTCCAAGCAATTGATCTGCAAGCGAAATTGCTTTGCTTTTCTTATCAGCCAACTTGATCTGTCGAATATGCTGACGGTGGATCGCTAAGAACGAAACCAAAAGCGTTGCAATCAAAGTAACACTGACGATAACTTCAATCAGCGTTAATCCCGTTGACTTGCATCTTTTTAAAGAATTCTTCGACGGCTTCATCATCACCAAATTCCAGTTGTTGACCTGTTCTCCCAGCAAATACCAACCACTGTTGCTGATTTCCACGCTGAAGTTTGATCGCCCAAGTTGGCCCTGCGCCAGCTTGGTCAAACGCGATCTGATGTTGGCCTTCCGATGCCTCAATCTGACCAACACGAATCATGTTTAGATTGACACCGCTTGGGAAAGTGTATTGTACTTGATGTGCTACTCCATCATTCCATCGTGTCGCCGAAACGGATTCTGAGCCTAAGTCAACCATGATCGACGCATTCCTGCGTACCCGTCGCGATACTCGTCGAGTCGAGGCTTCCATATCCAAAAATCGTTCAACGGCGGATTGAAATTCAACTCGTTTGTAAGACTCGCTCCATCGCACGGATACAGATACCGCGACCAACGAAATTAACGTCAACACGACCAACAACTCAATCAAAGAAAATGCATCACGATTCATTCATCTTCGCCAAGGTTCGAAATGTCATCTGAAGTCCCCTCACGCCCATCTGGCCCCGTACAAATCACTTCGAAAGGCTCGTCACTTCCATTGAGTACAACGTACAGGTAGGGGTTGCCCCACGGATCGTTTAGCTCGCCTTTCTTCTTCAGTATGCCTCCCTCAAAATCACCTACCGTCACCAGCAGAACCTCCAGCCCTTCATTTTGAGTTGGATACCTTGCCGTCGCCGAGTTATACATCTCAAGACCATTGACAATGTTGTTGATTTCCATCCGCGCGGTGGTTTTCCTGCCGTTTTCTCGTGCTCCGCGTACTCCGACAACAACAGCAGCACTCAGCAGTCCAATAATCAATAACACGACAAGGATTTCCATCAGCGTAAAACCGAATCGGGCTCGGCGTTTTGGCTTCTTTCTATAAGACATTTCCAGCCTCCAAGATCGGCATGAGAGTAGCAAACATTATGAATCCGATAAAAACGGACAACAGTAGAATTAGTACAGGTTCCACGATCGTCGACAGCCGCCCAGCTGTGGATTCAACCTGCCGGTCATAATCTTTTGACAGTCGAAACAGCATTTCTTCCAGTTGCCCAGACTCCTGTCCCACTGAAAAGATTTGCGTCACCAAGGGCGGAAAATAGCTCGAATCTCCAAGCGACGCACCAATCTCTTTTCCTGACTGAACTTGGGTCGCACAATTGCGAAGTGCATCCTTCAGCAACTCATTCTTGGAACTGCCGATCGCAATGTTAATCGTTTGAACAAACTTGATTCCGCTCTTCAATAGTGTAGCGACGATCAAAGCTACTCGAGCTATTTCTTGCTGCCGGCTCATTTTACCAATCACCGGTATTTTGAGCAAAACACGGTCTCGTAAACGCCTTCCCCATTCGGTTCGGAGTGTAATGGCCACCAAAAAGCCATCAACGATTAGCAAAATCAACAATACCCAGCCATAGCTCACCAAAAAACCGCTGATTGCTTGAAGCATCATTGTTGGCCAGGGCAATTCCTGGCCAGAATCCTTGAGGTTTTCCAACAGCATTGGAACGACGACAGTCATCAAAAACACGGAAACCGCAATACTTACGGACAATAGTATTGCTGGGTACAAAAGTGAACTCAGAACACGGTCTCGAAATGCCAAGGAACGTTGCTTGAAATCTGCAACTTGTCGCAGCACTTCATCCAGACGCCCAGTGTTTTCGCCAACTTCGACCATCTTGATGCAAAGCTCGTCGAATACATCTGGCTGGTGTTTCATCGCGGCTGCCAATGACTGGCCTGTGGCAACTTCATCCTTTAGTCGAAGAACTACTGCTTCTGCTTGGCGCTTGTATTGTTGCCGCAGTGTCATCAATGACTCAACCAACGGAACATCGACCGAAAGCAACGTCGCTAATTCGCTGCAAAAGCTCGCGACCCAATGCCCCCAGCTTGGCCGAAACGGAATTGGGATCGAAAGTCCTAGCTTAGGTGTTGATTCCACGATTTTGGATACACGGAATCCTAGACTTCGCAATTCTTCGCGCGCCTGTCGGGCGGAATCGCTGTCAATCACGCCATTGTGAGGTCGATTTTCGCGGTCGATCGCTTGGTATTGAAATACAGGCATGAACCCATTTTCACCTATTGCGTTTTGTATGTCGATTAAAAGATAAGGAAGATTCAGAATTCTTGCTAGCGATTCAGTCTGATCTGCATTGACTCAAATCTGCATTGACTCAGGTAACCGAGATTTGGGATAAGTCCCTCGCCATTTTCTTGGAAACTCTTATGAAATCGACTTTTTTCATCATTTCAGTACTCATCTGTTTCGCTTTATCGCTCAACGGTGCGGTCGCCCAAGACGAGCCTCAGCGACAAGATTTGAAAATCAATCTTGCTGACAAAGCCGATTTGGACCTGGTTGCACTAATTCAGGTGTTAGCCACCGAAAAGAAACTCAAGATCAGCGCGAACTCAAACCAGTTTCCCGGCAGTCGAAACACCAAGATCGTCTTTTTTGGGGACGTTGCTGTTGAGTCCGATGCTCTATTGGATGTCGTGCAGTCCATCCTTAGATCCAATGGATTTGCGATCGTCAAATCAGAGATCAAAGGCATCCTACAAGTTGTCCCTTTGGAAGACGTACGCCCGTTCGCTCAATTGGTGCCAGACAACAATGTTGAAGGAATCGCCGAAGGCACATATGTAACGGGAGTCTTTCCTTTGACATACGCCAAAGAGAGCGATGTGCAGTCATATATTCGTCAATTCATGTATACCGCATCCGATGGGCAAGTCACTTCAAACATTACCACGATTCCAAACCGCAACACTCTGGTGATTACAGAGACGGTACAACGATTACAGCGAATCAAATTGCTCATTGAGAAGCTGGACGTTCCTGCTGACAAACTGCTGAGAGAATTCTATCAAGCGAAAAATGTTCAGGCCGAAGAACTCCGACAACAACTCACGGAAATACTTGATCTTTCACCGGCCACTACTGGAGAAAATCAACAGGCCCAGATTGTGGGCAAGATTCGTGTCAACGCTATCCTTCGAACGAACCAGCTTCTGCTTACGGGGACACAGCAACAAATCGAAGATGCAGAAGCTCTTCTCAAACAACTCGATGTTGCAAACCAACTGAAAATTCAGACTTTTCAGTTTGCCAATGTGAGTGCCAAACAGATTGATCAGCTTGTCCGAAGTAGCCTCAAGGGAATTGATGAAGATCGGCTAGAGCGGATTTATCAGTCGGACATCAATGAGCAGACCAATCAGCTGGTCGCTACGACTAGACCAGAGATCCACGCTCGCATCGAGGCCTTGAAGAAGCAATTAGACGTGCCGGATAGCCAGCAACGAAGGCAGAGTCCGATGAAGTTTTATACCCTCAAAAATGTCAAGGCGATCGAGATTCTCGACACGTTGCAGGCAATTGAGCGACGAATCGATTCTTCACAAACACGAGCGCCAAATCGTAATCGACTCAATGGTATTACCACCGTCGGCGGAATCCCCAACAATGCGAATGATTTTGACCAACCGCTGTTTCAACAACCTCCATTTGGGCCTGGTTCAAACCTTGGGCTGAATGATCCTTTCCGCCAGAATTCTGGCGGACTCAATCAAAACGATGTTTTTGATCGAAGCGTTGTTTCAGACTTTGCCCAATTCGCCACAGCTTTTGATACAGCCGAGAAACTAATTCCCGGCGAAGCAAAAATTACAGTCGATGAAAATACAAACACTTTGATCGTCGTTGCTGAGCCATCGATTCAACAGCTATATGCCGATCTGATTGAGAGACTTGATGTCAGAAGACCACAAGTGCTAATCGAAGTGACTTTGGTGACGATCACCGGCAGTGAAGATCTTGATTTGGGAGTGGACATCGCAGTAGGTGACCGACAGGGCAGCCGTCAAACTTTCGCTTTTTCGCAAGGTGTAGAGATCAGCAACTTCGATCAAGCTTCAGCAGCACTCGCGTTGATTCCAGGACTTGGATTCAATGGAACGTTGATTGACGCAGCAACGGCTGATGTAGTCGTTAAGGCCCTTTCAAGGCACCGCCGAGCAAGAGTCGTGACAGCACCTAGAATCTTGGTCAACGATAATGCAACGGGATTGTTGAGCAGTGTGTCTGAGCAGCCTTTTGACTCAACGAATGTCGGCAACGCAACGACAACCACAAGCTTTGGAGGATTTGCTCAAGCGGGGACCATCATCAGCATGAGCCCACAAATTTCTGAGGACGATTACTTGAATCTTGACTTCGATGTTCAAGTCAACGTTTTTACAGAGGAGTCTGTTGGAATTCCTCCACGGAATACCGACCAAGTAACGAGCACAGTCAGCATTCCGGATGGGCATACGGTCATCGTAGGCGGCCTTTCGCGACGTCGCTCGGCAAATGAACATGTTGGAATTCCCTTAGTTGAACGAATTCCGATTTTTCGTCATCTGACAAGCAGCCAGACCAACGATGAGGAATTTCAGCGTTTCTTCGTGTTCATCAAGCCAGTTATCCTGAGGGACGACAAGTTTCAAGACTTGCGATACATATCCGAAAAGGAGAAATCGGCAGCATGCATTCCATCCGACTTGCCAAAGAGTCAACCGATCATCATACGATGATGGTTGCAAGTTTCGGATCTGTGTAACAACGCGACGCAATTGCAATGGGTTGGACTTCGCGAATGCAAATCAGAATCGGCACAGATGGGGCCAAGGCCGGTCTTCTTGCTCACTTGACGAAGATTTCCACTTTTTGTTGAGTACCGTCATCAAACTTAACGACCAGAAACGATTCATTACCGGCATTCGTTAAGTCCTTTGACGTTACTCGAATGACATGTGTCGCTGAGCGTTTGTCTTTGTTTGCAGTCACTTTAAAGGAGTCGCAACTCAAGTCCACCGATTTTATTTGCGTTTGGTTTGGCGACTTGAGAATCAACTTCCTTTCGATACCGCGAAGGTCTTCGTTCCGGTTGAATCTGAGTTGCTTTGGGGTGGCATCAATTTGCTTGGAGTCGCGCGGTGGCGTAATTAAAATTGGCAACTGCTGAATCAGCTTCGGATTAATCTTGCTTGGTAAGTATATCCATTCCCGGACAGCTTTAGCCCTCGGTTCACCATGATAGGATGCCTTCAATCTGAACAATGATTTCCCGCCGGCAACCTCGGAACTTGCGATCTTTGCTGATAGATCTGCTGTCGATGATTGGACACTGCCAATTGTGAACTCGGAATCCTCTGCCTCGATTTCAAATATGAGCGATGAATCCTTACCCGAGTCGATGACAAGACTGTTTGGCGATAGCGAGAAGTTGCGGATGTCGATTTTTGCCGAAAGTTGGATCTCTCGATGAGGATTCTTGAACCTAACCGTAATCGAACTGGATTTACTTCGGGTAAAGTTCTCAGTATCGGCGGTCACCCAAAGATTAACCGAACCTCCCGGCTCAATCTCTTGTTCATCGAACGAAACTTTGAAGCAGCCACAACTTGATTGAACCGAATGAATGAACAGCTTCTCGTTACCAGGATTGGAAAGTACGAATTTGTGTTTCTGTTCGCTGCCATCTTTGCAAACTCCAAAGTCAATGTCTCGATCCGAGATGACTTTGTCTTGCCAGTTGTTCGGGTTTTGTTGCTGGCAGTTTGCTGATTGCACGTTACCTGCAAGCGGTCCTGCCAAGCAAAAACTAAGCACAACCGACCGGTAAACCCAAATAATGAATTGGTAGCTGGTCACGCTTCACGCCTCGTAATCGGTTTCGAGCCCTCAAAATCAATGGTATCAAATGGTTTGTTGCAATTCAATGAATACTTGTTTTGTCAAAAGATGATCAAATCTTATTATTTTTGGTTGACACCGCTGATCATCACCATGCCGGCAGAAGGCGGCAAACACTGATCTCTATTGAACTAAAAACTTATGCCGATGGCAAATAGGACATCTCCTGTGCCCCACTCATGTTCCGAAAAATAAATCCGCTTGGACCGTAACCTCTACTGGGCCGCCGCGAGATTTCATTCGCGAGAATTGTTTGCTTCGGGATCTGACACTGGTTCGAATTCCCATTTTCGAACTCGAATTGGGGGCTTGGGCAAACGTAGATACCCAAAAAAGCTTATTCGGACAACAACATACTCTTCCTCGTAGTTCGCATCCATAAAAATGCAGATCGTGCCCCACTCAACCGGGGGACGTCAGCTTCGTCATGAACCAATAGCACCTGCTTGCCCAACTTAATGAGTCGATCAATTCTTGAATAGCTGACTCGAAACTCTTGAGGGGTTAGGGCAATTGCCATCAGAATACATAGCGTGAACAAAATCATGATTTACTTAAGCTTAATCTTGAGCATAGGCACTACCAGTCTTTCCATCAATCGCTGAACTTATCAAAATCTTCCCCCCTTTAACCTCCCAGCAAACCTACTCAGAATATTTTGACACTGGGCCCTCGCACCCCATATTCGCGAACCAAAATGAGCCTCGGTTACAGATACCGGGAACCTTAATTATACAACGGTCACAATCTACATGGCTACGACTGGCTCGAACCGATTCTCAGGTATGCCTCGCCGTTCGGTCGATCGAAAGTACTTGTCGTGACGAGGCTCCGCAAGAACAGGTGGAAGTGGTTGCTCATGATCGAGTAGGTTGCCAGATCAAAAGCGAAGATGCTCAGCAGGAACTCGAGCCGGTCGCGGAACCATTGCTTACGATGAGAGTAGTCGCGACCGGAGAGTGCATCGAGGCCGCAGAGAAACGTTCGCCGAACACAACGATTGAAGGCGTGAAAGACCTGAACTTAAAGCGGATCGACGGTTTGAGCACGTGTTTTTGACATCTTGCACCTCTGCGTTGACCAGTGGCGGTACTCCTGTTCGCCCGTTGGGTTCCAGCTTTGTGCAAGTCGTTTGGGGAGCCAAATTAGTGATTTCAATAGATCGAGCTAAATGACAGTGCCAAAGTGGCTCATTCGCCCAAAGCTCAATTGCAAACACTATAGTGCATTTAAAACACCAACGCAACCCGCTAGCATCCCGCAACCCTTCCCAAATGTTTTTGCCAAGCCAAATAATTTATTTACTGAAAGAGCTTGCCATCTACGAATTTCCCGAGTTTTCGCATTTTGATCGAAGCGGACTTGAGCAGTAGCTCGCCCTGTTCTAATTCCCTTTCCGTCAACTGAAATTCGTTGGACTCGATAAACGAGTCGTAATACTCGTACGCAATTCGAACGGCATCGCGATAATCAACCACGATGTTTCGCGTTTGTTCAGAAATGTTTGGATTAATGTTTAAAAACTCTTGGAGCACTTCGTACTCATCCCGACATTGGTCCCGATGCAAAGTAATTAATCGTTGCTCTAATGGCAAATTGGAGATTTCTGGCCTAGGTTTTGCCGTCACACTTCGTTTCATTTCCCTCAACAGATCGGCTATCGATTTTCGCTCTGCATTCTTGCATCCAATTAAAGAAGTGGCAGAGACAAGTCCTAGCAGGAGAATAATAGAGACTCGCCATATTAGATTCATGGAATTTTCGGTGGTCAAGAATTAAACGCAGGTGGGTTCTTCCATGAATTTTACGGAAAAACAGAGCGTAACTCAAATGTCACTATTTGCCAGTTGTGGAAATCACAACTCCAAAAAAAGGAGCCATGATTCGAGATTCGGCAATTAAGTCACCTCGTCGAAAATCATCTAAAATTGATTCGATTTCGTCGGATGCAGGTTTTTCCATCAATGACACGAAATGCTCCTTCTGATTATTGTCGATTAGTGGACTTGCGAGAAATGCTGACAGAATCGAACAACGCACTAACTCGGGCCCGCTACGAAACCGATTGATTGCAACAGAGATATCATTCTTTTCCACCGGAAACATCCTGAATAGAAGATCGTATGCACGCAGAATGTCAAAACAATCCCGAGTCTCAAACGATTCGTCTACAATTCCACGAACTCTATCACGAAAATCATACTCTCCCGGTAGGCAGAGGCATATTAGCCAAACCGCCTGCAACTTGACAATTCGATTGTCGTGGTTTGCAAATCGAGACAGTTTTTGAGCAAGGCTTTCCTTTTGCTTCTCCGAAATCTTATCAACGAACTTGGTTCCGATTGCAATCATTGCGTTGTTAACTTGCACAAAAGAATCAGAGTCGAGCAAATCAAGTAGGTGTTGGTAATCAGTCAAATCGACCGAGAGTCTGACGTCTGGCATCAAATCAAGAGCATCAAAGTCAAGCAAGGCCATCATAAACTCATTTGCTTCATCTGAGTTCGTACTCTCAGTCCAATTGACCAAAGACTTGGCGAATTCATCCGTCATTTTAGCCTTGATTCTTCTCCGGTCGATAACGTCAAGATCATCAATCTCATTGCAATCTTGCAATCGCCTAATTATTGGGATAAGCCAATGAAAGTTGGCAGGAATTTCACTTTTTCGCATATGTGCAAGTACTCCAAACCAGCATTGCTACTTATTCCAGCCGATTACGTGACACTTTTCAGCGGTAGTTGGGCATGAAAGATCATCTTCAATTACCCAATCACTCGTACCGAACTTTCGGGCAATAATATACAACTGTTGATTATCTCCTCTACCAACAACGTTTACTTGATAGAATTCACCATTCGACTGATAAATGAATCCCGAATTGAATTTTCTGCCAGAAGTCGACCAAGCTTGGGTTGAGATCTGCACACTTCTGCAAAGACCGACTTCTTCGACCATTTCGAGTCCCATCGACGTTGCTTCGTCAAGATAAATTTCATAGGGAGCCATTGCAAGCATTATTGCGATAGAGTGAGCACCACCTGCTCCCGCTGAGAGGTCGGGTTTGCATTTCTTACTTGGCGTAATCGCATTTGTCTTGAATCTAGAATACCCCGGGCCACGCAACGTCTTTGTGCCGATATTGGTCGCGCCTTTAAACGCGCTCTTCATCAGCTTGTTAATGTCTTTATCGCAAAGTCCCGCTGCTTTTAGCGAACCGCGGATGACTGCTCGTTGCTCCTTTGCACTCATTGCCTTAAATGTATCGGCATGGCCAAATCCGACCCCTTTGCTTGACAAATATCGATGTGCCGCCATATGCGCCGACTTACTCAACTTAACACCAAGCTGTTGATTGGTGCCGCCGAGGTACAACGGCAGCGGGTGATGGGTGCCCGCGCCAATTGTTCCTGTGGGGTCAACTAAGTGCGTGGAAAAGTATGCACGGTGCGAGCTCATTCCGTCGACATATTCAAGCGGATCTTTGCTCGTAAACTCGCCGGTTGTTGAATCATAATTTCGTGCACGGAAGTACATTAGCCCAGATTCAACATCGTGCCTACGTGACGTGTAGCCGTAAGGCATCTCGTACAAGCTTGCTGTTCTTATTGTCGAGCCGTCGGGGGCTAGGATGGTTCGCTGGCCGAACGCATCGTATGCATACCGTTCTTTGGTGGATCCATCTGAGGCGTCCGTGATAGCCGTAACGCTCCATTGTTGGTTGCGATGAACATTTAACTTTTCTGAGCCGTTATTGCGAAGTACCATAATGATCGAATCGATAGAATGTGCATAAATGTACTCTTGAGAAGGGGCGTCTTCTAGCGATCCGAAACCGTACTCGGCGATGCAGTTTGGGCCAGCATAGATGTAGACCACATTCTTGGCGACAATGCCGTTTCGAATAATTTTTTTGAAGCTTCGTTTTTGTTCGCAGTCATAGCCATACTGATTTGAGCCCTCGATTCCGGCTGTATCGGTCGCATCAACAACAGTCGTTTTGATCATTCCCGCTTCATCCCAAGTAAGATCAACGCCATGGTGAGACTGTTTAAGGTTTCCATCAACATCAAAGGTCTGCGTCGCCCCGTCAACAGTCGTCAGCTCGTGCCGGTCGGAGAAACTCCGAAGTGCGTCAACCGAGTTATTCTTATAGTTGCTGATGTTACCGATGTCCGATCGAACCAACTCCAAACTCATGCTTGAACCTGTTTGATTGAAGTTCAACAACCGATCTTCCGCGTCGTAGGCGCCACTGTTAGTCGTGAAGCCCCATTGTGACATCACGCCTGACCAAGACTCACTTGTTTTGTTGCCATTGCTGTCATATACGTATGCAAGCTCACCTACGTTCGTGTTGTTGATGGCCGTTAGCCGGCCGATGTCATCGTATGTCCGCGTCTCGTCGACGAAGGAACGATCGACGTTGTTGAGTAGCCCCCGGACATCGTAGTTCCGGTCTTCGATTTGCACGCCATCGAGCGAGATCGTATCCAGCATGCCCACATCCTCATACGTGTAGGCGACTTTGCGTCCAGAAGGGTACTCGATCTCTTTCATACGTCCACGATCATCGTACAGGTAGTTAACATCGTAGGTTTGACCGCCGTAGGTCGTGGATTCAGTTGCTACCTGGCCGCGGTCGTTGTAAACGAAAGTATTATCGACACTGTCACGACTGCTTGATGCTGTTTTTCTTAAAAAATCGTCATAGGTGAAGTCATCGGTTCCTTTCAGTGTCCCGAGTGAATCGTAGTAGTCGATCATGTCGAGCTCCCCTGAGTAGGCAGAGTAAACCATCGTTCTCTTGATGCCGGATGGTTGAATGAAATCTTTGACTCTGCCAGCTGGATCGTATGTGGTCTCGGTTGACGCCGTTGCACCGTGGAGAGTTACTTTCGTTCTGCGACCAAGATCGTCATACTCATATGTTGTTATCTTGTGCTCAGCATCCGTAAGCGTCACCAATCGATTCATCGTATCGAATGCAAACTTGGTTGTCCCCCCCAGTTTATCTACAACTTCCTCGATCCGACCGAAACCATCGTAGTTGTTCGTGGTAGTTTGATGTTTGGCATCCCGAAAGGTCTTGACTCGTCCGGCACTGTCATAAGTCGTGATCATTTCCTGGTTGAGAGCGTCCTTTGACGAGATTCTTCTGCCAAGCTTGTCGTAGGTGAACTCCGTGGTTTTTCCAAGCTGGTCGATGGCGCGAGTCAGGCTTCCGGCAACATCAAAGATTGACCGTGTACGGTTTCCGTACTGATCGTACACCGCTACCGTTTGTCCAAAACCGTTGACATAACGTTTTACTGTCGTGCCATCCGGGTAGATCGTTTTGCTCTCGACGGTCGAAGCATGCCCGGGAATCATTGAACCGGTTTGCCACCTCCCGCGCCGTCGGCAGGTCCAGTCAATTAGCTTGTTATCCGTTCCAGGTGCCGTCAATGCTGGTCCTTCCATCAGCGCCGTCATCGTCCGCTGGCCTGTACTGTTGCTGATCGACACTTGCATAGACTTTTCGTCAGGACTGATCACGACTGTAGCAGAGAGGGGGTCGAAGGTGTGAGGCGACAGTTCTGCTCCACCATTGGCTTCGGGCTCAGCGAACTTGTTGAGCGCCATAACAATATTGATCGTCGCATGGCTCCCGGATTGAATCGGAATGATCGCCATACCCGCAGCCGTTTCAAGGCCTGATCCACTATTGAGTTGATTGTCGTAGACGTACTGCGTAGTAATGCCATGATTGGCCGGGATGCTGTCCAACCCAGCAATCGGAGGATTATTGACATCGATTGCGCCGACTGAACCCGTCGGGTCTTGGGTCCAGCGAGTCGTAAATTGGACTCGTCCATCGACACCGTAACGGGTTGTTAATTCAGAATATGTATTGGCGGTCGAAACATCGTGGGGGTTCAACCACTCGGTATCAAAGTTTCCGACTGTGACGGAATGAACCGCCCTGCCTTGAGCATCACTGTTAGTGATCGTCCCATGTCCAAGGGCATTCTTCGTACCGACTGATCCACCACAACACTGACTGTAGAAGTGCTCAGTGACGGTTCCGTCATTGGCGATTGTTTTGTGCGGCTGGCCCTTAATCGTATAGGTGTACTTTGTTACTTGGTCAGCGAGTGTTCCCCCAGTCGGTATGACTTTGGTTTCGGTCAGATTTCCTGCCGGATCGTACAGCTGTTCAGTGCGAATTCCATCGGGCCCAACTATGGCAAAGATATTGCCATAGTCATCGTAATCCGTAGTGCTGGTTGTTGCCTCGCTAGTCCCGAAAGCTCGAGTTTGGGATGTCTGCTGCCCGGAATCGTCATAGACGTACCGGGTAACCGTATCATCCGGACCTTGCAACTCAATGACATTGCCAGACAGATCGCGCACCACATCATTAATCATGTAACTTGGTGTTTCGGTCTCCGGATCGTCCCGATTCAGGTCAAGAACCGCAAGGTTATCAGCCAGTCCACCCGCATCGCGGCATTGAACCGTACGCACTTTTTCGTTTTGTGCCGAGTATCCTTGATAGCTGAAAATTTCCGAATAATTGTACGAACCGTTAATCGCCTGCCGCACCGTATGCCGCATTTGAAACGGACGATTAAGGTAGTAGGTCGTGATGGCTCGTTCGTAGCTACCCGCATTAGTGCCAATGTACTGGAAGGCCGTTGCAGCTCGGCCACGATAGTCTCGCAACACTTGATTGCGAACTTCGTTGGTAAACGTTTCTTTGGGCAATGATTCACCGGCGTTGTAGACGTAACGGGTCTTTGACCGCACCAACCCAGTCGATGTATTGACGGTTTGAATGGCATTATCGAGGATCGTTCCAGTGTCTTTACCGTAGTTTCGGTAAGTGATTGAAACCCGTCCCGCGGCATCTCGTATATCGAGATGAACACTACCAGCACGGTCTTTGCGGTAGATCTTCAGGTTGGCATCGTCGTACCAGATCTCTGATTTTGAACCGTCAGCAACATAGTTCGTTCGAATCAAGCGACCGTAGTCGTCGTACTCAAACGTAATGTCATTCCCCTTCTCGTCTTCCATCGAGTCCAAGTGATCTTCCACCCAAGTGTACTTGGTGATCGGCCGCTGAAACGTGCCAACGGCTGTTTGAATCGCAGGCTTTTGAATTTCTTTAATACGATTGTTGGTATCGTAGAGGTAGGTCGTTCGATAGTTTGCTCCAGGATCGGGGCTACCATAGGGAACTGTTCCTGTCCATTCCAGCAGTCCGTTGGAATCATATTTGTACACCGTCTTCATCGCGTCTGGTCCGGTATAGCCACCGCTTCCGTCACTTCGAAGTCCTCGAGTGATGGCAGTAATTCGGTAGTCAGCATCGCGCTCGTAGAGCGTAATTCTGCCTTCACGATCTCGGTATTTCTCAAGAACGTTCTTCGCAAGATCCCATTTCCACTCTTCATACGAAGCTTCAATGCCCGTGTTGGGGTCGACATCGTATTTGGTCTTTTCCAGATTGCCATTGGCGTCGTACTCGTGCTCCAGCTCACGACCATAGACGTCTCGTGTCGTGGGTGGATTATTGGCAAGCAGTTGCGATTCGGTTACACCAGGGTGATCCGCAAACATCACACCAGGATTGCTGTCATCTTCGAAACTTCCCAGCGCAAAGTTGCTTGGGTCTGATGGCATTGAGGTCGCATATCGAACGGACTTTCCTGGTGACCATTCCATTACCTTGTTACCACGAACCAGCCGCATCAGGGTCTCATTGGTTTTTCGATGGACCGTCAGCTCCCGTTGGCCCATGCCGTTGTCGATGCCGATCAGTCCGCCGCCAACCTGATTGAACAGCTTCAGCTGCTCAGCATTTGCACTTCCCAAGCCACCAAACTCGTTGTCATCATCCCAAGTCTTGTCGGTGACTCCATCGGTGGCAGCTTCGGCCGCCACTCGATAATCATCGGCGACTTGGCGAGTCTTGATCGTAAAATATCGACCGTTCCAAATGTGTTGTTCGATCGATGCATTTGGCTTGTTGTTCGGCTCATCTGCATCTTCGAAGATGTACTTGCTTAACGTCACATAATTGGCTGTTGAATTTCGCTTCTTTTTGACTTCCGTAAGATAGCCGTCGGTGTCATAGAGATATTGCAGCGCTCGACCGCTGGCAAATTGAATATCCGAAACTGCCCAGCGACCATTCTTCTTGGTTGTGTGATAAGTGAAAGTCGCTGTGTCTCCATCAGGACCTGTCACTTGATAGATCTGTTTAACTCGAGTCGGAGATTGCACAATTTGTTCGTTCGTGAACCCAATAGGTGTCGGATAGTCCGCCCGGTAGGTGATGATGGTTTCGTCGCCCTGTGGCGAAGTGATTTTTTCCAAGCGAGATTCAATTCGGTTGATTAGCCGAAACTTGTAGACCCAGCCGTTATTGCGAGGAATGTCGACATAAACTTCGCCAGTTTCACTCTCAAGAATTGGATCAGTTACTGGCACAGTCGAACTAGGGCCGGTTTTCTTATAGACCGAAAATGCCCCAAAGCTATGTTGATCTTCTGGCTCAAAGTTTTCCGTTGGAACCAGCGTGTTGCCGCCTCCTTGCTGACCCGGGGTCATTACTTGACCGAACTTTACAATCTGATTGGTCAGTGGATCGTACATGACAGCCACGGCATCGCCCTGGTTACGAAACATCAACGCGTAATCAATGTTGCTGAACGAGCCGCGGCCAGTGCTGGTTGGATAAAACAGGTTTTGGGGGTTGTAGAATCGTTCAAGATAGAATTTTGGTGCACCTCCCAATTGGATATCGCTCCCACAATCGGGGCAGACATCTGGCTTTTCGGCATCGGCAGTTTCTTGAACTCGGTCCGGAACCAAATATTGTTGGAGACTTTCGTTAGAGCTATGGCCACGTACTAATTGAATCTTTTCCTGACCAGCAGGACTGTTGGCACATCCACACGATGAACAGCCGCCGCCCGACCCGGTTGGGTCGACATAGTACGGGTCAGGAACTCCGAGGATAGGATCACCGGGCTTGTACCGACTGAGGCTGCCACTAAATTGGCGACCAGCAACGGTGTAATCGCCGCCGGGGCCGGGGGGGCTTACTTCCAACCCTTCGAAGATTTCGTAATTGATCACAACACCAGCCGCGTTCCAGTTGACTTTTTCTAGGTCAAGTGCGCCGCTAACCGTAATGGTTTTCACGCCTGCGGTGGTGAAGTCCCACCCCCAATCTAGGCCAGTCGCATTTCCAAAATCGTATGTCGGCACCGGCGAGCCTACTGGCGTCGGCTCGAATGCTCCGTTTGAATTGGAGTCGAGGTTAGGAACGCTGATCTTGATTCCGACGCCGTAAACTCCTGAACCCGGCGGATCCTTCTCAACCGCTTCAACCTCGAAAGTAATCGACCAGTCGACAATCTTGCCATAGATCGGTTGACCATTTGCATCTACACCGGTCGTTCTGAGTTCGAATGATTCGTCAGTCAGGTCGGCGGTTCGCTGTTTATTGAAACTTGATACGCCGATATCGATCCATTTTTGGAAGTACTGGTCTTGCCCGAAACTTGTTACGGCAGCGCTCAACAACAAGACAAGCGACAGCAATGTGGTGGTCTTATTCATGATTCTTCAAAAGCAAAAAAAAGTTTAGAATCTAGCGAGTGAAACAACTACTCTGGAAGTGAGACATCGACGATAAACAAGACGTCCTCGGAGTGGATCGGGGACGCGGCGAGGATGTTGATGAAGTTGACGGTACCGCTACCGGCCAGATAAGTCGCTTGAGCGATCCCATCGTCATCTGCGACGACCGTGACGGTTCGAAGCAAGTTGTCAAAATTGCCCAATTGATTGGTGTGAAAAGTGACTGGCATCCCTTTTTCCGCCTTGACCTTAAGGACTACTTTTTCACCTTGAATCACCTGGGCGTAAGTTGGCCCGTCGGCAACCAAAGGCGTGACACCGGGGCCAGGCTCTGCCGACTGAAAGACACGTCCCGGTCGAATCTTGTCGACGTACGCCTGTGGGTCTTTCTGATACTCTTTCAGGTCAAAAGGTTTTGGCTTGTAGAGCGCAGATTTCGCCGCTTGAGGTGCGTCTTCTTGTTGTAGTTCCTCAAACAGGCCCGCAACTTGGGGATTCTCGTCACCGTTGAGAACTAACGCTCGACCGGGATGGCGAATTGGATTCTTTTCACCCGCAGTGACTCGAGGTTTGGCGGCGGCCAAATCACGCTTCGGCCGAAGCACGCCACCTATATCAATGATGTCCTCTTCTTTGAGGCCGAGTGCGTCCGCAAGATCCTTGGCGGATTGAACGGAGGTTTTCGGCGCATTCTCTTTGACTTCTTCCTGATTCTGCTCATTATCGTTGACGATTCGGTCTGGGGCTCGCCAAGGTTGGATCAAAACAATCGCAACCAGTGATGCAACGATTACAATAACGGTTGCCGCTAGAACCAACTTGCGTTGCGACTTCGCACTCATGAAAATCTCAGTAGATGATTGACAAGGATGTTAAGAGAGACAGAGACCAAGCACTGCTAAGTTTGTTATATGAAAACGTTTCGCCTTGTCAAATTTTTTTCCGAAGATTCATTCCCATAAGTTTCGTAAACATGCACAAGCAACTATGAAGCCAAACCTTATTCTTGTTCAGCGAAGCTTGCTGCAGGTGCTGGAGCGTTCTGGGCAGGATATAACTGAAAATGATAAACATGGTCGCTCAGTCGCAGAAAGAGTCGATCTTTTATTGGAGGAGAACAACGGGTCTTTGCAAGATCTTGCCGACGAAATCGGGATGCAATGGCGGGAAGAAATGCCAGCATGCGGTTTGCCGCAATTTGCATCTCGGTATCCGATATCACTTGCTCGGCAGAAGGCTGTTATGGCGTTTGACGACGGAAACGAATCGCAAGTAAGTTTGGCGATTGGAAAATGTGTTGGTTTGGAGCAGGTTGACATTGTTGGTCGATTGTTAGGTCGGCCGGTCGTCCCCTTTTTTGCGTCCAAGCAAAAAATAGAAGCAGCAATTAATGCGACCTATGAGCAAAGGAACAGCCAGACAGTAGAGTCAATTGAGTCGCTTGATTCAGAGTCGGCTTTGCAATCATTGGTTCATCCCAACCGAGAGGATTTGCTGGATTCATCGGGACGTTCACCCGTTGTTCGTTTGGTGAATTCGATTCTCTTCGATGCCGTTCAAGAACGGGCGTCTGATATTCACTTGCAACCCTTCGAGGATGAGCTTCACGTTCGTTTCCGAATCGATGGGGTCTTGTTCGATCAATTTAAGATTCCCAAGTCCTCGCAAGAAGAAGTATTGAGTCGAATCAAAGTAATTGGAGAGATGAACATCGCCGAGAAGCGGCTTCCGCAAGACGGTCGGGCGTCGGTCAAGGTCGGTGAACGAATGATTGATCTTAGAATTGCATCGCTGCCAACCAGTTTTGGTGAACGTATCGTGATTCGATTACTCGACAAAAGTGCCCGTCTCTACACGCTCGAGGAATTGGGCATGCCAAAAGGGATCTTGGCGACGTTTCGAAGATTGATTCACTTGGAGCATGGGCTAGTTTTGGTAACCGGGCCCACTGGCGGAGGAAAAAGCACAACACTCTACGCAGGGCTTCAGGAAATCAACACTGGAAAAGGAAATGTGGTCACGTTGGAGGACCCAATTGAGTACCAGCTCACAGGGATAAGTCAAACTCAGGTAAGTGAGAAACGAGGGCTGACTTTCGCAGACGGCTTGAGAAGCGTGCTTCGCCAAGATCCTGACATCATCATGGTCGGAGAAATCCGTGACAGAGAGACTGCAGAGATGGCAATCCAATCTGCACTTACTGGGCACCTTGTTTTCTCGACGCTTCACACAAATGATGCGGCAAGTGCCATCAACCGACTATTGGATCTTGGGATTGAGCCGTACTTGGTAGCAAGCAGCTTATTAGGGGTCTTGGCTCAGAGACTAGTCCGCCGTGTATGTCAGCAATGCAAGCAAGCCTATGAAGGATCACGCTCAACCCCAGCGTTGGTAGATCAGTGGAACTCCGATGTCTTGCAGAAGTATGTGGGGCTCGGGTGCGAGATCTGTCGGCGGACTGGGTTTCAAGGGCGAGTGGGATTGTTTGAGCTGATGGTAATCGACGACAAAATTCGTGAGCTCGTCCAAAGTCACTCAAACGCGTCAGTAATTCGAGAGATGGCAAGGCAGCATGGCATGAAGCTGCTACGTGAAGATGGAATTGAAAAAGTTAAACAAGGCTTAACGACATTGGACGAAGTGGTCCGAGTGTCGATGGATGAAGTAGTTTAGGTCTCCTATTTGTGTCGAGTTTGCTTCGAATGAAGCGGTTCTGAAGGACCTATCAAATTCCGGACGCTCCATTAGGCTGCAGCAGGGCATCATTATCACGGACTGTCGGGAGCGAACTGATTTGAGTCTGAGGTCGGAGACGAGTCGCCATGTCCATTCAAAATCGGATCTAGAGGCGTAGTGTAGATATCTTGGTCTTGATGTGTTTCGCCATACTCGAATGTTTGAGTCGTTGGTCGGTCGTCCGAAAATTGGCCTTGGCCTGAGATGTTTGCTGTCGAGCGAATCTCTGGATGGTTTTTAGATAAGACACCCCTGGCCCAATCAACCCAATCTGGACGATCATCAAGAAGAATTAGTTCTTCGTATCGGCTACGCAGGTCTTCGGTGAAGCCAGTGTCGCGGTATTTCGCTCTAAGAAAGTTGCCAAGCAACTGTGGGTTCTCTGGGTCAAGCTCCATCGCTTGAAAGTAATTTTCGACGGCAATTTCCATTTGGCCAATCGACTCCATTACCAGGCCTAAGTTGTTGTAGGGCTCTGGACGGTTGGGCATCGTTTTTATCGCGTATTCGAATTCCCAAGCTGACAAGTAGAACTTTTTCTGGTCGTAATACAGCTTGCCGAGTGAATTGTGAGCTGGGCCGAACGAAACATCTTCGATGAGTGCTTCGTGAAAACACTGTTCTGCCTCTTGATACTCACATTTTGCCATTAGATCGAGGCCACGCTCGTGCTTGGCTCTTGCAACCGTTTCATCACCAATCGCATTTGACGAGATGGTTCGATAACTGATGGGGTGATCGACTTGCATGCGCGCACAGCCGCTCATCAAGAGCAAACATCCGCAGACTAGCAAAATCGAGAAGCGCATCATTTTCATCCAGTTTTTGAGGAGGGTAGTGGTTTGTTAGTTCAGATGTCAATTCAGAAACATCGCCGCATTGCTGCTAGCAACTGTCGTGGAGGGACTTTATAGGGCCAATCTTTCAAGCGTTTTTTTTAAAAACCAACCCGATATGATATCAGCTTTTGGGAGTTCCACCGACTCACATGGACCTTAGTTTGATTCGACGGACAATTTTGAGATCACCGTTCTCTGTTGACTTACTATTAATCTGGTCGTTGCCTGATCGGCTTCAGCAACAAACGTAACTCCGTTCCCCATCACATAGTGATACAGTGACGCTAGAAAGTGACCCTGGATTGTCAATTTCATATGAGTGAACTCAAAAGTGATTCCCTCGCGAGGATTGAACTGCGCATTGGTGTAGAGCCCCCAAGCAATGCCCTGTTGGTTTCCATTCTTGAAAATACAGTTCAGCGATACTGCCTGCCTGGAAACACCAAAAGGCTTGTAGTCGCCCTCATGATGATACGAATTCTCGACAGATTCGGATTGAAGCCGGTTTAGAATGCTGTCATCATTCATCTCATGAGCTCCCGCCGTGAATTGAAGGCGGTTTGCTCGAGCCAGTTGCCAGCTTCCTGTAATCGTTTCTTGAAAATCTTGGTTGCTTGCAATCGCAATTCCAAAAGGCGACGCAGTTTTCGCGAAATACGCTTACACACTCGGCGTGAAACGCCGATGCAATTTAGAAAAAGCCTTTCCAATGGAAAGGCTTTTGATGTCTCAAGCACAAATAGCTTGAAACCGAAGTGTCTCTTCTGCGGCTCGAATCGGATACTTTTGCTGGCGATCTTTGATCACGTGGGTCAATGCGTTGGTAAGTGACCAAGCGTTTCGCGATCGGAACTCTTCGTATGAAGGATCGTCCCACTCTTTGACCAGTCGCTTAAGCATCGACGTGCCAACGATCTTCTTGCGAAAGGCATCGAGAATGATGCTGCTCGCCGAGTTGTAGCATAGCTGTTTCCGTTTCATATGCAGAATGCGAAGCTGGGCTTGTCGGCGGTATGCGTCGAGCCCGTTCATCGCCGTCTTGATCCGGTCGTAGAGATCGTTTTCGATGTTCCCTGAATGTTTGCGGAACATCTCAATCCCCTCTTCCGAACCGAAACAAAGATTGGTGCAGACCAGGCAGCGTTCGCCGCACACGAGACCAAACGAAAGTGACTTGTCGATCGAGTTACGAACTCCGACGGTCAAAGTCGTTTCATCGGTCACATGGGTCTTGAGATCAAAAGTCCCAAAGAACCGGTCGTCACCACGAGCAACCGCCAAGTCCATTTTGGCGATTTGAAAGCCCGCGTCTTCGATGGCTTTGGAGACATAGTCGACGGCCCGAGCGTGGGCAATTGGTTGCCAAGTGGCAGTCCCCTGCGGAGCAGGGATCGTCTTGAGCTGGTCGTAATCCAAACGACGCGCTCCAGGCGTATCAACGATGAGTGCCATAAGACACCTCCTGTGAAAGAACACGTGTTTGTGTGAAAACACGGTACGCCTGTTTGTGCCAAAGCGCAAGATTTCTCTGTGCCTGTAGACCAGACGTGTCAGAACAATTTCGATCATGGCAATAGTCAAACGTCATACGAATCTATCCGGACAATGCCTCATCCTGTAAGATTGGCTAATTAGCCTCTTTCGCCCTTTCTTAAGAGTTTGATAAATGGAGTGGAAACAACTACTGAATCCCGAGCGTCCAAGAAAATCAACACTCGGAGCTGATCATCGAGATAATTTCGAAAGAGACTTTGATCGGACCGTTTTTTCAAACCCAGTCAAGCGACTGCAAGACAAAGCTCAGGTCTTCCCGCTTGAACAGTGTGATGCGATTCGAACACGTCTTACCCATTCGCTTGAAGTGTCAGCAGTGGCGAGGGGGCTGGCGACAGACATTGGCCGCTGGTTGCTAAAAGAAAAGGGTGAAATCGAAGAAGGCCAAGACCGAGCCATCGAAGCGATTGCCGCTACTTGCGGGATTTTGCATGACCTGGGTAATCCCCCATTTGGTCACGCAGGTGAAGCGGCAATTGCACATTGGTTTGAATCAAGATTCGATAGCAGTGAGCTAGCAAAGCTATTGGGTGACGATCCACAACAGATCAATGACTTTTTAAAATTTGAAGGTAATGCACAGTCCCTTCGCCTCGTTGGAAAGCTTCAGATACTTTCAGACTACAACGGGCTCAACCTTACATTCGGAACTTTATCAGCATCGTGTAAATATGTTGCTGCGTCCAACGAAGCGGATTCACAGTCAAAGGATCATGCGTACAGCAAGCCTGGTTATTTCAAGTCTGAAGAACTTCTAGTCGATCGAATTCGCGAAGAAACAGGAACCAACGGCAAACGCAATCCCCTTACGTTTCTGGTTGAAGCTGCTGACGATATTGTTTACTCAGTTGCTGACATCGAGGATGGGGTAAAAAAGGGAATTCTATCTTGGGCAGCGCTCAAGGAGTTGGTAGAAAAAACCGGCGGCGACAAAGCGGGTGAAGTTCTTGGAACGCTTGAACACATCTTGAAGGCAGGGCGAGAAAACGTCCCTGAAGGGCTTCCCGATGACGTTTATGGATCGGCATTTAGGACAGCCACTATTGCGATCCTTGTACCGAGCGTCCTCAAGGCCTTCAAAGAAAATTACAATGAAATAATGTCGGGCGACTTTCATAGTGAGCTAGTCAAGGAGTGCGATGCGTGGTCGATCGTGGACGCTCTAAAGACAATTGGGTTTACAAAGATTTATTGCACGCCATCAACTCTAAAACTTGAGCTGATGGGGCGAAAGGTTATCGGTGAACTGATGGATGTTTTCTGGGAAGGAGCTCAAGCGATTCCTCTCGACAAGCCGCCAAAAACAAAGAATTTCGCAGGCAAGGCTGCCGCGTTGTTATCAGAAAATTATAGAAAGGTTTTTCTTAATTCAGTGAATGTCGATGAACTACCCGAAAACTATTGTCGCTTCCAGCTCGTTACTGACTACGTTTGCGGCATGACCGACTCGTTCGCCACTAGACTTCATGCGGAACTTACGAATGGAATCTAAAACCGCAAATGTTGAAATGCGCAAGAGTTTGAGAAACGAAGTTTCTCGCTTCTACCGTCGTGACAAGCGAATTTGGAAACAACCGATTGTGGATATGCTTCGCACTCTTCAAGAAGCAAATACAGAAGCTGTCTTCTTTGGTGGAACTTTACGTTCACTTCTTATTTCCAGGCTCTTAGGAAACAAGCAGGGGCGACCTCGCGATATTGATATCGTCGTATCAGGAAACTCGGTAGACGAGATCAAGGAAATTGTAAAAGACAAAATTGAACGAGAGACTCGATTCGGTGGACTGAAAGTACAGGAGGCGAATTGGGAATTCGATCTCTGGCCGCTGGAAAAGACATGGGCTTTCGTTAAAGACGATGAGGCTCATCGTGAGTTTTCAGAGTTGCCCAAAACCACCTTCTTCAACATGGAGGCAATCGCAGTTGAAGTTTGGCCAAAGCCGGGTAAGGCGCGAAAGGTCTTCGCCGGTAACAATCAGTTTTTCAACGGTATCCGTGAACGAGTATTGGAAATAAATAGAGAAGAAAACCCATATCCCTCTCTTTGCGTTGTTCGTGGCCTAATAATGGCTTCGGGACTTGGATTTGACTTGGGCCCAAAATTGACCAAATACATTGCAAGTCACGGCGATGGACTGACCCTGTCAGAAATTGAAGAAGTTCAGCGGGCTCATTACGGATCTCAAAGACGAATGTCCACTGAATTGAAGTCCTGGATCAGTCACGTGGCAGAAGCACATGTAAAGCGCCCATCAAGCAATTCGTCGTTGCCAGTCAAGCGTCAAAAGGAATTGTGGCCAGGAAAGCCATTAGGAAGCAAAGTCTGTATTCACGCGATCAAAAGCGAAAATTGACGCAATGTAGATTTTGCGTCAGCACCATGATTGAAACCTACCATTCTAATGCAAGCTTGATTCATCGTAGTTCGTAGTCTGTAGTCTGTGATTCGAGTTACGAACTCCAACGGTCAAAGTCGTTTCATCGGTCACATAGGTCTTGAGATCAAAAGTCCCAAAGAACCGGTCGTCACCACGAGCAACCGCCAAGTCCATTTTGGCGATTTGAAAGCCCGCGTCTTCGACGGCTTTGGAGATATAGTCGACGGCCCGAGCGTGGGCAATCGGTTGCCAAGTGGCAGTCCCCTGCGGAGCAGGGATCGTCTTGAGCTGGTCGTAATCCAAACGACGCGCTCCAGGCGTATCAACGATGAGTGCCATAAGACACCTCCTGTGAAAGAACACGTGTTTGTGTGAAAACACGGTACGCCTGTTTGTGCCAAAGCGCAAGAAAATTGGTGACTCGGCGTGTCGGACCGACGAAGTTTGCCAAAATGAGTATAGAAAATGAGCGTCGTTACCAATTTTTGCAACTTGTCGCTTGTAGCGGAGCTCACCACTTGCAGAACGACTCGCGAACAGCGCCAGTAATACCGAAGATTGGTTCAAGTACTATTCGGTCGTAGGAACGGCAGCGGGCATAAAAAAATGTTGAACCAGTACGTTACCGGCTGCGACCGTTCTGGCATGAATCGTTTCTCGAAGTCGCGGGTCATCCGGTGCGAATCTTGAATTCTGGATTTCAGTCCTATCCATGCCAAGTATTTCGCGGTTCGCGAGGATGTTGTTTAGAATTCCTTCTGTAGCGGATTCCAAATCACCATCTAGAACAAATGCCAACATTCCGCCATGACGAACGGCATATGAATACTGGCCGGTCACAAAGCGAGTTAGGCCTTGTGTCACATACTCAGCAAAATAACGACGTACTTTTCCATTGGCTTGCAATACGTTGATTCGCTTGCATTCCAAGGCGAAATAGATCGCTTCGTCGGGGACTAGAGGAACGAACACGATGTCGATTCTGCCCTGATCTGCATCACCCGCGCTTTCCAACTCAACGAGCTGCGTTTGGACTTGGAGTGGCAACTCCGACAGCGTTCTCATCGCGCGCAGTTTTCGGCAGAGCTCCTCTGAAACTGGATCCTCTTTGGCATCAGGTTCAATCGTTGGCATTGTGACCCATGCGTCGAGAATCAAGCTAACGATATCTGGGACAAGTGATTCGAGCAGATCCAACCATTGCTCTGAATTGCCAAAAACCGTCATACAGATTGGCCCGCCTTTTTCATCAAGAGCGTACCCGCAATTTCATCCGCGTCATTCATGGCGGAGGTAAGTGTCCAATTTCGTTGGTCGAGTGTATTAACGATGTAAAGTTTATTGCGATCAAAAATCTTGATACCGCGAGTCAACTCCAACGCTCCATTCTTTTTCGACACAACTTGACGCAAACGATACACAATTTCGATTGCTCCTTCGGTTTCGGGCGGCATTGGCTCAGCGACCAGTGTGCGGTCGACTTTCTCAAATACAGCCAACCCAATTCCTGATTTTTCTGATGAGATAACTTGCCCGCGAACGCCAAAACCACTGCGTTTCGACCATCCGTTGAGCAGATCGCAAACACGGGAAACGTAGGTCTCTCTTTGGTTGGCTGAAGATTGTCTTACCGTTGGAACATTCAAACGTGATTGTGTCGGATGGACACTAGGAATAGAAATATTGATCGTTTCGTTGATTAGCTCCCGTTCTGAAGCAGTGATTGAGAAATAATCAAGAATGCACTCGTCAATTTGATTCATCGCTTCGTCAATTATCGAAGCCTTTGTTGACCTTTCTAATTGGTGCATCGACATGGCTTCTTTCATTATCGAGTTAACAGTTGCTACGATGCTGTTTGCCTTATCCACATTGGCATTGTCTTTTGGAAATGGGAATGGCAATAAAAGGATTTCGTCATCGTAAACACGTGGACGGTCGACTGCCCAACTCGACGAAATATGAAAAAGAAAATACCTAGCTAGTTTTGACTTTAGATAAGCTGCTAAAAAAACGAGCAAATTCGCATCTTCTTGCGGCCCATGAATTCCTCGTACAGAACTACGAAATGATGCATCAAAATCTAAGAACGCGATTTTAGAAAAGCCACCAGAAATCAAGACATGCGGAGCCTTGAATACCTCAGTAACGACACTTGACCGTTTGCGCACACTTATAACGCTCTCCCCTAAGTCGACGCAATCTGAAGGTTCCACAAACAGGTTGAAGTCCCGAGTTGTCGCCTCTAAAAAAAGTGAGTTTGGCAACTCAATTTGTTTCGCTTCTTCGGGATCATCTCCTGGGCCAAGGGGTTGAAATCCCTGAGCAATTAACCAGCGTTTGTCGGATTGCTCTCTTGTTTGCCGGACATTGTCTTTTAGTCGTGGGTGGTCTGAGAGCCGTTCCATGAGACGGCGATCTCTCGCAGTCGCCCAAAAATGTCGCTTCCAAATTTGCGAAGAATCAGGGCCGCTGAGATTCCTTAGTAAGTTTCCAATCGAGAACTGCACACGATCATTTGGGGCAATCCGAATAATCTCGGCCTTGGTGACTGACCAGTCCGACTTTGGAGACCAATAGTCAATCTTCAAAGACACCATCTGTTTGTTTGTTGGCGCTTGACGACGGTACCGAGCAATAATGGCGGGGTAAGTTGCGCGTTCAAAAAGGAAGAAACGATAGTCGGAAAGATTCAAGACGCATTCTAAAGTGTGTCTCGAAATCCACTCGATTTGAAGATTGGTTGCTTTCGGACGTCGACTAAAGAGAACGCCCGCAGGCAGCACAAAACAAACTCTGCCAATCTCTCTTACGTGCAGAGCACCTTTGCGAATAAATGCTGACGCGATCTGACGATCCGAAAGCTCCACACCATTCTGCGTGCACCATAAACCCGCAGCCGTTTGTGGGCCAGCGGTACTTCCCCATGGAGGATTGCCGATAACATACGAAACCTCTTGGGGAATGTTGTCTGAGTCGCTAAAGAAATCAGCACAGGTTAGGTTTCGCGAATTGTCTTCATCACTTACCAAATTGGGCAGGGCTCGTCCTTTTTCTTGCAGCTGTTGGATTTCCCGTGGCGATAGATGATCCAAGTAAGCTAGGTACAAACTGAATGCAGCAATTCGACAAGCTGTAGGGTTGATGTCGATGCCGAATAGACTTTCCTGAATGATCTTCATTAGCTCGCGAGCAAGAGTGTTGTTGCGAGCTCGTGGATTATCCCGTCGCCATTCGTGTGCAAGTCGGTTGAAGATTCCTACAAGAAAAATTCCAGAACCACACGACGGGTCGAGAAACGTGTTTCCAAGTAAGTGCTTTTCCTTCTCAAAGGCAACATCCAACACGACTTCGGCAAGAAACCTAGGCGTGTAGAACGCGCCATCATCTTTATCTTTGTCTTTCAAAAAATGCTCATAAATTGCACTGATAGTCTCAACTGGGATTGCACCAAAGTCGTATGGCCAAAAGGACTTTTGGCCAGTTGCAACCGATGTTCCGTGGAAAAATGCAGAAAGAACTTCGATGTGTTTGTTGACGATCAACTTTGACTCGGAATTCAAATTGGCCGCAAACAGGTCGCCATTAAAGTCTTCCGCTAATTGACCGAAGAGACGGTAAAGTGACTCTTTGGCTTTGCCTGTTGGCTGAATCCCAAGAACATCGCGAAGATGTTCGCAATCGTTAATTCCCAAAGATTGAAGGTACTTCGTGTCAATAACACCGCGGTCAAACAGATATGCAGTAAACACTAGTCGACACAGCAAGCCATCCAAGACCTCTTCGGGAATGTTTCTTTGGCTCAAATCATTAAGTTGCCCCCGCGTGTCGTTTAAGTTCGCCAACAGTGCGCGATCGACACGATGCTCTGGGTTGAAGTACTGGCGGTTCGCGTGAAAAAACTCGCCCGATTCAATCGAAAGCAGAAATGATGCCAAGTCGTCTTCGATTCGGCTCAATGTGGTGACAAGCCCTGCGGATTCATCATCAACTGAAGATAAAGTCAGTCCCGAGTATACGTTGACTGACTTGTCTGAAACGAGAACGAATACAGGCGCGCCACCATGGAGCCAAAATGACCTATACAGATAGGTCGTCGTTTCATCATCAATATCGTCGACCAAAAGGAAGTAAACTAAGGGAGAGTTTCCCGCACAGAGGACGCCATCGAGTCCCAAATCGTCGAATCCACGCTGCAGCAAATGAGCTTGGGGCGTGTTGCCAGAAAGGTCTTCGGAAGATTCGAAAAACTCGGGCGCATTTCTTACATCCAAGCCGAACTGTTTTTGCCACGATGATGAAGTCCCGTTACTCATCCGTCACCATTCCGATTCTTGGATGATGATTCCCTAACAACCATCGCTTCGATGATGCGGTAAGCCCATTTCCGATCTACTCGAATTGCAGTTATCTCGTATCCTTTGGATCGCAAGAACCCAATGTCGCGATTTACAGTTGGTTCCGAAACCCCGAGCTCGTCCGCAAGTGCCTTAGAAGAAAGCTCGCCACGTCGAATTAAGTCGATGAGCAATGTATGCCGCTCAGAAATTGCAGTGGCTCTCTCGTACCGCACCGTGCCGTCCTTGTTTTGAACACCTTCTCCACAATTCCATGTCTATCATATGCTGATTGAGTTGTCAACGCAAACCATTTAGCCGATTGCAAGCAGGTTACGCAACCATCGCTCGCTCACAATGATTGAAGATCGACGTCGCTTCGCGCCGTGGTCGTTTGCCGTAAGCAAACGACGCCGTCTGCGACGGCCGTGGCGGGACAGGAACTTCATTTGAAAACAAAAACGAAGTCCCGCCCCCGAGGTTGAGCGTCATGGATGGCGTGTGCCTCAATGACAATAGTCGAAACCTCGGGGGCGGGGGTTCCACCCCGCGCCACGTGCCGTCGCCTATCAAGACGTTTCGTAACTTTAACGGCTGGTGACAGCCATTTGCGGGCGATGGCTCCTGCCAATCGCATCATTTGAAAGTGGGCCTCCTGTGCCCACCCTTTGGTACACCTTTCGGTACACCCAGATTGAGACCCTGAAACCACGTTTGTGAGACCATGGACTTACGGCACTGAGTCCGTCAATTTCCGAAAGTGAGACCATGGAACCACGCTTTTGAGACCCTCGAACCACGGGCTTGTGGTTTATTGGCTTGGGTAAGCCTGATTCGAAATCGGCAAGTCTTACAAGAATTACAAATTCCTCAATGGAGGGATTCGTTTGGAAATTACGACTCAGAAGAAAGATTGTTGTGACGACGAAGTTCCATTTCCATCAAGCAATGAAGTTCAAAGACGGATGGTTTTGGCTTGCGTGATCGAGAGCGATTTCTGACAGTCGATTCGATTTCGGCTTTTTGGCGTGCGGACAGATTTTGCCAACGCTGTTTCATTCGTTCCCGATTTTTTGCTTTTTGCTTTTGAGATTCTTCGTCGGCTTGTTCGTTTGGTGCGACATTGGACGAGTCGGCTTGGTTGGTTTTTGCTTTGGAAGCCAACTGTTCGAAGATCCGCTGAGCGGCGGAAAATGATCGAGCGTCGGGAAAGCTGACTCTAAGAGTCGAGATGACTTTTCGCAAAACCGAATTCAAAGTTTCGTAGCCGTAGATTTCAACAAGCTCTTTGGCAAGCTTCAAGTCTTTCTCGCTGAGGATTGGATTTTCGATCTTCAGCCAGCGTCGGTAGAAGTCTTGCAGCAGCTTCTCAGACGGTGACGTTTGGCTTGCGGATTCGGTCGCCGACGTGATTTCTTCGTCTTCACCAAAATGATCGGCAACCTGGCTTGTCGTTTTCTTCTGGCATCGCCGAAGTTCGAGATTTAGGTCTTCGACTCCCCTCTTCCATGCGAATGATGAAATAATCCCCTCTTTCACGAGCAGCCTGAGTGAGCTGTCGAATTGTTTGACGGCGTGGCTAGGCCGTTTGTGTTCTTCAACCGGAAGGCATCTGGCAAGCTTGCGATAACCAATTCGCCGCACGTTTTGTGAGCCAAACAGGTGTGTGAGGAATTCGTAGAGTCGGCTTGCGATTGGCGATTCTTGGTTGAGCCGTTTCCAAAGTTCGTAGTCCATCCGTACTGAATAGAATGCGTTCAAGTTGTTGAGATACCAGTCGGCAAAGTAGACGTAGTTTCGGTCGGCGATTTCTCCGTCGGGTAGCAGCTCGGATTGAAAGATGTATTGGCTGTAGAGGTGCAGTCCCCTTTCGCGGCGGACTGCGTTTCTTGAGTCGCCGTCGATCAGTGCGTGTTCGGAATGAATCAGCACCCCATGGATCGACTTGATGGCGTTTTTCATTCGCTGGACTTTGTTGCCTGAAAACGAAATGCCCATTTCCCGTGCGAGTTCACGCCATTTGAATTTGACCGGGTTTTGATATGGATGCGGTTGCCGTTGCATCATCGCGAGCAAGGCGAAGTGGATCTTGCGAGCCAGTGGGCCGGGATATTGCTGGTCGGTGTTTCTGGAAACGCGATAGGTGAAGGCGACTTTTTGGGCTTCGCCAGTTTTGGTTTTGATCTTGCGAGTCCCCTGGTATTCGCGAAAGTCAATTTGCTTGAGGTTTTTTGTTCCCAGTGCAAACAAAGGGAACCGAAGGAAGTTGGTTTCGGCTCGTACGATCTGCGGTGAAACAGTCTGTTCAAGTGGCTCGATCTTGGTGGGGGTTTCGAGGTCCATGAGGGTTATGAATCGGAGCGGCCAAATCGGCTGAAGAGTTTCGAGATGACTCCCCTGTTTTCAGCTGGCTCGGTGGGTTCGTCGGACGCCGGTTCGGTGTCGGAATCTTCGATCACTTCGGCTGGCTGGATTGTCGATTCGATCGAATCCCCTTTTGTGTCTTTGGGCGGGAGCGGGATCCGTTGCTGAGCGGAGTGGACAAGGACGTTACCTTGCTCAACGATCTGAGTCAACTTTTCGTTGCGTTCTCGTTCGACCGAAAGTTGCTTGTCGAGCTTGGATAGCTGAACGTCTTTTTCGGTGATTTGATCATCTTTTCTATCAAGCTGCCTACTCAGTTGATCGAGCGTCTTTTCCAGCAGCCGAAAGCCTTCCGCGGAGAAGTGACCAGTCGTTTGACTAGGCGAATGATCAGGATGACTATCCCCTCTTTCTTGGTCGGATGTGTTGTCGGTTGCGGTTTGATCAGGCTGACTGGTCGGTTGAGTAGGCAGGTGACCAGGCGAGTGAGTAGTCACTGTTTCATTTGAGTAGCGGGCTTGATCAGATGTGCTATCCAATCCGCCGGTCGCTTGCGTATTCTGACTTGGCGTTTGAGTATTCAGGGCTTGGTCATTGTCATTTGGAGTATCCATTTGAGTAGGGGGTTGATCATTCGCACTTAGCAGTTGTTGTTTGATCTCGTCCGACAGGTTGACGTGTTCAATCAAGAACGTCTGCTGGATCTCGTAAACGGATGTGCCATGGCGATTAGTCAGGTTGATCATTTGATCAGTCTGTGCTGTCCGGTTATTGAGTAGGCGTTTGATTAGGCGGCGAATAGTCACTTCGGACTTGCCGGTTAGCTTGGCGGCTTGTTTGATCGTGAGGAAGGTATTTTTCATAGGCAGTGATATAGGTGAGTAGTCACTGCATAGTGCCACAAAGCGCTGCATGAAGCCAGATTTTTGACTTGACCTGACGTGCTGATTGTTGGTGGTGTTTATTTCGTCGGTGGCTTGATGGTGGTCAACGAGAACGGTGGTTGGACTTCGCCTTTTACCATCACGCGAGCATAGGCATGGAAGCGGGGGAGTGAGACGATGTCTCGCGGGGTGACGGCATCATCGAGCATCGGCGCAATTTCAACGGCGTCTTTCTGACTGACACGGAAGGATATGAAGTTGGCTGCGTTGGAAAGAACGATCGGCAGAACTTCGTCGGTGTCGATGCTGGCCAGGGACTGGGTGGCTGACCAAACAGCGACGCGGTACTTGCGGGCTTCGGCGAGTAGGCTCGTTAGTGCCTGTGGGTTGCTGTAGAGCTGGAGCTCGTCAAGGAATACGGAGTGGGGGAGTCGTTCGGATTCGGGAATCTCAGCACGAGACAAAGCCGCGTTTTGAATCGCACTTAAGACCAGGCTCCCAAGCGTACTCGCTGCGGTTTGGCCCATCTCTCCGCGAGCGAGATTGACGATCACGATTTCGCCTTCGTCGAATGCTTTGCGGAAATCGAACGACTTTCCGGTCTGACAAAGCATCGCTCGAAGCTTGGGCGTAAGTAGAGCATCGAGTTTGTTGATCACGCTTTGAATGGCCTCAGTGCGGTATCGCTTGTCCCAACTGGCAAATGTTTGAAACCAGAATTCTCGCACGATCGGATCAGTGACACGAGTCAGAATCTTGGTTCGTGTTGGTTCGTCCGATAGCATTTTCCGCACGTCGGCCAGCGTTGTGCCTTGAGCGGCGATCGCTGCCGATAAAGCCATCTGCAAAATCTGTTCGAGTCGTGGCCCCCAAGAATGGCCAAATAGATTTTTCATTCCTGACAGCACGGAGTCGGTGACGACTGGCCAACGCTTCGGATCAGCCGTGAAGAGGGGATTGAAGGCAACGGGGGATTCAGAGAGCGGCGAGAATTCAATAACTTTGCTTTTGAAACGGCCTGGAATCGAAGCGAGAATCGAACGTGCAAAGTCACCATGGAAATCGACCAGCGTAATGCCCTGCCCTCGTTTGATCAAACTCAAGATAGCAGTGGTCAGCAGTGTTGTTTTCCCAGAACCAGAAGAGCCAATGACAAATCCGTGAAGTGAAGCATCTTTGGCCAATAATCCAAAACGATTGTTAGTTGCATGAAAGCAGGTACTCCCAAGATGCATCAATTGACAACTTGAAGAAACCACCGGCAAGTCTCTTGGTGGTTCCAGTTGCACAAACCTTGAGATCGACAATGATTCGGTTTTCTGCGCTGGTGGGTGGAAAATTGAGCTGACCTCATCGGAGCTTAGCAGGAAATGAGGTCGCTGCCTGTTGTTTCTGGTTCGAACGGGTGACAACATGAATTGCCCAAGACGCGGTGCATTGAACTGCGAAAGTGGAGCGTAGATTTGGTGAATCAAGCTTGACGCCAAACGAATCTCATTTGGAGGACCGAAAACTCGAATTCGGATTTGGGTTTGAAAGCACGAACTGTTCAACTTGTTCGACGCCGATTGAATATCGGTTTCACGTTCGTGGCGTCTTGCAGATCCTAAGCTGATTGTTTTGTCGACAAGTTTGTTACCCAAGAACAACTTCTTGAATGCCCAAGCTGGTAGGCGAAAAGCGACGTTTGACGACCGCGCGGACAACTCAAACAGATTTGCTAAGAATATTTGATTCGATAACAAATCATTTTGCAGGTCTTCAAATGCCTTTCGGTGGACATGCTGTTCCTTGGGAGCCAATGGAACGAGCGTGATGGAAACGTGGCCAAAGAAACGTGAGTGTTGATTGACAACCAGCGATCCAAGCAACGTTGATAGAGGATCGCTCTGAGTGAGAAGCTGCTGCCATCGTTTGATCGAGTAAAGATCGTTGCGCAATTCGACATCTGCGAAATACTGCGAGGTTGCCGCAGGAGGCCAGAAAGCATCATTGGGGATGGCAGATGCCCTCGAACTCGGAAAGACGTTCCTGAGGGCGTTTTTTATGGCTCTGCGGGAGTGGTCATCGTGCGCGCGAAATGCTTGAATGACCTCCCCTTTGTGAACACCGAGCTCCAATGAAAGGGGACATTGCTCATGCAGAAGAACTTGATGCAATGTCTTGAGCAAGAGGTCAAACGATTCACAGCTGTGTTCGCGTTCGATAGGGCCAGTTGTGGAGAATTGAAACAACATTGACTCAGGGGCTCCGTCCCGAGACGCTGATTTTGCCGCCGTCGGGACGGCCTACTTGAGCGAGCGCATGCAAGGACTCAACTGACTTCCACGTTCACCTGGCGGCAAAAAACGACGGCTTGGTTCTGCAGGTCCGATACGGTCGATCTCGGTTGAGGCACAAGCCGGGGACGACCTTCAGTGAGCTTGGCTTCCGGTGCATAGACTCAGGCCAAAGCAAGCGACCACTGAAATAGGAATTCCATTCTACGCCCGCGGAACCCAAGTTCTGATTGACAAAGGCGGTCAAATCGTGCTCACTTGGAACATAGATTTGATTGGACTTTTGTAACGATGTGTGGCACCCTCTTGGCATGTCCGAATCGGAATTCGATTTTGCGCATCAGTCCAACCAACAACTGGTGGAAACGTTGGTCCGTTCGTCTGAAAAAGCTGAGCAAATTGTCACGCAGTTTTCAATTGAGTCTCTGGCGGATATCGGACAACGAGAATCCAAGTTAACCCCCGGAGCCTACAAGCGACTGAGGGCCGGAATCGAGCTTGGCCGCCGAATCCAAGAAGCGAAAACATGCTATGAAAAGATCGTGAGAATCAAAAGCAGCTCAGATGCTGTCGAGTTCTGTCGCGCACATTTCTCCCGACTAATCTCTGATTCTCTGCAAGAACAATTCCATGTGATCACACTTGATACCAAAAACAAACTTCTCGATACTCATCACGTGACAACCGGAACGCTTGATGCCTCGCTTGTTCATCCAAGAGAAGTCTTTCGGCCAGCGATTCGAGACGCTGCGAGTTCGATACTGTTGGCCCACAATCACCCTTCTGGAGACCCATCACCAAGTCATGAGGACTATTCCGTCACCAGGCGACTCACGGAAGTTGGGAAGATGATTGGCATCGATGTGCTGGATCATATCGTTATGGGAAAAAGTGGTGTTGTCAGCATTCGGGAAACCGAATAACTCATCCTTTCGTTGTCCCCTTGGAGGAATTCTCATCTTCTGCTGAGTTGTTTCTGGCAGCAGATTCTCGCGAGCGATCGGCTGAACTCGAATTAGTTGTTGCTTTTGTTTTGTGTTGTGCGTTTTTTTGGGGCGGATGGCCAGAACCGTTAGTCATTTGATTCTCCTGAGTTACCGGGATTGAAGGCTTGAATCGCTATGTAGACGATCGTCTGTATAGTTATCGTCTGTAGATTGATTGTCTGCAAGCAACAAAACTTGCAACATGTCATCAATCGAAGAAAAATTTGGCGAAACGGTCCGGTACTTCCGCAATAAGCGGGGAGTATCGCAGGAGGAATTTGCATCTGTAGCCGGAATTCACCGGACCTACGTCAGTTCGGTGGAACTGGGCAAAGTCAAGGTTAGCATCGAAGTCGCAGCCAAGTTGATCAAAGCATTGGATCTGCGATTACCTGTTTTCTGGAAGCATGTTGAGAAACTGCTGGAGCAGGACTCGAAAGGGAATTAGCGCATGCTTTTTGGGGCGAGAATTTCATCTAGTCTTCGGTAGTACTTGCTTAACGTATCCCGTGATGCGCCCCAGAAGACACCGATTACTACGACGAATGCCAGATGTCCGACCCAACCAAGCTTGGCCCCTGACGCGATCAGGATCAGGTACGCAATCCATCCGGCGACAATCGAATTCGCGTAGAACTGGTAGTATTGATATTGATACGCGACCAGAGCGTGATAGGCATCGAGGTTTTTTGACAGCCGGTCGAAGTCCCAGCTTGCCGGTTTGATTCCCGTCCACGAATGTACTCGGTCGATGACTAACCAGCGTATCGCACTTGCAACCATTCCCCAAAAGAGTGCCGCGAGAGAGGACGAAAGCAAACCCGCGATCGTTGTCGAGCTTGCGAAGCTTACACCGTCAACAATTCCGAAACTGCTTAGTGCAAGTGCCTGCAAGACCAACCAACCAGGAATCAAGTAGGCAATGAGGTAGCCAAAGTTGGAACTCGAAACGGTTTGCACCTCCCGACATTATCAGCATTGGACAAGAAGTTCAATCAAATCCTCAAACGGGGCCTGGCCCGCCTCTGACCACGTCCGCTGGGTCTTGTTATCCAAAAACATGATCAACGGCGTTTGATGCAAGTTCTGGTGTCAGATGGCGGTACCTCTGGCGCTGTTGATCAGTCGAGTGCCCGACGATTTCGTCGATAATTCGCTGGTCAATTCCCTCGATCGCCAACGCACTAATGAAGCTGTGTCGAAAGACGTGATAGCCCTTAACACAACTCCATTGCGAGTTTTTCAGCGCCGTTTTCAGTCGTTTATGAGCAGAGTCTTTCGTAACCGGCTTGCTGAATTCGGTTAGGAATAGCATTTCGCCTTTCGGGCGATCTTCTAGCCATTTCGTTAGCACAGGCTTCAGTGAAGTTGAGATTGGGACCAATCTCGTTGAGAATTCTCCGCGTAAGCGTTTTCGCTCTCTGAGTAGAAGCCTGCCATCCAAGACGTCGGCAACTTTCATTCTAAGGAGTTCTGAACGACGTGCTCCCGTAAATGCTGCGATGGCCACCATTGGATACAGAAACCTTGCCGTTGCATTTTGCTTGATCGTCTCCAAGACCCCTTGGATCTCATGTTTTAGCAAAAACAAAGATTCCCATAATTCTCGTTCTCGGATCGAAGAACATCCGCCACTGGCAATTTGTTTCTCGATCTGCATACGGCTTTGGAAGGGGAGAAGTTCGAACGACTTTGGGAATCTCAACTTTTTGAGCGTTAACTTGAAGTCGACCAACTCCATTTCAAATGCCCAGTTCCATATTGTCCTTAACGTTACGAGTTCTTTCTTGATTGTCGACCCGCAGAGAGGCCGCCCAAATTTCCCTTTGGATTTGGCTCGTTTGTTGATGTAGCCTTGAAGGCAACTCGGCTTAATCTGGCTTGCCTTGGTCTTTTTGCCAAGCTCTCGCTCAAGATGTCGGCGATGAATGTTTAAGGTTCCAACAGTGGATTGGTCCAGGCTACCATTCTTGGCTGTGATGAAATATTCATCAAAGAGTTTTTCCAGTGCGAGACTCATTGGCGGTGGTCCGACGATCTTCGAGGAGGGGAGACGAACTTCTCCGAAGATCAGAAATTGTGCCAACTCGACGTTTTCGGGGACATTCAGATGCCCTCCGCTGATCAGCCATAGCCTCTCATCGAGTTTCGCTAATGCGGCGGCGGCTTTTTTCTCGAGCTTCGTTTTGAGAGAACGCTTGAAGCGTTTGCCCTGGAATCGGAAACAGATGTGAAAGTTTCCAGACGGGTCTTTTTGCAGTGAACTCATGATTTCTCCTTACCAAATGATTGGATAAAGAGGTTGTCATGACCAGCGATTCAATCGCTATGCAAAACCAATGACGACACTGATTTGTCACTGATTGCCCAATGTAAAGTCCTGCCCCAATTGGGGTCAGGGGCAAAATGCCGTTTTCACAGTAGTGGGGGTGACAGGAATCGAACCTGCACGTCCTAGGGACACTAGATCCTAAATCTAGCGCGTCTGCCAGTTCCGCCACACCCCCATTGATTCAAGCCAATAGTATAGCGGCTTCATCGATATCGAAAACCGCAATTCCAATCGCGATTTGACAAGCTTCCACTGCTTCACCTAAACATTCGTAAACTTGGATTGCCTCAAACCCCGCCACCATCGATGCACCCCTGCTAACTTGCCACCATAGATGCACCTCTGCCACAATCGATTCACCTAAGCGGCTAAGGGTTCACGCCCGACGTCAATAGTTCAATCACTGTCGCCAAGGATCTACTCCGGTCGCTTCTGCGTCACCTCGCCAACTTCCGATTCACCCTTACCGCCGCGATTCACCGCTTCCACCATCGCTTCACCGCTGCCACCATCGCTTCACCGCTGCCATCATCGATTCGGCCATTTTCTTCCATCCTGACACCAGCGAATCGATTCGGTTCGCCTGCCCTGCCCTTTTGTTTACAATCGATCGGAAGGCTGGACCCGTTGAACTTTGACGCTGACCAAAAATTTCCGGATACGAAATGGGCCCAAATCACCGATTCCATTAGCTGCCGAGACTCACTTGCCAGTCACCGCCGATTCACTCGGACGAAGTCTTTTACTGCCTGTTTGACATCGAATCGACTTCCACTTTCATGACCCATTTCAATTCACTCGACAACTGCCGTTAATCAACATCAAGAAGCAAAATCATGAACCGTAGAAACTTTATCAAAACGACCGCCGGACTCAGTGCCGTTGCGCTCACTTCCACGCTCGCCCAACCGCTACTGGCGATTCCCGATGACTCCAAGTACAAAGAAACCATTGGCTTGCAGCTGTGGACCGTGCGAAATCAACTCGCCGAAGACAAACAAAAAACACTCAAAGCGGTTGCCGACGCAGGATACCATCAAGTCGAGTTTGGTGATGTCAGCCAAGGTGTCGAGCTGATGCCGATTTGCAAAGAACTTGGCCTCAAGGCAACTTCGTCGTTCATTAACTGGAAAGCAATTTGTGATCCCAAATCGAAAGGGATTCCAACGCTCGATGAGATTCTCGAAGATGCCAAGAAGCTGGAAATGAAACATCTGGTCTTCGGCTATATCGGCAAGCAACTTCGACAGACATCCGATCAAATCAAATCGTACGTCGAAGCCGCCAACAAGTTTGGTGAAAAGTGCTCGGATGCCGGTATCCAGCTGTGCTACCACAACCACTCATTTGAGTTCGCAAAGTTGGATAACGATTCGACAGCGTTCGATCTATTTATCAATGGCTTCGATAAAGAGCATTGCAAGTTTGAACTCGATGTGTTCTGGGTCAAGATTGGTGGCTGGGACCCATTGGATACACTGAAAAAACTCAATGGTCGCGTCTCGCAAGTTCACTTGAAGGATCTGAAAAAAGACGCGAAAGTCTGCTACGACGAAGGCAAGGTTCCCCACGAAGCGTTCAAAGAATTAGGGAACGGTTCAATTGACATGGCTCAAGTGTTAAAAGTTTCTGAACAAGTTGGCGTAGAGCAATGCCATGTCGAGCAAGATCAATCGCCCGATCCAATCGCAAGTATCGGGCAAAGCATGAAGCACTTGAAATCGATTTGAGCAACCCTTAAGGTGTGCGGGAACGGTTTGCTGGGCACCCGGCTTTTGTTCTTGGGCTCTTGAGTTCTATAGCCGACGAAATTTGGATGAAGCCGGTTGGTAACTTAAGCCGGTTGGTAACTTAAGCCGGTTGGTAACCGCTTAACAACTGAAGCCGGCTAAAGCCCAATACTGCTCAATCGAGGTTTACAAAAATCGTGACTTCCGTCACTAGAAGGGTGTCAAATCAACATCCAGTGCAAGGAAGCCACGATGAATTGTTCTCCGGAAACGCGTAAGATCACGCTTCAACGAGTCGAGGCTCTCAAACATACGCTGAGCCGAAAGAATCTGAAAGAGCACCTTGGTGATTCGATGCAGACTCGCTATTGCAAGCGGGTTTCGATGGAAGTGAGCGCAACGGCACTGAGTCCGGCGGTCGTTTTGATAAAGTTTCTACGGTTCATGATTTTGCTTCTTGAT
>JBCAWX010000026.1:0-99244 GCA_038534355.1 Planctomycetota bacterium
GAGCGTGATGACGCTTCGCTGCATCAAACTGAGCCACATCTGGAGCCAGACGTTTGATAGGATGTTAAAAGAAATCGTGCCCGTCGACGAACTAAGCAAAACTCAAACCCCGGTGTTTATCGAGTCAGACGGCGCATGAACCGGATCGCACCCGAAGGAGACATTGATGTGCCTCTCGTTTCCAAAATGATCTCAGCGGCAAGCACACCGGAAATCAGCAGCTTAACCCAGCTGGAGTTGACAGCGAAACAAATCAATGAACTACGTGAATTGAGTGCAGAGTTCAAATCCCGATTAGGTACAACCCAAGGCGCAGATCGGCTTAAGTTGGCCAAAGTGTTTGCGAGCAAGTTAAAAGAAATTTTGCTTGAGGAACAGCTTGCAGCGTTAGCAAAAATCATTCACATGAACAACGTCTTTCAGTTTGTCGTTAGCCCTCTCGGCGTGGATTTTTTACAAATGAAGCAGACTCAAGTCGATCGCTTTAAGTTGGATTGTTCAAATGCGAATCGAGAAATTGAAAAAGCAATGAAGGAGATAGAAGCCATAAAACAACGTTGTCGAGAGAACGTCAGATCGACTTTCTCGACGCTTTCTGGGGAGCAACTTTCCAAGGTCGAGCGGTTGTTAGGCCAAGAATCAAGTAAGTTATTTGAAAATGAGAACCTTGAATCGCTTTTTCAAAAGACAAAGTTCAAGAAGTAGTAATTTGGAATAAGGCACATCTCCGATTGTATTGATCATTTTCGAGTCTTGATCGGCAACAACCCAACTAATGATGTTGGCATGGTGAACGTCGAGTTCCAAAAGAATGTTCGCGGAAGATTCCAGATACGCTTAGAGATGTTACGACCCACGAATATCACCGTAGGGCTTGCGCCCAAACGCTACATCTCCAATAAGAAGCGGACCGGCGCGAGCCGGCCGGTGACATCCCAACGCATCTCGAATCGAAAACGCTTGACACCTTCTCGGCGATCACCGTAGGGCTTGCGCCCAATCGCTACGTCTCAAATAAGTAGCGGACCGGCGCGAGCCGGCCGGTGACAACCCCAACCCATATCGAATCGAAAACGCTTGAAACCTTCTAGGCCGTCACCGTAGGGCTTGCGCCCTAACGCTACATTTCCAATAAGTAGCGGACCGGCGCGAGCCGGCCGGTGGCAACCCCAACGCATCTCGATTCGAAAACGATCGAAACCTTCTCGGAAATCACCGTAGGGCTTGCGCCCTAACGCTACATGCTCCAGTACGTCATCGTAGGGCTTGCGCCCTAACGCTACGTCTCAAATAAGTAGCGGACCGGCGCGAGCCGGCCGGTGACAACCCCAACCCATATCGAATCGAAAACGCTTGAAACCTTCTAGGCCGTCACCGTAGGGCTTGCGCCCTAACGCTACATCTTCATGCGTTCACCAAACGGCTTGCGCCCCATCGCTACACCTTCTCGGCGTTCACCGTACGACTTCTTGCCTCACGCCCTCACGCCCTCAACGCCTCAACACTCTCCAAATACGAACATTCCCCAACAAACGCTTTCTTGAAACCTCCCGAAAACGTCCCCGATTGCCTCGTGCCGTTGGAGCGGTAACGCTACATGTGATCACGCGATCTGATCGACTACAATAAACGCGTCACAACGAAGGCCCTTCTCCTCGGGCGATGGACAAATTTCTCGGAGCTAATCATGTCGTTCGCGTTTGATCGTTCAAAAGCCAGTTTTATGTGCCCGGCGATTTCAGCTTTCGCAAGCTTGCTGCTGGCAATCGCTTCGCCCGTCGCGTTTGGCCAAACGTCAACTTCCTACACAGAGTTCGTCCCGCCAAAGTCAAGCTTGGGCCAGTTTGCCGACAGCCTCGCCAAAGAGAAGAATCGGGCTGATCTGTTTGCCCTTGTTCCCGACGGAAATATTCTCAAGCCGACATTTGCGACGAACGGAAATTCTTCGCGACAAGTCCTCTCCGCGGCTGCGAATCGCGTTACCGGTGCACGAGGAGGAAGTTCGTCGTCCAGTGGAGGCAACAGTTGGAGCTCATCCATCACCGGGAGCAAGATGTCAGCAACGGCCGGTTTTGGCACACGCTATTGGAACCCCACGCAAGAAGTCGTTGCCATCGATGACAAATCAACGTTCTATCTGCAATTGAAAGAAAATACGGAACAACAGAATTTTGCTTTGGTCACAGCCAAACCGGACAAGTCATTCAAGATCAAATTTATGGGAGACAATGGCGCACAACACTTTCGCTTCAGCCAATCATCCAAAGGTGTCATTCGTTGTGTTGAACTTGGTCCCGAAGCTCAGTTTTCTGCGACTGCGAATTCGTTTGACGAGTTTGCCGCCAACTATCCGGGCTATCTGAATCAACGCTTGGTCCCCATCATGGCACTTTGCGGCGCCGGTGAAGTGCCTTCTCGTTTTCATCCGTTTGTCCGCAAGTATGCGCTGTTTCAATTGATCCCCAAGGATAAAGAAAAGCTGAAACAGTTTGAAGCGATGATCGAACCGATGAACGATGATGATTACAGCCAACGCGAAGAAGCGACCAAAGCTGTCAACAAGAATTTTGACGACTGGGAGCCCTTTATTCAGTATGCGATGACCAACCAGGATTACTCCACCGAAGTTCGTGCTCGACTAAAAAAGACGTATGACAAACAAGTGGATTCCTTCCGACGCGGATTGCTCAAGCTGATTGCCAAGAGTGACCTCATCAACGATCGCGACTACTTGATCTGGCTGCTTCGCTCGTGTGAACCGGATGACGTTGATTCGATCAAAGCAATTTCCAGCCAACTAGCCGTCGTCACGAACGAGTCGTTTGGCAACGACACTGCCCAATGGCTGGCTTGGGCCGATGAACGCAAAACAACCGATTCGGTTGACAATGCGTCCGAGCAACCGACTCTGGAACAACTCCTCGCAACCAAGGGCGAGTTGGATGATGTGTCGGAAGCCATCGGGTCCATGTTGCGATTGCAAATCATTAAGGGCGAACTCACCGTCGATCGTGAGCACTGGAAAAAGATGCTCGGTGGAAAAACCATCAAGGAGGCTTCGGCGGAAGTTCGCGAGTTTCTCAAAGAAAGAAATCTGCCAGCCAGTTGGTATCAACCCGGATCCAGTCAGTATCCAGAAAATACGGTTCAGTTCCCACAGGTCGTTTTTGATCGAGTTACGTCGGACTTGAAACCGGAAGCTAACTTTGCGTCGCGGATGTCGGCGTACAGTCGCTACGTTTTTCAAACTGCCAATCGCCGGTTTGTCGGCGAGAAGATGAATGTGAATCTTGACGTGCACGCGGCCAATCGACAGCAAATGTTCATGGCCCAACAGGCCAAAGCTCAAAAAGAAATCAAACAAGTGTTTCTGAATTTTGATGCGATCGAAAAGAGTGGCGAAAGCCGTTCGATCATTTTTCGGGACGACCTTGAAGGCAATCTCACTTGTGGAATCGAGTTCGAAAAACTGAACTGCGGTATCCGGTTGGTGCAGAAGAAAGAGGCCGACAAAGACGGCAACCGCTGCTATTTGCTGGTCAATGTTGGCAATACGTTCGAAGCAATCAAAATGGAAAGTTTTGAAGCGTTAAAGCGCGACCACGCTAGCGATTGGGCCAAGTACGCCCCTGTCTTTGCGAAGTTTGGCGTCATTGTTGCCGACCAGCCGTAGTTCGGATTCCTGCGTCACTCATTTGCCCGATCATCCCGTATTTCCTTGGTCCAGAGACGATCGGACTGATTCGTGTTCTCGAAATTCAGGACAAATGATATAGTCGCGTCCAGCGAAGGACCGACCCTGTTGTTTGATGTGAAGGATTATGAACCAGATCGAATCCCCTCCAAGTCCAAACGTGACTTCGACGCTTGAGGAACAAGCCCAAACGGTTTCCGATTGTTGTGAGAATTGCGGACACGAGACTCTCAGCCGCTTTGAAGTCGAAAAAGGGAACTGTTTCCTCGTTTGCCCCCAGTGCCTGCTGTATCAAAAAAGAGAACAGCCGCCGCTGGAACACTACGAGAGCAATTACCACACAACGTACGCGTCGCGCCGCAACTATAAAATCCTGACGGCACTCACCCGGTTGGGAGCCCTCACAAAATACCTCGATGTTGATCATCCCAAAATGCTCGATGTCGGTTGTTCGATCGGAGCGACCGTCGAAGCAGCCGTCCGCTTGGGATGGGATGCCCACGGCGTCGATGTCAGTAAAACTGCGGTTCAATATTGCGTCGATCAAGGTTTGCAATGCCAACCAATCGATGGTCTACGATTGCCATTCGAAGACAATTCATTTGACGTGGTTACCAGTTGGCATGTGATCGAGCATGTCGAAGATGTGAAAGCAACGCTCGCCGAATGGTATCGCGTCGTCAAGCCCGGAGGCATCCTGGTTTTGGAAACCCCGGACTCCCAGTGCTGGAAAGCCAGACGTCTGGGCACTGAGTACAAACACTTTTGGCCATTCGATCATCTTTACACCTTCACGCGATCCAACATGTGCTCTTTCCTGGAAACAGCCGGATTCGAAGTCTTGCCTTCGCGTGTGCTGGGGAAATTGAATTCCGTGCCGCTTCATGTAACGGCGTATGCACTGGCCTATCGCTCTTATCGAAAGCTCTACCGAACACTTGGTTGGTGCAAGTCGATCGAAGTTTGTGCTCGCAAAGTCTGATTGCCCCAACGCAAGTGAATGTCGTTTCGTAGGCGCACAAGAGTTGGTGCAAAAAAGTTGGCGCATAAAAAAATGCCACTTTTGATCAACAAAAGTGGCATTCCAGTTTCAAGGTTTGGCAGCTTAATGGACGTTTGCTCAGCGACTGGTCGTCGTCATCTGATCGCTCATTTTTGAAACTCGCGTGTACAGACTATCCATGCCTTCGCGAAGCACCCAGGCTCGCTGAGTCATGTCATGTGAGTTACGTGCGTTCTTGAGCGTCATGCGAACCATCGACATCGTGTGGTCGTCTGCATTGTTGATGCCGGCCGAACCGATCGAAGTCAACGTCGCCATGTAGATCTTGCAGCATTCGCCGTGGTCACCTGAGTTGAAGACAGGTGCGCCACGATTGATCGCTCCTGAAATTGTCGTCATCACTTCTTGCCGAGTCATGCTGGTTGGCAACAGAACCTGATCGATTGCGTGGATAACGCCGTTGGTAGTTTCGATGTTTTTGGCGATGACCGTTGCGTCATTGATTTTCAGTCCGTCAGCAGTCACATCGATGTTGAGTGAACGTCCGAGTAGGCTGTTTGCCTGGCGAGCATTCACGGCGTCGGTATCGTAAACCCGTCCAGCGATAACGTGGTATTTCAAAATGTCGATCAGCTTCTGCTTGTTTTCAGGCTTCAGCAAAGTTTCGACGGTTCCTGCTGGCAAAGCTGCGAAGGCTTCGTCAGTTGGGGCCAGTACGGTGAATGGTCCGGGACCCGAAAGCACTTCGCCAAGACCTGCCGCTCCGACGGCTGCCAACAGAGTATTGAAATTCCCAGCCGCGGTTGCAGTCGCTGGGATGTTGGCGAGCTTCGGCAACATGACAGCATCAATCACGTGAATCACGCCGTTGGAGCATTGGATGTCCGTCACTACGATCCGCGAATCGTTGACTTTGAGTTCATTACCTTGAAAGTCGATGCCCAGTCGCTGTCCGTTGACGGTGGCGGCATTGTCGAGTCCGTACGCGTCACGAGCGTTAACGCGACCTTTTACAACATGGTAAGTCAAGATCTGTGTCAGTTGATCCTTGTTTTCTGGCTTCAGCAAGCTGGACAACGTGTTGGAATCAAGTTGTGCGAAAGCTTCATCAGTTGGAGCAAAAACAGTGAATTCCTGGTGCCCGTTTAAAGTATCGACCAGGCCAGCAGCTTGAACGGCCGTGACCAGGGTCTTGAAATTGCCAGCATCAATCGCCGTTTGCACAATTGTTTTTTGAGCAAAGGCTTGAGATGACAACATGACTAGGGCGGCAGTGCACAGTGCAAAAATTCTTGGTTTCATGGGAAGCTCCTTGATATGTTTCCTGGTTATCGACCAGTGGATAACCGCATTCTGCCGGTGAACTTCGCAGCGAGGAGCATTTTGGATTCAAGAAAAACTCTAAATCTGTAGAGTTCGACGGCATCGCTGGCCAAAACCATGAGTCTTCTCGATCAACAGCTGTTCAACGACTTCGCCATAAAGCCAAATCTTGTCAGCAGCGGCCTTCCGCATCGATCGACACTGAACCGTTAATTCAGCGAGAGAGAGTCACTGATCCATTCATCCACAACGCGTGCCATTTCGACAAACACGTCCTCGTCTGAGGCCCGGGTCTTCTTCAGCGTCTTGTAACTATGGTTGGCAGTATCCAGAAGATGTAACTTTACTGGGCCGTTACGAGGGGGCTTCTTGCTGGCTCCCGCGCCCAGCTTTTTCACAATGGGGCGAAAAAGATCCAACGAATTGAGGGCGTCACGGGTTCCGGTTAGAAACAACATCGGTTGTAAAATCGAGTGCAAGTGGGCGGCGCGATCGCTCGACGGCTTGTTAGGAGCATGCAACGGAAAGCCAAAAAAGATCAATCCCTTGACGAACGAAGGAAAGGTCGATTCCGCCGCGGCCAATGAAGTCATGCGTCCACCAAACGAGTGTCCACCCGCCAAAATCGGCTTGTTTCTGGACATCTTTTTGGCTTGTCGGATCGCATTAACGACGGTCGACAAGGAAACCGGTTGGGAGTCCCGGCCGCCACCACGCTCCATAAATGGAAACTGGTAACGCAAACTGCCAATTTTTCGATCGTACAGCTCGCCCGCGATTCGCTCCATGTTGCCGTGGTGCATTCCAGCACCCGCACCATGACCTAGAACCAGAATCGCTTTTGCGCCACGCGGCTTTGCCAAGCAAGCCGACACGTCTCCTTTAGATTCGTGTGCGACAAACGAGAAGTTCGTTGTTTTCATGGCTGCAATTTAAGACCACGACAAAAGGATTAACGTTTTTCCAGTGGCACAAATGGTCGCTCATTGGGCCCCGTATAAACCTGACGTGGACGGCAGATCCGTTTGGTTGGCGACTCGTGCATCTCTTTCCAATGTGCAATCCAACCTGGCAAGCGTCCCATCGCAAACAGAACCGTGAACATCTTGACCGGGATGCCCATCGCTCGATAGATCACGCCCGAGTAAAAATCAACGTTTGGATAGAGTCGACGCTTGACAAAGTATTCGTCTTCCAAAGCGACCTTTTCGAGTTTCTGAGCGATCTCGAAAAGTGGATCATCCAGATTAAGATCATTCAAAAGTTCGTCACAAGCCGTTTTAATGATCTTGGCCCGCGGGTCAAAGTTCTTGTAGACCCGGTGTCCAAAACCCATCAGTCGAAAACCGTTCTCTTTGTCTTTGGCCATATCGACATATTTGTCGACGTCGCCATTGTCTTGCTGAATCTGATTGAGCATTTTGACGACCGCCTCGTTGGCTCCACCGTGCAGCGGTCCCCATAACGCACAAATACCGGCCGCGATCGAAGCAAACAGATTGGAGTCAGCGGAACCAACCATACGGACGGTGGACGTACTACAGTTTTGTTCGTGATCGGCGTGAACGATCAACAGCATGTTGAGTGCTTTGACAAAGATTGGGTTCGCTTTGTAATCCTCACACGGATTTGAAAACATCATGTGCAAGAAGTTTTCACAATACGGCAAATGATTTTGCGGGTAGGAGAACGGCTGTCCGTCCGATTTATTGTGACTGTAGGCAGCAATGGTCGGCAGCTTCGCCATCAAACGTCGAATCGAAATTTCGACCTGATTTGGATCGTTTGGATCCAGCGAGTCTTGATAAAACGTCGACATCGCAGAAACGACACTCGACAAAATCGCCATCGGGTGAGCGTCGCGTGGGAAGCCGTTGTAGAACAACCGCATGTCTTCGTGAAGCATCGTGTGCCGGCGGATCGACAGCTGGAACTCTTCCAATTGCTGGGTGTTTGGCAGTTCACCGTAGATCAGCAGATAAGCGACTTCGACAAAGTCACAATTCTCGGCGAGTTCTTCAATGGGGTAACCGCGATAGCGAAGCACGCCTTGTTCGCCATTGAGAAATGTAATGGCACTCTTGGTCGATCCAGTGTTGACGTAACCTTCGTCGATCGTGATCAATCCCGTCTGCTTTCGCAGTGGACCGATATCGATCGCCTTTTCCTTTTCGGTTCCCTCGACGATCGCAAATTCTAGCTCATGACCTTCAACTTCGACTTTGGCCACATTCGACATGGACTGGCTTTCTGAAACGGTGCTCACCGGGATCACCCGTACGCTGACTAAAACTATGATTTAAACGAGATGCGATTTACGACAGGACGTCCGGTCTTAATCGCAGTTCCAATAAATTCGACAACCGGCGGCAGACTTGTTCGGAAGTTGCTAAAGAACCATCATCCGCTCGGTAAAACCGATTTTAAGGACGCTATTTTAACTGTTTTCATTCCGCTGTGAAACTAGCCCGATTTATTTCATCGGTTGGTTCTCAGCAACGGTCTCCCGCCGGTTTTCCTGAGCAGATTTACCCTAATGCTTCGCCAAGAGTGACCAGAGCGACGTAGATGATGAAATGCGATCGCAATCTCTTGACCAGTGAACGCGTTTGACTGCCCAGCCTGCGAAAACTGCCCACGTTCGCTCCCATGGTCGCTCAAATCGTTCTCTTGAACGCCACATCAAACGTTACAGAATCGAACTGGCGTAATCGGAGCTGAATAGCTCGCTTGTGCGTTGATTGACTGCGACGCCAGACTAAAATGCGATCGCGCCGCACTTGCAGGATTGTATTAGGCACGCACGAGAGAGTCGTGCAACGATCACTCGCGGCAAAAGATTGATCTCAAGTGAGATTGTTCTCTATTCGACTAGTTCCTACTCATTTTTGAACGAAAGGGCATCCAATGCTCGGCATTGTTATCGACACAGTCATCCTTATTGTTTTGATTCGCGCGATCGCCGATTACGAAGAAGACAGCTATGTGCAACCAGGCTTGATCGCAGTATTCGCAAGTTTAGGCGCGTATGCAGGAGCTCAGGCAGCCGCAGCAGCGTCGTTTGGCGTTATTTGGATCTTATTGGGGATCTTTATCAGTATTGGTCTGTTGGTCGCGCTCGGCTGTTTCGCGTTGATGGACATCGATCTGAAAAATTGCTTCATCATTGGCGGCGCATTCGCGTTCATCAAGTTTGGCTTCTCGATTTTGGGCATGTTCTTGTTGTCCAGCTAAATCCGCCCGCACGACGAGAACCGGTACTTGTCATGTACCTGAGATGAGAGCGGTTTGGCAGATTCGGCAGAATTGTTACATAGTCAGACTTGACCACGGCGATATAATTCGGTGAGTTGGAAAATGTGAAGCCTTTCCGAGAGGAATTACGTTGCTCCGGTGACCAGTCGTTATCGCTCCAACTTGACGAAAAATTTGTCTCAAGATTCCAACGGAAAATCAGTGAATAATAATCCCTATGCTAGTTCGCATGTTGGCTACGCCGATGTTGCAGCAAACTCGACGGTGGATGCGCGGTCCACATTTTTGCGAAAAACGTATCTGCATCTACTTGGTGCCATCCTCGCTTTTGTTGCGATGGAAGCCATCATCCTCAATGTCTTTCACGCTCAGCTTGAGCCGTTGATTGGTTCGATGGTTGGCGGCTATTCATGGCTGATCGTGTTGGGTGCATTTATGGTGGTCAGTTATATCGCCGATTCGTGGGCGCACAGTCGAACATCGCGGTCGATGCAGTACCTCGGACTGGCTTTGTACGTCGTTGCCGAAACGATCATTTTTGTTCCGTTGTTGTATTTCGCGGAAAAAGTCGGTCCTGACACCATCCCAACCGCTGGTGTAATCACCGGCATCGTCTTTGGTGGATTGTCCATCGTCGTGTTGTTTACCAAAGCTGATTTCTCATTTTTGAAATGGGGATTGATTGCCCTGAGCTTCATTGCCCTTGGACTGATCGTTGCCTCGATCGCGATCGGTTTCTCATTGGGACTCTGGTTTTCAGTGGCCATGGTTGCTTTGGCGTGTGGGATCATTTTGTACAACACATCAAGAGCCCTGCATCACTATGACACAGAGCAATACGTTGCCGCCTCTTTGGCACTGTTTGCTTCCATTGCACTTTTGTTTTGGTACGTGATTCAACTCGTGATGGCATTTTCAAGCGACTAAATTCATGTCACGACCCTACGATGAGTTAACTCTGCCGGACAATTTCAATGGAATGGTTCGGCTGTTTCCAATTTCAAAGATGGTGTTGTATCCAGGTGTTGGGCAAATGCTCCACATCTTTGAGCCCCGCTATTGCACGATGATGGAAGACGCGTTGGATTCCGATCGATTGATCACGATGGCCAATCTCTACTCCGATCAGCTGGACGGTTTTGGCAACCCGAAAATCAATCAAACCGTTTGTATCGCCCAGATTGTCGAAGAGGTGCGGCAAGAGGACGGACGGTACAACCTGTTCGTCCTCGGAGTTCAACGTGCCCGCATCTTGCGTGAGATCGACTCCGAGAAACCTTATCGATTGGCTCGCGTCGAAGTTCTGCCTGCACCCAACGATGGCGACGACGAGTTTCCAGGTGCTCGTGAGGAGTTGTTAAAGGACTTTGTCGAGTTGGCCAAAACGCAGGATCATTGGGATGCTGATGTACTCGCGAAATTTGTCGATCCTGAGTTGCCGTTGTCTCGTATGGTCGACATGATCGCATACACAGCGGGGGTTGAATCGGAATTTCGGCAGCGGGTTCTTGCGACTGACGAACTGGGGCCGAGAATCATTCTGGTTTCTAAACTTTTGCAAGACCTGCTAAAGTACGTTCGCAGACCAGAACCAGCCAAGCGAGATTTTCCTCCAAAATTTAGCGCAAATTGACGAAGTTGGTAAGTCGCTTGTCCGGTCGACGTCGTGCTTATGAATCCAGTACGTTTAGTGCTGGTCCAAGTCGTGCTACGACAAACAATTCAGCTAACAAGTTCAAGTTTTAACCAGAGAATGGATCGGCGATGAAAGTATCGATTGAATACTGCAGCATGTGAAACTACCTTCCGACTGCTTCCAGTTTGGCAGCAGAGATCAAGGAAAAATTTGGCGTTGATTCTGAATTGATCGCGTCCGGTGGTGGGTGTTTCGAAGTCACTGTTGATGGAGCAAAGGTCTTTTCGAAAAACGAACAAGATCGCTTTCCGAACCCCGGTGAAGTGGTTGAATCAATGAGCAAAATGAGTTCATAATCGCCACGCCGTGCGGTCACAACTGAGTTGAATTCAACCAACTCCCGCCGGCGATCAATTTCCATCTTTGATCAAAACGCACCGACCTTTCATTCGGTTCCTGCCGATATTCAAGCTGTACGCGAGAGTGGAAACATTGAGAACGGATCGCCTGATTTTCACCAGTTGGGAAGCCGTTTCGGCCAACGAGCTCTTTGAAATCTACGGTGATCCGGAGGTGACGCGATTGCTCGGGGACGGCGCTTTCGATGCGTCGATTGATGAGAGTGAAAATCGGCGTGTCGGCTATGCTCAGCAAATGCACAATCTCACCGCAACGCAGACCGGTCAAGGCTTCGGTATTTGGCCGGTGCGATTGGCTTCGAACAATCAGTTGGTCGGAACCATGATGCTTAAACCGCTTCCTGATGGCGACGGTCTGTTGACTAACGACATTGAAGTCGGCTGGCATTTGCGTCGCAGCAGTTGGGGCCAAGGACTGGCAACCGAGGCCGGTCAACTCTTGATTCAACGTGCGTTTGATCACGGAATTGAAACTGTTTACGCAGTCATGTACAAAGAAAACACGGCTTCCCAAAAAGTCGCCCGGCGTTTAGGAATGACGCACGTTGGCTCGACCGCTGCCTACTATGGAACGCGGGTTGAACTTTTTAAGATAGACGCGACAACCAGCAACAACGAAAAGAGAACATCGTGAACGAAACTCCAAAGCCGTGGGAAACCGAAATGTCGGACGAACGGTTTGCCTTGATGAGAACCATCCTCGACGCGCCCAGCCCAATTGGTCTGGAAGCTTCGATGACGCGTGGCATTTTGGAACCGTATATTCTGTCGTTTGCCCCCGATTCCTGGAAGATTCACACGTTTAAAGGGAATGCCGGGATCGTCCTCGATACGATGCCCGATGCCACGGATGCATTTTCTGTGATGGTCATTGGGCACGCCGACAAGATTCGTATGCAAGTGCGCAGCGTCAGCGAGGATGGCAAGATATGGGTCAACTCCGACTCGATGTTACCGACGACGTTGATCGGTCACAAAGTCAAACTCTTCAGCGAAGATCCCGAACGCGGTGGATGCTGGCGAGTGATCGAGGGAGGAACGATCGAGGCGATCGGTGCCATCCACTTTGCTGATCCAAAGTTGCGTAGCGGTGACGATGGCATCAAAGGAAAGATGCTGTACCTCGAATTGCATATCCATGGCGATAACAAGAAAGCGCAAATCGAGGCGTTGGGCATTCGTCCTGGCGATCCGATTATCTACGATCGACCAATTGAACGCGGGTTCGCTCCACATACGTTTTCGGGTGCCTACCTTGATAATGGTTTGGGCTGTTTTGTGACCTCGGAAATTGCCAGATTGATTTCCGAGTCCAGCAAGATCAAAAACATTCGATACTTGGGCGCGATCGCTTCGCACGAAGAAATTGGTCGGTTTGGCAGCCGTGTACTAGCCGAACATTTCCGGCCTGACGTCACCATTGCCGTTGACGTCGCTCATGACTTTGTTGCGGCACCTGGGATTTCCGATCGTCGTTATGAACCCGTGGCGATGGGGCAGGGCTACACTTTGTGTCACGGTGCGGTCACCAGCGCGATGTTGAATTCAATCATCCATCAGGTTTCCATTGAACATGGAATTCCAGTTCAGCATGAATTGGCCGGGCGGGACACCGGCACCGACGCCATGGCAGCGGTTCTGGCTTCGATTGACTCAGCGTCGGCATCGATTGGTTTCCCCATCCGAAACATGCACACGATTTCCGAGTCGGGGCATACAGGTGATGTCGATGCCGCGATCTACGCGTTGTATCATATGATTGAACATATGGATGGGCTCAACGGTGGGCAGGGGATCACGGCTGCGGATCTGCAGGATGGCCATCCGAGACTCGACGACGCATCGCCATTGATCCACCGACCGGCCGAAGTCGACGATGAGTGAACTTCGGGCCAAACGGCGCGGATTTGACTTTCAATGTCGCAGTCTAGTCCTCCAGCGACTGAATCCATTCACGGATCAAACTGACCGCGTCTTCATCGACAAGATTGCTGCCGATCGTCGGCATCCGTCCAACGGATAAAGTCTCCATTCGTTTGAGCAATGTCGATTTATCCGGATCGCCACGCTTCACGATTTTTGCTTCCTCAATTCCCAAGTCACCTTGAGCGGGCGGCAGATCAAACATTTTGGTTTCAGCATCGTTGGTGGTATACCTCAGGTCGATGTTGGCATTGCCTGGACCATTCGGCCGATGGCACATGGCACAATTGACGTCCAGTACAACTCGTGCTCGGTCGTTGAGTGTTGCTGTATCATCCGACGGTTCACAAAATGCCGGCGCCTTTTGCGGATCAAACTGATCGGTTACACCTTTGAGCATTCCGCTGTTGATGAATCGGGCGATCTGGTTCGACTGACCTTTCCCGCGATTCAGTTGAGCGGTTCTTAATCCAAGCACGTATCCGGCGGCATCGGTGTGACAACTTGCGCACTCCGATGTAGAAGGGCCATGCCATAGCCGCACTCGATTCGGTGTTCCACGCGGCCGACTGTACAGCTCAAACTGTTGACCTTCTGGAAACAATTTCGCGTCGGTGGACTTCTTATCCCAAACATAGGTCGCAGCTTCCCAACCTGTTTCGGTCCGCTTGATGACTCGAGTCTCCAGCATTCGGGGCGAGTAGGCATCGCGAAAGTTTTTGACAATTTCGGTACCGACCGGCACCTCCCACGCATCGTTTTCCGAATAGGTCATCGACTGCCCTTCGGGCAACCGAAGGTACCGGGTCTTCCTCGCCGCATCGGACCAAAACTGAGCGTTCACTTCGTATGGGATATAGTCGGCAGCGACTTCTTTTTGCCGTCCATTCATGTTCGAAAAAATCCCGGTTTCTGAAAGCTTCTCCGGCCATCCGGCAAGGAAGTTTTCTGGTGCTTTGGTCGGTATGATCCGATAAATTTTTCCATCGAAACTCAGTAGAAATACTTCTCCATCCGAGTCCTCACCGAATGCCGCAATGGACCGACCGGTACGACGAACCAGTTCATTCTGGTAGTCACCTTTTTCATCCTTCCAAATCCGCCAAAGGTTGCCGGAAATGTAGTCGCCGTAGAAATAGGATCCATCCATTTTGGGAAATCGTTTTCCGCGGTAGACGTTACCGCCGGTCACCGACAGGCCCCACTGCCGGCCATAGCTGGCGATGGGTTTGATGTGGGGTTCGGTCGCCATTTCTGTTTCCGATCGAAATGACTCCGCCGCCTCCCAACGATTCCAACCGTAGTTGCCCCCTTTGACGATCAAGTCAATTTCGTCAAAGCGATTCTGGCCAACATCTCCGGCCCAAATGTCACCCGTTTTTCGATCGATGGAAAACCGCCAGACGTTGCGCAGGCCCAGCGCGTAAATCTCCGGACGAGCCCCTTTTCGATCGACGAACGGATTGTCCTTGGGCACCGCATAGGCAAGTCCTTCATCCTGTTGGTCGACATCAATTCTCAAAATCTTGCCCAGCAGCGTGCTTAAATCTTGTCCGGACAGCAAAGGATCATTCGCTTTCCCACCATCGCCCAACGACAGATACAACATCCCGTCTTTGCCAAATGCAATCGCTCCTCCATTGTGATTTCGAAACGGCTGAGGAATCTCCAGAAGAATTTCTTCTGAGTCAACGTCGACTTTGTTCGGGTTATCTTCGTCGACATGAAAACGTGACAGAATTCCCCGTGACGCTCCTTCGAGCGCCGAATAGTGAACGTAAATCTCACCGTTCTTCTTGTAGTTTGGATGAAACGCGAAACCAATCAAACCCTCTTCATTGCTGCCGCGGTTAACGCGGTCGGTAAGATCAAGAAACACAGTAGAGCGATCGGTTTGATCATCATTTTCAAAGACGCGAACCACGCCAGCTTGCTCTACCACAAAGATGCGATTGTCGTTTGCGTGAGTCAAAGAGACCGGGCGATAGAATCTGAGCTTTGGAAATGCGACTTCGATGCCGATTCCTTTCACTGATGACTCGCTCTTGGTGGTTGGCGAGTCTGTTTCCTGAGCGATGTTCGGTTGAGCGATCACCAGCAATAGCAAAGCTGACCCCAACAAGACCGCGAACCCAAGCTGAGGTTGTTTAAGATGAATCATAAAGGCCAACAAAGCTAAAACCAGGAAACGTGACAGGAAAATCGACAGGTTGCGTTCTGATAAACTTGTTGAACGCGAGTAGTATTCTGAGGTGCCGAATTGGCGATCGAAAAACAACCACGATCGTCTGGCAATCGTTAGAATGATAGCGTGTCCTGACGACGCTTCAAAATTCTCATTCGTTTTTGCAACGATGTCGACTGCCCAACCATCGAAATTCGTTCATCCGACCCGCCAACGACTCAAACGCTGGTTAGATCTCGACGATGAAGCTGATGATGATACGGATGTTGAAGCTCATTTGGAAATCTGCGACGAATGTTCCGTTGTGTTGGAGAGTCTTCAGCCCGACAACAACGCGATCGTTAATCGTCTGAAACGATTGAACCTTTCCGATTCGATGATGGAGACCATCGCGAGCCCCGAATCCGATGACGACTCCGATCCGGGCGATTCAATTCTAACGCCGTTACCAACTCATCAGTCTCGTTGGACGCTGTTGCGTTTACTGACCGTCGGTGGCATTGGAGAAATCTGGCTCGCGCGAGATGAACTTCTGGGGCGCACCGTTGCCGTTAAACGCCTTCGCAAAGAGACAGGCAATCTTAAATCTGTCCAACGTCGTTTTATTTACGAGGCCAGGATCACGGCTCAACTAAACCATCCTGGCATCGTTTACATTTTTGACTTGGTTGAAAACGGGCACAAAAGCTACTACGCGATGTCGTTGATCCATGGAGATACGATGTACGCCAAGATCATCGAGTTCCATCAGCGAAAGATGACCAGTCGTTTTAACTACCGCATCGAATTGTTTGTGTTGCTACGTGCCTGGGTTGCGGTCGCACGAACCATTGCGTTTGCCCATGCACAACAGGTGTTGCATCGCGATATCAAAAGCGAAAACATTATCGTTGGTCAATATGGCGAAGTCACCGTGATCGACTGGGGCATTGCCAAGAGAGTCGGGGAAAGTGAGCTGGTTCAAGATGGGTTCCCAGAGTTGTCGTCTTGGCAATCCGGGTTGCCGAAAGTCCGGCAGACTCGTCATGGCGTCCGTTTGGGTACGCCAGCGTTCATGTCTCCCGAACAAGCTCGCGGTGACGTTGAATCGATCGATGAGCGGAGCGACGTTTACGGATTGACGGCAATGCTCTACGAGATTTTGACTGGGCAAACGCCGTTTGTCGCCGATGATGTTGATTCGATGCTGGAACAAGTCATTAAATCCGAGTTGGTCTCACCCAAAACGTACTCCGAAGCAGTTCCATCGCACTTGGATGAAGTTTGCGTCAAAGGGATGGCACGTGATCCAGACGAACGTTATCAATCGGCAAATGATATCGCTGACGCCGTCGAAGAATGGATGAACTCCGAGACGCTCAAAGAACAGACCGACATTGCGAGGCAGAAGTTGTTTGAGTTGTCCGCTGACTTAATGGTCATGTTTGACGCGACGCCAAAAATTCTTTGGGTCAACGCGGCTTGGGAACGGCGATTGGGTTGGAGCCTGGATGATCTGGTCGGGTTAAGACCTAACATCCTTGTCCATCCCGAAGATCTGGGGGATGAAAGAAACATTTTTCGCGAGATTCAAGGAGGCTCGACGGTCTCAGGACTCGAGCGCAGAATGCAGGCTAGCGACGGGAGCTTTCATTGGTTTTCGTGGACAGTAACGCCGTTGGTTGATGAAGGAATCACTGTTGCGATCGGTCGAAACATTGATGCGCTGGTTCGCAAAAGAGACGAGTTTGCCAATTTACTCGAAGCGGCACCGGAAGCGATCGTCGTCGTCAATCTGGACCACACCATTCATCGAGTGAACCGACATGCGACAAACCTGTTTGGTTATACCGAGGCTGAATTGATTGGTCAGCCGATCGATGTGCTGGTTCCCCAGCGATACCACCGGCCGCTGCAAACGTTTCTGGATAACTATCGTGCCAATGTGGATGTCGAGCCGTTGATGCAAAGAGATAACTTGCTCGGTCGCCACAAGGATGGCAATCGATTCGGGTTGGGAATTCGTTTGAGTCCTGTCGAATCAGAAGATGGCACGCGAATCGTCAGCACGATTCGTCGCATGTAGATGGGAACGCAAACCAAGCGTCGCAACGTAACGAATCTTCCGCAGATGCGTTACTTCGCCAAATTGTAGACTCGCTGCATCGTATCGACGACTGCGTTGACGACTTTGTCGGCTTCAATCGGTTTGGCAAGAAACGCAGCAGCTCCCAGCATCAATGCGTACGTCTGGTGGCGTGTTCCTTCGTTCTCACTGAGCATGATCACGGGAATCGGTGAGTCTAGGTGGGTTCTCAAATATTCAAGCACCAGATACCCGCTGCGTTTTCTCATTCGAGAATCCAGCACAATCAACTCGGGTCGTTTCACCAATGCCATCGCCAGTCCGACATTGCCGTCGTAGGCTTTGAGCACGTCGTATCCGGTACGAGTCAAAGCATTAGCGATGGAGTCGGCAAATCGCGCGTCATCGTCAACAACCAAAATCAGTGGTTTCCGCTTCGCGTGATGCTCATTCGAAGCGGTTTTCGGGTTAGAGGACCCTGAATTGTGTTCTTCCGTATTCTCATTGCTCGGAATCGGTACATCGACCTTATTCAAGTCATTACCGGGTGCTTGAGCTGCACTACTCATGATTATCTTTCGCTGAGGCGTCACGAAATCGCGAGGTATTGGTCGTTGCCTAGACGACTACCTCGCATAATAGTGACTTCGGGAATCGAAGTCGGGTTGCCAACGCTTTTTTTCTTGCTCGGCGGGATTCCGACCATGTTTTCAGTCGAAGCAGGTCCTATCGAGGGGGTTGAGGTCGTGCTCAACTTTTCAAACAAGCAAAACGTTCAGGTGGCGATCCTGGTGATTGAGACTTGCTCAATCGACAGGGAACAAGGGACAAGCGATGAAAAAATTCGCATTATTAGGTGGCCTCATGCCTCAAGTAATTCCAGTTCTAAATGTACAAGCACGACTGTCAAAAGCAAACGAATCTCTGTTTCAACATGGCAAAGCGTTTACCGCCGACGAGTTTCTGGCGCAACTAACGGGGCAACAATTTTGGACAGTTCGTTTGCTTGAGCCTGTCTTTGTATCAGCTTTTACGAATCGTTGAAGGGACCTTATCGAGCGAATCTTGAGAAGCGTCAATTTGGTCCACGAAAGCTTGTGAGTTTGCCAGGATCTCTTCGAGCACATTGATTCGGGTTGCCTTGGCAATCAATTGAGCAGTGGTCTGGGCGTTGTACTTTTTGGTGATCCGTGCGCGAATCCGCTCAACCGCTCTTTCGGAAATCTGCAACTCTTTGGCAATTGATTTGTTGAGGCGACCGTTGAGCACTCGCGAGAGTACTGCACTTTCACGTTCGCTCAATTCCTCGACATCACTTTGAAGCGTTTCCAGTTGATTGACAATGTTCTCTTCGATTCGAAACATTCGTGTGATATCCCTCGCCAGTCCATGGTTTGCAACAACGATCCCGTCGGAATCTTCTTCGCCATAAGTTTGAATGTCAAGAATTCGAATTCGCTGGTTGGCGTCTCGAATGACTCGGATTTGACGGTGCCGTTCGTCTCCCTTGAATCTCCGCTTTCGATACTCCTGGACGTCCTTGTTGAGCGGGCTCATCGGGTCAAGAAACTCGGTATACTTTCGCCCGAGAAGTTCATCGCGAGAATAACCAAGGATGGACTCAACCGAGGGGCTCAGATACGTTAAACGAGAATCGAAATCGTTACTGAAAAAGAAGTAAGGCTCGACGAAAGAACCGACTTCTGGAGTTTTAAGTCGCGGTTTTTTTGCCGGCGGGGGGGCTAATTGTTCGTTCATAGTCGGTAATGCCAAATGAATGAAAAAGATAAACAGACATTCCTATGTCCTCTGTAAAGAAAGCCATCTCGGCGGACGTCGATTACAAGAAATCGGAAAAAGTTGTAAAATGAGGCGGCGACTTCACCCCAAAGCCGCGATTGACCAAATAATAGGCTTTGTGTCCCCACCAAGTATCCTGACCACCCGGAAAATCGTGTCTCAAACGACCCGAACAACGCTGCTCGACGAAATTCGCCAAACGCACAGCAGCGATCGGTGGAACGAGTTCTTTTTGGACTATGGCAAGCTGCTACAAAGATGGCTGATCGGAAAGAACGTCAGCTCCTCGGATGCCGAAGATATTCGCCAGGAAACGATGGTGACCGTGCTTCAAGAGTTGCCAAAATTTGAGCACAACGGACGACCCGGTGCGTTTCGTTTGTGGCTCAAGCGAATTTTGACGAATCGGATGCGTCAAGTGATTCAAAAGCGAGCTTCGAGGAAAGAAGTCGCCTGCCTTGATCAACTGGTTCAAACTTTGGCCGACGAACATACTGAAATTTCACATGAGTTTCAGGTTGAACATGAACGGTTCGTCATCGAGCAACTATTGGCACGTGCAAGGAATGAGTTCACCACGACTCGGGTCCAACTGTTCCGTGAACTGGTTCTGGAAGATGTTCCCATCGACCAATTGATCGAGAAATATCAAATGACGCGAGGTGCGATTCGCGTCCAGCAGCATCGAATTCTTAAATGGCTCAAGAAGACTGGTGCGGGTGTCGTCGACCTGTAAACATTCATTGGTGAACATTCTGTTTCGCCCAATCCGTGGATCATCTTCGACGGCACTTGAAGAAGCTTGGCCGGTTCCGCATATATCATAAATTGTCGATCTTGGACGGTAGCGTCAATGTTCAAGAACAAAGTCTTCGGTTGGGATGATGAAGTAATTGGTGATCGTCCCAGGTTCACCAACTGGAGGAACCCAGTACGCTTCCTGTCGGTCTGACTCGGTAATCGGCTGCGCTTCCTCAATGACGCCGGTTTCGAGTTCTGACTCGGATTTTTGTTGCACGAAAACAAAGGTTCGTTTCATTTGTGGAATTCCAGACCATGGCAGCAAGAATGGTTTACCTGAAGGAACAAACGAATCGAGTTTCCAAGCTCGGTGATCACCGAATTGAGCCTGAGCATGCAAGTAATTGTCTTTGGTCAGATCGGGATAGATCACAGGCAGCTCCAAGCCGGTCGCCGAATACGCAAAGCTGCGACCATCGGTGGCGGCAGGGACTCGAGGAAGATACTTCGGTTCCAGCCCCGACAGTTTTGCCGGATATCGCCCATTATCTACACGGAATGCTTCCAACGCCATTCGTGTAATCGTGTATCGAAATGCCAGAACAAACGTTGAAGTGCCACGAAACGGATTGTTCGCCGAGAAACTGATCGACGTATGGTCCCAAAGTGGCTCTTCGCGATTGTGCATCCAGCTTCTTGGCCGATCCAGATAAACTTGAATCGGTACGGTGTAGGACTCACGTGACGTGACCGGTTGAAGCCAGGTCATGCGGTACTTTTCAAACAGAAGCTTTTGCCACAGGTTCATTCCCCGTTTGACTTCCCACGAGGGCATATAGACGCTGCGATTTTCAACAACGTTCCATCGATTCACATTGTTGCCTCTAGACAACCAGTTGTATTGAATCTGTATCGCCTCCAGGTACGCGGCCTCGGCCAGTTTTAGGTCGTCTTCAGCAAATGTTTGCATCGCTTGTTCCAGTCTCGCAATGCCGCCCAAAATTTTCTCGGCCGTTTGACCTTCTGCTGCACTCCATCGGATCATCATCGGTTCCCAACCTCTTCGTTGTCCGAAACTGGTCAGACTCAGGTTGGTTGAATGAAACCGTGCAATCGCGGCGTCCAACGCACGGTCAAGGTTTCCCTGTTTGAGCTGATAATGAAAGTCTGCTTCCAACAGTTGTCTCACCATCCGCGTCTGAGAAACGCCAATGACTTTGCTGAAAGCGCTCAAGAAATACCTCGACCGTTGATCTGCAATGGCAGGGATGATCATGTCAATCGCTTCTCGGTTTTCCGTGACATATTCACTCAAGAACTCGTCGTCCCATTGCTCGATGGGCTTGGTCAGTTCGCGAGATTTGTCAATTCCCGGTCCCATCCGTTCCAAAATGTCGCTGGCGGCTGGTGACTTGGTCAACGCCTTTTCAATCTGGAGCGCGGCTGCATATCGATCTGGATCCGACTTCATCTCTTTTGACTGGTTCGCGTATAACCGCCGGATCGGTTCAAACTTCTCGATCGTTGGGACCTCGGTCGATCGATGGTAGATAAGACCACCAATCGATCCGCCTGCAATCACCAGCAGGACCAGCGTCGTGGATAACGCACTCTGCCACCAGCGTTGCTCGCGAATCCAGGAACCGGAGTACAACCATGACGCCAGAAAACACGCCGCAACGAACGGCCAACCGAAACTCCATAGTGGTTCATTCAGCCACGCCGTGTAGCTAAAGACCGATGCGCTCAACCAACAGAGGATTCCCCCGGTCAACACCATCGCGATCGACGACCGAACAAAGATAGAGACCAATTGTCCCACACCTGCAACGCCCAGGAACACAAACATGAACCGCCAAATCGAAAGCGGCTCCAAGGGCAACCGCTGATAGTAGTACCAGTCGTTGACGCTGGATTTCCAGTTCATCTGTGTAAGCGTCGTCAATCCGTAAGCTAGCCATGTGATGAATGAAATTGCGATGACGGCCGCGATTCCGACGATCAGGATTGGGATCATTCGGGACAGCCAAATCAACCCAGCGTACTCAGATTGCTGTTGAAAAAATCGAAAGTCGCGTCTGCTCTGGTCGCTGGAGAACGTTGTCAGGCCAACGATGATGCCCAGGATCGCGGCCGTGGAGTAGCAAAAAACATTGAAGAACGATCGAATCTCTGCAGCATCCAAACCGACCATGTTCAGCGATGAAACTCCTGCGACGATCACGCTGACCACAGCGGCTAAACAAGCCCAAAGGACCCACGTTCGTTGCAGCTTCCAAGTCTGCCACAACAGGCTCTTCCAGGCGTTGTGCGGACGTATGCGTGTCACGGATGTGATGCTGGATAAGCCCCCGGTCGGGTCCAAGACCGTTTCCGTCTTGTCAACGCGTCGACGCAGCCACTGGTCGGTCGAACGCTTGAGCAAAAAGACTTGAATGGCGATCAACAAACCGTGACCACTCAGCATCCAGAACGGCATGGTCGAATCGGGAGTGCGAATCCCAAACCAACTGAACCAAAACGAGACAACGACCACACCAGCAATCGAATACGCGGCGGCCAACAAAATGGCGTTGATTGACTTGTGACAACGTGACGAAGTGATGAGACTCCAAAGGAAGCACTCAACCGGAACGATCAGTGATACAAAAATGCTTGCCGCTACATGCATTGCCGACCGACCCTCATAGGCTGTAACGGAAATGTTAAGCGTGCCGCTGGCGACAAAAAAGATGGCTGTGGCGGCAACTCCTGAAACGAGCCAGGTCAGCAGAAAATAGCGAGTCGCTTGAAAGACCTTTGTCCGAGCGACGAGGTCATTGCGTACCGGGAACGCGCTTAAGAGTTGATCGGTTCCTTCCTCGCGTTCGGGAGAGAACATCATGGTGCCGAAGCAAAGTGCGACCAGACAGCCAAAGAGTACGGTGACGCCAAAAACCTGTTGAGCCAATTCCTGATCGCTCAAATTGTGATTGATGATGATCATTCCGATCAACACCAACAGCACCGTCGCGACCAACCCGATCGCCAGCGGTACCAACAGCTTTCGTTCTTTCCAGATCAACACTTGTTTGATTGAAGCATCCATCGTTACGCTCCTTGCTCGTCGGAATCGACCGAACGATTGACCGCTTCGGATAACGGAGGTTGTTTGCCAGCGTTGGCCGGTGGGGTGGGCTGCGTGGTTTCAATCGAGTCGGACTGAAGGTAGGCGACGAAGATTTCTTCCAACGATGGAATGTGGACTTCGACTTCGGTAACCCCGTCGAGATCTCTTAACTCCCACAACGCATTGGGGTCAGGTGCGCGGACGGTCAACTGTTGACGTCTCTCTCCCGCGCCTTCATGGAGCAGTTTGAAACGGTCAAAGGAAGGCAGCGTCAAGTTTGGGTTGTCTAGCGTGATGACCCATTGTTCCATTTCCTGCTTGAGAACGTCGAGTCGTTCGCAAACGCGAACTTGGCCTTCGTTGACGATTGCCACATAATCGGCAACCCGTTCCACTTCCGGAATCTGGTGGCTGCACAACAAAACGGTGCGTCCTTCAGCAGCGACCCCAATCATGCTTTCAAGAAACTTCCGACGCACCAGCGTGTCGAGTCCCGATGTTGGTTCGTCCAGAATCAGCAAGTCTGGACGATGTGACATCGCCAGCGCCAAGGCGACTTTTGCACGCCCACCCTTGGACAGCGTTTTGATTTTGACGTCCATCGGGAGCTCAAGTTCGCCGGCAATCTTTTTGAACTCTTCGACGAATCCTTTCGGGTAGAACCCACCCGCGAACCAGGCGATTTCAGAGACCTTCATCCAGTCGTAAAGTTTGGGCTCGTCCGGAACGTACCCAATCTGTCGTCGGATTTCGACACCGTCACGAACTGGGTTCATGCCCAGCACACTGACCGTACCGGTGTCAGGCGTTTCCAGGCCAAGGATTGTGCGAATCGTCGTTGTTTTCCCCGCGCCGTTTTCGCCCAGTAACGCGAAGACGTTGCCGGCAGGTATCTCAAAATTAATGTGATCCATCGCGGTGATCGAGCCAAAACGCTTGTTGACATCGTCCAGCTTGACGACGCCGGAAAGTGGTGAATTGGTTTCCATAAAATGCTCTGCAAAAATGTTCTGAGTCGTAAAGTGACGTTGGGAGTAGCGTTGATCAACGTTTCCGCTTCTCAGTCTTTGTTTTGGAAGTGGCCAGCGCTTTGTCGACCAGTGTTTTGATTTCAGGTACCGTCAGCTGGCTTTGATGAGCTTCTTCGATCGCTGAAAAGATGCGATCAGCCACTAGTTGCTGACGGGTTTTCTGGCATTTGGTGACGGCGTTGCGCGTGACGATCAAGCCCTCGCCGCGTACTGTTTCGAGCACTTGTGAGTCCTGAAGTTGCCGATAAGCTCTCGAAACCGTATTTGGATTGACGGCCAATTCTTTTGACAAGGCGCGAACCGAGGGAACCATTTCGCCCGAGTCGATGCCGCCACTGGCGATCGCAAAGATGATCTGCCGGGCGATCTGTTCATAGACCGGAACGCCGTTAGACGGGTTGATGTTAAAAAACACGAGCGTGTTCCTTGATGAATAAGTCGGATCACCGAAATGTGGTGACTTGCTGTACTAGGCAGATAGTACAGTGGTTGCCGAAGCCTGTCAAGGAAAATTTTTGGTTTGATTCCTGCGCGTGACTTTCATCCGGTTGGCGGTCTGATACCGATAGCCGTTCTACCGAAGGACGTGAAGGCAGCAATGCAATTTGGCACGTGAGCACGAAAAGGAAGCAAGCTGCCTGCCCAACGGATGGTTGGAACCAAGCAGCGCTCAGCGAGAATCGGCAGATGCCGCTGCCGTAGAAGATCCCGTTGTCGTTGATTCGGCAGCTTTACAAATGTTTCGCAACATGCCGGCAAAGACGAATTCGTGAAGCGGAAACAGGGAATACCAATAGAGAATTCCCCACAGTCCGACCGGGTCAAAGATCGCAGTCTGACGCACTGTTGTTTTTCCGTCAACGACTTTCACTTCGAACTCTAACCATGCTCGTCCGGGGACTTTCATTTCCGCGGCAAGTCTCAGCAAACGATTCTCTTCGAACGCCTCAACGCGCCAAAAGTCCAGAGTTTCCCCTACGTTGATTTCATCTGGGTGTCGCCGCCCACGCCGGATACCAACGCCACCTACTAACAGATCCAAAAAACCCCGGATCTTCCAAAGCCAATTGCCGTAATACCAACCCGTGTCACCACCGATACGCCGGATTGGACGAAACGCGTCCTCCGCATTCAGGTCAACAGTCCTCGTGCGAGAGTCGACGAGTCGCGAGCCGAATCGAATGCCACCCCAACTTTTCTGCTCACCACCCGATGAAAACGCATCCGACCAACGCGTTCGCGCTAGTTTGTCATCTTCGTTAATCAACGCCCTTTGGATTGCCTCGTCCGTTGATCTTGGACGTACTCGAAAGTAGCGGTCGACAACGTTATTCGAAACGAGCGTCGGGTTTCTAAGACTGTCGACCAGTTTTCGGCCAACACGAGAATATAAAGGTGTGACCAATCCTAGCCAAAGGCTCGAAAGATAAGGAGTCAGAAGCGGAACCGGAATCATCAGTCGCCAGAGCCCGCGTTGTTTGGCGTATCGCTGCATGATCTCGCCGTACGATAATTGGTCCGGCCCACCGATCTCAAAGATTATCGTCTCGTCTAAGGGGCGTTCCAACGCTTCCGCTAAATAGTCAAGCACGTCTTCGATTGAAATCGGCTGTGCCAAAACGCGAACCCATTTCGGGCAAATCATAACCGGAAGTCGCTCAACGAGTGCCCGAATCATTTCGAACGATAGGCTTCCAGATCCAATGATGATCGAAGCGCGAAACTCAATAACATCTGCGTTTGAGGTACGGAGGACATTTCCAATCTCCTGCCGACTACTCAAGTGTTTCGAGAGTTCATGATCAGGATTGCCTAACCCACCCAGATAAATGATTCGCTTAACTTTACTTCGCGTGCAAGCTCGTGCGAAATTTTCCGCAATCTGACGATCCACCTCAGCAAAATCTTTGCTGTCACCCATGCTGTGGATCAAATAATACGCTGTCTCGATTCCCTCCAAAGCTTCAGCGAGGGAGTCTTCATCGCGAGCATCGGCGATTACGATCTCCGATCGGTCGCCAATGGAATCCCTAAGTCCAGTTTCTCGACGTGTCATGCAGCGGACGGAATGACCTGCGGCTTCCAGAATTGGAAGCAACCGTCCACCGACGTACCCCGTAGCACCGGTCAACAGAATTTTTGCGTGCGATGCCATGGTTCAATTTTCTGACCGTCTAAACGCCGGTCGATGTTAAAGCGGACTCATCGCCAGTCGCAACTGGCTTAGCTGGTCATTTTGCGCAATTGAGGACTAAAAAGTTTTAGGTACCACGGTGGTGCCGGATAAAGCTCAACCTCGCGACCTGCAGAGGTTGCGAGTTTGACAGTGACGTCACCCGCCGTCAGCAACCGTGCCAATTGTGTCGTCATGGGAATCTGTTGTCGTCGTAAAGCCCACAGCGACGACCAAGACGCGATTTCAATCCGGACTCTTTGGTCTTGAAACTGAATCTGATACTGATGACCAGCTGAGCTTGCCAATAGCTCACCGGTCAACATCAGTTTGGGGAGTCGGTCTTCTCTCTTGTGCTAACTTTAATCGTCCCATTAAAAATCCACTCCGCGTGCTCAGCATTCTCACCCGTGCCGCTGGGAATTTGAATGTGCATGTTTTCGAAATCGTATTGGATCTCAGCGTTGCTACCCGTCAACCGATCGTAGAGACCAATTGCCAAATCAGGCCAGTTCTTCGTATGTTCATTACTCATGGTTTGTCTTTTTCGTAGGGTGTGTTTGTTGATCTTTGTCAGCCATAAACCGGAACTTGAAATGACCATTAACTAATTGATTCGATCATCGATGCATTTTGCTGGTGCAACCCTGAGGACCAACCCAACTGGGAGGTGTTAGTAAGTTGAGATTGGGCAAGGTGCGAACGAGCTAGTCGGCAGACTCGCTAGTCGGATGCCTCGTTTGCACCATCGAGCGGCATGAGTTGGATGTTGCGAAACCAGACTCGTTGAGCTTCTGCTTGTAAGGCGATATGTCCGCTGCCCAACTTCAAGTTCGCACCTTTGGCGATGATCGGTTTCGCCTCTTTGCTTTCTGGGTCCAATTGCGGATGACGGTACCGCAATACTTCAACGCCTTCGACGCGGTAGATCGCCAGGTCGTGCCCGTGTACTTCCAACTCGATCGAAACCCATTGATCCGCTGGTAAAGTGGGCCCCGATGACTTGACGATATGTTGCTTCGTCAGCTCGCCGTCGTAAACCAAGTGTGTTCCCGGCGTACACACATTGCCAGTTTGACGTTTGCCTTTTCCAAGATCCGCCAAAAACTGCATCTCGAGACTTGCCGGAAACCCTTGATCAAGTTCCAAACTTTGCGGCGGCTGAGAATGAAACATCACGCCGCTGTTGAGATCGACATAGTTGGGCGCATCCACAAGTTGTCGCCCGACAAATTTGTATTCCAGACGGAGTTTGTAATGCGAGTACGCCAAGTTTGAATAGAGGTGCCCAAAGCGACCTCCAAATTCATCGTAGTCGTCGTACTCGCATTTAAGGATGCCGTCCTCGACGCGAAATGTATTCCGATAATTGTCACCAACAGCGTGCCCTGCAATCTTGACGGTCCAGCCGTCTAAGTCTTTGCCGTTGAAGATTGATACCCAACTCGATGAGGGCGGCTTGGATTCAGTTTGGCCTTCTTGTGCTCGCGCGGTGCCAATGGTCGATCCCATTGTGACCAAAATCGCAATCAACAAAGCAATTTTTGACAGGTTGCAATGAACGACTCCGGTGCCGAAGATGCTAGACTGAAAACGTTGATGACATTGTCGTTGCATGGATCGAAGCGCTCTTGGTTCAAATAGGTGAGTCTTTGGCAATCTGTCAAAATTTCGATCGCTTGAAGTTGCAATCCAATTTGCAGCGACGAAAATCGACCGAGTGCAACAGACTAATCGTTTACCTTAGGTGATGCAAACTGGCAGCCGCAAAGTGGGTGTCTGGTAAACACTTCGTTGAGCCATCGCCAACAAGTGCCCAACTGAATTGTGCCTTGCGGATGCGGCAACACAAACCCTGAAAAGAATGACAGGAACAAGATGATGATCGCTCGAAATCCCGGAATCCATTTCACGTTGTCGTTGGTCGTTGCCTGGTTCGCGATTCAATCCGTTGAAGCGGGCACCGTTCATGGGCAAGACGATGTCTTTCAGGGAAATGGTTTCAAGGTCGGCGCAGTCACCCAAGATACGGCGATCATTTGGACGCGATTAACCGCACGTCCAGACATTGATTGGGACGCAACGAAATGGCCGGAAATTAAAAAGCCAATGAACCCTGCCCTGCCAGAGGGAAAGCAGATCAGCGACATGCTGGGCGCTATTCCAGGAGCCGGCGGTCGAGTCAAGTTGGTCTACCAAGCCGAGTCTTCAAAAGAAGACGCCAAGTCGATCGTTACTGCTTGGCAGAACGTCGATCCCCAATCGGATCATACGTATCAGTTTGGGTTGAAGGATCTGAAGCCGGGGACAAAGTACCAAGTTCAAGTTCACTCGCGAGCATTGTCTGGCAAAATTGGACCAGTGATGAAGGGTTCATTTTGGACAGCGCCCGCTGGTGATGCCTCCGCGGACGTGGAATTTGCGGTCGTCACCGGACAAGATTTTCCGCGCCGTGATCAAGGAAGAATGGGGCACAAGATTTATCCGCAGATGGAAAAACTGGGGCTGCACTTTTTTGTCCACACCGGCGATATCGAGTACTACGACAAGCCAGGACCTTTCGCAACGAACGTACCGATGGCTCGGTTCAAATGGAATCGGTTGTTCGGGCTCGCCAATCAACGTTCGTTTCATCAGAATACGTCGAGCTACTTCATCAAGGACGACCACGACACGTTAAAGAACGATTGTTGGCCGGGGCAGAAGTATGGTGACATCAGTTGGGAAGATGGGCTGAAGATTTTTAAGGAGCAGTTTCCAATCGGCGATCAACCCTATCGATCGGTTCGGTGGGGCAAGCATCTTCAGATCTGGTTGGTCGAGGGTCGTGATTTCCGTAGCAAGAACTCGCTGCCTGATGGTCCAGAGAAAACGATTTGGGGCAAAACTCAGAAAGAGTGGTTCTTCAAAACGGTCAACGAATCCGATGCAACCTTTCGGATTTTGATCAGTCCGACGCCGATCGTCGGACCCGATCGAAATGGCAAGGGAGACAACCACTCCAACAAGGCGTTTACCACCGAAGGGAATCAGCTTCGCGAGTTCATCGGCAAACAGAAAAACATGTTTGTCTGTTGCGGCGATCGTCACTGGCAATACTTTTCAGTCGATGAAAAGACAGGCGTTCGAGAGTTCAGCTGTGGTCCGACTTCCAACAAACACGCTGGTGGATGGTCGAACGATAAACGCTCGGACATGCATCAATACTTGAACGTGACGGGAGGGTTCCTCTCTGTGTCAATCGAAAGCGAATCCGACGAAGCAGCGCCGAAAGCCAAATTTAAACACTACAGCGTCGATGGCAAATTGCTCAACGAAGAAGTGTTTGAAGCAGCCAAATGATTTTGCGCCCTGTTGTGATGAGCGATTGACCGGAAACGTCAGTCTTTCTTCTTTGGTTTCGACTTCGATTCGGATTTCTTTCCAGTGCCAGAATCACCGCTCGATTTGGATTCTGAGCCGCTGGACTTGGCGTCTTTGGAGCTTGACGACGAATCCGCAGGCTTGGAATCTGCGGCGGCCGATTTCTTGTATGACTCGCTGCGGTAATCGGTTTCGTAAAAACCGCTCCCTTTAAACATGACCGCTGCCCCGGTGCCAAATTGGCGAACGGCTTTCCTCTTGTTGCAGGCAGGACACTTCTTAATTGGATCTTCAGTGATACGCTGAAACAATTCCCATTCGTGATCACACGCGCTGCAGATATAGTCGTAGGTTGGCATGGACTCGGTTTCCTGAATGCCCAAGGATGGAGGGCTGGTTTTGTTCGGCGATTCGTCGGCGACTGGCCTCTAACCGTTGTCCGATGTTGAGTCAGTTGACCCGGTACTGACGAAGACTTGGGACGGTCGGATGACACGTTCGTATAATTGAAATCCTGATCGGAGATCCATCATTACGGTGTTGGCAGGATAGTCGTCACTGGGCTGCGTTTGCATGGCTTGGTGAAGATTTGGGTCGAATGCTTCTCCAACTGCTTCGATCTTTTTGCAGCCGTGATTTTCCAGCGTCCTTGAGATTTGATCGGCTACCATCTTCACGCCTTCGGCCAGCGCGTCGCCATTTGCTTCTTGTTGATACGATTCAAGGGCACGGGCAAGGTTGTCGACCGACTCCAGGAGTTCGCTCATCAAAGGCAGCGAGGCGTAACGGACCTGGTCCTGCATATCGCGTCGTGCTCGTTTGCGATAGTTTTCCATGTCGGCATGTGCCATCAGCACACGCTTTTCCGCATCGGCCAACTGTTGTTTTAGATCAGCGATTGGGTCCATGGTTTCGGCATGATCGCCTCGAGCGACATCTTCCATCGGGACTTCGGCGAACTCAACTTCATTGACGGGTGTGTCGGTCGGTTGAGGCCGATTTTCTGCAGAGGTTTCGTTTGATTCGTTGGGGTTGTTTTCAGGCATGACATATTCCGTTCAGTGGAACTCATCCGTTGTTGGACGCAAAATAGTCGGTCAATCGTTGGAGGAAATTTTTGCGTTCTGGAAGGACTTCGGTCTGTTCCAGTTCGGCAAGTTTACGAAGCAGTTCTTCCTGTTCAGTAGAGATCTTTTTTGGAGTCTCAATAAACGTTTGTACCAGCAGATCACCTTTGGAACCGCCTTGCGGATTGGGCATGCCACGTCCGGTTAACTTGAACACTTCGCCAGATTGAGTTCCTCGTGCAATCTTCAGTTTATCCGGTCCCTGGAGAGTTGGGACTTCGATTTCCGCTCCCAAGGCTGCTTGGGTGTAGCTAATCGGCATTTGTAGGATCAGATTTTGGCCATCGCGATGAAACAGATTGTGTCGCAAGACCTGGATGAACACGTAGCAATCGCCATTGGGTCCACCACTGGGACTCGGTTCACCTTCGCCGGAGAGCCGCACTCGCATTCCATCATCGACACCTGCGGGAATCGATACGTCGAGCTCGACCCGTTTGGCGACTTGTCCTCGTCCACGACAATCGGTGCACGGCTCTACGATAATTTGTCCGGCACCGCGGCAAACGGGGCATGTGGTTTGGACGCGGAGGATTCCCGTTGACTGAAAGATTTGACCGCGACCGCCACATTGTTGGCAACCAGCGACTTCGCTGCCGGGCTTGCTGCCGCTGCCGTCGCAAGTCGCGCAACTATTTCGACGTTCAAACGAAATGGTTTTTTCGACGCCTGACGCGGCTTCTTCGAGCGTTAACGTCAGATCGGCGCGAACGTCACTGCCTCGGCGCGATCGACGTTGCCCACCGCCAAAAAAGTCACCGAATGAGCCGCCGCCGAACAGATCACCGAAGGCTGCAAAAATGTCCTCGGCGGAACCAAACTGGCCCGCGCCGTCGACACCCGAATGACCAAAGCGATCGTAGCGGTTTCGTTTACCGGAATCGCTCAGCACTTCGTAAGCTTCCGCCGCCTCTTTGAAATTTGCATTGGCTTCGTCATCACCCGGATTACTGTCGGGATGAAATTTGACAGCCAGTTTGCGGTAGGCTTTGGCGATATCGCGGTCCGATGCGTCTCGGGCGACGCCCAGTACCTCGTAGTAATCGCGTTTTGCCATGACAGGATCCATTGGACAAAGTTCTAAAAAAACGGACCACCGATCCTAGTGGTCCGTTTGGTTATCAATTGACGTTGCCAGGTCATTAACATTCAATCGCAAAGTAGCTGCGATTGAAGCTGAAGACGACCTTAAGCGACACTACGCGATCACGCCTTCGACGCGACGCTTCTTTTTGTCTTCGTCATCGAAATTGGAAACCATCGCATCGGTTGTCAGCAACAGACCAGCGATCGACGCTGCGTTGGCAAGAGCAGTGCGAACCACTTTGACAGGATCGATGACACCGGCTTTGTACATATCGGTGTACTTGCCAGTGAATGCGTTGTAGCCGGTGTTCTTTCCTTTTTCGGAAACGATGTCAGCGACCACCGAACCATCGATGCCACCATTGTCAGCGATCTGACGGATGGGAGCGTCCAACGCTTTGGCAACAATTTCGACGCCGATCTTTTCATCACCACGGCAACCTTTGCGTGAAGCTTCGACGGCTTCGCGGCAGCGGAGCAGAGCAACGCCACCACCGGGCAGAATTCCTTCGTCGACAGCGGCTCGGGTCGCGTGCAAAGCATCTTCGACTCGTGCCTTCTTTTGCTTCATGTCCGCTTCGGTTTCTGCACCGACGCTGATCACGGCAACGCCGCCAGCCAATTTTGCCAATCGCTCGTGCAGCTTTTCCTTGTCGTACTCGCTGTCGGATTGTTCAATTTGCTTACGAATCTGGTCAACGCGAGCGTCGACTTCCTTGCGGGATCCAGCACCTTCAACAATGGTCGTGCTGCCTTTGTCGACGACCAATTTTTTGGCGGTACCCAGCTGGTTCAGTTCCAATTTTTCCAATTGGATGCCGAGGTCTTCGCTGATCAACGTTCCGCCGGTCAAAGTTGCGAGATCACCGAGCATCGCTTTACGACGATCGCCAAATCCAGGTGCTTTCACAGCACAGACGTTGAGCGTACCGCGAAGACGGTTGACAACCAGCAGCGTCAATGCTTCGGCGTCAACATCTTCAGCGATGATCAGCAACGGTTGTCCGGTCTGGCCAACTTTTTCGAGGATCGGCACGATGTCGCGAATGTTGGAGATCTTCTTTTCGAAAATCAAAACAAGAGCATTTTCGTACTCGCAATTCATCTCATCAGGGTTGTTGATGAAGTAAGGCGAAATGAAACCTTTGTCGAACTGCATTCCATCGACATACTCGACAGTAGTTTCAGCAGTTTTACCTTCTTCGACCGTGATGACACCATCTTTCCCGACGCGCTCGAGTGCTTCGGCGAGCAGTTCACCGATCACACGATCGTTGTTGGCGCTGATGGCACCCACGTTGGTGACTTCTTCCTTACTGGAAACGCCTTTCGACATTTCTGTCAGTTTATCAACCGCAGCCTTTACCGCTTTGTCGATTCCCCGACGAATGGCGGTAGGGTTGGAGCCTGCGACGATGTTTCGAAGACCTTCTTTGAAGATCGCCCGAGCGAGTACCGTCGCAGTGGTTGTTCCGTCACCAGCGAGGTCGGATGTCTTCTGAGCGACTTCGACCACGAGCTTGGCGCCCATGTTTTCGAAGCGGTCTTCCAGTTCGATCTCTTTGGCGACTGTGACACCATCTTTGGTGACCGTTGGTCCACCGAATGATTTGTTGATGATCACGTTGCGGCCGGTCGGACCCATCGTCACTGCCACGGCATCGGCGAGCGTATCGATACCACGCAGCATTCGCGAGCGGGCATGATCTTCAAACAATAATTGCTTAGCCATAATATTTCCTTGTGTGATAGTTTGAGTGTTTGTTCGCTAAAACGAAACTCAAACGGGCTTAGACGACCTTTGCGAGGATGTCGGACTCACGAAGGATTTTCACTTCGAGTCCATTGACTTCGATTTCAGTTCCGCCGTATTTACCAAAGATGACTTCATCGCCAACGCCGACGGACAACTCGCCGCGTTCGCCGCTATCGAGCAGTTTGCCAGGACCGACTGCAATCACAGTGCCACGCTGTGGCTTTTCCTGAGCTGCGTCGGGGAGCACGATGCCTCCCGCTGTTGTTTCTTCTGCGGCCATTGGCTCAACCACGACACGATCATCGAGGGGACGAATGTTGATTTTTGCCATGAGATATTCCTTGTGTTGTTGTTTGGTTTTTTAAATCAAAGATTGTTTGGATTATTTGGGGTCGGGTGATAACACGAATGCCGGAGACAATCGGTTTACATCATGCCGGGCATTCCCATGCCACCCATGCCACCCATGCCACCCATTCCGCCCATGCCACCCATGCCCATGTCGCCACCCATACCGTGGTCATGGTGATGATCGCCGTGGTCTTCTTCCTCGACCGGGATCTCGGTGATGAGCGATTCGGTGGTCAACAGCAATGACGCGACCGATGCGGCGTTTTTCAAAGCTGTTTTGACAACCATGGCGGGATCGATGACGCCTGCGGCGACCATATCGACGTACTCTCCAGTGTCCGCATTAAAACCTTCCGTCGCACCTTTAAGATTGCGAACTCGGTTGACCACGACGCCTCCGTCATGGCCTGCGTTTTCAGCGATGCTGCGAAGGGGATACTCGAGCACCTTTTGGATGATGCGAACACCGGCTTCTTCATCACCGATCAAATCAGTGACTTTCTTGAGCGCCTTTTCCGAACGCAGAAGAGCAACTCCGCCACCGGGGACGATCCCTTCGGCAAGAGCCGCAGCGGTTGCTGACTTTGCGTCTTCCAGCAAGTCCTTACGCTCTTTCATTTCGGTCTCGGTAACAGCACCGACGTTGATTTGAGCAACACCACCGGCAAGTTTAGCCAGACGTTCCTGCAGTTTTTCGCGATCGTAATCGCTGTCGGTTTGCTCGATCTCTCGACGGATTTGATCGACGCGTCCGGCGATGTCCTGTTTTGAGCCACCGCCACCAACAAACACGGTTTCATCGGAAGTGATGCGTACTTTTTTGACGCGACCAAGATCGGAAAGCTGCACGCTTTCGAGATCGATCCCGAGATCTTTGAAGATGACCTGTCCGCCCGTCAGTACGCCGAGGTCACCCATGATCGCCTTGCGACGGTCACCGTATCCAGGAGCTTTAACAGCACAAACCTGAAGGATTCCACGCATTTTGTTAACGACCAACGTCGCCAATGCTTCACCATCAACATCTTCGGCGATGATCAACAGTGGTTTTTTTGATTCACTGATCGCTTCGAGGATTGGAATCAGTGACTTGTTTGATGAGATCTTCTCTTCAAAGATCAACACGTAAGGATTGTCCAATTCGACGGTAACGTCATCCTGATTGGTGACGAAATGAGGCGAGAGGAACCCGCGATCGAACTGCATTCCCTCGACGACATCGACGTAGGTTTCAGAACCGCGACCTTCTTCGACGGTGATGACGCCATCTTTGCCGACTTTGATAAACGCTTCAGCCAACACGTCACCGATCGTCGGGTCGTTGTTGCCTGCGATTGTGGCGACTTGCTTGATCGCTTTTTTACTTTTCACGTCGATCGGATTCGACATCTTGTCGACAGCTGCACAGATTACGTCCGTCGCTTTCGCGATTCCACGAGAAAGCGCCATCGGATCGTATCCCGAGGCAATCATTTTCAAGCCCTCGCGGAAAATCGCCTCAGCCAGTACGGTGGCGGTTGTGGTGCCGTCACCAGCGACATCGTTGGTCTTACTGGCAGCTTCCTTGACCAGTTGCACACCAAGGTTTTCGTTGGGATCGTCCAACTCAATATCCTCGGCAACCGTGACTCCATCCTTGGTGATTTTGGGGCTTCCCCAACCTTTGTCCAGAATGGCATTACGGCCGCGAGGGCCAAGTGTGCTGCGAACCGCGCGAGCGAGTTTGGAAACACCTTCCAACAGGGGCTTGCGGGCGGCTTCGTCAAAAACCATTTGTTTTGCCACCGGATTCCTCCAATTTCTATGTTTAAATTTCAAACGAGACGGATCGTCTCGCAGGTCGTTTTAGTTGTCGCGAACAAAGCGTCGACCACGGTCTATCTCACGTGCACGATCGTTTCGAACCATCGCGAACGTATGTCATCATGAACCGGTCTCTGCTACCGATTTGGCAGACAGACCGGATGGACAGGTTGGATAGCAATCGTTGTGCCAAAACAAACAACCGGCTGAGAATTCATCGAAGGGCGGCCAAGTGATCAGCGAGAGGCGAAAGAAGCCTTGCTGTACCGCACGTTTTTGGGAGTTTCGAACTGGAATTTACAGCTGGGAGAGCAGCCAGCAGCACCCTGTGAACAATTTTTGGCAGTCAAAGAAAACCACCGTGACAAACTGTCAGATCGTTCGACTTCGAAAATTGGCAATTCAGAAGCCAATCTTGGTCCGCGTACCGTCTTGGTCGGCTTCAATCACCCAACGTCCGAGACTTGTGAAGGGCGACGGGACTGCCAGCGGACAGAAAGACAGAGACGGGGCGAGCCGCCAACGGTTTGACGTACTTTTTCCCAAAAAGCCGCCGAACATCACACGTAAAATTCGCTTGGGCAGCATCCCAAAGTACCCACTTTGGGCGACTCACATCGTATGCCGTGGTCTGACCTTTGAGCGACAGGTAACGAGACGAGTGGGCCAAAATAAACTCGAGTTTGCCGGCCGATTCACGGCGGACAATCTGGTCTCTGCCGCGTATTCTCAGTCGGTTATCGTGACCTTCGACTTTCCATTGGTAGTCCAGTTCCGGAGGATTCTGTCCGACAATCTTGTTGTTTGCCTTGATCGAAAGCTGCTGCGGTTGATGGGGAATCAGGTTGCCCAAGACCCACGATCCGAATTTGCTGGACGTGTAATACTTGAGGTAGTAAACACCTTTATGCTGAGGATTTTCTCGCTCGGAAACAAAACAACGAAGGCTCAACTCACAAAACCGGGGCACAATCGGCAGCCCGCAAAACGGCACCCTTTTGAGCTCCATGCAAACCAGGCTGACAAACGTATCACCTTTGTAATGGTCAATCGTCAGTCCTTGGGGAATCGATTCTCGAAGTGCATCTGATGAAATCGAAAAATTGATCGCCACCGCGTTGGCATGGACCACGTGGACAACAATTGGGCCCTTGTTCGGTTTGGCAGCCGTCTTCTGAGGAGAGGCAGTACGCGATTGTGGTTTTGATGTTGTCGCCATGGCTATTCCAATAAATTGAGGCAGAGTTGGAAGTGATTTTGGCGATCGCCAAACCGAATCAAGCCCGCTTGTGGTACCGGTTGATTCGTGTTCGGTCTCTTGCTTTTGGGTTCGCGCGATCGCCATCGCCGAAAAGCTTCTTCTCGAGATTCGTTGTCGGCGAAGCCGGCAAAACGGGGGTCAATCTCTTGAGTTGTCGGCTTGGAAGTCGAAGTCAACGATTTCAAGCATTTCTTTTGGAAACCAAATTCTTCTGGGGCGCGATTTTCCAACAGGACGGAGGCCAGCAAAGCGACGTCGCGCAACTGCACATGGATGATAAATTCGGTTTTTTCTGCATCATCCCTGGCCAGCAAATAGGGACCTTTTTGGGTATCGTCGTTAAACAGTTCTGACAGCGATTCCAATAGACGACGATCCTGGTCGGGTGCATCGATCTGAGAGATGGCTGCGATCATATTGAATCGAGCGGCGGCAGGTTGCTCGATATCGCCAGCGATCTCAAACATCTTGTTGAGAAAACCGGGGTGCCGAATCGTGGCATACATTCTGGACAGGTGCGAATCGAGATAGCGATTCTCGCTAAGTCTGGCAAAGTATTGTTTGACCAATTCAATGGTTGGATCACCAAACTCGCTTTGCCGCAATCCGACCGCAATGTTGGAACGATAAAGCAGACGGATCATCGATGTGTTTTCGGATTGGTTGGCCAACGATCCTTGAATCTTTTCGTCGAGGCGTGCGCAGCCAAGAAACATTGCTGTGGCGATCGTTCCGACCAGCCGCGACTCATTCTTTTTTCCCGACAACGAAGACGCCGTGCTCATGATTCGATAGGGCGACAACATCGTTTGCTTTCTTTCAAATGCATTGGAAATGTCATAGCCTTTCGCTTCATACATCGCGGCATAGAGGCCTCTGGCTTGATCATCGTCGCCGGCGATTTCTGTGAATTCCTTCCAACCAGGAAGTTCTTTGGTGCCAAGCCGAAACGCTTCGGCAAGCGAACGGGTCTGCTCAATATTGATTTGCTTCAACAGCTCTTCCGCAATCAGCCGCGATTCGAGGTCACCAAACTCGTGATTCTCTATCGCCGACTTAAGTTCGTTGAGCGCCGGGACACCAATTTCGGCCAAGCGAGTGGAAGCAATCTTTCGAACAGCGTATTTGTCGTCGCCAAGTTGCTTGATCAATTGACGGATCGTTTCAACATCCACACTCTGTTCGGAGGTTGAAGCAATCTCTTGCGGATGGAACGCGATCGAGGACGACAACAGCTCGTTGTTGCCAGAAAGAAACGGGATCGAAGAAAGAGAGAGGAAAACAAACGCACAGAACCACGAAGACAAAGACCGTTTTGAAACGATCGCAATGCCAGAAAATTGTCTGATCGAATGCCTATCCCGTAAACTCATTCCCGCCGCCTTACGATTGCAACTGAATGATTCGAGATGCGATCTCATTCAGTCGAGGAATGATGTCGCTAAGTCAACCGACAACAAGTTTGAACAAATTCGAGGTGTGACCCAAGGGACCCCGGTCATAGGAATCTCAATGGAACAAATCGTTTGGTGTTTCAAATCTGTAATGCAGTTGAGACTGCGACAAAATCTAAATTCATAAAAAGTTAACAAAGACAGTCGGGTTGTTTTCACAACAAGTCTCGACGCGCCTTATCGTTTCTATTTTAACAAGATCTCCTCTGGACAACAAATTCGGTTTCTACGCTTCATTTTGCGCATCATTCGTCGAGTAGGGCTCGGCAGTGGTGACTTTTCGAGTGTTCTTGCTCGTGCGTTGTTAGGCAGGGGACGTTGTTTTTTGCGATTTTGGTGTTCACTTTCCGTGATTTGAGCGGGTCGCCACGATTTGTGACGTTTTTGATCAGGGTTTGTGATCAGGTTAACTGGGCACTCGCAATTCGGATGGACACTCAACAGCTTGCGTTTTACAAAACGGCTTGAAAAAGAAAAACGATGCATCAGGCGGCGCACTGGTGTTCGTGTGTTTCAACACAGCCCCTTTTCATTCGAGGATGAAGATTGACCACGCTACTTTTTGATATCGATGGAACTTTGATTCGAACCGGCGGAGCTGGAATGCAAGCGATCGGTCAGGCTTTTGAATCGCTTTTCGGAACCGATGAACTGCCGACGGTTAAGGTGCACGGGCGAACCGACGAGGGAATCCTGTCGGATATCTTTGAATTTCATTCGCGAGACTACAATCAGCATCGCGACGACTTTAATCACGCGTACTGGTCGCGTCTGCCGACGACGCTGCGAGAAACGGAAGGTTATGTGTTGCCGGGTGTCGAACAGTTGATCGATCGGTTGGTGCAACTCAATTCGGTGCATCTGGGTTTGCTGACTGGAAACTCGCAGCGGGCGGCAAAAATCAAGCTGCAGCATTTTCAGCTGGACAACCGTTTTTCGTTTGGTGGATTTGGCGATCATCATGCAGATCGGAACGATGTCGCTCGTTTGGCGATGGAGTCAGCCATTGCGTCCGTAGAAGCGGAGCTGGTTCGCGAACGAGTTTGGGTGATTGGCGATACCGTCAACGATATCGTTTGTGCTCGGTCGATAGGTGCCAAAGTACTGGTTGTGGAAACTGGTGGCAGCTCACGCGATGATCTTGAATCGGCACAACCTGACGCGATGATGTCGACACTGGAAGATGCGAATCATTTTTTTCAACTGGTCGGATTGGGTTAGTTGCCGAAAAAAGGTTCCAGGGACCGTTTAACGTCGCTAAGACCGTAGCGGACCGGCGCAAGCCGGCCGGTGTGCCAAACAAAGTGACCGCCACAATGCAGTTGTCTTCCAGACGTTGTCGCCAGAAAAAGATTTCAGGTAGCGTTTAACCAGGGGCCGTTGTGGCGTTGCTGGAGGTGGCACCGTAGGGCTTGCGCCCTAACGCTACTTCCCAGCGCGGCACCGTAGGGCTTGCGCCCTAACGCTACTTCCCAACGCGACACCGTAGGGCCTTGCGCCCTAACGCTAGAGGCCTATTTCTTTTTTCGATCGTTGAGCGTCCAAGCTTCGAGCCAAGTTTGCCCGCCGCGTTTCATTTGGAAATCGCTCATCAAGCGGCGCTCCATATCTGGCAAGTGTCCCGCACCGTAGAAGATCGCCAGGTTTTTGTTGCCGGATGCAATCTCACTTCGCAACACCTTCATGCATTTTGCATTCCGATGGTCGATGATCGTCGAACCATCTTTTCCTTTGAAGATCGCCATGCCGCTTTCCATGTTCTGAATCTGTTTGGCAAACATCTTTCGCATGCGAATCTCTTTGTTGTCTGAAAACATGGCAAACAACATTCCCATCGAATCGCCACCACCGCCGCCAGCGGACTGCATCGCCATGCTTTGGCCAAGTGCTTTGAGGAAATATTTGGAGACACTTTCGTCGTTAGACGCCATGCTTTCTGCAAACTCTTCTGGCGTCATATCGGCGTGCCGAAAATTCTCTTTGGTATAGTCGATATGCTCTAGCTGAAATTCGAGTCCCAGAGCCGACTGCATTCCTTTCTGCATTGCGGCGATCGGGTTTGTCGGAACGCCTTTACGAGCACCACCACCTTTGGGAATGACGGTGCCTTCGGGAGCGACCAATTCGTAAAGCAGCGTGTCGTACTGCTCAAACCGTTCATTGAGTTTTTCGTAGTACGCTTTCTCGCCGATGTGGACGACGCCGATCAAGTCAACCGTAACTCGCTCGCCGTCTTCGTCGATCAACTGATAACGAGTGATTGAAGTTTCGAGCGCGACCTGCTTGCCGTCGCGATCACGACGAACACGCATGAAGTGCTCACCTTCATTTCGCTTCGTCGCTTTATCTTTTTCTTGTTTGTCCTGCTTCTTGTTTTCACTTTTGGTCGTCGTTGATCGATCAGAATCCGATTGGCCAAATGCGGGCGTTAACCAAGAAAAAGTGAGCAAGACAAAGCCCAACAGAATCCACCTTGGCGATGAGCAAGAGTGGGTGAATTGTGATCGATTGTTCATGGTGATTTCTGCGTTCTGTTCCCGGACCCATGTGATGTTTGGTTACCGAAGGCCCGCGTTAAGGCGATGCCGACCAGTAAATGCGAAGCGTGAATTTCGGCAACCTTTCGTCGAAGTAACGGAAGTTCGCCGAGCGTAATCAACGATTGTCGCTCAAGGAGTACGCTCAGATTATAGGGGCGGTCGTTGATCGCTCAACTTGACCTTCTCTTTCTCTACTCATTTGCATCGAGGTTTGGTTTCAAGTTGTTAACAGAATGCGTTGAATTCTGGACGTTTTATTGGTCGTGAAAACGAGACATAGACCCAACTGTAAACCGATCGAACGGACGTAATAATCGCAACAATCGATACATTGACGGTTGAAGCTGAAAGTTGTCCTGAATACACTGAACGCCTCAGTTGACTTATGGAAATTCTCAATTGCTGTAGTAATTGGCTTACCCAAGACAGACAACGAGTTTCTGACGGGAACGCTTTTCTTAGTTGCTACTACCCTTCCACCTGCCCCATTTTCCGGATGGGTTTCCATGAACAATCATCCATTGACCGTTGCACAGATTCTTGGTGCGATCCACCGCCACAAAATCAAAGCGTTTTTCGTTTGGTTGTTGGTGGTGGTCACGGTCTTTGCTGGCTACTATTTCTGGCCACGCCAGTATGGCTCTGAAGGACGGCTGTACGTCAAGATGGATCGCAACAATACGTCGATCAATCCGTCATCGAGTGCCAACCAGGTTTCCATTCAGGATACGCGTGAGACGGAGATTCGGTCTGTTATCGAGATCATTCGCAGCCGAGCGGTACTGGATGCAGTCGTCGATGAAATTGGCGCTGACAAGATTCTTGAGAACAACCTGATGAATCGATTGCCGTCGATCTCCATGCCGCATTTCTTTGGCAATTCAAAGTCTGGCGAGCTGTCGGCTGACGAATACGAAACGGTCAAGAAACGAGAACTGGCAGTCAAGCAATTGCTTGGTGGTCTCGATGTCTATTCCGAGAAGAAAACGTCGATTATTTCAGTAGACGCCAAAGGGAGTTCACCTCAACAAGCTCAGAAGATTGTTGAGAGCATCTTCGAGAACACGCGACGCGTTCACCTTGAAGTGCATGCCGTTTCTGGTTCTGCAGAATTCTTTGACGATCAATTTGCCGCTCAAGAAAGCAAGTTGGTCGATGCGGTCCAGGAGCTTGCCAATTTCCGAAATGAGCAAAAAGTATTGTCGATTGGAGCGGCCCGCGATTCCCTGCAAAATATTTTATCGACCATCGATCAAAACACTCTCGACGCTGATGTCAATTTGAATCAGTCAAAAGAGCGATTGGCGAAACTCAAAGAATTGATGGCCGACACCAAGGCGCAAATCGAACTGCCGCGCACAGGAGTCGAACGTCTTTCTTATGAAGACTCGCGAACAGAGCTGTTCAAGCTGCAGTCTGAGAAGGAACGTTTGACGGCACTGTACACGCCGACTCACCCCGATGTGCTACGCGTTGAGCAACAGGTACGGACGCTGCGTAAAGCTCTGGAAGAGATGTCCAATAATCGGACGGAGTCTTTGCTTGAATCAAACCCGGTTTACGAAGCGATGCAGGTTGACTTCCTCAAAGCCAAGGCTGAAGTTTCGGCTTTCGAGGCCCGGTTGAAAAGTCTTCAGCAAAAGCGATTGGACGCCGAAGTTCAATTGGCTTCGTTCAACGATTCGGAAGTCAAATCAGATCAACTGCAACGAAACGTCGAAATCGCTCGCCAGTACCTCGCCATTTATACGCAAAAACGAGGTGAGTCCAAAGCGATGGAGATGCTGGATGATCGCAAGATTTCTGATGTGGTCGTGGCTCAAACACCAAAATTGACGGTCAAACATCAAAGCCCCAAAGGTTCCCTGATCCTGCCGTTGGGTTGCATCGCCGGTTTGCTTGCCGGTCTCGCGACCTCCCTGTATGCCGACCGTAATCACCTCAGTGGCACGTTGAATGAATCTGAAGTCGAACAAGTATTGGAGCTGCCTGTTCTCGTTACCCTGCCACGCGTCTACTCCAATCGGAACATGGTGAACTGATGATTGAAAACAACTTGCAACGACGACGCGGAAGACGCCGTACGGTTGTTCCCAGCACAAGCCTACGCGGACACTTTTTTGCGTTGGCCCGACAGATCCGTCAGTGGGCTGACTCTCGTGCGACACAAAACCAGCATGAACGCCAGAGCGTCGTGGTTGGTGTAACGTCGTTGGACCACGGCGCCGGAACCAGCACCGTCAGCTTCAATCTGACCTGTGCACTTGCTTCGCTCTGTCGTTCATCGATGCTGCTCGTGGAGTCCGACTTTGGTCGACACTATATCACCCGTCGACTCGGTCATGCCAAAGCACCGGGGCTATCCGAAATGTTGTTGGGCGTTGCGACTTCCGAAGAGACCATTTTTTCGACGCCGATCGCAGACGTCTCAATCATGGGCTGTGGTACCAAGTCGGATCAGGAGGCCTTGGAGCTTCCATTTGATGAGCTTGACCCACTCCTGCGACAAACGCTCGCACCATACTCGTACACCGTGTTTGACTTGCCACTAGCTTCTGATCTAACCGCATGCCATTCCATCGCTCCCTATCTCGATGGAATTATCTTGACGGTTGATTCAAACTTGATCGACCAGCGAAGAATTTCGCGTTTCAAAAAACAACTTGAAACGTATGGCGTTGAGGTAATTGGAATCGTATTGAACAAGTCATAAGAAAAGAATCGTCGCTACCACCGCGGATGGTTTGACATCATTCCAACCGCAACATGAATTGCTCCTAGATTGACCCCCTGGTAAACACCGATGAATCGCACCAAGCGATCTCCTAAAAATGCATCCTCCACCCTTGCGCGCAAAATTATTGGCGTGGGTGAAGAGGCGCTTCAAGATAAAGTTAGCTTTCAAGTTGAGCTGTTAAAAGAAATCTATCGTGCCGATCGACGCAAGCATGATCGCGAGTTTGGTTTGGTGCAGATGAAGTTTCGTCACATCGAACCTGCGGCATTCATCGAAACAGTTGAGTTTCGGCAGTGTGTGACGCGACTGCGAATCACGGACTCGGTCGGTTGGTACCGCGAGTCGATCGCGTTTCTTTTGCCAGAGACGGATAAAGATGGCGTGCTGACTACGGCAAATGAGTTAACGCGAATCTGTATCGAGGCTGGCATTGAAGTCGATACCGAAGTTTCAATTTACCCGGACGATGACGAGTTGATCTCCCTGGCTGACGAATTGGCTCGGCAAGATCGTGATGATCATGATCACGATTCCATGGTCGGATTTGAACCTCCCCACCAAGTTGATGGGTCGATTTCGGAATCCAACGGCGCGGAGGTTAATCAGCAAGTCGAATCGTCGAGAATTGACCAGTCACATGGGATGTCGGGCCCCAACGCGGCGGTCGGTGTCGTCGTCCAAGAGCGAGCGATGCCGGTTTCAACGAACCGCAAGAAGGTGGAACCATTGGTGGAAGCCATCGGGCGAGTGGTCGTGACAAAACACGCATTCGTGCCCGTTCAAGCGACGCCTTGGTGGAAACGGATGATTGATATCGCTGGTGCCGGGGCTGGTTTGTTGCTCCTCTCGCCAGTATTTTTGGCCGCGGCGATTGCCATCAAATGCACGTCCAAAGGTCCTGTGTTTTTTCGCCAGATGCGCGAAGGGAAGAATGGCAAGCACTTCGGCATTCTCAAGTTTCGGACGATGGTGACTGACGCAGAAGCAAAACAAGCCGAGCTTCGAAACAAAAGTGAGCAGGATGGCCCCGCATTTAAACTAACCAACGATCCACGTGTGACTTGGGTTGGGAAATATCTACGGAAATCGTGTGTCGATGAGTTGCCTCAACTTGTCAACGTGCTGACCGGGGAAATGTCGTTGGTTGGTCCACGACCGCTTCCCATCGCAGAATCGGTTGCCTGCAAAGCTTGGCAACGTGCTCGTTTGACCGTGCTGCCAGGACTGACTTGCACTTGGCAAGCCCACGGTGGCCGAGACGTCAAATTTGAACAATGGATGCGGATGGACCTCGACTATATCGAACGGCGAAGTTTCCTGTTCGATCTGAAACTTATTGCCGAAACGGCTGTGATCGCACTGATGCATCGCGGTTCGGTGTAACCATGCTCCGATCGGTGTCGCGCCGAAGTCATGAACTTAGTATTTGATTCAACTCGTTCAAACAACATACGCCCGACAAGTCCGAGGTCGTTGTCGGAGTTTGTACGCCGTTGGATGGACGTGCCAGTGGTGACGATGGCTGGCTATGTTTCCATCTTTGCGATTGCTTTCGGAAATTTGATCGATCTGGAAACTGATAACGATACGGTTTCTATCGCTGGGCAGGCGTTTGTCAAAGTCATGTTCCTGGCAATCGCGGGCATCTATGGCGGAGTCGGTTTGTTGACGGACGCTCGTGTCCGCAAGGTCGTGTTGTCGTTTCCCATGATGTGGATGGTGTTGTTGGTCGGGTTCTATTGCATCTCCGTGCTCGCATCGCCGATCAAGCTCGAATCGCTGGCATCGACAATGTCAATTGCCTGCGTGTTGTTGATGACGGTCACTGGGCTGGTGCAGTTGGGCGTGCGAAACGTTTTGCAAACGGTGTTCGCAGCGATGAGTATGTACATCTTGTTCTCATGGTTCACATTTTTGCTGGTTCCCTCGATCGGTGTTTTTTACGAGCCAACAGTCGACGGTCAAACCGTAGCTCGAATGGGCGGTCTGGCACATCCCAATGTGTTGGGGCAGATGTCTGGATTGACGCTGGTGATGGCGTTGCTGATCTACCATTTGGATCCAAGCTTGTCACGAATCAAGATGTTGGTATTGGTTGTCGCTGCCGCGGCACTCGTCTTTTCAATGTCGCGAACTTCATTGTTGGCAACGATCGTCGCTGTGTCAGTGTTTTATCGTTCTCACATTTTTCGACGACAATACCTCATCTGGGTGTTAACGTTCGGTTCGATTTTGTTGTTGTTCGTTTTGGCAGCCGCCGTGGTATTCGATCTCGAATCCGCAATTGCCAGTCGTTTGGGCATGTTCAGCAAGTCCGGTGATCCGGATGAGCTTTTCAGCGCGACCGGACGAACTCAGATTTGGGCCTACGCTTTACATTTGATCGGGGAACAACCGTTGACTGGTTACGGTGCCGCCACGACGAAAATCTATCTGGCGGATTATTCGTTTCACTGTCACAACCTCGTCTTGAACATTGCGTTTTCAACCGGAGTTTTTGGTGGATTGATTGCATTGTGGATGTGTTTGGAGCGAACGTTTCGTTTGTTTGTTTACCGGCATCCGATCGCCGATGCGTTGGTTGTGTTTATCCTTGTCAACGGGATTTTTGAAAACGTGATCTTCTCCATCTTGGCAGGTCTGCCGACGATGATTTGGACCATCGGGCTCTGCATTCCGCTACTCAAAGATGACGAAGCCAACCGGCAGATGTTTGATCGCGATCGACAAATCGAGGAAGACTATTTAAACCGTCAGTCCGCCCCACGAACCTGGAGTCTGCAACGATGACTTCAAACCAAACAATGAACGATGCGACGCTTTTGAATCGAAGCGAGCGCACGACGAAGCAATTCATCGGCGAAAAGGGTGTCGAAGGAGAGGAAGAGGTCCTGGACTTGCACGTCGTTTTGTTGATCAACTACGTTCGAAAACATCATGTTGCCAGTTACCAAGCGTTAGCAAAACGAGTTCGCAAACTGACGATCCTGTTGTCCGTTCCGATGGAACCGGATCGCGACTGGAATCCCGAATGGTCGGACCTTGACGTCCGCGTACAGAAGAACTGGATGTTCACAGGCAGATGGCGTCATTCGACTGGCTTCAAAGAAGATAACTTTATTCATGTGCCGATCGACACGGTCTCACAGCTGAAGAAACTCAATCCCGACATCGTTTTTTCATACGAAATGGGGATGCGGACTCTGCTGTCTGGCTGGTTTCGATTTTTTCGACGAAACATCCCGTTGGTGATGGTCGGGAACATGTCTGAGCACATTGAAAAAGAACGCGGAATGATGCGTCGTATGATGCGTGGCATCGTGCGTCGGATGGCGGACTTTTTTACCTACAACGGTCCCAGTTGCAAACGCTATCTGAAATCCATCGGCATCGCTGAAGACAAGTTGTTTCACGTTCCTTATTGCATCGATGACGACGTCGTTTTTCAGGGGACACGTGCATCAATTGATCCGGATCGTCCACGTCGGCTTTTGTACTGCGGCTCGATCAGTGAACGAAAAGGCCTGCTCCCGTTTACTCAGGCACTCCAGCGTTGGCTTTCTGAGCAACCCGATTGCCGCGTTGAGTTTCAAGTTGCCGGTAGCGGGCCGTTGAAAGAACAGCTCGCTCAATTTGGATCGGATCAACTCGCGATCAATTTTCTGGGGAACCTTGACCCGTCAGGACTCCGTGAGGCTCATGCCAATGCGGACATCGCTGTGACGCCAACGTTCGCAGATGAGTGGGGTCTGACTCCAATTGAATCGTTGGCCTCCGGCATTCCAGTTTTGGGAAGCTTCTATGCTCAATCGGTCGAGTCAGTGGTCCGCGACGACATCAATGGTTGGGTGTTTCGACCAGACGATCCAGCGAGTTTAGATCTGGCAATTGAGCGCGCGTTGCAGATGAGTCCAGCTGACTTGCAGCGTATGGCAAAAACATGTCGTGATTCAGTGAAGCACATTTCCGATGTCGCGACTGCCGAGTGTTTCTGCCAGGTAATTCACTCGGTCTTGCCAGACGTCAAAACGACTTCATCGCAGATTGAGGACTGATCGCGATCAAAAGTCGTTTGTAAATCATTTGAAAAATTACGATGAGAAAGAGGCAGGGAACGCCTCAGTTCGTTGAAAGGCGTCGCGTTGTGAACGCAAAAACTTCCATGAAAACCACGCAGGTCAATCAATCAAAATCTGCCAGTCGCAAGCCACTCGCCAGTGTCTCGTTGGACCTGGACAACAAGTGGTCGTACCTGAAGACTCAAGGCAGTCCGGATTGGGAAAGTTTCCCAAGCTACTTTGATGTTGCCGTGCCCCGTTTCTTGGAATTCCTGGACAAGCGGAATCTCAAAATCACTGTCTTTGTGATTGGGCAAGACGCGGTGTTGGAAAAGAATCATGCTTCAATCAAGATGATTGCCGAGGCAGGGCACGAAATTGCCAACCATTCGTTCAACCATGAACCGTGGCTACACCTGTATTCGCCCGATCAGATTAATGATGAACTGGGAAGAACCGAAGCGGCCATCAAATCGCTGACCGGCCAAAAAACGGTCGGTTTTCGCGGACCTGGTTTTAGCTGCTCGGATCAAGTTCTCAAAGCATTAATGAGGCGTGGCTACCTGTACGATGCCTCAACGTTTCCAACATTCCTGGGGCCACTAGCGCGAGCGTATACGTTCTTTAAGTCGCGTCTGTCACGCAAGCAAAAAGAAGAGCGTAAGGGTTTGTTTGGGAGTTGGCGGGATGGATTTCAAAGCAACCATCCGTTCTGTTGGACTGATCCGGCATCCGACCAACAGTCGCTGTTGGAAATTCCGGTCACGACGTTACCTCTGTTCAAAGTCCCGATTCATGGGAGCTACTATCTGTATCTGGCCGGCTACTCGACGACACTTGCACGATCGTATTTCTGGACGGCGGTCAAGATGTGCCGAATGATGGGCGTACAGCCATCCTTGCTGTTGCACCCAACTGACTTTTTGGGATGCGATGACGAACCGGATTTGTCATTTTTCCCAGCGATGAATCAGCCGTCGAAACGAAAATGTGAGCTGATGTCCGACGCGCTCAAATGGCTAAGCCAAACGTTTGAATGCGTCACGATGCGCGAACACGCTGAATCTGTTTCCATGTCGTCGATGAAACGACGAGCCATTACCACGGCGGCAAAGGGAATAGAAACGCTTAACCCGGCTACATCGCGATAACATCGTTCGTCGCTTCAAACAGCCGATGCACGCAGCCAGTCAGCGTGGCAGTTTTCTTGGGAACGGGATCGCCTCTTTAGGAGGCAAACGTAGTTCGGTCTCAAACGCCCAGTACTGGCGCTCTTCCTCAGTCGCATAGAATCGCAGCCACGACTCTTCATCTTCCACCACATCCAGACATTGCCATTTTAGGTACTTGCCCGATAGAACAACCTTCTTCTCTTCGGCCGGCAGGATGTCACGAATGATCAATCCATACAGCTGGCGATCCGAGAGATGGTCGGTATGCACCAGAACGATGTTCTTTTCGAACAGCCGTCCAATGACTTGATGAAGTTGCTGCTTCAGCTCGCTGTCATTGAGTTCGCGAGGATTGGGCAACACCAGCTCGGGTGTAAACCATTGAGCAATCGGAAGCACAGGTGCCTTTTCCCAGGCCAACAACGACGACAGAAACTCGTTCTCTCGACGGACCGACATTCGGTCCAGATCGACAAGATAAACTGACTCGTCGAGGTAGGGTTCTATCTCATCACGCAGCTGCGCGTTTTCGATTAACAGATCAAGTTCAGACATGGCAGTTCGATCGTACCACAAAATTCAATTCGCAAAAAAACTCGCTGTCGGCGACGAGCGATATAGAGAATTTATCGAAGCCCCGGTTGGCGACAAGAAATAATTTAGCGATTGTCCACAGATTCCTGTGAACGGCTGAAACGCGCGCGACACGATCGCTATCGGCGGCAAGGTTTACCAAAACACTGTGTTGCAATCGCTGCAAGAAGAATGCGTCAAGAGAGATCCCGTCACGAGAGATTGACGACGAGGCAGACTCTAACGTTCGGCCGTATCTCGTCACGATTGCTTGTGTGGCTGTGAATTCTATTCAGTGACTATTCGCCAAAGCCGAGCGTCAACTGTGGATCAGGCTCGTGCTCTGCGCTCGGATTCAATTCTTTATACAGCATGCTGGGCTGTATGCCTTGATTGTCTTGATACTTGTCACTCACGTACTCATGGATCTTGCCATGAATTTGATGGTAAAAGATCTGACAAATCTTGATGCCTGGGTAAATCTTGATCGGTTGAACGGCAAACATTTCCAACGTCCAAAACCCTTTGAAACCGACATCGCCAAAGCCGGCTGTGACGTGGACGAACAGGCCCAATCGACCGATGGAAGAACGCCCTTCGATCATGGGGACGAAATTATGAGTTTCGGTCCGTTCGACGGTTCGGCCGAGATAAAGGCGATTCGGCTCCAGCACCATTCCCGATTCGGGAATTTTCATCGGTCGAACACGATTGTTTTTCTTCATGTCCAACACGACCTCTTCGTACGTCAGGATGTCTTCGTGCAACGAGAGGTTGTAGCTGTTGGGGTTGATGTTCTCGGGGTCAAAAGGGTCGATAAAAACGTTCGTGTTCAGGTTCTTTTGGATATCATCGCCCGAGAGAATCATGATGTTCCTTTTGGTAGCGCCGTCATATGGCAAGCTTGGTCAACTTTTTCCAATCCGAAGCGTGGATTGTGAGACGCCGAATCTGGAATGTCAAGTGTTTGCCAAGACGTTCTCGGCAGCCAAGCATATTGAGGGCGAGGGAGGGGGGAAAGCCAGCGAATGAGCTCACCGCGATTTGGTCATGGCCGAATTGAGTCGCGCGAACGATAGCCTTGTCGGTCGATCGCAGACATAGACCCTGAGCCTTCCGTTGATGACCGTTTTATTGACTTACCGATCCCCTAGCGGTCGATCGATTTCGGAGAGGTGTCCTTTTCCTCGATCTTCTGGACGACTTCAGTCACTGTCTTTTTTTTTAGCAAGCAACCGGTGATCCGCCAGCCTTCGTCTTCAGCTTCCATAACGCTGCCCAACACTCCAAGATACGGAGCGATCGAAGTCGCGAAGTCTTCCGGGAGCTTGGATCCATCCAGTTTTTGTTCGCGAACGGCATCCGGATCGACTGCCTTCCCTTGAGCGAGTGCTTCGTCGGCTCGGTTCTTGGCGGCGATCTGGTTAATGATTCGGGCCAGGACGGTTTGGGCGTTACCCATCTCCCCGTTACGCAGCATTTCGTAATTGATTTCCAGACTCTTTTCGAGCCGGCCGAAGTGTCGCCAGCAAACTTTGTCATCATCGGTCAGCTTCGACAAGGCTTGTTTGACTTGAACAAAGTCGGAACTGGTTTCCAATTTTGATTGTTGCTGAGCGAGTACTTTTCGGAGGAAGTTCTTGTTGTTGGAAACCAGCAAGTAACTGTTGACCGGAATGAAATAACGTTTTTCAAACAGCTCAAAACGTGGCTGAGCTGGCTCTTCTTCTTCCTCTTCGTCATCGGGGATATCGAAAGGGATATCGATTCCACCCCCACCGTCTTCGGCTTCTTCGGTCGTGTCGACTTCTACTACCTTGAATCCACCAAGGTTGATGATCTTTGAGCCTGGTTGGGCGCGATGCATGCTTTCGCGAATAAAGTCTTCATCGCCATTGATTGGAATTCCAACCACGACGCGTTCGCTTTCGCTGGAAATTGGCTTTTCAGTTGCAGAGATAATGATGAGCTGGTCATCGAGCATGCCGACCAGTTTAGGCACGTCCAGTTGTAGTGCCGGATCGATTTTAAAATCGTGCAGCATTCGTTTGAATCCGTCAGGCTCGCCCAGCCAGACGTCGTAGAAATGGCTGACTCCTTCGAGTGCGCGATCGTAATTCCAGTTGCCGATCAGGATCGAAGAGGCGTTGGTAGGCACCCAAGTAGGAACGTTGAGCGGCTTCTTTGGCGTTGTGAAATCAAATAGATCGTAAAACCGTTTGTTGCCAACCGTTTTATTGCGAACGGAATAAGTAAACGTTCGGTGGATGACTTCGTGTTCGTCAGTATTGACCGCAACATTGCCACCGATCCCACGAAACGCGTGAAACCCGTTGTTCTTCAACTTGAGCGCGACATCGTCACGAGCGACCTTGGCGATGGCTTCATCGTCCTTAATCTGCTGGGCAAGCTGAAGGTAGCCGAACGGATCAACGAACCAACGAATGTGCGGAGTGTAATCATCAAGCTGCGTGTTGTTCTGGACGGTTTGGAAGGACTTTTGAGCGCCAAGGGTCTGAACGGGTTGGATATTGGCAGGCTTCGCCAGGCGTCCGACGACATCTCGAAATACCGCTTCGTTGTTAGAGACCAGCATCCAGCCATTGACGATGGCTTGGAAGTTGTAGCGTTTTTTGCGAAAAATCTTGGGCTTGTCGATCACTGATTTGGTGTACTCGACACCGTTGATTGTCAGCACTTGCTGAACAGCACCCCGTGATACGAGTTCAGCATTGATTTTGGTTTGAAGCTCGACTGCTTTCTGTTCCGTCTCAGAGACATCCATCAAGAAGACCAAGCCGTGTCGGCCTGAAATGGGTTGCCCTTCTTCATCTTCAGGAAGCACACCGGCAAAACAAATTTCACCCGAATGGACGCCATGGAGATCATCAACATTCAGGTTCAAGCGAACGTTTTGGTCATTGATCCATTTCTTTGCCTCACCTTTCAAATGATCGGCAAACGGCTTGAGCGTTTCCTCTTTGGCGAGTTTTCCAAGTTGCGTTTGATGAAACGCTTCATCTAAGGCATCTGCATCAGGGATTGAGATCCAAGCTTTGGTTGCTGCGGGCAGCAAATCTTCGGAAAGGCGTCTTTTAACGACAACAGGGGGGTCTTCGACTGGTTCTTCTTTGGTCGGCTTCTCAGTGGCTGGTTTTTCCAGCTTGGGCTCGGCAGGTGCCTGTGTCGCAGGCTCTTGTTGAGTGTCGGTCAGCTTGACGACAGGAGGTTTGGACGCGGGTTTGATCTTGCTAGGATTGGCGCCGGGGACCTGTGCGGTAACAGGCAAGGCAAACATCAAACCAAACGCAACAATGCTCAGGACAACGAATAAACGTTTGAACACGGAAATCTCCTTTGGGCGACAACAACTGCTCCGGCGATGGAAAGTTACCGCCCGCGCACAGAAAGTTTATCGACCTTTTATTCGAAGGTAAAAACACCAAGTTTGCTAATCGCTAAACTTTCCCTATAGGATTTGACCGTCATCGTATCGAATGAACAAGCACCGGGTAAAGGCTTAAAAGACGTTATTCTTCGAGTCCGTTGGGTCCATTGGGATTCTGAGCGAGTTCGATAAAATGCAGATCTGTCCAACAAAATTGACCGTCTTTCACCTGCACTGAGCCCAACACGCGCATGATTCCAAATATTCTGGCTGAACGTTATGCATCCCACTCAATGAAGTCGATCTGGTCTGCGGAAGGCCGGGTTGTACTCGAACGGGAGTTTTGGATTGCGGTCATGCACTCGCAAAAGCAACTGGGCATCGAAATTCCTGATGCCGCGATCGGAGCCTATGAATCGGTAAAATCCGAGGTCAATCTCGAATCGATCATGAATCGGGAGCGTGTGACCCGCCACGACGTGAAGGCACGAATCGAAGAGTTCTGTGACTTGGCCGGTCACCAGCACATCCACAAAGGGATGACGTCCCGCGACCTGACCGAAAATGTAGAACAGCTACAAGTCTTTCGCTCGCTGCAACAGATTCAACAGCAATGCGTAGCGGCTTTGGTCGGTTTGGCACAACGAGCACAGCAATGGCGCGAGTTGTTTATCACGGCGAGGACCCACAACGTTGCTGCTCAACCGACAACCTTTGGCAAACGTCTGGCAATGTTTGGCGAAGAGTTAATGTTGGCCTACCATTCGCTGGTCGATTGGTTGCAGCGTTATCCAGCACGTGGTCTCAAGGGTGCAGTCGGAACTCAGATGGACCAGCTCAGTCTGCTCGATGGAGATGTCGACAAACTGGAGCAATTGGAACAACTGATTCTCAGTCACTTGAAAATGCCCAATCAATTTCAGATGGTAGGTCAGGTTTACCCGCGTTCAGCTGACTTGCACACGGTCAATGTGATGGTTGAATTGGCCAGCGGACCCTCTTCGATGTGTAAAACGTTGCGGTTGATGGCAGGACATGAAACGGCCAGCGAAGGGTTTGCTCCCGGCCAAACCGGTTCCAGTGCGATGCCGCATAAAATGAACTCGCGATCGAGCGAACGAGTCAATGGATTTCACACGATCCTCAAGGGCTATCAAGCGATGGCCGCCGGACTTGCCGGTGATCAATGGAACGAAGGAGATGTCTCTTGTTCGGTTGTTCGACGAGTGATGTTGCCAGATGCGTTTTTTGCACTCGACGGAATGTTTGAAACCTATCTCACGATTCTCAATCAGATGGATTGTTTTCCTGCGGTCATCGCTGCGGAGAATCAGCATTACCTGCCATTTCTGTTAACGACGACCATCATGATGCACGCCGTTAAGTCCGGCGTGGGTCGCGAAGTTGCTCATCACGCCATTAAAAAGCATGCGGTCGCCACGGTGAAGGATCTGCGCATGGGCCAAATTGACGAAAACGATCTTCTGGAACGATTGGCGAACGACCCCGAGTTGAAACTTGAGCCGCAAACGTTGAAAATGATCATGAACGAGGGCAGGTCGAATTGGGGTGCGGCATTAGAGCAAGTCGACCAGTTCGTCGCTCAAGTCGACCAGTTAAAACTTCAACACCCCGAAGCGGCAGACTACCAGCCCGCCGGGATTTTGTAGTAAAATTATGTGGATCAGAAACGATTTGAAGTCGGGTTCGAACGAATTCTGAAAAACATGGGGGAACGATTGATTTTCCCAAACAAACTCATCGACGCAGCGTAGTTAACAGACACGCTCGAGAGATGAACGATCCCAACATTTGAAGCTTAATTTGTACAACTTAATGGCTTGAGCTCGATTTGGCTCGATCCAATATCTGACTCAACGAACCCAACTCAAGGAGTAAACCCCATGCGTCAATCATTCATTGCAACCACCGTTGCACTTCTGGCAATCGTTGCTTTGGCAGCCGGTTGCAACGATGCAGACGATCCCGGAAACGGTAACGGCACCACCGCCGAGAACCATGACGGCCATGGTCACGATCACGGTCATGAACATCCACCGCACGGTCCCAATGGCGGACATATTTTCAAGCTTGACTCAGATGGTCATTCAGGTGAGTGGTGCAAGTTCAAGGACAACGACATCATCAAAATGCACCTTCTTGATGCGGAAGGTAAAAAGGCTGTTCCTATGAAGGTCGACAGCTTTGTCGTCAAACCGCTTGCTGGTAACGATGACGTGTCGTTCGAGTTCGCGGCAGAAAACGCTGATGACGAAGGGATGGCTTCAACGTTCATGCTGGACGATGAAGATCTCAGCATGGCCATTTCACTTGGCGTCTCGATTGAAATCAAATCGGGCGATACGGTTATGAAGGGTAAAATCGACGCTCACGAGCCACTCGATCACTAATCGATTGTGACGTCAACTCGACCGACAATCAGACTGTCATTCGTAAACGGATGACAGTCTTTTTTTGTTGCTGCCTCTGTCACGGAGCCGACATAGTTTTTGGCGATCGACCGGCCTCTTCGTATCCATTTTCTCAAGAGCTGGCTGTGGCAAACCGTTTTCGATTCTGTCAAAATAGCAACACTCTGAACCAGTGGATTCTGGCCACTAGTGAGGACTTCATTTAGTAACGGTATCGTTTTGGGAAAACGAACATCATGGCTTCATACGACTACAGCAATAATTCATCGGTCAAATCGGGGATGTCTGACGGAATCAAAAAAGCCATCGCGTTTGTAGCGTTGTTGTTTTTCGTCTTCTGTGTCTTTCTCGTCTTCAATCTCTATTTTCGCTACAGTCAGCCGTTAACGATTCTCAACGCGACGGGCACTCCGGCAAAAGTTCAAATTGACGGCGGCGAAGAATTTGAAGTCGGCCAAGGTTTGACGACGAAGAAGGTCGCCGAAGGTACGCATACGGTGAGTGTCACATCACCTTTTGAAGCCGAGTACACGATTGAAGTTTCCAACTCGTTTTTTGGACGGACGTTCAACAGCCCTGCGTTTGTTGTCAACTTGGGCGGCGAAGGTGTGATTGCCGACATGGATGTGATTTACGCTGAAAATCCACCGCCACCAAAAGTGACGTATCGATGCGAAGATGTTATGACCTGGGAGGACGTTGATTATCCGTTTACGGATATGCCTGACGAGATCTCCATTGAAAGCTCGTCGTCTCAAGTTCACAAACAGGCGTTGGAGTGGGTCGACATGAGCGACATTGCGCCGGAAAGCGTCTTTATGTTGTTGCTGGAAACCGATCGTGGTGTCGCGTTTCGATACGCAGAGAATCACATCAAGAATCACCCTCAGAGCCACGAACTGCTTGGCTATGTCGACGGTGAGATGGGACGCGGCGAATACCCTCGAATCAAGGCGTTGATGGAAACGGGTTTGGAAGAACAACCCGTTCGCGTCGATTGGCATCGGGTTTATCAGGACATTCCAACCGTTCTCAAGAATTATGATTCGCTGGTTGCCAAGTACGATCAATACGTCAAAGACAATCCTGAGTCACCTCAGTTCTTGTACTTGCGCAGTCGAATTGAAAGAGATCCCGCCAGGCACGAAGAGTTTTTGTTGAAAGCAATCCAGCTGGATCCTGCATACGGTCAGTCTCAAATCTCATACGCTTATCTGCTGCTTAATCAAGCTCGTTGGGAAGACGCGATCAAGCGATTGGAAATCGCGCGAAAAGATGGAATCGAAGAGTACGAGATCACTCCGCTGATGCACATAGCGAAACTGGCACTCGGCCGCGGCGGTGAAATGGTGCCGGAATACCGTGAGTCATTAAAGGAGTTTGATGGAGCAATTGGTCCTGCCATGCGTTTGGCGGAAGTGCTGATGAAAGACGGGAAACGGGCGGAGGCGCGGCGAACCTACCAATCGGCTTTGCGGGCCTTTGAAAAGATGGCCGAAGGGCACCTTGATGAGATTCTTCAGCGAAGCAAAGCGATGGGGAATTATGTGATCGACAATAACCCTAATTCTTTCTTTACTGAACGAGGTTTGGAAACGGAGTTGGCTTACGGCTGGGCTGAATTCACACCTCCCAGTCAGGTCAAAAAAACGTTTCAGTTGCACGACGAACGTGACATGATGATGTTGCCACTGGTGGCGATGTTTGGCGACTGGCGGAACCCTCAGCATTTAGAATTTTGGTGGCAGAAAGCTGGCGAACAAATGGACCACCTGGGTGCTGGAGTTGAGCCCGTGGCTCGTCTGATCAAACAAGATGTCTCTGCCGAAGAGGCGATCGCCGCCATCAAGACTGGATTGCTGCGACCGACCGATGCCGCGATTCTGTTGACCGCCTTGGCCATTCGCGAAAAGGATGAGACGAGTCGAAAGCTGTTGATCGAAGCAGCGCGTGAATACAATTTTCAGCTCGTGCCGCCACAAAAACGAATGAAAAGCGTGCTTGACCGGCTGGAACGAAAATGATCGGGATGGATTGTTTCGAGGACGTTCGACAGGAAGATTTGAAGGCAGGAAGATTTGAATACAGAAAGATTTGAAGACAGGAAGATCTTAGGACAGGAAGATCTTAGGACAGGAAGATCTTAGGACAAGAAGATTTGAAGACAAGAAGATCTTAAGACAAGAAGATTTGCCGAGTTGGAGTTTCAGCGATTGAAGGATTGCGACCATAACAATTCCGGCTAAAGCTCGGTACTACAAACATCTGTTCCATGCTGGACGCTTTGAGCTTCTGACATTTTGTAGAGACGTCTTTTTTGACATAACGATTCCGGCTAAAGCTCGGTACTACAAACATCTGTTCGGTGCTGGACGTGGTTGGAGCATCTGGGGATTTTCGTCCTCGCAAAACTTGGGTCTTTAAACCCTGAATGTAATCCCTGAATGGTATTGGACCGGGACGGTTCTGCGCTCGATTACGAGCTTACAGATTCACTAACACTAGTCCCACTCGAGACATCTCGGTCGGCGTCGGACGAACATCGATCGGACAGATAAAATCGTAGTGGTTGCGCTCGATGCGAAACAACACGCGACGTCCTGGCTTGCGTAAGAACTCTTCTTGCCAAGCATTTATCAAGCCATCAGCTTCGGACCCAGTCAAACCTCCATCGACTTGAACAAGCCAACGAAGCGCTCGACGTACATCTTCACCTTCGATCGTCCCTTTTGCAGAAAAGTTGGTCGTCAGTTTAGCTTCCTTTTGACTGGCTACTGAATTCTCCACCTCGAATAAGTGGCCGACTATTTTTCCGTCGTCATTCACGTCGATAAACAAGCCACGATATGGATCTCGAAATCGAATGTCATTGGGTTGGTTGGACTTGTTGGTGTCGATCTCAATCATCACTTGGTTTGCGACGGTGTCGGCGTGATACTTGCAGGGCACTACCGTGGGGCCGTCGTAATAAAGAAAGCGCTCGGCCTCGTTTCGAGCGCTTAGCCAGCTCGAATCAACGCGACGAAGATCTTGCCACCACTGGAATTGATTCCCTTCGACCGCTCGCTCTTTCATCCAATTCGCTTTTTTCGGCAAGGCGATCACACCTTGCCATTCAACTCCGATCCCCCAAGGGACTTGTCGTTGAACGATGGGGCTCAAGACGTCGTTGAATCTTTGTTGCTTGGTCTCAATCCATGGATATCCAAGAGATTCGTCGGTAAATCGGATGCGTTCACGGTCGCCAAAGAGCCGCTCGTAGTCACTTTTGAAAACCTGGTCCGTCAGCCTATTTTTAAGGGTCCCTCGTCTCAGCAAAACAAAAATTGAATTCGGTTTGGGGTAAGCAAACCAAGTCTGCCCTGCCTGAATAGTGACTTTTAAGTCGAAACTAGTCGGCTGGTCAACCAATACGTGGATAATGGGTTTGTCGATGACCTGCATCCCATCGAATTGAATAAACTCACGGATCGGATTTTGAGTTTGGTGAACAAACGGTGGTAATTTGTCAATCACCGACTTGGCCAATGAGAACTGATCGTCGTTGCTGAGCCAGACTCCCCATTCCGCGACTCGAAACTTGTTCACGTCGCTGGTGACCAACGCTCGAGCCGCAGCTTGTCGCACTTTGGAGGAATCTGCAGTCGCCATCCATTGTCGCAACCGAGCGTCCAGATCATCTCTGTCACAAACGTCATCGGCTGGAAATGCTCGTTGAGCTTGGTTGCCATTCGACGATCTGGATTGCCAGACGTAATTCATCAATGGACGGAGGCGAAGGGACGACTCGCCGGTTCGCAAGGTTGATTCAACCAAACGCAACTGCCGCCGATCGCGTCCCGCAGGATCGAAAATTGAATAAGGTTGATCGCGGAGCAAGGATATGCCGTCGATGGCAGCGGCTCGAACGTCTGGGTTGTCATCCTCCAAAAACGAGTGAAAAATTTGGGCGGCTCGATCGTCAAGGTGAATGGCCAACAGCTGTAACAATTCCGTCCGGATATCGCGACAGTCTTCTCGATGTGCAAGCAAAGACAAACGTTCGAAACTCCGTTTTGGGAACTTTTCCACCATCAATTTTAGACAGGCCAACTTGTTCTTCTGGCTGCGGCATTGAGGTAAGACCGTGTAACAATCGTCAAACAACTGGTTCTTCTGGTTGACAGTCATGGCTTCAAAATGAGCTTGATCGTCCTGTTTGACGACGCCAAGGATGACTTCCAGTTTTTGCCTGAACTCCAGCTCACGTCTAAACTTCGCGTGTGCCCCATTCATGGTCACTTGATTCTTAATTTGAAAAGGATCTAGATGATTCAGTACGGACTCAAGTTGTTCACGCGTCATGACGGATCGTATACTTGAAAGAATGTTAGCCGTTGAGAATGCCGACTGTCTGTCTTGAGTAGCGAGAATATAGTCCGTTGCCACGCTGGAAAGTTCGTTCGCTTGTTGAGGCGACAAGTCTCTGATGTATGGCATCAAGACTCGAAGCAATGAGATTCGAAATTTGTCATCATTCGATTGATTGAGCGTTTTCAAACAAAAATTGACGAACCGTTGGGTCTGGTCGCCATCGGAATCGATTTCGTTGATGTGGGGATAAAGAAAAAAGGCCGAACCCGTTTTCAAGTTCTCTTCGATGATCGAGCGGCCTCTTTCCAAAACATGTTGCGCCAAGGTGGATCGGTTGCGAGCATTCAGGTTTTTCGAAATGTTGGCCAACATTTCGCCTTCTCGAGGTCCCGCATCGATATTACCAATTTGATAAGCGGCAAAAAAAGAATCGAAGTGTTCATCGTCGATGTTCTTGCCTAGTTCCATCATCGGATTCTGGAACAGGTACCATCGTTTTGGCTTACTTGTTCCTTCAAGTTGCGATGCACGGATGAACTCCTGATGACACCGTTCAAAAAGTGTGAGGGCCTGTTTGCCTTTGGTCTTCAAACTGATTGACGACAGCGACGCTGCCAGCGCACTTGTTTTGCGGCGAACGGTTGCGCCCTCTTCAAAATTGTTTTCGTGCTTGGACAAGTATGCGGCCGTTTGAAAAATCAACTCGGCTGCCTGCAATCGTTCTGTTTCAGGAACCAGGCGTGCCATCGCAACGGCATATTCTGTCGGGACGTCATCGTATGACTTGGCGGACTTGATTCGTTCGATCGTCGTTTTGAATTCCTCAAATACTGCGGGGTTACTGAAAGTCGGATCGTCAAGTTGTCTCGGTTGCAGCTGCAATTGAAGCGCGTCGATGCGGTTGGCAATTGTATTGTCGCCGCAGATGTCAGGATGGTTCTTCGTGGCGAGTAACAGGTGAAAGGCAAAGTTGTCCGGAAGTGTGGCCCCTTGAGCGACCAACTTGGTGGCGATTTCCAAACAACTATCAAAGCTCTTTTTGTGGTTGAATTTTTCGGTTTGGCATAACTCATCGACGATTTCAAGGAATCGTTTGCCGTTGGTAGACTTTGAATCAGGTTCAAACCATGGTTGCAGCTGATCGAAGGTGTAACTTAGTCCTGCTTCATACTGTTTCCGGATACTGAATTCAAACGTTTCGGTTGTATGTTGCGCTGGATCGGGTGCTTGATTTGGCTCAAGCGAACGCACGGCCGCGCTTCGTCGAATCAAGTCATCCGAAAGTTTGGGAACCTCTTCTTGCGCAATGACTGACGTACATTGCGAGGCGATCATGCACGAGACGAAAATTCCCGCAATTGACCCAAGTTGTGAAATAGGAATAGAGAAGAATTTCATAAGAGGCTCAGGGGAATTGAGATTGGAAAACGAATGAGTCGTTCGGTCATGTTAGCGAACCGACGATGAGAAATGTTCTTTGATGGAACCAAATTTGTTGAGCCAAGTTGTTGACTGGGTGGAGTCTTTCGGTGCTCATCGAACCAAAGTTTCTGTCAACCCTTCAATCGTTGTTTGGCGTTTAGTAGATTTGCCTAACGTTTTCTGTGATTCGTCATGACGTCTCTGCTTTGATTCTCACTGCAGTTTCGGATCCGATTTTTTACGGTATCCCCGCAATATTGTGGCCTCTAAGGCTCCAGATTTGCTTCAACCATCGGTGGCGATCAGTTGAACTTGGCTTCTTTATGGGTGACAATGTGGGCGCGAGTTTAGGTATAACCGGTTCCCATCAATTTCCGGTTCGCCTTTAACATTCGCGTTCAAACTTCCTCTCTGTCGAGATGTGTCATGCCCAGTTTGCTCGATCTGTTCGAATCGATTCTTTCGCCACCCAGCCAGTCGTCCAGTCGCAGATCCAGTGGCGGCAGCCGACAACCGTCTGGTAGTGATCGCCGAGGAGGTGTTCGACTTCCTTCGCTTGAACCATTGCCTGAACCAGGGGGCGGTGGCGTAGGCGATGTCATGCACTCGGTCGTCCAAATTGTTGCGATGCGAGAAGGATTCATGGGGGGAATGACATCCGCTTGGACCGGGTCCGGTACGGTCGTCCATCCTCAAGGAATCATTTTGACGAACTGTCATGTTGCGAACCCTCGCGCGATGGGCATGTCATCCCCACCTGCGGATCGACTGGGCATCGCGATCACTGAAACTTCCGATCGACCACCCGCGTTGAGCTACTTCGGCCAAGTCGTTTCTTACAATGCAGATCTGGATCTGGCCGTCATCCGGATTACCCATGATGTCAAGGGTCGAGCCGTTGGGCGACTCAAGCTCCCAAACGTGACGCTTGGCGACTCTGACGAATTGAATCTGGGAGAGCGAATTTCAATTTTTGGCTATCCTGGAATCGGTGGCGAAACGGTGACATTTACATCTGGAAACGTTGCTGGATTTTCCAATGAAAAAGGTGTTAGCTCTCCTCGAGCCTGGATCAAAACCGATGCGACAATTGCTGGTGGAAACAGTGGCGGAACCGCCGTCAACGAACATGGACGACTGGTCGGCGTGCCAACGCAAGCTTCAGCAGGAAGTGGAGTCACCCCAGTCGATGCGAGACCGGTTCTGGACACCAATAAGGATGGTCGCATTGACCAGCGAGATACGCCGATGGCGATCGGTGGTTTTATCAATGGGCTGAGACCCATTAACTTGGCCATCCCGTTGTTGGAAAAAGCGGGGATGAGAATCTCCAGCGATCGAAGCAATCAAGATGAAATCCCTGAAGAAAAACCGCAACCGATTCGTGGCTTCAATTTTGAACTCATACGCGAAAAACCATCCTTTTCGAATCTGTTATTTTCAACTCACGTGACTGCGGACGGCCGGCCGATCCATCCAACGCATGTTGTCCCTTCTGGAGTTGGAGAAATCTACGCGTCGTTCGATTTTGACAATATGCGCAATGGCGATCGGTGGAGCGCAGTCTGGATGACAGATGGGAACATCATCATCGAACAACGGGATCCCTGGGATGATGGCGAGTCTGGTCGTAAGACGGTCAAGCTGACGAATCGACGAGGAATTCCAAACGGTGAGTACTCCCTGGTTTTGGGCCTCGGCACGGAAGTTGAACTTGAAGGCGTCGTTGCGGTAGGCAACCGAGTTGATGAATCAGATAGCGAAGTTTCAGGGCGTTTGGTCGACGGACGCACGGGCCGACCTGTTGCCGGTGGCTTGGTCATCGCCCTCAAGCCTCATGTCCGCATGCGCTCTTTCTTGAGCCAACGCAGTGAGGCGGACGTGCAGTCTTCTGCGGAAACAGATCGCACCGGAAACTTTACGCTGCCAGAACAACTGCCCAAGGGACAAGCGTACGGGCTGGTGGTTGCGGCTCGTGGCTACATTCCTTTGACTGTTGAAGGTGCTTTGCGGATTGGTCCTGGAGCGCCCGAACAAGCGGACTTGGGGACCATCGAACTGGAGCAAGACTGAGACCCAACGCAACCTTACCGCAAGGTGACTAGTTTGCGGAAACACGAATTTTCAAAGCGAGCAAGACATGAGTACCGGATATCCTTCAGCAGGCGGGCCCCGACGTGGTGGAGGAATGATTTTTATCATCCTGTTCATCGCAATTGCTTTCTTTATGTTCCGAAATACGGCTGCGCCCCCGCCAAACGATTCCGATCAGAACGACAGGGCCAATCAGAGCTATCCCGAACTCGAGGATTTCAATTCGAATCAAACATCGACCGGCGAAATTGACGGCAAACAGTCGAAATCGAACGACTGGCAGATGGAGGATGTGGCGACCAAAAAGAATGATTCCAGGTCGACTGCAATCAGCAAATCCTCGAAATCCCGACAAGAGGATTGGGGCATGGAAGACGTCATTACGACTAATAAAGACAACAACGAGACGATCCAATTCTCCATCGGAAAGTCTGGCGGTACAAAAGCTGAGTCGACACCTAAAAAGACTCAACAAGGAGATTGGGGTTTGGAGGAATTTGACCCGACCAAACAGCCCGCCACCAAGAAACCATCCAAGACGGAAAAAGGTGACTGGGGTTTGGAAGAGGTTGATCCAAAAAAGGGAAACTGACTACCGGCCGCTACACAATGACTTGGAAATCGGCCTCAATCCGATTGCCTGGGTACAAAAGTTGTGTAACGCTGTCACGTTTAAAACACAAACTCTCCGTCCGATCCGAAGCCGGACAACGTACTGCCAATCGATGGATCGACATGCCCTTTTTAATCGGAACCGATGAAGCCGGATATGGACCGAATCTCGGTCCATTGACCATCACCGGAACGTTGTGGCGGAGTCAATTTTCAGAGAATGATCTCTACGCGGCACTTGCCGAAGTTGTATGTGAACGAAAAAAGGGTCGAAATGATCCTCGTTTAATCGTTGCTGATTCAAAACAGGTTTACAAACCTTCGGGCTCCATTCGAGAACTTGAACGAAGTGTATTGTCGTTGGTCAGAGCCACCGACAAGTCGATTCCTCAGAACGTCAAGGAACTTTGCCAAGCCGTATGCCCAACCGTGGATTGGGAATCGATCCGAACTCAGCAAGGCTACCTCTTCGATGACGTTAGACTGCCGCTGGCCGCGTCGCTCGATTCAATTGAAAAATCAGCAGAGCGCTTTTGTGATTGCGCCGCACAGGCTGACGTTGAACTGCTCAAGATCGATTGTTCACCCGTTTTTCCGAACACCTTTAATCGTCGGGTTCAACAACTGGGGAATAAAGCTCACTTGCTGTCGGGGGAGACACTCAAGATTGCCAGACGATTAAAAGTGATGGCTGACGATGATCTGGAAATTATCTGCGACAAACATGGCGGAAGAAATCGCTATGCAGGTGTGATCCAGCATGTGTTGACCGATCAAGCCGTTTCAGTTGGCGCGGAAACACGAGCCGAAAGTGACTATGCATTTCGTGAAGACGATCGTGACGTCATCGTCCGGTTTCGAGCAGGTGGGGAAAGCTTTTTGCCAACCGCAGTGGCGTCGATGGTTTCCAAGTACGTTCGGGAAGTCTTTATGATCGCCTGGAATCAGTTCTGGACAACGCGTGTCGACGATTTAAAACCGACCAAAGGTTACCCCGTTGACGCAAAACGATTCAAAATGGAAATCGCAAACAAGCAAACGGAGCTGTCGATCAAAGACGCCGACATCTGGCGTTGTCGATAGGCTAGTTGTTGCATCCGCAATCGGATTGGCAACCTGAAGCCCGCTTTGGACCTCGTTGGCAACCGCGGCATCCGCAACCTTCTGTTTGATCGCAGGCTTCGCCACTGCCAAGCCACTTCAGCCCAAGGTGCCCAGGGTTGGCTTTGAGACCGCCGCAGCCACAACTTGTTCCACAAAGGTCTTTGCACTGGCAAAAGTCTTCCCATTCATCGCAGAAGCTACCACCAAAACCGCTGGGTACCGTCGGCATGCCCAGGAGATTTGTTGTTGGTCCTTCGAGTGGATGATACAAACGGTTGCGATCATAGCCAAACGATGCACCGTCGATGTAAGTTGGGTCGACGGAACCGATCGTGTCATCGTAGCCCACAATGCCATGCCGCTGGTAATCGATTGGCGATGGCACGTAGCGATCCAGGTCGTCGTGCATGGGAGCGGACGGTAATCCGGAAGAGGATCGTGCTTGTGCTGCTGTCATCGCTTGAAAATCTTCAAACGTTCCTGAGAATTCAACGGCTGATTGTGGAGCCGTTTCAATGGCTGGCTCTTGAACGTGTCGGACTTTTTGGAATGAGCCGAACGTTGCAGCTCCCGTTTGAGCTGGGTTCAAGATTCTGGCGGATGAGCCAACGGTCGTCGGAGCGTCGTCGTACGCGGGACGCTCGATGGCCTCGCGTTGTTGCAACGAACCTTCAAAACGTGGTCGTTCGGCAGCATCGAAACCCGAATAATTCGTTTGTGCAATCGTACCGTCCATCGGAGGCAGCGGTTTTACATCGGTTGCCGACGAATCACTGAGAGCTGGCTTGGCAGGAGTGACTTGGGTCGACTGAGACAAAGGAAACTCACGAAACCCGTACGCTTGAAACGAATCGCGCGAGATGGTGGGTCGGTTGGTTGGAGTACTCGTCATCGATTGACGAGACCGCACGGAAGTTGTTTGACGAGCAGTTGTTCCGAGTCGACTCAGTGGGCCATTATTGAGACTGGCCGAGGTGGATCGTGTTTGGACCTTTGAATATTGTCGGTCTAGTGGCCCCGCATAGCGTTCGTTGGTTGCAGGCGAATTCTGACGTTGCGGTTGCTCAGCGACACGATCGAGCGGACCGGCCACTTGAGCAACAGACTCGGTACTCACCATCGCAATGGCGAACAAAGCAGGACCTATTGTCAAAATGAATCGGATTTTTGAAAGTCGCATCGGGATCTCCATCAACATTGCCGCGGGGCGTTACAGTTGTTGGAATTCATCGGAACGATGCGGGCGGATCAATTAGTAGCTTAAGAATGACGGCTACATGCGGAACAACAGTGGCGGTCTACTTGACCCGCAAAGCGATGGACATTGATCAAAGTAGCCATCAATCGTCAAAGTTTGACTGTGGATAGACGTCCAAACGTTCGTCGGTCGTTGTCAAATTGTGGAATGATTGACAAAGGACGTAATCTGGCGGTCGTTCTCTCGTTCAGCCGCCGATTTGATACATCGCTCGGTCGGGGCGAAAAAATGAACCATCATCGGTTCCGTGCCCCCGTTTTTTGGCAGTGATCGCGGATCGAATCAGTGAGATGACTTCTTCGTCAGTTCCTGAGCGTAGCGCGGTTTTCAAATCCCATTCGGCATTCGAAAACAGACAGTTTCGAAACTTGCCTTCTGCGGTAATTCGCATGCGGTTGCAGTTCTGGCAAAACGGTGAGGTCACGGAATCGATAAACCCGATCTTCACGCCATTGTCTTGATACTGGTAGTCAACGGCAGGCTGATTGATGTCGTGACGAGGTGCTTCGATCAGTGTCCCCACGTGTTTGGATATCAACCGTCGCAACTCCAAACCAGATCGAACGGCACCTTCGTTCCATTGTTGATCACCGTCAAGCGGCATGTACTCGATAAATCTCAGTTCCAGTCGCTTCGATTTGGTGAAACGTGCCAGCGCGATCAGATGTTCATCCGCCAACAACGGAACCGGTACCGCGTTGATGCGAGTTCCTTCGAATCCAACGTCCAATGCCGCGTCAATCCCACGCAAAACTTTGGGCAACACATCCCGACGAGTAATTTGCTGAAACAGGTTGGCGTCGATCGTATCCAAGCTGATATTGAGTCGGCGAAGACCAGCGTCTTTTAGTCGTTGTGCCTGCTGATCCAGCAATACAGCGTTGGTCGTCATAGCGACTTCATCGATCCCCTTGACGTTGACCAGCATGGAGACCAGCAAATCCAATTGCGATCGGACCAATGGTTCACCACCGGTCAAACGAATCTGGTTGACGCCCAATGGGACGATCATTTTTACCAGGCGTTCGATCTCTTCGAAGGTTAACAGGTCACGCTGAGGTAAAAATTTTACGAACTCAGGCATGCAATACACGCAGCGAATGTTGCAGCGGTCGGTGACACTGATGCGGAGACTAGTGTGTCTGCGACCAAACGAATCGACGATGGGTAAAGATTGTTGCATGCGAACAGTTACGCTTTTGATTCCGGTTGTTCATCGTTGGACGGGGGCGAAAATGCCGATACCCTTCCGCTGTCAGGATGTTGCCACTGCGAAACCCCACCAGGTCGATGGTCTCGTTTCCAAATCGGGACACGTTGTTTGAGTTGGTTCAGGATCCATTCTGCGGCGGCAAAACTTTCACTGCGATGCGGCGTGCTGACCGCGACGGCAACGCTGGCTTCACCTAACTCAACCGTTCCCAATCGGTGTACGATTGAGCAGGCGATCACTGGCCATTTCTGTTTGGCTTCATTTGCCAGTTTTGTCAGTTCTGAAACGGCCATGTCATGATAACCATCGTAGTCCAATCGAATGGTTTCTTCATTGCCGGTCATCCGGCGAGTGGTCCCGGTAAACAAAACATTCGCGCCGGCATCGTGCGAATTGACACTCGCCAGCACAGCAGCAAAATCAATGGGATTGTGGGTCAACTCAATCATCAGCATCTAAATCCGAAATCTAGCCACCGCTGACGGGTGGGATTAATGCAAGTTCAGCATCGCTGGTGACCGGCGACTCATCAATGGCAAATTCCTGATTGATTGAGAACGCCGACCGCGCTACGAGCTCTGCGGATGCGGGAGAGTGTTGAACGAGAGACTGTTTTACCTCTTTGATCGTCACATTGTCTGGGAGTTCGAGATCGACAAAGTCGTTCCCAAAAATGTCCCGCGCGGCTGCGAATAATAGGATGCGAATTTTCATGTGACAAACAGATCTCCACTTCGGCGGCTGAACATGTCTTCAAGTTCAGGCATCAGTCCGTAAGCCATTGCGAGAATCTTGATTGGGTGAACCGTAGGTTTGGTCGTGCCCTGTTCCATTTGAATTTTACACGTGCTGCATTCAGTGGTGCCAGCGATAATGTCAGTGCTCCGCATCGCATTGATCAAGGCAAACCCAATTCTCAGCGAACGCAGGTAGTTCTTTCGTTTGATTCCGAACGTTCCGGCCATTCCACTGCAGCCTTTTTCGATTAATTCAACCTGCAAACCCGGGACCAGGTTAAGCAACTTTAGCGCGGGTATATCCGGGCCGAGCGCTCGTTGGTGGCATGGCAAGTGGTAACCGATGGAAGCATTGATGGGCCGAAAATCGAGAGCCAAATCACCTGATTCGTGCAGTTCCTGCATCAACGACATCGCATCGATTGTATTTTCGGAAACGAGCTTCGCATCGGGCTCGTCCAGCAGGTTGAGGTATTCATGCCGAATCGCAAGAGCCGCCGAAGGTTCAGTCGTAACCACTCGGTAACCTTGACGAACCCATTCGGAGAGTTGTTCGACATTTTTGGCAGCCAGCTTTTTGGCTCGCGCCACGGCGCCTTCAGAGATCAGTGACATTCCCGAGACACTTTGGCTCGGAGGGACGACGACGTTGATGCCGTTGTGCTCCATCACTTTGACAAACGATTGCCCGACTTCGATGTCATTCCAGTTCGCATACGCATCGACAAAGTACACAATCTTGTGGGATTGTTGCTTGGACGGACGGTTGAGTTTTGCTCGAGCGGCCCAACGTGCAAACGTTGAATTGGAAAACAATGGTAGCTTGCGGCCTTGAGCGATTCCCAACATCTTGTCCATTAACCAACGCGCAATTCGGCTCTGTAATAACCGGTTGACCACATTGGGCACGTAGCCAGCAAACTCGTACAGCCAGTCGAGCCGCGCGAGCATCCAATCGGACAGTCGGCTGCCGTTGTTTAAATAATACTGTGCCTTGGCTTCGACCATCAGTTTGGGAATATCGACACCTGCGGGACAATCGATGCGACATTGGTGGCAGTTAAAACAGAGATCGGCGACTTCTTTGAGCTCTTCACTGGCGAGGGTCTGCGGGTCAAGTTCTCCAGTGACGACGCCGCGAACCAGGTTGGCTTTGGATCGTGGTGAAGCTTCTTCTCTTGGCGAAAGTCGAAACAGCGGACACATTCGTTCATTGGGCGACGCCGTCCGGCAGCGCCCACAACCGTTGCAGTTTCTTGCCGCCAACGCCACTTCAGGTAACTGCCAATTAAGTTCCGGTTGCAGGATCGGCAACGAAGATGATTTTGCAGATGGTGGTTTTTGAGGGATCGACGGTTTGCTGGTATTCGTCGCGTCCCGTTCAATTGTGGAAGTCGAATCAGTCGATGGTTCGTCTGCGATCCCCAGAAACTTTCGGCTGACGATGACGGAGCGGATGTTGTCGGTCAAGCCATGGTAGGGGTGGCCAACGATCTTTCCGGGATTGAATGTACCCTGAGGGTCAAAGATCGCTTTAATATCAGAAAATGAATTGCAGAGTTGTCCATATTGTCGACGCAAGTACCAAGTTCGACTGCGACCGTCCCCATGCGAACCGCTGATCGTTCCACCCATTTCGACCACGTAATCGAACATCTGATTAGCTAGTCGTTGCATTCGGTTGACATCGTCATTGTCAGAGAGATTCAAAAACGGACGAATGTGCACGGTGCCTTGAGGTGCATGTGAAAAAATGGAAGCCGTGACTTCGTTCTCGTTGAGGATTCGATGAGCACCTTGGAGAAACTCCGGCAGTTTTTCTGGTGCGATCGCAAGGTCTTCAACAAACGGCAATGCCCGTTGGTCCCCCTTGAGACGATAAAGTGTCGGGACGATGCGGCGTACGATTCTCCAATAGAGATCACGCTGAGATTTTTGCGTTGTTGAACGAGCGTCGAACGCCCACTTCTTTCGTCGATGAATTCGATAGTTGATGTGATCCAGTTTATCGCGAACTTGGCGATCGTCATTGCCACGAAATTCGACCAACAGCATCGCTTCGGCGTCCGTAGGAATTAACCGCTGAAGTTCAACGCTTGACTCGCGTGCCAAAGACAACAGTCTGCGATCAATCAGGTCACAGGCGGCAACGCCCATGCGTGTAATTTCAACGGCAGTCTTGGCGGCAGTTTCCAGGCGGTGAAAAAACAGCAAACTCACCCCACGGTGTTGGGGAATCGGGCTGGTCGTCAGCTTCGCTTCGACAATCATCCCCAGGGTTCCTTCACTGCCGACAAACAGGCGGGTCAGATCCGTTTGGTTTCCCTGGCGAAGGTCAAATACGTTGAGCCCAGCTTGATTGATTTTTGTGTTGGGTCGATGTTGTTCGATCAGCGACGCGTTACGGTCAAGGATACTTTTGACGCGACCGGCAAACAGTTGAGCACGCAGCTGCGGAAAGACATTGTTGGCGGCGAGGTTTTTGCTTGAGTCAATTTCAACGACTTCGCCTCCACCAACCACGACTTTCAGCGAGAGCACCGTTTCGCGAGGCGTACCGTCCAACACCCAGTGGCTACCGGAATTGTTCATCGCCAGGGTACCACCAAGCGTTGTCACATTTCGGGTTGCGGGATCCGGCGCGTAGTAGCGACCATGGCGAGCGAGTTGGCGATTGAGGTCTCCAAGAACGACCCCGGGTTCCACCGTTACCGAATCTTTTCCAACGGCCGTCACACGTCGCATGGAGTAAGAAAAATCCAGAACCAAACCGTCGCCAACGCATCCTCCGACGACGTTGCTGCCAGCGCCGCGAGGAATGATGCTGATTTGATTCTCTTCGGCGTATCGAACACACGTGACCACATCTTCGATGTTTGCCGGGCGGACAACACCGATGGGCAACGTCTCGTAGATCGATGCATCACTGGCGTACATCTGACGGTAAACGTCATCGCATCGCACTTCACCTGTTAGCTGACCGGCAAGATCAGCCTGTATTCTCGCTCGTTCTGGATCCATGTCTGGCTTATATGCTCCAGCGTGAATCGTGGCGAGAGTAATTTCGACTTGGAGAATCAATCACGGTTGTCGAACCGATCCATCGAATGAACTTTTCTTTGGTGTTAAACCGATCGATCCAAAATGTCCGGTCATGGACGCGTCGACGGTGGCTACCGTAGCGTATTGGATTTAGACGGCTGGCGGTGAAGGCCACAAGGATGCAAAAATCAAACCACTCATCACTCCGTAAGCGATGCCGTCGATCGTGTCCATCAGTTTTGGATGTCGAAACCAGATCGCCCGCAAGTGACCGCTGGAACAGTAAACTAACAACCCCATCGCTCCGACAATTTGAAAGACTTTCAAGAACGTCGCATCGACGCCCAGTGCCTCCCAGGCAATGTAGCCAATAATTAATGAAATCAGCAAAAAGTAAGTCAACGTGAGTCCCAGATTTCGACCCATGTTGGGAATATCCCAAATGATCAACAGTCCTCTGGGGCCTTGTTTGTACAACTCCTGTTTTGCTTCATCTTTCATTTCGGCGTGTCGCAAGAAAGGAAACATGTAAGGTCCTGCGGGAAGGTCCAGTGTGCGAATCGCACCCATTAACGCTTCTTCGTCAGGCGCCTTTTTGTGATCGTCTTCATGGTGCGGTAAAACCGTCCAAAAAAGTGAGCTGGTAAAAAACAGTACAATGCCGCAAATCAAGATCGGCAGCCAGAGATTGATCAGAAATTCCATCGTGATTACCTCAACGCGTGGGATTGAGCTGGTATCAAACCGGCTGAATCGTTCAGAGTTGTTTATTGTATCTGATCAACGCCGGTAACTCAGTATCTCTCAACCAGTTAAAGGGACTTTTCGAGTTTCCATCGACGTAAGGTGGGTTTTAGGTTGCGTTAGGTCGGAAGGCCTTCGTTCAAGTAGCGTTAGGGCGCAAGCCCAACGGTGAGATTTTGCTAAAAGATCGTGCGTTGTGTTCGGGACCGACCGGCTCGCGCCGGTCCGCTACATTTTTAAGTAGCGTTTGGGCGCAAGCCCTACGGTGAAATCCTAAAAGCTCAAGCCATGTGGTTGGGACCGGCCGGCTTGCGCCGGTCCGCTACATTTTCAAGTAGCGTTTGGGCGCAAGCCCTACGGTGAAATCCTTTCAGCACGCAAGCCCTACGGTGAAATCTTGTTGAGACGCAAGCCCGCAAACTCTCTTCCCCCAGTTTGCCTGTTTTGCTAGTCTCGGGTAGCAAGATTGCACGTTTCGACCATGGATGGTGAACATGTCAGATCCTTTTCGACCCGATACAAAAGCTCAACTCTATCGAGAAGCCCAATTTGGCTTGGCCATTTTGGCTTGTCTGATCGCATTGTTTGTTTATTTGGCGATCGAACGGATCACCGACCGCAGTTTTGAGCTGCCAGATTCGGTGCGTCGAGCGCCAGTCGCCAAGATGATTCAACCCGACGGCTCTCCTCGAGGCTATACCGAACCGGATGCCGATCCGTGGGTCTCCAACGCTCATCCAATCGGCCAACGTCACCTGTCGGATTCGATGGTCACACCGGCCAACGCGGAATTCCCAGTCGATGCCGGAACCAGCAACGAACGTCCAAACTCTTTTGAGCCGACACGTGATCAGAATACGTTGAGTGATTCGCCAACGAGTGTTGTTCGGTCGCAACCAATCGTTCGGTTTCAGAGTCCCGATGATCATGTCAGTCAAAACCAGTTTGATGTTGCAGCGAACCAAGAAGAGACGCTTGAGAGTGACCGGACACAACGCTTCACCGAAGCTGCCGACGACCTCAAAAAAGCGCTCGCTGAATTGACGGAACGTCGTGACGATTTTCAACAAAAACTGGAACTGGCCAATAGCGCGTCCAACAGCGCCTCCAACAGCGCCGAATTTGACGTGGCAACGGGTGCCGCACCGAGTGAGACAGTCGACTCGTCGTCACCGGCCTTCGATCGATCCGCAGGCAACGAGTTTTTGCCACTGCCAGTTTTGAAAATCAAAAATGAACCGCGCGGAGCCAATGAGTTCCCAAGTGCAGCATCTGTTGCAACTGATGCAACAAGCCAATCCGACCGGTTGCCAAACGCTCAGCCATCGATCGTTCCATCGCACCCAATTCCCGACCAGCATGTTTCCCTGCTCACATCACCACCGAGCGAAATCAATATTTCTCAAGCTCCGCCGATCGAATCAGCTTCTCCCATTGAGCCATTTGAGTTCGACTCGGCAAAGCGAAAAGCCCCATCGCCAGAACGTTTCGAAACGACTGAAGTGCTGGCTAATGAAATTCAAAACGACGAACGGGACGGCGCTCAACGAGTGGTTGCCGAAAATGGCGACAGTTACTATTCACTGGCACAGGACCACTATGGAGACGGACGCTACTTTCGCGCTTTGTTTCAGCACAATCAACAGGTCAACCAAGCGGACGGCGAACTCACGGCTGGAGCAGAAATAGTTGTGCCAGAATTGGAGAAGCTGAGGTTCGATTATTCGCAACTCTGTCCACGTCAGGAATCTGGTGCCGTCTTGCGCAACGGAAGAACTTCTAGGTTATCAGCGAGTCAACGGATCTATACGACCAAAGGTGGCGAGACACTGTTTGGGATCGCACGTGACCATTGTGGTCAAGCGTCGCGGTATGTTGAGATTTTAAGAATCAACCGAGAGTGGTTGGAAAGCGACGATCACTTGGAGCGACTTCCGAAAGGTCTCCGGTTGGTTCTGCCGCAACAAACGATACAATAGATTTGTACACAGTTGTTTTTCGCTGATCCGATATTTGTTTTATGGAACAACACGAACTGATCAAGATTGTTTCTGGAGGACAGACTGGAGTGGATCGAGGCGGCCTCGATGCTGCGATTTATCTGGGAATCGAGCATGGTGGGTGGTGTCCTCGCGGTCGACGAGCTGAAGATGGCCGCATCCCGGAGATGTATCGTCTGGTAGAAATGCCACAACGTGACTACGTTGCCCGTACCGAGCAGAACGTTATCGATTCTGACGGCACGTTGATTCTTTATCGAGACCAACTAACGGGTGGTACCGAGCTGACATATAAGTTGTCACTCAAACATTCGCGTCCGCAACTGTGTATCGACTTGTTGCTTCTTCGTGTGGACGACGATGCGGATCAACAAGCGGTGACGTTGCAGCAGGCTCGAACCAAGGTGTTGAACTTTTTACAAACTAAAAATATTCGCACGCTTAACATTGCGGGGCCGCGGGAATCCACGTCGCCGGGCATTCAGCGTGAGGCGGAAACTTTTCTTGTTTATGTGCTGGACAATCAGCGTTGAGCCTGGAATTGCCCTTAAAATCGTTGGAAGGGGGAATTCTGTCGTTCAACAAGGTGAATCGAGCCGATTTATTATACTGAGACGACGACGGCCAAAAAATATGTTTGGTTGTCCGCTGAATTTTGATAGACTTTGACTTACGGAAATCGCTTTTCTCCATAACCCAACCCAAACGGGGACAACCATGAGAACGTTGTTTATCGTGGGCTGGCTTTTTGCTGGACTTGCCGGAGTGATCTATCACTTTGGTCCCGGCCAAGAACACTTGGAAGTTGATCGGATCAACCGAGTTCTTGACGAAGCCCGCACCAACGTGTCGCTTGAGAATTATCAGACTGCACTCGCGCAGTTTGACCAAGTGATGGCAGATCTGCCAGAAGAAAAGGCTGAGGTTGCTCAGCGAGTGCTGCTGGAAAAAACGAAGGCCCAAATGATGGCCGCTCAACTTCCTGCCGCCAGGGCGACACTGGAGTCAATGCTCAGTGATCTAAGAGGTGATGAATCGAGTGATCCTGAGTTGGTCGCCGATGTGCAATCAACATTAGCCAATGCCCAGTACTATATGACTTGGCTAATGCGACTCGAAGGATTACCGGAAGAAGAGTGGATGCCGGAAATTGAAGCGGCACGCCAGCATTACACAGAATTGAACGTCAAAGCGAGCAGCCGAGGTGATCGCAAGACGGCCGAAAGGGCAGCAGAAGATTTGGAGTCGGCGGTGCGACTGGCGCGAATGGATCTAAATGATCTAAAAGCGTTGCCACTGCCGTCCCAATGACAGGGTACCTGAAGCGGTAAAGGCAAATCTCGCGGTCGCGAGAGAAAGAAACAACCAGCCAACGGTGGTGGAAGCATTGCTCCTCCTGAAGGATATGGCTCCTAAATCCTGACATTCGATTCTGTCAGAATATTGAAAAAACTTGCCGGGTAAGGTTCTTCCTTTCCCGGCTTTTTTTGTAACTATCTTGTTCGTCGGCTAAACTAGAGACGACTGATGATTCGTTCCTCTCTTGTTGATTTAGAGAAACCGAAAATGAAATCTGCTTTTCAAACGCTCGCTTGTGTATCCCTTTTGTTCGTGTTGTGCCCAATCGCGAACCAAACAACAACCGCCCAGGTCGTTCGAATTGGGGTGCCATTGAGTCGCCCAACTTTCATCCAAGGTCAATCGGCCGTTCCGGTCGCGCCCCAAGAGAGCGCCACACCGACAGCAACGCCCGCAGGCCCAACGGCTAATCAAGCCGCCGGCGCTGAAGCAGCCGCGCCGCCGCAAAAGTCACTGGATGAAAAACGGGTCGAAGCGTTACTCAAAGTCAAATTCGATCGGACGCCGGCAGGAATCCTGAAAGCTTGGAGCACCAAAGCCGAAGAGAACAAAAACACAACCGAAGCCAAGAAGGAAGAACAAAAGCCAATTCGATTCGAAGTGGCCAATTCCTTTCGCGGGTTTCTTGTCGGGGATGTCGACGATGCATCCAAGTTAAAACCGAATCAAATCGTGGAGCTCCATCGCCCACCAGTCGGTGAAGCTAAAGAAGCCAACAAGGAAGCCAATAAGGAAGCCGGTAAAGAAGCCGGTAAAGAAGCCAGTAAAGAAGCCAGCAAAGACGCCGATCAAGACGCCGGTAAAGAATCGTCATCCGCAAAGCCATACGCTCGATTGAAGATCCTGTCGATCGAAGGAAAGCAAGTTTCAGCGCGTATTGTTCCAGCAGCGCCGAAACCTTCGACCAAGCCGATACAAAAAGATCCGGGTTTTAAAGAGCCACCAACGACCGATGGCCCCGCAGCAACGCCCGGTGAGAAACCGTCTGGCGAATCGGCCGTGGACCAAGCTCCTGCCACAAGCAAATCCGATGCACCAGCATCCAAGCCAGCAGCATCGACTCCAACAAAACAGCCTGAGGCGGAAAATGAAACCGAACCCTCTGAGCAAACGACTGCTGAAAAAGAAGCTGCGAACGCCGATGACACGAAAACAGAAGACAAAGAAGCCAAGTTAGCAACATCTGACGACGAACAAGCGGTTGCGGAAAGTTCTGATGAAAAGAACCTTGCAGATGATCGAGCTGTCGATCTTCCCGAGTTAAAAGTCGGTGACAAATTCGTGCTTTCGATTCCAGCTGCGCTGAAGGCGGCCAAGGAAGCGTCGGAAGATGAGTTGGTTCAATCTGAAATCAAAGAGTTCTCGCGCAATGTCACGCTGGGCAACTGGGCCAAGGTCAAGTCGTACCTTGGCAAGTTAAAAGACAAGAACAAAGCAGACGATGTCTATGACAAGATTCTAAAAGCACTCGTCACTGCGATGCCAAATGTGACTGAGCAACAGGCGGCACGACAACGGTCCCAGATGCAACAACGTGGCGAGACTTTGCCTTCCAGTTTTTTGACGCCGGAAGATTTGTTGGCACTGACCGAAGCCGCACCAAAACCGATCTCGATTATCCCGCCAGAAGAAGAAAAAGAAGATGCAAAGGACGAAGCCAACCGGCCAAATGTCAGTTCGGCAACAGCCGCCCCCAGCGCGGTGCAGCTCCCACCGAACGTAACGTTACCTCCTAACGCTCCGCCAGAGCTGATCGCAGCACTTCAACAACAGATGGCTCAACAAGGAGGAGTCCTGAGTGGGGCGCCGGCAGCTGCCGCAGCGACAACGACGAAACAAAACCCAAGTCGACATCTGAGTTCGCTGACGCAACTGATTTCCAAATCCAAAACAGCTGGGTTTGACTTCGCAAACTTTGTTCAGCGAATCGAAAAAGGCACGACGCATTTCGGTGGGGAAGATCAAGCCAAACGGCTGACCGCTTCACATCTGCTTATCAATACGCAGATGTACGACGATGCAGAAAAATTCTTGCCGTTGTTTGAGACGGTAGATGAGTTGAATGAGAACCATCAATTGGTCGCGCTGCAACAGTGGAGTCAGCTTTCCGGCGTCCGGTACAGCCAACTCAAAAATGCGAAATGGCTCGAGTTGTCCTGGAATGTATCTCAAAAGATTCTTGGGCATGAAAAAGCGAAAGAGCCGCAAAAATCATCGGCGCTGACGCGGTTGATCGAACTCTCAACGATCGTAGACGCAGAAATTGGCCAAACATGGCTTGATGAAAGTTTTACCAAGTCACCAGAACGAGGGATGAAGATCCTCGCCAATCTTGGTTCCAAGTCATCAGAGAATGCTCGCAAAGCGGCTCAGGTTAGCGAGTCTCAGCGGATCAAGATGCTGCGGATGCAAAATAGTGCTGTTGAAAAGTATCTTGAGTTGACTCCCGAAATTGAGGACTCAATGAATGCAATGTTGACCCTGCTCGCACAGAACTGGGTAACTGAGTCCGATGTCTCAATCGAGAATTCTCAAGAAACCAGTCGCAACGGCTACATGTCAATCGACATGTACGGCAACTATTATTGGCGAAACTCGTCGAGCGGTTTCAGTGGCCGCCGAAAGAAGCCAATTAAAATCGGCGACATGCTCGAAATTGTTCCCAGTCAGAAATGGCTTGAGCTGGTTGACCCTACGTTGTTGACCGAAGTAAAAAAGGTGCAGGCGAATCTGCACTTGCGGATCAATGAAGAGGATAAAGCGTTTCCGTTCATTGAAGCTCTTGCAGAATCACATCCAGACATCGCTCGAGATCTTGTCCACGAGTTTTTGAAAATCTGGACGAAGAACCACGATCCGAATACCGATCGACGCCAACGAAATCCCTACATCTACATGTACGGGTTCGATCAAAAAGCCGAGTCCATTCCACTAACTCGCTCCAAACAAGAACGAAATTTGGCAGAACTGACAGAATGGATTTCCCGAATTCGCAAGATGCCAATCAAAGACGTCGACGAAAAACTATTGGCCCAGGCATTCACCACCTGCCACTCGACCGCTGAAGTTTACAAATTGGATCGTGTGAAGAGCGTGTTTGGTGACCTGACGAAACTCGAACCCAAAACGATTGCCGAACTTGCTCAAACGATGCGTACCAACTTGACCACCGTTTGGCGTCAAGTCAAAGTGCAGGAGGCAAAGCAGACTCAGCGGAAGTTGCCAGAAGTCCAACAAGAGGTCATTCAGGGCTACGCGACTGCGAAGGCGATGGTCGACGAAGCGTTGACTGCGGCTCCGGAAAACTGGCAGCTGCAATTGGCACGCGCGTGTATTCTCTATGACGAAAATGCTTACGCTCAATCAGTCAAAAAGTCTTCCAAGTTCAGCGACAATCGGGATCTCGCGTTTGAGGAGTTTGCTAAAGCGGCAGCGTTGTATGCGAAAGAGGCGGCATTGCTTGATAAAAAGAAGCAGTCAACCGACGCGTTTGATCGCTGGTTCTATGCCGCCCTTGGTGCCGTTGATTTGGGGCAAATCAAAGCGGAGAACCAGCCCGACAAGCGTCAGTTTGCAAAGATTCGTGCGGCTCTCGATGCATTGCCAGGCGAAATTGCCAAAGACCACATGGGCAAGTTCGCTAACAACTTGTTTACGCGAATGAGTCCAATCAAACCAGAACTCAAGTTTCGCTATTTGAAGGGTGGGTTTGAGATTGTCGGCGATCATCCACGAGCTTGGGAAGCCAAAAGCCTTTACGAGTATTACAAAGATCTGGTCACCGAGATCACATTGGATGTGCAAATTGATGGCGATGAAGTTGTCGGCACGCAAGAATTTGGCCTCTATGTCAATTTGAAACATACTCCCGAGATCGAACGCGAAGCCGGCGGGTTTGCAAAGTACGTGCAAAACCAGAATAACATGATGTACGCCTTCAATTATGGGCGACCGACCGAAGACTATCGCGACAAATTCCGAGATGGCATTGATCAGGCGTTCGAGGAACACTTCGAAGTGATCAGCGTCACGTTTGAGTCAGCGGATCGGATGAAATCGCGGGCGGCACCTGGCGGTTGGCGCGTCACGCCTTACGCCTACGTGATGCTCAAAGCGAGAGGGACCGAAGTCGATCGCGTCCCACCCATGAAACTCGATCTGGATTTCCTCGACACCTCCGGTTACGTCGTGATTCCAATTGAATCGCCTGCCCTGGTGATCGATGCTGTCAGTGAAGGAACCGTTCGTCCCATTGAAGACTTGCGTGTGACCCAAACCTTAGACGAACGTCAGGCGAACGAAGGGAAACTGATACTTGAAGTTTCCGCGTCTGGCAAAGGACTCATTCCGAATCTCGATGAGATCATTGAGCTCAAAACGGAAGACTTCGAAGTGGTCGAAATTGATGATCAAGGTTCGCTGCCGACGACGTTTGACGAAGAAGGGAACAAGATTCAGATTGTTTCCGATCGAAGTTGGACTGTCGAATACCGCGCCAAAGATGCGGCCAGGAAGGCGAACAAGTTTGCTTTTGGCGAGATCAAGCGTGACACGTCCGAGAGCAAATTCCAGCGCTACGAAGATGCCGATTTGGTCGCTGCCGAGCCCCTGTTGACGTTGTCGATGGACTACGCAAATGGGGGCACGCCGATTTGGTATTGGTTGGCGCCTCTTGCGGCTGTCGTTTTGATCGGATTGGGCATTGTCGCCTGGGTTGCTCAACCCAAAGAGGTCGTGAAACAACGCTCCTTCGAGGTTCCCGAAGAAGTGAATCCCTTTACGGTGTTGTCGCTGCTGAAAGACATCAAGCATCGAAATGGGATTAGTGATCAACAGGCCGGCGAGCTTCAACAATCGATCAGTCGAATCGAATCGTATTACTTCGGGGAGCGAGCCGACGACGAACCAGACGATCTGGAGAACGTGGCGCGAACCTGGGTGTCCAAGGCAAAATAGACCCAATTCATGGATGAGTTTGATCCATACCGTCAATGGCTCGGGATTCATTCCGAGGATCGCCCAGTTAATCACTACGAATTGTTGGGCCTGACGCCGTTCGAATCGAATCGGCTGGTCATCGAGCACGCCGCTGATGAGCGGATGACACTGGTTCGTTCATTTCAACATGGTCCCCGCGGTGAACTGACTCAAGATCTTTTGAATGAGCTGGCGACCGCGCGTCGTTGTCTTTTAACGCCAGACCGAAAGCTGGGCTACGATCGGAATCTACGCGGCTCGCTGGGAATCGAAGAACCACAAAATTCGGCTGTCGCCGCACCCACTCGGCCCAACGATCGCCAGCCGAACAAATCGGATGATGCCAGAATATCATCTGCCCATGAAGACGATGCGATTGACTTCGTGGGCACGTCCGACGTGCTGGCAACAGAAAAGTCCATCGATGCGTTTCGACCGAAACCCGGGCCCCAGTTGTGGCCAATCTTGTTGGTCGTCGCGGCGAGTTTGTTCGTCATTGGGTTGGTCTTTCATTTGGCCAATCGTGGCGACCAGAATCTTGCTGACAGTCGTTTGCGTCGCCCGAAACCTCTCGAAGATACGGATACAGATCGCGGAACTCGCCCTGAGGTCGAGCAGTCTTCGAAGGCTGAACCAGCATCAACGCCATCTGGATCGCAAAATCTGTCAACCAATCCCGCGGAAACACTTTCGAACGCGGCGGATGATCCTGCGGAAACGGATCGGGACGGCAGCGACTCACAATTCGATGAACAGCCGCGTTCTACTCCTGATGACTTGAACACGATCGACACTAACGCCGCAAACCCGGTCGGTGATCCAGTTTCAAATCCGGATTCCGTTGAGCCTGTTGCGACTGGCTCTGAAACTGGCGAAGAAGCGTCGCCCGCTACGATGAGTCGCGCCGAGTTGACCGACCTTCTAGACAATCAAGTACCATATACCAGCAAGAAGGAGTCTTCGCTGCGAAGAAGTCTCAACTCGGAGTTTTGCAATCTGCTGCATAGCAAAGCGTTCGTCAATGAAGTCGCTCATGAGCTGACCGGGCGAACGCAGTTGGATGTACCTTTGCCCTCGGGGTACTTGCATGGGTTAATCGTGTGGCTCAACGACGCCCAAAAGTTGGTCGGAGTGCAAGCAGTCTACGTGACCGAGTACGGATTAAAAAAAGGACGCGTTTTCGGGATTGAGACCGATCAGTTGGTCCCTTTGTTGGCGCCGACCGATTTCCGTATTCACGCCATTCGAGTTTCCAAAACAGTGCCGATTGAGTCGATTCAGGTAACCTATCGTGGATGGTTTGAAATTGATGACTCAAAGGATATTGAATCGCCGGTTGTCGGTGTTGCGGACCTTGAGTTAACACCCGTCGTTCGCTCTGATGCTCAGAAGACGGTTGGGCTGCATGGAATATTGAGCCATGATCGGGGATTTACATTGGGATTGATCCAGACGAAACCATGGATTGAGTTCCCCTCACGCAAGGCACGAGAAGCCGAGGAAAGCGATACGGATCGATCGAACAGGCTGAGTTTTGTATCTTGCGTGCCCACCCAGTTGAGGCCTCCAGTTCCGGATCGGGAGCTTTGGAAATGGAGCACTCTACCGCCGGAAATTGCCACTCAGCTGATTGCCGACCGGAAACTGAGAATACCACCCAAAAACCTTCAGGACGAACATGAATTGGCTCGCTCTGCATTCAAGTTGGCCATGCAAACACAAGATGAAAAACTTCGTTACCAGCTAAGTAGTCTCGCAGTTCCCTCGCTAGTCAAGGCCGGCAACATGCAGGATGCGTTATATGCCGCGATCCGGATGGGACTGACTCACGAGCCAGGCGCACCAACAATTGTTGCGAACTTTATCAAGACGACGCCACGGAGTTTGCGCGTGCGTTGGCTTGGAAAAAGAACGCAAGATGAATTCGACCAGTTGTTTGAACTGATTGATGCCCGGAAGGACTTTGAAACTGGAGCCTTGCTCGCTGATGCGCTTTATCAAATCTATGACTCGCCCAGGTCGACGGCGGCTAGAAAACAGCGGGAGCGAGTCAATGATTACCGAGCGAAAGTGTCGCTTGAGGACGAATATGAGACGATCAAGGACCAATTCGAATCGGATCAGAACTCTGGCGAAAAACCGCATTTGACCGATCGACAGCTCAATCGACTCGCACTCTACCAATTGCTATGTCAGAACGACGAAGCCAAAGCCGCTCGCATTTGGGTGCGATCCAAAAAACAACACCATTGGCGGCTGGTCGAGGTGCTCAGTCAGCCTCGTTCGGATGTCGCAGATCTTGCGATCGGCGACGCTTACGTGGCATATCTATCGCAAGAGCGACTTGAACGTTCGGACCCTTTGGTGTTTCGACTGGTTGCCAAGCAAGCGATTGATCACTTTGAATTGTGGCAGAAATCACCGAAGTCCACGTCCTCAATCCAACTGACGGAAGAGAAGATTCGCGATCTGCGAAAGCGACAATACGAAGCGCTGAACTGATCGGCTTTGAAGTCGAAATCGGTGCAATCCATACAGCCGTCAAAGTCGCATACGGACAATCGATTCGGATAACCCAGACTGCCTCGTCTACGTTAAATGAATCGGTTTTTTCGGGTTTTGGCACTTCTTTTTGTTCTACCAGATGTCCGGTTCTTGCCGAAGAAAGGGATGTTATCAGTCGGCAATCCCGTACGCCGACCCAACTTCTTCGATTCGACCCAGAATCTTTTTTCCAATTGAAATGTCGCCATTGTTTCTCCCGCGAAACGATGTTGATTTGCGCAGAGCTCGAGCCGTGAGGGACTCGAATTTGCGGAACTGCGCTTCAATTGTTTCTGGGTCAAATCGGTCGAAGACAACCTGTTTTGACTAGGACCCAACTCATGGCCAAACGTAGAACTACCGCAACGAAACTTGGGCGCCCATTTGCGTTCGCTGCGGCACTTGCCGCCGGAATGTTTTCCACCGGTGCCGTTTCCGCTCAACAACCCTCAGCCGATGTGAAGTCATTAACTTCACTGCACCGCTTGTTGACGGAGAAAGAACATCGTTTCTCCGACGTCCAAAACAAGGTGGGGCGTTATCAACCAAGCGAGCGACCGCAGGCTCTCAATTCGAAGGGTGCGGTGGAAAAACCATCCGCCCGTGTTGGCGAAGGTAACGCCAAGGAACTAATTGGCGAGTTTCGTGACGTCGCCAGTCCCGACATCAATCGTGCTCGGGTGGTCATGCAATCAACCGAGAGCGAAACCCAAGTCCCACGTGCCGACACGACGTTGTGGTCGGCACCGCGCTTGAAGTCGAAGCAATCGCAAACCACTTACACGGCAACGCAAACCAGCTTTCAGGCTCCGGCACCAACGCGTGACGAACCGACCTATCAGCTGCGAAATGTCAGCATGCAGCAGTTCGAGCAAACGCTGGTCGATACATTTGGAAGCTACTTGCGAGCTTCGACTTCTCAAGATGGTCGATTCGTGCGAGTAGAGATTCCTGGTGGCGAGAACGTCAAGTTGACCACGTTGGTCGATCGTCAAACTGGAAGAATGACATTCGAAGGGCAGCCCGCTCTTGTTCGGGACTGGTCTCAGTTGATGACAACGGTTGATCAATTGCCAAAACGAAACGTCGACGGCTCAGTCGAAGCAAAGAAGATGATCTACCGCGAGGGAGATTCTTCGAAAGTGATGCAGCAAGTGGTCCATCTGTTGTCGTCGCCGCAGGAAACGGAAGTCCAGATTCCCGACGCAAACTTGCCAGAGGGTGTTCAGGACGACGAAGACCAGGTCATTCAGGGAATTGATGGTCTCAAGAAGCCTGTTCGACTAAAACGAACTGCTGCCGGTTGGACGCTGATTGGTGATCCCGCCGATGTCGCGATTGTCCGCAAAGAGTTGGATCGTTTGGCAAAAATCAGCCAGGAAAACCAGCCTTTGCCAGCCAGTATCGACATGGAGAACGTGCAAGCCTCGACCATCGAGGAACGCATTCAGGAGATTTACGACGAAAGTTATGAACAGCTATTCGGTCCTGTTGAGATCACCAGTCTTTCAAATCCGAACCGATTGATTGTCGTGGGTCAGCCCAAAGCGATCGACGCCGTTCGCAAATTGATTGAGCAGCTCGATGTGCCATCCATGGATGAACCGACGGATGGTTTTAAAACATTTGTACTGAAGCACATTTCTGCTGCGGACGCTGAACGGCGATTGGAAAACTTTTTCCTTCAGTCGGGTTTGACTTCCGGTGACAATAACCTGCCCAGTGCACCTGTGGCGGTGATCTCAGATTTTCGATCAAACCAACTGACCGTACGTGGATCAGATCAATTGATTCGAACGGCGGAAGCCTTTTTGAAGACAATCGATGTCGATAAGACTGTTGACGGACCGGTTAATGAAGTCCGCGTCGTCCGTCTGCGTAACACGTTAGCCGAGGAAGTCGCTTTGGTGATCCAGGATGCGGTTTCTGGTGGGCAGCAAAACGCCAACCAAGCGTTTACTCCTGATGGTCAGCAACAACAACAGCAGAACCAACAACAGGTGGAAGACAATCAGAACCAGCTCAAGTCGCCGCAACTGAGCATGATGACGATTGGCAAGAATGGTCAAGAAATCGATGGCGGCATCATGTTTGATGTCAGAGTGACAGCGGATCGAAACAGCAACTCGTTGATCATCGCCGCGCCGCAAGCCGCCATGCCTTTGGTTCTCGAGTTAGTGGATCAACTCGACGTCATTCCGGATGCTGAAACGCAGATCAAAGTCTTTGAGTTGGTCTACGGTGATGCTCAAACGGTTTTGGGAATGCTCGAGGCTTTGTTCGGAGGCACCAACCAAGGGGCCGCCAACCAGCCAGGTGGCAACCTCAATCAGTTGCCCCTCCAAGGCGTGTCCGCGACGGATGGTGCGACATTGGTCAACATTCGGTTCTCGTACGAACCGCGCTCGAACGCGATTATCGCATCGGGTCCTGCGGGCGACTTGCAGGTCATCGAGGATCTTCTGAATCGTCTTGATGCTCGAGCACTCAACCATACCGCGCCACGTGTGTATCGATTGAGTAACGCTCCGGCACTCGATGTTGCTGACGCGATCAACGCCTACTTGGATGCCCGTAACGACTTGATCGGCAATGACCCAAGAAACAGTGGTGTCGCTACGGTCAACAAAGCGGTCATTGTTCAACACGAAGTGATCAGTAATAGTTTGATCGTCAGTGCGTTACCAGAGTACCGCCGAGAGATCGAAGAGATCATCAAGGCACTTGATCGGCGACCACCAATGGTCAAAGTGAAGACGTTGATCGCAGAAGTCGATCTTGACGCCGTCGAAGAGTTCGGAGTCGAGCTGGGAATTCAGGATTCGCTACTGTTTGACCGAGGAACATCGGTTGCGGCAAGTGGAGCCTTGACTGGAATTGGATTCCCATTCAACAGTGCGGCCAACGCTGGGGTAACCCCAAATGCAAATGCGTTTGCTCAAGAGCTATTGGCTGGACAGGCGGTCTCCCAACTGGGCGTCGCATCTGCAAACACGACACTAGGTTACTCAGGACTGGTCCTTTCGGCTGGAAACGAGTCGATCAGTGTCTTGATGCGAGCACTAAAGGACCGCCAGTGTGTCCGAGTACTTTCGAAGCCACACATCACAACGTTGGAGAACTTGCAAGGTCGCGTCGCAATCGGTGCTTCGGTTCCCAGGATTGCCGGTGTGGTTCAGAACATCAACAACACGACGCAAGACGTTGAGTTTCAAGATGTGGGTGTGATCCTTGAGGTGACGCCTCGCGTCAGCCCTGACGGAATGATTGTGCTTTCGGTCAACGCTGAAAAATCGAGTGTTGGACCTGAAGAGACTGGGATCGTAGTTGGATTTGCCTCTAACGGTGACCCGATTACATCGCCGCAGATTCTGAAAACCACCGCGACCACCACGTTGATGGCTCGCTCTGGACAAACGGTGGTCTTCTCAGGTCTGATCGACGAAGAGAAGACTCACATTGAACGAGGGGCACCTATCATTTCGGATCTGCCTGTGATCGGCCCACTGTTCAAGTTCGAATCGGACAGTTCCTCAAGACGAGAGTTGTTGATCATCATGACCCCTTACCTGGTCAACGACGATCAAGATCTGGCGAATCTGAACCAGGATGAAATGGACCGTATGCACTGGTGTTTGTCGGATGTCGCTGAGACCTACGGAAACACGGATTACGGAGGTTTCATTGGAAATGAGGCAGCTGTAGAAACGTTCTATCCAGACGTTGATCCAGCTGGAATGATGCCTGCCAGTGAGATGCAGCAAACTCCAGTGATCAAGGACTCTCGACTTGATTCGCCTGCTCACCCACGATTGTCAGACGCTTACGAAGCAGATGCTTCGGTGGTCGAAACTGACGCTCGGGCGATCAAATCGGCGGAGAAGCCACGACGTGGCATCTTTAGTCGCCGCCGTTAAACAACTTCGAGTCGCGTCGATCTGACGCGACTCCTTTTGCTTTTTCTTCAACGCTCCAGCCGCTGACTCCTTTCGCTGTTAAGCAAGATCTGACAAGGACTGAATCATGAGAACCATCTATCAATTGAAAGCCGTGTTGATCATCGGATTGTTGACTTGGTGCACGACCGGTTGCACTGCCGTCCACGACTCGATGCGAATCAGCGAAAAAGACTCGCAATGGAACCCGATCGCAGCACTTCGCACCAAACGCGAAAAAACGGGCAAAGAGATGGGTGAGCCGATCACCATGGCTGCAATTTGGAAGGACACGACTTACACCGAACCGGGAAAGCCCCAGAAGCGCGGTTTCGGTGGTCGGATCTTCTTTTATGATGCCGAGAGCAATTCCGTTCCCGCAGAAGGCGAATTGGTGATCTACGGCTTCGATGGTGAGTCTGGCGACTCGAACCGACCTGACAAGAAGTTTATCTTTAAAGCCGACAAGTTCCAGGAACACTTTAGTGAGTCAGCGCTTGGCGGTTCTTACTCCGTCTGGATTCCTTGGGACGACGTTGGTGGGTTCCGTAAGTCGGTTACGCTGATTCCCATCTTCAAAACCGAAGATGATCGTGTAATCCAAACAGGCCAGTCCATCAATGTATTGCCTGGCGACGAGCCAGCGTCAACGGTGGAAGCGACCAACTCGCTTCCTTACCGATACCTCGGAAGCAGTGCCGCCGTGATTGGCCAGGACAGCGAAAAGAAGTCACAACCAAAAAATGGCGTGACTCGAGCGTCGTTTGAAGAAGGGAATGATTCTGCGAGTGATGGCGCAGACTACAACCAGACCAAGCTTCGTGTGAGTTCAATTTCATTAACACCGAACTTGCGACAGATGGTCGAGAAGGCAAGTCGTCAATCGACTGCGACGCCTTCGCAAGCAATCCAGATGGCAGCCAATCGAATTGCCGCACAGACTGAAACGCAAAATCGCGTCGCTTCGAAAATGAATCTGGACGGTCAGGAGAATCCCGAGATTGGCGAGGATGCAGCCAAGGTTTCATCGGCCGTTTATGGTGCTCCCGGACCGATCCAGCGTTAACGGAATCGAGACCCATTCGTCGCTCAGTACCAATCAGGACCAGCAACCAACGCCATCTCGCCTTGTGAGTCGTTGGTTGCATTTTCTGTTAAACGGCTTGCGCGACGAAGACCACTTCCACCATGAGTCAGAACTATGAATCGCGTAAGCAGTTTGATGCAGGCAGCTTTGGTGCTCAATGCTCTGCCAACCATGCAGGCGGCCAAAGTGATCGCTCGTCTGGAACCCAACGATATCAAGTCGGTTCTGGATGTGGTGACTAAGTTGGGCTCGCCGTCTGCCGCGCAATTAAAGAACGCAGTCAATCGACTTGCCAACGAAAGCGTCGCACTAAAACGAATTGACAGCGACGACGTTCGTCCCAACGACGCCACGGATCGAATGGATGAAGCGTTGCAAAACGCTCCTTCTGTGCTGGACGAACAGGATTTGAATCAGCCGTTTGACTTCCTAGTCGACATGCTGCCTGAGATTCGAAGTCATTTGTTGGAAGATGAACACCCTCGCAACATCGCAACCGTGCTTTCATTGTTGCCACCTCAAATCGCTTCCGCCACGATGAAGTCGTTCGACGATCCACTCCGGATATCTGTCTTGAGACGGATGTGTGAATTGGAAGAAGTCACACGAGAAGAAATCGTCGAGCTTCGATTTGCCATCCGTCAACGCTTGAAAAAGTTTCTGCGTTCGCGAGACAGTGACAACGTTGGCGTCGATTCGGCGATCAAAATGCTCAGTTGTTCCGATCGCGACACGCAAGAATCGATGTTAACGCATTTTGAACAGGTTGATCCGGATTTGGCCAACAAGCTGAAAGGGTCGTTGATCGAAATTGAAAAACTGGAAACGCTTTTGGACAAAGAGATTCGTCTGTTGCTCAGTATCGTCGATACCTCCAACTGGGCTCCTGCCTTGAAAAATGCGTCAACTACGTTGCAGCTGCGAATTCTTGGCTGCATGGCCAAACCGGTTGCCAAGTTATTGCAACAGGAAATTGACGAGCTTGGAGCCGTTGACCAGGAACTGGAAGATGCCTGTCGACAAAATATCATCCAAGTCGTACTGCAGCTGGTACGAGATGGAAAGATCAATTTGCCTCAACAAGCTGGGCAAAGAACAGCTGCTTGATCGAGTGGCGCGAATCGTATCCGCACCGATCTGACATCGCGTAAAACGCTACGAGCTGATCACTTTACTACCTTCAATTTTTGACTCAAATCCGATCGGTTTGACGACCAGCAGAGCACAAGGTAGTTCTTCAATGACGGATTCAACCGTGCTGCCGAACAAACGCCCAATGGGATGATTGAGCGACGCACTACACATGACGACGACATTGATTGAATGGTGGTTGCAAAACTGGGGGATCACCTCGGACGGTTGGCCTTTTTCCATGTTGAGTCCGTTGCCAAATTCGGAGAGGTCATGGGAGTTGGTAAATCGATCAAAGGAATCACGATACGTTGATTCGGCAGTTTCGAGTGCCTCTTTGAACGCCGATTCGGTCATTCGCTTTTTGAGCATGTCGGCGCCATACATCTCCCAGCAGTAAAGCCCGCGCAGTTGCTGTTCACCTTGAGCGAGGAAGGCGGACGCATTGAGGATCGCCTGGTTTTCCGAATCATCGTGTTCTGTATCGATGCAAGCCAACACATTTGGTTGGTCGATCGGCGTGTCGCCAACTAACAAAACAGGGACCGGACAGTAACGCATCAAGGCGCGAGCTGTCGAACCGAACAGCCCGGGGAACTTGCTGCGAATCCCTTTCAAGTAGCGAACCACCAAGTCAGCTTCCCAGTCGATCGCTTCACGCGAGATGACTTCTGACGATGTACCGAACAAGACTTTGGTCGTGACGTCGACGCCTGACTCTCGAAATCGCTCGGCAACTTTTTCCAGTCGGTCCTGTTTGTCTGCGATCACCATTTCGAAGACGTCACTGGCGTTGGCCGAAAGCCATTGGCTCAGTGCAGAGGGTGGTTTAACGGAATCGACCAACATCACTTGCGCGTTATGTGTTTTCGCCAGGTTAAATGCTGTCTCGTGAGTCGGTTCGGACGATTTCATTCCATCAGAAACGACCAAAATGCGGCTGTACTTCTTTTCGATCATGATTGAACTCAGTTGGCATGGATGTTGAGATTGATGGCCGGCACCGATGACGTTTGCAAACGTTGTGCCGCATCACAACGCAAGTAGAAATTGTTCTCCGCAAATCGAACCGAGTCGTTAAAGGCGTTTAGTTAGGCGCTTAGTTTTAATCGATAAATCTTGGACAAGCAGTGATTTTGGATGGAATGAACTCATTGCCAACAAGATGTGATGCATGAGCACGGTTTCAAAGGATTTCCAGCGAGTTTTGCAGCGTTGCTTCGCGCGACCGTGTTCGATCGGCGTGCGGTTTCGCTCAGTTTGAATCGTGGGTGTGTCAATCAATGAGTCGATTCAACGTTAAATGGTCGCTGACGAAAGGGAATGTTTCAAAATCGTGGTTACTGGATCAATTGGCATCACGCTTGCTGAACAAGTGCTGTAACAACACTGCAACCTTCGATTCAATGGAGCGATTGAATGTATCCCATCTTATTTGCCTGGATCCTCTCACTAGTCTTTTGTGGATTTATTACTCTGGTTCTTCCGTCGCTTGAAGCAAGCCGCTAAGAATCTGTCCGAGTGCGAATCGAATAAGACATTCGCGATGGAGAGTCATCGGCTTCATCGTCGAACGCAAGGAATGGAAGGGACCGATCGATGAACTCGCTTTGCTTGAGGGCATTGAGCCGCCAAGTTGATTTAGCGGCTCATGCCGGTGGGCCACTGTTCTGTCCGACTTGGAACGTCGATGCCGAAAATTTGGTTCCATTTTACTTACCTGCTGGTTGTTTGGTGGCTACTTCATTTGACTCCACAAACAGTTTAACAACCCACCATCGACGGCGACTCCAAACCGACATCAATGCAAAGCGGTTCGATGCCAATTCCTCCTCTTGGAAGCGATCGACATGCGTTTTTGTAGCTTTGAATTAAACTGACTAGGTCATCACGGCCAAGATCTTCGAGGTATCCGCATTGGCCGATCTCATGTTTTGGCAGTGGTGCTACTAGATGACCACCACGCTTTTGAACCATCTTGATCTGTGCGTCCCAAATCAAGCCGTGATCGTCGAGCTGATCGTGCCACATGCTCAACCCAAACGTCTGGATCAAGTTGTGGATTCGATCCATCTTCGCCGAATCGATCCAACCAAGTTGATTACTGACAAATGCGCCGAACCCCATTCCAACAGATACGGCATGACCGTGAAGCAGACCTGCAGGAATCTCGAAACCCGGTGACCACGTATGACCAAATGCGTGTGGTCTGCACTGATGTGTTTCATACAGATTTCCGTATTCGGCGTCGACGTAACTGGTAATCGCACGGCCAATGATGCTCTGTGAGATTCGCTTGATTTCCTCGTCACCCGCGCAGTTGGTGGAGCCGAAACGCGAGTGAATTAAGTCTTGGCCAGCATGCTCGAGTTCTTGGAACAAGACCTTGTCTTTCACGCTGGCCATCTTGATGATCTCAGCAATACCATGACGAAGCCAGCCCGGCTTAAGTGTGCGGAAAAAAGTGCGATCTGTGATCGACAGAATGGGTGCGTGGTAAGCCCCAAAGAGGTTTTTGAACCCGAAACCGTCGCAACATGTTCTCGGTGATGGGCCCGCATCGACTCCGGCAACAAGCGAAGTGGAAAGCATTACGTACGGAGTTCCGCGGTGGTACAGTCCGCAGGCCAAGCCGCCAACATCGGACAATACACCGCCTCCAACGATCAGAACAGGTTCGTTCCGAGCGACTCCAAGCGATTTGAAATCACCTAGAATTTTCTCAACAGTACGAATGCCTTTGTCTGATTCCATCGCTCGGTAAACAAGCTTATCAAGTCGAATGCCGTGGGCCTCAAAATATTGACTCAGCTCTTCTGAATAATGATCCTGTACGTTTGAATCGACAAGACAAACGCAACGCCCGTGGGCTTTGTAGACTTCTACAAGCGTTGGGTCAGCGGGATCAAGAACGTGCTCAATAACGCGAATGGAAGTATGCGTTTGCAAACTCATGATAGCTTCGACAGCGCTGCAGTCCTCGTTGGCGACAACGTGGCCACCGCTACTCCTATACGTCGATGTTGGGTAAATCGCGTGGGGGTTGCGATCGACTAATTGCTCGGCCAATGAATTCAGACGTATTCTAAAGCGGCCGTTGGAAAAAAGGTCGATTAGCCTTGGGTCGTCATCGCGGCCGGTTGTACAGCGATCGCCGATTGAGTTCCACGCCGACAATGAGTCCACACCAAGTTCGCGGGCCAACTCACTGCAGCCGACGACAAACGTGCTCAGCTTTACACTTAAGACATATTGGATATTTCGTAGCGGCTTTAGGCATCTGACCATGCCGTGTTCATTGAATTGTTTGGCGATTTCTTCGTCATTCAGGTTCTCCTCCGCGAGCCACTCGATGAAATCGAACAACATCTGATCGTCAGCCATGATTTGCTGGTTGACGCCCGATGCGTTGTGCCCCCATCGGTTCGGATCTATTTTCAAAAAAAGACCTGCCAGTTGTTGCGGTTTTGAGATGGCAAGAGTCTGTTTTGCATTGAGTTGAGCCGCAGTAGATTCAAAAGTTGCAGACATGTTTTCTCTAGGGATTTTTGTTTAGCGGTTTCTCTCGACAACTCGATGGCCGAGGCTTGTCGGAGCGATGCGGTTCTAGACCAATTCTGCTCCAAGAATGGCTGGCGTTATTTGCGGAACCTTTTGTGCCGAATCTGGAAAGCGGTGGAGCCGTGTGTTTTCACCGGGGCAGCAATAGCAAGTTACACCAGCTAACTGAGACGCGGTGTAACCATCAACGTTGTCTTCGACCGCAACGCACTCGTTCGCGGTCAAACTGAGTTCGAGGATTGCTTTTTGGTAGCAGTCGGATGCCGGCTTTCTCTGCTCCACCGAATCCACATCGGTCGTGACGTCGAAGTCATCCATCGATAGCCCTTCAGTTGCCTCCACGACTGCCTCAAGCGTATTGCGATAAGTGGTTGTAACGAGTCCTACTTTCACCTGGTTGGCATTCGCCCAAGCGATCACCTCTAGAACTCCCGGTCGCGGTTGGAGTGACATCGACTCAAGTTTTCTCTTAAAAATTTCAAACTTGCTTTGATGAATTGCCGCAGCGTCAATCGTGATACCATCGCGCCGTGCGAACTCTTCGAGTCGCCGAATTCCACCACTGCGTTCGAGCATCGCCGCGTATTGGGTTTGCTCCCAATGCCACGAAAGGCCGTGTTGTGTAAATGCTTCGTTAAAAGAGGCTCTCTGGATTTCGGAGGTCTCCGCAATGGAACCCACTGAGCCGAACAAAATAGCTTTCATGTACTGTTTCTCTTTCATCGTTTCGGTCAATTCTTGATCAAAGTTTTTTAGCACGGTTGAAGCTCCTTTTCCTGGCTCTGTTGGGCGAGCTCCGAGAACAAGTCGCGAAGCTCGATGCTGTCGTAGCTGGCCATGGTCGCGATAACGCTGCTATTCGCAAATGAGCAGTAGAGCCCCGCTTCGAGAAACCAAGGCTGCCCGTCGTCATCGATGCGAAAATCAAACAGGCTGTAGTGACGGCACCCCAGTGCAATGTGTGCTTTGCGTGCGAGGTCGTGAACGGTCTCCGTCGCAGGATCTTCAAGTGAAACTGCATGGGAGGTACTCTTCAGTCGCGATGTCAGTTCGACATCGCCTGTTAGGTTTTTTGTGACTTTATCTGGTGGCAACCGAATCGGATGATCTCCACTGACGTCGTATTCTTGCAAAGGCAAGCACTTGAGCTCACCTTTGACGTCGATCACACCGCAGCGAACTTCTCGTCCCGGAGCGATAAACTGTTCCACTAATACCTCTGTGGAAAATTCAGCCGCGTGCGAAATGGCCTCGCCAAGCGATTCGGCATCGTCGACTAACGTCACACCCATGGAATTGTCGCTGCAACTCGGCTTGACGATCACCGGGAACTCAAATCGAGAAAACGCGTCAGTGTGACTCGAAGGCGATTGCCACGACGGGCTATTGAAGTCAATTACCAATCCCGTCGGGACGCGAACGCCAGCCACAGACACAATTGATCGTGTTCGTGCTTTGTCAAAAGTGAGTGCCATCGTGTGAGGCAAGTTGCCGATGTAGGAAACTCCGACGAGATCCAACAGTGAGCGGTAAGTTGTCATGCCTTCACGACAAAACATTTGCGGCAACGCAAGTTCCGGCTGCGTCATGCAAATCGTTTCGATCGCCTGACCGAGAGTGATCGGCTTCGCGTTTTTGATCGACTGTGGATGTAACGAGGAAAGGATCAGATGTTGACCGCCGGGACGTGTGTGCAGGAAAATAAAGTCCGCATCGCTGCCCAGCGCCTGCTCGCAATCTCTTGCGTAAGCCAACGAAAGTTGTTCATGAAACGTATCTTTTGGCGAACCGGTCAACTGCAAGACATGTCGCTTTCGCATCAGTCACCTCCGGCACGAACAAGCTTGCCAATGTTAAAATCGATTCGCAGCCAGTCTCGACCGGCGATGGCTGCATTGATCAGTAATGCAGGCACGTGATAGTGGTGTAGCATCAAAAACGGCATCGGGTCACGCCAGTCGAATACGGCTTCTTTGCCGTGAAGAACAATTCGAAAACGCTCGGCGGCTTTCAGGAAATCAAACCGCACGACTGCTGCTGAAATACGGCAGATTTCGTGAGCGATCCAATACGTCGGACGGTTCCCGGAAGCAGGTCCAACCGCCTTACCCGAGAACTGGTCGCTGAACCACGCATCAGCGACGTCGTCATTCGCGTAGAAAGTTGTGATTGCCGAATGTGTTCGCGGATTGCATTCAATCGCGTAGAACTGCCCATCGTCATTTGCTTGAATGAAATCGAACGAGAGCTGGCCAGTCGGGTTAAGGCTCTCGCAAAACGTTTCGATCCATTGCTCAATCAACGGTTCGTCGACGGGATCGTAGTTCACCTGAAAGGCAGAGGATTGGCAACAAACATGTACACGAACCTCGCCATTAATCACCGTGCTGTGGGTGCAAAACTCCCGTCCAGCAATAAACTCCTGGAGGATCCAAGGATTGCTCTCGCTGATTGGAAGCGTCGTCAGGTGTCGCCGCATTGCGTCTGCGGATTCCATCGGTAGTTTTGTCATATCAAGCCGTCGCACTGGATCGTAAGCGATGCTTTTGAGGATGAAGGGCCGGCGATAACTACTGAAATCAAAATCCAACACTTGCTGAACGTCGGTAATTAACACCGTTTGCGGCACCAGCAAACCAGCGATTTTGGAAGCTTCTGCGAATAGAAACTTGTTGTCGAGCGTTGCGATATGTTCAGAGGAAACGTGGATGACCTTGCATTGCTGTTCCAGGAGGTGCTTCGCTTGAGAGTCAAAGTAACTTGAATATGGGCTGCAAACAGGAACGTAAAAATCTGCGGAGCTTTGTTTTGCGATCTCACACAAAACATCTGCATAGTTTGGGACGTCGCATCGAGGTACAATTTCAAATCGATCGACAGAGTTGGAAAAACGGTGGCCTGTGAAGCGGTAATCATCCGTCTCGCAAAGCACCACCCGGTAGCCGGCCCGATGGAATAAACGAGCCAGTTGCAGGGCCTTCGTCATCTTACCTCCGCTCAGCATGACGGTTTTGCCATTGCTTGCCATCGGGCCCCCGCCCATCGCAAACGCGAAGCTCTTCACAACAAATGCCGCTAGTGTCACCGCCAGTGAAAATGGGAAAAAGAGTATCAGGCCTACGATTGCCGCGATTGACTTGGCACACCCAGAAACAGAAAACTTACTAACTGCTGACACTGTTTCATCTGCACTCTTGCCCAACACATGCGTTCTTGCCGAAGCATCACTCATCGCCTGCTCCCGTTGCATAGTCTGTTCGGCGAATTAGCGTCAACCCATCGCGGAGTGGCAACATAACTTGCTCGACGCGAGGTTCACACCGAACATATTCGTTAAACTCCCGAATCGCTTGTCCATTTGGTGTGGGCATTTCCTGGTAGGGTTGGCCTTGCATAAGGGTATTGTCGACGGCAACAAAACCTCGCTCGGCAAGCAACTCGCCATCGAGAATCGCTCTCAAATAGCCGATGTAACCAGACTTTTCAGCGTCGACGAACACCAAATCAAATCGCTCGTTGGATTCCGCCAGTCGTTGAACTTCGTCATGAGCCGACCCGATGCGGACAATGATTTTTGAGGAATGTTCTGTTTTGTCGAAGATCGATTTGGCAAAATTGGCTGCGAAAGGGTCCAACTCGCAGGCTATGATTTTACCACCCGGTGGTAAAGCCTCAGCCATCGCGAGCGTGGCGTAACCTGTAAACATTCCGATCTCAAGAACTCGTTTCGCATTCGAGATTGCGACCAAGAATTTGAGGAATTGACCTTCGACGTGTCCAGAAAGCATTTCCGATTCAAGTGCGTGTAGGGTGTCCCCTCCGCCGTGCAAAGCTTCCCAATCACTGGCGTTGGTTGCTTCGGCGAGCGACTGAAGCAGATCAGATTGAGGCGTGGTACAAAACTCTACATATGAGTCGAGGCCGCCGGCGAGCCGCGATATTCGATCAAGCCGACTTTGAGAGTCGCCTGATAATTGTTGAGAACCAAGCTCATCTCGAAGAGCTTCGATCTCTGCCGAAAGAATCGAGGTCGGCGTCACGGGCCGCAACTTGAGATTTCCTTGCATTTCTGGCGACAACTCATTTTCAACTTCCGGAATTATCCTACACGCGTTGTACAACCCGGTCGGTCAGCGGTTTCCATAACAGCAAAAAATGGATCGCATTAGCCGCGTTGCATCACACCCACCATGAAAGAGCAAAATCCGACTGACGAGTTAATGGTAGCTTTGCGGCAATTGGTCGCAGACACATACGCCGTGATTGGGCAAACGCGTGTGTGCCACTGGAGCGTAAAAATGAACTCTTACTGTTTGTTTCACCAGGCATCGAGGAACAGTACACCGAACTATTTACTGCTGTTGATGAGAACGCGGAACGCATCGGGGCCAAAGGATCGTTCGCTCTGGGCAGGTTGGCAAAACTTGCTGCCACGTCGCGCAGTTTTGAGCTCGATGAGGACATTGATGCTGTCTCGATGGTGCGTCACTTGATCAGCTTAAACGAAAAACCGCTCGATGATCTCCGTGTGCCTTGTGACCCTCGCCAGTAGGAATAACGATAGCTAGGCTGAACATCTCATGATTGGCCGAATTCAAGTTCATGAGAAAACGGTTTGGATGTTGACGAGTTTAATGGCTGGTTAGTTCGCGTTCGATTTGGAGACTTAGATGCACAATGAGCGGTACAGCGATTTATTCGCTGGCGATCCAGAGACAGAAAATCATCGATATGTTCTACAAGACAAATATATTGAGCTAACAAGATTCACGTTGCCCGCAAAAGCACGGTCAAGTGAATGGTCTTTAACGGAAGATCATTGCTTCATGAGGGTCATCCTTGACCAGTTGTTTCAGGGTTGTTGGTATGACCATCTCGACCGGCGACTGGTGGCGTACAAACAACTCAACGAACGTCAGTTGCAAATTGCGATTGAACTCGGAGAGGCAATCCTTGGCCAAGGCGAAAGTTTGTTGGACGTGTGGAATCGGCAGAGCCTCAAGTGGCGAAAGAAAAACTGATGTTGGCAGGTTATCCAAAGCGATAATTAGCGACAGGGAAAAACACTGCGAAACCGACGGCAAAAGAGAATTAAAAAGTCCACCCAAACCGCGACAATGAGTTGCTGGTGTTGTGGCCATGCGCGGTCGTCGGCGACGTTAAAGATTCTTGGTACACAAAGGAGACTCTGCGATGAATGCTGCCGGATCACCGAGCAGGATATTGAAACCCAAGCTCGCCTACGAGAACTTTTTTGCTACATGACTTGGGAAGGAATCGTCCCCAACAAGCACCATCGCAAAGTGAAGCTCCTGTGCCGACATCGCTTTTCAAAGATAGCGTGCGTTGCCGACGAGATGCTAACTGAAACGGCGTTTCAACGGGAAATGTCCGAGGCCCGGCGTGAACATGAACATGACTTGTTGAAATCGATTGCTGAAAAATATGACGCTTGGGTAACGTTCAGATCCGAGAGATTGGGCGAAGAGATCGCAGAGAAATTCGGATGAAAGTTTTGTTTTTGAGTGTTAGTTTTGTTTGTGAAGGGTTGCAAAGTTTTGTTTGTGAACAAAGTTTTGTTTGTGAAAGGTTGCAGGATATCTAAATGAGCGTGCATGATTTTGGGTCATGCGGCAAATTTTAGTTGATAGATTCGTTTTCGGCGTCGATTGTATCTTTTTACGAATCTCCGGACATCCATCATGAGCTCAGCGAGAGTCGGGTGGCGGTGATTTCTTGTTACTTGATCGTGGAGATCTTTCCAGATCCTTTCGATTCGATTTTCGTTGGGACATGTTTTGTTTGTGAGACATGTTTTGTTTGTGAAGGGTTGCAGGATATCTGGAGGTAACGCCTGTTGGATGGCTGACAGGTTAACACGTGATGTTGGCATGGTGAGAACGTTGATTTGAGCGATATCGATTGCTGATTTTGATTGAATCAGCGTTTGACACGAAATCGACGCTGGTTTCGCGCAGCATGAACAAACGGGGTTCTGCTGAAAGTTTTGTTTGTGAAAGGTTGCAGGATATCTGGAGGTAACTCCTTTTGGATGGCTGACTGTTAACACGTGACGTTGGCATGGTGAGAACGTTGATTTGAGCGATATCGATTGCTGATTTTGATTGAATCAGCGTTTGACACGAAATCGACGCTGGTTTCGCGCAGCATGAACAAACGGGGTTCTGCTAAGTTGTAAAAAAACCCGTCCGAATTGAAAATGCGATTTGATTCTGAGAATGGTGACTCAAGCGCTACGCGTTGGAGGCTGCAACGCTGACAGCCTTCACAGCGAAATATTCAATCGATATTTCACGTGAGCGAATTCACATCGCGCAGGCGGACTCAAACTGATTCTCTGGAATGCCTCGCCGCTCGGTCTTCTGAAAGTATTTGTCGTGACGAGTGAAGTTAAGCATCGCCTCCAGAAACCCTTGTGAATCAAATCCCAGTCGGCCGAAAACCTGGGGCTGATCCGGAGAACATGTTTTGTTTGTGAAGGGTTGCAGGATATCTGGAGGTAACGCCTGTTGGATGGCTGACGGTTAACACGTGATGTTGGCATGGTGAGAACGTTGAATTTGAGCGATATCGATTGCTGATTTTGATTGAA
>JBCAWX010000027.1:0-97405 GCA_038534355.1 Planctomycetota bacterium
TCTGTTAAAGATGCTCCACTTCTGTAAGCGATCCCACAGGGAGTCCCGTAGGGATTTTTTGGGGCGGATTTGTTTCTTCGCGTTAACCGAAGTCGAGAAAGGTTTCCGGCGAATTTCAGGCTACGCCGATCTGCCGAAATTACTCGAAGCACTGAGACGTGAAGAAACAAATCCGCCCCAAAAAATCCCTACGGGACTCCCTGTGGGATCGCTTACAGAAGTGGAGCATCTTTAGCAGACAAAGGCGGCTTAACGCGAGCTCCGTGGGAGGGCTCGCTTGCCGCCAGACTTAAACACAGATACCTTTTTGTCCGTGAGACCGTGAATCAGTTTTAACAACAATCGGGACATCCCCGCGCCTCCTAGAACGTGCTTCAAATGGGGTTTCTCATTAAGATGATTCGTGATCCAGAACTGCAGGCTGAATTGGAAATCGTGCCTGAACAGATTGCGAAAATGAAAGAGTTGGTTGGGGAATTCCAACAGGCTCAAATTCAATTCACAATGAAGAACGGCGATCGCCAACAAAAACTGAATCGGCTAATCAAAGAGAACAAGGTTGCTGAAGCAACAGTCCTCGCAGATGAAATGTTCTCGGATTTCGACGTGTCGATGCTGTCATTGAATCGGAAGGTAGAATCAACAATTTTACCGCATCAACTTAAACGGTTGAACCAAATTGCGAAACAAAAGAGCCGCATGTCCCGGACTCCTTTCCGCGATGAATTTGGCATTGCGTTGGCCATAGTTACTGAACTCGATTTGCCAAATACCGCAAGTGAGAAGACTAGCGAAAAATCGCAACAATACGCAGCGAATTACTTAATAGAATTGAAGAGCTACGAAAGGAAGCAAGAGACGAAGTGGTACAATCATTTCCACTAGAACACAGAGCCCTAATCAAGGACGTTTACGCCACATACTATGATCCAGAAAAGAATCGCCGATTGGCATCAGAGAAGCGATTCAAAGACTGGAATAGCGACAGATAAGATGAGTTTCTAAAACGTTCTGTCAATCGAAACAAGATTTTCCAATTGAATTTTCGCACCTCAGGCGCGGCTAGGTGGTTTTGGACGCTACATCGCTAAGGCATTTGCTTGACGCTAACACGTAAAGATCGAATCTGTGGATGCCTTCTTGGCGGTGCCGTTGGTGACGCCGTCGGGTCGTATTTTGAAGGTTCTGTCGCCATCGCTGATTTCGTTATACCGCCTGACCTTCGCGTAACAGATGACACGCAACTTACGATTGCGACTTGCGAGTCGATTGTGGAATCGCGAACCATTTCACCCGAGTCGGTCGCAAGACACTTTGTTCGCTGGTTTCGGGATCGCCGGCTTTCTGGTATCGGCTCAAGCACGCTCAAAGCGCTAACAGAATTGGATGCTGGCGGACATTGGGCGATGGTCGGCGCAACGGGAGAACGATCCGCTGGCAACGGTGCTGCAATGCGAATCGCACCCCTTGCGTTCTTCCTCGATCCGGATGCCGACTCCGATCGACAGACAATCCGTGACATCTGCAGAATCACTCACAGAAATGATGAGGCATACGTTGGGGCGTTAGCTGTTCTTCGATCAATACGCTACTCCGTCGTTGGCGGTGAGCTCAATGCCGACATGTTTACGTATTTGATTGACTCCTTGCCCGACTCAAACGTACGCGACCGACTAATTGTCATTCGAGACTTGTCGCTGACGGTTGATCGATACGTAACACGTTTTGGAGCCTCTGGGTACGTGGTCGACTCAGTTCCGCTGTCGATACTTGCCGCGACTGAAGGATCGGACTTTTTGGACTCGATCAAACAATTGGTACAATGCGGTGGCGATACGGATACGATCGCTTCAATGTTCGGCCAAATCTTTGGAGCCGCATTTGGCGTTGAATCTTTGCCGTTGGATACAATTGACAAAATTGATGCTGTGACGATGGTTCGCGAAACCGCTGACAAACTCGTTAGCACATCCATCGCGATGTAACAATCGGATGCACCAAAGTCGACGAGAGGTGCACTTGCCAGTGGATAGATCCTCGCGCTGACCCAATGATCCAAAGCATTATTCGGGCTGACCTTTTTTCGTGATATGGCACATATTGAAACCGTCACCGCTATCGAATCGTATCGCGACCACTGCGACGACCGTGTGCATGTCATCACGCACGACGATCGAACGGTAATCGTTGTCGCCGATGGTGCTGGCGGAGTCGGGTCCGGTGACCTTGCTGCCGAGTCCGTTGTCCTCGAAATCGAGTCAGGATACAACGTATCTAAATGGGGGAATCAACAGCGGTGGTGATCGATGTCCGCCCTTATGGTATCGCAGGTGCCAGCGTTGTTGATTCCTACGCATGGATCATCGACCACGATCAGATAGATGATCTCACGCGGCAACAAACTCGCAAGCCACTGCTTGGTTCGGGACGGAACTTGGACGGCTTGCGCTTAATTGTTGGTCGTTGCCCGAAACCGGACGGCTTGCGCCGAGCCGCTAATTGTTTCAGGTAGCGAAAGGGCGCGAGCCCTTCGGTGACTACCAAGATGTTAAGTTATTGGATGTTGCCCGAAACCGGATGGCTTGCGCCGAGCCGCTAATTGTTTCAGGTAGCGAAAGGGCGCGAGCCGTCCAGTGACTACCAAGATGTTAAGTTTTTGGATGTTGCCCGAAACCGGACGGCTTGCGCCGAGCCGCTAATTGTTTTAGGTAGCGAAAGGGCGCGAGCCGTCCGGTGATCCTGATCGTTATTTGGACGCTGTGAAAATCGTCCGGGTGCCAAACGGATAAACTGATTGCCTAATTTAAACCAGTGCCGGTAACTAGCTATAACGGCCGAACAAAACTTTTGAAGGTAGCTCAATGAAGTACGTCGTCATCATGGCCGCAGTTTCCAGCCTATCACTCTTTATGCTCGTCGGTTGCGACAGTGGCCCAGCAGTACCGGGCGCAGTCAAAATTTCTGAAGCTGACATGAAGACGAAGATCGTTGGTTCCTGGCAACAGGAATCCTCAGAACTTGAGCAAGAGCTTCGCTTAGCTGCCGAGCGTGATGGAATGCTACAAACTGAGCAGGGCAAAAACGACGTTGAAGAGAATCTAAAGACCGCTTATCGAAAATACGAATTCAAGTCGGATGGAACTTACCGAAAAGACTTTAATGAAAACTACGGTCTCAAGGAGGAATCGGGCACGTGGGAAATGACCCGTAACTTAAATCGCCCGGAGCAATTAGGGCTATTTCTTTCCTATCGAAAGGATGCAAAAAGTTACTCGGACGTCCACTACCTTGAAGGGGACAAGATAATGCTGCAGTACGGCGGCGATGATGACATTCACACGTTGACTCGAATCAAGTGAATGCTTGACCTGCATGTTTCAAATCTATCTATTAGCTGAATTCTGAATTCCAGCTCACACGTGCGTTTGGCATGGGCAAGTCATCGTCGGGACCCGATGATCATCGACGTCATGTCGCCTTCGTTTGCTTTTGAGAATCCTTTGAACATTTGAATAGTCAATGAACCAGATGCAAAACAGACACAATCGACTTGCACGGAACACGATCATTAAGTTGGTCGTCCTCATGGCGTCGTTGCTTTTTATAGATGAGTCAATCGCCCAGACCCTTCCCGAGAACATTTCCGTGCTTCCGGTGTTTGTAGTACCCGACGGACAGAAAGGGCCTTCGAATTCAGAACAACGTCTTTTGATGAGGCATCTTCAATGGACTCAGGAACGGTATCAAGAGATGCTTGATGGTCAAAGCACTTTTGATATCGAAGACAAGCCAATGGTCTTTGAATCGAAACGCACGATTAAGCAGTTCGAAGACGACGGAAACGCGGCAAATCTGCTGGTAGGCGAGTTACTTGATTCGTTGAAAGTAAGTCGGTTTTCTTGCAAGTATGTTTTTCTGGCCGTATTCGTAAATCGTGAAAGGAATTTTCCTCGCGGAGGAGGGCGTCCGATCAACGGCGGCTACAACACCGGAGGCGGAATTGTCGTTTTCTCAACAGAAGCGTTGCACTCAGTCAATTTTCAGTCGTCGCTTCAACACGAGCTAGGTCACTCGTTCGGCCTACCTCACGTCAATTCGTACCGCTACGACATGAAACGGAACGAGTCAATCATGTCTTACAACCCGTCGCACCACACGAACAAATTTTCACCTTCGAAAACGCCTGGAGTACTAATTCCTGAGGATATTCGCGGCTTCTCTTTTAATGACCGAGTTTTCAAGAACTTGGAATTTGATGAAGACCGCGACGTTCCACGGGATTATGTCCTCAAGGGTGTCGGCCACCTGCCTGCAATGGATCTACCAGGACACCCGCTCATCAAGGTTGAAACGAAAGACGGCGAGGAGTTCAAGAGCTCTGTAAGTAACATCGTTCACTCCAGGATCCTTCACAGTTCAGAGGTTGGATATTACGAGAAAACGATGTGGTGTTCAGCGCGCCAGCAAGATGGGGTTGCGTCGGTCAGTTTAACCTTTCCAACTTCGATTTCGTTGGATCGAATCGAAGTCTATTCTGAGCATAGTGGTAAGTCCCACCGTGTGACGGGAGTAACCGTCTCGACAGTAGATAAGAACGGCAATCTGTCTGAGGTTGGGCGCTCAAAAATTAGCGAAGCCGACGACGAGGTCAGATTCAAAGAGTCAACGTCACAAGAATGGAAGCTCGATTTTCGTGCGGGAAAAAGCAAGATGGTCGTCTTGCGTGGACTTAGATTTTTTAAGGGCGAGCAGGAGTTTTTTGCCCCATTGGTTCCTTACAAATACGAACGGTAATCTTGAATTCACCTCGCGAAATACTGCGTTCCTGAAACTTTCCGTCGGATGGATGGAACATCGAGATTATCGCTTTGGTTTGGCCGCAACATTCGTTATTCATCACAACGCCATTCAACAATTTGTTTCACCGCGATGGCAATTCGTATAAAATCGCTGAAGACGGGGTAACGAGTTACCGCGCTGCTGGATTCTCGGAAACTGGCCGGTCATTCGTATTCGCGACGAGCTCCGACTTGGACATCTATGCTCGAGATGGGGCTTAACAACCATGAACCAGAGTCGTCGACGGTGGGAAGTTGAAGCGACGATCACATCGGGCGACGCAATACAAATCTCGCAACCCAAAGACAAGTTGTGCACGAACAACAGGCTGGCGTGTCAGGTTAAACTTCAGATCACGGTGGTGTTATGGCTCGATTCATTCAATGCAAAAATTGTTACGCACTCAGTTTCGCGGCGTTGTTGATCGCGTTTCTGGCAACCAGCCCTTCGACGCTTATTGCACAAAACCGCGTCGTTGATACCGACAACGATGGTTTGTCGGATTTTCACGAGACGTTTAAGCACCTTACTGATCCTCAAAACCCCGACTCGGATGGCGATGGGACTCCCGATGGCGACTGGCTCGAGCGTCGCGAGTATCAATACACCATCCGCAGCGTCGTCCAGGTTTTGCGCCCCGTCACACCCGAGTACCTCAACGATGATTATCAGGATGCACGAGTCCTGGACGAGACTGAGAGATATTTTGAATTGGAAGTTATTCATTATCCGTTCAACAAAGTTTCAAAGACGATTCCGGCGAATGAGAATTGGCGCGAAGATACCAAGTCGCTTGGCATGTGGACTGAACCGGGGCCCAGTAACGATTGGACTCCGAAGATGCAGCAGGAACTGATGACCAAGCTAAAGGCGTCGGGCATCGACACTGACACGCTCAACGACAAGCAATTGGTTGAGCAGGCGTCCCGATGGCTTTGCAATCACGCCAAACACGAGGACGGATTTACATCTTTCTTGACGGCTTGGGACGAATCCGGCAAGCCATATGTTCCGGATGCGTTACTCGACTCCGCCAAACGTGGGATGAACCAGAAGAACCGTGAACTGAAAGATCAATTCGAGCGAGAAGTCTCTGCGGCTGGCATGTTCAAACACCAACAGCGTGGCTCATGCACTTCGTCAGCCATCTACCTGAACGGTTGCTTCAAGGCGTTGGGAATCCCGACTCGCACGGTCCTCTGCATTCCAGTCATCGACGCCGGCGACGAACGAGAGATGGCGATGCTCAACAACATTCGACAATTGGCCGTCAGGCAGCATCTGAGAAGGTCACTTGAACCACTCAAGAACAGTTGGTCCTCTCATACCTTTAACGAAGTCTATGTAGGTGGTCGTTGGCGGCGGCTCAACTACCACGAACTTGGCCAAGGCATTTACGACAAGAACCTGTATGGCTTGATCACGCATGTCGCGACCGTCAACGACTGGGCCGACGCCAAGGCTCACGAAACGATCGGAATGCGCCAAAAAACCAATAACGCTCAAGACATTTTTGGCGGCAACAATCCTTACTCGACGATTTCATTGCGCGACCAAATTGGAAAACACTGCGAGCTCAACCTTCCTGAGCCGGCACCCGTCAAACCGCACCTGGTTGAGAAGATTTACTGGACCGACGACGAGGCTCTCCCCAACAGCATTCGTGAGAACTGCAAACGCCGCGGTCGGTTCGGCTTGATCGCCGTAGTTTCTGGCTGCGGTGATCAGCGTGAGTTTCGAAGTTTCCTGGGCCAAGCCGATCTGCGCGTGCACTTGGCTCCTTCTGCAAACGCCGATAAGCCAACGATCAACATCACATTTGATCCAGGTTGCTTTTGGCTGAGCAACGATACTGCCTACATCTATGTTCCAATCGCTGCCGAGAACCGTCGCGAATTGGTCAAGGACATCAAGTACAGCTTCCAACCGCAAAGTGACAAACTCGAAACTGGCTGGAAACTTGAAGACGAGTTGGGAGTGACGCGCAAGAAGGACATTGATCGCTAGTTCATTCCGCTGCCTTGGTCGTTTAACCCATGATCGCTGTGCGACTGACTTGTTGGCGGAGCATCGGTTTTTGAAAGTTTAAATCTCTGCCACCACTCATTAATCCCTGACATTATCCCGCTGGATTGAATATGCGAATCATCCTCTGTTCAATTGACGAACCGCTTGCTCAAGCGTGGCGTACCTACTGCGGCAAGCTGGAAGGCGTGGAGGTACATCACGGTAATATTCTTGATCTAAAGGTTGATGCTGTCGTCAGTCCCGCGAACAGTTTTGGATTCATGGATGGCGGGATCGACTTGGTCTACAGTCGACATTTCGGCTGGAACGTTCAAAAACAACTTCAAAGCCAGATTAGGCACCTTCACCACGGAGAATTGCTTGTTGGCCATGCGGACATTGTCGAGACCCATCATTCCAACATTCCATATTTGATCGCGGCGCCTACGATGCGTGTGCCGATGGTTCTTGCGGACACGGTTAATCCATACTTGGCTGCTCGGGCCGCGCTCTTGTTGATCAAGCATGGCCGGTTTCCATCCGGAACATTGGAAGGTGAACTTATTTCCGATGGTGTGAAATCGGTAGCGTTTCCTGGACTGGGAACTGGTGTCGGTCGCGTTGAACCTGAAAAATGCGCGCTTCAAGTTCGCAATGCGATAAAGGAAATCGTTTTCGATGAGTACGAGTTTCCAACTTCATGGGCTGATGCACAAATGCGGCATCAGCAAATGTACACAGATAAATTTCGCGACCTGCAGTACTGACGCAATCGCGTGATAAAGTCGGAAGGGCAAGAGTCGCTGTATGGTTCGTTTTTCAAAGATGAATGATCGCTGGTGGTGACTCTGTTGTCCTTTTCCGTTATCCAAGATTTTAGAATCGCCAATGAATTCAAATCCTGAACGAGCATTGTAGAAAGCAGATTCACCGGATACACCTGAGTGGCGAACTCGGTCGTTTCGACGATCAGATCGCAAAGCGAGACACCTGAAAGCTATATCCTTAACGTTGTTCGGCTTGTATGAACTTGAATATTACTCAATGCTCGTTTCTCACTCAGTTTTGGTGCCTCATTTTGCTGGGCAGTTTAGGGTGCGAAAACACTCCGCCGCGCAGTACTACTGACGGCCAAACAGGATCACCAACGTCATCGAACATCGAGTTTGCGAGTGTTGACTTCCCGTGTAAAGTTACGCATGACATTAAGGGCCCCAAGTCGCATAGCAATCTCGCAGTATCAAAGACGATTGGAACCTTTCGACTTTATGTCGAGGCACTGCTGCCTGGAATCAAAGATTCTGAAGATTTTCAAACAATTTACGGTGGCGAATCGGGGCTAACACTTCAAGGGTTTGCAAAAGACGACTTGTCAGAAAAAGATGAACTTCAGGGATATGACGGAGCACGCCTCGCGACAAAACAATCATCGAATTCCGCACGAGCCATTGAGTTGCGGCGAGTTATCTTTGTTAAAAACTGGCTGATACTTTGCAGTTGGACAGGTCAGGAAGAGTTCAGGGATCAAGGCGAAGCATTTCTTGAATCATTGAGTTTGTTTGGCGAGGTGCCAGATCACAAAATCGGATTCCTGAATAATCTCGAAGAACGTAAAGCGCTGTTTCAAATCGCATTTAAAGCAAAAAATGAGGCGCGAAATCATATGGAATGGCTACAAGTAAAGAGATCGAAAATTTGTCTCGAACACAATATCGCGGCGTTTCAACTTGAATACCTGCTTGAGGAGGGCGTTGCAAACGCTTGGGCAGCCGATGCTGAACCAACTCAAACTGATTAGAATCTTGGGGAAAAAGATGAGTGTTTGACATCGCGGGTGAGTCCGTTGAGCGTGATCGAAGGGGCAGCTCTTGTGAGCCAATCGCTGAACTACAGTTTATGCCCACAGAAGCTTAGACACTTTGTTCAGGCGTCCGGTCGAATGTTGTGTTGCCCAACGTTTAGCTTGGTGTTTGGGTTTCGCATCCACACGGCAAAGCGTTGCGACTCTTGCGTTCGATCATCGAGGTTTGTTCGCTTGAGCCGGAGAGGGATTTACCAGAATCGAGATCCTCGATCGCATCGAGATGTTGGAAGGCGGCAAGCTGGTCCAGTTTGATTGCGTCGACCGCTCGCGAGAATCAATGCTGTCGAGCAAAACATTGAATTGAATTTACCGAGGTCTACTGCAACAATGTTCATGGCTTACTTTTTGTTTGCTGGTTAGAAATTGTGGTGTGCTCAAACATGACCACGTGCTGGCCGAGAGGTTCGTTCCAAACGACTCGCCCCGACGTTTGACTTACGTGGATCCTTACGCGACTTACTCAGGAGGACGCTATGATTCGGCAATTCTTGACGGTGATCGTTGGTGCGCTCATTCTCGTTCCCGCTGCAGTGAGCGCGCAGGAGCCGGCCCCGAAGAAAAAGAGCGAACCAACACCCAACCGGGTGTACGTCAAAATCATCATGCCCACCGCTGCGGCAGAACGCGATAAGAAGCGACCCGCCGTTGAGACTTGGATTGCAGAGGATCTCAGGAAACGCGGGCAGGCCAAGTTCACCGCTGTGACCAAATGGGTGCCTCTGGATCTTGACCCCATTTCAGGGATTCCCTTATGTGACTCAGTATGGGATGGCGGTGCACTGGGCGATACACATTATTGTCCCGTGGGCGCTGATATTCCTGACCGGTCGGACGGCCGCATCAAGGTACTTGTTGACGGTTGGGGACCAGGCGGTGTTGGGGTGACGGTTGCCATGACAGATGAACCGGGCAGCCGCGCGATCGCCGGAGTCAAAGAGTTGAAAACGGATCAGGGAATGCCCTACGTGGCCGTTCTCATCGGTCCTCCACCCGAAAATTCTGCCGATCCGAAGGACGGCAAAAAGTAGCTTTCGATTGCCAGTTGTAAACCCGATTCAGTGCTCCGATAGACTGATCGACTTTGCAGACGGATTTGATGATTTGATGTTTTGGAAGATGGACGATGGACTCAAGAAATGAAACCCAAAAAGAAAATTGAACCGGCGAGAAACCAATGTCCTTGCTGTATGAACCGCTTGTGGATGCTCCGCGCTGCCAATTTAAATGTTGTGGGATTTTCATGCCCTAAATGCTCTGTACCGCTTCGCGTCCATCTCGTGCCAAAGCAGCAAGTATTGTGCGCGGTCGTTGCGTTGGTTTTTGCCGTAATCGCATATGCTGCTCTACCGAAGGCAGATCCACTTGACTTCGACGCCGTGCAATTTCACCTGTGGCGGCTTTTCTTCAGTGGCCTGTTCTGGTTTTTGGCAATGATGTCCCCACTGCTGTTTTTCCCTTGGCTGTTTGGTCACTTGAAACGACGTCACGCGGAATAAACTATAATGCACGCGAAACCGTCGAAGACGTGTGTCAAAGTTGCAATCACTCCCGCCACTCGGTGACCATTGCCGTAATCCGACAAGGGCCGCAAATCGCCTTTCTTGCTTTCACGACCGTAAATACAGAAAAAATAAGAGTCTATAGATGTTTTCGATTTTGCTCGCCGCGATAGTACTAGGCATATTGATTGCAACAACTAATGAAGGTGACTTTCCACCGTGGGAAATCCTCTTGATGTGTCTCGCAGCTGCGATTTTCCCAACTGCTGTCCTTAATTTCGCTTTACCTGAGTATTTGTTTTTCGTCGGCCCACTTGTCGGCGCGATTTGCTGCGCTCTGGCAATTTCTTTCACGCTAGGGATGTCGCTTCCGCGAGCAATTTTTTCATCTTCGATGTTCTTCGCTGTACAGCTTGGGCTTAGTTTTCTGTTTTAAACTAAACGTACCAGCCGTCCATGGCAATCGATTGGTCACTCCGAATCACAAGGCAACTGGAAGTGTTAGTTCTCATTTGATTTCGTGAGCGACAACACATGGAGTCGAACTAGGGCTGATCACGATCAGGGGCAACCGAAATAGTGAACCGATCGATCAAATCATCTCGAACGCACACACGAAATCTATCCACGTTAACGATGTCTGCGAGGTACGGGCAAAATCAAGTTGATTCCAATTTGCAGCTGTAAGACAGTGTGCACTTCCGACAAAATTGCAATGATTGAAAACGTCACCCACAACCGCTGGATAACAATCGGATTGGGTTGCATACTTGCCGCAGGTCGCTCAGGTCTTGAAATCATTGCTTTCCGCCGACCGGTGATCCGGGTCGTAATTCTGCTACGATGATTGGGTTAACCGCTGTGACCCGACGTCCGCATTTATCGATTGCTGATATGCTAATGACATTCAAAAAACCAACTCACGGCCTTGACTTCATTACTTTCTTTTGGCTCGTGTTTCCGGCGATTGTTTTGTTGATTGCACCATTCGCGGTTCCTTTGCCTTTGATGGCTTTGTTCGTATTGGGACTTTTGGCATCCATTGGAATTTGGGCCGATCTTCGATTCTCGGGCTACATCTTCGCGTTGGTCAACTTGGTTGCCGCAATTGCCTTTGCCATGATGCAACTGGGCATGTTCGAAGTTCAAGTAGATTTTGCTGCCAGACACCTGGTTGCGGTCGGGGCGTGGTTTTACGGAGTTTATGCTGGAATCGCTTGGGCCAGATCGGGAACGACGGCAGTGCAAAGCACAGGATGACATTTCGAATCAGAGGAGGCGCTTTGCGGCGACGCGTTAGGGTTGGGGGATCAAACCGGACGGCTGGCGCCGATTCGCTACATTTGTGGACGCTTTGCGGTGACGCGTTAGGGTTGGAGGATGACACGGGTCGGCTTGCGCCGGTCCGCTACATTTGTGGATGACACCGTTTGGCTTGCGCCGATTCGCTGCGGCTGGGGCTGGTACCCTTTTCCTGGTTTGATCGACCATTGGCGAATGATTGCCGGAACGTCGGATAACCAAAAAGATTTTGATATCATGTCTTGGAGGAGCGGTCGCACTGATGTTTCGTTGTTGAAGTTTCGTAGCGATCGACCTGAGCAGTGGCAGCCAATGCTCAAAAATGGTCTTTCAAGAAGCTCCTTCGAACGGCTCGCAATTCGACTTTGAATTTATCAATGAGTGATTTGCAAGACAATCCGTATTCTTCTCCGTCGACCGCAGCAGCTGGCAATTCGGCAGCATCAGAGTCGAAGTATCCCATGCTCTGGAGGATATTCTCAGTCGCCTGTGTTGTGATTGGTTTGATTCCAATTTACGGATATTTTGCTCATGTCGCTCGTGACGAGCAAATCACTGTTCTATTTTTATTCCTGGCGTGGGTAATCACCAGTTTTAATATTGGTGTCAGTCTTGCCAGACTTATCATTCTTTGGCGGACGAGACAAACTGCGTTTTGGGGCATTCTTTCAATCGTTTTAGCCATACTTGCATACTTTGGATTCTTCGCGATTGGCAATGCGATCAGGGAACTTTGGGCATGACGAACGGATTCGAAGTAATCGAACCAGACGGCATTGAAGTTGAGAAAATTTTTTCGCACCCGATAGCGCGTGCAATTGAGTTTCATCTAAGCAACTGTCCAGATATTACTTTTCTTTAACAAGAATGACTCGAACACCAAATTCACCTTCGGCCCAACTTGCACCCGTCCTAAACGCGGACCGACATTGCTTTGAGCCAGATATCCAAGAACCTCCTCTTAGGACTTTTGAGTAGTATCCAAGAAATTTCTGTTTATCAGGCTTGGCAGGGCCCTTTGGATCAATACTTGGCGACTGCTTGAAATACTCTTTGGAATAGTAGTCAGAACACCATTCGAAAACGTTCCCGTGCATATCAAAAAGCCCAAATTGGTTTGGCTTGAATGAACCAACTTCGGCAGGCCCCTCATGGTAGTCAGTATCTTCGAAGCGCGCGTGACGCTCACCTTCGATCGTATCACCAAATGAGTACTTTTTCTCGCTTCCCGACCGACAAGCAAACTCCCATTGTGCTTCGGTGGGGAGCTGGAATTTAAACCCTTTAATCGCATGCTCTTTGTTGAGTTTTTTGACAAATTTTGTGGCCTTGGTCCAGTGAACGCAATCGACAGGAAGTTGATTGACATCCAGTTTATTAACGTATGAGCGAATTTTCTCGTCGTCGCTCTCCATTGAGTAGGTACTAGGATTACTCCCCATGACAGACTGCCATTGCTTTTGCGTTACTTCCGTCACAGCCATATAGTACGGATTCGAAATTTCGACGATATGTGGGAACTCTTCTTTTCTGCCAGATTCCTTCTCACCCATCTCAAACTCGCCGGGAGGTATCAATACAAACTTGATGCCGACATCACTCTCTACATTAAGAGCCCACCCTTGCTTCTTGAGTTGTTTTCTGGTTGAGGCTATATCATCCCTCGAAAACGGAACTGTAAATTTTTTTGCGTCTTGGGATTGGCAAGTCGCTCCCGGAAAAGCCACGAAAAAGCATATCGAAGCAAAAAATGCAATTCTTATGCAGCTCCTACTCGAAAAAGTCAATTGAAGCTCATTCATATTCAATCTCTCGGTACTGGCTGGCTAGGATCATTTCTTTCGGCTTTCTCTTACTAAGTGGGAGCCCAAAGGCCGTTGTATTGCTTTTGGTCAATTATCGCCCGGCACTCTGGCGGCAAAGAGTTCATTATTCTAGTTTTAAGATATTGCTTTATTGCTTCATGTGGCAGGCTTTGAGTTCGCATAAGCACATGTCGCCTCGTCTCTGGAAAATAATCTTAAATCCCATCCAATTCAACAATGCATTGACCTGTAAATTCTCCCATGGCCTCAAACGCCCTTCGTTCTCACCAATTTCTGCAAATTTTCCCCAAATCAATAATCGATCTTCCGCCATCTTAACATTCGGTGGATCACACCTTAGTTGATTCGTATTTCATATTTTAGGAGTTTTAGATGACTGACAAGGACTCATCCAACCATCCGTATTCGAAAGTCATGACGATCGTGACTTGGGTGTCAGCTGGCGTGGGCGCCGTTTTGGGCACAGGGGTGATTCTAATGGCTGCTTCACAGGGTGAACGCGTCACCAAAAACACTCTCTACTTTGCGCCATTCATTTTTGGCGCACTGAGCTATATGGCTGGGATGGCATTCTCTTTTCTGTTTGCCCCAACAAATTACCTGGAAAGCGACTCAGGGCAGAAATGGCTGAAGATGGTTGGGACCAAGACGATCCTGTCGGCGCGAATCGCCTGTGGCATTATGGCCGCACTGGTCGTGGGTCTTTTTGCTGCGATTGCGATCGCGTTTATCAACGAACAGTAGGTTTTTAAACTCGTCGTTTCTATCCAAGGCCAGCGACGAAACGGCTCGGACGCGGTGCTTGAGCGTTCTCTAACGCGCATTTAGCTAAGCGGTTGTCCGAGTCAATTCAAACGTTTGGTTCCAAACTGCTGCTCATTTTGACAACAACAACTCGAATGGGCGATGGTCACTGGTCGTTTCGTCGTCGGGGAAGTCATGATCCCGAACCAGAACCCGACAACGTTGCGACCATTCCTTGGCACCGTTTGCAACAAATGCAAAGTCAAGCATCGAACCGGGATAGTCGTCTTTGCCATCTGGCTGTTCGGGATCATCATACCAATTCGTATCGATCATTTGTTCCGGTTTGACCCAACTCCAAACGTTGTCACGCATGAAGTTCACGAACCCAGGATTACCTTTGTCAGTATCAAAAACATAATCAAAGTTGTAATCGCCGATAGCGACAATCGGCAGCGTTTGCCCCCGAGCCCATTCGACTAACATGGTCGCCTGTTGCTGCCGAATCTCAGCTTTCCCTCGAGCCAAATGGTTGACCACAACTAAAAACTCATAGTCTCCATCGAGTGACTTTAAATGGACGACCAACGGTGCGCGATACCGATTCTTCAGATTGATTTCTTCAAGTTCAAAATGGCGAACCTTTTCGAATTTGTCCTCGTTGTAAAGGATTTGTAGTCGATCATTGCGTCCCGATTTTGAGTACGCATATTTATAATGCTTCCCCAAAGCATTGCGAAATTTGCCGAAGTCCTCAGGTAGAACTTCCGTCAATCCAAAAACATCGTAACGATCGTCGACATTCAACTCCGACAACTGCTCCGCAATCACATTGGAATCCGCTCCGTCAGATTCTACATTCCAAGACAAGAAGCTCAGATCAAACTCACGGTCATCCTGTTGAGGGTCAAAAACGTCCTGGTCGACGTTGGACTTGATCGGAGCTTGTTTTGACATCCCGATTCCGGGAGCCATATCATTCTTGTTCCAGTTTCGTCGGCTTGGACGAACGTTTGCATTGGGCGGGCGTTGGGTTGCTTGCGATCGTTCGGCAGGAGAAGGCGACGACGATGGTGGCTGACAACCAATCACGCCACTGAGCATCATGATCAGGACGCAAATCGAGAAACGATACATGGTGGGTCCGGTATGGGGCCAAATGGCGGGAGGGAGGGAAAGACACTTGGGGCATTTTACTCTGACACAGAACGGACAAATCGACAAGACCGGATCCGCATCACGCAGAATGCCTCAGGATTGATCAAGACTTTCAAATGCTTCGACCACTTGCGTGTCGTCACCGACTTGAATCGTTCGAAGATCCAACAACAATCGGTCTTTCGCCACCCGCCCAAGGATTGGTGTTTTCACTTGACGGATTCGATCAGCGAGTCGGTTGACAGATCCTTCGGACGGCGTGACGGCGACGCACCACGTGGCAAACTTCTGCGTTGGCAAACTGCCTCCACCCAACATCGATTGGTCTTCCACCGCTTCACATGTTGCCAAGCATTTCAGATGCGCTATTTGAGTCACCAGTTTGTCAGCGCGAAGCTTCAGGTTATCCAGTGGCATTGAGAGCATTCTCAGGATTGGCACTGATTGTTTCGCTTGGTCAACGTCGCGGTACAATCGAAGCGTCGCTGCGAGTGCCGCCAGAGTCATTTTGCCGACACGGAAAGCTCGCATCAACGAATCTTCTAACAGTCGCTGGATGTACTTCGCTTTTCCAACCACAATCCCACACTGCGGTCCTCCAATCAGTTTGTCACCGCTGAACAACACCAGATCAGCACCATCGGAAATGCTGTCTCGGACGACAGGTTCATCCATCAAGCCGAACTGCCGGAAGTCGATCAATGCGCCAGACCCCACATCATCAATGACCGGTGTTCCATGTCGTTTACCAATCGCGACCATGTCTTTGGTTGAAACCGTCTGTGTGAACCCCACAATCTCGTAGTTGCTGGGGTGGACTTTCAAAAGCCCCCCTGTCTCTTCGTTGATTGCATTCTCATAATCCGAGGGGCGGGTTTTGTTGGTCGTACCGACTTCTTTCAATACCGCTCCACTGCATTCCATCACGTCTGGCAAGCGGTAGCTGCCACCGATTTCGATCAACTGTCCACGCGAGACGATGACCTGTTTCCCTTTCGCCATGGCAGCGAGTGTCAGCATCGTTGCTGCGGCATTGTTGTTCACAACCACAGCGGCTTCGGCACCTGTCAGTTCACATAACAATCGCTCAACGGCTTTGACACGTTGGCCTCGTTCGCCCGTCGCCGCGTCAATTTCGACGCTGGCGTAACCCTGCGAAATCTCGCGGACTGCATCCTGAGCTTCGTTGGCCAGTGGAGCACGACCCAAGCCGGTATGCAGTACGATTCCGGTTGCATTGATGACTGGGCGAAGGTACGGCTTGTCTCGGTCGGTCAACCAATCGGCAATTTGAGATGCCATTTCATTCGGTGTTGGCACTCGAATGTCATCGGTCGCATCTTTGACTTGTTGGCGAAAGTCGTCGAGAAACTTTCGGGCACCATCAACGACAAAATTGTGACTTGCCCGGTCCACCATTTGTTTGAGTTGCGGGTGTTCCAGCAATTCGGAGACTGAAGGAAGATTGCGAAAGATATTGGGCATAACTCAAACCGTGCTTGGAAAAACTCTAATCAGGAAACGCATCAAATTTACAAATGGCGCCGGTTCGTCAAGACAACATCAGCAGCAGCAAACTTGAATTCGCGAAGTCACTCTCGGAATCAATTATCGTCTGGCAACGATTCTTTTTCGAGATCTGATTTTGTTTTTGGGATAAAGCCGGATTCGGTAAACCGTTGATCTTGGTCGCTGGTCTCGACTCGAGACTCCATCTGCTTTGATGGTTTGAACACAACGACGCTGCGTTCTGGCACCATAATTGGCTCACCTGTTGAAAGGTTTCTCGCTTTTCTTGCGGCTCTTCGCCTGATTTCAAAGACACCAAAATTTCTCAGTTCCACCCGTTCACCGCGAGCGAGAGAATCCAAAATGGCATCGAACGTTTTCTGAACAATTTCCTTGACTACAGCTTGAGTCAACCCAGTTTCTTCAGAAATATGGCGAACGATTTCCTTTTTGGTCATGATGAACCTCGGTTAGATTTGGACGAATCGTTTGAATGAACGTGCCAAAGTTTTCATTCAGCGGACGCGAACAAATGGGACAGACAGCGAGGCAACAGCGTCGTTAATTTATGCCTGTTTCAAGGCAAAGTCAAACATTCAAGCTCGGCAACTTGGCTGCTTGGGGTTCAACTTCAATATTATAAATGAACGACCACACAAAAACATCTAGTCGCGATGCAATGAGCTTTTCTGAACCGGTCTAAATGCAGTTCTAAACAACTATATGTGAATCTGTTTTCGTAGCACTTCGATCTCATCCAACTGGTAAAGTTTTCCCTGACCGCTGCCAGGACAATCTTTACAAGTTTCTCTCCACGTTTCAGGTGACTTCAGATTGCTATCCCAGAATGGCCACGTCCGACACTGACGCGGACGCAAATCGTAAACTTCGCATTTTCTGGTCGCACTGTCAAAGAAGACACAATCACCATTGGGAAATTCCTTGAGTGTCCGACGAGCGCCAACTCGACGCGTATAGTCTAGCTCAAAATCTTCCTTAGAGAGTCCCATGCGTTCTGCCATGGCGGTCGTCTCGGCATCGTTAACCCAGATGAAACCGGGTTCACCCGTGCAACAATCGCCACAACCACTGCAAGAAAATTTTAATCCATCCTTGTACCAAGGTTGTTCTTTGGGGGATCTTGCCATTGTCTTTGCATTCGTAGAAGCGGTGTCGTTTGATTCGGTCCGTCTGGATATGGAAACTTCCAATCAGGCGATACCGACTTCTTTTGGTCGCCACAACGATTTTAACGTCGCGCGATAGGGACGCCTGATCGTGATCCAGTCCTCAACACCAAGATCAAAATGTGCGATTGCTGCTGTGGGCATCGTCTCGTACTGATGGCTTAGTGAATAAACCAACTCTTCCAAACCAGGATTGTGTCCGACAACCATCAAAACTTCTACGTCGGGTTCGTCGAACCGATCAATTAGTTCAAGGTATTCATCGGCAGGCGCGTGATACAGGTATTTGACATACTGAATGTGGCCTTGGTCGACCTCACATTCCTCAGCAAAGAGTTTTGTGGTTTCGGCAGCGCGAGTTGCAGAGCTGCTGAAGACTTTATCGGGCACGAGATCCTCAGAGCGGATCAGCTGTCCCATTTGCGGGGCAACTCGACGACCACGTTTATTGAGTTGTCGTTCGTAATCCGTTTTTCCTTCTTCGGTCCACGATGACTTGGCATGTCGCATGACCAAGAGTTGCTTGTTCATGTTGACTTTCTTCTTGGGTTGTTTTGATTAGAGATTCCAGGTGCTTTACTGAAGTTTACTCAACGCGTTGCGGCCTGGGAATTGGAATTTGAGAGACATCTGCCGTCCTGTAGGGGCGATTGCGACGATAAAGCTCCAAGCGAGCGGTCATGCCTTTGCGTTGTTCATCCGAATAGGCCTCCGCTGCCACGTCTCCATTGATCAACTTGATCGCTTTGATTTGAAACTCAATGGCTTTATCGAATTCTCCAACCTCGGCGTAACTGGCAGCATAGATTTCCATCGTCGAAGGGGAAGTGTCTCCAAACAGTTCAACCATCGGACTGATTAACGTGACTGCCGCTTTTCCATCGCGATGATCTTCGTAGGGGCAAGTCGCCAGAAGCCATGCGAGCACATTTTTTGAACGGCGATGATTTGGGTCAAGCTGGTTAAATTGTTGAAACAGCTCCACGGCCGCTTCGAAGTTTCCAGTGATGAACTCGGACTCTGCCAAAAGTCGAAGCACGTTTTCATCTGACGGCTGGAGTCGATGTGCGAGTCGCAAAAACTTTCGAGCATCTTTATCTTGACCGGAAACCAGATAGAGGAAGCCAAGATCGCCTGCGAGATGAGGCAGGTTGGGGCGATAATCAAACGCCAGTGCGAGATGCATCGCCGCCTCTTCATACTTTTTCTGATTGAACAGAAGCCGGCCGACAAGTGCATGGACTTCGTATCGCTTGGGCTCGACCACTAAGAACGACTGAAGTTGCTCTAGCGCTTCGGTACGACGATCCAGTTCGATCGCAACTTGAGCTTTCCCCAATACTGCATTGAGATTGACCGGGTTAATCGATAACGCGGCATCAAACAGTTCCATTGCTCGAACTTGCATCTGATATCGTTTCGCGTCGTCGGCCGGTTGGGAGTTTGCAATTCGGGTCAAAAGTTCTGCTTCACCAATGAACGCTCCGATGCATTCGGAGTTGATTGAGATTGCTTTTTGAAAGTAACGCTGGGCGACGACAAAATCACCTTGGGCACCCAACTCGATTGCTTTTTGTGTCAACTCATGAGCACGCTGTCGATCTGAAAGTTGATCGAGTTCATCAGCAACGCGGGCATAGCCCAGCTCATGAAAACGGACCCGCAATCGATTCGTTTTCGTTTCCCGTTGATCCGCGATCCAGGTTCCTGTGTGACTGTATGCGCGACGAAATTCGAAATCGTCACTGGCCGATCGACTCGCATCAGCAATCAACTTTGATGCGCTGTACGAATCCAGCGTGTACTGAGCACAAACTCTTTGATCTGCATTGACCAAGAGAGCAAACGGACATTCAGGCGGATGGCGGTGATTGAACCATTCACCATAAAAATACTCCAACAACTGATTGCTCGACGGAGCCAGCGTGCTCCAACTGCCATCATACTCCAGCGAATTCATCGTTTGGAGGGCATAACGCCACTGATGCTCGACAGTGGATCCGGGATCGACCAGGATTGCCATCACATCCAGCTCGGTCTCTTTGAGTTCTGAATTATCGGACTTCAAACGGCGCAACCACTCGTCCGATTCGGCATCACGTGACCAAAACAGCATCAACATTGGTTTGTTCTGCGGCGTTAAATTCGCCCACTTGTTCTCTTCAACTTGAACTTGCAACGTGGTCAACGGAGCACGTGGATAAAAATAGCTTCGCGTTTCGGGTTCGGGTACAGCCAGCGTCGCAATCAGCGAATCCTGTCGCATGCCAAGCCCAAACCGCTCACTAACAGTTTCTTTTAAAAGTTCACGTCCCTCGATTACGTTGTACTCGGCGCCGGCTGTTATCGATTCAAACGCCTGCGTTAGTCCGGAAGGCCAATGTACGACGGCCTTCTGGATTTCCGCGCGTTGAGGAATACCAAACAGAATTCGTTTTGAAGACTGACTCAACGCCCCTGAACCTGCCTGAACCGTTCGAACCATCGGCGATTGAGCACCTTCCAAAAACAGCTCGACCCTGGCACCGATCGCATCGCGATTGGATTCGGTCCCTTCCAAGTCAAAAGCCACCGAAGAATCTTTTCGATTGAGCTGATTGCTCAGGACACGCAATTGCGGTGCACTGCGACAAGAAAAAATTAGGTCTTGATCACCATCCTGATCCCAATCGACAACGCTTACCGACCTTGCATCGTCGGGAAAGTCGACGCCCGTCAGCGCCGAAACGTTGGCGAATCCCGAGCCGATATTCAAATAGCATCGATTTCGTTGAGCCGCACCCAGCGAATAACCTGAACGACAAAGGTCCGCCATTTCGTGAGCCGTTCGGGTCAACTGCAGCTCGCGCGATACTGGCGTTTTGGATTGATCCTTCCAAACGAACGCATCCGTGTCTCGGAACGCTTGCGAGTAGAACAATTCCGTGAGGTCCTGTTTTGCAACACGAGTGAACCCGCCGTTGGCCACAACCAAATCCTGCTTGCCATCGTTGTTTAAATCGACCGCAGCAGTGCCATAGGCAGATTCGCTATTGAAAATCGGCGATCGAAGAAAATACGAATGGTAAGGTCTACCATCCATGTTGTAGCGAATTTGGCTCTCGGTCAGCATTTCTTGGTAGACCGTAAGATCCTCCTCGCGGGTACTCGAGCTCTCAACAGCAAGTCCCGAATTGGCGATTGCAAATGTTTTGACAGAATCTTCTTCGTTGGTCGCCTGATCAGAATCAGCTGGTCGATTGGTTGGCGAACTCGAAGAAGGCTCAGCGGTGCTCTGAACGTTCGCCAATCCTTTAAGCACGCGGTATCCTGCGAGTGACACATCGGTGGCGACGAATACATCTTCCATGCCATCCGAGTTAAAATCGGCAACCGATGCACTTGTATGCCGACCTGTTTCGCGAATTCCGGCCGTTTGGGACACCTCGGAAAACGTCCCTCCGTCATTTTCCCATAACTGATCGCCACTAAATTCATTGGCGACATAAAGGTCAGGATCTCCATCTCGATCGTGATCAAACCAAACCGCCGAACGCGAGTACTTGTGATTCTCGGACGACAAACCCGCGATTTCGGTCACATCGGTAAAGCGGTAACCCTCGTCGTTGCGCAACAAAACGTTGCGACCACCGTCTGTCGGATCCTTCAAGTTCGTCGGAAACATCAACACGTCACTTTGGCGATTGATGTCTTCAAATTTGCAGACGAACAAATCGAGATCACCGTCCAAGTCAAAATCTGCAGCCGATAGTCCACGAGCATTTCTGCCGACGGCAATCCTTCGTTCGATTTGGAACAACCCACGACCATCATTTGACAACAGAACCAACGTTTCGTCAGTGCCGACGACCAAATCCTGATCGCCATCGTTGTCGATATCAATAAACAGTGCTGTATTGGTTTGGTCGAGAATATCAGTTCGACTCTGTTCACTTTGATCATTGACGGTTCCGTCTGCGTTTTGAATCAACAAGCGATTCTGCAGTCCATGACTTTGACAAACGTAAAGATCGTCCATGCCATCATTATTGGCATCGCCAATTGCAATCCCCTGCGTCCCATTAATATCGATTCCAGGAACCTTTCGAGACCATTGGTCCACGCCGTATTGCAACTGTTTTGACGCATCGGTATCTTTCAAAATCGATGCGGTGCAATCAACGAACAATTGGTCTGATTGCAAGAGACTGGAAACGACTTCCTTGGCCAGCACTTTTGCCGACAGCAGTGTGAATTGATTCAGTGAGTTCGCCGCACTTTCGTTTCGCCGCCACGTCGTTTCCCAAATGCTCGTCGACTGAATCGCTCGCATCCGAAATCCTGTGTCTGCAATCGCTTCGTACGCCTGTTCGGAATTTCCAAACGCTTCGGCGACAAGACGAATCTTTAAAACGTCATTGTCCACTTCCGACGCGTAAGCTTTCAGGTCAATGCGAAACTGATCGAGCCCAGAATGAATGGTTCCCAGATTTTTCAAAAACTGGACGAACCCTTCTTGCCCAATAAACTGGGGGGCATCTTTGTGAGTACGCCATCTGCGAACGACCAACTGTTCGTTCTTGAATCGTTCCTGAAACTGATTCTGATCAATGCCCAAGCCTGAAAAATTTGCAGCGACCCAAGCAGGTTGATTGAGCTGTCTCCCTTGAACCACATCCTTGATCGCGTGTTCAAACGACTCGAATACTCGTGACATCTCCGTGTCGATCAAGTTTTCGACCGGCGTCGCCTTTTTGATTGCCTGGAAGCTGTCGACGACTTTGATGGCCGGTATTGGCTCATCCAACAAATCGAATCCACCAAGAGACTGATTTGTTTCTTCAGGGCTGCGATTCCCCGAAATTCCCCAGAGAAAAACCACCGCCGCAACGATGGCGAGAATGGAATAAAAATATGCAGGTGGAAGCTCCAAGGCTCGTTGAGCCCAGGTCTTAGTCGAATCGTCCATAATTTCCCGCCGAACAACGTGTGTTCTTCAGTAACAGCCATGTAGATACCGAATTATCAGACTTTGAGGCAGATTCGACAAGAGAGGTCGGGAAATGAGCAAAGTGACCCGCCATGCTCAATCAAAACTGTTCGGTCGGCTTCAAACGGCGCCCCCCAACCGGGGGCCAATGTTTACTGGAGCAGTTCGAAGATCACCTCGTCATTGAGACTGCCAGCGATCGAGTGAACGTGCGAAAAATCGACGCCACGGCTGTGCTCCGTTGGAACTGCAATCGTGAGTGCTCCAGCGGCAACGGCTGCTGTGCTGCCAGTGAAGCTGTCTTCCAACACAAGCATCTGGGTCGCGTCGATTCCAAATCGATTGGCGGCCGTGAAGTATATTTCGGGATGTGGTTTACCAGATTCAACGTCTTCGGCGGTAAGGACAAACTCAAAACGATCTTCAAGTTCGAATGTGCCAAGTGCTGTTGATGCAAATTGCCGGTGACTGCTGGTCGCAACACATTTCGGAATATTTCGCTTTTCCAAAAAATCCAACAGTTCAAACAATCCAGGCATCGCCTCAATCTGTCCCGGAAGCAAATCGGCAAATATTTCGCGTGTTTCGGTTTGGAGTTGCTCGATGGGATCGTCCAGCTGGTGATGTTCGCGCATCACTTGAAAGGCGACCGCTCCCGGCAGCCCCATCATTTTGAGCTTTAGTTCTCGATCGAAACGAAATCCGCGCCGCTGGAGCAAAATATCACCAACCTCATCATACAGGTCTTCGGTATTGAACATGGTACCGTCCATGTCGAAGGCAACAGCTCGAGGCGATTTTGGTTGAAATTCCATAGTTTCGATTTCACTCAGGTTTGAATGTTTTCATTCTATCGAGCGATCAACACACTGGCATGTGGGTAGACTTTTTGGTTAATCTCGTTGCCATCAGTTTTCATTCGGTATTTAATGGACGGTCTGAAACCCGTTGCTATCGATGTCCAAGGGAAGAATGATGTTGCAAATTGAAGTTCCGCGAAGAGGAATTTTTCACACAGCTCGTTTTATGTGTTTGCTGCTCGGTACAGTTGTGGCCCTTTCGCCCAGTTTGCTGTTCGCTGAACAACCGACCACAGATAACACGACCGAACGTGATGAACGCCCCAACATCGTCTTTATCTTTTCAGACGACCATGCTCCCCACGCCATCGGAGCCTATGACGGTTGGCTGAAGTCGGTCAATCCAACACCCAACATCGATCAGCTTGCAAAGCAGGGCATGCTGTTTCAAAACAGTTTTTGCACTAACTCAATCTGCGGGCCAAGTCGCGCCGTCATCATCACTGGCAAACATAGCCACATGAATGGATTCATGAATAACGGAAACAACTTTGATGGCTCACAACAGACGTTTCCTAAACTTTTGAGAAAAGCCGGCTACACCACCGCGATGATTGGAAAGTGGCACCTGAAATCAAATCCACAAGGGTTCGATTACTGGGACGTCCTGCCGGGGCAGGGTGAATACTACAATCCTCGACTCCTCTCACAAAAGGGTCGTCGCAAAGTTGAGGGGTATTGCACGGACATCGTGACAAATCTGGCCATCGATTGGTTGAAAGAGAATAAAGACAATGGAAAACCGTTCATGTTGATGTGCCAACACAAGGCACCGCACCGCTGCTGGATGCCCGCCATTCGACATCTGGACCTGTACAAAGATCAAGACATTCCAGAACCAGATACCTTGTTTGATTCGTACTCGGACAATGCAGCTGCCAGTCGAAATCAAGAAATGGAAATTGATCGTCACATGCATATCGTTTGTGACCTGTTTACAACACCACCAGAAGGATGGACTCCCGAGGGGCTAAACACAGACAAGTCCGGTTGGAAGAATCTGCAAACCATGACACCCGTGCAGCGGAAGTCATGGGACGACGCGTTTCGAGCTGAAAATGAAGCATTCGCAAAAGCGGAGCTAACGGGCGAAGAACTGGTTCGCTGGAAATATCAACGATACGCGAAAAACTATCTCCGCTGCGTTCGGGGCGTTGACGAAAGCGTCGGACGGATCATGCAATTCCTGAAAGACAATGATCTGGAAGACAACACGGTGGTCGTCTATTCATCCGACCAAGGATTCTACATCGGTGACCATGGTTGGTACGACAAACGCTGGATGTACGAAGAATCCCTGAAGATGCCGTTGATCGTTAAGTGGCCGGGCATCACTCAACCGGGCGCCGTAAACACGAACCTCGTTCAAAATCTGGACTACGCCGAGACGTTTCTGGAGATGGCGGGTGCTTCGGTGCCAGACGACATGCAAGGCCGCTCACTGGTGCCGCTCTTAAAAGGGGAAACCGTTTCCGACTGGCGCAAGTCGATCTACTACCATTTTTACGAATATCCAAGCGTTCACATGGTTCCCCGTCACAACGGCGTTCGAACAGAGCGATACAAGTTGATTCAAATTTACGAATTCGGCGAGTGGGAATTTTACGATCTCAAAAACGATCCTGATGAAAAGACAAATCTGTACAACGACCCCTCGCAACGAGCCAATATTGCACAGCTGAAGTCGGAACTCGAAAGCTTGCGAAATCAGTACGGCGACAACACGGTAGGCGGACTAAAACCTGCCGAATGGCGCGAGCGATATCGTCTGGCGAAATAGATATTCTTGTTGGTTTGCCAAGTTCACTACGTTTGATCACTCCATAGAAAAATTATGACCCAAATCAGTTTTTGCGGTAACGCTGCCCGTGCGATCATGTTGCTGGCGATCGTCAGTATGCTTTCTCCTTGTCCATCCTTGTTGGCGCAACTTCCTTCCGGATGGAAGGCACATGACTTGAGCCGACCTGCGCCCAAAGTCGTCACCCCGGCAAAACAGCTTGGCGATGCACCGAGTGACGCGATTGTTTTATTCAATGGAGAAGACCTGACCGGTTGGACCAACCGGAGTGGCAAACCATCCAAATGGAAAGTGGTTGATGGAACCCTTGAATCAGTTCAAGGTGCCGGTCCGATTTTTTCAGAACAGAAGTTTGGTGATTGCCAGTTGCATGTCGAATTTGCTTCGCCCAGCAATGTCAAAGGGAACGGTCAAGGACGGGGAAACTCAGGAGTCTTCCTGATGGAGTCCTTTGAAGTTCAAGTGCTCGACAGCTTCGAAAACGGCACCTACGCAGACGGTAGTGCGGGTTCGATCTACGGCCAGTATCCACCGCTGGTCAATGCGAGCCGAGGTCCAGGCGAATGGCAATCGTACGACATCATTTTTCATCGGCCTCGATTCGATGATTCTGGAAAGATGAACAAACCCGCAACATTCACTGTGCTGCACAATGGGGTCCTGATTCAGGATCATTCGGAAGCGTTCGGACCTACCAGCTGGATTCAACACGGAGATTACAACGCGAATGTCTCCGAAGGTCGTTTGTCGTTTCAGGACCATGGCAACCCGGTTCACTATCGAAACATCTGGGTGCGTCCGCTCGAAGATCCCAAACCGCGCGACGTGTCAAACGACAGGTTAGTTTTTGAGTTGACGGAAGCGGATAAAAAGGCACTCGTCGGTCAATATGGAAAACTCCCGGTCACTTTGAAGAATGGAAGACTCTATATCAAATTCGCAGGAGCACTTTTGGAAATGGTGGCCCATTCAAAGACAGAGTTCAGTTTGAAGAAATCTGCGGGCAGTGTCACGTTTGAACTCGATGAGGCTGGTGTCCCAACCAAATGCACGCTGCAACTCGACGCGGCCGGTCAACGAATGGGCGAGAGGAAAGCGGAGTAGATTCTCGGCGCGGAAAGATTCGCTCTTTGTTTTCGCAACTTCATCAATTGTTTCAAGTTTTGAAAGCCGTTCATGCCTCCTTTAGGCGCCCACATGTCCATCGCGGGCGGACACTTCAAAGCGGTCCTTGCCGCTAAAAAAATCGGTTGCGACTGCGTCCAGATCTTCACAAAAAACAACAATCGCTGGGCCGCCAAAGAGATTTCGGAGGCCGACGCGGACAAGTTTAAAGAAACGATGGAGGCCGAAGGGATTCAATCGCCGCTTTCGCATGCATCTTACTTGATCAATCTCGCCAGTCCCAAACCTGACCTGTTACAGAAAAGCATCGACGCAATGGTCATCGAGGTCGAACGTGCGGATCAATTGGGCGTCCCGTTTGTTGTGTTCCATCCCGGTTCATATACGACCAGTTCTGAACAGGAAGGGCTGGACACAATCGTTGGTTCACTCAATACGATTCACGAACGAACTGAATCACTGTCGTCGTATCCATTATTGGAAAACACGGCAGGGCAGGGGAGCAACCTCGGCTGGGACTTTGAACACCTCAAGTACATCATCGACAACGTGGATGCTCCCGAGCGATTAGGGGTTTGCATCGATACGTGTCACACCTTTGCCGCCGGGTATCCACTTTCGCCCGCCAACGATTACAACGAAACCATGAATGCGATGGATGCCTCGTTTGGATTGGAAAAGATCAAGGCATTTCATTTGAACGACAGCAAAAAAGAGTTTGGCTCACGAAAAGATCGTCATGAGCATATCGGTGAGGGCGAAATGGGACTGGAGCCCTTCAAGTTGCTGCTTAACGATTCTCGATTTTCAGATGTACCGATGTATTTGGAGACTGAAAAAGGAGAACGAGATGGTGTCGACATGGACGAGATGAATTTAAAAGTAATTCGCAGCCTGACAAATCAGAACCACCCTGATCCTGCGGCGATGACATGATGCAACGAACTTGATCAAAGCCAGACTTGCTTGAGAAGCATACAGGATCTGTTTAAGCTCATCCAAAATCCACTCCTCTTTCCCTAAAGAAAAAACAGTGAACGACATCCACAACCCACCAACGCTCTTTCATGACCCTGAAGAGATCCATGAACACAATAATGAAGTGGTGGGATTTACTGACGCGAATCTGGTTGTCGCCGTTTGCCGCAAAGAGAACAAGGAGCTTTACGACTTGGTTCCATTGGCACCGTCGGAGATCACGAACGCAACGATCAAGTTAGTCTTCCTGCCTCACCGAATTCTGTTTGGTGCTTTGCTTTCGGCGGCAGGTGTGGGATGGTTTTGGGGATTTTTTGCAGGATGGATTCCCGTGATCTATTACGTCGTCGCGGCATTGATGGCGATTGGCGGCTTGGGCATGATGCTGGTTTGCTTTGAAAACCGCGCGTACTTCGATACTCGCGAGGGCGTCCAAATCAGGTCGCTCGGTATTGGCGAATTCAAAGACGACTTGCGTGACTGGCTACGTGAAAAAGGTGTCACGATCACTTAAAGAGTTCTGTCTCAATAACCAGATCCGCTGGCGCTGATCTTCTCGATGGGATGCCACGTCGTTTTGACTTCGCAAAAATCGGAAATCAAATAGGGATGAGCGGTCGAGTCGTCCAGCCAATCCGCGTCCAGCTGCTTGACTCGTTTTACATTGCCGGCAGCAAATTCCTGCATTGCTTTGAGCAGCGACGAGCCGACTTTATCACAGGCGAGCGCATTGATATCAAGATGCCGTGACACGTGTTCATGAAGCTCGGCCGCGTTGCCGGTCAACACATTGATCACACCGCCGGGGACATCTGATGAATGAACGACTTCGCCAAACGTGATGGCGGTCAATGGCCGGCTTTCGGATGCCAATGAAATCACCGTATTCCCTGAGGCAATGATTGGCGCGATCAACGACACTAATCCGAGCAACGGACGATGCGGATCTGCAAAATGAAACACGACACCGGTCGGTTCTACGACTGAAAAATTAAAGTGCGAAGAGGCTACCGGGTTCACGCTGCTAAAGATCTGCTGGTATTTATCACACCACCCCGCGTAATAGATCAGTCGATCGATCGAAGCGGTCACTTCTTTCTTGGCAGCCGCAGCGGTTAAGCCCTGAAGTTGCAGTTCGGCAACGAATTGCTCAGACCGCCCTTCGAGCATCTCACCGATGCGATACAAAATCTGACTGCGGTTGAATGCCGAACGCCCCGCCCACCCCGGTTGTGCAGCTCGTGCCGCAACGACCGCATTTCGCATATCCTTACGTGACGCGAGGCAAACGTTGCCCAACGATTTTCCGTTGACTTCCGGCGAGTAAAACCTGCCAGATTCGGTACGAGGGAATTTACCGCCAACGTACATTTTGTACGTCTTCTGAATTTCAAGTCGTTGATTCGATTTTGCCATGAAAACGGTTCGTTAAATTTTCAATGTGAACAGGAAAGAGGATTTGGAAGCAGTGACCGGCTCAAATTTCGAGATACGCTGCGAGGCCATGTAGACCGCCTTCGCGACCAAACCCGGATTCTTTGTAACCACCAAAAGGTGAACTGGGATCAAACTGGTTGTAGGTGTTTCCCCAAACGACCCCGGCGCGCATTTGCGATGTCATATTGAACACTTTGGAACCTTTGTCGGTCCATATGCCCGCCGATAATCCGTAAGGCGTGTTATTCGCTTTTTTGATTACCTCAGCGACCGTCCGAAACGTTTGAACGGCTAACACCGGACCAAATATTTCCTCTTGAACGATTCGGTTCGACTGTGCCACATCCGTAAACATGCTGGGCCGACACCAGTAACCCGATTCGGGCAAAACACAGTCTGGCTGGTAAAACTCGGCACCTTCTTGTTTGCCAATTTCAATGTAGGACTCGATCGTCTCCAGCTGCGAAGCCGAGTTGATTGCTCCAACATCCGTGTTCTTGTCCAGCGGATCCCCGACGACCAACGTATCCATTCGATGTTTTAACTTTCGCACAACCTCATCGTGGACAGATTCTTGAACGAACAAACGACTTCCCGCACAGCAAACATGGCCCTGATTGAAGTAGATTCCATTGACGATACCTTCAACCGCTTGATCGATGGCGGCATCCTCAAAGACGATGTTGGCTGCTTTTCCACCCAACTCTAATGTGCAACGCTTTTTTGTCCCAGCAATCGACTTCTGAATGAGCTTGCCCACCGCCGTCGATCCAGTGAAAGCGATTTTGTCAATGTTTTTGTGATTCACGATTGCAGCACCCACATCGCCATGCCCAGTGACAATATTGACTACGCCCGGCGGCAGTTCAGCCTGCTGAAAGACGTCGGCCAACAGCATCGCCGTCAGCGAAGTTGTTTCAGCCGGTTTGATGACCACCGTATTTCCTGTTGCCAACGCGGGTGCGATTTTCCAGGCGGCCATCAACAAAGGAAAGTTCCAGGGAATGACTTGTCCCGCGACGCCAATCGGTTTCGGATTCCGATGCGGGAACGCATACTCAAGTTTGTCCGCCCACCCGGCGTAATAGAAGAAATGAGCTGCTGCCAATGGAATATCGATGTCTCGAGACTCTCGAATCGGCTTGCCCCCGTCCATCGATTCAACGACAGCAAACTCACGGGCGCGCTCCTGAATCAATCGCGCGATCCGAAAAATGTACTTGCCGCGCTCGGCCGGTTTCATTTTGGACCATGTTTTTGTGTACGCCACTCGTGCCGCTTTAACTGCCGCATCGACGTCAGCTTCCGTGGCTTCGGTGATCGAGGCGATCTTCTTTTCGGTGGCGGGATTGATCGTATCGAATGACTTTTTGCCAGTCGATTGTTGAAACTTGCCATTAATAAACAAGTCGTAATGGTCGTTGAGCTGCACGTGCGACGTGCTCTCTGGCGCGGCGGCAAGTTCCCAGGTCGTTGATTGGTTCATGATGGTTTTGTTTTTGTCGTGAATTGTCGTGTTGCAGGTTTGGGTTGACGCGGAAAGTGGTTGGGCTGGCGAGGCGGTCACATGAATGTGCCAATCCCTTCGCTGTTTAGTCGATCGAGAAATAGTCTGCCGACTGATAGCTGCCCGAATCCTGTTTGGCCAACTGCATCAGTACATCATTCGCCAGTGAACTGGCTCCAAATCGAAACCACTGGTTGCTCAACCACGCATCGCCAAGAGTTTCTTTGACCATGATCAGATAGTGCAAGGCGAGCTTCGCTTTGGAAATCCCGCCCGCTGGCTTCATGCCGACCATCTTTCCTGTCTTAAAGTAGTGATCCCGGATCGCTTCGAGCATGACCAACGTCACGGGCATGGTCGCAGCGGGCTTGATTTTTCCAGTACTGGTTTTGATAAAGTCTGCACCAGCAAGAATCGCAATGTCACTGGCCAGGCGGACGTTGTCCAGCGTTCCCAACTCTCCAGTTTCGAGAATCACTTTAAGCCGTGCCGAATGACAAGCTTCTTTGACGGCCGCGATTTCATCATGGACATAGTCGAGCTCTCCGCTGTGAAATTTGCCGCGAGAGATCACCATATCAATCTCATCAGCCCCGGCATCGACCGCCATTTGCACGTCTTGAAGTTTGATTGGCAGCGACGAATTGCCGCTGGGAAATGCCGTTGCGACCGAAGCAACTTTGATTCCGGTTCCACTTACTTCCGATTTTGCCAACGAGACAAAGTTCGGATAAACGCAGACGGCGGCCACACTCGGGATATCTTCCATCGCGTCGTGCAAGTGCTGAGCTTTGTAGCAAAGCTGTTTGACTTTGCCTTCCGTATCCATCCCTTCAAGAGTGGTCAGGTCAATCATGTTCAGTGCCATTTTGAGCCCCTGAACTTTGGAATCCTTTTTGATACTCCGTTTGGTAAAACGACTGGCCCGTTCAACGACGCCCACTTGATCGACCGCTGGTGAGTTGAGACGCAGCGTTCTGGCATCGATCGGCGGGCGATCAAACAGAGGCGTATCAGCGTGCTGTTGATCGGAAGTTTTGGGCAGATTCGTTTCGGTCGACATGAGGTTTGCTAGAACAAAGATGAATCACAAAATGGTCATTTAGTTTAGCATCCGCCGTAAAATCAGCGCCGATTACTGCGTCCGCGAGCTCATTCTTGGTCAATTTGTGGTCCGATTGGACGTTAGAATCGGTCTGTTTGGGATCGGATTGAGTCCAGCTTGTCCCAGATGAACCTGGTCAGCACCCCGGCCGATCGAGTCATTTAGCGTCGGTGCTTGCTTTATACGTTTCAAAAACCGTTGCGCGGCGGTTCGACATCGCTTCGAAAATTTGCACCGCTTCGCGATGCAAGTGCGACTGAGCTCGAATCAGTTCTTTCTTCTTTTTCCGAGCGACCGCAGCATAAGAACCATCAGGACGCAATTCGGTCGAAGCGACATTGTCCTGAAAATAGTAATCAAGAATTCGCATCAGCCTCAGCTTGCAGTCCTGATCCAAAACAGGCGTCATCAACTCAACTCGACGATCGAGATTTCGCCCCATCCAGTCAGCACTGGAGATAAATAGTTTCTCGTCACCGCCATGCCGAAAGTGAAAAATCCTGGCATGTTCCAACATGCGATCAACGACACTGATGACTTTGATATTTTCACTTAACCCTTTAACACCTGGAATCAGGCAGCAGATACCACGTACGTTCAAGCGAACTTTGACACCTGCTTTCGACGCTTCGTAAAGTGCATCGATGATTCCTTTGTCAGCGAGCGAGTTGATCTTGGCGGTGATCTCTGCCTGATCGCCACTGTTGGCCGCATCGATTTCGATTCGAATCGACTCCATCAACGTTTCACGCAAGTTGATCGGAGCTGCCGAAAGTTTGACCAACGTCTGGGGAACGGACAATCCTGTGATAGCGTTGAAAAAATGAACCGCGTCCGATCCAATCTGTTCGTCGCAGGTAAACAGGCTCACGTCGCTATAAAGACGTGCGGTCGATTCGTTGTAGTTTCCTGTGGCTAGATGAATGTAGCGTTTGATACCCGTTCGTTCGCGACGCACAACCAGACACATTTTGGCGTGTGTCTTGAGTCCTCGAACACCGTAGATCACATCGACGCCAGCTTGCTCCAGTTGCTTGGCCCAATAGATGTTGCGGGCTTCATCAAATCGGGCTTTCAGCTCAACGATGGCAGTAACATTTTTTCCTTCATCGGCCGCCGTCATCAACGACTTGATGATCTCACTGTCTTTACTGGCGCGATAAAGTGTTTGCTTGATTGCAATGACTTCTGGATCTTTGGCTGCTGCCTTAACAAACTCGACAACCGGATCGTACGACTGATACGGGTGATACAACATTCGGTCAGACTTGCTGATCGCTTTAAAAACATCTTTTCCGAAAAGATCTGGGGCTTCCTGAGGCGGCCACGGCTCATCATTCAGTTTGGGAAAACCATTGATCCCGGCCAGCGCAAAATAGTCCGCCAGCTCCAGCGGCCCATCAACCAGATAAACGTCTGCAGGATCAACATCGATCGTCTTCTCCAGGAACTTGCGCATCGTTCGACTGGCGGTGCGTTCCAGTTCCAAGCGGACACAATCCGAAGACTGTCGCGCTTCCAACATCTGTTCCATGCCCAACAACAAATCCGATCGTTTGTCTTCGACCAACTCCACATCTCCATTTCGGGTGATGCGCAGCGTGTTGGCTTCAACGACCGTCGATGGATCAAAGAACTCTGACAAAAACATTTTGACGACGTCTTCGATCAAGATATACCGATACCCTTGCTCGACAGGCAGCGTCCAAAACCGCGATTGAGATTGACCAAGCGCCAACAACACGTATCGAAATTCGGGCGTCGACGAATCCTGTCCGGCAACTGCCTTTTTCCCTGAAGACGCACCTTTTGATTTTTTGTTGGAGCGTTTCGTCGGCGCTGCTTCGGCTGACAATGTTTCAAATCCCGGTGGCATCTTCGCGCGCAACATCTTTTCTTCCGACCACTTGAGGCGCACACAAACCATTAGTCGAGCACCGCGCAACAACGACAACTGAATCGCGTTGTCAACGGCGATCGGCGCGACCGCAGAAACGGTTTCGGATTTGAACCGCTCCAACAAGGTTTGACGTTCAGATTCGGTCAAGTCTTGTGGGTTGACCCGGAGGATACCATGCGTCTCGAGTTCTTCTGACAGCTTCGTCAGGCATTGCGATTGGGCAAGGTACATCTGGCTGACACGTTCGCGGATACTGGTCAGCTGTTGCTCGGCAGTCATCCCTGAGATGTCGGGGGTTTCAATCGAAGCGTTGGCGACAAGTTTCAAGCCGCCAACACGAACCATAAAGAACTCATCCAAATTCGATGCGGTGATCGCCAAGAACTTGACGCGTTCGAGCAACGGGTGTCGATCGGTGTCGGCCTGATCCAGCACACGTTGATTGAACTCCAGCCAGCTCAGCTCTCGATTGAAATAGGTTTGTTTTGGTTTTTTCATTTGCCTGACTTCATTTGCCTGACTCTTAGTCCGTCGGATCCATGGCGTGTTAGTTGACAGTCGTCTCAAGACTGAGTTCAGTACCAAACAACTCTTCGAACAGTTCAGCAGCGTTTCGAAGTTCGACTTGTTCCAGTGTCAGATCTGCCACATCCGTCGTCGTCAACTCAAGCCGGTTGCCTCGCAGCTCGCAATTGAGTTTGTTGATTCGCTGGTGGTGTCCTGCATCAATCGCTTTGGCAACCCGCAACATGGAAGCCAGCTTGGCCACTGCGACACGATCATGCCGCTCCAACTGAGCGTATCCATCGTGACGCATGCTCGGCGGCGCCCCTCGGTAGTAGCGAGCCACCATGGCGATCAAATTCTGATACTGCGAACCAATGCCAAAAATGTCAGAATTTCGAATCAGGTACATCGAATGTTTATGTTTCGATTTGTCGCTGATAAAGTTCCCGATCTCATGCAACAGCGATGCTAATTCGAGAATCCGGCGATAGCGAACAGGCAAACGGTGCAAAAATTGAATCTCGTCGAAAATCCAACACGCAGTTCTCCCAACGTGAGTCGCATGTTCTTCGTTGAACTTGAACTTGCGGCCCAGCTGAACCGCCGATCGAACAATCTGATTCTGAATCGAGTCGGTCCAACTTCGCTCTTGAGCCATCTCCTGAATCATTGCATCGCGCAGATTGGAATTGGCGACCAATAACTTTTTGACTTGAAGGTGCTTGGCAAACATCAACTGGGTCAACAACCCGGGGCCCAATGTTTTTGCATCCGGCAAGCTGACGTGATACTTCGCGGCCAGTTGGTCGGGCGATTGTTGAAGAATCTTGTTGACCAGTTTTTCGAGCGCGTTGATCTTGATCTCAACCAACTCTTCACCAACGGGTGCCTGATTCAACTCGCTGGCCGCAAACCTGACATCACTGCCCATCGCGATCAGATGTCGCGGCTTGGCGTGTTTGGTCGAAAACTGAAAATCGACGATCGTTTGTTCGATATGCGACTTGATCAATTCCAATGCCTTGTCCGCAGGTCCATTGAACTGATCCATGACATGTCGCAAGCGGAGCGAACCGAGTCGATAGGTATTGGAAAACATCACATCTGCTTGCTCCAGCAGCAACAGCTCTGATGTGCCCCCTCCGACTTCCAGAACGAGTGACGTGCTGGAAAAATATTTGCTCTGCTTCTCCACAAACGGCAAAATCCCAAGGTACGTCACACGATGCAATTCAGCTTCATCAAATGGCTCGATTTCAAAACCGGTTGCAATGTAGACCCGATCAATAAAGACCATCCGATTGCTCGCCTCTCGAACACCGCTGGTCGCAACGACGCGAATTTGTTCGGGATCAAAAATCCGGTACTCATCGAGGCGTTGACGATAAATCGACAATACGTGGACACAGTCTTCGATCGTTGCCCGATTGATCTTTCCATCATCGAATGAATCTTGACCAATGCTGACAGCCTGTGAAAACGACTCAATCTTTCGGATCGCACCAGTGTCCGAGTGAATTTCGGCAACCTGCATTCTCAACGAGGACGCACCGATATCGATCACCGCGACCATGCGTGGCGGCAAAACCGATTCTCCTGTCTTTTTTGGCATTGGATCGAGCATATTGAGAAATACCCTTGAAGCGGAACGAGCTGATCAGGATGCGCCCTTTGGCCGGGTAGACGATCGTCTTAAGTTGATTCGGTAACGGTTTGGTGAGCCAGGGCAGCACAACCAAGGACTCCAGCGTCATCTCCAAGTTCAGCTTCACGAATCGTAAACACATCGCGGAACGTGGGCAGAACTCGTTCTTTGGCTGTTTTTTCAATCAACGGCAGCATCAAGCCTGGCATGGCTTCAATCAGCCCACCTCCAAAGACGATCACATCTGGAGCCAGCAAATGAACAACGGTCACAACTGACATTGCCAAGTGGCGGCTGGCCTTGTTGATAATATCGATCACGGCTTGATCACCATTCTTGACCGAGTCCGCTAACGCGCCGCTGCGAATGTCGGCCAAGTCTGTCCCCTCGGCTTCACGTAACGCCGGGGCTTGTCCTCGATACGCCGCTGCTGCAGCATCGCTGGCAATTGACAATCGAGAGGCCACTGACTCGAGCGTGCCTGCATTACCCGCACCGTCCAACCGTCCTTCTGGGACCATGGGGATATGCCCAACTTCCATGCAGGTGCAATTGGTTCCACGAAAGAGTTTGCCTTCGTAAACGCATCCACCACCGACACCTGTTCCTGGAAAGATGCCAAATACGCATCTTGCACCTTTCCCCGCGCCGAATTTGTATTCACCAAAGACTCCCGCATCTACATCATTGGCAAGGGTTACCGGGAATCCGAATTTGGATTCAATCGATTCCGCAATCGGAACGTCTTCCCAGCCCAGATTCGGCGCCATTCTGAGTCGGCGCCGTTCAAAATCGAGTGGCCCCGGACAACCGATCCCCAGCCCACCAATCTGGCTGGCCTCCACGTCGGCGTCTTTCATGGCATCAGCGATCACGTTGTTGATTCGTTGAAGCCCGGCATCGACGCCCTCGTAGCCCTTCGTTTTCTTTCTCGCTTTTCCAACACGGTTAAACTCGGCGTCATAGACGCACGCCAACATCTTCGTGCCGCCAAGATCGAATCCAATCCAAAATTTTCCCTCTGCATTATTCGTCATGGGTTTCCTTGAGAGCGGCAACCGTGCGTTCCGATGTTGACTTTCGCAGTCGTGCCTGATCTTCGCTTGTTGTTTTTGGAAAAAAGAACCGCTGGACACGATGATTGCGACGGTCGGTGACGACAAACGCGCCCTCACTGTCACGACTGATCGCCCAAGGTTCACTGAACTGACCGGGTGCGCTACCATGGGAACCAAAGATCCCCATAAAAGTCCCGTCCGGTCGGAATTTGGAGACTCGATGGTTTCCGTACTCGGTCAAGATTACGTTGTTGTCAGCATCAAGTTCAATGCCAAACGGGCGATTCAACTGACCCGGTTCCGACCCAAACTCGCCCCATTGAAATTGAAACGTGGCCGGATCCGTTTTTAAATCAAAGACTTGAACTCGATGATTACTTGAATCTGCAATCCAGAGTCGGTCCTCCTGATCGACGGCAAAACTTTGAGGGCGAAGAAACTGTCCTGGTTCATCACCGCTGGAGCCAAACTGATTGACGTATTGACCTTTGGAATCGAATTTCTGGACGCGATCAAAACCGCAATACTCACCAACGTAATAGTTCCCTTTCGAATCTTGAACAACGTCAGTGACGAAGCCAAACTCTCCGTTGCCACGGCCATTCACGCCGCCGATGGTTCGGTCTTCGATCAACTTCCCGTCGGGTGTATAGAACAGGACTCGAAAGTAGTGCGTATCGGCAACCATCAATAGTCCATCGTGGCTGATCCCCAAACCAACAGGTTTACCAGCCGCAATCTCCGGTGTTCGCCAGCCACGAATGAACTTACCCCGCAAATCGAAGACCTGGATGCGGCCGACTTTGTCGACGACATACACGAGGTCGTCTCCATCGATTGCGATGGCTCGAGGTTCATAGAATCGGCCATCATCGAGCCCTTTTTCACCCCAGGCAAAAGCACCTTGTGGATTTGCATCGTATGGCAAACACCCAACGCTCGCGCAGCAGAGTGTGGCTAGTAACAACAGCCAAAGGACAAATTTAGTGGAGCCGATTGTCATCGCGCGATAGGGACTTAAGTGAATTGTTTTCTCCATCGTATCAAACACGAGTAATGTTGACTCTGCCAAAGCCGCAAGAATCAACGTAATCCGTTAGACAGGGCAAGAATCGAGACAACAGCAACCGCATTTGGTCCTGTGACAGGCGGACTCCAGGACAATCTAACTCGATTTCGAACCGGGACACCACATTCGGTGATCAACCTCGGCCCCAGCGTTGCCCCGTTGCCTCGCCAATGCTGAAGCGCTACACTGTGTGCATTACCGTATTGCCTCGAACATTTGCATTTTTTCTATGCCCGCTGTTGTCATCGACCTGAAGCAAGCCGAGGATTTACGCGACGTCGTCCATCGCACGGTTGAGGCACTTTCAGCTGGGAAAGTGGTCGCCGTTCCGACGGAAACCGTCTACGGATTGATCGCCAGCGCATTGCATCCATCCGCAGTTGAACGCGTCTTCGAGATCAAGGGCCGCTCTCCTGATAAGCCTCTGGCGATCGCCACCAAGAGCCTTGAAGATGCGATGGACTACGTGCCGGACATGTCTTCGCTGGCCAGACGAATCGCCCGCCGAAGCTGGCCGGGGCCAATCACGATTGTCCATTCCGCTCAACATCCTGACAGTGTGATCCACCGGCTGGACAATGTCGTCAAAGCGGCAACGATACCTTCGGGAAAAATTGGCATGCGTGTGCCCGCCCATGAGTTGACGTTGCAAATCATGAGATTGTGTGCCGGTCCGATTGTCATGACGAGTGCCAACCGCAGTGGTGGGCCGAACCCTCAAAATGCCGAACAAGTTGTTCAATCGATCGGCGACTCAACCGACATCGTGCTGGACGATGGACCATGCGATGTTGGCACTCCGTCATCCGTGATCGAAGTCAACGGCAATCAAGTCCATGTTCTAAGACAGGGCGGTGTCGATCCGGCGGCGCTCCAACGATTGACTAACTTTATTGGGCTCATCGTCTGTACTGGCAACACATGTCGCAGCCCGATGGGCGAAGCAATTTTTCAGGAACTCGTTGCCAAGCGACTCGGCTGTGCGACCGACGAATTGCCACAACGCGGCATCCAGATAATCTCCGCAGGGATCGCTGCGATGCCTGGTGCAACCGCGACCCAACAAGCCGTCGACGTCATGCGTCGCCACGGTATCGAGATCGCAGACCATAGCAGCCAACCGATGACCGGTCGCATGGGGCAATTTGCAGATTTGATCCTGACCATGACCAACGGACATCGCAGAGCGATCATTGAACATTGGCCAATGTTTGAACCAAGAACAAAAACGCTTCGACGCGATGGCGGTGACATTTCCGATCCAATCGGTAGTCCGTTCGAAGTCTACGATGCCTGTGCCAATCAAATCCGCGAAAATCTTGAAGCGTGGGTGGATGAAATCGATTGGTCCCAATTTGAAAATCAAAATCCAGACAGCTGAATTAGCTCAAAAGTGATGCTATGAAAATTTCTATCGGTAGCGATCATCGTGGTGTCCAGCAACGTCAAGCGCTGACTGAGATCATTGAGTCGCTCGGGCACGAAGTTGATGACCAGGGATCATTCAGCGACGAACCTTCCGACTATCCTGACATCGCTGAACAAGTTGCCAACACTGTCTCGGAAGGTAAAACCGACCGCGGAATCCTCGTTTGTGGAACCGGCATCGGCATGTCAATGGCTGCCAATAAAATCAAAGGCATTCGCGCTGCACTGGCCAATGATGTTGAATCAGCCAAATTGAGTCGACAACACAACAACGCCAACGTGCTGTGCCTGGCAGGCAATGATTTTTCAAAAGAAAACTACAAAGCCGTGTTGACCGCTTGGCTTACGACAGATTTTGAAGGTGGTCGGCACGAGCGGCGTGTCAATAAAATCGCTGACCTGGAATGCTAGTTTCGTTGCAGCCGTTTTCCATCATCACCCCAGCGTTCTTAATCATCTCCCCAGATGCCTGCCGCCGTGTACGGGCTGCCGGGTTGCTCCCAGAACTTACCGTGCACATATCGGTGCTGTCGCTCAATCCCGTTGATCCGCTGGACTTGATCTGCTGTCAATTCAACGGTTGCAGCGTCCAGATTCTCTTTCATTCGACCCGGATTGCTTGATTTGGGGATCGCAACCATCCCGCGTTGCAATAACCAGGACAGGACAGCTTGCCCGATCGTACACCCTTGCTCAGTAGCGACTTCTTGCAAGACAGGTTCATCGAACAAGTTGGGATCCGAGTCCGCGCGCATGCGCTCGGGACGATCTCCTGAACCCAACGGAGAGTACGCGACGATCAAAATGTTGTGATCGTCGCAGTACGATTTGAGTCGCTCCTGCTTGAGAAAAGGATGGCATTCGACTTGATTAACGGACGGCGCATGTTTCGCGACACTGACGATCTTGGCCAAATTGTCGGTATTAAAATTGCAAACACCTAAGTTGCGACACAACCCAGCGTCCACGCATGCTTCGAGGGCTTGCCAAGTACTTTCCAGTGGAACTTTCGAGAGTGGAACAAAATCGCTACCAGATTCCGGTCGCTCAAGATCATGTCGAAACACAATCGGCCAGTGGATCATGTACAGGTCCAGATAGTCTAACTTCAGATCGACAAGCGTCTTTTTCAAGGCAGGCATCACCATCTCAGGTTGATGGCGATTGCACCAAAGTTTCGAAGTTACCCAGAGCGACTCTCGAGAAACACTGCTACCTGAAATCACAGAGCTGAATGCTGCGCCCACGTCTGCTTCGTTATTGTAAATTGCGGCACAATCGATATGCCGATAGCCAACTTCGATCGCTTGCTGAACCGCTTGGGTTGCGACTCCATCGTCCATTTTCCACGTTCCCAGTCCGATTGCTGGCATGGCGCCGTCGTTGAGCTTGTAAGTTTTCATAGTCAGAAATAGCGCGGTCCAAAATGATCAAAGCCGCATTATACGGTTTCATTTTGACGATTGTGACGAACGCTACAAAATCGAATCGACCCAAAAGTTGAGTTGTTTTCTCGAACAACGTCGCAATCTGATTGACGTAGATCGCTGTGCAACCACAATCGAAATCTGGAGTTCCAATGTTCCGAAATTCTTCGACGAGCGACACAGCATGAAGTCTTGCACGCATCTTTTGACACGTTTATTTCTGGCATTGGCAATGATCGCATTGCTGTTCGGTGGAGCCGTTCAAGCTCAAACCAAGCCAAAGCAAAAACCAGCCAAGCGGCAGACGGATCAAGAGGAAGCGAAAAAGAAAAAGGCAAAAGCGAAGAAGGCGAAACAGAAGAAGGAATCCAAGCCTTCAGATTACGAGCCAAAGCAAAAAACGAAGAAGAAAAAGCCAACTTCGACAGCAGCCGAAAAGGCAGAATCGAACAATGGCGTCGACAACGCTATTTTTTCGCCGCTAAAACTTCGCAGTATCGGGCCCGCATTCATGTCCGGGCGGATTGGCGATTTGGCCGTTGATCAGAAAAACCCAAACACTTGGTATGTCGCGGTTGCATCGGGCGGCGTTTTCAAGACCGTCAATGCCGGGACAACCTTCGATCCAATCTTTGACAATTACAGTTCCTATTCGATCGGCTGTGTGACCGTCGATCCGAACAACAGCAATATCGTTTGGGTCGGAACCGGCGAAAACAATGGCGGCCGTCACATCGGTTTTGGCGACGGAATTTATGTTAGCCATAATGCTGGCAAAACTTTCGAAAACGTTGGACTCAAGAAAAGTGAACACCTCAGCAAAATTCTGGTCGACCCACGCGATTCCAACGTAGTGTTTGCGGCTTCTCAGGGACCACTTTGGTCACCTGGTGGCGAACGCGGCTTGTACAAGACAACAGATGGTGGCGAAACCTGGAAGAATGTTTTAAGCAAAGGACCTTATACGGGTGTCACCGATGTCGTAATGGATCCAGCGAACCCCGACGTACTTTACGCGGCTACTCACCAGCGACATCGCAACATCTGGGCCATCGTCAATGCGGGACCAGAGACTGGAATCTACAAGTCAGTCGATGGAGGCGAAAACTGGCGGCAACTGAAGAACGGCTTGCCAGGCGCTGACAAAGGGAAAATTTCTTTGGGCGTGTCTCCTCAAAAACCGAATGTCGTCTACGCAACGATTGAGCTGGCTGGCCGAAAAGGCGGCTTTTGGCGCAGCGAAGATCACGGTGAATCGTGGACCAAAACCAGTGACTTTGTTTCTGGCGGAACCGGGCCGCACTACTACCAGGAACTTTGGGTGGACCCGCATCGATACGGTGTCCTATACCAGGCCAACAACAGCTTCGTCCGCAGCGTCGATGACGGTGCAACCTGGGACGTGATTGAAGGGCGTAAGAAACACGTAGACAACCACGCGGTCGCGTTTCACCCCAGTGATCCTGACTTTCTGTTAGTCGGGTGTGACGGAGGAGTTTATCGCTCATTTGATTTTTGCAAGACGTACGAGTTCTTCGGCAACTTGCCAATCTCTCAGTACTACAAGGTCGACGTCGACTACGATTTTCCCTTTTACCATGTCGCCGGCGGAACTCAGGATAACTACTCACACTACGGACCGACTCGAACCAATCGAGTCCAGGGGATCGTTAATGCTGACTGGGTAAAAACCATTGGCGGTGATGGTCATGATGGCGCGATCGACTACGAAGATCCAAATACGATTTACGCTGAGTCGCAACAAGGTTTCATTCGTCGTTACGATCGTCGTACCGGCGAGGCAGTTGATATTCGGCCTCGTCCGGAAGACGGTCAAGATGATTTCCGATTCAACTGGGATGCTCCGATTTTGATCTCGCCGCATTCACATAAACGAATCTATTTTGGCTCGAATTTTCTACATCGCAGTGACGATCGAGGAGATTCATGGACGACGATCAGCCCTGATCTGTCCAAGAACCAGAATCGTTTTGAATTGCCGACGATGGGGCGGGTACCCAGCATCGACGCTGCGTATGACTTGTACGCGATGAGTCAATTTGGCAATATTACTTCGATCAGCGAGTCTCCGGTTGTCGAAGGTTTGCTCTACGTCGGAACAGACGATGGGCTAATCCAGGTCTCCGAAGATGGCGGAAAAAACTGGCGCAAAGTTGAACAAATCTACGGAATCCCAGAAGGCTCGTTCATTAATGACGTCAAAGCGGATCTTCACGACGCCGACACGGTTTATGCGTGTTTGGACAATCACAAACAAGGCGACTACCAACCGTTACTCGTAAGGAGTACCGATCGTGGTCGAACATGGAAATCGATGATCGGTGATTTGCCAGATCGACATCTTGTCTGGCGAATCGTGCAAGATCATGAAATGTCAGACCTGTTTTTTCTGGCCACAGAGTATGGAATCTTTTTCAGCAGAAACGCTGGTGAGAACTGGAGCAAACTAAAGGGTTCACCAACAATCTCTTTTCGCGACTTGGCAATCCAAAAACGCGAGAACGATCTGGTCGGTGCCTCTTTCGGTCGAAGCTTCTACGTGCTTGATGATTACTCACCGCTCAGACACGCCGATGCCGAGAACACCAAAGACGATTCCTTTCATGTTTTTCCAATCCGTGATGCACTCTGGTACCCACAAGCTGACTCGTTGGGTGGTCGCTACGGTTTCCAGGGAGACCGGTTTTACTCGGCTGACAATCCACCCTATGGCGTGACGTTTACTTACTACAACGGCAAGTCCTACAAGACCAAGAAACAAAAACGTCAGGAAGCAGAAGCGAAACAAAAAGACGGAGATATCAAGACACCCAGCTGGGATGAACTAGCGGCGGAACAAGAGGAATCCCCAGCCTCGGTCGTTTTTGAAGTCCGATCCAAAGCTGGCGACTTAATCAGTCGATTCAATGGTTCGACCGGCAAAGGGATGCATCGAGCGACATGGTCCATGCGGTACACGGCACTGTCCGGCGGCTTTGGTCCGTTGACTTCGCCAGGTGTCTACTACCTTGAACCGTTTGAACTCGTCGATGGCAAGATGACGTCGTTGGCTGAACCAACCGAGTTTGCGATTAAAATGGCCATCAGCGCCGACATGCCATTGGCTGACAAAAAGAAGTTTGAAAAGTTTCATCAACGGGTCGTCAAGCTGATGAACTCGGCAAACGCACTCAGTGGTACGTTTGAACAACGAAAGTCTGACTTGTCCAGTGTCAAATCAAATCTGACTCGCTTGACGGCGGGAACTCCAGAGTTGATCAACGAACTGACGGAGATCGAAAAGTCGCTTGCCAAATTTGAAAAGCCGATTAACGGTGACGAAATTCGGGACGACCGATACGTGCCTGTCGAGCCGACCATTTCTGGACGATTGCGAAACGCCATGTTCGGTGGTTTTTCAACTCAAGGCCCAACGCAGACTCATTTGAAACAAGTGGACATCGCAGCGAGTCAGTTGACGAAGGCCACCAAAGAATTTCGACAGTTTGAATCAAAAACGATTGAGCCGTTTCTGAAGAAGCTAAACAAGGCAGGTGTTCCCTGGACACAGGGTCGAGCAATTCCAGATCCGGCGAAATAAGTCTGGACTGCGATCCACAGTTTTGAAATGCGGTTTAGCCGCTGGTGCGAATTGATTCGAACCAGCGGCTATTTTTATGCGATTGATCCAACAAGGTGGGTGAAGGAACTTGGGGCGGATTGAACCGGCCAACCATTCGGTCGAATAACGGTGTTCTGGACTCCGGAGTACTATTTGCCGAGTTCTTCCGACCTTGTTTTTGCCGCCAGAATTGCGGACATGACGGCACTGCGAAATCCTTGATCTTCCAAAGCCTTCAGCCCTTCAATCGTCGTTCCGCCAGGGCTCGTGACTTGGTCTCGCAAGACCCCGGGATGTTCGCCAAGTTGTTGGATCATCGATGCAGCACCGAGGACGGTTTGCAAAGCCAATTCTCGAGCAACAGGCCGAGGAAGGCCGGTTAAGACTCCACCGTCAATCATCGCTTCGACAAAAGTGTAAACATATGCGGGGCCGGAACCGGAAACTCCAGTTACAGCGTCCAGCAGATGGGGCGCGACGGGCAGGGCAATTCCAACGCTTTGCAACAACGCTTGAGCCAATGCGAGGTCGTCTTCATTGATGCCAGTTCCTGCTGCGAAACCGATCGCTCCCTGACCAATCAGGCAAGGAGTATTGGGCATCGCGCGAATGATTCGAGCAATACCAGTCCACCGACTCAGACTATCGAACTCGACTCCCGCTGCAACGGAAATGACTAATGGGTTTGTTTCGAACGAGACCGAGGCGATCGCCTTTTCAACGAGATGCGGTTTGACGGCAATAAAGACCACCTCTGATTGGGTAACCACATCCTGGTTGGAAGGTGCGGCAATGACTTCGGCTGTTCCAGACAACGCATTGCGAAATAACTGACTCGTTGGTTCACTTGGATCAAAAAACAGGACTTGGTAGTGTCCCGGCTGGCTGCCAGCAATACCTCCGGCGAGTGCCTTCGCCATTTGACCTGCGCCAATAAAACCAATCTTGGAGACTTTCGGTTGTGCCACGGAAATGTTCGTCTTTCGCTATTCAGGTTTTGTAAAATGTTGTCAGTTGTTGGTCATTGCTTTGATTGTGACCCAACGTTGACCTTCGACGTTGAAATTGTACAGAGGAGACAAACCTTGCAGCGCTGGTTTCAAGCATTTTTACAAGGACGATGGTTTCGTGGTTCCAACCGCCGCTGGTGGGCGGGGATCATTGAAGCAGGATTCGCAGCTGCGTTGTTTTTAGCTGGTGTAACGTTGTTGGTCGTCAATCTGACGTTGTCGATCATTGACCGGTCTCCGAACGACTCGACGTTGTACTTTGTGATTTACGTGTTGATTTCGATCACCTTGATTAGTGTTGGATTGGCTTGGATTGCTCGATTGCTCTGGCACGTAGGGGTATCAGCGGAGCGACGGGGAGCAATTGCGGCTCAAGCGAACGAGTTGGAGATTTTAAACGAGTTGCGTCAAGCTCGCGATGATCTGCCGACGGTTCCGCGTGATCGCAGATTGCCAGTTGCAGGTCAAGTATTTCCCTTTCGCATGTCCCCTTCTCCACGCAACCTTTGGGGCCTGATTTCGAGCGTTCTGTTCAGTATCATTGCACTTTGCCTCTGTACAATTCTGGTGTTGATTTGCGCGAAATCGTTTGGTTTTGGCGGCACTTGGGTGAATCAATTGGAGCAATTGAGCGAGCGCATCTCACCTCGAAAACTTCCGATCCCCTCCAGGCCTTGGCCTGCGGTCGCGTTGTTGGCAGCGTTGATTCCGGCGACGGGATGGTCGATTTATCACTTTTTTCGCCAGCTCATCAAGCTGGCAGGGATCGGCCCAACGTCGATTGAACTGTCCAACTACCCGTTACTTCCGGGGCAAACTTACCAAATGTTTATCTCGCAAACGGGTCGCGTCCGTTTGCAAGTCCTGGATGTTGATCTAATCTGCCAAGAGGAAGTAACGTATAATCAGGGAACTGACATTCGAACTGAAAAAGCGATTGTGTTTGAGCAGCGGTTGCTTCGACGTCGCGGAGTATCTCTGGAATCTGGGAAGCCGTTTGAAACTCAAATCGAACTGCAGATTCCACAAGCTGCAATGCACTCGTTTTCATCGACCAATAATCGAGTCCAATGGAAAATCGTGATCACCGCCAAAGCGAAGAACTGGCCCCGTCTCAGACGGACCTTCACGATCACGGTCCATCCAGGCGCCGACCCAGCCGTTGGGAAACACGAAGTCGCCGCCGCAGTCAGCTAGATGAATCGAAATCCCCGGTGCAAGATCCATTGATTGAGATACATTTGGAGTCAGACCGGGAACAGTTTGCTCCGTCTGACTTCTTGAGTGGTGAATTTTGGGTGCGACTAAAACGCGAACATGAAATTCAGGCACTGGAGTATTCGGTCATCTGGATCACGGAGGGAAAAGGGGAAGAGGACATTGGAGTCCACTATTTCCAGCGTCGAAATCGCACCGCATTGGTCAGCGATGCGTTGAGCCAACCTCAACGATTCAGCACCGTGCTGCCGGCGAGCCCACTGACGTACGAAGGAATGATTCTGAAGATTCGCTGGTGCGTTCGCGTACGAATTTTCCTTAGCGGCGGTCGAGAAGTCACCAAGGACAGGGAATTCGATCTAGGTCACTGCTCGATTCCCGAAATCGATTTGAAAGAGCAGGATGACTTGCCACGCAACTCCGAATGACCAAAAGCAATCCGTTTTCAACTCGATTTGTGCGCCCGGGTGGCATCCCCTACATCGGACTGGAGCCTGACGAAGTTTGCGAACTCGCCAAACGGTTCATTGGTTGCCAAATGCGAGGTCAAATCGTCGGCCGACACGGCGCGGGAAAATCGACGTTGACTTTTCCGCTGGCTCAAGCGATCAACAACCAGCTTCAGGAAATGGGCTTGGCTCAAGGACTCGATGTTCGACGAATCGTGATCGACTCTTCAAAATCGATACGCGATTCAACAAATTGGCAACCCACCGATCACACGTTTAAAAAACTTTTAGTCGTTGATGGCATCGAGCGCTTATCACGTTGGCATCGGCTGGCGATGCTGAGCAATCTTCGTTCGCGTTCGATTGGCGTTTTGGTAACGACTCATCAAGAAATCCTCGAATTGCCAGTACTGATTCAGTTGCGCCCAGACGTAAAAACGTTGATGCGTCTGGTTGAACGGCTCGCGCCGACGACGATCGGCCAGCCGGGATTCAAGTCTCATGAATTGGAGCAACTAATGGAAAGCCACAACGGAAACATCCGTGAATGCCTCATGGCGTTGTACGATGTTTACGAAACGTTGTGATCTGAGCGGCACGTCGATCAAGCTTTCAGCGTACGTCGCCAGTGACCTAAGAATCGGTTTTCTCTTTCCATGGGCAATGCGTCACGCGAAAAAATTCTACGAAGATTATGGGTGACTCCGTTTGAAACGACTTCGTCTGATGTTTCTCGATCACCCTCGTTCATGTTGTCAGGCACAAACGCATTTTCGCCCAGAGGTTAAAAGACCCATTTCGACTAGCCGCAGTTTGCAGGTCATGCGCCATGATTTCACGATGCCAAACGACGTGCTAGAATCTCAGGCTTAGAGTTTTTGGGCGATTTGAAAATCATAGGAGTGAAGGAAGTAGCCATGACCCCAATGGAAAAAGTAGATTTGCTTCGCGCGGCTTGTTGCGTCGCGGGGATCGATGGAAACACGGGCGATCCGGAGTTTGCCATAATTAATCGATTGGCGAGTGAAGTTGGTGTTGGTCAAGCATCGGTGCAGGCGATGATTGAACGCGGTGTGGAAGACCCCACGTTTCACCAGGAACAGTTTCGTGTGCTCAAGGCAGATCCACAGCAATCGATGGCGGTGCTGTTGGAAGTCGCCCTCGCCGATGGCAAGATCACCGATGGAGAAACTGGCGTGCTTCGAGCACTTTCTCAAAAACTGAATGTTCCCGGAAATGTGTTCGATCAGTTGCTGGCCAATGTTAAAGGAATGGGTAATCAAAATGGTTGAACCAGGCAGACCTCTCGCCGACGAGTATCTGGACTATTTTGAGACGTACATCTCATTGGTTCCAGAAAGCGATATTCTCAATCAGCTCGATTCACAAACATCCGATATGTCGGCGATGCGTGCAGCAGTTCCGGCAGATCAGGAGCAGGTGTTACACGCTCCATACACGTGGACGATCAAGCAAGTTGTTGGCCATTGTATCGACACCGAGCGAGTCTTTGCCTATCGTGCCGCGCGATTTGCGGCGGGCGACAAGACTTCGTTACCCGGTTTCGATCAGGATACGTTTGTGGCGAACACGGATTACAACGCGTGTGAATTAGGTTCGCTAGTCGATGAGTTGGTCGAGACTCGAAAATCGAATCTCTCTTTGTTTCGGCGTCAAAACAACGAGAGCTGGATGCGTGGCGGATCGGCAGATGGCAAAAAGATGACCGTCCGCGCCGCCGCCTACGTGATGGTGGGGCACATTCGGTATCATTGGGCGATTGTTCGCAAACGGCTGAGCGGCGCCACGCAATAAGCCGTTTAAACGAAGCCCACTGAATGGAACCTGTTAAACGAGCTCCGTCAAAACGAAAGTTCCCGCGCCCACCTGTCAGTCTCGGTTGCCAATCGATTGGCAACTTTCGATTAGCATCGCGAACTTGAAATGAAGTATCGGTGTCTTGTCATGGGACCGCTGACCAGCAAGCAAATTGAGTCGACACAGCGGTAAAACTGGGCTGTTCATGCTGACAGAATTGATTATCATTCTGACACGAATTGGAGAGTAAGCGAATGGTTAGCGGCTTCATTGGAAATGAAGTGCCCCGCAAGGGGTTGCGAGTTCGAATCTCGTGCTCTCCGCTTTCTGGTTGATGCGGCGATTGTTCCGGCCGGCATTGCCAAAGTCGACTTCCGCAACGAAGAGTTGCTCTAGTCTTCTTCCTTCTCTGCAAACTGCACTACGTAGATTTCATCGTAGACCTGTACTTCATCACCGTGCCGAAGCTTCTTGCGACGTCTCGTTTCAATTTCTCCATTGAGCAGCACTTCGCCACCCTGGATTAATTGTTTTGCTTGACCGCCTGTTTCGACACCGCAGGTTTTTAAAAATTGGTCGAGATCAATTGTCGGTTCGGACATACTTTTGCCAAGGCTCTTGCGTGAATGCTTCGCCGCAGTCTACCACGAGTCGTCGCTGGCGTAACCTTGTTGAATCAGCGTTTGACCGGCGATTTCCTTAAACCAGGATTTGCTTTGATCGGTGAAATAATTCTTCCAATCTCCGACAGCACCTTTGCGAAGAAACTCGGACGGTCGTTCCTGTTTGAAACCAGGTTGCAACACTCCCTCGATTTTTGCGGCTTTGGTTGGATCGACGTTGAGAAACTCGAACATCTTTTGACGCTGTCCCGCCGTATCGGCATGAATGTCTTCGTAGCGGACAAACAAGACCGGCAATTGCGGATATCGCTCGACCGCTTGAAAATCACTGGCCAAGTGGTCCCGCCACCAGGCCGCCGAGACGCGCACAAATTCTTCGTTGGCCAATAGCTGATCTGGGTGTTTGTGAAAAAACCAGGAGTCATTTTGAAATGCCTCCAAGGCCGCACGCATCGATGGAAGTCGGTCAAAAATGGGAGCAACTTCGGGACGATTGAACAGGTGGAAAGCGCGGCTGACCAACACGTCGCGGCCGTCACGAATCACTGAGATGTGTGGCACGTTCCGCATAATCACAGGCACGATGCTGTGCGGCGTTCGATCCCCGATCAATGTTGCGGTTGGTTCGGCGGCATCGATCAGCGTTTGCTGGATCATTTCTTCGAGATGATCCCGGGTCGATTCGACCAAATGCTTGTGCTGATTTAAAAATGCGGGCAGGCTGCCGAGATTTTTATTGAACGGCTGAACAATCTCTTGCCAATGAAATTCGCCAACGCAATGAATCGAGACGTGGCTGCTGAGCAGACTCCCAACCCAGTTGGTGCCCGATTTCATGAATCCACGAACACAGAAAAACCGACGTTGCATCATGTTAAGTTAAGCCAAAGTTGATACTGCATGGTGCCGTTGGCAAAGCGGTTCATCACAACCACGTTCGGAATTCACAAGTGTAACCAATGGTCATTTTAATACCACATTCCATTGGTTGGATGATACCTCGGTTTCCGTTTTACCGGCGGTCGGACGATTTTAACACCCATTGGTTGATATTCGCTGGCCATCGCCTCACGGTCCTTTGCCTGTTGCATTCGTGCGAGCTCCATCAGTCGACTAACTCGCTCTTCGGTCGGTGGGTGAGTTCTCAGCATAGCCGGCTGGGCTCGTCGCGGACCAGGGTTAAAGATCTGATAAAAGATGCTTTTCCGTTTTGGCGGGGCCAATTTTTGCAGGGCCATGGCGAGGCCAGCAGGATCGCCAGTCAACTCGGCGGCACCCAGGTCAGCGTCAAACTCTCTTGTTCTGGAAATCGCCAATTGCAACATGACCAGGATCGTCGGAGCGACAAACAACACCAGACCACCAAAGAGTGCTTGCCCTGTGGAGAGGCCAAGCATCGGCCCAAGTCCAGCAAACAGAATCAAAAAGATACCCATCCGCGAAAACATTGATGCCGTTCGCGTTATCGTGTCAGCTGTACTGAGCACGCGAACATCATGGTTAATGATATGAGCAATTTCATGTGCCAAAACGCCAGCGAGTTCGCGCTGGTTCAGCATCCGCAACAATCCATCGGTGACAGCCACAAAAGATTCTTTTCCGGTTCCGGCTGCAAACGCGTTGGGCAATTGAGTGGGGATATAGTACAGCGGCACCGGCCTGATGTTCCCCGCACTACAAAGCTGTTCGGTCAATTCGATCAATCCGGGTGCGACTTGAGGAGTGATTCGTTGGGCGCGATAGTGTCGCAGAATCATCGCAGTCGAAATCCCGGGCGAGAAGAAGATCCCAAAAATCAACAACGCCATCGCGATCAACACTCCGGTTCGCCCAAACATCAGATACCCGGCAACGCAGAGAATTACCGTCATTGCCAACAATAGCAACATCGTTTGAAAAAAGTTCTGACGCTGGTGTTGGTCAATGACAGACTGTGGCATTTGGATCTAAATCGACAAGACTAAAGTATCAAGCCAGCGGTATGGGAAGTGCGATGCTCGGCGTCAAAATGACGATGCGCTTTTTAATTTACTTACGAAGCTGAATTGCACGGTTCGTTTCAACCGTTCAGTTTACTTGCGACTTCGACGGCAAAATAGGTTAACACGCCATCGCAGCCCGCTCGCTTAAAACTCATCAGGCTTTCTAGCATCACAGCCTCTCGGTCGAGCCAACCGTTTTGGGCCGCCGCCATCAACATCGCATATTCGCCGCTGACCTGATACGCAAAGGTTGGCATTGAGAATTCCGTTTTCACACGACGCACGATGTCCAAGTACGGCATGCCGGGCTTGACCATGACCATGTCAGCCCCTTCTTCTATATCCAACGCGACTTCACGAATCGCCTCATCGGTGTTTGCCGGATTCATTTGGTACGTCTGCTTGCCGCCACCCTGAATGTTGCCTGCGGCGAGGTTGGACTTGGAACCGATTGCATCTCGAAACGGACCATAAAACGCTGACGCATATTTTGCGGCGTAACTCATGATCATGACGTTTTTGAATCCAGCCGCGTCAAGTGCCATTCGAATCGCACCGATTCGTCCGTCCATCATGTCGGACGGCGCGATGATGTCGCAACCCGCCTGAGCTTGAACGACTGCCTGTTTACACAATACATCGATGCTCTCATCATTGACGACGACGCCATCACGCACCAAACCGTCTTGACCGTGGGACGTGTAGGGATCGAGGGCAACATCACAGATGATCCCAATGTCGGGCACCTGTTTTTTGATTTCACTGACCGCTTGACAAACCAGGTTATCCGGACGGAAAGCTTCGGCAGCATCGTCAGTCTTTTTGGTTGGATCGGTTTCCGGAAAGATTGCGATGGCAGGTATGCCAAAATCACGGGCCTCTTTGACCGCTTCGACCAGTAGATCCGTCGATTTTCGCTCGACACCCGGCATGGAGGGAATCGGAGTCGATTGATTGCGTCCAGGTTTGACAAAAACAGGCCAGATTAGATCACTTGGGCTGAGACAGTGTTCTCCAACCAATGCCCGTGACCATGGAAACTGTCGAACGCGTCGCATTCGCGTATGCGGGAAAGCAGGCATGTGACTCCATCGAGGTACAAAGGGGTTTGCAAGGGAATTCAGATACGGGAAGTCCGCTCTAGTTAACCGCATCAGAATCGAAAATTCACAATCGCCGATTCTTCCAGATTGGTTGACGTTTTGTATCAATCTCCACCTTGAGGAGTAACAAAATCTCAAAGAATCGTCAGGCTGTACCGTACGTGCCGGCATGAAATACTGCAAGTCACTGGAGTTCTGGTTAATCTGTAGCCGAATATCGGTCGGCTAGTGTGGCAAAAGATGTGGGTCGCTATTAAATTGTTGGTGGAAAACAATAGCCAGTCTTCGTTAACTCGAACGCTGCGTGCATCTTAGTTTTCGATACAAAATTTCGACAACGGGAATTGCTCAAACGCTCGTCGATAGACGTTTTTCTTCGTTGGTGCTCCCCGTTTTCTCTTAGATACTTTGACCTTGAAGATAACCAGGTGTTTTTATGTTTAAAACGGCTTCACAGCATCTCTCGTGGCGAACCGTAATCGTGTTACCTGCTCTGGCGGTGGCATGTTTGGTCGCCAATGAGGTTCAGGCCCAAGATTCGAATTGGGCAAACTGGCGTGGCCCTGAGCAAAATGGAATTTCGCGAGATACCAACCTAGTTGACGACTGGTCTTTGGAACCTCGAAAGAACGTTGGCTGGGTCGCCGAAACAGGTGGTCGGGCAACTCCAATTATTCTCAATGGTCGCGTCTACCTGAACTGCCGAACCATCGATGATGTCAACGATCCCGTCGAGAAAGTCAACGCACGCGAGCAGGTCGTTTGTTGGGATTTGAAAACAGGGAAAGAAATTTGGAGAGACAAATTTAATGTCTTCCAAACCGATATCCCGGCTCCTCGAGTTGGCTGGGCTTCCATGTGTGGCGACACCGAAACCGGTAACGTCTACATGCACTCCGTGTCAGGATTGTTGCGATGTTATTCGCCAGACGGAAAAATCGTTTGGGAAATCTCGCTGGCTGAGAAGTTTGGAAAAATCTCTGGGTATGGCGGCCGAACTCAAACGCCGATTATCGATGAAGACCGATTGATTGTCAGCTTCATGGCAACGAATTGGGGCGCCACGAAAGGCCCCGCTCCCAAACACTATTACTATGCGTTTGACAAAAAGACGGGTGACTTGCAATGGGTGTCAGCACCCGGCGGTCAGCCCAAAGATACCAACTACTCGGTCCCGGTCGTCGCTGTGATTAAAGGACAGCGTCAACTGATCGGCGGCAACTGCGATGGTCACATCTATTCGATCAACGCAAGAACGGGCAAACCAATCTGGTCTTTCAAGATGTCTTTGCGAGGATTGAACACCACTCCCGCCGTCGATGGCAACTACGTTTACATCTCGCACGGTGAAGACAACATCGACAACACCAAGTTTGGTCGTGTCCAATGTATTGACGCGACAGGTACCGGCGATGTTACGGAAACACACAGCGTTTGGCGTCGTGATGGATTGAAAGCGGGCTACACCGCGCTGGTTGCGAAAGAGAACATTTTGTATGTCGTTTCCGATACAGGAAACCTTTATGCATACGACGGCAAGACGGGCGCAGACCTGTGGGAATTTGACCTCGGGACGGTCGGCAAAGGATCACCGATCTGGGCTGACGGAAAACTGTACGCCACCGAAGTCAACGGAAACATGTGGATTGTTAAACCTAGCCGAGAAGGTTGCGAAAAACTTTCTCATGTGAACATCAAAGCGAAAGAAGGATCTGGACTGGATGAAATTTATGCTTCACCAGCAACGGCAGAAGGTCGAGTCATCCTCGTAACTCGCGATCGCACGATCTGTATCTACGACGAGGCCAAACAGCCAGTGATCGCCAAGCCGATGCCATTGTCGCCGGAGTCTCCCAAGGGAGACATTGTCGATATGGTTCAACTGCGACCTTATGAAAAAATCGTTTCAGCCGGAAGCAAAACGGCATACACCGTTCACGCCTTTGACGCCAATGGTCGAGAAATTTTAAAGCAACCGGCGAACAGTCTGGTTGTCGGAAAAGAACTGGCCGGATTCACGACACAGGGCAATCAGCTGATGGCCCCACAAGCGGACAAGGACTTTGCCGGTACGGTCACAACGCAAATTGGTGCCAATGTCGCGACCGCTCGGGTTCGAATGTTCAATCCAGCGAAAGTTTGGAAATGGGACTTTACCGGTTACAAAGGACCTCAAGTTCCTGCTCAATGGACTCGCGCGTTTGTAAAAATCAAACCAGGTGACGTCGACGGAGAGACCGTTATGGCGGTCAATGGAGGCACGGATGGGAAAGGGCGCCCCAGCCACCAGGTCGGCCTTGGATTCGCAGAGATGAAAAACTATACGATCCAAGCCGACGTACGAATGACCGAAGAAAAGCGAAAGTTGCCAAGCATCGGTTTGTCGAACCAACGATACAACTTGATTATGAAAGGCAATCTGAGCAAACTCTCAATTCAATCGTGGCCTGCCCACAAACGAATGGGAAAAGAGATCAAGTTCCGTAGCGACCCAGACATCTGGTACACCATGAAGATGAAGGTCGAAGTCACAGATGGTATCGCTACCGTCTCCGGCAAAGTTTGGAAGCGCGATGAAGAAGAGCCAGCCGAATGGACCATCACGCAAAAAGATCCTCATCCGAATGAGAGCGGATCACCGGGGCTCTATTACTATGCGTTGGCTGACTGTTACTTTGACAATGTCGTGGTCACGCAAAACTAGATACTCCTTGGACAATTGCAGCTTTCGTTTGACAACAAAAACTTAACTCAAAAATTCAAACTCTGAATTCAGGAAAACAATATGACTCGTATTCGATGCGCCGCACTGGCGTTAGCGATTGCCGCTCTGACAACCACGTCGGCAGACGCACAAAAGGATTGGCCAATGTGGGGCGGGACAATGCACCGCAACATGATCGCCAAAGGAAGTGCTTCGCTGGACTTTGACCTGCAAAAGGGAGAAGCAGGGAACGTCGTCTGGACACAGAATCTTGGTTCACAAACCTACGGCAACCCTGTCGTCGCCAATGGCAAGATTCTGGTTGGCACCAATAACGGTGGCGGCTGGCGGAAAGACAAATATCCACCAGAACAAGACAAAGGCGTACTGCTCTGTTTTGATGAAAAATCCGGTAAGTTCATGTGGCAGCTGACATGCGACAAGCTTGCCGCAGGCCGCGTCAATGACTGGCCACTTCAAGGAATCTGCTCCGTCCCAGTTGTAGAAGAAGACCGACTTTGGGTCGTCAACAATCGCTGCGAATTGATGTGTCTAGACATCGATGGATTTCTGGATGGCACCAATGATGGCGATATCAAAGATGAAGCGGACGCAACCAAAGCCGATGCTGACGTGCTTTGGAAGCTGGACATGATCGATGAACTGGGCGTCTTTCCTCACAACCTTGCGACCAGTTCACCCGTTATTCATGGCGACCTGATTTTCCTGCTGACGTCCAATGGAGTCGACGAAGCTCACTTGGATGTTCCTTCGCCACGTGCACCATGCTTTCTCGCCGTCAACAAAAACACTGGCAAAGTTGCCTGGGAACACAACCAACCCTTCGATACGATTCTGCACGGCCAATGGTCATCGCCTGCAGTGGGCGAAGTGAATGGCAAGGCACTCGTGTTCTTTCCTGGTGGTGACGGCTGGGTTTATGCTCACGATGCCAAGTCCGGAGTAGAGGTTTGGAAATGTGACCTGAATCCAAAAGAAACCAAGTGGGAGCTTTACGGAAAAGGGACTCGTAACGCCATCATTTCGACGCCTGTATTCTATGAAGGCTCAGTCATTATCGCTGTTGGCCAAGATCCCGAGCATGGCGAAGGAGTGGGACATCTTTGGCGAATCGACGCGACCAAAACCGGCGACGTGAGTGCAGAAATTGGTGAGATTGGAAAGCCAGGAAAACCAAATCCAAATAGCGCGATCATTTGGCACTACGGTGGTGAAGTTACGGGCGAAGACGGTGAACCGGAATCCGTTTTCCGCCGAACCATGTCGACGGTCTCCGTATATGACAACATGGTGTTCGCAGCCGATCTCAGCGGCTTTGTTCACTGCATTGACTTGGCCAACGGCAAACGTCACTGGGAATACGATATGCTCTCGGGCGTCTGGGGTTCCACAATGGCGGTTGACGGCAAAGTCTTCATCGGAAACGAAGACGGCGCTCTGACTGTCTTTAAAGCGTCCAAAGACAAAGCCGAAGTATTGGCAACAAAAGAGACAGTGGATTTTTCTTCGATCTACAGCACGCCGACCTTCAACAATGGCATGATGTACCTCTCGGATCGCACCCGACTTTACGCGGTTAAAGTGGGCGAGACGAAATCTGAAGAGAAAGAGTGAGACGGATCCGCTCAGGAATCGTTTTAAATGCTGATTAAATCGGAGCGGCAAGTCACTTTCGTGGCTTGTCGCTTTTTTTGTTCTTCGCCCAAACGCTTGCTTGTCTTTTCACCTCACGTGGAATGCACTCTCATTTCGACACGGCAAACAGTCAATTCATGCGATTTTCACAATTGATCTGAAAGTAGATTGTCTCCAAAAAAGCGGCAGAGAATACCGGCGATTTTGCAGACTCAACTCCGCAAAGGCAGCTCCCGCATTGAAATCGCATGGGGATTTGGGCAGACTCTACATTCTGATTGGATCAGTGGCAGAATCGTTTCCGCAAAGTCATCAATCGAGGCCCGACCCTATCTGTTCAATCACTCATTTTTTTTTGACAATAGCGGCTTTGAGAAAAGCATCCACATCCGTTTTGAGAGACTCATGGAAAACATTGTAGATATTAAAGGTCGTCAAATTCTCGATAGCCGAGGCAACCCAACGGTCGAAGTCGACGTGATGCTCGGTGACGGTTCGTTTGGTACTGCTGCTGTTCCGAGTGGTGCGAGCACCGGCGCACATGAGGCTTGGGAAATGCGCGATGGCGACGCTTCCGTTTTTCTTGGCAAAGGCGTACTCAATGCCATCGAAAACGTTAACGGACCGCTTGCCGACGCGCTGATCGGTCTACCTGCAACCGATCAAGCCCTCATCGATCAAACGATGATTGATTTAGACGGCACAGACAACAAATCCAACTTGGGTGCAAACTCGATTTTGGGTATTTCGCTCGCAACGGCAAAAGCGGCTTCGATCTACACCAACCAACCGCTGTATCGGTACCTTGGTGGTGCAAGCGCCAAACTACTTCCAGCGCCGATGATGAACATTGTCAACGGTGGTGAACACGCAGACAACTCGGTTGATGTCCAGGAGTTCATGGTCATGCCACTGGGCTTTGAACGTTTCAGTGACGCACTGCGTTGCGGTTGCGAAATTTTCCACCACCTGAAGAAAGTCTTGCAGTCGAAAGGACTCAACACCGCAGTTGGTGATGAGGGTGGTTTTGCTCCTGACCTTGGCAGCAACGTTGAGGCACTTGATCTGATCATGTCCGCCATTGAAAAAGCGGGCTACGTAGCTGGTGAGCAAGTTCAAATCGCGCTCGATGTAGCCGCCACCGAGTTCTACGATGAAACCAAAAAAGTCTACAAGATCGATGGCGGTGAACTTGACGCTGGGGGCATGGTTGATTTTCTGGCAGACTGGGCCGAAAACTATCCGATCTGCAGTATCGAAGATGGCTGTTCAGAGGACGATTGGGAAGCATGGAAGATGCTGACCGATCGCGTTGGCGACAAGGTTCAATTGGTCGGCGATGATCTGTTTGTGACCAACACGACGCGATTGCAACGAGGCATCGATGAAGGAATTGCCAATAGCATCCTGATTAAGGTCAATCAAATCGGTACCCTGACTGAGACGATCGGCGCGATTCAACTGGCACATCGCAACAACTACACCAGCATCTCGTCCCATCGAAGTGGTGAGACAGAAGACGCGACAATTGCGGATCTCGCTGTCGCTATGTCGACCGGACAGATCAAAACAGGTTCTGCTTCGCGAAGCGATCGAATGGCAAAGTACAATCAGCTGCTTCGAATCGAAGAGCAACTGGGCGACGGTGCAATCTACGCTGGACCACTGTTTTAACGTGTCATCCATGTCGTTGTTTCGGCAATGAAAACAACTTGAAATTCGCAACGGGGGACCTTGGTGTCCCCCGTTTTGCGTAGAAGATTGACTCGTCGTCAGATACAACCGTCACCATCATCACAACCACCATCGTTTGGAGACATGACTCACAGAAAAAGCTAGGGTTTCGAATAGGCGCGCCTCTGCGCAGAGTCAAAAAACAGAACCCCACCACAACTCATGTCGCCATCCAATCGCCAAACCATTTCGAACTGGGCACGTCGCTGGTTTCCATCCTTCGAAAGCAAAGCGACAGTCGAACCCGCTTCTGAACTTTTAGCACTTGAAGAGCGAGTCCTCTATAGTGCCGCACCGGTCCCGGTCGAAGCAATGGAACCGATCGAGATTGACGCAGACAATGACCTGCTGTTTGGCTCAATCGAGCATCAGTTCGACCAACTCAATGAGCTGACGCAATCGGATACGATGGCCAGACTTTTATCCGGCTACGACTCGTACTCCACCGATGAAGCGGAAACGTCCTTCTCGCTCGATGATCTTGGACTGGTATCTGCCGATGAGCTGGATTCCAACCAGTCGATTGAGTTGATCGTCATCGACGCTTCCATCGACAACTACGATCAACTGCTGGAGGACTTGACGACGTCCGGTCGTGAGATGGAAGTATTGATTCTGGACCCGCAATCAGATGGGCTGGACAGAGTCACTGAGTCATTGTCCCAACGACGTCATTGGTCCGCGATCCACTTGTTGACACATGGACAGGATGGTCTTCTGCGTATCGGAAAAGACCAACTAGATGCTGGTTCACTGAATGAATTCGAAGATGAGCTGAAATCCTGGCGTGGATCACTAGATTCCAATGCTGACTTGATTGTTTATGGTTGCGAAGTTGCCCAAACAGAAATGGGCCAGTCGTTTGTCAATCAACTAGGTCAACTCACCGGGATGGACGTAGCAGCGAGCGACGATTTGACGGGGCACGCAACGCTTGGTGGTGATTGGAATTTTGAGTACACCCTTGGAACGATCGAACACGATCTTGCGTTCACAGATACATTGGTCCAAAGTTGGAACTCGGTATTGCCATTGACGGGACTCGCCGGAGTCGAAACCGTCGTTCCAACGGGAACTGGTGAACTCAACGACCACGACGTTGGAGCAGGATACTTTGGGGACGCTTGGGTTGTTCAAAGCACTGACGGACTCGCCGGAAGCAACGCCCATGATGTTTACCTGACGCACTACGACACATCTGGCGTCCCGACCGTCACCAACCTGCGAATCAATGACATTCGTGCAGGTGATCAGGACGAAGTCGAGATCGCCGTCAATGATTACGGCGAATTTGCTGTCGTTTGGACCAGTGACGGCTCTGGAAGCGATACTGTTCGAGCGACGTTCTTCAACTCTGATGGGTCGGTGGCCGTCTCTGACTTTCAGGTTAACGAGATTGGCACCACTGGCAGCGACGCTTCGGTTGCCATTTCTGACGCCGGTGAGATCGTGATTGCCTGGCAAGGTTCTGGCACTGGCGATGCAGACGGAATCTACGCGAAAACATTTGATCGCCACGGCAATGCACTGGGGACGGCATTCCAGGTCAACAGCGAGACCGATGGACCGCAAACGGGAGCATCAGTTGCGATGAATGCCGAGGGCGACTGGATCGTAGGTTGGCATGATTTTACTTCGGTCAACTCACAGAACAAAGTCTCGTTCTCCGTTTACGAAAACGACGGAACGTTGGTATTGGACAACGAAGTTGCGCGAACTGATCTTGGCATCTACTATACGGAAGTCGCTGTTGATATTGACGACAGCCGAAACTTTGCAGTCGTTGCGACATCGACACCCTTTGAATCAACGACTTCCGATCCATTCCTTACTGATTTTGTGGGGCAATCGGTACGACTCAACCTCTACGAATACTCAGGCAGTTGGGACGCAACGCCGGAGCTTCAACATCGAACTTCTCCCGCATTCATTATTGGGAATCCTGATCAATTCGCGGGCGATGTCGAATTGATCAACGGAAATGCGTTTTTGGTTTGGGAAGGAGAAGCGTCCGACGCGTCCGATACGCAAGGTGTTTTCTATAGCCTTCATGCGATTGATGGAACTGAGATCACCCCGGAGACGCACATCGGCGGCGTGCTGGCCAACGATCAATCGCATGTCTCAATCGCTTCGTTTCAAGACGATGGCGAATACGCGATTGTCTGGAACGAATATGTTGGTGTCTCACCACAACTCAATCTTCTGGTCAGCAACACGTCAACCAACACGCTGCCAACTGCAGCAGACTTGGACATTACTCTCGATGAGAACAGCGGCACCGTTGTGAGCCTCGATCGGTTCGGTTACTCAGACGCTGAAACCAATCTGGCTACCGTGCGTATCGATGCTGTATCGGCGAACGGCACGTTGTTACTTCGAGGCGAAAAAGTCACCGTTGGACAAGAGATTGACTACGAAGATATTCGGGACAACCTGCTGTTCTTTGTTCCAAACCAAAACTTTAACGGCAGCACATCGATCGAGTTTACTGTTAATGATGGCTTCGCAGACGCCACAAGCAGCAATACGTTGAGCTTTAATGTGACACCGGTGGCTGACGAGGCTCCTGCACAACTCGGTGATTTGCTGGTCGCCAACACGAGCGGCATTTTGGTTAACGAATCTCATTTACTTGGCGATCAAACTGAACATGACGTCGCAGCGCTTTCCGGTGGCGGTTATGTCGTCCTCTTTAATGATTCTTCAACTGGCGAGATCATCCAAGCCGTCTATGACAACAATCGGCAACAGGTTCGTTATTCGGACATCACCAGCTCAGTTGCTGGAACACATCGCGACGCTTCCGTCGTCGGACTGAACGACGGCGGTTATATCGTCACCTGGACCAATTCCAATGGCCCCAATAGCCAGATCGTCTATTCAGTGTTTGATGCCAATGGGAACGAAGTCAGCTTTGCCGGTGTGACAGGTGCTCGAATGGCAGCAGAGCGAACGGGGATCAATCAGCTTCTCTCAGACGTTGCAGCGCTCGACGATGGTGGATTTGTCATCACCTGGACCGCGGGTTCGGTGAGTGGCGGTGACGGTCTGGACATTGTTGCTCGAACCTTTGACGCCAACGGCGCCGGCTCTGAGGTCTTCCTGGTCAACTCGTCTGTCAGCGGAACTCAACGAGATTCAGTGGTCGAATCTCTCGGCGGAAATCGATTCGCGATCGCCTGGATTGACCAAAACGTTAACAACCATGATGCCAAAGCGAGAGTCTTTGATGCAGGCGATTTGAGCTCTGGAAGTGAATTCTTGCTGACGACCAATCAGAGCGGACGTCAGGGCGAAGTGCAGCTCACTCGATTGGACAATGGTAATTTCGTCGCTACTTGGGATTCTTCAGGTGGGCTCGACGGTGCCGGACGAGGCGCGTTCGGAGCAATCTTTGACAACACCGGCGCTCGTGTTTCTAGCGCCGAGTTCGTCCTCAATGAATACACGTCAGGGCACCAAACGGACGTTCAGACGGTCGCGGTTAATGGAGGCGGCTTCACGGCTTTCTTCCAATCGACTTCCGCTTCCGCCATCGGCGACCATTCAGGAAATGCCATCGTCACCAGGACCTTCGATCTCGATGGCACCGCAGTCACAGGTGACCAGTTACTTTCGATTCAACATCATGGTGATCAAAGTGAACCTGTTGTCGCACGATTATCCAACGGCGATGTAATTTTGACGTTTCAGGGACAAGACGGAGATCAACTCGGCGTCGACAACGATGATGTCACCAATGACTACGGATTAGGCATTTATCAGACTATCTTGAGTCACGGCATTGCGGCGGTTGAAGGCACAACAACCCCCATCTCGATCAATGCAATCGGTTTCGACACCGGACACACCTACTCAATGCTGGAAGTTCAAAACATTCCAACGGGTGTCTACCTTAGCGACGGAACCAACACCTCTGGCGCAAACACATCTTTTGACATTCGAACTTGGAACCTGGACAACTTGCAATTGATTGTTCCCGACGGAAACAACGAAGACTTTGAACTCGTGCTGGTCGCAGAACAGAATGACTCCGGTTCGATCAACCAGACCGTCTCTACGATCTTCGTCGATGTTCAAAACTCAGATAATCCCGTCAACAAACCTGACTTTGGTGTCACAACCGACGCAGACACGACAACGACTATCGAGTTATCAACTCTTTTAAATGGACTCGTCGATCTGGACATTGAGGACCCGGCGCAACCAGCAATTTCGACCTTTGGTATCTCTACACTGCCGCCGACCGATGCCGGGAGCACATTGGTCTGGGATGACGCACAGGGCACGAACTCGATAACGTTGGACAAGTCGAGCGTGACCTATCTAGAAGATGAATCCGAAACCATTCCAGCGCTCAGTCGACAGCTCTATTTTGACGGAACCGGAGGTGGAGTCCTCTCGGGCGACACGTCAGTCAACCAGAATGCCGCCATCGAACTGTGGATCAAGCCAGATAGTTTGTCAGGCGAACGACTTATTTTTGAGCTGGGTGATGACACTCAGGGAATCTCGCTCTACCAAGTGGATGGAAACATCGAAGTCAGGATCATTGCTCCTCTCGATAGCGGATTGACGACTCATGAACCCTACGTGGTTTCGTCGACTGGATTGTCGACGACTGAGTTCACACAGGTTGTATTCTCCTATGGTGACAATCTTGGCGGCGACGTTGACAAAAAGGATTTGCAGTTGTTCGTTAATGGGGAACTCGTCGACCAATTGACCGACATCCCCACGTTCGCTGACAACGCGGGACTTTGGGATGGAAATGACATTGGACTGTCCGAATCGATCGGTAACGCTGTCGGAGGCAACCCGCCGTCATTGTTCGCGGGATCCATTGGATTGATCCGCGGCTACGGTCTTCCAATCGAAGCAAGTGATGTCGAGACTCAATATCTCAACACGCTCAATCTTGCTTTGCCCGCAGCCCCTGACGGCTCAGCCGTAACATCAACAACACTGCCAAGCGGCGCGATGCTCAGTGCGGACGCAAACGGCGCGATTGTCTATGACCCCAACGGACAATTTGAATCATTGGCAGCAGGTGAGACGACGACCGACACCTTTGCCTATCGCGTTGCCAATGGGACGGGCGATTTTGACTTGGTCACCGTCACAGTCACGATTCAAGGCGTAAACAATGACCCCGTCATCGCAACTATTCCAGACTTTAACACTAATGAAGACACACCCTTGGTCGGATCACTGGCTTCATTTGTTTCCGACGTTGACACGACCGATTCTCGGACATTTGCGCTGACGTCCGTATCTGCTGGTGGATCCTTCCTCTTGGCCAACGATGGTTCATTCACCTATACACCAGCAAACAACTTTGTCGGCACGGAAACGATTTCATTTCAAGTCGATGATGGCAATGGCGGGATTGTCAGCTCGTCATTTGACATCCAAATGTCACCCGTCAACGATTTGCCAACCAGCTCAGATACGACGTTGGTCGTCGATGAACGGACGACAGAGACATTGACGTTGAGCGACTTTCCATTCTCAGATGTTGAGAGCAGCCAACTGACAAGTATCCGAATCGACTCCGTCCCAGGCGTCAATCAATTAATGCTCGATGGTGTCGCGGTTACCAATGGGGACACCGTTTCGTTTAGCGAGATCCAAAGTGGCAAGCTGACTTATACGGACATGGAAGCAGATGAATCGTTGGTCTATAGCGTTTCTGATGGCACAGATTTTTCTGGCTCAACTTACACGCTGACGCTGCAGACGAACAACCTGCCGGAACCACCGGTTGGACAAAGTTTTGCGGTCAACATTAACGAAGACGAACCGCGAGCAATCACGCTTGGGGATTTTCCATTTTCCGACCCTGACGGCGATCAACTCAACCACATTGAGATTCGCAGCCTGCCAGTCGATGGGGAACTATTACTTGACGGTGGAACGGTAACGGTCGGCACCCTGGTCACTCGTCAACAGCTCATCGATGGAGACTTGGTATTCACTCCAGACTCCAACGAAAATGGAAACGCCTACTCGACATTTGATTTTCGCGTCAGCGATGGTGGGCTCGATTCGCCGGACTATTCCGCCACGATCAACGTCGCGCCCGTGAATGACCTTCCGACCAGCGCCGATGACACGATTGGTGTCAATGAGCGAACGACACGAGCGTTTGATGTATCAGACTTTTCGTTTTCTGATGTCGAGTCGACCGAATTCTCCCGGATTTTGATTGTCACATCGTCGAGTGTCGGCGAATTGAGATTGAATGGAAGCATCGTCAGCGACGGGACATTCGTAACCCGAAACCAGATTTTGTCTGGAGAGTTGACCTATTTGGATATGGAAGCGAACGATTCGATTCAATTTCGAATCGAAGATGGGTCAAGTCTATCAGCCAGCACGTACACATTGACAATGAACTCAATCGATCTCCCGGATGCTCCAACGAGCACCGATTTCGTTCGCGTCATCAATGAAGACACCGACTATTCGTTTGAATTGGCCGACTTCCAGTACAACGATCTCGACGGTGACTCCCTTGACCGGGTCATCATCAAATCAATCTCTGGATCAGGAACCTTGTTGCTAAATGGCTCGGAGGTTGAAGTCGGCGACAGAATCAGGCGCGGTCAAATCAATGGGGGCAGATTAACATTTTCTCCTGAGGCGGACGAGTTCGGTGCAAACTATGCCGTCATTGAGTTTTCGGTAAGTGATGGAACGCTGGAATCTATCGACACGTATGAGATCACGTTTCATGTTTCATCGGTCAATGACTTGCCAACGAGTTCCGACGAAACCAGATCCGTTGCCGAGCGCACGACCGTCCAACTGGAGAAAAACGATTTTGAGTTCAACGATGTCGAATCAAGTGATCTCACTCATCTAGAAGTTGTCACGCCTCCGTCTGTCGGTGAACTCCGACTAAACGGGACGCTTGTAAACAGCGGCGATATCATCACGCTTACTCAGATTGAAAACGGGCAGCTGACTTACACCGATTTGGAAGCCGACGACGTTCTCGAGTTTCGGGTATTTGACGGGACCGACTATGCGGCAACCACCAATCAACTGACGCTTCAGACGATCGACAATCCGGATCCACCCACGGCCGCCAACTTCTTCAGAACGATCGATGAAGATACAAGCTATGTCGTTCGAGCGGCGGATCTGAGTTTCGACGATCTCGACGGCGACACGCTATCGTTCATGACGGTCGATCGCCTTCCAGGCAACGGCACGCTGTTGCATTTTGGAATCGAAGTCAAAGTTGGAGACAAGATCACCAAAAGCGATCTGGACAACGGTGCTTTGGTATTTACGCCAGGTCGAAACGAATTTGGCAGTCCTTACTCCTCTTTCAAATTCTCCGTCAACGATGATGGCCTGGATTCAGCATCTTATCTCGCTGGCTTCGCGGTCAACCCAATCAACGATGCACCCTTGAGTGCCGATTCGAATGTCAACGTTGTTGAACGGACGTCCCGTGTCCTGACCGCCAACGATTTCAAGTTCGCCGACGTTGATGACGCAAATTTTGCAGAGGTAAGGATCGAAACAACACCAACGGCCAACCAACTAATGTTGGACGGCGTTGCCGTGACCGACGGAACCGTGATCTCCTATCAAGACATCGTTGACGGAAAACTGATCTACAACGACATCGAAGCCAACGATCAACTGACGTACTCGATCTCTGACGGTGATCTGTATTCTGCGACCGACTACACACTGACCTTCACAAGTATCGATCTGCCCGAAACACCCGATGCAATAAGTGACACGGTCACGGTTTCCGAAGGAGGCCGAGTCGTCATTGACGCGACGGCGAACGATGTTTCCAACGCAACTGGCGGCGTTTCGATCACTTGGGTCGAGCAACCTGAGCACGGGCGTGTCCGAGTCAACAGCGATGGCGATATCGTTTATCGACACGATGGCTCCGACGGCCATACCAGCGACCAATTCAGATACCGGATCATCAACGCTGATGGATTGGAAGACATAGCCAGTGTTTTCATCAATGTGACGCCTGTCGACGACCCAACGCAAGCGGTCAACGACTCATTCACGACCATTACCGACGTACCGTTGGAGATCTCTAAAAGCAATCTGATCCAGAACGATATTGATCCTGACTCTGATTTGACTTCGATGGATATTGTGATTCATCGACAACCTGAGAACGGCACATTGCGGATCGTTGGCAACCAGCTGATCTACGAACCGAACGAAGGCTTTAATGGAAACGATTCGTACGAGTACCAGCTTCAAGGAACCGGCGGCCTAAGCAATGCTGCCGTCGTACAAATCACCGTCGCCCCTGGAATTGCATCGACACCAACGGACCCCACCGAACCAACCACAGAAACCGAAGGGGAAGGAGAAGGTGAGGGTTCGACGACAGGAGACGACACTGACGACGGCACCTCGGCTGGAGGAACCGGAACAGGCGCTACAACCGAACCGAACACGACCGAAGGTGAGACAGAAACTCCATCGATCGTCGGGATTGCGGGGACTGGCGAAGAAGCGCGCGCACAATCTCTAGACAAAATCGTCGTCCTTGAAAGTGGATTCGGAAACTCTGACGGAACGTTCTTTTCCTTGGAGCTCTCCAATCGAAGTTACAGCTACTCAGGAAGAAGTGACGCGTTGACGTTGGCGGATATTTACTCATCCAACGAAGTTATCGAATCGTCATCGATGCTGAGTGAGTTTCAGTCGCAGGTTCAAGTCAACCTGTTCTTTCAAGATCTCGATCAAGCCACGAACACGTTTCTATCGGAAAAACTGAACATCGGTCTGCCCGAAGTCGCTGTTTCAGCAGCTTCCTTGGTGACCGCTGGTTATTTGACCTGGATGATTCGTGGCGGTGTCATGTTGACCACTTTGGTAACTCAACCTGCTGCGTATCAATACTTCGACGTTGGCTCATTGCTGGAATCTGCCTCAGGCGGCGAGACGCTAGAAAGCATTGTTGATCAATAGAAAACCAGAAAACCATGAGTTGGCTCTCCACCAAAATTCAAATTACTCTCGGTCTTGTCGGCATCATGCTGCTGGTGTTCATCTGCGCCACTGTGCTCCAACTGGTGCCTTCGGAAGAGAACGTCCGCTATCGCACGCGGGCAGAACTCTGCGAGTCCACGGCGGTCCCTGCAGCCATCATGATTCGGCGAAGCGATTTTGTTTCGTTACAAAAGATTCTGGATCAAGTCGCCGCACGCAGCACTGAAATTCAATCCATTGGCCTGCGAAATCCCGACCACCGGCTTCTGGCGGCGACTCCCAACCACGATGAATTCTGGACAAACGAGACGGCGTCAAACCTTAATCGTCAGGTCATCCCACTAAAATCCGGAAAGATCAAGTGGGGAGATCTGGAGTTTTCGTTTGTGCCAATCACCGCGTCGCAATCCGGCATCTTCGCGAATTTTTCACCTTGGACACGCCTGGCAACTTTTATGTCAGCGATGTCGGGTGTGCTGTTCATGATTTACCTTGGAGCAATGCTGGCCCAACTGAATCCTTCTCGATCAATACCGCGACAAGTTCGCGGCGCCCTCGATACGTTGACCGAAGGACTTTTTGTTCTCAACATTCACGGTCATATCGCACTGGCGAACAAAGTATTTTTGCGAGACACGCATACCGAACTCGATAAGATCATTGACCAACCGCCTCAAGATGTCTTTCAATGGCGCGACGAGAATGGTGAATTGACAGAAGATTATCCGTGGGTCAAAAGTGCCCAAACGGGCGATCACGTCATGGGTTGTATCATGACCTTGCGGATGGAAGACCTCGACTCGGAAGTAAAGGTTGTTGAAGACGGCGAAGAACAAAATGAATTCTTGATCTTCCGAGTCAATTGCGCTCCAGTGATGGCCCAGTCCAGCAAAGGGAACGGTGTTCTGGTCAGTTTCGAAAATGTTACCGAACTGGAGAACAGCAAGAAAGCGGCCGAGTGCGCCAACAAAGCAAAGTCGGATTTCCTGGCCAACATGAGCCACGAAATTCGCACACCGATGAATGCCATTCTCGGATTCACCGATTGGCTGCGTCGTGGTCTCGCCAAAAACGAAGACGAAAAACAGGAGTACCTGTCCACGATTCACAGTAGCGGCAAACACCTGATGGAGTTGATCAACGATATCCTGGATCTTTCCAAAATCGAAGCAGGCAAGATGGAAATCGTTTGCGAGCCACGATCACCATTCAAGATCATTACCGACGTAACCAACATCTTGCGTGTTCGAGCCGAAGACAAAGGGATCGGCTTGGTCCTCGATTTCAAAACAGATTTACCAGAGCGAATCGTTTCCGATGATGTTCGATTGCGACAAGTGATCACAAACCTGCTCGGCAACGCGATCAAGTTCACTAACGCAGGCGCTGTTCGCGTCTGTGCTGAACTTTGTGAAGTCGAACGCACATCGATGTTGAAAATAGAAATTCACGATTCCGGAATTGGAATGACAACGGACCAACTTGATAAGATCTTCAAGCCGTTTGTGCAAGCAGATTCCAGCGTGACGAGAAAGTTCGGTGGGACAGGCCTCGGACTGGCCATTAGCAAACGCATCGTGGAATCCTTGGGCGGAACCATCGAAGTCACCAGCCAAGCGGGACAAGGGAGTCAGTTTACGTTTTGGATCGAAACCGGCGACGTTTCGGACGAACCCAGAATCAGTTTTGAGGAGTTCAAAAAGACAGCGCGGAACGATCGTTCGACACATCAACGTGGCGTATTGAAACTACCACCAGGCAAGATTCTGGTCGTCGATGATGGCCAAGCTAATCGAAGACTTATTAAATTGATTCTTCAAAAGGCCGGTTGCCATGTCGAAGAAGCGGAAGATGGCCAACAAGGATATGAAACTGCAATCGCCTCTCCATTTGACATTATCTTGATGGACATGCAGATGCCCGTGCTCGACGGATATCAAGCAACTGCAAAACTCCGGGAGAACGGTTACAAAGGAACCATCATTGCCTTGACCGCGAACGCGATGACCGGCGATCAAGAAAAGTGCTTCGCCGCCGGATGCGATGACTTTGTCGCCAAGCCAGTCGACATCGACAAGCTGATATCCACCATATCCAGTCACTTGCAACACATCGAAATGCCAACCACACCGGCCGCTGAAGCAGACGAAGATCAACAATCGAATTCATCGAGCCCAAAAACGACGGCTCGGATTGAGTCGTCGCTTGAACAACAAGTCGATCTGCGGATGGTGTTTCAGCAGTATCTGATAGAATTTCAACACGCTTGGGAAAACGAAGATTTCACTAGCCTAAAGACGTCCGCAGAGGAGCTGCAACAAGAAGCGGCGTCCCGAAATCAAGAAAGCTTGGCCACTCATTGTCGCGAATTGATCGACGCATGTCATTCAAACAGTCAACAGAAAGTTGCGGCAGCATTTGAACAACTTCTTGGTCACGCCAAGATGGTCTTCTCATCGCCAACACGCAAACGTGTACCGGAACCGGACCTAACTTCGCCTGACATTGCATCGTCGATCGTTCCGACTGACCGATCAAGCGACGATTGGATCTACTCAAATCTACCGAATGACCCTGAGTTCATGGAGATCATCGCTGATTTCGTTCCGACCCTTGAAGGCAAGCTGAACGAGATGCGAGACGCACTAGAGTCAGATGATTTTGTCGAGCTTTCGCAATTGGCTCACTGGCTTAAAGGTGCCGGTGGTACCTGTGGATTCAACGAATTCTATGAGCCATCCCTTGCACTGGAAGAACAAGCGAAGCAACGCGAATCGATTCGATGCCATGCTTCAATTGAAACGTTGTCACAACTAAAGGATCGGATCTGGGTTGGTGATGCAGTCCCCAACCCTGCTTGACTCTCGTTTTCATTTCTAAACCATCTTCGATCCTGATGGTTCATCGACGCTGAGTCGAGGCAAACCTTGACGACGAATCGAGACTGACTTTTTGGTAAGTCAGCATCAACACGCCGAACAAAAGCAGTTCGTTTCCAAGCACGACTTGTTGAGTTCAATTTTCAAATCAGAGCTGCGATTATTTGTCGCGGCTTCTTTTTGTGTCAATTCTGGATTATTCGGCGGCGACCATCCGTTACGATGAAGGAGTTTCCCATCCAGAGGATCGATCCAAATGTTCTGGTTCAGAGTTCTACAGTTTATGCTTTTGGCGATCGGCACGACGCTTGTCTGTGCACTGGTTCCGATGTGTTTTCCTTTTGAATGGATGGCCTCCATTCACCAGTGGCTTGGACTGGGCGAGCTACCAGAATCAGCCATTACGTCCTACTTGGCACGATCAACTTCGTTAATGTATGCGGTGCACGGATCTGTCATGTTTTACGTTGGCTGGCACCTTCGTCAACACTTGAGCATGATCCCATTTTTTGCGCTGTTGAACGTGCTGATTGGCTTGATCCTGATTGGTATCGATTTAGGATCTGGCATGCCCATGTATTGGACCGTATCTGAAGGCCCGATGGTATCGGTGGGCGGCATTGTCTTGTTCTGGCTTCATTCGAAGGCGAAAACTGAACTGCCAGAAAACTGAACTTGGCAAACTCTGAAAGTTGTACCAGATCGTATGGATCAAGTAGCTTTCCATCACGGCCTGCCAACCTACTTCGCGTAACGAAATTTCACTGAACAAGGATTTCAGATTCGGAGCTCGTCAATTCGTGACCAACCGCCTCACGAACTCCATGGCCATATCGCCCATATCGAACTCGATGGCTCGGTCAACTATCCGCGACGCACCATTAACTGCCGTCCAAATCGTGGTTTCTATATTTTCCTGCGAGCCAATTGGGCGATGCGCCACACAGATACGCGGACGATAGATACCAGTTTCGCAAGGTCTGCCGAATCAGGCCATGTTGCGTCCACCGCCGTGCATCCACATAAATTGGCCCTGTAAGCAACTTGGCACGGCCGATCTTCTTCAGCACTCTGGAGAACTCCAGGTCTTCCATGATCGGAATATTTGGAAAACCGCCAGTCCGTTCGAAAAGTCGTCGACGGACAAAGAGACCTTGATCACCGTAGAGCAACCCTCGCCAGTAGACTCGTTGAGCATTCCCGTATTCGATCCAGCGATACATCCAATGGTCATTCAAAATCGATTGAAGAAATCCACCGTACTCGAGATGCTGATCGTTCTCCATCTGTTGGCAAATTTGCTGACAACCATCTTTAGCCAGCCAGTTGTCAGCATGCATGAACAATAACACATCTGAATTCGCAGCTGCGGATCCTGCGTTCAGCTGGTTGCCGCGTCCACGTTCTGAGTGAATGACTCGGCACTCCATCTTCTCGCTGATCGATACGGTGTCGTCTTCGCTACCGCCATCGACGACGATGACTTCATCGCAGCCTGAATCCCAAGCGCGTCGGATCGACGCGTCGATTACCTTCGCTTCGTTGAGCGCGGGAATGATGATCGCGACAGACAACTTAGTCATCGTAATCAATGTCGATGCGTTGCCCGGTCTTGGCAGCTTCATTGGCCGAGACGACGATCTTCAATGCCCGATAGGCGTCCTGCGGGTCAGTCGTCTTTCGAATCAAGCTGGTTACTGCCCGATAAAACCTGTCAAGCATCTGCTCTCCCACTGCACGCTCAAGCTCCAACGATTCGGTATGTTGGCCGGCATCGTCGAACCAGACCAGGTTGTTTGGCAAGTCAATAAATGCCATGCCGTTCTCGCAGCAAACTTGAATGGATGCCGGTCGCTTAAAGGAAAGAGCATCTTGCCAGCGTTGGGGAATGTAGTGGCCAACACTCAACTGTGCCAAAGGGCGAACCCCGGATGATGTCCCCGCTAGATGGATGTTGTCTGCAATTGGCGGGAACGTCATGCTGACCATTTGATAAAACGGATCCGTATGCTCATTGTGTTGGTGATGGATGGAGCTGATCACCGATTCTGGGTCGTCATTGCAAAGGTAGCGGCACCAGTCGACCAATTCCATCAAGTTTCGCCAAACCAACGGGCAGTACTCTCCGCGTCGTTTGGAGTTTTTTTGCGTCTCCTTGTGGCGACGATCGTGACAAAACAGGAGACGCGGCGGTCCCAATCGTGTCGCAATCAGTTCCTTTAACCGGATGGTTGCCGGCGCGTGCCGACGTGGCAACTCCGCCATGAATGCGACGCCGGATTTCTCGATTCTCTCACGAATCTCCAACGCTTGATCTTGCGAGACGTCCAGCGCGGCGGAACTGTAGACAGCTTTGCCAGCTTCACATGCAGCCAGAATGGGCAGCGGACCGTACCAATCAGGCGACAACGCCAGAACCGCATCAATATCATCCCTTTCGACCATCGCCCGGAACCCATCCATGGCGATGGCATTGAACTCGTCGGCAATTTGCCGCGACCGCTCGGCGACTTCACAGCAGATCGCACGCACTTCGAATCGATCCGACAGCGCCATCAATGCAGGACGATGACGCGAGCGCCATTGGTCACCCAGACCGACTAATCCAACTCGTAATTTCATTGACGCGATGAAAACAAACAGGGGACGTGCAGCCGGAGTGCGATACAACGCTCAGCCGCAAACAGTGGATTGTATCAGTCAAAGCCCACAAACCAAAAAGATTTTGCCACCGAATTCCAATTCCCGACCCGAGCTGAAACAGCAAATATACGGATCACAACGATTAATCAACGACTCAGAAATTACGGGTGATTCGGATGTTTCGGATCGGGCGTGCGGCCTTTCCCAAACTTGACCAAGCAAACCCGTTTAAAGGCAACGCCAGCAAGCAATGAGACGATCACATTCTTGGACGAACCCCAACTGATCGAAGTCAGGCAACGGACGACTGGCGAAATTGGGACCACACGGAAGGATGATTTATGAAGTTCGCGACGCTCCTGTTTGCGGTTACCGCAGCAGTCCTCTGGACAAATCTCGCCAACGCTCAGCAGTTGGATTACAAAACTGCATTTCAACGAGCTCAAAAGGGCGACAAGCCACTCCTTGTTTTTGTCTCGGCACAATGGTGTCCTCCGTGTCAGCAAATGAAAAAGACGACGATCCCTCAGCTGCTGCAGAAGGACGCATTTAAAGAATGCCACTGGGCTACCGTAGATCTCGACGCAGAGAAGACGCTCGCTCGCCAACTGATCGGCGACCGCGGTGTCCCACAACTGATCATGTTTGAAAAACGAGACGGCAAATGGGTTCGTCGCTACCTGCGTGGTTTCAAAGATGCCCCTCTTGTCGAGGCTTTCGTCGCCCAATCGAAAACGATTCAAATCTCGAAATTGGCCAAGACAACGAAAACCGATGACGTGAAAAAGGTTGCGGCGAAAAAATCTCCGCTGGAGCCGCTGAAGAAGTAACAATTAAACCATTCTCCTTCACTCGCGCGTCGAAAGACTTGTCGCGCCGTTGAGGGCAGATTGAACAAATCGTTCACCTAAAAGGTACAGGGCAAAATTGCTCTGTACCTTTTTCTATTTGGTATTCAAGACCAACGCAGATCGGTTGCTCCAATTTTATACCACTGACAACGACGGCATCTTGCTTGTCTTTGGATGCATACAGCGTAACAATGAGAATCCGATTTGATTCTCTTCAACCCAGGAACGCTCAATGGAATGGTTAACCGAAGATGCATTCGTCCCCATGGTCACGGGTATTGCGATGTTTATCGTTTTCGTCGCCATGGCAGTCTACTCTGGTGAGCGACGAGTCTTCTTGGTCGCAGGAGGTATTGCACTGGTCACCATTGCCATCGTCCTTTGCGAAGCCGCCATCGTTACTGACAAGGAAGAGATCACCGAAGAAGTGTATCAGCTCGCTTTTCATGTTCAACGAAATGACTTGAACAGCGTTTTGGAAAAAGTTGATCCCAATGACGAGAGCGTCTCCGACAAAATTAAGCAAGAGATGCCGCGATATGACTTTGACACGTGTCGTTTAATGGGCATCACCGATTTTGTCAAAACTGGGGAATACACAGCCGAGGTGGAATTTACTGTCGGGGTACAAGTTCGCGTCAACCAGATGCCTGAAACGCTGTCCGGTCAACGTCGAGTCCGGCTATTTTACAAACGGAATCCTTTCGGAAAATGGAAAGTTGTCGACTACTATCACAGCGATCCGCGAAGCAGCATTGATTTATAACTTGATGCTTCTGCCGACGCACGACATCAGCCAGTTTTCTCGCTTTCGTGCGTCACGGTCGAGTTCGCAATCGGTTTGAGCCATAACTTTATTTCAATGGCTGCTCGTGTTCGCCCAGATTCGTCTTTTTCGATCGGGTGATTCTTGCCAAAATGGCGTAACGAGAAAACACGTCGAGCTTTCTGTCGATGGAAGCGCTAGCCTGGGATGAACTGAGCAGCAGGATGCGGCTAAAAGAAAAAATCAAAACGATTGCAGAACTGATTCTCCTGAAAGTTGTTCTGGCTGTCGTTCAAGTGTTGACCATCGAGCAATGTAGCTGGTGCTGTCGAAAGCTTGCCTGGCTGGTCAACGACGTGATCAAGTTTCGACGCAAGGTCATTCACGAGAACATCCTTGGCGTCTTTCCAGATATGCCTGAGTCTGAGCGAATCGAAATGGCTCGGAAGATGTGGTTTCATTTGTGCATGATGGGTTGTGAAATTGCGCACGCGCCACGGAAGATTCATGACTCGAATTGGCGAGACTACGTTTACATTCGTGACAAAGTGCAGATGACCAGTTACTTGATTGACTATCGGCCGTTGGTCGCCGTATCGGGGCACTTTGGAAACTTTGAGATGGGTGGCTACGTTACAGGGCTGTTGGGGATGCCGTCATACACCGTTGCACGAACGATGGATAATCCTTATCTCGACGAATTTATCAATCGGTTTCGCGGATACAACGGACAATTTATCCTGCCAAAAGACGGGAGTGCGACGGCGATTCAGGAAGTTCTGGACAGTGGCGGAATTTTGACGCTGTTGGGCGACCAACACGCGGGAACCAAGGGATGTTGGATCGAGTTTCTTGGTCGGCCCGCCGCATGTCATAAAGCGGTTGCTCTGTTTACGTTGTCAGGAAAAGCACCAATGATGGTCAGTTATTGCCGTCAGTTGGACGAACCGCTGCATTTTGAGATTGGCTGTACCGGCGTAGCAGATCCACTGGAGATGGACGACTCGTTACAAAACGTGACAGCGCTGACTCAGTGGTACAACGACCGCTTGGCTGATGCGATTTACGACTGTCCTCATCAGTTTTGGTGGGTCCATCGTCGTTGGAAAGAAAAGCCAGTTCGGAAGACCAAGAAACGACAACAAGCCGAGAGGAAAGCAGAGGCGGCAACCGACCCCAACGCTAAAGTCGCTTGAGTCAAAATGCCTTTCGGCGCCGCTACCTGATTGCGTTTTCAAGAGGAATCAATTCGAATAGATCGGACAAGACTCTTTGCCACAGGATCGCCGCTCGGTTGACGTGATACAGTACCGCCATTTCCTAAACACGGACCTACCTTTCCTGTCTGAAATCTGGCAGCATCAGCCACCGATGCGCGGTCAAATGAAGCTGTTGTTACCTTATCGGATTGAGCATCTTATTCTGTCCCGGCCGTACTTCGATCCTGCCGGTTTAATTTTTGCAGTCGAGTTAGCGGACGACCATCAGGACGACCCGTCGCAATGGCGATTCTCGCAAGGCAAACCAATCGGTTTTGTCCATGCGTCGTTTGCGCCCTCGGATGACTTGAGTGACCTGGATCTCTCGACCGGCATTATTTCTCAGCTTAAAATTCGCAGCGATGGCGACTACGATCGGGAGTCGATCGCGGATCAGTTGCTGACTCATGGATTGAACTACTTGAAGGGCAGGGGGGCGAAGTCCGTGGCAGGAGGTGGACTGTTTCCATTTGCACCGTTCTATGTTGGTCTTTACGGGGGCAGCGAAATTCCTGGTGTTCTGTCGAAAGACTCCCAGTTTCACCAAACGCTGACGCGAAACGCATTTGAACAGCAGGATCGCGTTGTGATCATGCAGCGAAGACTTGCTGAATTTCGCCCCATTGGCGGCCGCGATCAATTGTCAGTGCGACGAAAGTATCAAATCAATGCCGTTGTGGATCCCAAAGAAAACTCGTGGTGGGAGACTTGCACCTTGGGTATGGCGAACAAAGAACGGTTTAGCATTTACCATAAACAGAACCAGCGGGTCTGTGGAAACGTATCGTTCTGGGACATGCAGCCGCTGGCTGGTGGGGGGCCAAACACCGCTCGCGGAATGTATGGGCTCAACGTACCCGAGGAATTTCGTCGTTCCGGCATTGCGACCTTTTTGGTCGGTGAAGCCCTCAAGTATTACATGCAGCAAGGGGTCGAGTATGTTGAGGCTCAAACTTTGGCGTCCGAAACTGCCGCGATTGGCGTCTTTGAGAAACTGGGTTTTGAGCATGTCGACGAAGGTGTTTTGTTGAGCAAGTCCCTTTGAAATGAGTCCGCATTTTTTTAAAATCTAAAACAGTGGTTGGAACTCGTGGCGTCAAGCCGACTAACGAGAGCAACCATGCCGAAGTTTTAAATTTTCGCCTTTGTTTTTGCTGTATGGTTTGAGAAAAATTGATGAGTCAAAAACAAGATAAATCCGAGACGATGATTCAAGCAGTCGACCTCTGCAAATTCTACGGACCCTTCGCTGCCGTTCGTGATGTTTCGTTTTCGGTTCCACGACGCCAAGTCTGTGCGTTTCTAGGCCCCAATGGCGCCGGCAAGTCGACGACGATGAAGTTGCTGACTGGTTTCCTCGCACCAACCCGAGGCACAATCAATATTGCCGGCTACGACATGGAAAAGAATCGCATCGCAGGCAGCGAGCACATTGGCTACCTACCAGAAAATGGTCCGTTGTATGGCGAGATGACTCCCAAGAGCGCCTTGAACTATCTGGCGAGAGCACGCGGCCTTACGCCGACCCAGCGTCGCGAGCGGATGGATTTTGTTGCGGACAAATGCGATTTGGGCGAAGTCTGGAACAAGCCACTATGGAAGCTTTCTCGCGGATTTCGGCAACGAGTCGGAATGGCTCAAGCGTTGTTGCACGATCCAGACGTATTGATTCTCGATGAACCAACCAGCGGTTTGGATCCAAATCAATTGGTCGGCATTCGCGAATTGATCAAAAATCTGGGCCAGTCAAAATGCGTCCTGTTATCGACTCATATTCTTCAGGAAGTTGAAATCCTCTGTGATCGCGTCATCTTGATTAACAAAGGAAGGATCGTTGCTGATTCTCCTTTGAAGGAACTTGGCGAACGTGAACAGTTGGCGGAAAACTTCCATCAGCTTACTGAGTTTACGTTGAGTTAGTAATTCACGACGCAAGTCGTACGTTTGTTTGCAAGGTTGCAAAACCTGTTCTATCTTTTTTCGTTGCGAATTGGAGTCGAATCAACATGTTTCGTTGGCACGTTGTTTCTGCGGTGTTTTGGCGTAACGTCAAACAGTATTTTTCGGGGCCACTCGGCTATCTTCTAATTGTATTGTTTGTCACGGCGTGTTCCGCGTTGGCATTCAGTCCTCAGTTTTTTGCCAACAATCTGGCGACGCTGGATCAGCTCAGTGAGAAGTTTCCGTTCTTGCTGTTGTCGGTGATTCCGGCGATCACGATGACGGTCTGGGCGGAAGAACGCAAACAGGGTACCGACGCAATCCTGTTCACGTTGCCAGCCTCTGATTTTGATATTCTGTTAGGAAAGTTCTTTTCCGTTGTCGCGGTTTACACGATTGCATTAGTCTTTTCGCTGCCACAAGTCTTTGTGCTTGAGGTCTTGGGGAATCCGGATTGGGGCGTCATCGCATCAACCTATCTCGGCTATTGGCTTGCCGGAGTCGCTCTCCTGTCGATCGGGATGTTTGCTTCGTCATTAACCGAAAACGCAACCATTGCGTATGTGCTTGGAGCTGCGTTTTGTGCGATTCCCGTAGTGTTGGGCGTCTATTTCGCGGGCACTGTTTCCGTCGAACGGTTTGGATTCGACTGGAACCTTAGAGATTTTACGCTCGGTGTTGTACCGCTGCCGAACTTAGCGTACTTCGTTGCGATCACCGTGTTCATGTTGTACCTGAACCTTATCGTGATTTCCAAACGTCACTGGAGTCGTGGCCAACAAGTGACGCTGGCGGGTCAATTTACAATTCGCGCCGTTGCACTGCTGGTCGCGCTGGTCTCAATGACCTTTCTGTCCAGCTCGGCGCTTTCAAGCATGTGGTCCCGATTGGATCTTACCGGCGAGAAGCTGTATACGCTCGACGAAGTGACACTTACGACGCTGGACAAAGTCGTTGACGATGATCGTCAAGTAACCATTCAGGCGTTCATCAGTTCAGAGGTTCCTCGAAAATACGTCAACACAAAAAAGCAATTCATTGGCCTGTTACGAGAGTTCAATGAATATGGCGATCGCAATGTCGAAGTACGATTTGTCGATGTCAAACCCAACAGCGAAGAAGCACTGAATGCAAAACGATCAGGGATCGAACCGGTTGGAGATCGTTCCGTCGTGGGTGGCAAGGTTGAGGAATCAGACGTCTACATGGGCGCCTTGATCTCCAGCTCAATCGGCGACGCGACTCTGCCGTTTGTTGCCGATGGAACTTCGTTGGAATACGAACTAAGCCACGCACTTGCTGCAACCATTGACAAAAAGAACAAGCTGACGGTTGGGATTTTAGAAACGGATGCATTCTTCGCGGGCCCCGAGTTTGAAGGCCAGCGTGCACCTTGGTCGTACGAGTCGACGCTGGACGAACTGCGAAATCAATACAAAGTCAAATACTATGCACCTTTTGATTTGGACCAGTTCGCCCAACCCAAAGAAGAAGCGGCCGAGGAGAATGATGCAACGGACGAACCGAAGCCGCAAGCTCCCGACGTGCTGATCGTCGCTGACCCTTCCAGCTTGGACGATGGCAGTATGGACAGCTTGGTCGCATATCTCGAAGCTGGAAACCCAGCCATCATGATGCTTGACCCGCTCCCATTCTTCTGGGCATTTCAATATCCTCGTGAAGTCGGCATACTCAATGCTCCCAAGATGGGGCGAATCTCTCCACGCTCGCCTTACGCACAGTATCTGACCACGTCTCCGATGCCCAAGTCGGACGGCGGTACCGCTTCAAAAGTTCTCAGCGCCGTCGGCATAAAATGGGACTCCGGCAGTGCTGCTTGGTCCGTCGATAACCCACACTCAGCGTTTTCGGGCTACTGGCCGCCGAGACTTGGTGCACGCTGGCCCGAGCTTTACGGCCCTTACGAAAAAGCGTTCGTCTGGGCCAGAAACAACGCGAACAGTATTGCCTTCAATCCTGATTCGCCGATCTCGAACGGACTTAGCGAGATGCTGATGTTCTATCCAGGATCCGTTGAGGCAGTTGAAAACGGGCCAACCAATTTTGTGCCGCTGGTTCAACTGGGGCCTGAATCTGGAATCACAACTTGGGATGAACTGACCATCGTTCCCAAACAGGAACAACAGTTTCTTGATGCGAGAACCGGACAACTAACGACCGAAACCACAGCCGCGCGTAGTCAGATTACTGGAAACGATCTAGTGATCATGAATTCGACTCCGGGCACCGTAGTCGATGACAAATCCCACGTCCTGGCGGCGCATGTTACGGGCAAGGATACGAGCAAGATCAACGTCGTTGTCATTGCTGATATGGATTTTGTCTCAGACACTTACTTGACTCAACAAGAAGCGTTGAACGATGCCATGAATGACCGCATTAAACAGAAGCTCGATAATCTTGTGTTCTTGCAGAATGCAATCGAGGTCCTCGCCGACAGCGATTCGTTCGTTCGGCTTCGCAATCGTCGCGCGAAGCCGCGAACGTTGACGCGACTCGAACAAGTCATTAATACGTTTCGAAACAAAACAGCCAAAGAACGCGAAACCGTTGAACTGGCGGTGGGAAAAGAGTTGAAGGCCGAACAGGACAAACTGAAAAAAGCCAATGAAGGAGTTGAGTCCAATCAAGAGCTTTCGTTTTTTCAGAAGATTCAACAGCAAGGCCAACAAGCGATCGATGCCGAGCGACGTTTTGAACTGAAGAAAGCCAGGCTGGACAAACAGCTGGCTGAAGACCTTGAAGAACTCAAGGCAAACGAGCGCAGCCAAATTACGCGATTGGAAACGCAAGCTCAATATCTCGCAGTCTTACTGGCTCCACTGCCGGCACTGATCCTCGGCATCATTGTGCTTTGGTACCGCAAGGTCACAGAAGAACGTGGAATTCAAGAAGACCGACGCGTTTGATTGGTCCAAGCGGTAGACAACAATTTTACACTTATTGGTAGCAGCAACTTAGCGGAACTTAACCATGACTGATGCAGCCAAAACTGGCCTTTTCGTCGGCGTCGCCGCCGCACTGGCAGGAATCGCAGCGCTCAACCACTATGCTGGCGCGCCAGCCAACTCCGATGATTTTCAATTGGTTGGACTTCCATTCTATGAAGAGTTTACGTCTTCATCGCAGGCAAAATCACTTGAGGTCATTGCACGCAACGAAGACGGTGTACTTCAAAAATTCAGCGTCGTGTCCAAAGATGGACTTTGGACGATCCCGTCCCACTACGACTACCCCGCGGAGGCGATTGAGCGACTGGCACGAACCGCATCATCGCTCATTGGTCTGGAACGGGAAGCTCTCGCTGGACGACTGAAAACCGAACACGATCGTCTCGGGGTCCGCGATCCATTGGACGATGAGTTGGAGGATCCCGAAACCGCTGGCCAGCGAATCACACTCAAAGACGTTTCGGGAGAAACCGTTGTCGATCTGATCATCGGCAACAAGGTCGAAAATGATACCGGTCTGAATCAGTCTGACGATGTCGAACGGATGCGATCGGAACCGGTCAAATCGTTTTACGTGCGCCGGCAGGATGAAAACCAAACCTACAAAGTCGCTGTCAATATTGATTTGTCGACCAAGTTCTCCGATTGGATCGATCCCGATTTACTTCAAATCGAACGTTCAGACCTCAAGCAGATTTCGGTCGACAATTATTCGCTCGAGGAGACACGAACTGCTGCCGGGATGGCTCTGGTCAAATCCCAAGGCGATCAAATCGAGTTGGCAAAGGATCCGTCAGGCTCCTGGAAACTTGACGGGCTCGACGAAAACACAGAAACACTCGAGAACGCCAAGATCAACGAAGTCATCGGTGTTTTGGACCAGATGAAAATTACAGGCGTACGTCCCAAGTTTACCTTCAAAGGTCATCAACTTTTGACTGCCGATCTTCAACTCAATCAACGACCCGAGTTTCAAGAAGACAAACGCGCATTCGCGTTGGCGATTCGGGAGATGCAGGCAGACCTGGAAAACAAAGGGTTTAGTTTGGCAGGCGGTGCCAACGGCGGGATGGCATTGGTATCGGTTAATGGAGATTTAACCGTCGGCACCAACGACGGCGTCCGGTACATCATGAACATTGGTGAGGCAATTGAAGGATCCACCGAAGAAATTGAAGTAGGCGGCGCCAATGCGACTTCAACTGACGACGCTGCCGAGCAGGATGATGCCGATTCGCCTGAAACGCCAGAAGACAACGGCAACGATTCGACGTCCCAGGATGTGTCCGAAGACCGCGGCATGTCAAATGCGGACGCCAAGAATCGGTATTTAATGGTCAGGGTTGCGTTTGATGAATCGTTAATCGACAACCGGCCCGAAAAACCGATCCCGCCTGTTGAACCACTGAAGCCTGACGGCTATCAACCAGCAACCGACGACGAAAACCAACCAGCACCCGACGACGTCGACGCTCCTCCAGTCGTTAATGAGAACGAAACGAACGAGCCGGATCAATCGTCGGAGCAACCCGCAGATCAAACGCAAGAGCCGAACGAAGCCAAGGCGGATCCTGAGACACCACAGCGAAAACCTGAGTTTGTCGCTTATGAAACTGCACTCAAAGACTTTGCGCAAAAACAGGCTGAGTTTACGTTTGCTGAAACTCAATACCAAGAAAGCTTAAAAGCGTTTGAAAAGGAAGTCGAAGCTGGAAAACAACGTGTTGCTGAATTGAATGAGCGATTTGGGAAATGGTACTACGTGATCTCTGCGGATAACTTGAAAACACTTCAACTCAACCGAGACGTCATCGTAAAGCGAAAAGAAGTCAGAACGGACCCGACGACTCCGAACCGCCCAAATATTTCCTTTCCCGACATACCGGGAATGGAAGGACTGAACCCACGGAAAGGCCCGCTGGATCAATCAGAACCGAGGAACGATGCCGACTCTGGGCAAGAGAAATCCGCTGCGGGCGACAAGACTGATGAATCAAATCCTTCGGCGGAACCAAAGATGGAGAAGCCGGAGGGCGGCAAAGATCAACCCAACGATGCCTCAAAAGAGACTTCGCAAAAACCGTCAGACAAACCGAATTCAAGCGACGACTCAAACAACGATCCATCTGGTTCGAAGGACAACAAGAATGTTGAGCCGCCGGTAGAAAAGGAGTCGGGTGGAACTCCTGAAAACTCGAAAACGGATTCAAAAGAAGAGTCTGGGAAACCCGCTGGCGAAGCCAAAACCACCCCGAATCGCGAGTCATCAACTTGACCGAATACTTTGACGATTCCGCCCAAACGCAACCTCGTCAGGAAAAACTGGAACCTCGTTTTAGTTTGAGGATGTTCCTGTTCTGGGTAACTGTCGTGTGTGTGGTGACTGGCTTCATCGTGTCCAGCCTTCCCGATACACCAGTTAAACCCAAAGTTGTTTTTCGAAAATCGTTGCTCAACGGATCCATCGTCGTCGAAGAGGCATGGCCGATAAACGGGACTTCGATCAGCACGTTCTATTTTTCAATGAGTGGACCACAAGGCGGGACATCCGATTCGATCTCGACATCAGATCACTTCATCGTCGATTCAACGAAGACCGCCAAAGATTATGTATTGGTCACGTTTCGACCATCGTCCGCTGATCCAGGAAAGATGACGCAAGGTGTCATTTTTGATCCCTTGAACAACCGAATCGTCGTGGAACACCGAAACCCCACATCGTTTGCTGCTTGCCTGACTCTGATGCAGGCGGGTCAAAATCAATCGGATGTAATTCAGTAGTGTCGTTCGACTACAAACTCGCGTTTTCCAAACTTGCCTGATACGCGAATCTCAACGACTTACTTGCTGGATTCACCCGTATTCAGAATGGCCATGAAGGCTTTCTGCGGGATGTCGACACTACCGACCGACTTCATGCGCTTCTTGCCTTCTTTTTGTTTTTGCCAAAGCTTGCGTTTTCGGCTGATGTCACCACCATAACATTTTGCGGTGACGTTTTTACGCAACGCCTTGACGGTTTCACGAGCGATGATGCGCGTGCCGATGGCGGCTTGAACGGCAACTTCAAACATGTGTCGACTGATCTCTTCTTTGAGTTTTTTGACGACCGCTCGACCGCGTCGATCAGCATCGGCACGGTGACAAATCACCGACAACGCATCGACCTTCTTAGCGTTGACGAGAATATCCAGTCGGCATAAATCGGCAGGAAAGTAACCCAGCAGATCGTAATCCATCGTGCCATAGCCACGCGTGATGCTCTTGAGTTTGTCATGCATATCATAGATCACCTCGGCCAACGGCAAATCGTACGTCAACATCATTCGCGTAGCCGAAAGATACTCGGTGTTCTGTTGCAGGCCTCGTCGTTCCTGGCACAACTTCATGACGGGCCCCACAAACTCTTGGGGCTGGATCAAATTCACACGTACAATCGGCTGAAAGAACTCTTCAATTTCACCAGAGTCAGGAACTTCTTGAGGTCGGTGAATCTCCAGTTCCTCGCCACGCTTGGTTTTGATTTTGTAAGTCACGTTGGGAGCTGTTTGCACCAGATCGACGTCAGACTCCTGTTCCAAGCGTTGCTGCACGACTTCCATGTGCAGCATGCCAAGAAAACCACAGCGGAAACCGAAACCCAACGCGTCGCTGGATTCAGGTGCAAATTCAAAACTGGGATCATTGATCGCCAACTTCCCCAAGGCATCACGCAACTCGGAAAAATCCTGACCATCAGAAGGATAGAGGCCGCAGTAAACCATCCGTTTGGGATCCTGGTATCCCGGCAAGGCTTCCGCATGCTTCTTGCCACCGATTGAGACGGTGTCACCAATGTTGACGTCCTCCAAGGACTTCAGATTGCACACAAGGTAACCGACTTGCCCCGCCACCAATTCTTCGCATGGCGTTTGTTTGGGAGTAAACTGTCCCAATTCAATCACATCGTGCTCGGTCCCCGCGCGAACAAACTGAATCTTGTCACCTTTTTTCACTCGGCCATTGATCACACGTACGTAAGTGATCGCTCCGCGGTACTCGTCGTAATGCGAATCAAAGACCATTGCTTGCAAGACTTCGTTTGCGTCACCGGTTGGAGGTTTGATCCGATCGATGATCGCGTCGAGCAATCCATCGATATTGATCCCCGTTTTGGCACTAACGCGGACGACGGATTCACGGTCAACTCCGAGAACTTGTTCCATTTCTTCTGCGACTTCATCGGCGCGTTGATACTGGAGGTCAATTTTGTTGATCACCGGAATAATGTCGAGGTCGTGCTCAATCGCCGCATAACCAGTTGCGACGGTTTGAGCCTCAACGCCCTGAAATGCGTCAGCTAACAGCAACGCACCTTCACAACATGACAGCGACCGGGAAACTTCATATTGAAAGTCAACATGACCGGGCGTATCGATCAAGTTCAGTTCATATTCCTCACCCCGATGTTTGATCCGCATCGCAACCGCGCGGGCTTTAATAGTGATTCCACGTTGTCGTTCCAACTCCATATCATCGAGCAACTGCTCCTGCATCTCACGTTTTTGCACTGTGCCAGTGTGTTCGAGAAGCCGGTCGGCGAGCGTACTCTTGCCGTGATCGATGTGGGCAATGATGCAAAAGTTGCGAATGTTTTCTGGTTTCATTGATCTTCAATGGTGTAACAGAGTCATCTCGGACTCCGAAAAGTTGATGTGCTGAGTCGACTTTGAACAATGAGTCGACTCAGGAAATGGCAGTCTCGCCGCAACGAACTCGTGGATCGTTTGACTTGACCCAGGAAGCCCCGTAACGAGCCATTTTCAAGAAGCACCCAACGGTCGATCGACTGTCGGTCACCGAACGGACAATGATTACTTTCCGACGACGGCAGTTCGATTGTATTCTGAACGGGCCAATCCGGCTGCGCCAACAAAGCCGGCTTCTGAGCCAACTTCGGCGAATCGAACGACCAATCGCTCACCCAGCACCGGAAAGACGACCTTTCGGGTCTCGGATACGATCTCTTGCAAGAAGGCTTGGCCCAGTTTGGCGTGGTTTCCGCCGAAATTCATCGCTCCCCCCAGAATGAATGCCGCCGGGTCAATTGTGTGAGACAGTTGAGCGATCCCACGCGCGAGATATCCGGCCGTTTCCATCACCATCTGGTATGCCAGCTCGTCACCTTCTTCAGCGGCATTGGAAACCATCAGTGCCGACAGCGGAGACGTATCGTTTGCCATCGTTCGCAGCTTCGATTGGGCACCATCAGAAAGTCGCAGTCTTTCCTTCGTGCGATCGACCAACGCGGTCGCACTTGCGTAAGCTTCCAAATGGCCGGCCACACCGCAACCGCACATCCGAGCTTCAGGTCCGGTTTCAATGGTGACGTGTCCAAGTTCCGCACCGTGACTATGCTCTCCGTCAATCGAGAAATCGTTCACGATGATGCCGCCTCCCACACCTGTCCCAAGCGTTAACAAAACCATGTTGTCAAACGCCTGGCCTCCTCCAACCCAATATTCGCCAAACGCCGCCGCACCCGCATCATTGGCAAATGTGACTGGCTTGATGACTTCATGAGACAGCCGATCGCGAATCGGATACTGGTGCCATCCGGGCAGATTGGTTGGCGTCAAGATCATCCCTTGTTTGATATCCATTGGCCCTGGAGTACCGACTCCGACCGCCGCAACATCGTTCCAGGAAAACCCCTGAGATGACAGCAGTTCTTCCAACTCCTGCTTGGCCTGCTTGACAGCAACATCGGGCGACTCATTCGGCTGAGTCGGAAACTTTGTATCGGCTACGATGGCGCCTAAGTCGTCCACGATTCCGACTTTAACATTCGTCCCTCCGACATCGACTCCCGCGAAAAGTGGTAATTGGAATGATTCAGTTTCGGTCATGGCAAATGTGGAACTGGGTACAATCTAAAAACGAACGAGAATCCCGCGTTGACTTCCTTCGACGCAACGGAGCCCATGAGTATAGAAAAGCTAGCCAGAATTAGGAACGGTGTAGGCCGGCAACATCAGCCAAACCAGCCAGTATTTTGTTTTGCGTTTCTTGGTCTTCGCATCGAAACAATATTCGCTATGGGCTGCTAACGGCCAAGGAATCGCGTTTAAGTTTCGTCTTCTTGCGTACGTCGTTGCATATTGGCTTGATGCTTCATTTTTTAAGCGCGGCTACAACAAGTGGATCAGTATGCGCCAAATTACATGACGACCGATTCTTGAGGACTCGTTTTAGACAGTAGCCACATCATGGATTCTTCAAACTAAGACTTGTCGCCTGGTTTTGATCCATTTTGGCCCGCCTTGCCGAAAAAAGCGGCTCCGATTCCCATTCCGAGTGCCGAACCGACGCCTCCGCCAATCGCACCTCCAATCGCTCCACCGGGCACCACGCCTTGCGTGTAGATATTTAAAAACATCATCAATGAAAAACCGACGACACCGCCAATAATGGCGAACAAGTTTGAATTCATAAGTCCCTTTCTGGATGATTAAACTTCTACAGACGACTTAAGCTGCTCTAGATCTGTATGGAGGCACAACTCAAATGCGGCAACTGCTTTTCTACAGGAAAGCCATCGTAGCTTGACGTCCTGAACTGATTTCAGTCTTTTGTCTCGTACAACTCCCAGCCCTTTTTGATGTTCGCCTTCTTGAGTTCTTCCCAAAGTGATTCAATCTGTTCTTTCGAGTTGGAAACCCTGACTTCGCGGGCCAACGGTGCCTTTCGAGTGGGGCTGAAGTCAGTGTAATGAATGACGTAAGCCGGAAACTCGTTGTCGTCGGTCTCTTTGTTGGTCTTCCACATCAAAAACTTCCGGATCGACGTCTCGCCACGATAGGGTTTGGTGTACACCTCACGCTTTTCGATGGTTGATTTGGCCATCGTCAACTCTGACGCGTCGACTTCTGCCATTGCAACCGGGACCAGATCAGTGACCTGACTGATTCGAACATCGGTCGGGTTAAATTGTTTGTCGTCGCGTATTCGAATGAACTGAGGCGAGATCACACTGACCAACGGCATACGTCGAACGACTTCATAACGTTGTTCGCTGGCGTTAAAGTTCAGCACCATTCGATTGACGGGACCTCCGCGCGTGTTTTGGGAAATCATATCCAAACAGCTGATCTCCGCGATCAACTTGGGCTCGACCATCTGATAAGCAACATGATCCGAGTTCACCTCAGCGTACTCGCTCTCGACAACCATATCTTCCAAATCACTGAGCATCTCGCGTCGTTGGTCATCCGAAAAACCTCCGCCGACGCGACAGAGCACGTGCACGGAACCATCGGCTCGGACGACGCCCAACAACAGATCGTGCAGCATCCCTTTACGATCATCGGTTGATTCTGTAAATCCAATGACGACTGCATCGACATTGTGACGCGGTTTGACCTTGAAACTACCCGCGGAATCGGAACGAACGACCAAGCCTTCAGCATTCTCGTCAACAACCCAACGGTCAAACTGTTTCTCAACCGAACGATGCCCTTTGATCACTTCCGTTTCAACTGGATGGATCGCTTTGCCATCACCAAATACTTGTTTGACTTGATCGAATGAATCCGCATAGGGCCGTACGACCAATTCACCATCAATGGCAATCACATCAAACACAGCGAACTTGATCTTTGACAGTTCCTCGTCAGATTTTGGTTGCCGTGCGACGCTGACAACATCGTGAACGCGGGGACGACGATCATCAATATCAACGTACAGCTCACCAGCAATAATGACGTCGCTCACATTGGCTTGATCGAGCAGTGCTTTTGCCTCGTTTTGCCATGGCATGCCGATACGCACGGTGCCACCCGGGTTGAGCGTCAGCAGGTCACCATTTCGATAGATAAGCGCCGAAAATTCACCGTCAATCTTCCGACTGACGTAGTACTCGGCGTCAGCGATCTTCCGGCCAATGTCGTCTTTCGCCAGCGGGACCATCCGCGAAGCGACGGTACGCTTGTAGTTCCGCACCATAGGCAACAGCGTTGCGTCACTCAGGGCCGTCGAAGCAGCGACTCGGTAACCACCAAACTTGATCTCAAACAAGGAAGGCTCAAACAGAAGATTGTCGCTCATGTCGTGAACGTGTCTCAAAAAACGAAGGGATAAATTATGTTAACGACCCGTGTCAGTCGTACGTTGTTTGTACGACTGTCCTACGTTTTGGGGTCGTCATCGTCTGTTTTGGGTGTTTTCAGTTCCAGATTGGAAAGGTGCAACAACAGGCAGTACTTGTCACCGTCCGTTCTGCCTTCCAGGAATCCCCGGTACGGCGAACTGCCTCGGCGCAGGATGAGCGGTTGATTCGATTTTGGTCCACCCCCAAGCAACATCATCGAATCTTTGTCTTCAAGCTCTTTCGCCATCGCGTACAGAAAATCGTAGGTGAGACCATTGATATGCATGAGCTGCATCTTGTTGGCAAACACAAAACGACGTACGACATCCCTCTTCTTAACGAACTTGCCGGTCCATTTTAACGGCATATCGTTGGAGACGTTTTGAGGCGGAACTTCGCGAGGTCGTTTTTCCCGAGTACTACCATCGGGATCTTTGATAATGTCGAACTGTTGAATCCGATGAACCAGCTTCTGATCCTTATCGATATAGACTCGCGATGTCGCTGACAAAAATGAGCCTGTCATCTCGAGGTTGACTTCCGGGTCGCCATCGAGGATCGCCTGGCCAACTTGCTCCATCCCCTCCAGCTCGCGAACAAGCGAATCAAGATCGTGCTCGATCGTCGACTTGAGGACTCGCACACTACGAGCTTGCCGATTCTTTTGATCCAGCCAGCGAACACGAAGCGGCCCCCGGACCGATTCCATGTTCACGACCGCATCGCGGCCAACTTCATTCGAGATGTTGATTTCTGGCATGCTTTAATCGTCTGAGTCAAACTGAGTTTATTCTGCGGGTTACATTTCCAACGAGAGCGAGTACTAGATCATTCCAAAATCCATCAAGTCTTCGCCATCTCCATCACTCGATTCGTCACCCGTTGCAACGATGTTGGGCGATGCCTGCAATCCTTTAAAATCGGCATTGGTCGGATCGCCAACCAGAAAGAAGACCTCGTCGTCTGCATTGGTCAGCAAAAATCCGGCGTCAGATTCGAGACCGCCACGGTACGAGTAGGGAAATTGAAAAATGACTCCCGATTGCAGTTTTGACTTCAAGGCATCCGTCACGTCGGTTGGCTCCAGCTGATAGACCAGTCGAATATTGTGGTCGAGATATTGATCAATCGTGACTTCATCCTGCAATGTGATCGGTGCGGCAAACGAAGAGGGGACAGGAGTGATCTCGCTCCCTTCCAAGTCGACAGGTTTCAACTCACTTTTGTCACACCAGTTTCCATCCGCATCGACGTAACCAATTCCAGTGCCGCCTTTTCCAACCAAAGTTCGCCCGTCATCTGCGAGCGTAATCAGTTCGCAAGGCTCATCTCGTTCGTCCAACACTTCCTGCACCTTGAAACCGTAAAGCCGGCTGCGGTCGACTTTGTTCATTACAAATTCGATCGGTGAGCCTTCGAATTCAAATTTTAAAGATTTGCCCATTTTGATATCTGTTTGAAGATTTTCATCCGATTGTCAAGCAAAACGTTTTTGGCAACTCATCGATCGATTCGCCAAAATGTTGTTTTAATCGGAAACGATTTTTGACGCTAGCAAAATCATCTGGTCGGCACAATTTGATTCAGTTTTGGTGCTCGAAGAACTAATAACCACGCCTGGATCTTAGCCAAATGGGCAAATCGCGAAAACTTGCGGATTCGGATATCTTGCACGGTTGGAACGATAAAACGCGGCGGTTTCTGTTCTTTCGAATCGAAAATGAACCAGCAAAATTTCGCTCCGTATCTGTCTTTGATGAAACGCGTATTCTCACTATAGTCGTCGCGAACAATATGCGACGTTATCGCAAATTCAACGATGGAGTTTCGGATGTTATTTGCATTGTTGTACAACGAGATCGATGAAATTGTCGCCGCCGGGCCGGCTTGTGATCAACTGCCGATGGGCGACGTTTATTGGCGTGACTGTCACACCGCCAAGATTGAAATGGAAGGTGACTATCAGATCGCCTACGTCAACATTATCAGCCCACATTTGCAGCAGTTGCTGTTTTGGGTTGGCATCGATGAAATGATCGACCGACGCGAAGTAACCAACTGGGTCGAATCGTTTCAGGCGCCCAATCATTTGGCCAAAGCAGGATAGAACGTCGCGATCGTCGGCACGCAGCATTTGAAAGAGCCACACCAACGCCGCATCGCTCTTATCTTGATCTGGTCTAAATCCGCTGAGCACTCAATCACATTAGAGTCCCAGTCGCTTGAACCACTGTTCAGCTTCGTCGGGAGAAAGTTCGTGCTGTAGTTGAGCGTTTGGTGGGGACGCTTCAATAGGAATTCCAAAAAAGCCAGCTCCCCAGCCCCGACTCTCCATGATCTTTGGCCAAAGGATCATCACTTTTTGTCCTTCAATCTCTGGGATTGAACTGACGCTCGCCTCGCCAAAAATTGACGCAATCATATCGGGCTCGGTTGAGTTGGGACTCCCGTAGTGCCACCATGCCTCGTCGCCTTCGTCGAGTTCAACTTCGCACCGTGCGGCCGCCAACAGCGTTTCATTTGGAACTTGACCTCCGGGAAGTTTTTCTCCAATTGCCCCTTGGATCAAAGTAAACAGATGAAAGCAGTTACCCACGTTTTGGTATTCCATCAATACCGCGCGACGCGACTCGGCATGTAGCAACAAAACATTGCCGCTATCGCGTGCCAAGATTTCGTCAATCCACGTAAAACCGTGGCTATAGTTTTGCAGGAAACGAATCCTTTCCCTAATCGCTTGATCGCTTGAAATCTGTTGAACCAACCCCGGAGCACGTGCGAGATGCGCGACCATCCCCTGGCAAAACGGTGCCATCCCCTCGGCAAGGACTTCTTGCCGATCATTCATCTCCGGCAGATCGACTGATTCATTTACGGTTGGTGGAAACTGGTCCAGTCGATGGCAAAACGCATCCCACATCGCTGGAGCAGTAAGCATTGGATCACGACCTTGTTCGACTGCGCTGCCAAACAGGATTGCCAGCCAACTAGCCCCTTGGATCGGCAACGACTTCAAACCACCGATCAACTCAGCAGGGATCGGCGAACCAGGCTCGCGAGCTTCCATGTACTCGTTGGTTGCGCGAATCAATGCCTCATCCGGTCGCCCCGAAAATCGTGTCTTCTTGAGCGCTTCCAAAAACGTTTGTGTAGGATCCAAGCCTCTCTCCAATTCCGTTTATCATTTTTCAGTTGATGTCAATTTCTACAAACCACACACTACTCATGCGGTTTTCGAATTCGATAAAGATAGTCTTCGGTACCGCTACCCCTCAACCGGGTTCCCTCTCTCACCGCCCCAATCTTCTGGACTGCAGTTTGCGACCGAATATTTTCCGGAGCCACCAAAAAGATCACCGAGTCGACAAATTGAAAGGCGTGCTTCAACATCATTGCTTTGATCTCAGCATTGATCCCGCTGCCCCAATATTTGCGGACGAGAAAAGTCCAGCCAATCTCGATCACTGATTCCTCTTCGTCGTATCCGTGATACCGAGACGAACCGATCACCTCACCCGATTCAATCATCTCGACAATGAGCGCTCCGCTGGATTCAAGTGACTCCGTAAAGTAGCCTTCAAAGACGTCGGGTTGAAAACGCTTCGCCGGATGTTGTTCCCAAATCAACGGGTCCGCTGCTGATTGTCGCAACGCACTGAAGTCTTCTTGCAACAATGGCCGCAACCGAACTCGACTGCCTGAAAGCAATGGTTGAAATTCAAAAGACATGGGCGCCAACACATAGGTAGATCGACCGGTTGACTATTGAGTTCAACGGCCGCCAGATTATTGCCAGCAGCCGCAGCCACCAACAATGCGAAAGTTGAACAGATGGAATCATATCGATTCTCGGTTGCTTCCACCGCCACATTGTATCAGCCTATGCAGAAGGTAGCGCCATGACGAAACTCCAATTTCAAGTTTCAAGGAGACCAGGGCGAACCACCGGCTGGCAAGCTGTTTTGACGGAGTCAAATTGCTGGCGGGTTTCCAGTTGATCGCAGGCGCCAGCACATTCTCGATTGAGTCAATCGTCGCGACGTTGAGAGTAGTGTGTTGCGATTCGACCAGCGGTTCAATCGTTGACGCTTTCAACCGGCTCAAGTTTCTTAGGTCGCCAGGGCTGGTTGCCATCTTTCGGCTGAAGAAACTTTGCGTCCACCGCTTCATACCATCGATGCAGGCTTTCACGCATGGCTGTGACAAGTTCTGGATTTTGATCCGCCAAATCTTTCTGCTCACTAAGATCGTCTTTAAGATTGTAAAGTTGAACAGACCCATCTTCGTATCGCTCGATCAGCTTGAAGTCTCCTTTCCGGATGGCACCGGCGGGAATTCCACCTTGATTGCTGTAGTGAGGGTAGTGCCAGTAGAGCGTGTCTCGTTCGAGCGACTCTCCCTTCAGAGCGGGCGTAAAATCGATGCCGTCGATAAGGTGATCGACCTTGACTCCAGCGGCCGCCGCAATCGTCGGCAGCAGGTCAATCGAGCAGATCAGTTGGTCCGAGACCGAACCCGGTTTTCCCATTCTTGGGTATCGCACGATCCACGGTTCACGAATTCCCCCCTCATAAACCCAGCCTTTTCCTCCCCGCAGTGGCATGTTGCTGGTTGGGCTACCTTCGGATGTCGACAGACCACCGTTATCGCTGGTAAAAAACACAATGGTGTTGTTGGCGACTTGAGAATCATCCAGCTGCTTAAGAACTTTCCCGATTGCGGCATCCATTGCTTCAACCATCGCTGCATAGACTGCATGTTTTTGAATCACTCGCACGCGACGCGGTTTGTCCCCGAAAATCTGTTCCTCATCGGCAAACTCTTCTCCTTCAATTGCGTCGGCAAGTGGCTGATACTTTTTGACGAGATCTTTGCGCCCCATCAAAGGCGTATGAACTGAATAGAAAGACAAGTAAGCCAAGAATGGCTTGTCTTTGTTCGACTCGATAAAGGCAGCGGTTTCTCTTGCCAAGCGATCGGGCAAGTGATCCCCTTCTTCGCTTTCCACTTCCATTTCAGGGTTCTCAAACGGCGCGAAATACTTCTTGCCCGTATAGGGTCCGCCACGAAAGTAACCTCCGATGTTGATATCGAAGCCGCGATTTTGAGGGTAGTACTCTTTACCTTTTCCCAAATGCCACTTGCCAGCAAAGAACGTGGTATACCCTTCAACTTTCAACAGCTGGGCCAGCGTCACTTCATCCAACGGCATGTTGTCGTTCAAAGGCGCCGGACGAAACTTCCCGCCCCGTTTACCAGAGAAAAAGTTGGTGGCATCGACTCGACTGGGATACTTTCCCGTCATCAAGGCATAACGTGTTGGCGAACAAACTGGATTGGCAGCGTAGCCATTGGTAAAACGGACTCCCGAATCAGCCAACGCATCGATATTCGGTGTGTCGTAAAAACAGTTTGGGTTGTTGGCCCCAATGTCCATGTAACCCAAGTCATCAACAACAAAGACAACAAAGTTGGGTTGCTTGAGGTTTCGACGAGTCGCCTGCTGCCCTCCGAACAAATCATTCGGCATCAAAAAGCTAAACGCTAAGCCCCACAATAAGAACGCGCTGACCACCAGTAGACCGTTGCCTTCCGTGAGGCGTGGGGAACAAAAAGACAATTTCGGAGTCAGAATTAATTTCACAGTAGCCCATCCTCATTGCGGAGACACCCGCGGATTCTTCATCGATTCACCAGACGTAAGCCAAGCAGACTTACCAGGGTCCAATTGTAATCCAATGATACAAGGGCTGCATTTGTGGCAATCAAAAACGCCTTCAAACGTTGTCGCCCGTACACTTCCTGAATTGAATCTGCGAGATCAGCGTGGTGGCAACGCATTTCTGCGGTCTGGAAACGTTCGGTCGTCGTTGTTTCCCGATCACCCTTTAGTCGCGGTCGTCCGCAATCGATTCTAGATATTCAATGTGCTTGACGTGCCATTTTACGATTGTCAAATTCGTTGCTCGAAGTTCTGTGGCATACTTTTTTAGAAGCTGTTGTACTGTGTATCTGTCTTTAAGAACGGTCGCAATGCAGATGCGGTGGAGCATTGAAAACTGTCCAATTTCTGTCTCTAGAACTCCGCCTACCCAATCGTCGATGGACTTCGCCTCTTGAATCACACTCAACGGGTACGACTCAAATCCCTCGTTGGCTTTGATCAAGGGCACCAGCGATCGCACCCTGGCAAGCAGCAAGTTTTCCACGCAACGAGCGGTTCTGGATGATCGTGGGATTTCGGAAAGCATGCTACTTGCAAGCGATCTCATCTGACGCGCGACGGGTTCAAACTCACTTGGGTCATAGTCATCAAAATATTCACGCGGCTGTGACAGATAGTCTGCAAAATTCAAATAACAGAGTGCGATCTCGAACTTGATCGCGTTGGCTGACGCACCAAATTCCTCTGGCTCGATCAAACTCAAGTCATCGAGCTCCGTCTCGATCTGCCGTTTATAGTTGCGGACATCCTCATTGTTGATAGGGCCTTCAAATCGCTTCTGATTGAAATCAAGCAAGATGCGATTATTCAACAATCTGGCTTTCGCCAAGGTGTAAGCGGCATCTTTTGACTGAATCATTCCAAGTTGCTCATTCGCCTGGGCAAAATAGTCGAAACATATCACTAACCGGTCAGAATAAGGTTGTCTGCCATAGCGACGGACAGCGCGCATCAAGTCCGTCAACAATCCAGCTTTAAGAATGTGGTACTCATCCTCTGAAAGATTGGGCTTAACGTGACGTTCCAAAATGTCATTCGCATTTTTCAGACACTCAATAACGAAAAGTTTTGAATCTTCTGGTAGTGGCTTGTGCTCACCTTTCGGGTAGCCAAGTAGTGCTGTGGTATCAAAGCCTTCAAGTCCCGCTTTGCCGGCCGTTAAGTAAAACAAGAAGTCGACGACACTATGTTGAGACGGTGAACTTTCAATCGCGAAACTTCTTGCCGAATGAATCTTGCTCAAATCAAACTGACGATCTCCAGTCCGCGATGCCAGAAGACTGCGGATCGCCCAGCGAATCGCCATCATCTTCCTTTCGTCATTCGATGCGTCAATCGAGGCTCCTACCGGAACCGCAGCGTCGACCTTGTCCAGCAAGTACGCCGTTCGAATGGAGTTTTCTTCGTAGATCTCATGAACAAAATCAACGGTTGTTCTTGCAAAGTTGTCAACTCGAACTGCCTGCGCGTTCGCCGCTCGTGTCGAACGCACCCAAGTCGCAGACGCATAAAGCAATGCGAACGAAGCGATCACAACCATCATCCTGGCAATCGTCGACGAGGTCGGACCACGCCAAGTGCCGTTTCCATTCGTTGTGCTACTTTCGGATTCTGTGGAATCTAGCGTCGGGGAATTTTGGCGCTGAGACAATTTTTGCTTCATGTGGCGTCGAAACTGTTCTTGTTTGTCCGGATCCACATCAGAGACGTCGACCCCTTCAAATTGCCAATACCACTGGACCAAGCGAGTTTCCTGTTCGGGAGTGATTTCCAATTTGTGATTCATCGCTAACCCTCCAAGCCAAAGAAACGGTTTGTCTTGATTTCGTCAATTCCCCAGTATCGTATCTGTGCCATATGTCGAACCAGTCGATCGCAACTAAACCACTGATCGAGTGTTTTTCCACTGTCTAAAAGTACTTCCAACAGTTTGCCGTCGCTTCGCGAATCCCTCATCATGGTGATCGCGCCTTCAACCGCAAGCTTCACACGTTTGCTGGCAATCGGTTCTCGCCATTCCAGCTCCGATTGACTTAGTTCAAAATCTTCCTTACTGAACGCCACCTCGACCCGAACGGCCAAATCGCGAATCGAGGGAATGCAAGTCGCCAAGTAACGAACACGGTTGAGATTGAAATCTAACGGGTTCGGCACCGTTGTCGAATCAGTTGACAATTGCTTGACGATGTCCATTCCGATGGTATCCCAGATGCAATAGGCGACACCGACGTCATGGATACGCGGACTTGGATATCGACCATTGAGTCCGGTGCCACTGATACCACAACGCGCTTGTAGTGTTGATTTAATCGTATCGAGCGTATAGTTCTCCAACAGATGTAACAGAATATCGTTATTCAGATTCGATTTGTTCCTGTTGTATTTCTCCGGGCCGTCGCTAGAAAATTCATACAGCAGGTTGGGTGCGATCCGGTTCATGCGCCGTCTGACTCGATAAACACCGTGCGTGGTTTGAGTTTTGCTTAGTTCGTCGACGGGGACGATTTCTTTTAACATCCTATCAAACGTCTGGCTCCAGATGTGGCTCAGTTTGATGCAGCGAAGCGTCATCACGCT
>JBCAWX010000028.1:0-87969 GCA_038534355.1 Planctomycetota bacterium
TTCCAAAAAGCGACGCAGTTTTTCCTGCCGGTAATTGATCGCAGGGTCGAAGCTGAATCGCATCTACCTGCGTTGCGTTTTCGAGTACGAGTACGAGTACGAGTACGATTTTATGAGCAACGACGCTGCGGAAACCAAATACTAGGTTTCGATTTTGGCCCTCTTCGTGGTCGTACTCAGCGAAGCGGTACTCGTACTCAGCGAAGCGGTACTCGTACTCGACTTTCTCTCTTTCCAAAAAGCGACGCAGTTTTTCCTGCCGGTACTCAATCGCAGGGTCGAAGCTGAATCGCATCTACCTGCGTTGCGTTTTCGAGTACGAGTACGAGTACGATTTTAAAGGGTAACGGAGTACGATTTCACGAGCACTGGCTCCAACCCCTTCGCAAGGTTCCCCGGCGCAAAACTTCAGCGACGAACTCAAGTTGACGAAACCAGTACCATCCGGCAACAAACAAGGGTACGTCATTCCGACTCCCAACTACTATCGCAGATGAACCTCATGCCAGCCGTAAAATCATGAAGCGAAAAACGCACTGACAGTTAACGCTTCATGGTTTTCATCTTCAGCCAATCGCGAGCATACACGCGTGGTCGCCGTGTCGCGTCTCACAGAATTGACAGGTGGGTCTTCGGAAACAACAATGAGCCCATTTGAAGTCATGCTTGAAGAGAAATTCACATGGATGAGGGAACCGTTCCTGAGTTTGACATTACAACGATGAGCCAATTGGTTGATGCTGCTCGCGATGGAGACGCGGCCGCTCACAGCGAAATCTGCAGACAAGTTCAAGGTCGACTGAACCGCATGGCCAATCAGCATCTTGATGCGAATTTGCGGCGCAAGTTGAATCCATCCGACATTGTTCAAGCAACACTGACGCGGATGGTTCAAGGATTTCACGACTTTCGCGGGACCAGCAGTGCCGAATTCTACGGCTGGCTCAACACGATTCTAAAAAATGAAGTCAACTCGACGCGGCGAAACTTTCAGCGGCAGCGTCGAGACATCCGCCGGGAGCATGAGCCTGGCCCCGAGTCTCCCGCCGACGAAGCAAAACCTAACGAGCAGACGCCTGATCAATTGGTCGAACGACAAGAATTGATTTCGCGATTCAACAAAGTGATTCAACGCCTTCCGCCTGACTACGCGCATGTGATTGAATTGCGAAGCATTCAAGAACTACCTTTTGACGAAGTTGCGGAGCAAATGGGACGGAGTGTTAACGCCGTTTCCAAATTGTGGAAACGAGCGATCGTGGTACTACAACAAGAGCTATCTAATCTGGACGATTCAATCTCGCTGTAGTGATCGGTCTATTCCGGCTAACGAGTGACAGCAATTGAGTCGAGCAGCAAACGTCGTGCTTCGTTGGCTCTCCAAGTTAGTCTTTGGACATGAGCTTCTTCAGCTCCTCAAATCGCGGGTCTTCGACAATCGGCCGCATATCTTCGCGCTCAAAAAATTCTGAGTTAGTCCAATTCTTCTCCACGATGGCAGCGGTCAACCACTGAAACGCCCGATCCATCGCCGCTTGAGATTCCGGAGTTGGATATTCATCAGATTGCATCCAAATGCCGATCACTTGCGACGTGACTCGGGCCAAATCCACTTCTGGGTAACGCAGATGCATTTCCAACCGCGACATGCGATCGATTGTCGCCAATGCGTTTTTGAATTCTGTGATTGAGGCGTAATGCTTCGCGGCGCGTCGATACGTCCAAGCCTGAATTTTTTCGACATGCACAACTCGTGGGCTCCCATCGTATCGTTGCAGTGTTTTATGAATCAACTGAGCAAACTCTGGGAACGCGTCGATAAACTCTTGCGATCGATCCAGACGATTCAGGATATTCATGCACTGTGATCTTGCCCGGTAACGCTCGACAACTCCAAAGCGACCGTCATCATCCGTAAAGTGTTTTTCAGCAAAACGGACCGCTTGTTTAGAGACCTGCAAAGACTCTTCGAGTTCATCCATCAGGGCCAATCGACTGCCTTTTTCAGCCAATGCCCAGGAGATGACATTGCACCCGCTCGGACTCTTGTCGAGACCGCTTGCCTGCAATTCCAAGATACGGTCGTAGACCTTGATCGTCTCTTGTTTTGATTTCCTGGTTTCTGCCCAAGTACACAGGGCAAGTCTGGAATAGGCAGTCGCGAGCGACCTGATGTACGTGTGATTCTCTGGTGCCTGAGCCACTAACTCTTTAAGCAACTTTATGGATTGGCTGGCCGCCGATTTTCCTCGATCATTCTGCATTAACCGCGAATAGTTCATGGCCTGCATCTGAAAAAGATTGGCCAAATTGTTTTTGAGATGGAAATCCGGATTGTTTTCGAGTTCTTCGATGAGCCACGCCATCGCTCGATCGATGCTCGCCAATGCCCCCCGATAATCACCCGTCTCATGCTGTTGGTTGGCAAGATTGATGAGATTTGTTGCAATCGGATCACGATAGTCCGAAGCCTCACCCGCTTGAATCAACTCGTCAGCAAACGTTTGAGCTCGTTGGTGCGCCGCTAAGGCCTTGGGCATTTCGTTGCTGTACGATAATGAAACTCCTCGCAAATTCTCGACCGATATTTTTTGAGCGAGTGATTCTGATTTTGAGAACAAATGCTCAACCGAGCTCTGAAATTGAGACATTTCTTCGGTGGCAATAATTGCTTTCGTCCCATGATCCATTTCATTAAGTGCCGCGATGCTTTGCTTGTAAAACCGTAAAACTTGTTCCGCCAGATCACGGTCAAGACCGTCGGACCGAATGAACTTGTTGTTCCTCAATTCTTCAAAGGAAGCGACCGCCTGCTCCATTTTCCCCAACGCGAAAAAAATCTGTGAAGATCGGCAAAGCGCAACAACATGAGACCGAGAGACTCTTTCATAATCACGATCACCAATGAATCCCTGTTGCAACTCGAGCACTTCACTGAGCAATTGACGTTGCGCAGGGGTTACCTTCGTGGGTTCGTTTTGCGCTATCAATTCATCCAGCAACAAATCGACCGCGGCAGTCATGTTGATCAGGTGTTTTTCAGCTCGAGCCTTTTCATACTCAGCATGATTCCATTGCCACAGCGCTGTCCCCAGGCCAACGCTCAGACTGAGCACGACCAGGAGACTGGTCACGGTGACCACTGGGTTACGAGCGATCCATCGTTTGGTTCGAGTTAGCCACCCGGCAGGCTTGGCCGACACGGTACGACCGTTAATGAATGCGTGCAGATCTTCGGCCAGCTCGAATGCAGAGGCGTATCGCTGCGAGGGTTGCTTGTGCAGACATTTCTCAACGATCGCTTGCAGTTCACGTGATACGCCTGAACGAAAGTTGCTAATCGAAGGTGCGGGCTGACCATGAATCAACTTCATGGTTTCGATAATGTTGGGATGTTTGAATGGAACAACGCCTGCAAGCAGTTCGAACAATAAAGTTCCAAGCGCATAGATGTCAGCTCCGACACCGATTTCCGATTCACCTCCCGCCTGTTCTGGCGACATGTAAGCCGGTGTTCCAATCGCTTGCCCCGTTTGAGTTAAACGCTGATTGTTTTCGGAAAGCTGCCGAGACAGACCCAAGTCCGTAATTCGCGTGCGATCTTCCAAAGGCTTATCCCGATTTACCTCACTTTGGTCGATTAAGATATTCGCCGGTTTGAGGTCGCGATGAATCACCCCGCGTTGGTGGGCAAAATGGATCGCGCTCGCAAGGGCAGCCACGATCTTTGCCGCAAGTTTCATATCTACCGGATCGTCGTGACGGTCCAACCAATCGCCAAGCGTCTCTCCATCGACCCATGCATAGGCGATGAAATCGATTTGACCGACACTTCCATATTCGTAGACTGGAACAATCTGCGGATGAGTCAATAGCGCCGCGAGTCTCGCCTCGCGTTCAAAGCGGAACTCACAATCCTGGCGTCCCGCGATCAAGGGAACTTTGAGTGCAACGTGCCGCTCAAGATCGATATCGATCGCATGAAACACTTCCGAAAAACCGCCTCGTCCTGCACTTCCCAAGATTTTGTATCGACCGATCGTTTTCGGCAATGCTTCGACGTCGCCGCGCGTTGACGATTTGATCTTACGAATGCCTTCCAGCAATTCGAGGGCGTCAGTCACATCGCAGCTGATCTGGGCAGCGTCATCAACCGGCGAGCGGTCGATCGCCGTTCGTTCCGTCGCACCTGCAGTCGTATCTGTTGCCGCTAGATCTTCAGATCGATCTGACTTTTTCGTCGGCTTCATCGTTCAGACGCTCAGGAATAGGGAAAGAATTTTCGGTGGCACAACCAGTTACCACGGCGTTGCACTTACTGATTGAGACGCGAGTCAAACCAGTTTAACGTGATTGGTTGCCAACAAAATAGAAGCCATTTCGATTCAAATCGGCCAAATTTTTTGTGTCCAATGATGTTTCAAACGCACCCAAATCGCGAGTCAAACCAGCTTAAGGAAGAAATATTATCGGTTGGGCGGCAGGACGGTGTCAGGTTTGGATTCTCTCGCTCCAGGGACGGAATGCACAAAGCACGAAAACGCAAGTCCGCTCGGGCCGTGATAAAACCGTTCGCGTTGCACGACCGCATCATTCAATTCAACGGAAACACGCTGCAATGACTCATCCAAAGATTCAACTTTTTTTCATTGGGCTGGTCGCTGCGATGATTGGCTGCTCTGACTCCAGATACGAATTCAAGACACCGGTTAAATCGGGAATGAGTGTGCGCGTCAGCGGCAAGACGAAGAACCGGGTCTTATTTCATTTGACCGAGTATCGGATGGATGATTCAGGTCACGAGTCGTCATGGCAATCTGGCAACAATCAAGTTTGCAAATCGACGGGAGAGAATTTGACCGTCCCGTTGGATCGAGAAACAGATGGACTTTCGGTGAGCATCGTTGTTCCGTTTGACGACCCAGTCTCGCTGGAAGTCGTTCATAACGGCCTCGTCATCGAATCGCAAAACAGCAGTCAAGCAGGAACGGTCCTGACGCTCGAACTGGGACAACTACCCAAAGAACGAGACGTTCCATTTGCTGACTACAAGATCGATTCGCGTACAGACAACTTTCAAAAGGCGCTTTTTAAGTCGCTCCAAAGCGAACAACCGACGAAGTTGGCAGGTTACGTTTTTGCAGACACGGCGACTGAGGAGTCGTTTCAACAGTTCATCAGCGAACTTGAGAATCGCTGTGGGCCAGCCAGCAAGACCGAGATTGAATACTGGGTCGCTGTCCCGGTTGAGCAGAGCAAAATGATTCAGGGCATGCTCTGTTTTGCCGATACAAAGGTTCCTGTTATTTTTGGCACAAACGATGCTGACGACGGGAAGTCAATCGATTTCGTTGTCGTCATGTTCGAACCCGAAGGGATCTGGATCCCAATTGAGCAGTGGCGAAAACACATTGACTTGCTCGATTCGGATGGTGCGGTAAGTCAATGAATCGAAAAAGAATTGAGTCAATGTTCTCAAGCGTTGCTTCCATTGCACTGATCACTTCTCCACTGTTGCTGTTGGCTGGGGGGTTTGAAATTGCAGCCTTCGCTTACAGTCAAAAACTGGATGCACTTGATCGGGACGGAATCAAAACTACCGCGACAGTTTACAAGGTAACGCATGATCGAGTTGGCGAAGCACTTCAATCCAATTCGGAAGACCTGCGTAGAACTGTTTCTTCAAAGAAAAGTCGAGTTAGGCATTGGAAACTGCACTACCGTTTTACGACCATCGGCCTTGAGGACGTCACCGGATCATTCAACGTTCAATCGTATGGTCAGCCGCAGCTTGGCGAAAACCTGGAAGTACGATATCTCGCCGCCGATCCGTCGGTTCACGAGACAGCGGTCGGACATACGAACAGTCAAGCGTCAGCGCTTCATTGGATCGCGATTGCCTTTGTTTCGATCTGGATCGGTACTGGATTGGTTGCTGGAGTCAAAGCGATATTGCCTCAAAAGATGTCAACTCGCGAAAAACGTTTGGCACGCAAGGCATCGCTTGACGCGCGAAAACCAAAACAGTCTCCCAACGATTGATAGCTTGTTGAAATTCCAACTCATCCTTTCACGGAATCCAAAATCAGTTGCACAGCGAATGCTTTGTTCACGATCGATCAATCATCTTGCCGCGATCATGACGCACAAGGATCGCCCCTTGTCGGCTCATAATGGTGGCATCTGAGGGCTGAGTTCATTGGCAGCCCAAATCGCAAACATCGCCTTTTGTCTAGCACAACCCTCGAAACCAGTCCGTGTGTGACTTTCGGCCACTTCTCAAACTGAAATTGTTCGGTATCTTCTTAGTGTTGGTCGAACAGCGACCTCACTTATCCAAAAACGAATCAAGGAAATAAGATGAAAACACTTTCTTCCATCAGTCTGATACTTGTAATGCTGACGGTCGCGTTGACCGGTTGCGACAAAGCACAAGAGGCTGCAGAGAATGCGGCGAACGAAGCGTCGAACAAAGTTGCTGACATGTCCAACATCGACTTTGGCGATTTTGACATGACTGGGATGCAAGAGAAGATCAATGGAATTACCGACGGCCTGAAAGACGTTAGCTCTGACAACGTCGAAGGAATAACGACGAAGATCAGTGAATTCACAAGCTCACTCGATGGAATGGGCATCGACAAATTGACGGGGACTGCCAAAACTGCAGTAACTGGTGTCATGTCAACATTTGGTGCCACCATCAAATCAGCTTTGGAAGGCATTACCGATGAAGGCATCCTTTCCAAACTCAAACCAGTCATCGACGCTTTGATGGAAAAGATCAGCTCTTTCACGAGCTAACACTCATTGGCCACGTTGCCTTTGAACCAGAATTAAAGACACTCAAACGGATGCCACCAACGGCATTCGTTTTTTTTGTAGCATCCCGGCTCGGCCTCAACTTACTTCTTCGAACGCCTGTTCTTTGCTGCCGCTACAGCATTTTTAGCATGCGTCAATCGAACGGAACCATTGAGTGTACTGGTTTCAACGATCAACCGTTTCAGTTCAGTTGGCTCTAGTGCATTATTAACCGCGAGGATTTTGGCGGCCAAATTGGTCACTTGAGCCGCTGAAACGGAAGTCCCCATCGTATAGACGTCCGAGCCACCCGGCAGCTTGGATTTGACTTTGTAGCCATTGGCAGACACATCCAAAACGGCTCGCTTGTTGGTTGCGATCGGATCACCATTTGAGTCAGCCGCCCCAACGCTGATGACGTTTGGCAACTCGAAAGCCTGGGGAATCGCGTTGCTTTTGCCATTGCCGGTATTACCTGCGGAAGTAACGAACAAGATCTCGGGGGCACTTTGAATTGCCAACTGCAATGACTTTTTCTCGATTTCGAACAGCTGTTTTGCCAAAGCGATTCGTTCTTCTTCTGACTCGCCAACGTTGTGTTCAACCAGCGCCTTATACAACAACGATGGCCAGCGACTCCAACTGAGATTGGCAACGCGAACGGAATTCGTTTTCATGTACTTGATCGCTTCGGAATAAGCGATCGCACGTTTTTGATAGACGGCGACACTCGGTGCGGGTGGTCGGTGCGAAAACTGCTGTCGAATTGTCAGGATTTGAGCAAACGGATTCCCATCGACGCAAATCTTAGCCATGGAAGTTCCATGTGAGAATTCACCATGCCATATCAAATGCCGCGCAATCTTTGCCGCGTCTTCTCGGCGACTGGAAAAACTGGACCGGAAGACTTGTTTTGATTCATCACTGACAATCCCGAAGACGATATCGCGGTTGCCTTTGGCCTCTTTGGCGAGAGACTTCATTTCCGCATCGTCCAAACCTTCGAGCAACGGCATGAGCAGTTTGGAGTTTCGATCTTCGTTGACATCAAATGCAATTCCATGCAAATCGTCGATGTATCCGTTGCCGTCGCTATCGGTGCCGGTTGAATGTTCCTTGGGGTTGGTCCACACGTTGCGTCGTTCAAAAATTTCAATGTCGACGCCCGTATCCCAAACCGCAACGACCACTGGGGTGTACTTCCCCTCTGCTTCCAGGGTCACCTTCCGGTCATCCCAGAGATTGGTTTCCTGTGCAGTGGCTTCTGAAACCAGGATTGATAGAACGATCAGTGTCAGCGCGGACATCGTCCGCAATGGAAAGGAATGGGGTTCAGGCGACGAACGCTGAGAATCGATAATGAAAGCCATGAATGCAGCCAAGAGATGACGACGTGGTCCAGTGCCGTTGCAGCGAACAACGTCCGGAACCAGAAAGATGTATTTGGAGTTATAGTCTACCAGTACAATTTATCGTTAGTTGAGCGAAAATAAACAGAGCCTGACATCGATTTGCAGCCGGTCATCAACCTACGTTCGGGCGAAACAACTTGGCTAAGATCATTGATCAAACAAGGTAAAAACACCGCTGTCGCCGTTTCGTTCGCTGCATTGGCTGACCGCGTCGGCAGCCTTCACAATGATGAAACCGATGTTGTTTCAAAGATCACTCTCCAAAGACTTGTTCAAAGCACGTACTAAGCCGGCAGGAAGAATTGCAGGTTGAAACTCAGCGCGAACCATTTAGAGATGGGATACAATAAGTTCGCACACGCCAATTGATCTTCTGTTGCTCGATTTGACATGACGAGAAAAACGAACGCAACGAATCACCAAACCAACCGCCATTTCTACGATCGAATCAGCGACGCCTACGATGCCATTTCGGATGCGAATGAGCACACGGCGCGTGAGGCCGGTGAACAACTATTGAATGTTGCTGCCGGCGAACGAGTCTTGGAGGTCGGATTCGGTACGGGGAATTCACTTATTCATCTTGCCAACGCCGTGGGGACGACCGGTAAAGTCTCCGGGCTGGACGTGTCCGCAGGAATGCAGCAGGTTGCTCAGGCAAAGCTTGAACGAGCAGGCGTCGGCGATTTGGTCGAGTTGCGCGTCGGCGATGCGATTGCGATGCCTTGGCCAGACAGTTCCTTCTACGCCGTATTCTTTAGCTTCACTTTAGAATTATTTTCCGAACAAGACCTTACGGTTGTACTGCACGAGGTTCGTCGTGTGCTTAAACCCGGAGGTCGGGTTGTGGTCGTTGGAATGGCGACCGTGCGCGATGACGAAAACGAGAGCTTGCTTGAGAAAACGTACCAGTGGATGCATCGGCACTTTCCGCACATTGTTGATTGCCGACCGATCGACGCTGTGGCGCTGCTGACGTCGAACGGCTTTGCGGTACGGCACGAAAGTCGTATGGATATTTGGACGATGCCCGTCGCGGCAGTTCTTGCGACCAGCGAGGCGGAAGCAGTGTGAGCCCGGCCATTGTCAACAGCATTCTGGTTGTCGGAGCGACCTTGGTCGCGTTGGTCGCCGTGTTTCACCCGCGCGTCGTGAAATCAGTGAGTTGGCGAGCCACCGTTACGCCACTGGCGTCGATCATCGGAAGCGGCTTTTTGATACTCGGCCCAATTCTGAAACACGAGTTTGGCTCGTGGGGAATTGCAGTCATGTTGTTGCTGTGCGTCGTGGCCTACCTTTTTGGCGATGCGATTCGCTACAACATCGCTCGATATGCGCAAGAGGATTATTCACCGACGCCACTTATACAACGCATGGAGTCCGTCGCTTCGGGCGCACTGGCCATTGCTTACGTGGTTTCGATTACGTATTACCTGAATCTGTTCGGCGCGTTCGCGGTAACCCTGACTTCTGTCAACGATCAAACCCACGCCCGGATCGTGACCACCGCAGCACTTTGCTTTATTGCCGTTTTTGGTTGGTTGCGTGGGTTTTCGGCATTGGAGCGGATCGAAGAAGGCACCGTCGGTTTGAAGCTTGCAATCATTGCGGGCTTACTATTGGGTTTGGTCGCCCTGTTTTTTGAACGGATGAGCCAAGGTGTACTCAGCTTTTCGACGGGTACTGGTGCTACATGGCATTCCGCTGCTGTTGCGCTCGGGCTAGTCATTACCGTTCAGGGATTTGAGACATCTAGATACCTCGGTAATGAATTCGACGCGAAGACGCGGATCGCTACGATGAAGTTATCCCAGTGGGTCTCATCGGCCATTTACCTTGTCTACATCGCTCTTACGGTTTTTTGCTTTTTGGACGCGGAAGTTCCTGACAGCGAAACGGGCATCATCGGGATGACGAACCTGATCGCGCCGGTACTGCCAGCCATGTTGGTCGCCGCGGCGCTGGCGGCTCAATTCAGTGCCGCCGTTGCGGATACCGGAGGCTGCGGAGGATTGACCGAGGAAGTGACGAACCACCGGCTAAAAGCCAAGGCCGCCTACTTGCTGATTGGTACGGTCGGGATTTGCCTGACTTGGGTTGCTGATATCTACTCCATCATTGCCTACGCGTCGCGGGCGTTCGCAGTGTATTACGCATTGCAGTGTGGAGTTGCGGCGACGTTCGCGTTTCGATCGAGCCCAACAAGAAGCTCATGGCGTGGTGTGTTTTATGGATTGCTCGCCGTTCTCGCCCTGGCAATTTTCGCATTCGGAAGATCAGCTGAGTAGCTCGAGTCAACCTGAACGAACGGATGCAAAGGTCACTGGGCTGCTGAAAATCCCAAACGGCAATTAGCTGCTTCGGTCAGGTATTTTGCGTGCGAAGTAACTCGTAAACTAAGTCAACTCTTCAGTACTTACCCTTCCTCAAGCTTGCGTTTCCAGATCCTCTCTACCACCGCGAACAACAACGCCGTGCTCCAACCGAAGACGAGCAAACCGGTCATGGCTTGGCAGGCACTAAGCATTCGCCAGTGGCCTTCGATGACGATGTCGCCGTACCCCAACGTTGAAAACGTGACGGTCGAAAAATAGGCGGCGTCATCGAAACTGGGGAACTTCTCGCCGCCAACAACATACCAATAAGCGATCGCCCAAACGCCAGTCTCAAGGATATGTGTCACCAACAACCAAACCGCCGTCAGTACAAGCGCCTTTAGCTCGCCAAATCGAGCTTGAAAACTGGCCGCATGATTCCGCAGCACGCCGATCAAATATGAACTGCTGACTGCATGGATGGCGATTGTCACAATGGCAAGCAAAATCCCTAAGGCGATTGAGAGTATCATGGTGGTAACGCAAGAGGTAGCTGCAGGCGACTGGACTCGTCCGTCCTATTGCGTTTCAAAGACTGGCAGTGTTCAAGGTCTGAACCAAGAAGGCTGGCAGCCTTCACAACGGCGGGATCGAGATCTCGATTGTAACATGTTAACTCCCGAAAGCTTTATCCTTGGACAACCTCGAACCAACTGTTGACTTAGGAGTTCGCGACAACTCAGCGACAGGAAACGCCAATACGTTTTCACATTCTCCAATCGCCAAGCTTAAGGGAAGCCCGTCAGGGATCTCGGACCAATTTGATGAATCGACACGTGTACTGCTGCGAAATCGCTTGATGGTCGCAGCAGCCACCGGTTTGGTTTTTCTATTCGCGATCAAACTACTTTCGTTTACGTTTGCCAGCTTTCAGTGGAGCGACTTTCTAACTCGCCTGACTGCAGTCGTCGTTCTCGCCGCGACCTTGTCCTATTTATACAAAAACGAAAAGGTCAGCTTGTTTCTGTTGCGGATCTTCGAATTCATCGTATTCGCGATCCCGATTGCGGAAGCGTTGCTGGTCCTGGTTCAGGAAGTCCAAAAAAGAACGGTTTCTGGGCAGCTTGATGAGATTCCAGCTTTGTTCGCACTGATTAGTTTTGCCATTGGGATCTTCATTGCGATATATGGAATGTTTATTCCAACGAACTGGAAACGAACGCTGGTCATTGCAGGAATTGCTGCCATCAGCCCCACCGTCGTCGCGATGGTGCATCAGTTCTTCATTGAATGCGTCGCGTTCACGGACTACCCCGGTGCCATCGCCCCGATGATGACGATCATGATGGCGGCGGTCGCCGTTCAAGCTGCACACGTTGTGCACACGGTCCGTCGGCAAGCGGCAGAAGCCAAGATGTACGGCCAGTATCAGCTGACTGAAAAAATCGGCGAGGGTGGCATGGGCGTCGTCTATCAAGCCAAGCATCGAATGCTCAAACGCCCAGCCGCCATCAAGTTGATCCGTACAGAGATGGCGAACAACCTGAAATCTTTGGCTGAGTTTGAACATGAAGTCCAACTCTCGGCTTCTCTGACTCATTGGAATACGGTTCAGATCTACGACTATGGCCGCACGGACGACGGAGAGTTTTATTATGTGATGGAATGTTTGAGTGGCGAGACGTTGGAACAACGAATCCGGAAAAGAAAACTGTCGAACGAAGAGACCGTTCACATCATCGGTCAAGTTTGTGACGGACTGGACGAAGCTCACAGCAAGGGCATGATCCATCGAGACATCAAGCCCGCAAACATTTTCTTGACTCAGGTCGCAGACCACAAAGACGTCGTCAAGATTCTGGATTTTGGCCTGGCGGCAATGAAGAGCGATTTGGACTTGCTGCAGAATGTTACCGGCACGCCTCAATACATGTCGCCGGAACAAGTCAAAGGGACCAACGTCGACAACGGCACAGACATCTACGCACTTGGCTGCGTGATCTATGAATGCCTCGTCGGGCATCGACTTTTTGACGGAGCCTCAATCACCGATGTGCTTTACCTGCAAGTCAACAAGACGCCTTCGTTGAACGAGTTACCGGATTCAGCGGCCAATTTCGCGGATGTGATCGAAATGTGCATCGCCAAAGATCCTGCGAAACGATTCAAGAACGTTATCGCTCTTAAGAAAGCGATCAGCTCTATCCCGCCCGTTCGCTAATGCTCTTTTCAGCGTGTTTCAAGGGATTCGGCAGGAACACAGGGATTCGGCTGGAGCAAATTTTGCCGACCGTGCTACAACGCCAGACTTTGAATGGGGTTTTATGCTCGTGCGAAAAGAAAGGCTGAACCAGAAATGAATTCTCAGTCTTGGAGAGCCGAATGGCCCAGAAAAAGCGGACGGAGAGGGATTCGAACCCCCGGACGGGTTACCCCGTCGCCGGTTTTCAAAACCGGTGCCTTAAACCAGACTCAGCCATCCGTCCTAAGTTTTTGACTCTTTTTTGCTGATTGATACGATTGTGATAGTATTCAAACAGGAAATCAAGAGATGTCACGCAAAAATGAACCTTGGTACTGGGAAGCACGCAAAGGGTGGTACGTAACGCTGAACGGGAAGCGTATCAAATTAGGAAAAGACAAGGAAGAGGCATTTGCCGAGTTTTATCGGCTGAAAGCAGAAAATCCTGCCCTCTCCACGGATTCCTTGGTCATCGTCATGGACGAAATGGTCGAGTGGACCCGCAAGAATAGATCCGCCGGCACGTTCCGGTTCTACAACGAGCACGCACAGCAATTCCTAGATTGGCTGAAGGGGGAAAAGCTGGTGGATATCGGCTGTGAAGAACTCACCCCTGATATCTTTGAATCGTACCTCGAAGAGTCTAGTCCAGGTCGGCGAAACGGAGCTGTCCAGATGATCAAGCGAGTCTACAATTGGGCCAACAAAAGAGGCCGAATTAAGGTCAATCCGATCATGGCTCTAGAAAAGCCTTCCTCAGGAAGAAGGAAGAATTACATCACCGCTGGCGTGTTCAAGAAAATGCTCGAACACAGCGATCAGAACCTAAGTGACCTCATGGTGTTTATGTCAGAAGTTGGCTGTCGGCCCCAAGAGGCTTGGAAGCTCACGTCAGAGCACATCCAGCCAAAACACAAAAGGCTCTGCATTCCCATTGAGGACACAAAGCGTAAAAAGTCCGATCGGCACATCTACTGCACCGAACGAGCTTGGGAGATCATCGAGAGCTTGCAAGAAAAGGAAGAATTCCTGTTTACGACTACAACGGGTACTCAGTGGAACAAAGACAATATCGGCAAGAGGATGGATTCTCTGAGTAAGCACATTGGCAAGCGATACGCTCTCTATGACATTAGGCATACTTGGATCACCAACAGGTTAAAGGCGGGCATGGACACACACATGATTGCCAAACTTGCGGGAACTTCAGTGGCAATGATTGAGCGCCACTACGATCAGAGCGATCAGGATGCGCAATTCATGCTAGAAGCGTTGAGGTCATCTTCAAAAGCAAAAGCGGGATAGTCAGTCCGCAGCCTTTCGAGTGTAAGACGCGAAAGCAAGGTAGTCCGTTGGCTCCACCTTGCTTTCGGTCTTTTGACTCTGGCGTCCGCGAACTGACTGTTCGTGGAATTGTGTTTCTTTCTTTTTCACCGTATGCCTCGAAGCCCACCAAAATTAGTCTGCAATTGCCTCTTATTTCTTTTCCCACGAACCACCATGAGCCAACAATTCATTGACGCACTCAAAGCGTTAGACAAGTGCCTGGAATTCCAGCTTGCACAGCAAAAACAAATACTCTCAATCCTTCAAAGCCATCGATTGAGAAGTCAGTGGAACCACAAACGAACAACGTCGCTTGAATTAAACGACAGTCGTTCTGATTGTCTCGAGCACTGTGAGCTTGAGCGTTAGATTTGAGCCCCGACTTCGGTTGGGGCTTTTTTGTGCGTAGACGATATCACAAAAATTTTTAGTTGCAAAATCTCGCCGCCTGAGAAGATACGAAATCTTCCAGGCGAAAGAAAATCACGGTCGTTCAACTCGCGATTTTTCCTCGATTGCATCTGAGAGAGTATCTACCTTTGTCAAATCGAAATTAATCCTGCTCCAACCTTCTTGATCTTCAAAGACTCGAACAGGATCAACAACCTGAATTTCATCTGAGGCACAAAACATATACTTGCCGTCCGCACTTACCGAGACACTCCCCTCATCAGAACCCAGCGTCCTAACCAGCCCACGTCCAGTGCGCTTATCAAATATTATCAGAATGGTGTCTAGAATCCTTTTGAACTCACCTCGCTCAATATTCTCGAGGTTGTTCTTTGTTCTCGCAATCCCAGCCGCAAAACCTGTAACCAAGGTGTTGATCGCGTCAGCTTCCGACTTGATTTTCGTATCAGAATCTATTTGAAAAGGTTCATTGTTGACACGGGCAATAAATGCGATGTGGTTCTCAAGTACTGCAATATCCTTGATCATTCCCACGCCAAGTTTCGTATACGCGACTTCCCCTATTGGTGTCTTAACAATTAGAAAACCAGTGTAAGCTCCCATTCCATTCTCGTTTGTGGCACCTACGTATACTCGTCGCTCTTTTGCGTCTACGGCAAGTGCTGTCGGATATAAAAGACCGAATTCGCGAGAGTCTAAGCCAAAACCACTGTGTGAAAAACAGAGTGCTGTTAGATCGAGTGGATTACCTATCAGCTTCTTCTCATCTTTGGCGATGGGCTGTCGCCCTTGCTCGCAGAAAACGCCCATAGTTTGTGTTCGCGAAAGATACTCCTTCTCGGCTCCTTCGAAATATAGCGGAACTTCTTTAAGCGAAGGAATCGTCTGAAGCGTCGCGTTCGGTTTTTGTCCGACCAAGACTACACTCTTCGAGGGGTGAAAGTCGACGCTGTAAACTAGATCAAACATCCTGCGTCCGATTTGATTTAGTTGCTTGTTGGAATTAGCGTCCCAAACAATTAATGTTGGCATTTCTTCGAAATCGGGACCGAAAAAAGCCCGCTTCTTGACTGCTTCCAAAATTGAGGAATTCTTGCTTGCGGTGATAAAATATTGGCCACATGGCGAGAACTTAATAATGTCGCAGCTGTACGCCATCGCGTGAAATTCAGTAACGAGTTCCCTAGTCACGGTATCGAAAACTCGCAACATCCCATCGTTGAATCCGACGTAAAGTAGGCGATTGTCCGGGGTCAAGGAACAAGAAGCGCCACCTTCAATCTTTCCAGATCGACAAAAATACGAAGAGCCCGTTTCATCTACGTCTTCGAAGTTCAATCTGATTGTTGAGCCTCTATTGATCTGCCAAATAGGAATCTCGGGCATAAATTCAAATCCCATTGATCTGAACCGGTTTGCCAATTCATCTCGCCGCCCGACCAGACTCGGTCTCAAGTCAACGCTTGGAGCAACTCTTTCTGCAAGCTCCCCCAGCGACCCATCTCCGACAAGTCTCGCGAATGGAATTGAACGTTCAACGTAATCCATTTGTTGTTCAGCATGATTTTTTGCCAGTGCAGACGAATAGGACCGCCAAATTTGTCGTCCCCCCCATAGAAGAACAGTCATCGACAGCAATACGCTTAGCCAGAATCGAAGTCTGAACAGTAGCTTTGCCTTTCGAAAATTCGAACTACACTCGATGCGAAATAACTGGCCACAACCACTACACTGTGCTTTGATCCCAGCTTGGTCAGGATTGCAAGGAAGGTCCTTTCGACAATGAGGACAGACTACAGAAATGTTCAATTAATTTCCTTCTAAGAAACCCAAGTCAGTCAACCTATCTTTGATTCTGCGAATTTCTTCCGCGTTGGTCTTGTCGGCATCTTCGAGTTCCAAGATTCTTTTTGAGAATCGAACAACCGTCGCTTCGTCATCGAAGCCTTCAGCAGCCAAAACAGTCCACATTTGCGATAGTTCTCTCGCATATTGCCGGTTGTTGGATTTATTTTTTTCGAAAGACCACGCCCAGAACCCAAACAGAATCAAGAAGCCAAACACAGACAGCAATGCTACGTAAGGAAAACTAACAAACAAAGTGCGTCGCAGCGGAAAATTCACGCGAATTTTCCCAACCGGTAATTCTTCGTTTCTTCGCGAGTTGGATTCCATCAACCGAACTTTGACAACCGATTCGTTGTTTCCGATTTCAATCTTCAATTTCGACATGCATTTCGGGCATTTCACACGGGCTTTCGTTGCTTCATTCGGACTAGCAAGAACCGCTTCGCATGATGGACATTTGAATTTTTTACGCGTCAATACTGCACTTTCTAAGGAAGAGAACCTTTAGCCGCAGACACCTTAAACTTGTTAAGAAGCAGGGGAACTGCACAAATGCTAAAGTTCAAGTCAGTTTTTCAATTCGGATCGAAAAGTTGTGCCTTAAAGTGAAAAATGTTATCGTTAATTCGATTCTATTTTCCACCCAAACCCCATGACAAAACAAGCAACAAGGGCCATTCTTCCGGTTTTTATTTTCTTAAGTGGTTTTTTGGTTGCAACCACCTTTTCCACGTTGTCGCTGCAAGGACGGTCAGACGGAGAAACGTCGACGCAGCAATTTGTTACCAATCGCATAGCAACGGCTTCTCCACAACATCCAGCGAATGTAATTGGATTCCCGACTTCGGCTCAAGACAGTTCGCTCAGCGCATGCGTTGACAAGCACAACCTTTGCAATGGCCAGTGTCTTATCGAAGCATCGAATTGCATAAACACTGCATCTGAGATCAGAGACGTCAAGGAAAGGGAAGGGGCTCTCACCGCATGTTTGAACCAATATAATGGGTGCAAAAAAACTTGCGACGATCAACGAGACAAATGCGTGCTGGATGCGTTCAAATCTATCTGGGATGAGCTAGTCGGCCCGATCTCGCAGTGATACCAGGCCGCTCAAAGTCGATTCCTTCGGCAAGATTCTCTTGCTGTCTTGAAAACATGAAGTTTGAGATTACTCGAATCCAAACGAGGATTCATTGCCTGCAATTGGCCAAGAAAAAAAATGGTTAACCAACTCGTACAAACCGACGCGTAAATTGGGATGTGTCTGTCAGATCAAGTAGTGGCTACTACAGAGTGTTTCGGGCGCATCATTCAGAATCCGGTAGCACGCTACTGTCGATTAAGGGGCTGAGTTCTTTCATCGCCGCTGCAAAGCCCTGTGGTTGCAATACTTGGTTTTCGTTTTTCAATTCAACGACTGTTCCCCCGAAATCAACATCTAAATCGTCAACCAATGCAAGAATGAGCTGCGAACCTCCCCGTTCACTCCGAATCGTCTCCAGCATTGTTTGCCAGTTAGCCTCGTCTTGATCTTGCTGACGTGGCGAGTCAACAACAAGGGGGCATAACGTTGACTTTCCGTGTTCGCGAATTGTTGTATTCAGTGCCAAATAGTAGGCCAAGATTGCTCTTGGAAGATCACTGCCGGTTTCTTTGATGTTGGCATGCAGATTTTTGTAGGCTGATTCAGGCAAATTGGGAACATTGAGCTGTGAAACCAACCGCCCCATTTCTTTCGTAAACTTGTCCTTAATCGCCTTTGCACGTTTCTTGTCTTCGAGTGTTTTGATCTCACTCTCAATCCGTTTCATGTCAGAATCGATTGCTCCAAACCGTTTGTTCAACTCGGCAATGTCTTCTTGCAACGCATCAGTGACATCCTTTTGTCCTTCGCGTCGGAGAACATCCTGAAGAGCAACCTTTTTTCTTTTTGTTGCCAGCAAACTTTCAATTTCATCGGCTGCCTTCTTTGCAGCATCTGAATACGTCCGAGCTGACTCCAATTTCGCCCTACTGGCTTTGAGCTGGTCTTCCAACTCGCTGATCAGTTCGATGCACCGATCTTCGTCGACCGCAATTTCGAATCGCTCCGCAAAGCCGTTGTCATAGGTTGCGTTGCATGTTGGGCACGTTACTTCGTCATCTTGTAGTTCAGTCGCAAATTTTCGGTCCGCCCTCAATTCCTCCAACGAGCTTCGCACGATATCAAGTTGGTCGGAAATCGTCTGTTTGTTGTTAAAAGCTTCAACTAGCTTTTTCTTGAGCTTGTTCTCTTCCGCTCGCAGTGTCCTGCTTCTGCTGAGCAGCATTTCAATCTCTTTCTTGAATGCGTCTAGATCGATATCGAAATCCAACGCTTGAATTCTTTTTCGAATCCCGTCTACGATTTGCTCGAGCCCCGTTCGCTGGGTCGAAATTTCATTCTCTTGCTGTTTCAGCTCCCGTAGTCTTGCTTTAGCAACATAGTATTCACTAGGGCGAATTCCAGTATGAAATTCGGGCACACTGCGCTGCCAATTTTTGAACTGTTGTAATCGCTCGAACGAATTGAATGTCTTTTGCCAGCCTTGGTCTTGATCGACGTAAAAAGGAAGGAACAGGAATGCAGGCGTCGCCTGCTGTTCACCACTCCTTGATGCGAGTGTCAGATGGAATGTAAACAACTCGGCGAAGTACGGCCCCAGTTCATTGGTCACGCTTGTAAATGATTGTATGAGTTTGTCGGTCGCATCGAACATTGTGAAACGCGACCCAGTCCTCAGCATTCGATATTTCGTGCCATCAATCTCAAATCTCAGCGACGAAATGACATTTGCGCCTTCCCACCTTGAATGCACGTTCGGAGGCTCGCCACCTAGCGTTTTGTAAATCGACTTCATGACTGACGACTTACCCGTGTCATTTCGTCCTTTGAGTATTGTCACGTTTTTGTTGAAGCGAATCCTTCTGCTCGCTTTTTCCTGACGTGACACTAGCAGCAGTTCCAGAAATCTTAAGTTTGGCATGTTTCTTGTTCCTAAGGTTTCTGATGAGGGCGCGGTAATTCTTGTTTTTCAATGAGACATACTCCTATTATGGCTTTGATTTCAATTTCACTGAGCACAATTAACTTTTCTTGTACAGCCGTGAGGGCACTTGGGTACAGAGTTTCGATGGTTGAGAAAACGGAAGCCGCTTGCTCAAGGCCAAAATCGTCAACGATTCTGCCTACGACATCTTCCACCTCCGTATAGAAACGATTGGTTTGATCAAACCGGCGAAGTAACAGAGTGCTCGCCGCGTTGCAGATGGTTGTGACGAATCCAAAATGGGTATTTTCTGCATTCAGGCGATCTCGTAGATTCCTGACTACTGCGGATTTGTCTTGCGGCCCTAACGCAGCACTAAGCATTGATTCAAAGCCGGCACGATCAACCGCTCTGGTTTTGCACAATTCCTCAAAAGTGCCCGGGATCTTTTCCGACTTTGAGCGTCTCGAGATCTCGCCTTTCAGCGTTCGATAAAACGCAGCGGCAACACTTGTATCTGCCTCCGGATGGTTCTCGAGGAAGTTGGTAACCACCCCCAGCGTATGGTCAGCATGCCCCAAAAGACTCAATTCGGAACACTCAAATTCAAATAGCATGAGTCCATCGTCTGTTGGTTCTGAGGGCAACTCAGTTTTCATCGCGTCGGTAAACTTGGTGCGGTCTTCGCTGCAGATCTCAGAAAACTTCACCTGTACTTTGCTTTTGGCGTCGCCTCCAGCTTCCAACTTAAAGTTTGAATAGACATTGCTGACAAAGACCAAGCCGACCGTCGCATTGGGAAAGGCGAGATAGTCCGCGACCAGTTTGCCAAGGATCGAAGCTAACTTCTTTTTGTCCTTTCCTGATTTTCGATAGATGAGTTTCGCGACGCTCCAAAAACCACTTTTCTGCGTCTTGACTTGAAAAAAACGGGCTTCGGTTGGATCCGATGCTGAATCAAGCAAGATTACGTCATCGTGAAAGTCCAAAACCAACACGAAATCATTTGCGTTCGCTTGGTGACAAGCAAGAATCTTGCAGAGTGCCCAATCATCTTGATAGTCAAAACGATTTGAAGACGTCGATCCGCTGACTTCGCGTGGCGGCACCGAAACAAGTTGTTCCTTTAGAGGAGCATTCATTGGCAAAAGGGTGATAAAAGGAGACAACGCATTTTCCCAAGGGATTAGTCCGATTTCAACATTTGATTAACTAAATGTGAAATATCGCCGTGACACACTTGGTCAACCTTGCCGGTTTTCCGGATTGATAATTGTTTATTTGGCCATCGCATCTTTTTTAAAGTATTAGTTACCCATGGCGAAGCAACCTTCGAACTTATTTTGCTCGTATGTCAATTCGAACTGAGCGCTCACAATTGTAATATTGAATTCCTATTTTCAATGATTGCTTGTGTTGGCCTGAGTCACAGTACCGGAAGCCAAGCTCATTGAGGTCGTCCCCGTCTTTGTGAAGCGACCGAGATCGACCGTATCGGACCTGCAACATTAGGACGAAGTCTTCGTCGTCAGGCGAACGTGGAATTCAGTTGAGTCCAAGCAAGTGTTCATGAAGTAGGCCGTCCCGTGGGCGGCAAACAAGCGTCATCGGGACGGATACCCTGCAACTCCCACTACGTGCTCTTTCAATTCTCAACCAACGGCCAGACAGATCGAGAAGAAGTTTGCGAATCATTCGACCAACTGCTTCAAACGTTTCACCAAACGTTGTTGCTTCAGCAGAGTTCGCTCTCGCTTGAACTGGGCGTGATTGACGGTGAAGTCGTTCAGGCATTTCGGACCCAAAATGAACACGCCCGTAGAACGATCAAGAATGCTCTTAGAAACGTTTTTCCATCTTGTCGGGTATCAAACCTACCAGACGGAGCGTTTACACCAAAAAACGAATGCTCACGCTATTTTGCAGACGTCTCGCTAACCAACGATCTCTTTGCCATTCGACGTTGGCGAGAATTGCTCACTCAAAGTGACCCGTTCACTAACTTGCTGGCCGCCTTAGGCGTCAATCATCATGCCAAGTTCACCGGGCACATATCGATCGCAGTAACTCCCCTCCCACAACGTCTGTTGCGTATTCACCAAAAAGCCTTCGAGACGCTTCAAGGTGAGACGCTGCTGCGTCACCAAACGCTGGCCAAACTTTACGAACGTTTAGCCCGCTCCTCATATTTGCTTCTTCGCATTCCAACGTCGATCGTCAATCGGTTCATCGACCGCGACCGTGATGAGCCTTCCATGACGGTTGGTTCCAGTCGACACCATGAACGTGAGACCGACGTACAGTCCGCCTCCAACAAACTCAATAGTGCTTGTTTCGCCACTCGGATTCGAATCAGCGTTTATGGCCCAAGTGACCAGCCGGATCTTGCGACCAGCCTGATTCAACAAGTGTATTCACCCTTGGCCCAATTCAACGCTCCCCGACTTGGCCAATTCACAATCGGCCCCACGCTCACCGCACCAAAGAAACGACGTTCTCGTTTCTTTATACTCAGTTGCCAAGAACTGAGCTCCATTTGGCACCCACCAGTTACACAAACCCAGCGGTTATCGACGACGCGTTTCGTACAACTTGAAGCTCCCAAGGCTCTGCCAATTGGTAAGCAAACAAACACGACCGCCAAACTGGGCCGGACTTGCTTCCATGATCACCAAGAACTCTTTGGGCTGCATGACCGCGACTTCTCACTCCATGGCTTCGTTGTCGGATCATCAGGTTCGGGAAAAACGACGCTCCTCACGTCCACCATCAAGAGTCTGATTGATCGTGGCCAAGGAGTGACGCTGGTGGATTTCCACGGTGACTTTGCCAATTCGATTACCAAGCAAGTGCCAAAACGCTGCCGCGAACGTTTGGTTGAATTCAGCCCACTCCATTCCCATCCGATCACCTTCAATCCCCTCTCATGCCCCAATCGCGACTACTGGCCCATCGTGGCCGATTCTGTGTTATCGGGCATGAAAAATTTGTTTGGTTCATCATGGGGGCCTCGCTTGGAACAGATCCTATCGATGGCGCTCTCGGCCGCCGTCGCCGCTGGCGATACCACTTTTGCTGACGTCCGCAAGATGTTATCGCATGAGCCAACTCGCGTCGGCATTCTGTCGCGTGTCGATGACAAGATTGTGCGCGAGTTTTGGTTTGAAACGTTTGAAAGTTGGGGCAAGCGGCTGCAAGTTGAAGCTACCCAAAGCGTGGTCAACAAGCTCGACGCTTTGCTGACACCGAAACTGCGAGCCATGCTCTGCCAACGCGGACAATCATTTGACTTTCGCCGGGCGTTCGATGAAGGCAAAATTGTGATTGTCAATTTAGCCCGAGGCCAAATGGGGCAGACCGCCGCCAGCACACTGGGCAGCTTGATTCTCAGTTCAATCCAAAACGCGGCGCTATCGCGAGCGGAGATTCCCGAGAGCGAGCGAGTCCCCCACTCCGTTTTTCTTGACGAGCTTCAGCTTTACAGCAACCCGCAAGCTCTCACCAGCCTGCTTTCAGAAGCCCGAAAGTATCGAGTTGCGGTGTGGAGTGCAACGCAGAGCCTAGCAAGCCTCAGTTCCGATGAGGTGTTGCCAATCGTGTTGGCCAACGCCGCCAATTTCGTTTCATTCCGCGTCAGCCAAAAAGATGCCGTTGAGATCTCCCCAATGCTTGATGACAAAGTCCGACCGCAGGACTTGGTTTCACTCCCCCGCTTTCACGGCTACGCCCGCGTTATGGTCGGTGGCGAAGTGCAAATGCCATTTTCATTTACAACGATCAAATAGTTCTTATCCGAATCGCCACCAAGGCTTCTTAGGCCCTACAGTTTTGGCTTTCACCACTTTCTTCTTTTGCGTTGATGACTTTTTCTTGGTTGTTGGCTTGGTTTTTTCCGACGTTGATTTCTCAACAACCACTGCTGGCTTCACATCCATTGGTTCGCTCGTCCCCCTCTCGGTGGCAACAGGAATTGTTGCTTCTTGTGAACGTGCCAGTAGCAGGTTGTCTTGCTCCATTAATCGCCCCATCGTCTTCATCAGCTCACCCTGTTCAGTAAAGTAACGGTCAAGTTGTTGATCTTTCTTTGCAACCTGCTCTTGTAAATCCGAAACTAATTTCCAAAGGCGTTGATTCTCTTCGTGGATGCCGGCAGGCTTGTCAGGTTTGCCATTGTCGTTTGTCCGGTCCGTGGCAGCCTCATCAGTCCACTCTTGCCTCTTCTTGTCACGCAGCTCCTGCCTTTTCTCTTGCCACGTTCGTTGAAGTGCTTTGTTGTCATGTGTCATTTGACCGGCGTTGACACTTGACGTCACCGTGTCATTTTTACCGGCATTCACGAATGGATAGTGGCGTTTCAAAAACGCAGCATCGATCAACCAAACGTCCCTACCGTTACGAGTTTCCATCTCGAAATACTCAGGGTGGTCTTCAACATTCGCTTTTAAAAAACGCCGGATGGTTCGTTCACTTTTGCCGGTCATTGCTTGTGCTTCAGCAGCCGTGACAGCCTCGCCATTCATTGGATTAAAAGGGGGAAAAGTTAAAACAGGCGTGTGCCTTGCCCCAAGACTGCCACAGAAATGTCACGTTGTCCAACCTTTCCTATGACAACATTGTCAGGTGCCAATCGGCATACGTGACGGCAACCATGACGGCGCACCTGTCAAAGCTTGTCAGGTTCAAATCACTGTCATGTCAAATCCCCGTGTCATGTCACGTTGTCCACTGCAAAGCAATCCTAGCTCGGTACGCATTGGCACGTATAGCCATGACAGGTGTCAGTCACGTGTCAACTCACTTTCATTGCTCTCAATGCTGCCATCATGGCAAAATCTACGCCATGCAAATGACGCAGCAACCATCGCCGCAAACCCAAAGAGAGAAGTCTACGATCACACCTCCAGCGATCGTTCGGGCGGAGACGAACTTTTTACGATTTCCTTTCTTTGCGTTGTCCACCAAAAACATTCACCACATTGATTTTCGAGAGGTGACCGGTTCACGCGTTATTAAAACTGAGGCAGGGGAGTCGACCGTTGATTTCATGTACCGAGTGTCTCGCAACACCGACCATGTCTTTCCGGGGCAACTCAGTCGGAAGATTCACTTTGCTTTGCTCGCCATCATGGCCAAGCAAGCAGCAGAGCCGGCCAACCCGATCCGATTTACCTGGCGTCAACTCGCCCGAGAAATGGGCGTTTCCTACGCCGGTGGAAAAATGATACGCGATATGAAACAGGCAATTCGGTCCACACATGGGGCCATCATCCGGACCGATCATGCCTTAATCGACGGAGCAGCGGAGGGGCGACCGACCATTAAGCGAGAAAGGGGACTACACCTTTACGAAGACTACTGCTTTCAAGACGAAACCATGTCCGACGGTTCAACCATTGATCGCAACGAGGTCACGCTCGCGTCTTGGTATTTCAACAACCTCAAGGCTCGCTACATCCAGCCACTCGATTTCGATCTCTGGCTGGACCTCAACAAGCAAACCCCGATTGCCAGCCGACTTTACGAATACCTGGTGTTTGTCTTTGGCCGTAATGATTTCCGCAAGATTTCATACGATAAGCTGGCCGCTTCCATTCCACTTACGCCAGTGACGTCACTAACCCGCATGAAGCGACAGCTTGAGCCAGCGTTCTCAGCGCTTCGGAACTCTGGTCTGTTGAAACGCTCAAGCTGGACCACCGGAAAATACGGTCAAGCTATCATCTCATTTCAAAAGGGAGAGTCGATGAAACGGGCAGTCACCAAGCTGATGGAGTTTGGTGACGACGTTGAGTCCGAGCCCGCAAGCGTTTCGACTCGAGAATCCCTTAATGACATGACACCTACGGATCGATTTATCGTTGACTACTACGAACGTCGATTTGGGATCGACCACGTAGTCACAGCAAAAGAACGCAAACTTATTGGTCCGCTAACCGAGCAGCACGGCCTTGACGAGCTCAACCGGCAACTGCCAAAGCTTGTTCGTCGAATGAAACAAGAATTTCCTACCGGTGCCACGATCATGGCCGCAGGAAATATTTTGCTCCAACTACTGGCTTCTCAAAAACGGACATGTAGTCCAGCCACCATGACTGACGATCTGGCACCATCAAATCAAGATAAACGAGACCGGCGGCAACAACTTGATGCTCACTGGGCCACTCTGAGTGATGACCAACGATCACAAGTCAAACAAGTCGTGATTGCTCGCTTGGGAAACAAATCTCAAACAACCGGGTTCCAGCTCATGCTGCTCCACGAAGCCTACCGCCTTTTTTTTGAGTCGTAGTGTCGCTTTAAGCTTTCACGGTTCGTATGGTCTGCATTCAAATTAATCAGCACTCCTTTGGGGGTGATATTTGTATTTTCTTGTAACGATTACAGATTCATTTCTTCGCTAGTTTGAGACGTTTCTAGACAAGTTGTGACAATGCAACCTCCCGCCTAAGACAATGCAACCTCCCACCAATTACCTTGGAACCTCCCAGCAGAAACAATGCAACCTCCCTGGTATAAAGTCGGTCAGTATCTGTTCAACGACGAACGCGAATCTTTGACTTTCCGAGTCGAATCGTGCTACTATCGGACTATTGCTCTCAAGATTCTATGAGCGTTGATATCCCCACTACATTACAGGCTTTCGTGAACGAAGAGTTGACAACGGGGGAGTTTGCTTCTGAGGCCGACCTCGTGACCGCAGCGCTCGAAACATATCGAGATATGAAACGTCGACACACTGAGCTAACTGGACGGCTCAACCAATCGTTTGCGCAATTAGACCAAGGCTTGGCAAAGGAAATTGATTTTGAACAAATGAAAACTGAAGTGCGGCAGGCAGGGAGCGAATACAGCAAAAGCAATGCATGAATCAGCTGCGATTTACGCCATGGGCGCGCCAGCAGTTGCAAGAAATCGCAAAGTTTATTGCCGTTCAAGAACAAGATCTCGACACGGCTCTTAACCTGATTGAAAAAGTCGAGGCGACTTGCAAACGGTTTGCTCAGTTTCCCGAAATGGGAGTTGCTCGACCGAACCTTCGCGACGGCGTGCGCTGCTTTTTTGTTTACAGCTACGTTGTGGTTTACCTCATTGAACATGAGGGGATTGTCATCATTGACATTTTCCATTCCAGTCAGGACTTGCCTGAAGAATACAGACACTTCTTTCATCCTTAGCAATTCTTCTCAGAATCCATCCTGAGCGTTGCGACGGCGAAAAGGCACTCGCACTACCAACGATACCAATAACGCGTCGAGAGGCGCAATTCTGTTCCATTTTTGGGTGTACCAAAAGCTGTACCGAAAGGTGGGCACGGGAGGCCCAACCTAAACGTCTCGCGATCGGCAGGAGCCATCGCGTCTTCTCGGCTGACACCAGCCGTTTACGTCTTGATAGGCGACGGCCGTGGCTTGGGGATGGAACCCCCGCCCCAGCAGGCTACGACTAATGTTCCCGAGATCCACATCATCGGCAACGCTCCACCTGCTGGGGCGGGACTTCGTTAAGCTCAATAAATTGAGCTCCCGCCACGGCCGTCGCAGACGGCAGTCATTTGCTTTACGGCAAATGACGACGACGCGAAGCGTCACGACAAAAACTCGATAACCGAGTTTTCCTTGCGCCGGAGGCGCCGCGTTGGCATGCTTACGGCATGCCTCTTCCGACTCTTCAACCACAAGAAATCCCGTTCGATCATCCGGAATCATATTTCATGTTCAGACCGAGTGTCGAAAAGCCGTTCGTCTCAACACCGGTAGCGATTGAGCTTTATCAGGTGGAGACCATACTGGCGTGCCTATTGGTGCTTCAGCAAAAAGCACTTGCTCACGGCGGAATTGATTACCTACAAGTCTTTGCGGACGAGTCAAAACGAGAAAACCTTTGGTTCATCGAAGATGGCGAGGGTGGTGCCATCACCGCTTTGCTCCCGTCCAACTACTAGAATGGTCTTCGTTTGTCGAAGGTCTTAGTCGCTCGTCTCAAGATACTGTCTTAAAAGTTGTGGCACGACACCGCCAACAGAAATTGGTTTAAACAACTCAAGTAAAGAACTCGGGTCGAGATCCTCCGGTTGCTTGTTTCGAAAGGCTCCACTGGCCGTGTCTGGTGTCCACGCCAGTCGGACGGAAACATGCGGAGCAAGTTTCTTTAGGCAATCAATTGCACCGTCGGCGCCTTCCTTGTCGTTGTCCAATAGCAGCGTCACTTTCCCATCTGCCATGGCATTTGCCCATCTGGTGAGCTTTTCGATTTGCCCTTCCGAGAGGCGATTGCTGCAGAGCCCGACGGAAAGTATGCCATAGTTGTCCAAGGCGATCGTGTCGTTCATGCCTTCGGTGACGACAATGCCAACATCTTTGAGCTGTGCTTGGGCTTCTTCAGATTGAAGACGCTGGGCTTCAGCACCGTAGAGAAATGAGCCACGAGCGAATCCCGGTGGAAACTTTGCTTTGATCGGAGCGGCAGCCTTGCGGTCGCTGTGTTCCCACTTGGCAAGTTTTTCTTTGAAGTTTAGGTCACGACCGACAAACCCAATCTTTTCAGATCGTTCATTACGCAATCCGTAAACGAACTTGCTCCGCAGCATTGACTTATTGTTGGCAGGCAGGTAGCCAACGTCCCATTTCTTCATCTGTTCTTCAGTCATGTAGGGTCGCTGTCCGATATACGCTTGTGCCCGCCCGGACATGGTTTCTGGTTCTCTAATCAATTCATCACTGAGGTGAATCAAGCGAGCAATTCGCTCATCAGGATTCTTAGCCAACGGTACATTCTCCTTTCGCTCAATTGTCGGTTCAGGGGCTGGGTTTATCTCGGCGGCAGGTTCTCGTTGCACTTTCGGTGGGGGACTTTGTGATTCACCGCGAACACCGGCTACGATCGCAATATCGGCTGCGATATCTTTGAATTCTTCACCTTTCAGCTTGCCGCCCGCTGGTTGCCGGCCGTATTTCATACCGAACAGCAACGTCGTCACGCGACCGCGTACGTTGCAGTGGTAACAGTGACTGGTAAACACACCTGCTTGCCAATTTACGGACACAACTTGTTGATTGCCGGTGCATTTTTCACATGCAAACGGACTTCGCATTCTTTCCTCGTTACCTTTGCGGCGGACCTCGGTATCGAAGCTGTAGTGGGAGATGAACTGATCGAGGCTTGTCTTGGCCAACAGCTCGTTGACGGGGACGAATTTTTTATTCATAGGCAGGCTGGGATTCGATTGCATCGTACCGCGCGTGTCGGCGGTGCGCAATCGTGATGAGCAACAAGATTGCTCACGAAAATTGTTGACCACGCCCGGATCTGATACGCTTCATTTCGATGCCACTTCAACTCACGCATCGGGATGAACAAACCCTACTTGCGTTGCTCAAGTTGCCGCTTACCAGCCGGCAACTGTTTCGGCTGAGCGAAACGTTCACGGAATCGTTCCCGAGTGAACGCGTCACCCGACGCCGATTACAGCGATTGACTGAAGAGGGAATGCTGCGGAGATTCTACTTTGCGTTTCCAAGCAATGGCCGTAATCCAGCCTACTGGCGGCTAACCCGCAAATCGCATCGATTGCTGGGTGAGATACTTGGTGAACGACTTTCACCTAAGCGATCACTATTATCCGCGATTGGAGTTAGTTTGCATTTTCATTCGCATCGTGTATCTGAGGTGGTTGTAAAGCTGCTGACTGATGCTCATCGAGAGGGGATTGACCTAGTAGATCTGCAAATTGAAACGGCGATAGGATCGGCCGATTCTGAAATTCTGGTGCCCGATGCCACATTGACGTTTCGCAGCGAAAATCGCAGTTTCACATTCTTCTTGGAACTCGACACCGCTAGTGAAAGAGTTTCAACTATGCAACGCTTGCCATCTTCGATCCAAAAAAAGCTGGAGTTTTACGAGCGATACCGCCGTTCCGGCAAGACGACGTTCAGGGTATTGTTTGTGACAACCAGCAGCAAACGTCGCGCGCTGAACATACTCAGGTTCGGTGCTGGACTCACGGATAACTTCTCGGCACTGACTATCTATGCCGCATTCTGCCCTGACCTATTGAAAGTAGGCAACGCAGTAACCACGAAGCGGTTCTTAAATCATCGCTTGGAACCGATAGCTCTTACACGCAAGCCTCGCTTTTGCAAAATTCCCCCTCGACTTCCAATGAGCGGACGGATCATGGCCCAACTCAGTGCAAAAGAGTCTAAGTTTCCGCATAGAGCATCTCTTTAAACAACTCTCTTCTGCCCGGCGACAAAGTCGGCGGCTGCACTACGTCCAATGATTATGATGTCCGACCGTCGAATTAGAATTCACCGGGCCTACGTCCACCGTTTCTGCATAAACTCTTGGGAACGGTTCGGACGTCAGCGGCAACTCTTTAGCTTCTAACAGTTTACGATACCGAGTGAAATCAGCTATTCCGCAGCCGGAGCGCTAGCTGCTCGGTAGGTTTCAAGTTGGACTTCGGATGAACTTCCATCCTCGTGGAGTTGGCGAACTCTAGGACGAACAATTTCGTTTCGTTCACCTTCGTATATCACCCGTCCTGAGCTGCTGCCAGAACGAAAGCAGACGTTCTTCGATGGCCGATGCTTTTCGCCGCATAGCGAAGTGACCTCGTCGCCATTACTCGCTGATCATTTCAAGAACCGCGACGCAAAGGTGCTGGCGGAAAACTTATGTCGCTTGATAAGAAGAAACTTATCCAGGTGTTTGTAAAAGACTAGGCTCTGTCTCTTAAATTGATTTTAGTGTGATTCTCAGTGTAGCGAGCATGATGACTGAACTGAAGCTTTCGATGGTTTTGTCGTATCGTGTTGCGATTCGTCGAAACTCTTTTAGTCTTCCAATCACTCGTTCGACAACGTTTCGTTGCCGGTAGATCGATCGACTAAAACCTGGCCTTGAACTTTCGTTGGATCTCGTCGGGATGATGCATTGAATTCCTTTTTCTGAGATCCAGTTTCGTATTTCATGTGAACTGTAGCCCTTGTCGCCCGCGATGGCACAGGGACGGTTTTTCCATCGGTGGAGACTCAACGGAATCGATTCAATCACCGGCAAGAATTCAGGGGCCTCGCCTCGTTGGCCCGCAGTGACTTTCATTCCAATGATGGTTCCAAACTCGTCACACGCCAAATGGAGCTTTGAGGAGAATCCTCCTCGGGACCTCCCGAGCCCGTTTTCCTCGGAACTACGCGGGGTTTTGAGTGACCCCCCTGCAGCACAGCGGTGAGCACGAATCACACTTCCGTCGATGCACCAAAGTTGCCGACCAATCAACAAATTGCTATCCAAACGCCGAACAAGGCGGTGCCAGATCCGACGCCAAAGGCCATCGACGGTCCACCGCCGGAATCTGTTGTAAACGGTTTGCCACTTCCCGTAACAAGAAGGCAAGTCACGCCAAGCGATCCCCGTGCAAATCACAAACAAAATGCCGTTGATCACCGTTCGGTGATCATTCCACGGACGACCGCGTTTCCCATTTTTTTCTCGTGGAAGATGAAATCGGATTGCTTTCCATTCAACATCTGTGAGATCATGACGACTCATTGCTACCTCCTTGTGGCCAATTGGTCTTTACGAACAACTGGGAGGTAGCAATTCTTCTTCCCTAGAGAAATGTCAATCTTGGTATTACGAGACAGAGCCTAGAGTCGTCTATAGTGGTCTCCCCGTCGGCTGCAACCGACGTATGTAAGGTGAAGGCTTTCAAAGGCGACAGTGTCGCCTTCGAGAGACCACTTTTCAACTTTCAAAAATTAATGAGACATTTCCGATGCCTGAATAGCTCTATTCTTGTCTTGTGCTCGTGGTTGGCATTTTTGGCTACTAAACCGGATGTGATCGTATTTTTTTGGGTTGTTGCTGAAAACAGCTGTGGAGTAATTTCGTTCGGATGAAACCGGGCTTTCCAGTTCGTCGTATGTCCCTATCAGTCCGACCTGTTTGTGGCGAAGCAGTAAATGGCAACTTGAAGATTCCTAGGATTTCATTCCACCTGAACGGTTCCGTTTCCGTGGCCCATGAGTGACCGAGTATCCGAGTACAACCCTAAGCTAAGAACTATGGCGTGATAACTAGTTCACGCTCTAGTTCAGGAAATCGCAATTGGACTTCAGATGTAGTGATCTGGCCGATTTCTACTCGCATATATTGACCGTCAGTCAAAAGTACATTGCGATAGGTGTTGGGTCGAACAAACGCGGTTCGATTGCCAATTTTCAACAAAGCCACTGCTGAATTATCGGAAACACTTAGTGACTTGACTTCCAAAGCTGGTAAGACGGCTTTGGTTTTACGCAATTCCTTCAGCTCGACCATCGCGACATCAAGCTCCTTTTGAAGCCTGCCTGAAAGCCCCTTGTCCTTTTCTTTTAAGCCGGCGACTTGAGTCTTCAATGACTCGATCAATTGGCTTTGCTCTGATAGCTCTTTCGTGATTCGCTGGTTCTCTTTGGCCAAGTTATCTCGTTCGGCCTGAAGTTTATTGAGGGCTTCAACACCACGAATTTTGTTGAGTACCTTGTCAAATTCTTGAGTAGGCGCGGTTGGGTCATTTAGTTCTTGACCTGCAGCCTGGCTTTGCCAAATGTTGGCTTGGGCTAGGATGAATAGGGTACAAAATATGAAGATTTTCGAGTTGACCATTTTCGACTCCGAAAAATGTGTTGATGAAGTGAAATAAATTTTTAATTGAGCACATATCGAGTGCCAGACTGCCCAGATCCCGAGTATTGACCATTTTCCGATTATGGGCCACTGAAAGAAAAGGCAACATAACCAAAGGCTTGCATGGCGGTTTCGTTCTCTGAGCCGACAGCAACGATCGCCTTAGTCTAGTCGCCAACACAAAAATTGATCTGTGACGGTCCACTAGACAAGTCAAAAAAATTTAGATCGATAGCTAACGCCAAAGTATATGCTGCACTAATCCTGATACGGTGCACGCAATTCAAGAAGGCAATCGAAGCCGATTATCCCCGCAATACCGGAAAACCCCCGCCAATCGGTAAAGTTTACCTATCCCATTCGCCGATAAGTTTTTTGTTCAGCATACAGGCCTTCCGCCGCCTGTGCGTACTTTCCCCAGCTCTCGGCAAGGCAATCGGTACGCATGATTTTTTTTCGGGGAGCGAACATGCACCATTATTCCAAGTTTGCCGACACCGCCAAATACGTTCTAGCTGCGCTTATCTGTGCATCTGTTGGCTGCAGCACCAGCATGCTCGGCACATCTGATTTGGAAACATTTTCAGTAGGTGATGTTGTGGAAATGCCGTCGCTCTCGACTGCCGAAACTTCCGAATCCTTGGTGTCAGCGAACAACGAAGCGTCCTCACCTTCAACTCCAGGCGATCTGAAATCAAAGCATGCCGAAAGCACAATCCAATCTCCACAGGGTAAACGTAAACGAAAGGTCACTATTGAGGGGCAGCAAGTTGACCCTGCATTTTTGGAACGACTAAAACTGTTGAAACGACAACAGTCGCAGGTCTCCAAGCCACCTGTGGATGTGTCCCGCATCAGCAAACGTTTAAGCCAACCAATAGACAGCAGGCAGCGTACGCGACAGGTATCGAATTCTCGGCAATCGACGGGGCGCCCGGTGATTGACCGACGAATCAATGCCGCATCGGCCAAACAGTTTACGAATAAAAGGATCGATCCTCCAGCGCCTTCGATTGTTGCAGCAAGCATACCAATTCGGCGTCTTCGCGATCGCAGAAAACAACCACCTTCTAGCCTTCAATACTTGGCAGCGTCTAATCAAGGCAATTTCAAATCGCCAATTCTCGCTTCGGTTAATCATCGACACGAAAACAACAGTAGTCGTCGGTTGAGTTCAGTTTCCACAAGTGGAGCAAACGTGGCCGACCAACTTGAACCTCAAAATGCAGTTAAAGCGAAGAATTCGGCGACCATGAATCATCAAAGCGATGGGTCGAATCTAGTGCCTGCCGTAATTCCAACATCAAATGTTGAATTCCAAATGAGAATGAAGGGAGTCATGGTTGCCGCTTCAGGTGAGCGGAAAGCAATCCTCAAAACAAGCCCCAATACCAGCCAGATAGTTAAAGCAGGAAGTGTCGTGTTTGTTCCAGTCAACAATGAAATGACAGAGCACACTGTTGTCAAGATCGATCAAGCAATCCACTTGCGAAACAACCAAACTCAAAAAATTACCATAATCAAATGAATTCCAAATATCTAACCTGGCTATCACTAGCCCTTTGTTTTTTGTGCTTCCAATCGAGCTTATGCGCTCAACAACGGGCCAGCCCAGTCGTAGCATCAACTGACCTTGAGTCTCGCAAAAATCGGCTTATTCAAAAAATCGACTTAAACGATAGTTCGATCGTGGAAGCAGCCAGGATGATCGCTGAGTTGTCGGGGCTCAACATCGTTGCGACTGAGGAAGCTCGCCAGCAAAACGTAACACTTTACCTGCAAAATGTACGAGCGATTGATGCGATTGATACTGTTGCCAGAGTAGCAGGACTGACGCACCGAATAGACACCCGAACAAACACGATTCGAATCATGACACTTGACGAATTTCAAGATGATATTGTGATTCGAAGAGACGACGTGACAAGAGTTTTCACTCTATTGCATCCCAACGCAATCAGCGTCGCTAACGCAATTCAGGATCTCTATGGTCAACGCGTCCAGCTTAACATTCGCTCATTCGATGATGATATTCTTCTGCAACAAGGCGCTGCACTATCGTCTGGAATTGGATTCGGGGCCGGCGCCCGACGTGGCGGAAATCAAGGTGGATTCGGCGGTGGTGGATTCGGTGGCGGTGGATTCGGTGGCGGTGGATTCGGTGGCGGTGGATTCGGTGGCGGTGGATTCGGCGGCGGTGGATTCGGTGGCGGTGGATTTGGTGGAAGAGGATTTGGCGGACAAGGTCAGGGTCGAAACCAACAGATTCGCAGCATTCAAGAGCAATTGTTAGATGAAACGTTAACTGCAAATCAATTGGCCGCACTAGAGCGGCAGAGTCAAACGCGTAACGGCGAAACGACGGCCTCAGAAGTCAGTCGCACAACGCAACGCGAGCAAACGATCTTTGTCACATTAAATCGAGGTCACAATTTGGTGATGGTTCGAACAGGCGATCAAGCTGCTCTAGAGGAAATCGGTCGGTTGATTAACGAGATCGATCGTCCGACGCCTCAAGTGTTGTTGGAAATGAAGATCATTGAAGTCACACTCGACGACAACTTCCGATCTATTTTTGATTTCCAGTTCGTCGATGGCGCCCAAGGCCCTTCTGCCGCCGACCAAGCGAACCGAAATCCATTCTTGCAGGGCGCTGCCAACGCTGCCCAAAACGTTCTTGGTCTTGGGAATTTCCCAGTCGAAGGAGGAACGTTTGTTTATCAATTCTTGAACGATAACATTCGAGCACGCATCGAGCTGCTGCAAACGAACGGCAATATTGAGACCGTGGCAACTCCGTTGTTGTTAGCGTCTAACAATCGGTCGGCCCGAATTTTCGTCGGGGAAGAGAGCGTATTGGTCCGCAGTGTCAATTCAAACGTTTCAACAGGAGCACTTGGCAACGGCGCCTTTACCAGCATCTCTCCAGTGACTGAATTGGTCGACGTGGGAACAAACTTGTTCATCATCCCCAAGATCAACGCGGATCGAACGGTAACGTTGGTGATCAATCAAGACAATTCGACAATCAATCCCGGTGGTGCCACGATTCCGGTGTCCGGTCAAAACGGCGCAGTCACGCCGTTCCCGATTGATACGATTGACACGGCCAGCGTTTCCGGAACCGTCGTCGCCAAAGATGGTTTGACCGTAGCCATTGGCGGACTGATTCGCGAGACAACCAACGACAACGTTCAAAAAGTACCTGGGCTAGGTGACTTACCAGTTGTTGGCCAGGCATTTAGAAAAACAGTTCGTGAAAATCGAAAAACGGAGTTGGTGCTGTTGATCACTCCGCATGTCATCACAACGCCCATCGAAGGACAGAATCGGTCTCTCGAACGCGTTAATTCATTGTCCAGTGCATGTGCCGCACGCGACAGCATGCAACCTTCTGGCTATGGGTCAGGAGCCCCTCAGCCTTGGTCGCCACGCCGGCTGCAAGAAGGCTACCAAAGGACAGTAGGTGAAGACAATGGGCAAGGCTATTATCCAACCCGCAGTTACCAGCCACCGATCACACAACCTCGGTCGCAAGCACCACGGCCCATTGGTAGCATTGGCACCAACTCTCAACAACGTCCCGCTTACCAATACCAGCAACCGCCGCAATCTCGACAAGCTCAGCAATACCGACGAGCGCCATCGACCAGGCTCTCCGACCAATCAGGACGCTACCGTCGTTGAGAGCGTTGCGGGGCAGTTCATATACGGGCCCGAAGGGCGCCTTTAGGGCCTAAATTGCTTTCGAAGTTTTTGGCTTTCGCTACTTTCGCGGAGTGGCTGACATTTAATTCACCTCATCCGTTAGACCACTGAATCTGCAACGTCACCCCTCTCCGCGAGAATTCGGAACAAGCAGTGTCGCACTTTTAGCAAGGTTTCTCCGAATTCTTGGGGATGAGGGGACGGGGGAAAGGTGAAGCGAATGTCACATTTTTCTTATGCTCGAAGTCCACCTTTGGGGCCGAATTGGAATGATAACTTATCACGGAAATCAGCGAGGGCTTGGGAGGCGTCGCCGGTTTTTGGATTCGTACTCTTACTCGAAACGAAACGTACTCGAAACGAAATCTGCTGTACCAACGAAATCATTTCATCATGCCGGACGATGTATGTTCAACCGTCAACGCAAGTTCCGGCATCGAGTACGAGTACCGCAAAGCTGAGTACGAGTACGATGGAGACACAATGCGTTGCGCAATTCTCGGAGTGAAACTCCAAGCTAAATGATGACCAGCCGTTGTCGAAACGCTCTGAGCTGTTGCCAGCCAGCTACAACTCAGAGCCTCGCTACTTTCGCGGAGAAGGATGTGGAAAAACCACTGCCTACCTTCTAGCAGATCAGAGCGTTTTCGATATGAATTGCACGATTTGGATTGCGAAACTAGTCCGACTAAAAGCTTCCAATGTCGAAAACGGGGAAATGACCTCTGGCGTGCCTCTGGTATCGCCCCTACATTCGGAAAGCCGACCAGACAGGCAGCGAATCATGGCGGGGTTCCGCCGTTTGTTTTTTTTTATTTTTGCGCTTGTGCTAAAAACTTGTCCAGTTATGATCTCAATCAGCTCGAGGTAACCCCCTCGACATTCAAATACCCAGCAAGCGAGCCATAAGCCGAAGTGCACTCTGGTAACGCCAGCCAGTTGGGATCTTGGAAGGTGATTGCGCATGTTGCCGATCACAGAGTTTGTCTACCTTCTTTGGCAAACTATCTTTTATTATCTTTGGTTTGGAGTATTCCACACAGATGTACAGTAACATTACGCGCTACTCGCGCAAACGCAGAGGTTTTACACTCATTGAATTGGTCATGGTCATCATGATCCTTGCCATCGTCGCCGGTTTGGTTGTTCCGATCGTTGGCTGGCTTCGCCGAAGTGCGAACTATGGTGCTCAAGCAAATACCGCAGCTGCTATTGCTTCGAATCTCGAATTCTATCGCACGACATTCGGCAACAACGGATACCCGGATAATGTCGATTCGCTACTGGTCAGCGACGGAACAACCGTGGGGGACATCATTGACACAACCGACGACGGCGGTGCCAATGCCTTCCTCGATCACGGTTACGACTTCCTCACGGCTGGGGATCTGGTCGGCGACGAAATCGCTTGCTTCAACTGGCTAGACACTATCCACGATCACAATGTCGATCGGACCACTTGGTTGCAGGGTTCGCCTGGTAATAGTTCTGTCTTTCCGCGTGCATTCGATGGCACGAACGTCGCTATTGCATATCGCTTGGCCGAGGATGGTGCCGCTCAAACTGCCGCCGAGATTGCTGCCCTTGGGGAAACTGAGCAGCGTCTTCTACTTCAGGAAATCTACCCGAACGGTGTTCCTGCCGACGTAACGCTCGTCGCCTTTGGCATTGGAAAAAACAACGAGATGATTGGACGCACCATGCAGTCGGTTCCGACTGATCCACGTGTTGATCCGTCTGAGGTGTATGGTCGCTATGTTGCCATCTACGCGACCTACTCTCCACGAAACGGTCGCCGAGCTCAACTCAAGGCCGTCTTGAACGCCTTCGGTCGTACGCAGAACAACGCTCTGAGCGAGTTCTGGGCATCTCAAACTCCGGAGTAGGTTAAACCTGTTCCGTCTTTGAAGCGAACCGAGGGGCTGCGGATTTCCGTGCCCCTCGGCTTTTTTGCCTCAAGTGTGCTATTCCCACTTACAAAGGTTGGTCGTCAAGGCATAGCTTGAGTTCCAGACTCTGGGTGTTGTTGCTGGCGCTCGTTGGCCAATCCGCCTCAATCGCGGCGAAAAACCAGTTACCAATTTTGGCGTTTCGAAGGATGGCGGTGTAATCCGAATTCTCAACTGAAAAAATGATGTAAATACGGCAGTATTGTGTTCAGCGGAATAATCAGCCGAGATACCATGGTCGTGACCATTGATTCAGGTCAGTGTTAAAAAAGTGAAGCGAGAAATATGCGAAACTCAATGAACAAACAATCTGGCTTCTCGCTGATCGAAATTGTTCTTGTGGTGATGATTCTTGCGATCGTCGCTGGCGCAATCGTCGTTCCTCTTGTGGGTGGGGCTGACGGCATACTAGGGTTTCGCGTTGATGGCAAGGAAAAATCGGCCGAACAGGTTACAACAGAGACCACGATGCACGTGATTCGTGATGCGATCATGGGCACCGCTACTCAGCCTGGCGCATGGCCCGACCTTTTGCAAGGCCCAGCTTTTTTTCCGCGTGCCCCCAGTGATTTGCTTTCAGATGCAAGTCCGTTCGGTGCTTGTTCATTTGATCCGGTGACTGGAACCGGCTGGCGGGGGCCGTATATCATTGGCAAGTCACAGTTGATTGACGCATGGGGAACTCCATTTGTCATTCAAGTCGATTTTAATGGCGACGACCTTTTGACGCCCGATGAAGTCCGTTTCGCACGGCTTGTTTCGGCGGGACCCAACAAGCAGTTTGATACAACCATCGATGATGGCTTTATTCCCGGCGACAACGATCCTGCTGAAGAGATTAGTCTAGACGAGTGCGGTGATGACATCGTTCTTTTCTTTCGAACAGCAGACATTAGGAGTGAGGAATAATGGGTAATCAGAAGCTGGTTTTTGGTCATTACATTTCGGCCGGGCACTCAGCGTCTGTCGCATTTCACTCCGTGAAAGAATGCTACTTTCGCAGAGCGAAAAGCGACTATAACGGCGATTATGTTTCTGCTTTGGGCGTTAGCAAGCGACCGTGGAACAGGGCCAAATTGCGCACCGGTTTTACGCTGATCGAAATGGTCGTGGTTTTGATCATCCTTGCCTTGTTGGCGGCCGTTGCATTTAATTCGGTCGAAATCCAGGTTGATCAGACACGATTTGATATCACGCAGAGAGTGATTGAAAACGTTGATAACGCGATTTTTGAATCGTCTGTTGGTGCAGATGGAAGATCTTTCATGAGTGGTTTCGTTGTGGACATGGGACGCCCCCCAGTGGCTCTAGTTGATCTAGCTGACGCAGACGTTTTGACGTTACGTGAATTGTGGCAGCCGATTGCCATTACTGGCTTGCCTGCCTACGAGTTTCGCAATGCGAATGCCTCGACTGTGAGCACGACGACTGACTCGAGCGGTCAGTCGATCTCTGCCGATCAGAATGTTCGAATCGCCGCTGGCTGGCGAGGCCCGTATTTGCAACTGCCTGTCGGTGCGACTGAACTGAAAGACGGCTGGGGGCATCGCCTGATTTCGCCTTCGGAAACGAATCCAAATCCGTTTTACTCTCATTTGCGCGGTGATGGTGATGTGGACATCACATCGACAGGCAATGAGGTTTATGGATTGCGAAGTCTCGGCAGAGAAAACACCGATGTCGCTTCAGCCGATCCATATGACATTGATTTGCCTAGTCTCGGAAATGGGATCAGGCTGTCGGATTCATCGCTCAGAGGAACCGTCACTGGGCAGGTTCACATCAATAGCGGTCTTGGTGCTACTGCTGGAGACGTGGTCGTCCAGATCTATTTTCCTGACGAAACCAATGCGGCTCAGATTTCGGTCGAACGCGCAGATGTCACTTCCTTGGCTCCGACAGTTCCTGGTTTCGATTCGTTCAACTTTGTTTTCACGAATACGGTTGGCAACGAGATCGATTTTCCAGTTGGCCCCCGTTTCATTCGTGCTTACTTTGATTCAGCGTCAGATTCGTCCGGCGACTTCAACGACTCGATTAATGACCCTCCCAATCAAAGCGTGCCTACCACTGTCTCTATCGTGCCAAGTTCGACCAGTGTCAACCTGACGATCAACTAGTAATTCTTTTGAGAACAAACCTTGCTTTCCTTTGGAAGACAATATTCGACCCTTTTGATCATCACCGATAGCGAGGTGATCCGTGCTGATGTGCGCGGCAATCAGTTGACAAAACTGACCAAAGAGCCACGCCCCGTTGGCACCACACTACCGATCGCCGTCGAACTGGCCTGTGGACTGACCGGCCGGAAGCCCTCGACGAGAACGTACGTCATTGCCGACGACTTCTGGACGGGCGTCATCGATCTTGATGAACGATCGATCTACGGACTTATGGGTGATGACTTGGAGCAGATGCTTCGCTTCGAAACTGAGACGTTTTCAAGTCTTGATCCGCTCAGTAGTAGGCTGGGATTTGTTGAGCTTGCCACCGTTCCACCCGATACACGACGTTTCTGGGGCACCGCGGTTCGCAGCGAGACGCTTTCTGGTATTGCCCAGGCTGTGCGAGCACGCGGGGGCAAACTGGAATTACTTGCCAACCCGATCGGGCTCAGTTCGCCCGATCGCGCTGGGGTTCCATGGGTTGAATTCACCCCGGAAATGGCGGGGGCCTTCGCAGCGCCGGCAGAATCAGGTGGTTTCCCGCGTGCCTACGTGACACAGCGTTCGAAAACGAGTGATCGTTGGTTTGAAGCGCTGGGAACAATGTTTGGTGGAGAGCTGCCAACGTCTGGCTGGCAAATGACTCCAGACGACCAACCGCCGGCTTATACGGGCTCGCTGGAATCGCTCAGCGACGAAACCATTTTGCATCGCTGGGTTCAGGGGCTCGCTACACGGGTCGCTAACCCGGCAGGCTTTCCACATGTTGCCGCGCCGCAGGCGTCGGCGTCCAACAAGACACTTTTTTTCGTTGGGGCTACCGCAGCAATGATAACGCTGCTGCTCAGTGGAAGTTTGGTCTGGTCGATGAATTCCCGCTTATCTGAAATGAAAGCTGCGATTGCTCGGGCGGAGGAACCGACCGCCGAGAAGAAAAGTTTGGATAAAGCGATTAAAGAACTCAACAAGAGTTTTGAAATACTTCGCCTCGAAGTCGATGAGGCTAGGGCCAAAAGCGACAATCTAAGGGTGTTGGTCGATAGCGGTGATCGGTTCGCAGTGCTGCTGGAATCGCTGGCCCAGTATTCAGATTCCAACATGGTGATCGATTCGGTTTCGCCGAAACCATACGGATTACTGCTTTCTGGTCGTGCCATCCGAAACAATGCAGTCACTCAATCGGTGCAACGATTAGAACAGCCTCTGGCCGCCGTTGGCTGGTCGATTCGCCCACCTTCGGTTTCTGGTACCAACCAAACGGAAGCTGGAGGTCCGTGGACTTTTGAAATCTATCTGATTGATCAGCGACCGCTACCAAGTCAAACTCCGACGCCCGATACGACGGTTGCCTCGATGCTTGCACCGGCGTCTCGCAAAGCGTCGCAAAAGGAGAAAAACTGATGGCATTAAAGGCCTCCTCTGGCAGTCCACGTGAAAAATGGGTGCTGACGTTCATTCCAACGGTCGCTATTTTTATGCTTGCGTTTGGTTATATCGCGTTCTTCGTCAACCCCGCCATGAAAAAGTTGCAAGGAAAATACGATTCTGCCAAAAGCAGCACGATCACTCCCGATGTGATTGACCAACTGAAGTGGCAAAAGGAGCAATTGCTCAAACAGCAGATCGAAATGCAAGAAATTGTCAGATCCGTCGCAAAAGAAGTTGCCGCCAAATCAGAGGCCTTTCAACAGCTAAGCCCAACTGAAAAACATAGCGGCGTGATGGCCCTGTGCCGTGAACACGGCGTGGCGATTTTGCAGGACACAACCGTCAAAAACATTGCACTGCCGACATTGCGCAGCAAATCGGTTGAAACACTTCGGTTGCTAGTTCCCAAAGAGGCGATCGGCTTTCGCGAGCTGACATTGGAGGCAAGTTACGGCAAAATCGTTGCTCTGCTGAAAAGTCTGCCTGACATTCCAGGAGTGATTCCAGTCAAAGTGCAGCTGGAAAAAACGGCAAAACCCGAATCTGGCAGCGTTTTATCTGTTTCCTCGGGTACCCAAGTATCATGGACGGTTGGCCTTCTGATGTAAGATGAGAGTCAGTTCCTACTTCACTGGAAAAACAATGAGCTCATTGGAAAACGAATCCTCCGACGATTTGCTTATACGTTTACTTAATTCGGCGGTCACTCGTAAAGCGTCGGACTTGCATTTGTCAGCCAACCATCCGCCCTATTTTCGTCAGCAGGGTCGTTTGGCCCCGGCAGACGACTGGCCACCTCTAGACGCCGAAACGCTGGCAGGAATCGCTCAGGCTCTGGCAGCTAAGACCCACGCAAACGTTTCACCGGAAATCGGTTCTCTCGACGGTGCACTCTCCATCGAAGATGGCACGAGATTTCGTTTCAACATCTACAAGCGATCAGGAGCTTACAGTGTCGCCTTTAGGAGATTAGAGGAACGCATTCGATCGCTTCCCGAACTCGGCTTGCCTTCGGACCTGTACGAATTGGCCAATTACAGCCACGGGCTGGTGTTAATTGCGGGACCGACTGGCAGCGGTAAAAGCACCACACTTGCCACCTTGATCGATCGAATTAATCAAACGCGCAATGATCATATCATCACCATCGAAGATCCAATTGAATATTTGCATGTTAGTAATCGTTCCTTGGTCGATCAACGTGAAGTCGGGCTAGATACTCGAAACTTCAACGAGGCCCTCGTGGCCGCCATGCGTCAAGATCCAGATGTGATTCTGGTAGGCGAAATCAGAGACTTGAACACCATTCGTACTGCGATCACGGCAGCGGAGACAGGGCACTTGGTGTTTGCCACAGTTCATGCGGGCGATTGTGTAGGCTCAATTGATCGAGTCGTTTCGGTGTTTCAGCCCGAAGAGCAAACTGCGATCCGCAGGCAATTGGCGATGGTTTTGCGGGCTGTCGTTGCTCAAAAACTGATTATGGGAGATGGATCTGAGATCCGAAAAGCCTTGCAACAAACGAGCGACGATCCGCTGGCTGCCAAATCAAAGTATGTGTTGGTCAGTGAAGTGATGAAGGTCACCAACCCAGTCGCCAATCTGATCTCGCAAAGCAAGGACGCCCATATTTATAGTAGTATCGAAACGGGGCGAAACGACGGCATGTACACGGCAGACGAATGCCTCGCCCAACTGCTCCGTAGTGGTCAAATCAGCGAAAGAACGGCGAAAGGACTAGCCAGAAATCCACAAATGGTCGTCAGCAGAGCCAGCCGATTTCGTCCCGCGCGGATGCAGCTTAACGTTCCGATGGAGACACTGTGATGGGGCAAGCTTCGGAAGAAAAGTCGGTGCCTAAACCGTTGGATATGTCGGCGATTCGGATCGACCCGGCATGGGCGTTGCGAATCCCTGCGTCACTTGCGCGACGAAAAAAAGTGCTGCCTTGTTCCAGAATTGGTGATCGGATTGTGGTGGCCTGCTTGGATCCTGAGGACGCTTCGACACTTGATACGATTGAAAGGTATCTAAATCATCCGATTGATCCGGTTCTGGCCGATGAAAATTCTCTGGAAGCCGTCATCCGGGAGATCTTTGGCAGGCAATCCGTTCGACAGACCGGCACCGCCCGCGCGACAAACGCCGCCAACGACAGTGACGACGACGCGGTGCGAATCTGCGAAGAGATTCTGCAAGCCGCAGCTCTTCGAGATGCATCTGACATCCACATCGATCCAATGCCGCATGATATGAGAGCGCGACTTCGAGTTGACGGGCAGTTGGAGGAATACCGCCGTTATTCCAGCGAGCTACTCCCATTGATTACGTCCCGGATCAAAGTTCTGGGAAACATGGATATTGCCGAGCGACGGTCACCACAGGATGGAAGATTCTCATGGACTTCGCCACAAGGATCCTCCCTAGACATTCGTGTCGCGACGCTCCCAACACGTCTTGGGGAATCCCTAACCTTGCGGCTGTTGTCCAACCGGCAGGACAATCTGACGCTTACCAAGCTTGGCATGGATGCGGACGACCTAGCAAGGTTTTCCGACGCAATTAGCCGGCCCTATGGTTTGATTTTGCTGACTGGTCCGACCGGTAGTGGTAAAAGCACGACGCTGTATGCCGCGATCAGGGATTTGATAAGCCAGCGAGCCCTGCACGTCGTCACCGTAGAAGACCCTGTCGAATACGAGATGGAAGGCATCGTTCAGGTGGCCGTTGACTCTGCAGACAAAGTCAGTTTTCGCAAAGCGTTGCGGTCAATCCTTAGAAACGATCCTGATGTCATCATGATCGGAGAAATTCGCGATGCAGAAACAGCGGACATTGCGATCAAGGCCGCGTTGACCGGGCACTTGGTCTTTAGCACGCTTCACACCAATACGGCTGCCGGCGCGGTAACACGTTTGATCGACATGGGAGTACAACCATTTCTGGTTGGCGCTACGTTGAGACTGGTCGTGGCGCAGCGTTTGGTTCGACAACTGTGCCCTTACTGCCGCAAACCGACAGCGCTTTCCGCTGCCGAGGCGGTTGCCTTTGGGCTATTGAAGCCAAGCAACACAACGGCCTGGAAGTCAAACGGCTGCGTTTACTGCGCGGGGCGAGGAACAATCGGGCGAACGGGCTTGTTCGAAATGTTGTCCGTAAGCGAAGAAATGGCCCAACTTGTTTCCAGCGGTGCAAGAGAAGTTGAGTTGTCGGATATGGCCAGAAAACAGGGTTGCCGCACATTGTCAGAAGACGCATTTCGAAAAGTCGAACAAGGTGTCGTTATCGCTCCAGATGCTCGAGGAGCCGTCGCTGTTTGGTAATTTTTACCCAGCTAGAAAAGACAAACGGGAATAACCCTATGCCTAACTTTGCTTTTATCGCCCGTGATGAAGCCGGCCAGCAACGGACCGGTACCATCGAAGCTAACGATCCCGCCGTTGTGGCGTCTCAACTACGTGCCAGCGGATGGATCGTTGTCAAGATCGAGGAACAAGCAGCCTCAACTGTCGATCGCGGCAGCGCGTTCCCAAGTCTCTTGGCCCCTCGCAGCGTCCACGTCGAATTGTCTTTGCGGCAACTTGCTGTAATGCTTAGCGGCGGAATCAGCTTGCTGGCAGCCATGCGGACGATTTCGATTCAGTCGGACAAGCGTTCGATTCGCAGGTCCTACCAGGAAATGATCGAAACCATTGAGACAGGCCGACCATTTTCTGAAGCGATTGAATCGCAAGCGGGATTTCCCGACTTCCTCGCTCAATTGGTACGAGTCGGAGAATTAACTGGGATTCAGGAAACTGTTCTCGAGCGAGCTGCAGATATGATGCGGACTCGACGCGAGACGATTCGAGAAATCGCGACGGCGCTGTTGTATCCGGTGCTTGTTTTGCTGGCTGCGGTTGCTGCAACAGGATTTATCGTCACGAATTTGTTGCCCAAACTGTCAGAATTACTTCGGGCGCTCAATAGACCGTTGCCGCCAATAACGGCGTCCTTGATTACCGTTTCCGAGTTCACGACCACATGGGGTTGGTACATTCTTGGTGCCATTTTGTTAGCCATCTTTGCCCTCGTTTTGACATGGTCCTATCCGCCTGGCCGAATGTGGATCGAGCGCATTTCGCTTCGGGTGCCGGTGATCGGCAAGCTGTTCCGCATCAGTGCAACACTTACCTTTTCGCAAACGCTAGGAGTGCTGATCAGTAGCGGCGTTTCCGTGCTCGAGTCTTTGGTTACGGTTCAGGAGATGCATTACAGCAATTATTTTGGATCGATTGTACAAAAGTCACGTGACGCAATCGTTCGAGGTCAGAATCTGGCAGACACGTTGCGAGTTCCCGGCGCCTACATGCCTCTACTGCCAACGATGACTGCCGTAGGTGAACAAAGCGGTAATCTTGATGGCGTACTGGCGCAGGTATCTGACTTTCATCGCAAGCAGCTGAATTCTCTGATCAAGACACTTGCGGCACTCGTAACGCCTACGATTATTGTTGTCGTGGGGGCTATTGTTGGTTACGTGTACGTTGCATTTTTCATAGGATTGTTTTCGGTCGCAGGATGATTCGGGTTGCGAACTGAATGCACCAGATCGCCAGCTGCTTTTCCAACCAGTCGATCTTGTTATGCGGAAGAGGTTGCGATTGCTTACGGGCTTTGCTCCGGGCTGCCGCGAGCCGCATGATTCGCCAAGTTGCCTCCCAGCCAATCCTTAAAATCTGGCTGGCACCTTTTTCGTTTTGAGTCGTCTTGAGTAGCCCGATTGTGAACGCCTCGAACATCAACTCAAAACGGCTGCCGGGCGATGTCCAAGGAACCGAGTTTTGTTTCACCTCGTGCTCTGGGCAATTCATGCCCGGCACCGAACACTCAAGCATCGTCTTGAATTGGCAACTATCCAGATGACGCCAGCGGCGAGCTTTGGGATGGTCGTAACAACCCAGCTCGCGATCGCACTCAGGGCAGCAGAATTTAGTGCCCGAGAGATGATTCAAGTGAACAACTATCTCTTGTTCGTCGGCGTTCAAATCTACTTGAGTTACTTTCCAAGGCGATGACAAGCCAAGGATTGGTTGGTTAAGATCGGTGTTTTGCATTTCGGTTCACCTACTCGGAGATTTTTACAATACCCACACAACTCTGCAATGGACCAAAATTTCACGGTTTGGACCGGGCGCCATGCGCGCCTTCTCAATTCGGGACCATGTTGCGATTGATTCACTCAATTTGATAAGCAACGAAATACGTCTCGGAGCGCCGCACTAATCGACCGCAATCAAATACCCGCCAAGCGCCGAGCTTTTCGACCGCTGTTGACAAATCTGCCAACTAATCAAAAAGAAACTGCACTCGGGCTATCTATCCGTCCGACAGTGTCTCGCGAAGCAATTGTGCGTCTCATTTTTGAAAAATACCGTCAGCATGCTTAAACGACTTAAATTCTAGTGGATTTCCACTGTGATCGAGAACAAACATTGTGCTCTGCTCGCTGTCTTGTCCCTCGTATCTCGTTTGTGGCTTTACGATGTATTGAATGCTTGCACTTTCGAGTCGCTGTCGCAGTGAGCTGAACTGAAGTTCGCTGAGAAGACATCCAAAATGTGGAATGGGAACTTTGACCCCATCAACCGCGCCACAGTAGTCGAGATCTGGAATGTTCTCGCTTACATGGGCTGAAAGTTGATGACCAAAAAAGTCAAAATCAATCCAAGATTCAGTTGAACGACCTTCCTCACAGCCAAGGATCCCAACATAAAAATCTTTTGTGGACTCAATGTCCTTAACTTTAAATGCGAAGTGAAATGTGTTCATTGATTGGGGGCTCGAATTCGAGTGAAGGTTAGACTTAAACGACAAATCCTAATCGCTGCGGCAAATTAATAAATCGTCAATTCTGTGCATTTCAATCACAACCGAATTTGACGCTTCATTGATTGTTGTCAAATCACATGTTTCGCCTTTTCCTTTGCAGTGGTATCCAGACGCAGTAGCAGCTGCTCCAAAATCACTTGCTTTCGGCTTCGTCTTGTACTCCATTGAGAATAAAGACCAGATTTCGGCGCACAACAAATAATCAAAACAAAAATCAGTCCTGAAATTGAGGCGATCGGGCCTGCCGGAGAAATTTCCAGCAACTGACTCAAACCAACTCCCAGTACCGCGGCCAACGAAGCCAAAACGGCACTAACAAAGAACATGACTGATAGCCGTTTAGTGAGCAAGTTTGCCGCGGCAGGAGGAGCAATCATCATTGCGACGACTAGAATCGTTCCAGCGGTCTCAAAAGCCGCAACGGCAATGACCGAAACGAATGTGAGCCAAATCGTGTGTAACAGCTTGGGACGGAATCCTGACAAGTGTGCTGCACATTCATCAAACGCCATCAGCTTGAGCTCTTTGTACAACAAGGTAATGAACCCCACCAAACCTAAAACACAAAACAGCATTGAGACAAACGCTTTGGGGCCAAAGTCGTATCCGCCAATTTGCAGATGGTCTATCGGCGCAAAAGCCAAGTTGCCATCGATAATACAATGCGCGTGAAAGTGTACGTTTTTGAGTTTTAGGCTACTGGCAATAATGCCGATGCTGAACATGCCAGAGAATACAATTCCCAGCGCAGCGTCTTTCTTGACGCGACCAGTTCGAACAATCAATTGGACAAGCCAAACCATCAGCAGGCCACTTAGGCCCGCGGAAATGATCAGTAGAGGAGAGCTACGATCGCGAAAAACAAGAAACGTCAAAATGATTCCCGGCAGAACAGAATGGCTTAAGCCTTCCGAAATGAAAGCCTCGCGTTTAACGACCAACATCACGCCGACCAATGCGCAGGCGATCGCCGTCAAGATTGCAATCCCGAACGTCCAAAGTAGAAACGTCATTCTGCCTCCTTCCGGGTAGAGCCAGAATTCCGCAGTGACTTAGCTTGCTTCCATTTTTGAAAAAGCATCCCCCGAGAAGGCGAACACAGTATCGAAAAAATGAAAATCGCGACACCCGTGAGAACAATGACTGGTCCCGTTGGAATATTTGAAAATTCCGCACTTACGACCGAGCCAACCATCCCGCACAAAGCGCCAATTGCCGCCGCCAATGAAACCATCGGTCCGAGCAAGTTGGTCCACTGCCGAGCTGCAGCTGCTGGCGTCACTAACATTGCAATCATCAGGACAACGCCGATGCACTGAATTCCAATGACGATTCCATTGACAATAATTCCAATCAATAGCACTTCCAACAGCTTTGTTCGAAACCCAAGACTCTGAGCCAATAGTGGATCAAACGCATACACTTTGAGTTCTTTCCAAAACAATAGCATTACCGCCAATGAAGACACCCCGACGATCGTGATCATGACCAGGTCGTTTTGCGTCAATGAGGCTGCCATGCCAAACAAGTAATCTTGTAGGCCGCGGCGTCCTGGAATCGGTGGGTTGGTTTTTTGAACCCAACGAAGCAGTAGGATGCCAGTGCCAAAAAAGATGGCTAACATTACGCCCAACCCGCTATCGTCTCGAACACTCGTTTGCGAGACAATGAACCGTGTCAAACTAAGTGCTGCGATTCCAGCGATCATCGCACCTGGGATCAAAATGAAAAGCGACTTTGATCCTTCACCAGTTAACCAATAGCTAATTAGGAAGAACACCATCACGCCTAACAAAGACGAGTGAGACACCACGTCGCCCACTAAGCTTTGTCGCCGAAGATAGGCAAAGCATCCGATGGCACCACTAACACCGCCAATTGACATTGTTCCGATCAAAACCGTTCGAAACGTATAATCACCTAGAAGATCAACCAGATTCATTCGGACGTTCCGTCAGTAAGCAAAACGCCCCCAGATTCTTTGCGCTCTACGCTACATGCATTGAACTGACGTCTGGCGCAATAAGTCTCTTCAATTGCCGCGTCGTTGAATACGTCGGATACATCGCCACTGGCGATGATACTTTTATTGATCAAAGTGACTTGATCTAGATAGGTTCCTACGGTCCCTAGGTCGTGCTGGACCACAACAATAGTCTTCCCTGAATTCCGTAACTCATGCAGGAAATCAACTATGGCACGTTCCGTCACCACGTCCACACCAGCGAACGGCTCGTCAAGAAAATAGATTGGAGCGTTTTGAACAAACGCTCTCGCCAAAAACACTCGCTGTTGCTGGCCGCCTGATAATTCGCTTATTTGACGATCAGAAAACTCCGCCATCGAGAGCCTCTCTAGTGCCGCTATTGAGTCGTTTTTCTCTCGCTTTCCGGGGCGCCGGAACCAGCCGAGACGGCCATAAGTACCCATCATCACCAAATCTAGTACCGTCGTTGGGAAGTCCCAGTCAATTGCACTTCTTTGCGGCACGTAACTTATCTGTTTACGATCGCTTTCAAACGGTTTTCCTAGAATCGAGACCTCGCCATATAACTTTGGAGTCAGACCTAAAATTGACTTTAAAAGCGTACTTTTACCTGCCCCATTGGGGCCAACCAGCCCCATGACAACTTGTTGGTCTATCGTCAAATTTAGGTCCCACAAAACGGGATTCGCATCGTAGGCAACGGTCAATTGCTTGACTTCGACGGCCGGAATCTTGGGAGGCATACCAGAGACCTACTTATTCAATGACTCAAAAATAATTTCGACATTTGACTTAAATGCACCTAGAAACGTATCCTGAGGCGGTGCTTCACCTAAGTCGTCAGAATAAAGAGGCCTCGCGACTAACTCTAATTCCCAACTGCGCGCGGCACAGGCTTCGTGCAACGCCTGAGTCACCTTTGGATTTGTAATAGACTCCATAAAAATTGCCGGTATTTTTTTCTTGGCTATCTCATCAGCTACCTTCCGCATCGTTTTAATATCTGCCTCAGGGTCATTTCCGATACCGAGCACCGCAAGTGTTTCCATGTCGTATACCTTGGCGAAATAGTTAAACGCATCATGAGCGCTTACGATTATTCTTCGGTCCGAAGGCAAAGATTTCAGCTTCTCATCGGCCCATTGATGGACAGCCAAAATTTCCTGGATATATTGTTCCGCATTATCACGGTAAAGCGTCGCATTTTTTGAATCGGCTTTTCCCAATCGAATAGCGAGAGACCGAACACACTCAGACCATGCAGGCAAGTGATTCCAAATGTGTGGGTCAAATGGCGCATCGGAATCAATCGAGCCGTCCTCGATCCAATCGAGCCGAGCAGTTTCTGGAAACGACGACGACATCGCCCAAGCTTTCGTCTCGAATGCTCCGTGGAGATGCTCTGACAATCGGGCTTCAAGATGAAAACCGTTGTACACAATCAAGTCAGCGTCCAGCATCGCTTGCACATCTTTTGTACTCGCACTAAAGGAATGCGGGTCAACGCCGGGGCCACAAAAGAGAGTGATCGAAGTGTCCGCACCTTCAGTTAAACGTTTGACTGCATCATTTATCTGCCCCGTTGTCGTCACTATCTGCAGGGGATCACTGCTGGGATTTTCTGTTTTCGATTTTGAGTTCGCATTTGGCCGACATCCAACAGCGAGAATTACGGCGACGAAAGTTGCCACCAATAGCTTGGGGTTCATCAACATCTTCAACTACTCTACTAAATTGTTTTGTTTTGAGGGTTTCGGGCAAAACCGTGTCCAAAGAGTACCCAATTTCAATTCTTGAAATGCTTGGCAACGACTAGCGAAGTACAGGTTCCTTGTTGATCCTCTTCGCTTTACAAAGAGCCTTTTTCGAACAGGCAAGGCGGTCGCACTTCTTGCACTGATGCGTTGCGATTAACTCAAAGCGGTCGAAGTTGCGTTTCTTGCACTTCTTTTTTTTGCATTTTTGCTTGCAAAGAGTCTTCATTGGGAACCTCGCCAGAATAAAGAAGCTAATCCGCTACGATCGTGCGGCGGATTGCATTGCTCTGAATCGTCGTTAAACGGATTACCGGTGCGTGGCTGGCGAGATCGAGAAGATTCAAGATCGGTGAGGCTTGCTTCGATTGGCAATCAAGAGCTGTCGAAAAAAATCGACCCGCGTGATAATAACCCTCGTGATGTAAAGTGTAAACAGAAAATATTCGCCAGTTCTAAATAAGACTGCAGGAATCACGAGCCAAATTCACACCTCGAAATCTTGTTTCGAATGCAGATTTTTTCGAGCCAGTGGGATGAGCCCAGCAGTCTTGACTGGATTATTGAAGCTATTTGGGAGCGATGGCCGTCGCGAAATAAGCGAATCGGCTATCGGGATTGTGAATCAGACGGAGAGTGATACCGCGCGAAAAAATACCCGAAACAAATCGCGATTCCTGAGAATAGGCCTGTGATCGCAAAGATCAACAAATGCAAAAAAAGAATCTTCATGCTAACTCCAGCAGAAAAACCAAAAGAACAAAGGTCCGAAGGTTGCTGGCTAGCTTTGGTGCTCAAAGAAAGAGCATCATGGCGGCTGGCTGCCGATGGTTGGAGTACTTCCAACAAGGACTTCGGCATGGTAACGCCACAACTTTTAGCGTCAAGTTTCTTGTTTTGAAAAATCTCTTAAAACGACGTGGTTGCTCGATCCTATTAATTCTCCAATGATCTCTGGCCAACGTTAAACATCCACGCGCAGTCGAATCAAGTTTCAAGGCAATTGCCTAAAGTTTGGGATTTACTAGTTGTCACATTTCGTGTCTTCCGTATAGTGTTCACTCGGGAGTAAATTCCCTTAAAAAAATACCTTCTTCGCAGCAAGCAATAAATCAGGCATTTTCGATTCGTCGAAAGTTCTCGCCAGCCACGTTGGGTAGTCCGTCGAAATCGGTTTTCGGCGTTTCAGTGGTTTTTCACGGGAGTCTTTAATATGTCTATCGGTATGCGCCGATTTTCGGTGATGTTGTTTTTTGCGATGTCTTTGTGCATTACAACGCCTTCAAACGCGGATGTGATCGATTTTTTTGATACGGTCACAGGCACCGCTGACGGAGAGTTTGGCTGGGATGAATTCGGGCTAACCGGATCTAGTTACGAAGGCCCTCACTTGCCGGATCAGTTTGCAGCTGGGACCGGCGGTGGTAGCTTGACAATCAACAGCGGTGGCTTGATCACGACCACCAATAACCTCTATTCATTCTTCAGTGTTGCCAATTGGCAGTTCGGGCTTTCAGGGCTAAGCACTGATGAGAGCTTCACGAGTGTTGCTTTTCAGTTTGCGACTTCATTTGAATACGATGCTTCGCAATTCACGCTCAATGGGTCGGCACCAGATGAGTTTTTCGGCCTTGGCAAGCGAACCGAAATTGGAGGTTTTGGCTACAGCTTTTACTGGGCGGAATGGCAAGGACTGAATGCCTCAAACTCGTACAGCGTGCAACTGGCGGGCACTGGGCAGCATCAATCTTTGGCAGGCGCCAAGGCTAGTTACTTCAACACGGCCAATTCCGCCTTCAATATCACGGCAGTTCCTGAGCCGAGTGCGATGCTTGTCCTCGTGGTTTTGGGATTCGCATCTTTAGCGCACCGGCAGCGGTAGCCTGTGCTTCGTTCTTTTTGCGCTAGAGATACGCGCTTCTTCAAGTACTTTCAACTTTGCAACCAAATACTATGAATAGAATCTTTGCTGGAACACTAACAGTATTCCTTTCCCTTTATTGCTCCTACTCCGCCGTCCGCGGTGATGTCGTTATTGCCCCTACCGAAGACGTAATGACTTCTGCGTTTTTTCAAGGCGCTGATCAAGTTCGAGGCTTTGTGGGCGATGCCCGCCCAACGTTTCGCGTTAGCAGCGATAACGCGTTTAACGCTGGCCCTGAAACCATTTTTCTTCAATTTGACGCCAGCGACTTTGGCAGCTTTTCAGGCCCAGTCAGCAGCGCGATTCTGACAATGGAATCCGTTGATGGCGGCTTCAACGCCAACGCAAGCCCAGGCAACCCATTTCTTGTCTCTGCCCATGGCGTCGCTTTGAATCCACTTACTTCGATTGCTGACAACACCTCAGGCGGGACGATTGCTGCTCGCGATTTCTTCAATCAGCACATTCTTGCAGCCGATTCCGAGGCAATCACTTCGGTAGACGGCTTTGGCACCATTGAGTTCAACGTAACAAGCTTGGTCAACGACTGGATAAGCGGAGGAAACTCGAATTATTTCATCGCATTGACTGGAACGAATGACCCGCAAACGGGCAATGGAGGCAACGGCTACCTTCACGGGTTCCTAAACAACAGCGACACGGCATCCAATCAAGGCTTCACTTCTCTAAGAGTTTCTGCAGTACCGGAGCCGAGTTCGACGTTTGCGCTGATTGGCTTGGGTGTTCTACTGGTGTCGCGCCGAAGACGTTAGCTAACTGAAAGACGGAAGAGACGCACTTAGCTTTGCATGGGGGCAGAGACAATGAACAAGACTCGAATTGGATTTACATTAGTTGAGTTGTTAGTAGTTATTGCGATCATAGGCGTTTTGATCGCAATGTTGCTGCCGGCTGTACAAATGGTACGTGAGGCTGCAAGACGGACGGCTTGCCTAAATAAGATTCGTCAAATTGGCCTTTCGACTCTTAGTTATGAGTCTGCCCACATGCATTTGCCGCCACCTAAGCTAGGTAGTGGTGACTTCAACACGCTCGGGTCGACATTTGTGATTCTGTTGCCCTATGTCGAAGAGGCAAATCGCTTTGACGCGTACGCGATCGACCAGTCGATCTCAGCGCCGGGGAATATCGAACTTACTTCTCAGCCGCTCGATATCTATTCTTGCCCTTCAATGCAATTTCATGCAGGGCAAGCATTCGGTGAAGGTAGCTACATCATTTCCTACGCAACCCGCTACCGCCCCAACACCGTTGGCTCATCGGCCAACGGCGCCTTTGCCGAGGCCCCCAAGACTCCGGATAAACGATATCGACTGGGCTTTGAGTCATTCAGTGATGGAACAAGTCACACGTTTCTATTTGGGGAAATGGATAACAGCGTGCGTTGGACGGGATCTTCACCGGTGCCAGGTGCATGGGGGCACTACTCTTGGGCTCAAGGATACTGGTTTAATTCCCAGTCGCACGTCGACGGAACATTTAACCAGAAAGGCCCCGTGGACGAATTCCAGCTTCAAGAATACCGCACTTTTCGGAGTGACCATCCAAATGGCGCCAACTTCTGCTTCGCAGATAACTCGACTCGCTTCATTTCAACGGATGTTGATCACAGTTTAATTAAAGCTTCAATGACTCGATCAGGAGGCGAAGTTGAATCGTTTTAGATGAAATTCGACCAACATCCTACTTCTCGTGAATCTCACATTCTAGCCTGCAACGAGGCACAACAATCAAACTGAAAACATTCATTCAAATCATAAGACTGCAAAACTTTTAAAAACAGGTTGTTAAACAGTCGAGACAACTGCTATACTTGACACCTGACGTTAACGGCGTCAAATTCAAAAAATTCAAATGACTATCTCAATCGCAGCAAGCCAATAGATTGCGGCTTTGTCCCAATCTTCTCGCCAGCCACGCAACATAGTCCGCTGTTCTATTCAGCGTTAGTCGTGGTTCACACTTCCTCATTAAGTCACGTTTTAAGCTCCATTTGTGTGAGCGTTTTTCGTGGTTGATGTTTGTGATTCTATTCGGCGTAAAACATTACCCAAAATTCTAATAGGCATCCGTCGCAGCAAGCTATGGCTGTGGTTCCAGAAACGAACCGCCCCACTGCCAGCCACGTATCGGTAGTCGTTCGAGTTCTTGACTCGAATTCACGTGGTTAGGCGCAATTATGCGCCGTAATAGCAATGGAGAGATCAATGTTGCTAAATAAGAATCGAACGCAATCCGGCTTTACTCTCGTTGAGTTACTCGTCGTCATTGCAATCATCGGCATCCTCATTGGGATGCTACTTCCAGCGGTTCAAATGGTTCGCGAAGCGGCTAGGCGAACAAATTGCTCCAACAATATGCGCCAAATCGTATTGGCCTCACACAATTTCGAAAGTGCATTGCAAGTGCTGCCGTATGCAGCACGCGATCGCATGGTCGGCGATGATTCGGACACATGGTCGACGGGTTTCATCCAGATCATGCCCTTCTTGGAGCGTGATGACATTGCGAAGCGCTGGGATCCCAATGAGCGTCGAAACAGCACCGACGATAGCGACGGTGATGGTTTCACGAACGCCATGCTGACTCAGATGGAAGTTTCCACTTATTTGTGTCCTTCGATGAACAAGCCTCCAACGCCGCTGCGTGAAAATCGTGCGCCGTGTAGCTACTTGTTTTCTGCGGGAACGCAAGATGTTGCATTGCTTCACTATGCGAGATTTTATGGCATCGAAGAGCCTCGGTATGACGGTGCTGTTGTCCCAACGCGCACTAACGAGATGAGCCAAGCGAGTGCTAACTTCAAGGCTGAAACGAAAATGGGCAATCTTACTGATGGTACTTCAAACACGTTCTTTCTTGGCGAAACGGATTTTAGCCCCCGTGGTGTTCCTTCAACTGAATACGGCGGAGTTTGGGCGTTTGGTTATATCGGATACGCATGGGGAACGACACACCACCCGTTTAATAAACATGACAATACGTCCCGAGTTTACGGCGCGTTCCGTAGCGAACACCCAGGTGGAGCTAATTTTGCTCGCTGCGATGGCTCCGTTTCTTTTGTTGGTCAAGACATTGACGAGTTGCTTTACGACGGGCTCGCGACGCGGGCCGGTGGTGAGATAGTTGAACAGCCATAAGGCCGATGCAAAAGGTAGCCCAGCGACATCGCTGGGCTACCTTTCGATTCCTTTCTGGAAACTTTTCGAAAATCAATTCAATACGGATTTAAAAATGAAACGACTCTTTGTCCTGCTGGCGTTTTGCTGCCTTGTCGGTTGCGTTGGCGAAACCAAAGTTGTTGAAGACACGAACGGACCGCTCTCTCTGGAAGATTGGAAGGTGATGGACGTGAGTTCTAAATATGAACTTGAAACCTTTGATCGATTAAAACTTGCCATGCCCAAACTTAAAAACGACAAAGTGTGGGAGAAGTTCATGCGGAAGGTTGTTGTTCCAGCACGAAGAATTGACATCCCAACTGAATATTAAATCGCCACTGGTTATAGAAAACAATTTTCGCTGGTTCATTTCGGCAACAGGTAAATGAGATGAAAATTATCAACAGATTACAACTCAGTATTTTGCTTTGCATTGTGTTTGGTTTCATGGCCACGGTTGGCAACGTTGCAAAGGCCCACTTTATTTGGGTGTATGCAAGAGACGGAAAGATCCAAGTAGTGTTTGGCGAAGGTCTTGAACCTGATCAAGCTGAATTCTTGGCTGGTCTTTCAACAATGAAAGCCTATAAAATCGTCGACGGTCGCCGCGTCGGCATAGAACTTGCCAAGCAAGTAGATGGCGGCCAATGCTGGTTCGAAATTTCTACCGAAGACGCCGGGCACGCCCTCGATATCCATTGCCCATATGGAATATTTGGTCGTGGTGACAAGACTATGCTTCTGAACTATAGCGCGAAGTACGTCAATCTTGCCAATGCCAAGCCAGCCAAAGTAGCACAAGAGCTTGACTTGGATTTGATTCCTCACTTGAACAACGGGGAAGTCAAGATTACTGCTTTTTTCCAAGGGAAACCAGTCAAGGGCGTTGAGATTGAAGTCACTCGAAATGCAGGAGAATCCGACTACGCAACAACCGGGCGAGATGGTGTTGCGACGGTGAAACCTATCAGCCGATTTTTGATTCGAGGCAAGTACACCGTTGAAGAATCAGGCGAATTCAATGGCGAGAAGTACAGTGAAAAGCGCTACTACTGCACGCTTGTGCTTGATACTGCAGCTGACAAAATTGGAGCGACAAATACCGCTGAACAAGACAAATCGGTTGCATCTATAAAACTGGAAAAGCTAGAAACCAAATTGGGTAAATTCCCTAAGGGAATGACAAGCTTTGGCGGGACAGTCCTTGGCAATCGAATTTTTGTGATTGGCGGTAAGTCCGGCAAAGCTCATTCTTATGCTAAGGCATATCAAAACCGCAACGTATACAGTTTGGTAATCGATGGCAGCAACAACGAATGGCAAATCGTGGGTGAAAACCACGGTCTACAAGGGCTAGCAATCGTCGGGCATGGGCAACACGTGTATCGCATTGGGGGTCTGGAAGCGCGAAACAAAGAAGGTGATGACCATGACCTACATTCGGTCAGCGATTTCGTCGCTTTCGATCCCGAAAAGAAGAGTTGGAAAACGTTGCCAAGCCTTCCTGCCGGGCGTTCCTCATTTGATGCTTGCTTAATCGGTGACGACATTTACGTCGTTGGCGGGTGGACGATGGGTGACGACGAATCGGAATGGGCCACCACCATCCTGAAATTTGATTTGACTAAGCCCGAAAGTGACTGGCAGTCCATTAAAGCTCCGTTCGAAACTCGCGCTTTGGCGGTTAATGCCCACGATGAAAAACTGATCATCGTTGGCGGCATTACAAACGGAGGTGGGCCAACAAACGAGGTCCATATCTTTGATCCTAAAACGAATTCATGGGTACAAGGAGCACCCGTCCCCACGGAAGGTGGAATGAAAGCTTTCGGCTGCTCGGCGGTTTCGCTGGAGGGTAGCCTTTTGGTTAGCACTTACGACGGCGGAATCTACCAAATGTCAAAAAATGCATCCGCATGGACCAAGATCCACCAATTGGACACTGGCCGTTTCTTTCATCAAATGTTGCCTGTCGCAAAAAATCGTTTCGCACTTGTAGGCGGCTCACATATGGAAACTGGCAGCCACTTTGAAGTTGAAATTTTTGAATGCCGAAAAGCTAGTGCAAAAGGAGACAGCCATGAATGATGCAGTTGATTACTGGACCGAAAAAATAAAAGAAGCCTTCCTAGAAGACAATCTGAGTTTGGCGAGCAGCCTGGCTGATTCCGCATTGGACGAAACAAATTCGGCGCCTGCTTTGATGGAAATTGCTGGCCTGATTGCATTCCACCAAAAAGACTTGGGGCGTGCGATTCAACTCATTGAAGCGGCAATGTTTGAAACGCCACTTTCGATCACAAGTCAAATGGCTCTTGCCGAAATTCGACTGGAAATAAAGGAACCTGACTCTGCATTTTCCATCTTGGAATTTCTCGTCGAAATTGTTGAGCGTGTTCCCTGCTCAATGCTGCCAAAATTAACACATATGCTAGCCGAGGTGGACCGCTATGAAGAGGCAGTTGCCGTGTGCCTAGAAGCACACAAACGTCACCCGGAAGATTCCAATGCAATTTTCGGGGCTGGATTTTATATGCATCGAGCGGGACATCCGTTGCCGCTCGTTGCTGGAGCGATGGTCAAAGCTGTTGAAATTCGACCAAGGTCTTTTCTCTACCGCCTTAATTTGTCGGTTGTTCTGTGTTGGCTTGAAGAATGGGATCAAGCCTATGCCCATGCTTGTTGTCTTTCGGAAAAAGCTCTTGGTTGTATTCCGTGCGATTGCATGGCGGAACAAATCAAGTCGCTTTTCGAGCGATTTGAAGATACGAAACGCTTGGAATTTCTACAATCAAAAAATGCATCGGAGTTAAGTGATGAGCACGAGTAAACTTTCCGAGGCCTCAGCCTTAGACGTAGTTGACCGTGAACGATGGCGGCCCGAGGCAAGCGACGTCATCAACTCTGGTTCAACGGATAAATCGAACAAAATCGAGCAGGCTGTTGCCATTGGAATGCCCGAGAGGTTCGGTCGACGTGTCTCGCGCAAGTTGGCGATCAAAAAGGGGCATAAACTGTCGGAACGAGTGTCTTGGTCAAATATGTCCATCGCTGTGATCAGCGGAATTTGTCTAGTTCAATGTTCTGGCAAGGTGGCGGAAGTTCAAGTTGGACAAGCGCTACACATTCAGGCCAATGACCCTCACGAAATTCAAGCCGTCTCGGATTGCCGGGCCATCGTAACGTTTGACATTGATTAGTTCGCTACCGACTACAAATCAGATTTTATATGCCCCGTGAAATGGGCTTCGAAATTTCCGAGAGTCGATTGACTCGTAACGGCATTGCCAAATCAGCGATGTGAAGTGCCACTTGGCCATTCAAAACCAACTTGAGTGAGTTATGGAAAAATCACCAGTCAACAGTTCCGTCAGCGACGGGGGCGATGCCCAAGCTCGTCCAGCTCGCCGGAAGAAAAAAGTCATGTCGATTGTCAACATGTGGATTCGTAGAATTCATTTGTTTTCAGGTCTGTTTATGCTGCCATGGGTTTTGCTATATGGGTTTTCTGCGCTACTCTTTAATCATCCGACGTATTTCACCGATTCAAAAACAACTGTCCAGTCATTCCAGCTGAAACCTAGCGCCATTGAGAAGATGCCGTCCGCTACAGAGATGGCAGAACTGTCAATTGCATCTGCCGGAGCGGAGTTGGATGGCGCCACCATAGAAATTGCTAAAAACGCAAACGCTGTCTTTACGCGACAAAGTTCTGGATCAGTGGAAGGCAAGGACAAGGACACAACCGTAGTGCTGGATATGAATTCGGGCAGCGGCTATTTGAGATTTCGCTCCAAGGATTCTCCACCCGAAAAAGCCAAGTCGTCAGATGATGAACAACCGACGCTTGAGCAAGGAATCGACGTTGACTTTGAGATGAACTCAAAAGAGTCGTTTCAAGCAAGTATCGCCAGCTTATTTGCTGAACACGACCTGGATGAATCCAAGTTTCGGCCGAGAGGTCTACCCGCAGTCGAGTTTGACGCGGTTGTTGACGGAAAGCCGGTTCGTTTGAGATTAACGAATCGAGATTCCAGAAGACGACGCGGCTCTTCCGATGACTCGAAGAAGGGTGATAAGGAGGAAGCACCAACGTTCCGTGGGAAGCTCTCACTTGTTGGAGCGAACCCTCGCGACATGAGCGTTCGGAGTTTTCTTTTGAGATTGCATACAGCTCATGGCTACCCAGTACAAAACAATTCACGATGGTTTTGGGCAATTGCCGTCGACTTAATGTTTGCCTCCATGTGCTTTTGGGGAATATCGGGGGTAGTGATGTGGTGGCAAATTAAGCGTACTAGAAAAATCGGTTTCATCTTGCTCGCAGCGAGCGGAATCGTTGCGACTTGGCTTGCTATTGGAATGCATTGGCAGCTGACCAATGGTTAAACCATTCAATGCATCAACAAATGCAAGCGTAATTAACAACAACTTTACTATTTAACGTTAACGATAACTCGTTGCCGAGAGCAGCCAGCCAAGAATTCGCGTTCCTTTCGATGCGTCCTTCTCGCCAGCAACCGACCGGACCGACCAATCTGTTCTGATGAACTACCGCCGCTCAGGTGACGGTTCTCATCGCTAGTGAGAGGAAAATTGATGAGCTCCCTTAAAAACAAATGTGCACTAATCTACGGATCTTGTACGGGTAAAACTGAATACCTTGCGGATTCTGTACTCGAAAAGTTCAGCCCTTTTATTGAACTTGAGCTGATCGAAGTAACGTCGATCAATGCAGCTGATCTATCTGCCTACCAATTTCTAATCTGTGGAATTCCTACCTGGGATTTCGGAGAGCTTGAATATGGGTGGCAGGACCTCTATGACAAGTTGGACGAAGTCGACATGGAGGATGTTGCCGTCGCCATCTTTGGATTAGGAGACCAGCGTGACTATCCTGAAACCTACCAAGATGCCATGGGCATCCTTTATAAAAAACTGGTTGAAAGAGGAGCACGTGGATCCATCGGCTTTACATCAATCGATGGCCATGAGTTTGATGATTCGCGCGCCGTCATTGGGGACCAATTCTGCGGGCTCGCACTGGACGAAGATAACCAAGACGATCTTTCTGATGCCAGAATTCACGAATGGGCTCAGCAAGTCATCGGCGAACTCAAGGCATTGTCACCTGACATGTTGATCGGCGAAGAGGTGCAGAATTCATGAATCGCCACCAACACAACGACCAGCAACCTGTTTGCTGTGATTCCATCCCGCCTACTCCGCTGGCGAAGCGTTATTCAGTCGCGCACTGGTGCACAGCCGTGCCAATTGTGGCACTAGCTTGCTGTATTGGGTGCCTCGAGAATTCACAGACGGCATCAGCCCTCGCGCGGCACAGCGTTGGCAATGGGGCTGGCGAATGTCGGAATGATGCTGCCTGCAACAGTGCATTCCTGCAGCAGCAAATGAGTGTCAAACTATCGCACACTTGGGTGCTTGGATATTGCTCAAGCGGCGCGACGGCCGCTCCATTTAAGCACATTTGTTTGGAGGCCAATGGTAGATGGGTTGATTCCTGTGGTTCAGGCGGTGAGTGGTCAGTCTGTTCCTCAGGCGTGAATTCCACTTGTAAAAACTTTTCAATCGTTTTTGTCAATGAACATTCAAAGGTACGGGCAACCATCTTAAGACATTCAGAACAAGCGATCAGTTTGCGTTTTGAAGATTGGAACCCTGGGCTGATTGTCGACCTTTTAAAAATTGAATCCGAGTCAAAGGAAGAATGTAATGTCAATGCGAGTAACTGATACGCGAGCACTAATTGCGGTTTTCATGGGCTTCTTTTTATCAATATTTCTTCCAGCGATCGGCTTGGCCCAATCGCCAAAAGATAGCAAGGGGGACGATGTATGGGCGGCCTTTCAAAACGGTGGGCAACTAAATCAAGTTTCCTCAAACTTGCCAATCTCATGGGGGCCCGAAAAGAACATCGCTTGGCAAACACAACTAGATGGCTATGGACAATCGTCACCAGTTCTGTTCCAAGGCCGAGTCTACATCTCGACAGTTAATGGCGACAACAAGGAGGCACTAAGCATTCAAGCCTTGGGAGTTGAGGACGGGAAAGCGATTTGGACGTTTCAGCACGCCAACAGCTCACCTGAAAAGAACACAGTAATGGTCAGTCGAGCAGCGCCCACTCCAGTAGTTGACGAAAACGGCATCATCGCATTCTTTGAAGGCGGCAATTTGTTTGCACTAAGCCATGATGGCAAGTTGCGTTGGAAACGAGATCTCCGTCAAGAATTTGGCTTACTCAAAGCACGGCATGGGCTCGCTGCATCGCTAGAGCAGGACAATGAATGTATCTACTTGTGGGCGGAAAGAATGGAGGATCCCTATGTGATGGCCATTGAGAAATCAACAGGTAAAACGAAGTGGAAAAAGCCGGGCCTCGGATCCACCTCATGGAGTAGTCCAAGACTGGTTTCTGTCGGTGAAAAACAGCATTTGGTTTTAAGCGCAATGGGTCTAATTGTTGGACTTGATCCAGGCACAGGCAGTCGGCTATGGGAATTCAATCAGATTGCAGGAAATTCATCTTCGACACCTGTTGCCATTGGAAAAGGAGCCTTTCTGATTGGTTCCAATGGCGGCCGAGGCGAAATAAAGACGATCCCTTCATGCGGTGTGATACAAATTGAGAACAACGACGGAGCCTACTCGGCCGCTTGGCGTTGGGCAGCCCCTAAAGCCAGCTGCTCCTTTGGGTCGCCGTTGGCGGCGAAAGGGATGGCATATTTCGTGAATCGCACTGGCATCGTTCATTGCCACGATTTGAAAACAGGCGAGAAGGTTTTTGTTGAGCGATTGCCTTCCGGACAAATTTGGGCAACGCCCTTGGCAAACATGGACTCAATTTACTTCTTCGGTAAAGATGGCCGAACTGCTGTGATCGAACATGGCAGTGTTCTGAAAATGAAGTCGGAGAATGACCTCTGGAAAACCGAGAAAAAGCCATCGGCAGGTGACAGCCAAAATCCAGCGGAGCGTTTTGCAGGATCGGTACTCTACGCGGCCATTGCGGCTGAGAACACACTCCTGATTCGTAGAGGCGAGATCCTCTACGCCATTCGATAGTTTCATATTTTCTTGTTTGAAGCAACGGCGCACGACGGCGTCGATGGTAGTTGCTATTCCCATCCGCTCCCACCATTTTAGCCCCAAAGTTTGATGAACTTACAGCCACAAAGTGATACCCCCGATCGTCAAGAGAGTCTGGACGACAATGTGTTCGAGTCTTTGGAAATCCCCGCGACGCCGCCAATCTTAGATTTTAACGAACTAACCAAGGGGAATGGACAGGAGGTTTGGATTCGTTTGGATAATGAAAATATCTACCGACTGCAAAAAACAAAACACGGCAAACTGCTTTTGTCAAAGTAGCCTAAGTTAAGTTAGCGAATACAACCAAATTGGTGATTGCGATAAAGTTTTTTGGCATTCATGCCATGCCTTGGTGTGATATTTAAACTCTTGAAATATGGTTTGAGTTTTGGTGCGGCAATGTCGAACGCGATACGGCTTGCCGCATACTGTTGAGGTGCCCCGAAAAGTCGTTACAGCGTTATGAAGGTACTGACTGGGTAGTTTTTTCGTTGCTCGGCTTTGCTAAATGGAGCGGAGCGACATTTGGCAAAGCCGAGCAACGGTCGCCAAATGGCACTGGGGTAAGTCCTCCCAGGGAGCTGTGAGGTTGTTTGTGGTTGTAAATTTTCATCCAGTTCAGGATGACTTGCTGAGCCTCTCGAAGCGTCATGAATTCTTCGCAGTTGAGGCATTCGTCTCGGAAGCGACTGTTGAAGCTTTCAACGAATCCATTCTGCCATGGACTCCTTGGTTCGATGTAAGACGTGCCAAAGTCGATCTCCTCCAGAAAGGTACGTACATGCTTGCTAATGAATTCGGGGCCATTGTCGCTGCGAATGTATTTTGGAACGCCACGCATGCTGATTAAGTTCCCAATGAGTTCCACGAATTGATCGCTGGTGAACTTCCGATGGACCTCCAACGCGAGGCACTCTCTTGTGAACTCATCAATCACGACGAGAATCTTCAACGGCCAACCATTGCGGGTACGATCAAAAATGAAATCGACTCACCACACATGGTTCTTGCGCTCTGCGACTCGGCGAGTGATCCCGCCTTCCGAAGTACCCAATCTCCTTTTCTTCTTGGCCTTTTCGGCACTTTCAAGCCTTCCTGACGCCAAAGCCGATAGATCCGTTTGGCGTTGACCTTCTAGCATTCACCACGGAGTAGCTCGGTAATTCGGCGGTAACCGAATCGAGGGAACAAGCCAACCAACTCAAAGATCCGTTTCAACAAAGGAGGTTCATCATCCTTCGTCTTTGCTTAATAGCGCTGAGTGCTCAAAGGCTGGCCGAGTGTACGACAAGCCCGACGCTCCGACACTTTGAGGTGGTGCCGTTTTAGGGGGCCACGCGGTCTCTTAGTTTAAGTTGAAATTATGTTCAAACTGACTTGGTGTTTGATAGTTGAGTGCTGAGTGTTTTCGATCGAAGTTGTAGTAGCCGATGTAGTCCCTGATGCCCTTTAGCGCTTCGCTGTAGTTTCTGTACTCGGTCATTTCCAGCTCGGTCTTGATCGTTCCAAAACAAGATTCCATAAACGTGTTGTCATAACAGTCACCTGCGCGACTCATGCTTTGTTTGATGCGCGCTCGACTGATAATCTCTCGATAGGCCTTACTTGCGTACTGGCCTCCACGATCGGAATGGTGAATCACTCCTGGCTTTGGATTGCGGCTCTTGATAGCCATTCGCAGTGCATCAATCACGATTTGTTGTGTCATATCAACTCCAAGTTTCCAGCCAACGAGTCTTCTCGAAAACCGATCCATTAACGCAGCCAGGTAGCCGAACCCGATCTCCTGAATTGAGATGTAAGTGATGTCGCCCACCCAAAGACGATTGGGACGTGTCAGGTCTTCCAGGTTCATGATCAGGTTGTCGTTGTATCCAAGAGTGTGTTTGCTTTCGGTAGTTCTTGGCTTGAATGATTTCGGCTGAATCGCCGAAATACCGGCTATTTCCATTAGTCGTGCAATCCGCCTACGACCAAGGTGTAGTCCTTGATCTCGCAAGTCTTCCATGATTCGGCGCGTTCCGTACCGCCGCCGGTGCGCATGAAAGGTCTTAACGATCAGTGGCAAGACTGCCTTGTCCTCTTGTTCAAGCGACGACAATTCAAACTGTTTCCAGCGCTGAAATGGAGACCTTGCGAATCCAAGAATCTCACAGACTTCTCGTTCTGATGCCGTTCCGGATTCAATGATCCCTAGAGCAACTGGATAAATTTTCGTCACTCTTGCCGGCCGAAAATGACCAAAGCTTTTTTTAACACGTCACGTTCACGTTCAACGCGCCTAAGTTCCGCTTCGAGTTCTTGGACACGAGAATCCAATGTTTCACCAACCGGGCCAGCAGCCTCGAGGTGTTGTTTCTTCCAACGATAAAGAAGATTCGTTCCAGAGATTCCTAGACGATCAACAATCGACAGAGCGGAATGTCCATCCAATAGCATCTGGACGGCTTCCGCTTTGAATTTATCATCGTAAGATCGTCGAGTCGTCGGTTTAGACTGTCGCTTCCGTGGCATCTTTGAGGCTCCTTGGGGTACGCCCATTTTAGGCCCCGCGTGGCCCCCTAAACCAGCACCACCTCACCTCGCAAGCTACTTGGACATGGGCCACAGCTTCTCGGCGTCGTGCCAGGCTCAGTAGTTTCCCTCCAAGGCTTCCTTCAAAATTCGCTTGTCGAGTTCCGATTCAGCGAGCAATTCTTTCAATCGCCTATTTTCAAGGTCACGAAAACGCTTCGCTTCTTCCGATTTCATCCCACCGAATTATTTCTGCCAACGCTGCCACGTGGACTCGGATACCTTCAACTGGCAGTCGGCCTAAATCGGAACATGGTGGCTCGCTGAATCCTGCCTCGAAATCCTCCGCCTGTCGTAGATTTCGGTTGTCACAACGTGACGGTGTCCCAATAAATCTTGAACTTTTCGAATATCCTCACCTGCCTCCAAGAGCAGTGTTGCCGTTGTAGCCCGCAAGGAATGGGGAGTGTAGCGACATTCGAAAATTGGGGTTTCATCTTCATTACGTCCAACTTCAACGAGCGAGCCAGGGAGCATTCGAAGGTATGAAGAGACGATTTCTCGCATCGCGTTTCGCGAAAGTGCACGATTCGCCAAATGTGAGGCGTTCGATGATGCACGTGGTCGGAAGAGGGGACCAGGACCGATGCCGCAAAAGTCAATGTACTGCTGTATTGCTTCAGCTGCAGCAAAGTGAATTCCGATCGTTCGCGTTTTCCCGCCTTTCTCCTTGAGTCGTACCGTTGAGCAATCCTGATCATTATTGAAGTCGCTCAACATCAAGTCACATGCTGTTCCAAGCCGAGATCCCGAATAAAGAAAGTACTTCAGAATCGCTCGATCACGATAGTCGACAATCGTTTCCCCGCTTGGTAAGCCACAGAGCTGCCTCGCACGTGTCGCGGATAGACTCGGTGTTTCTTTGACTGGATCGGAAGGCAGGCGACGAATGAATTGAGCGTGGGCGGGATTGGGAACCGTGATTGGGAGACGCAACTCGGCAGCCATCGCCCCCAAGAATTTATAGAAAGACGAAATACAGCTAATTCGACGATTGATGGTTTTTGCCGCTTTTCCTTCCTCAACCATCTCGTCAAACCACGCCTGAACGTCGGCGACGGTTACATCGAAGGCTCGAGTTGATTCCTCCGGCCATTGGATTCCAAGAAAATCCATCAAACTCAGAACCCCTCGCCGATAAGCCCGACGGGTTTCTCCACTTCGATTTCGACTAAGCCACAAACTAAAGATTTGAGCAACGCTGAGATAGAAGCGTTTGACTTTTACTTCGTTTTCCAGTGTGGCATGCCCCGAGAGCATCGAGGGAAGATTGATGCCATCAAGAATTTCTGAATCGTTTGCGACACCATCAAGGATGGTGTTTGTCAAAGCCAATTGATGGATCGATTCATTTTTCACGTTTTGTCAAATGCAAGTTGCGACTTGTGGTAACAGATTTTACCAATACTCGCTCGCGATCTTAGAAGTGTCAAATCTTTGAGCTTGACACATTTACTTTTTTTCCGGCTTGAATACTGCCCACGCTGAATTTGCTCCAAGAATCTTCTTCCCTTCAAGTTTTTCAGTTCCCGAGGTTGGCAAAACACTTGATCGAAAGAAGTAGGTTGTCAGAGGGTGGTACTGCTTTTCATAGAAAATCTGATGGTCAGTATTTCTTCTGATGAGCAATGAACCTTGATCGGAGTCAACCCAATCCCAAACCTCAGTCTTTCGTTCCTGACTGACATATGCCATGAGCGTGCGTGACTGCAAACCGCTCGCAACGAAATCGGTGATTGACTGGTTACGCTCGTAAAGTACAAACCGCGAGTCAATCACCTCGAACGCTGCTTTTCGGCTTCCTCCATTTAAGCTCCTGTATCTCTCCGCTGCCAGTTCACGAGTAATGTTATAGACGCCTCGCACGTTTGTTACGACTTCGCAGAGGAACATAAGAAACTCAGGAAGATGCTCATATTGGCCGTCTGAATTAATCGTTGTCAATCTTCCAAACGGCTGGACGAGGGCCATATTCAGGCCAGCCGCGATTGACTGTCCAGCAAGTTCAAGTTGAGGAAAGTGCGGCTTGTCCAGCGTCCGCGGGGCATCTCGATACTCGACAAAAAGAAGCGAATCTGAATCCGTTAATCGCGACATTAGCCGAGGCAACATCCCATCGACGAGTTGATTCTTTCTATTGTCTGTATCACTGAAATTGCACTCAATCAGCTGCCGTTTCAAGTTCTCGATGCTCTCGGTCGACATGTCCCCTCTTAGAGAAAATGCAATGGAATTCGCTCGCTTAGAAGTCACTTTCGTTTTACCAGACCGCAACCTGCTAAGGGTTGATGGAGGGATGTTTAGAAACTTGGCTTGCTCTTGCGCCGATTCAACATTGGCAACTTCGGGGCGTCTAACCCTAAGCTTGCTGAATTCCTCGTCGAGAATATTTGAAATTCCACTCATGTGTTTCTTGGTTGATGCAGTGTGTTCTCTGTGGTTTAGCGTCGCTCGCGACCCTTTACTACTATACCACCAAAATGCACGAGAACGAGCAAGTGCATAAACTTGACAAAAAATGCAATTTCCTGCAATTTTTACTTGACCGTTAGTTCTATCTTGCGATCATAAGTTTGCTTAGCAGGCAGTGGAGTGCCTGCTAAGCGTGCAGACGAGTAGAAGAGTACTCGCGTGCAAACGCATAGTGCCTGATCGACTGCCCTGTTGTCAATCAATTCTCAAATGAGGAGTGGCCATGCGTAGCCTCAAGGAAATCCTCCAGGAAACTGGCAGTTATCAAGAACCTCCTACTCAGAAAGCCGAAGTTCCACCTCGGCAAGATCCACCCAAGAGAGAGCCAGAACGCTGGACTACTCTTGGTGAAGTGATCGAAGATCCCGGCGAATTCTCAAAAGCCTGGGCTAACTGGGCAGGTCGCAAAGTCGGCAAACTGCTCAAAGATTTCTGGAACGGCATCGTCGCTCGTCTCGAGAGATTGGTGGGCAAGTGCCGTGTCTAATCTCCTCGTCACAGGAACAACCAGAGCAGGAAAATCCATCGGCGTGATCATCACAATGATCATGCGAATGCTTGAGGGATGCTCTGTGATATGGGCAGACCCACAGGTGATGAGTAGTGCAAGACTCTTTTGGTCGATGTGCCAAGAAGTCTATCTTCCTTGCCTCCTGCAAAACAACGACGATCTAAGTTTTGATCTGGTTCCGCACGACTTTGCAAGTGATACCGGCGACCCAATAAAGAACCGCCGTGTCGCTGAAGATCTTGCGCAGTGTTTGGCCTCCGACAGAGGAATGGGGCATGTTTCGCAATACGTGCAGATCATGGAACACGCAATCATGTTCATTCTTACGAAGATGAGCACAGGTCTGCGATTTCACCAGATGAGGGATTGTTGGTACAGAGACAAGAATGCTTGGATTCGAGAAAGATGCACTAACCCGCAATGTATCGAGTGGATGGAAAGACTGCCGACAAGCCTTTCCTCAATGAACAGAGAAACTGCTCCGGCTCGACGATTTCTCGAACCTCTGACACATGGCGAAGCCGTCAAAAAGTTTGATTGGGGCCAATGCCCTCTGGCCGGCATGATCAACAGTGGGGTATCTCTGGCGATTGAAGGCGGAAGGGTAATACCTCGCAAGGAACACAGCTTTCTTCTCAATCACACGATCATGACCGTCATGCGGTTAGCAGAAGAAGGGAAGCTCAAGCGGAAAGTGTACGTCGTCCTCGACGAAGCTGAAATTCACGGCGTTAATCCCAAGATCGCCCAAGCCATGCAGAGCATGTCTAAATACGGGTTGTTCTTTGTCTTGATATGCCAGGAACCAGTGTTCAACGATGATCTTTATCCCACTACGGAAGTGGTGATGCAAAACTCTAATCATTTTTGGTTTAGGTGTAATTCATGAGTGTACTTGAAATCGCTGTCCGAGATCTTGCTGCCGTATTCGATCCTTACTACGTCAAACGCTATGTGGAGACGTTTCGGCAGGCGAACGCAGGCTTCGAAGAATACGAATCCGAGTCGATTCGCAAGGAAGATAAAAGCAAGACCATTAGTAATCGTGAGCGTCCGGTCTATCGAGAGTGGATTGAAACAAAAGAGGAGTTCATGGGAATCCATGAGCAAGCCCAACTGCTCAAAAAAGCCATCACAAGACTAAAGGTCGCCCAGTGCATTACCAAGATAGACGGCGACATCGAGACATTTCAGTTTCCTAACCTAGAGCAATGGATTGAAAACCTTCGGCTTCACCGGCGTGATCATAGAAACGACCAAATACTCAGAGAGCTAGACCAATGGAAAGTAAGAGTCGACGAGATTACTTGGCAGACATCGGCAAACGACACGTTTTCACAGACGAGCAAGCCGTCAGAATCTGCTGGGAATACGTCAAACACCTCAAGTCACCAATCAAGACCATCCAGCGAGACATCAGGACACTGGTCGGAGATCAGAGTCTCGACGTTGCAGGGCTGGTTATGGCCGGTAAGCGAAGAAAGCAATTAGTCGGCAAAGTGAAGATTGGACCGAACATGGCGGAGCACGAAAAAGCGGTTACAGAGGCATTGATGGGCTTAGGGCGATTGGATGCGAAACGCTGGAAAGAGGTTCACAAGAGCTATCGGCCAGATGCTGAGTTTGATGACTGGTACCTAGAGATCGACATGGGAACTGAGTCAAAGGGGAAGGTTGTGCAGAGGATTCGCATTCTAAGTGGCGCTCCTAAGAAGATTCTCTTCGTGGTCCCAAGTGCAACTCGGTTACACCGCATCGGCACACTTGCAAAACCGCTCGGAGATCGCGTTTGGTACACGAATTTGCGCTACATCAGCGAACGCTGGATAGACCACAAAGGGGAGCCATGCCAAGCGCTCCACGGAGAGAACTAAATATGAAATTTACACTCCCTAACACCACCGTTGAACACCCACCCAATTCCTGCGGAGCGAACACGGAAAGAAACAGCTTCCCAATTGTGCCATCTGGTCAAGGTAGTCCATTCGGCTCCACCTTGACTGGCGATGTCCAACTGGAAGCGTCTATTTCTTTCCTTCATTCTTATGAAAAAACATCTCGACCTCGAAGATGCAAAATATCTTCAAGATCAAATCTCAGAGCTAACCGATTGGTTAGATTCGATAAACAACCATTTGCGTTGGACGCAGCGAATGACTGCTCTTCGGATTCTAGTCGCTGTCGCAGCACATGTAATCCAATTCGCTTTAATCGCATATCTGTTCATGGGGTCTTAGGGCCCCTTTTCCCCTCAATTCTATGTCCAAGACATTCATTGTCAGAAACAGCCTTTGGAAAATTCAAGCAGAATCTGCGGAAGACGCACAACGAAAGGCAATCGAGATTCTATGCAGTCGGCCATACGACTTTATCTCGGCAGAAAAAGCAGAATCCAAGAGACGTAGTCTCTGGAAGATTTTCGTGTTCGGCAAATAGGCCGAACATCACCCAAACCCTGAACCCTCCCGGTTCAGGAACACATTACTTTTTTTAAGGAATTGCATTATGCAAACTACAAACGAAAACACGCCATATCAAGAAATCCTATCTTGGTCGGCAAACGACATCCTCAACAAGATTCTGTTTCCAGCCAACCCCACTGAGAATACGGAACGTTGGGAGGAGACAACGAGACAGCAGGAATTACGACAATCAATATTCGGAATATTCTCTAAATTGAGCTTCCCGATGAATCTCCGACTGTCAATGCCCAGCTACGATCGCTCAATCTCGGATTCTACTTTTTTTGAGGACACATTGTTTCTGAATCAAGAATGGGTCGGCAACCTTTTAAGTCAGATGAAGCATGACTCCATTGGAACCTATGATTTCTTAGGCGAACGAGAAATCGTCTACACGTTCTATGAGGACGAAGGCGATGATGATGATGATTTTGATTTAGGTGAGTTCTTTGAATCGAAAAAGAAGCGTGTCAAACACACGCACACCGTTGTGGATGCTGACATTCGTCAGTTGCCCTGCGATGGCATTCAGCTAAATCCAAAAGCTAAATGGATGATTAGCGAAATCATGAAGGTGAAGAAACTCCGGAAATACTTTGGAATGATCACTGGAGTGCTAATCGAAACAGAAGAGCAAATCACAAAGAGATGGACAGAAGAAACCGAACTGCGAAATGCACTAAAAGTCATTCGGAAGGCAGTTGGGTATCAGGTTGAAGAAACCCAACGTGACTTAGAAAGGAGAAATAAACAAGCGAAAAAAGAAGAGAGCATTCGCCGGTTTATGAAAAAGGCAGATCCGGCGATCATATTTGGTGACCTAGTTTTTTATGGTTGGAAATGAGGTAGTTATGACTGAGAAGAATCGTATCGAGAAATTTCTCGACAATAAGAATGGCGAGTTGGTGAAGCTGATGAGCGGTGAAGCGTTCAGCTCGGAGAGCCTTGCGGAAATCGCAACGAAGCTCGAAGAGTCCCTCGCACCGATCCTAGATGAGATAGGGAGCTTCTTCATTACCGATCGAGGTGAAGCAACAGTGAGTTCGCCAATTCAAGTCGAAGGGAACAAGGAACACTTGATCATAAAGATTGGAAGGGAGGTCAAGGTTAAGAAAGTTTGAGTGTCAGGCGAACCAGCGCTATTCTAGGAGAGACCGATGAAGCTCTTAGAGATGCAAAAAGAGGGACACCGATTTCACCCGTTGCAAGGAAAGAAACCGATGTTCCCCAACTGGCCCGAAAGTAACCCTGACCAACAAACCCTCCAAGCTTGGATTAACCAAGATTTAAGTATCGGCTGGATTCAGGAACTAACGGCAGCTTTAGACTTTGACAACTACGAACTTGCTAGAGAGTTCTGGAACCAACAAGGGCCATTCAACTGTGCAATCCAAAAGACGCGCAGAGGAGTACACCTTGTATTTCGAAATCCAGGACACATCGGCAACGCCGTAGGAGTCAATCAATTGTACGACATCCGAGGTAATCGAGGCTACTTGAAATACTACGGATTTATTGATGGGTACGACACCACCGACCCAGAGAAACTTGATGTTTTCCGTGATGAATGGCTTCCGAAGACTAACCCAGTGGTAAGCGATCGGATCAGAAACGTTCGAGCCTACATTGCGAAGATTGAGAGCATCGAAGGGAACAACGGGAGTGCTGGACTCATGAGGGCAGCGGCCAAGTGTCGTGACTCTGGGCTTTCACAAGCCGAAGCACTTTTAGAACTTCTTCAATGGAATGAGGGACCAACAGTAGAACCGTCTTGGAGCAACAAGGAGTTGGCCAGGGCGATAACGAGAGCATATGAGATTTATGGCTAAAAAAGTAAAAGCGAAGATTTACGGAGTTGCTTCCGTTCCCTGTGTAAGAACTGGGAAGACCGATCATGTCTTAGACGTTTCAGTCGGCGACTACGTTTACCCTCTTCACATCACAGAGCTATGGAAGGAGGTGCAAATTGTTGACGGTAAAACAAGTCTCAGAAAGACTCCAGACAAGTCAAAGTCTGATTTATCGGTTGGTAGCTGAAGAAGCTATCGAGTGTTACCGAGTCGGCAGGGCGGGAATACGCTTCTCATGGGAAGCTCACATCCTGCCATATCTCGAAAGTACTCAAAAGAAGAAGCCCAAGGCAAAGAGACTCTCCGGCAAGAAAGCTACTCTGAAGCACCTGGACTTATCTTAAATGTAAACCAAAGCCCTTCCTTTCGGAGGGCTTTTTCTTGCGCACAAATTAATTTTTCGGCATACTTGCTCAGTGATTGAAAAGCCACTTTTCACCGACACGCGAACAGACGAAGAGCTTCTTCAGAGGTTACTTCGTTCGAAGGTGGATGCTGGCGAAATTCTAAGTAAGATCCCGCTCGACAGACTCGACCAAGCCCATCGACGAGAGCTTGGTATCACGCAAAAGGATTTTGAAAAACTGCAGGCTTGCATCGAACTTGGTCGCCGAATTCACGAAAAAAAATCGGACTACCAAACGGTTGTCAAAATATCCAGTAGCTCTGATGCGATTGAGTTCTGCAAGAATCATTTTTCCAGACTGATTTCTGACTCGCTCCAAGAAGAGTTTCATGCCGTCACACTCGATACGAAAAACAAGCTAATCGACACTCACCGAATCACCGTCGGCACGCTGGACGCTTCCCTTGTTCATCCGCGTGAAGTGTTTCGACCCGCGATTAAAGACGCCGCCAGCTCAGTTCTGCTCGTGCATAACCACCCGTCTCAAGATGCCACACCTTCACGAGAAGACTACGCTGTAACCGATCGGCTCACCGAAGTCGGAAAGAACATCGGCATCGATGTTCTGGACCACATCGTTCTTGGAAAGCCGTGCAAGAGTATCCGCGAGGAACGTTGACCGCGTTCGTTAAAGTGATACTATTTGTGATAGGTATCAGTAGATAAGAGATCAAAACACATGGAAAATGTGTAAAAGGTCAGGCAAATAGAAGCGGTTTTTTACGAGTTACACTGTATTTCAAAACCGGTGCCTTAAACCAGACTCAGCCATCCGTCCTCGCTTTTTGCCGTGTCAAATCGTGACGCGGTCGTCTTGCAACAACTTGTGAAAATTGTCGCTTTGATCTGTAAGATTGTAGTAAATCTCCCTTAATCAGCAAGGGCATCCACGCGGTTCCCGAGTGATCGATTTTTCAAGTTTTACTTGCCACGAAATCTGAATGTAACCGCGATCGTCTCACCCCACGCTGCAGCCACCGCCTGCTGCGATCGTTGTCGTTCGCTCAACCTTTGCAAATTGACCAGGTAAGTGAGCCGACACCAGAACAATGTTCGCCGTTTTGGTGCAGATGTTCATAGAGCCTGTAGAGGCAGTATCGTCCTCGTTTTCTGCCATATCAAAACACTTTGAAAGGTTTGACCGGTGCTGAATAGTCGAAAAGAATCAAGCTTTTACATATTTACCCAACACATTTTTGCAACGTCGCGACCACCAACTCTTTTTACAAGGTTCTTTAACTCATCCCCGTCGATAATCCCACGCTGTTAAACATCCAATGTTCACCCGACCGTTTTCGGTCAGCGACAAACACAATCGATTTTCTTGCACTCCCGACCGATCTGTGCCCCAATGGATCAGTCGTCGAACGCGGTCGATCTAGAACGACCGCTCGATCTCACCTGTCATCAATTCAAAACAATCAAAGTTTATGACTGAAGAAATACCACGAACCGCCCTTACCAAGATCGGTCCAAGTCTCGTGTTCCTCGCGGCGATCGCAACAATGCTGCTTGCTGTCCCCGTAAACACCGTGGCGGCCAAGGTGCAAGAAACGTCGACAGAAGAATTCGAAGCCAACGTGGCTAACGAGCAGAAGACGTCCTGCATTTCGCTAACAAAAATTGACGACCGTTTTTGGCTCGTCGGCACCGATGGCAATCCCTTCTTTGCACATGGCATCACGCACGTTGGAACGAAGCGGGCCAAGTTCGATTTCATGGAACTCTCGAACGCTTGCAAAAAGATTGGTTTCAACGCGTACGGTTACGGATGCCCGACCGAACTTCGATCCGATATGCCCTACTTGGAAAGCTGGAATCACCTGGTCCCGATCTCGCTCTATCGAGATCAAAAGAGCTTTCAGTTCATTGATATTTTTGACGACCAAGAAAAGGCTCGTCTGGAAAAAGGAGTAAGGGTCAGTTGTCAAAAGAGCAAAAATAATCCGAACTGCATCGGCTACTGCTGGACCGATCTCGCCGCTTGGCCTTTAAAAAATTCGAGAAAAACGAATTGGGTTGAGTACATCAAAAACTTGCCTGACAACGCGCCTGGAAAGAAGGCCTACCAGAAGTTCATCGACTCATGGAAAGGCGGCGAAGACTCAACTCGCGATCAAGCTTTCCTGCGATTGATCGCTCGCAAATATTTTCGCGTCATTGGCGAAGCGAACAAGAAGTATGATCCAGATCATCTGATTTTTGGTGATCGATTCTCACTCAACACCCTCGACGCGGATGTCGTCAAGGAAATGCTGCCCTGGGTCGACGCGATTGCGATCCAACCTCCATTCTGGGCACCATTTCCAAAAAAAGAATTCGACGAAATCCATGAGCTGACAAGGAAACCGATTCTAATCTGCGACTTTGCCATCCGTTTCCAGGACGGTAACAAAGATGTCAACTCGTGGAAGCGGGCCGAGAACTCTGTGGAGGCCGGCGAGCAATACGCTGAGTACATTCAAGCGGCGATTGAATCCGATTACATCCTTGGCGTGTTTTGGTGCAATCCCGTCGATACGACCAAAGGATTTGGTAAATCGGGAGTAAAACAGGGCTTCTTCCGAGCGAATCTTGCTGAACGACCCGGCTTGCATCAAGCAGTCAAAAAACTGAATCAATTTCGCATCGAAAAAACACCGAAGTCCATCCCCAAGTAGTCGCCCTAGGGATTTGATTCACCGACGAATCGATCCTTTGTTCGTCCAACGGCCTGTCTCCAGTCTCGTGGCTACCGGTGTCCCCAGATTTTTGGAGAAGTGAATCCCTCGGGTGGCTTGGCAGGAGAGCGCAACGGTTTGGCCGCCGATTTGGCCAACTCACGATACTCCGACTTCAGACGATTCAGGATGCTTGAACGGGTTTCACTCAAGTCGTTGGACTCCTTAGGATCTGTTGCAATATTGTAGAGCTCCCAACGCTCACGTTCTGAATCGGACTCTACGGTACCCTTGCTCTGTAATCGCTGCCAAATCAGTTTCCATGGACCGGCACGCATAGCGCCACGTTCGGGTGTGGCGTTGTGAAGAATGAACTTGTGAGGCGACGCCTTACCTTCAGCAATCGTCGGCCAAACATCAAGCCCATCCAAAGGCTTGTTTGGGTCCAATTGAATTCCCGTCAGCGACGCGATGGTCGGCACTAAATCCACGGCATGCATCGGTTGCTCGGTGGTTCCTGGCTGAAGCTTGCCTTGCCAATGGACGACCGCTGGCACACGAATCCCACCTTCATACAGACTCCCTTTTCCCGCACGCAACTCGCCATTTGAACCCAAGGTACGGATACCTCCATTGTCTGAGCAAAAGACGATCAGCGTGTTTTTCATCTCTAGTTCTCCCTTGGCCGTTTCAAGGATTCTGCCAATCGCTGCGTCCATGCAGTCCACCATCGCCGCGTACTTCTGGCGAGCTGGCAACGCGTAGTGGGCATACTTATCGATAAACTCTTTGGGTGCTTGAAGTGGTGTATGCGGCGCATTGAACGCCACGTACAAAAACAACGATTTGGTCTTGTCGCGGTTCTTGATCCGCGCGATCGCTTCGTTGGCGATCAAATCTGTTGAATAGCCTTTTTCATAGACCGGCTGATCGTTCCGATGCCAGTCATGACCACCGTCTCGCGTGTGTTCAAAATAGTCGATCGCTCCAAGATAATGACCGTACTGATGATCGAAACCGCGCGAACGTGGAAGCATGCCAGTCGTGTATTCACCCAAATGCCACTTTCCTGCCATCGCAGTTTCATAACCAACTGTCGCGAGCAGCTGCGGCAAGAGTGTTTCCTCGGCGGGTAAGCCGTAATCTGCCCAAGGCCGAACGACCCCCACCTGTAGCCCATACCTGATCGGGTAACGTCCTGTCATCAACGCTGCACGCGTCGGCGAGCAAAGTGGTTGCACGTAAAACTGTTCTAGAGTGACACCCTTTTCGGCGAGAGCATCAATGTTTGGTGTTTGGATCCGACTGCCGTGATAGCCAACATCTCCCCAACCAAGATCGTCCGCAACCAACAGGATGATGTTGGGTTTGACCGGTTCATCTGAACCTGGCTCCGCAGCACCAACCAATTTTATACTCAGAAAAACCAGTAAGATTGGTAGTACGTATCGCGTCATCGTTCACCACCCTTTTTCATTTTTAGCTGTTCGACCGCAAGCATCATTTTGACTGAGACTTCGACGGAACAATTGCATCGAGTCCAAAACGTCGTCCCTGGGTTCCTTGACCTTGCATCTCGACCGTGATGCGAACCGGTCCCTCATTGGATTTTCGTTCAACACTGAGAGAACGATTTTCCAAGACGGAAAGGATGCCAATAAACCGGCCCTTAATCGTTTTGGAAGAATCGTCTTCCACGGTAAGTTTCGCTTCCCCGTAGTCGGGTCCAATCGTGTAGATCAAATCGCAGGATTTTGCAGGCCATTTTGAAAACTCCAAAACCAGTTTGTCTCCCGGCTTGGCGTCTTTCCACAACAACTGACTACCTCCTGACCAACCAAAGAGTGTGTATCGATCCTCTTCAACCGATCCCCCCGAAACACTAACAACACGTGCAGATTCGCCTTCAACTGCGTCTTTGAAATTGACGGCTTGAGTCACATCTGTGTCACGAAGCGCAACCGGTCGACTCGCGAATTCAATGTTGGAACCAGACGCTTTTGCGGCGGCGTCGCCGTACCAAAAGACGGTTCTTGCATAGTTGACCTTGGTCTTGGACCAGTGCCAGAGCTCCATATCGAAATCGATCGATTTTCGAAACGGTATCGCATCGAGCGAGCGAATCCTCGTGTTGACAACCAACCCGCCAAGCAGCGCTCCACGACCAACAGGCTGCGCGTGAAAGGGTTTTGAAAACGTTTCTGGGCGACACCAGGCATAACCATAATAGTCTTCGGTCCCAGTGCCAAAATGAGATGGAAACTGCTCGTCATCGACGAAGATTTTCTCATCGCCTTCACCCCACCAGCGTGCCGCGCCGCTGTACAACGTCATGCTGTCGCCAACTAAAACACCGCGCCCATTTGCATCAAGAAAGTCCAGATCCTTGACACCATCACGACGGTCTTGCGTCTTGGTAATGCCCGTCGACAGCCCACGATCTGTCTGCCAGTTTGCATGGAAATACAGGGAGCGGTCGTCCCATGACCATTCCGATGTTTGAATCGTCAAGGCGGGAATGACGACCGTCTGATCCGACACATTCCACAATTCAATTCGCGCCGTTTGCTCATACGGCATCGTCCAGCGAGATTCGAGTCCAAGACCTGGAGTGCATCCGTTCATCCACGTTTGAAAAGGCTTGGGCCGATACCCGGATGCAAAAAATCCTTCAACAGGTGCTTGAACCGTTCGCTTACCATCGAAAGAAAGTTCCAGAATGGTTGATCTAAGCGATTGAGCCGACAACTTGGAAGCATCCAAAGCAATCGAGCGGATCACTCGGGACCCCGCTGGCAGTTTCTTGGAGAAACGTTCGCCAGGTTTGAGTTCAATTGATTTTTCAGAAACAACGTCGACGTTGGCTGTTGCCGTCTCGCCGTTCAATTGACTCGCAACCTGTTGGCGAACACTCTTCAGTGCGTTCCAACGATCGACGGAAAACGATTCGACTCGAACGGTCGGATCGTATTTTCGGTATCCGATGTGGTAGTACAGAGATTCTTTAATACGACCGGTGTCATCTTCTTCGAGATCCGTTTGATAGGTGATCTTACAACGCTTTGCATACGGGATCGGCGCGAAAAGATTGTGCCCGCGCCGAGAATGTGGCGTTTGCATTGAAACTCCATACGCCAACGGAGCTTGACCGAACAAGCCGTTTCCTTCTGGCCCACCGTCGATAAATTCCGTCGCAGGAGCTTCGAAAATCGGCTCACTCATGTCGTCGATATAAAGTCGCATGGTGCCATTGGAAAATGGCTTACCGAAACGACCTGCCCAGGTCATCCAGATCCTTACGACAGCCCCGGGGCCTTCGTCATCAAGGAGGACGTATTCCGTTTTCCCGTTTCGAGTTTCCTCACGAACAAACTGTGAAAAATCACGGTTTGCGGTCCAAGCTGGTCCGGCAGGATCCTCTGAAGCTCGGTCGTAGCTGGAAGCCTGAAGCGCTCGGAACGCAGGCTCGGGGAACCTGGCCAACGCGTCGCGATCCGCCATCTCCCGAAGCAAAGACTCTGTCGTGATGATTGGCGATGAAGATTCAGTTTGCCCGTTAGCTTGACCGAACAACAAGCTGATCAAGACAAACGTGCACAATGTTGAAACGCGAATCCAATGGATGACTTTCTTCACTCGATTGCCTCACCTTCAGGTCCAGTGTCCGCCGTAAACTTTTTCGAGCCAAGTACGATCTTGCGAGGCACTTCTTCACCAGCAAGAATTTTCATGGCCATTTCGATCGCTTCGGCACCACCCGTCGGGTAAGCGAAGGTTGCGTCAAGCAGACCTTGTTGCACATAGGCGACGCCTTCTTGGGGAAGCGCATCGATTCCCACAAATGTGATCTCTTTTTCTCGTCCGGAGGCTTTTGCGGCGAGGTACGCGCCATGGGCGCCCGGATCGTTGTGAGCGAACACAGCGTCGATCTTGTCAAACCTGGCCAAGGCCGAATCCATCTCTTTTCGAGCGCTCGCTTCCAACCATTTCATGTCGACTTCGAAGATGACTTCAAGCTCACTTCCCTCAATCCCATTCAAGAATCCCTCGTGTCGATCCTGTCCGGGAACCGATGTCATCAATCCTTTCAGTTCAACAACTTTTCCTTTGCCGCCAAGTTTTTCCACCAACCACTGACCCGCGAGCCGACCAATAAGCTGATTATCAGCACCAATAAAAGTCGTAAACTTGTCGCCGAGCACGGCACGATCGAGAACGATTACCGGAATCCCGGCTTCGAACGCTTTGGCAACCGGCTCGGTCAACGGTTGCGCTTCTTTGGGGCTAATGATTAGCAGGTCAACTCCCTGGCTGACAAACTCTTCAACATGAGCCCGCTGGCGCAACGAATCATTTTGCGCGTCTTTAAAAATGACGTTGACGTCCGGTTGACCATCTGCGGCCTTTTTGACGTCGGCATTCATCTGAACTCGCCACGGTTCGCCCAGATTGCATTGGCTCATCCCAATTGTGAACTTGGCGTCAGACGCATCGGATGCGCCGGACCCACCGTTTTCGCCAGTTGAATTTTCACAGCCCAGACAGGCAGCAAAAACGGCGGCGAATAGAATTAGAGTTATCTGTTTCATTTTTTGACCTTTCGACTCATTAACTCAGGTCCAGGTTTGACTTGAGATTCGTGCTCGATTTTCATTTGCTTTAACATGGCAAGCGCTTGATCGGCATGGCCATTAATGTTGTAGCGCTCAGACGGATCGACATCCAGATTCCAAAGCAGGGGTGGACTATGTTGTTGCACACCTTTAGGCGTGACCGTGGTAAACGCCGCTTTCCACTTCCCTTTGCGAATTGCCCACAACTGCCGACCTCGATAGTAGAACAGCTCGTCGCGCGGAGAAGCTTTTGATTCGAACAGCGTCGGTGAGAGATCGACACCATCGATTTCACGATCCGTCGGCATTGTGCCTCCGCAAAGATTCGCGATCGTCGGCAACAGATCGAGCCCGCTTCCGATCCCACGAATCGTTTCGCCAGCTTTAATCTTGCCGGGCATCCAAAAGATCCCAGGCACTCGCATGCCACCTTCCCACGTCGATGCTTTCGCGCCGTTCAGTATCCCGGCGGTGCCTCCGTGGTAACTATAAAACTGCCACGGCCCGTTGTCGCTGGTGAAGATTACCAACGTGTTTTGATCCAGACCTTGCTGTTTAAGTTCATCGAGAACTCGCCCAACCGAATCATCCAGTTCCTTGAGGACGTCGCCATACAATCCTCGGATTGAACTGTCGCGAAAATCGTTGGAAGCGAACAGAGGCACGTGTGGTTGTGGGTGTGCCAAATATAGAAAGAACGGTTGGTCTTTGTTTTCACCAATGAATTCAACGGCTTTATCGGTGAGCCGTTTTGTCAGCGTAGGTTGTTGGACCGGTTTTTCAAGCTCAACCACTTCGCCCGCTTTCACGCTGTGCATCAACGGCACGTCAAACCACTTCGAGTCGACTTGTTTGTCCCACGTTGTTCGGGATAACGCCGCATAGTTCGGTCGACCTTTGACCAACCCCATGTCATTGGAATAAGGGATACCATAAAACTCGTCAAACCCTTGGGCGGTTGGGAGAAACTCTGGCAGATGCCCCAAGTGCCATTTACCGATACAAATACTTCGATAGCCAACATCGCCCAAAACTTCGGCGATGGTAATTTCGTTTTGCGGCATTCCCTGATCGCAATCGTCAAAGAAAACCAGTCGGCGATTATCGCCTCCTGCACAGCCTGAGCGGATCGGCAGCCGGCCTGTCAAACAGCCAGCTCTCGATGGAGAACAAACACTTGCCGGCGCATAAAAACTGGTCCAACGTTGTCCTTCTCGGGCCATCTGGTCCAAGCGCGGTGTTTCGATGGTCGGGTGCCCATAACAGCCCAAGTCACCGTAGCCCAAATCATCACACAGGATGAAGACGACGTTGGGAGGCCGCTCCAATGCTGCGTCGGTGGCCCTTGGTTCGCCCCCTGCGGCCTCATGCGAGAAACAGCTCAGCGCCAACAAACAGGCTTGAACTACGATGAAAAAACGATGACTCATATTGTTTTACTCCGTTGCGCTAACACAGCGACGATGATGATCGTTGCTGTCAGCATCAGTCTCCCGGCTTCGGGGACTGCATTAATACTTAAGATCTTTTCGAGATAGCCAATCGACAGAATGCCAATCAACGTCAACCCAAGCCCTCCGCGTCCACCCATCAGATTGGTGCCGCCAATCACGACCATGGCGATCGCGACCAGCTCATAGGTAACACCAACATCCGAGTCACCCTGCTGTTCCTGGGCGGCTTGGCATAGTCCTGCAAGACCAGCCATCCCACCACACACGACGTACGCCCAAATCGTACTTCGTGCCACCGGGATTCCGGAAAGCCGCGCGGCCTCGACGTTCCCCCCAATCGCGTACAACTCTCGCCCCCACCGATGACGCCACAAAACGATCGCAGCAAACAGCCAACAAACGATAAAAATCAGACTGACGACCGACACCGAATCATAGAGCCATCGCGAATCGATCAATCGAAACAGCTCAGGAACGTCAACGTATTCAAAACTGCCGTCAGCTTGAGGTACTGCTGTAGAAACTTTGGCGCCACCAGTGACCCATTTCGCGAGTCCGCGAGCAAACACCATCATGGCCAACGTGGCAATAAACGGTTGCACTTTTAGCCAAGCCACCAGTCCTCCAGATACAAATCCAGCGGACGCACCAACCAGAATTACCAATGGGAAAACGATATAGCCAGGCCATCCCCAATGAATCGAAGCCATCGAGCCGGTCACTGCGGCCAGGGCCAGAACACTTCCGACCGACAAATCAATTCCGCCGGTCAAGATCACCAACGTCATCCCAGTGGCCAGTATTCCATAGACCGCTGATTGGCGCAACGTGTCGCGGTGTGTGCCAAACTTGAAGAAACTACCATCCGCATTAAACAGACAGCCGATCAGGAGAATCATGGCCAGCGCAAACAAGCATTTGGCCAAAGGTGTGCTAACGAATTGCAACCACCAGGACGGGTTGGCTGGCTTGATCTGCGGATCGGGAGTCAGTGGTTTTTGCTGAGTCATACCTGAACCGCTCCTGCCAGACCCGATTGCGATGCCTCACCGTGATTCGACGATGGATCATCTGATATCGCTGCCCACAATACGGCTTCAGCCGTCGCTTCTTCCGTTCTGAATTCAGCGCTGAATTTGGCGTCTCGCATCACCATGATGCGATCCGACATGGCAAGTAGTTCCGGCATCTCCGTACTGACCATGACGATTGCCAATCCATCATCCGTCCATCGATTGATCAACGAGTAGATCTCCTGCTTTGCTCCAACATCAACACCCCGCGTTGGTTCGTCGAGCAGTAGAACTTTTGGACCGGTCGCTAACCATTTGGCAAGCACAATCTTCTGTTGGTTCCCTCCTGAAAGAGCAGCGACTGGCAAGTCGAGTGATGCAGCCCGGACTTGTAATTGTTTGGAAAACTGATCGGAAACGTTAACCTCGGAAGCCAATTGGCGAATCGGACCATGACACAAACGGTCTCGAACCGCCATCACTACGTTTTCCCGACACGACAAATCGAGGACCAATCCGTTGCCTCGCCGATCGTTGGTGACTAACGCCAAACCATGAGCAATTGCATCACGTGGAGAGCGTATCGCAACCGGGTTTCCGTCAACCTGCAGTTCAAGGTCTCCAAATGACGAGTCAGCTCCAAAGATCGCCATCAGCAACTCTGTCGCACCACAGCCTTCGACGCCACCAATCCCAAGAACTTCTCCAGCGGCGACGTTGAGCTCAGTGATTGCATTTGATTCGGATGCTTTCGAAGTTGCAATCTTGACTCGAAGTCGGCATTCCCCTGGCTTGCACGTACGCTCGGGAAACTGCTCGTCCACTTCGCGCCCAACCATCCACTGGACCAGTCGACTCTTTGAGACGTTGACCGACGCACCAGAGCCGGCCACGACGCCATCTCGCAAAACGGTAACCGTGTCCGCAATACGCTCAAGCTCTTCCATTTTATGAGAGACATACAAGATCGCGCATCCGTCTGACTTGAGCTCGGCGATCAATTCAAACAGATCATCAACTTCTGGTGCAGACAATGAACTGGTCGGCTCATCCATCACGATAATCTTCGAATCCAAGGACAACGCTTTGGCGATTTCCAATCGCTGTCGGCTTGCCATTGAAAGTTTCTCGACCATTTCGTCTGGAGACACAGCCAATCGAAGCCGATTCAACATCTCCATGACTGACGCCCGAGCGCCACCAGTCCGGATGAAACCGAACGTTGTCGGCTGGCGACCGAGCAGCAGATTGTCTTCCACTGTCATGGATGGAATCACCGACAACTCCTGATGAATCACGGCGATTCCGGCAGCCGTCGCATCTTGTGGCGATTGGAACTTCACCTGCTGGCCGGCGACCGTAATTTCTCCCGAGTCAGGCTTGTGGATACCACCCAAAACTTTGATCAGTGTGCTTTTGCCTGCTCCATTTTCTCCTGCAAGCCAATGAACTTGGTTAGGAAGGAGCTCCAGATCCACGCAGTTCAACACTCGATGGGACCCGAATGATTTACAAATCGAGCTTAAGGAGGCGAGTGGGGTCGACATACAATGAATCCTGATCGTTAACTGACGCCGCAAAGTGAGACTTCGATTCCCAGTTCAGCAGCCGCGACCGCCTTAGCATGCATCGCTTCGCGCGCCTCTTCTCTCGAGTTTCCATAGGCGACTTGAATGTGGTTGGCTTTATGCCGCGCCATCATTTGATTGCGAGTCACACCTTCCAGAACGGCGTGCATGATCGGCCACTGCGATGTCGTACTGTTCCATCGACGTTCTGTTTCTTCACGCGGAAGCTGAATTGATTCCGCCAATCCAAGATCCATTTTCAAGCAGTCGTCCTCGACAAACACCCGCGACCAAACGACGTGCCCCGGTTTGCTGATGCCGCGAATCGTGCTGCCTCCAGCTGGAAAATACATTGGCGGCTGACGAAAACCTTCCGCTCCCGCCCAACCTTCGGCGAAATGCGAGGCCGGCACCGCACCGCTGATTTCCAACACCCAGACTTCATCCTCACAAGTACCCGAATGATCTCGATCCGACCAACGAAGATCATGGAGCGTGTTTTCAACTGGCTGGCCGAGCGCCGCGTGAACCCCTTGTGTCAATAATCCGTCGAGCCCCGCGCATTCGTCGACCTCATTGAAATGAGTCAACGGCGCGCCGGCAAATAGCTCTCGACTTCCATCCCGTGACATGACTGGTGGACGTTGGGAATCATTCAGCATCCCTTCAACCAGGTCACTGGCAGGCAACAAATCCTTCAGCCCCTGTTGATACTGAATTCCAATCAAATCGCAACCAAACTCGTCAGCAATTCGCAACGCTGCAATATACATGCGGCATTGGTCGAGGATCTGCGCATCGGTCAGGTCGGTTTCATGATTGGGCCCGGTATGGAAACTCATGCCAGCTTGGTCCAACCAATCGCGCACAGACTGGGCCTCATCATCTGGCACCCGCTTGGATTCGTAGTAGAGTGACGATTGACTCAAGCGTTCCTTAAAGACACCGACTCGATTCAACAGATGGTCCGGGATGATGGCATTGAACATCCCCATACACCCTTCGTCAAACACACCCATGATCGCTTTGTCTTTCAACAGCTGCTGTGCAATCTGCTTTCCAACGGAGCGAGCGTTCTGGCTGGTTGTTGCCAGATCAAACGTGGAAACGTGCGAAGTGTCATGTTCAATACTTCCGGTCTCAAGCCACTGAGCCAACTTTTGCTGAAACCATTCATCCGAGAAGTCTTCGCTCCACAAGGACGAGTAGTCGACACCGGCTTTCGTGAGCGACCCGTTCAAATTTAGAAGCCCAACCAGTCCTGGCCATTGTCCAGACCAATTGGCAACGGTCAGGATGGGCCCTTCGTGAGTTGTCAGCCCGGCCAACACATGATGCGAGTACTGCCAAACCGCTTCCGCAACGATCAAGGGTGCAGCAGGATCAAGTTCGCGAAAAATTTCAATTCCCTGTCGCTGTGATGCCACGAACCCATGGCCGACCGAAGCGTCAAACGAATGTGCGCGGTGAACCGTTTGTCCCTTTGACTGAATCGCTTCGGTCAGTCGTGCCTCCATCTCCTGTTGTGCGGGCCAACAAACACGGTTTGCGGATTCGCGAAGGTCGCCCGACGCGATCAAATAGATTTGCTTCGTATTCATCAAATGCCTTTTCGATTTAGGTATCAAGTATGGCAATAACGCCACGAACAGACAGGCGTAATTGCGTAACCTAGCTCATTGTTTGCGACACAACGCGACTTCAACCCTCTTTGCGGTATTGAGATGGCGTAATGTTGAACTCAGATTTGAACGCGGTGGACATCAGCCTCGATTCAGAAAAGCCACTCATTCTAGCGATCTGTTCAATCGAATGGGTCGTTTCGATCAGCAGCAATTTGGCACGTTCAAGTCTGACTCGGCGTATCTCTTGAACCATGCTGCGACCAAGCACTTCTTGGAATCTCCGCTCCAACAAACGTCGAGAACAGCCGATCTGCTGGTGTACTTCTGCTGGAGTCAAACCGCGCACCGCGCCATCACGGATTAGCTCCAACGCTGATCTCAAATGGGGATCATCAACATGGTAAGTGTCGCTGGACTGCCGAACGCTGACGCGAGGTGGACTTACGGATACACGAAGATCATTGTTTGCCGTGCTCTTCGTCGGTTCACCTTGCATCAGCTGGTGCAACATCTTTGCGGCGACGCGACCGATCTTTTCACTTGGATTGACAATGCTTGAAAGAGTCGGACTGCCAAGAAAACACTCATACTCATCATCATCCACTCCCAACACCGCAACATCGCGCGGCACAGAAATCCCGAGTGTGGCACAAGCGTCGATGACTTCGCGTGCTGGACGATCATTGGAGGCGAAGATAGCCGCTGGTTTCTTCATTGTTTTTAGCCAGGCAATCAACTGGGTATCCACGTAGTCCCAGCGTTGATCCACGGGCGGCAGTGGCAAATAATTGAGATGGCAAGACGAGACTTCGTATCCGGCAGATGCGATCGCGGATCGAAATGCAGCTTCACGTGACAGCGAGAACCCCGCCCAATCACTGCCGATGTATCCGAACGAGCGAAACGCCCGTTGCAGAAAGTGTTCGGCAGCCAAGTTCCCGATCTGTTCGTGATCCACTTCGACCAATGGTCCTTCCCAACCGGGAATCGTGCTGGTCGTGTTGACGACAGGGACTTTGAGCCGAGCAAGACGTTTCGCTAGTTCGGGACTGTCGATGTGCGCGATGACACCTTCAGGTTGCCATTTGCGCATCAATGGCAACACGTCCATTGATGGTAAAGAACGATGAATCCGCCAGCGAACGTCCTGTGAGACCGATTCGTGCTTTCCTTGATTCAAGTCGCTGACGAACTGTCCGACGCCTTGCATGACGCCACGTCCATAGCCAATGTTCATCGGTAAGAGCAGGGCGACCCGATAGACTGTCGACATGAAGCGAACTTTCAGAAGTTGGCAAGAAAACAGAACTGAACGTCATGGTTTGCCCATTGCGACACCGTTGTTGGGCAACGACGGTTCATCGTGCAGCTATTAAACTCGGTGCCAATTTGCTTGGCAAGCGACCCAAGCGGGCGGTACCTAAAAAGGTGTCAGACACGCCCCGGAAACCCTTTTCGTTTTCAAGTAGCGTTTGGGCGCGAGCCCTCCGGTGATCCCGGAAGGTATCAGCTACTTTCTACTTGGCTTGAACTTTGGGTTGATACCGGACGGCTTGCGCCGGTCCGCTATATGCGAAAAAAATGTAGCGTTAGGGCGCAAGCCCTACGGTGCAATCCTGGAAGGTGTCAGCAACTTTCT
>JBCAWX010000029.1:0-86658 GCA_038534355.1 Planctomycetota bacterium
TTGCACTGGATGTTGATTTGACACCCTTCTAGTGACGGAAGTCACGATTTTTGTAAACCTCGATTGAGCAGTATTGGCCTAAAGGCGGTACTACGAACTAGCATTACTACCAACTAGCTTTACTACAAGTTGGCGGTACTACGAACTAGCTCAAGTCGTTTAAATGAAACGATCGATAAATCGAGGATCCAGCGGAATCGGCGCAACTTCGATGTCGCCAATCAAATCGCGATAGAGTTGTGAATTCTGGTCCATCATCAAATGTCCAAGCTCCGCCCAGGATCGTTGAAGCCCCGGAGTCAAGCTTCGACCGCTCATCCGAATTTTCGATTCCAAGTCCAGTGCCGCCGCCACCTTCAGATACTCTGGCTCTGGCTTGTCCATCGACAACGCAAAACAGAGGGAGGCCAGGTTGTGACAAAGCTGGTCAAAAATCCCGCCCTCATCGCCAAGCAGGAACGACTGATCCATAAATGACTTCTGGTATTTGGCGATGATCATCAAGATTCGACGACCCAATACCCGGTTTCGCTTGAACGCATTCCGAATGTATTTTGCTTTCTCCGGAAACAGATTTTCCACGCCGGAAAGGTCACCGCCAGCAAAGTAGGAACCCGCAACCGTCTTGGCGACGAACCATCCGAAGTTGGCTTTCGCCCCCAGCCCAAACTGACCGTTGACTTCGGCCATCCCGATCGGCTCAAGGTATTTGTTACGAATGTTCCGTGTCATCGCGTTGGGCGCACCAACATCCGAGAGCACAGGGTTTGGACCCTCGTAAACCGTAGCGATGGTGAACTCATGCATGTTCTCGCCGATGTAGTTTTCGATCGGATGATCAGGCATCGATCCGTTGGACGTTCGTGTGTACTTGCGAAGTTCGTCAGTGTGAACCGAACGACCACCTTGGATCTGGTAACAGTTGATCGCAGTTTGCAATAACGCTTTGGTCGCATAGACCTTGGCGATCATCCCCTGAGTTTCATCGCGAACACCATTGGCCGCCAATCGGAAACAGAGATCTCCGAGGACTCGCCCAGCGAGCCCATGAGCAGTCGCCCGCCCGATCCACGTTTGGATTCGGGGAGAGCTGCCGATCGGTTTCCCAAAGGTCGATCGGAATGAGGTCCATCCACCTCCATTCGGTTCACCTTCTTTTGCGTCGAGCTCTGGTTTGTCGCCGGTCTCTGGATCTTTAATGATGTGAGCCAAGAGTTTGAAAGTTTTGGCAGCACTGTTGACGCCAATCCCGCCTCGTCCTTTGGCCAGTGAACTAAACGCCTGAGCAAGACCTTTGCTGGGCGGTCCCAGTAGACAATTTGCGGGGATCGGACAATCGATCAATCGGAACCTTGCATTCCACAAATAGTCGAACGCCGTCAGATCATTTCGCTTCATGCGAAACTGTTCCGTGTCTTGCTTGGGCACTTCAAAAATGATCATACCCGAGTCACGTCCTTTCTTTAGGTCGTGACCCTCAAGTTTGACAACAAGAATACAGACGCCACCATAAATGACATTGGTGATCGGCCACTTGACGCCGCTGACAATGTATTGGTCGCCCTCCAAGCGAGCCGTCATCGACAGTCGACTCGGATCCGCCCCCACGCCCGGTTCGGTCAAAGCGAATGAGCCAAGCAATTCGCCGCGCGCCATCTTGGGAAGAAAGTAGTCCTTTTGCTCGTCGGTACCGAAATCCAGGATCGGAGTTACTGGCCCGAGAAAATTGTGCACTTCAAACATCACTGCAAGATCGGGATGGATGAAGGTTAACGCGCGAAGCAGAGGTCCGAGGTCTCCCAGCTTGGCGCCGCTGCCACCATACTGCTGCGGGATCGCCAATCCGAAGAATCCCACCTCCGCCAGCCCGCTGATAATCTCATCGCGAAACAACATCCGCTCATTGTCGACCAGCGTACCGGCTTTCTTGTGCCGCATCAGAAAGTCCAGCGACTCACCCATGACGCTGGCAACCTCGGCCGACGGCGTAAAGTGACCGGCAAAAAACTCGCGAGCTTTTCCAGTACCGAACAGACTGGCGATCGTTGGAGCTTCGCCTGAGAACTGGTTTTCAGCCGTGCGGTCGGCATCGTCCAGCGTCGACAAAGCGGCAACTTCGTCGGCGGATTTACCTGCTTGCTGTAAAATCATCGCCATGCCATCATCGGATGGCGAACTGGTTTCGTCGTTTTTCTTGAGCATGGATCTATCGAAGAATGTTGTGGTATTTTTGACCCGAAATTGATCGGTTCCGGGAGGATATTCAATTGATCGTCGTCGACGACCATTGCCATTTAAAAACGCAGCAACGTTTTGATAAATGGACGGCATTTGGAACGGCACCGCTGCCCACACAAATAACTGCGGGCCTACGCAAGAATTAACGGCGTAGAATCCACCGCTGCAGGCCAGTGATGATAATCTTTTCTGGAAATTCGAGTAGGTCCAATCCGGGACGAAAACGCACATTCAGTGAGTGATTATTCTTGACCTTAGCCGTGATGGGGAATACAAAACCCTTGGCAAGGCAGCAATTCGTTCAGTTCGTCGATCTGGTGAAGGTTTTTCTCCAGATTTGACGGAATTCAAGGAGTCCACGATATGAGTCAGCCCATCTCTCGAGTGCAGCGGTTGCTGTTGATCGCGTGTACAACGCTTATCTTTTTCGCGCCGCTCTCGGCAAGAGCCCAGCTGAAGTCTCAGTCGGAAGACACGCGTTTCGTTTCCGATACATCGATTCGTAACAGCCAAGCCGAAGCAAAGCTCAAAAAGATCATCAGCATCAACTTTGATGCCGATCCCTACTTGGATGTGCAAGACTATCTCAAAGAAAGCTTGCAGTTGAATATTGTCCACACGGAAAGTGCGCGGGATGACCTGCTGACCGAAGATGAATTGATCACGATCAAACTCGTTGGTATACCCGCCCACACGGCGCTGGACACGATGCTGGAGAAGTACAACGCCACCTATGTGATTCAAGATGGTGTTGTCAAAATTATCTCGCGGGAAAACGCTGAGGAAGATCAGTATCTTCGCACGAAAATGTTTGACTGTGGCCAACTCATCGATGCGATGCGAGAACCGTTGCTAAAGCGATCGCGAATTGGTGGCGGATTTGGCGGCGGTGGCGGACTGGGCGGAGGTGGTGGTGGACTGGGTGGTGGTGGACTGGGTGGTGGTGGAGCGGCTGGTGGTGGAGCGGCTGGTGCTACGCCGAAACAACAACCAACGATGCCGCAACGAAAACCTTCCGAAACGGAGGTCTATCATGCCAAATGTGATCATCTGATCGAAGTCATCACGCGTTGCGTCAGCATTGACTCGTGGGAACAGAACGGCGGAGTTGGTGTGCTTCGCGTGGTCAACGGAGTTGTCGTCGTTTCCCAATCAGAAGTCAATCTTCGTCGTGTCGAGGACTTGCTGATTGACATGCACGCGAATCTCCAATTGATGATGCCGAATCGCCCCAAACCTGTGTTAGCTGACGACAAAGCCGAACGGCTAGAGAATTGGAAGTCCGAGAAAACAGGAGACGCGTTTACTCCACCCAAGTCAAACGCGGCCAAGCCGAGTCCCGCAAAAGATGCCCCTGATCCATTTAGCGGACCAACGTCCTCAGATGATAATCCGTTTGGTCTTTGATCCCGACTGTCAAAGCATGGTTTGTTTTTGGTAAGCAACAACCGCGGATCAAGATGCAATCGAAGTTCACTCGCAACTGATTTCCAGTTATATTGCACGCTCGCTGTCATTCAACTTCATCCGTTTCCAGCTAGAAGCATCGATGAGTTGCAGCGTGCGCCCCGGGCGAACGTTATCTTGCATCCAATATCTGTCGCGGCATGATCCGAAGAATCTGGAATTTGATCGCCGAGACATTTCGCATCTGGGCACAGTCTCGGTCATCACAGATGTCAGCGGCGTTGGCGTTTTACGCGATGCTGTCCGTTGCCCCAACGTTGGTCATTGCCATCGCCGTGGCCGGCTGGGCATTCGATGATCAATTGGTCGAGCAAAAAATCGTCTCCACGGTGACGCAAGTAACGACACCCGACATTGCCCAAATCATCGCCGACGTGATCAGCCGCGCCAAAGCACCCGAGACCGGCGTCATTGCCGGTTCGATCAGTATCGGAATTCTCTTGTTGGCTGCCTCCGGTGTATTCACTCAGCTTTACGATACGTTCAATCTGATCTGGCATGTTGATCGACCCAAACGTGGGTTCTGGTTCACTCTTCAAACTCGACTGATTGGCATTGTGATGGTGTTGCTCGTTGGCTTGATGCTGATCATTGCGCTCGTTTTTCAGTCGATCGTCGGTCACTTGAGCCATTGGATGGAAGACTATCCTTCGTTGGTCACTTGGATCAGCCGCACGGATCGCAGCATGACTTTTCTGTTGATGCCAGTCGTTTTTTCGATCATGTTCTGGATCTTCCCTGCAACCAAAATCAGTTTGACCGATGTGATTCCAGCTGGATTTTTGACCGCATTCATGGTGGCTGGCAGTCGATATTTCATTCAGCTATACGTCGGTTATTCGTCCACGAGCGAAGTCTACGGTGCGATGGGTGGATTGGTTGTGATGCTGATCTGGATCTACTTGATGGGCATGATCGTATTCCTGGGCGCGTCATTTGGCTGTGCCTGGTCGCATCATTTTGGCTCACGGCAAGACGATGCGGAGCAGTATGCGCTCTCGATGCCGAACTCCAACCAACTAGAATCAACCGAGGACACGCCGATCGTTCCTCAACGGCGAGATGATGCCGCTGACACCATCGAGCAGCAACCCACTGCTCAAAAACCTGAACCGTCATCGTTACCCAAAATTGAAGACAGCTCAGCAGGTCCAACGTTCGAGCAGTCCAACTCGGCAAACCCGATCCTTGAAACATCAACTTCTGCAAAAGAGAAGCCGGTTGAATCGAAGCCAAAGAAGCCACTTCCAGAAGTCATCATGCCTGATCAACTTCAAGAACCGACTCCGAATTCAACCTCTCACCCACAAGCCGCTGCCAATCATACGGAGACGTCGCCCCCGAGAGAGAATTAAGTTTGCCTCGCGTCAAACGCAAACTGCCCCAGGTTCAAGCTTGCCACGAACTGTTGTTGAATATCGACAAACAACTCCAACAACTGCTGCGGCGTCGTCTCTTTGGCGGAACTGACCACAATAGAATTCGGTTTGACAATCACCGTTGACGCTGAATTGATCAATTGGATCTCGCACCAAGTCAGATCTTTGTCGTAGTCGATCGAAACTTCAGCGCTCTCCGCATCCTCGATTGCGTCGACGATCGCCTCCAAGTCAAGCGTTGACTCAGTAACCACTTCCATTTCTGAGAACATGTTTTCAAAGACAGTTTCGAAGGGTGCCGCAACAATCCTCGCTGGCTCGCCGATATTTTCGATCGTACGCGTAAAGAGGACGCGCGAAGGAGTTGATTCATCCAGTTCAACCACGATCCGGTATTCGAAAAATGGCGTTGCTACAATTCCAGTTCCTTCGAATGGACCATCGACACTGATCTCTTTTCGCTTCAGTCCGAAGGCTTTGCGAAGCGAAGAAAACTTGTCTTGCAAATCATTATCCAGCAACGGTTCGGCCAGCGAAACGATAAACCGCTGATCGTTGGGCGAGGCCGCGGTCGGCACGCGATGATGTTTTTGAAATCCGGGGAGATGTTTAACCGGTTCACTGCGGCGTTCGATAAATCGGATTTTCAGCGGTGACGTTTCAGCATTCATACGGGTCTCCATACCAGTTCATTTTTATGATGGTCGATCTCGTTCAAACGCTGGGCATGCCTTGAATTCGTCGCCAGGCGCTGACTTGACCAAGGTGTCCATTTTCATGGTTGAACATTAAATAGGGAAGTGCGATCGAAGCGCTGGGCATGATGTTTTGCCATCGCTCCAATTTGATCTGGTTTTCAAAAATTGAGTTGTCTGCGTTGGCCAACAAAGCTGCAATTTCATCGTGCCATTTGACGAATTCGCTGACCAACTCGTCTTTGGATGAATAAATCGAACGATCCGACTCTGGCTTGGAAAGCATCCCAAACGGGTGTTCTTTAGGATCCGCGAAGGGCTCATTTTTGATGATCGCCGCAATTACGGGAAGATAAACATTGAGATGGCTCAACACCCATGCCGGGTGATTGGATGGAGCATTTCCTTCGGGAGCTGGCTGAGTCGTCATCTGATCATCCGTCAAATCGGCAACCAACTTTGGTCCATATTCCCTGTTCTTATTCCATGCAAACATAAATCCTTCAATGATCGATGACATCCAATTTCCCAATCTAAAAAACAAGTGATTCAATGGTGACCACGCAGCTGGAAGTCGGCAACTGCAAGTTGACTAGTCAAATTGCCACGACCGTCTTATGGTAACGTTTGTATATTGTTTCGAAAACCGATCGCACGTGACACGCCATGAGTTTATTTGCCGGGACCGAATTGTACCGACCGCCCAAATGCGATCGGTGCCAAAAGCTCGAAACCGAGTGCGACTGCCCACCAGTAGACAACACGCCCGCGCCGCTGCCGCCAGAGAAACAGACCGCTCGTTTGCAGCTGGAGAAACGTAAAAAAGGAAAGCTGGTGACGGTGATTCGTGGGCTCGACGAAGGCACTCCTGAACCTCACCTGAGCGCATTTCTGACCAAACTCAAAAACATCTGCGGTGCTGGCGGAAGCATTCAATCGGGCGCGATCGAAATCCAAGGCGATCATCTGGCGTCGATCCGCCAACACCTCGCCGACTGGGGCTACCGGGTTAAATGACAAGATCCGTTGTTCGCCTCATCACGGCCTGGCAAATCGATGAGGCCTGTCGACTGCTCACATAAACCGTTTTCCCCAACTGGCAATCAAGTTGGACACGAAGCCAACATCTTCTGGTTGGTTGACCAGTAGATGATCCGACCCCGGCAGCGTCACAAACGCTTTGTAACCCCCCGACATTTCAAAAATATCATGAGCATGTTGGATGGCGAGCATCTCATCGTCTGGAGAATGCAACACTAAGTGCGGAATCTGAATCGATTCGATTAACGGCTTCATCTGCTGGCGACGAAGACTCTGCAGCAATTGCGTCTTGATTAAATGAGTTCGACCACCGATCACAACTTCGCCCTCATGGTCCTTTTCAATGTTTGGATTCAGTCTCAACAATGTGTCGACCAAATGATGCGTATTGGCTGGAGACGCCAACGTCACCAAAGATCGCGCGGAGTCCATGCGATTCATTGTTGACATCAATGCCGTTCCACCTAACGAATGACCTACAAACATGGCAGCTGGTTGATGATTTTCAGAAAGCCAGTTCGCCGCTGAGTGAATGTCGCTAACATTCGATTCAAAATTGGATTCCGAAAAATCGCCGTGACTGTCTCCGAGTCCCGTAAAATCAAATCTCAACACGCCGATGCCCTGTTTTGCTAAACCGCGACTGACGCGAACGATCGCCTTCAAGTCTTTGGTGCATGTAAAACAATGGGCAAACAAGGCGAAACCGACGGGATCTTCGCTGGGGAGGTCAACGATCCCGGCAAGCCTGTCACCTTTGGAATTTGGAAAATAGACGCGCTGACTTGGCATAGTCGTATCAACTCAAGATTGACAATAAAACAATGAGTTTCTGATTTTCGTTGCTGAACTTCAATTGGGAATAGGGGTAGTCACGGCTTCCCCGAACGCGAGCCCATCCACGTTCAGCTACCACTACAATAATCCACAATTTCCTTGCCGTTGGCCGACGATGTCTTCAAACTCGCTCAAGTTTCTTACCTGGAATCTTTGTCTCTTTCATCGATCTGATGATGCGCCAACCACTTGGCGCGAGGACCAAACGGAACATGAAGTTCGCAAGCGAGTCATCGCGACTGGCGCGGATATCGTTTGTTTTCAAGAGCTACCAGGCATTATCCCCTACGTCGAGACGCACGACTTAGTGCCTGCAAATACGTATAGCCATAGTGGTCACATCGCGACGATCCTTCGGAAGGAGCTGGTCGATTCAATGACTTGCCGCTTGATTCACAAGTGTGCCGTGCTGACCATTTTTCCAAAACTCAATTTGACAATCGCCAACGTTCACTTGGCGCCTGGAAAGAACGAAGTGGAGAAACGGCATGCGGCCGTTCGGACGATCATTGCCCAATGCAACACCGACGCGTTATTGATTCTCGGCGATACGAACACTCGTGTCAGTGAAGAAGCGTCAATGGCAGGTTTCGGCTTGAAGGGAAATCGCCCACCCCGTCCAACGTGGGACAGCCGGCGAAACGGGTTTCGACGAAACCAGCAGAACGGACGTCGATTCTCGGCTTACTTTACGCGTTACTTTCATACTGCCGATCTTCGCGTCAACGATGTTCGCGTTTTTGACCAGCCAATTCTTGAGGGTGACCACCAATTTTTTCTTTCGGATCATTTCGCACTCTTTGGCAACGTAACCGTTAACTTGACGGGCGCTCAGGAGTGAAGTTTCAGGCTACAATGATCCCTCCAACCAATTCAGTACACGCACCATTTTGATTGCAGGAACGTCCATGAACTCAATCACTTCAACGATCTGTCTATTCTTTTCGCTGTTGATTGTTGTCCCGATGCTGGGGGTTTTTGCAAATGGGGACGAAGTCGATGTCTGGATTGGAACCGGCGGCAATGAAGGAGTCTTTCATCTGACGCTCAACACCGAAACGGGCAAACTTTCGCAACCCAAGACGATGAATACCTTGGGCTCGGCGGGCTTCCTGGCGATTAGTCCTGACGGCAAGATCCTTTATGCGACAGCTCAGTTGGACAAAGACGGAGGTGTCGCGTCATATCGCATCTCAGGTCGAGGAAAAAACAGATCACTGGAGCTAACTGGTTTCGCTTCATCAGATGATGGCAAACCCGCTTGCGTCAGCGTTGATCAAGATGGCAAGTATCTTTTCTCCGCACAGTACGGAGGAGGTTCGACCAGTTCCTACCGTCTCGACGGCGATGGAAGTGTAACGTCCTTGGTTTCCAAGATCGAGCATGGAGCGGGGTCGGGCGTGGTCGATCGTCGACAGAACACCGCTCATCCTCACTGGACAGGTACGACACCGGATAACAAATTTCTCTGCGTGCCGGACTTGGGAAAAGACGCCGTTGTCGTCTACTCGATTGATGCTGACTCTGGTGCGATCACCCAACATTCGGAAGTCGCCTGTCCTGCTGGCGGTGGCGCTCGTCACATGAAGTTTCACCCGTCTGGAAAATTTGCGTTTGTTCTCAATGAACTAACGCTGACGCTGAGCGTATTCGAGTTTGACGCGTCAAAAACCAACTTCAAATCGATTCAGGAGATAGCGACGCTGCCTGAAGACCATGACGGACTGAAACATTCTGCGGCCGAAGTGAGGGTTCACCCCAACGGCAAATTTGTTTACGCCTCCAATCGAGGACACGACACAATTGCGGTATTTCAATGCGACCCGGAAACCGGAAAACTGACGTTCCTACAACGCGAACCAATCCGTGGTAGCCGGCCAAGAAACTTCAATCTGGACCCGACGGGACAATGGTTGATCGCTGCCGGGCAAAATTCCAACACCCTGGCACTCTTTGCGGTTGACCCAGAAACCGGAAAATTGACGTTTACGCGAAACGTGGTCAACGTTCCGAATCCGATCTGCGTTGAGTTCGGAAGATAAGTGCGGTAGTCAATCTTCCCGACTTCGGTCACACTGTTTGTTAGCTGCCTGGAGCATTCGCCTCAACAGGTTTCCGACGACCCGATTTACTTGATTGACGATTCTTTATTCGATGTCCGTTCTTTTTCAGATTTGCAACGCATACAAGAGTTTTGGCGATCAAGTTTTGCTGGACAATGCGGAAGCGACGATCACCGATGATGCAAAAATTGGATTTGTTGGTCGCAACGGAGCTGGCAAGTCGACGCTGCTGCGAATTTTGCTGGGCGACGAAGATCTGGATGCGGGTGAAGTCATACGACACCCAAGACTTCGAATCGGCTATTTGCGCCAACACGATCCTTTTCAACCGGATGAAACTGTCGTCGAATTTTTGATGCGCGACAGTGGGCAACCGGAATGGAAATGCGGTCAAGTCGCAGGCCAGTTTGAACTCAAAGGTGACTACCTGTTTGGCAAAGTTGCCTCACTGTCGGGAGGTTGGCAAACGAGGGTAAAACTTGCGGCACTTCTGTTACATGAACCCAATTTATTGCTGCTGGACGAGCCGACAAACTTTCTGGATTTGCGAACACAAATCTTACTGGAACACTTTCTGCAATCGTTTCGCGAAGCGTGTCTGATCGTTTCTCACGACCGAACGTTCCTGTCGAAAACCTGCGAACACACGCTCGATCTTTCAGGTGGCAAATTAACGATGTACCCTGGAAAGATTGCTCCGTTCCTCGAGTTCCAAGCGGAACGTCGCGAGCAGTTGGTCCGTGAAAATGCAGCGGTGTTGTCCAAAGCCAAACAGCTGGAAAAGTTCATCAACAAGAATCGCGCCAACGCCAACACTGCCAGCCAAGCTCGCTCGAAACAGAAGCAACTTGACCGATTGAAACTGAATGAAATTGAAACTGAAGAACGCACTGCCTACATTCAAGCACCCATCGTCGTGGCTCGTCGAGGGCCTGCCGTGCGTTGTGAAGAACTTGCCATCGGCTACCCGGATCATTTAGTCGCCGACAGCATTCAGATTGAGATTGAGCATGGTCAACGCGCGGCCATCGTTGGAGACAACGGTCAGGGCAAGACGACACTGTTACGAACGCTCGTCGGTTCGCTCGATCCGCTCGGCGGCGGAATGAACTGGGGACATCATTGTCGCATCGGGACGTATGCACAACACGTTTATACTTCGATTGATCCTGACGATACGGTGCTGGAATATCTGGAACAAAAAGCGATGACCGGGATTACGGATCAACAGATCCTCGCAGTCGCCGGCTCGCTGCTTTTCCGCGATGAACACGTCCATAAAAAAGTCAAAGTCCTGTCTGGTGGCGAACGCGCACGACTATGCATGGCTGGTCTTTTGCTTGGAGATTACAACATTCTTGTTCTGGACGAACCGGGCAACCATCTTGATGTCGAAACGGTTGAAGCCCTGGCGTCAGCGCTGGAAGCGTATCTGGGCACGGTGATTTTTACTTCGCACGATCGACACTTTATGGGTCGGGTCGCCACCAACGTGATTGAAGTTCGCGATGGGAGCGTCAAAAACTATCTCGGTGACTACGATGCCTATCTGTATTCAATCAATCGAGAGATCGGGGAAGGCGATCGTGATACCGCAATCGCAAGCGAGGCCGACGACCCTAACCAGCGACGACAAAACAAGACGCTGAGTCAGAACGAACAGCGAGCGCTAAAAAAACAGGTCAAATCGATCGAGCGAAAGATTGCTCGACTGGACGAAGAAAAGAAATCGCTCAACCAACAACTTCTGACGACGACCGATGCGGAAGAAGCAATGAATCTGCACGAGCAAATTCAAGCGGTCGCTGACCAACTGTCGACAGCAGAAGAAGAATGGCTATCGCTTTGCGATTTCGAATGATTCAATTTGCAAACTATTGTTTTTGAGCACGTTGGTATAGAATCGACGCTCTCGCCTAACCCAGGTTCACCCATGGATTTTGAAAAAGAACTTGAAGCTGCTATCGAGCGTGGACAAACGCGCGGTTCGGCTCGCAATGATGCCAAACGGCAGGCCGAACAATCCAAAGAAGATCTCCGCAATCTGCACAATGATTTTCGACTCAATCTGTCAGAGCACATTGAAAAGTGCCTCCAGCAAATGGCCGACCACTTCCCAGGATTTGAGTACGAAACCCTTTACGGACACAAAGGATGGGGCGGGGCAATCGCACGCAATGATATTGATCGCGGCCCCGATGGCCGCGCAGGATCTTTCTTTTCGCGTCTGGAAATCACGGTCAAACCACAAAACGAATTCAACGTCGTCAACATCTGTGGGAAAGGTGCCATCCGCGATAAAGAAATCTTTAGCTGGAATCATTTTGAAGATATCGCCGAAGCCAAACAACCTGACTTCCAAGCGATGATCGACAAGTGGGTCTTGGAATATGCGGAGCAATTTGCCGCACGTAACAAACGAAAATAGACTCTGCCGGCAAACGGACTGACAACTGGCTCCCCCTCCCGCCGCTACGCTCACTTGTGGGAGGTCAGTTTAGACAGGCGTCACTTGAACCAGCTCGAGTGATTCGATTGCCGCATTGAACCCCAACTGGAAGACTCTGATGAAATATGCGATCTGCAATGAAATGTATGGGGACCTGCCGTTTGCAGAGGTATTCGCTCATGCTGCTCAACTCGGATATCAGGGGATCGAGATTGCTCCGTTCACTTTGGTCGCCGATCCAACTCAGGACCCGACTGCCGTTGATGGAAAAACCATCGAACAAATTCGCGACCTTGCCCAACAACATCAATTGGAGATCGTTGGATTGCATTGGTTGCTCGCCAAGACCAACGAATTGCATTTGACCACGGCTGATGATGCCACCCGTCGCCGTACCGCTGACTATCTGATTCGACTGGTCGAGCTCTGTTCTCGATTGGGCGGCAGCTTGATGGTCTTTGGGTCGCCCCAACAGAGAAATTTGGAAGCCGGGTTGTCGGCGGAGCAGGGGATGGCCAACGCTTGCGAGGTTTTTCAGGCTGTCGTCCCTGCCCTTGAACAGCACCAAGTGACGCTCGCCCTCGAACCGCTGGGCCCCAAAGAAGGCAATTTTTTGCTGACAGCTGATGACACCGTTGAGCTGATTCAAAGAATCGGGTCACCTTCGGTTGCATTGCACCTGGATGTCAAAGCGATGTCCAGCGAATCGATGCCGATCCCGGAAATTATCAAAAAGCATCACGACAACTTGCACCATTTCCATGCGAACGATCCCAACTTGTTGGGGCCAGGCATGGGGGACGTCGATTTTTTGCCGATCTTTAAGGCACTTGCCGATGTTGACTACAAGGGTTGGGTCAGCGTCGAAGTGTTTGATTTTTCCCCAGGCGTCGATCGGTTGGCACAAGATAGCATTCAGTATATGAAGTCGGTTACCGATCAGTTGACGGACACTTGATGTCGGCGATGCCTGCCGTTTGTTAAGGTGTCTGGCGTCGTTTTACGCTCAATTGGCGACAGCTCGTTGCGAAGACTGCCAGCCTTCGCAACGATGAGGTGTTCGTCTCGGAAAGGAAACAGATGGCCCAAAACATTGAAATCAAAGCTCGATTGACGCAGGAACAGTTTGATTTAATTGATGAAAAAGGGAGAGAACTGACGGAGAGTTGGCCAGAAGTTCTCCGTCAGAAGGACACTTTCTTTGAGTCCAAGTCAGGCCGTTTAAAGCTGCGAGAGTTTTTTGATCAAGATGGCAATCCAACATCAATTGCAGAACTGATTCATTACCATCGGCCGGATCAGGACGGACCGAAGCTTTCAAAGTATTCGCGAATTGAAATCGAACAAGCCAGCGAGCTTCGAGAAGCACTTGCCGGTGCCAATGGAGTCATCAGTGTGGTCGAAAAATGTCGCCAACTCTACCTTTTGGAGCAAACGCGGGTCCATCTCGACGATGTCAAATCGTTGGGCCTGTTTTTGGAGTTGGAAGTTGTACTGGAACAAGGTCAAACCACGGACGACGGGACTCAGATTGCCCGGCATTGGATGGAAGAATTCGGCGTCACGGACGAGATGCTCGTCGACCGAGCGTACATCGATTTGTTACCTGAGCCGCTTGGGCGCTAGCAAACAAGCCGCGGTTGAGTCGACCCGTCAACTGAGACCTTACTGAGTCTGAATCATTCTGGCGGGCCAGTTTCGACAGAAGGATTTTGTTGACGAAAGATTGCTGCAAGAAGATATTCTTGTCTTTCAATATTCCTGTCTGCATCACTGAGCCGTAATCATTCTGGCGGGCCAGTTTTGACAGAAGGATTTTGTTGACAGAAAGATTGCTGCAAGGAGATATTCTTGTCTCTCAATATTTCTGCCTGCATCACTGAGTCTGAATCATTCTGGCAGGCCAGTTTTGACAGAAGGATTTCGTTGACAGAAAGATTGCTGCGAGGAGATGTTCTTGTCTTCCAATATCCTGTCTGCATCACTGAGTCTGAATCATTCTGGCAGGCCAGTTTTGACAGAAGGATTTTGTTGACAGAAAGATTGCTGCGAGGAGATGTTCTTGTCTCCTATTATCCTGTCTGCATCACTGAGTATGAATCATTCTAGCGGCCAGTTTTGACGGAAGGATTTTGCTGGCAGAAAGATTACTGCGAGGAGATATTCTTGTCTTTCAATTTTCCTGTCTGCATCACTGAGTCTGAATCATTCTGGCAGGCCAGTTTTAACAGAAGGATTTGGTTGGCAGAAAGATTGCTGCGAGGAGATGTTCTTGTCTTCCAATTTCCTGTCTGCATCACTGAGTCTGAATCATTCTGGCAGGCCAGTTTTAACGGAAGGATTTGGTTGGCAGAAAGATTGCTGAGAGGAGATATTCTTGTCTTTCAATTTTCCTGTCTACTGCGAGGAGATATTCTTGTCTTTCAATTTTCTTGTCAACATCACTGAGTCTGAATCATACTTCGATCGGACCAAATTTCCGATCTGGATCCGTCCGCTCTTCTTAAAACCTGACCACTTCGCCATCTTTGGGATCGAATAACTTTCGCAACGTCTCCTTCGAGATTTGGTTTGTCATTTTTCGAACCGAACCGTCATAGAAAGCGGCGATCACTTCTTGACCATCTTTTAGCCCGGCAACCAGTTTGATTGCGTCTTCCTGACTCAGATCGTTGCTTTCCATCCAAGGTCTCCCTTCGGGTATCTGCAACAACATGATGGTGTTTGACGAACCATCGGTAATCCCGGCGAACGAATCCACGTCTGACTTGATCCACGCGACATTCGCATTCTTTCCGTCTTCGCCATACATTTTTGGCATCGAATTGGCAAACTTCTGATTGGCCGGATCGCTGGCCGGGCTTTCCAGATCCATTTGTTCGTACATTGCATTTTGTTCAAGGAACGGCAGCACGCGGACGCGCCAGCTCAGACCTTCATGAAATTTTCCAACCTTGTTGAATGGAAACTTTCTGTACGCGGATTCGAAATTCAACACGGACAGAGCAAACTGTCGCATGTTGTTCATCTTCTGGACAGCCTTCGATTGCTTGTCGGCAAAATCAATGACGGCGGCAACGGCTTTCTCAAAACCTTCAGGCTTCTCAATGTTCACGGTAACTTCGGAGCCATTGGTATTCGCTTTGAGCGAGTTGATCAAAGTCTTGGCAGGCTGTGCTGCTTCAGGAACATCCTTTCCCATCTCCTTCAGCATCGGTGCCGACATAACTTTAGCCATCCCAAAAAGACTGTCGATCCCTTCTTGCAGCTCCGTCGCGTTATCAGCGTCGACGCCAGCAAACGAAAGCTTGATCATCTCTTTCTGCGACGGATCCATGGTTGCTTTAATACCTTTGGCATTGTCCAACAGCCCAACGAACGCACCAAATGGAGGTGGAACTTCGTCACCAGCCATCTGGATCACTTCTTTGATCAGATCTTGACTGGGTTCCAAATCGGCCGCGAAACGGACGGGCTGGTTCGGCAACGTCTTCCATGCTTCCATCAATTTTGCGGTCGTGACATTTCGATCACCGTTCAAAATATACGTACTGGTACCAAGTTCGACTTCGGTCATATCGGAAAGGTGAGCCAACATTCCATTCTTGTTGCCACGTTGTTCGGCGACGTAAGTCACCCCATTGATCTCGACCTCGCCACCACCAGATTGTTTCAAACTCTCCAGCACCGCCTCGGCGACGTCCGGGTTTTTAAACTTGAACTTAACAAATGCCTCCACCGGTGGTTGGTCGACATTGGGACGCATGATTCGATCCATGCTCGGCGGAAGCGAGAAAGCACCACGGATGCGTTCAAGATCAGCAATCGTTGATCCACCAAACGGGCCATCCAGTTTCATGCTTGAGATCGCATTGGTGTCGATTCCCATTTTGTCCATTTTGGACATGATGTCGTCGACTCTGATGTCGAACATCACGGTCGCACGTTTTTCAACGTCCAAATCATCTTGCGCAGAAACGAAACCGACTGGTGTCAAACAAACAGCGAATAGACACACGAGTGCCGACAGCGAACGCATTTTGAGGCAACAGTGTTGGGACATGGAAATTCTCCAGACGTCGAATCGTGGTGATGGTAAAAAAAAAGGGGGATTTTATTTTAACAAAATCCCCACCTTTCAAGTTAATCCGCGCTCATGTTTGAGCGTAACACGTCAAATTGGACTTTAGCCACCGGATTTCGGACGCTGAGGGCGATCTGGACGTGAGTCCTTTTGATTGTAACCGCCGCCAGAACGACCACCTCCCGAACGACCACCACTGCTGCCGCCTCGACGGAACAGGCTCGAGATACCGTTTCGAAATTCATCTTTCGAGACGGCATCGTCGTCATCTTTGTCCAAGGTCATCAATCGATCCGCCATGCGATTTCCTTCCAGTTCAGCTGACGTGATTTTTCCGTCGCTATCGGAATCAAACTGGCCAAACATCGCCATTGGATCAAACTGTTGTCGACTTCCACCAGGTCGTCCTCCACTCTGTCGTCCCGCGGCTGGTTGCTCGTCTTCTTCGTCATCTTTGTCCGCGACCTGAGTGTCTTCCGGTTTTACTTCGTCGCCTTGGTCTTTAACACAATAGAGATACTTGGCACTTCGGATGAGCAAGTTTCCGTCGCTAATAGCCGGCGAACCCCAAAAGACTTCTTTTTCAGTTGTCACACGATTGACAGCCACCTGCTCCAACTCATCGCCAATCTTGAAAACATACATCTGTCCGCTGCCGTTGAGATAGTACAAGTGATCGCCAACGACAACGGGAGAAGCGTAATCGAGTGATCCATATCGACTGCCCGTTTGCAGCGCGCCTTTGAGACGCAGTTGTTGAAGACGTTTGCCTGACTCAGAATCGACGACAGTTAAGATGCCTCGCGAAATAACAAAGAGCTTGTTTTCATATCGCACGGGAGAGGCAAAGCTGGCCGTATCGCGACCGGTCCAAACCGTATTCGACTTGCTAATGTCACCTTTGCCACCTGCATCAACAGCGACACTTCCACCACCTCGGCCCGCGAACACATAAACGCGTTTGCCATCGATCACGACACTTGAATAGGCGTGCTGGGCTCCAGTTGCATCTGCGAACCATCGAAGTTCGCCGTTATCGGGATTGAGACCCCAGAGTTCTTTTGCCACACACATGACCAGGTCGGTTCGGGCATCATCCACTTTGACTAGCGTCGGGGTTCCCCACATGCCGTCGAGCCCCTCGGCTTCTTGTCGCCAGAGTTCTTTACCACTTTCCTTGTCGATACCTACGATCGCCTGACTTTCAGCGGACGCGGTTACGATGACGGAATTTTTGTAAACGATTGGACTCGATGACGATCCCCATTTCGTTGGGTCTGATTCCTTTCCGACATCGGCACTCCAAAGCGGTTCGCCATCGAGTGTGAACGCGTGGACGCCACTTTTTCCAAAGAACGCGTAGACATTCTTTCCATCAGAAACAGGTGTGTGCGAAGCGTAGCCGTGTGCAGTCACTCCGATTCCAGCATAAGGATCCTCGGGAAGAGTAACCGGCACATCTTTTTGCCACAACTTTTTGCCCGACTTTGCGTCGAGACAAACAAGATGTCGAACCAAGTTTTCAATCTTTCCAGGATTCTCCTGACTCAAGCCATAACCTGAGTAGCAGGTGATCAGTGCTTTTCCACCAACAATGATCGGACTCGATGCGCCGGGACCGGGCATCTCCGTTTTCCAGGCAAGGTTTGCGGAAGGAGACCAAGCGGTTGGGATTTTAGAAGCATCCGTGGCGACGCCGTTTCCACCAGGTCCTCGAAAACGTGGCCAGTCGTCGGCAAACACGTTGATCGATACCGATGCCATCAATAAAAATAAAAACGTGATTCTTTTGGGGTTGGCAACCATGGTCAGCTCCACTTGAGATGCCGGGACATTTTGGACAATTCGGCCATGAGTGTAACACGAACCGTTGGCCGATTGTGACTCGCCTGTTGAACGGTCAAGAATTGTTGTGATTCCCTAACGCAAGCAGCAAGCGTCTTGGCCATTATGATTCCATTCTATAATCTTTGCGACTTGGCACACATTCAGACCAGGCTCCGCGATCGTTCGGAACAGTCGCACCTCCATTCACAAAACTGGGACGAGCCATCAAAAAAACGACTTAACCTTCAGCCCACGAATATCATGAAACGCGTATTAATCTTATGTACTGGCAATTCCTGCCGCTCCCAAATGGCAGAGGCGATCTGGCGCGACAAAGCGGCTGGGCAATGGCAGGTCGACTCGGCCGGTTCCAAGCCTGCCGGTTATGTCCACCCCAAGGCGATCGAAGCCATCAAAGAAATTGGATTACCGACGGAGAACCTGATTTCGAAATCGGTCGATCAGTTTTTGGAACAACCGATCGACGTTGCCGTCACAGTTTGCGACAATGCCAAAGAAGCGTGTCCTGTTTTGCCGGGCGTCACGATGTTGCACTGGCCGTTCGAAGACCCGGCGGACGCCACTGGAACGGACGATGAACAGATGATGTTCTTTCGTCGCGTTCGCGATCAAATCTCGGCTGCCATCGAAAACTACCTCAATGAATCAACCAACCACTGACTCGACTGAGTCGCCCAAGCGAGATGCGATCCCGTTTTCTGAAGCAACCTGCCGCGATGCGCTCAAGTTGATCGAGATGGCATTGGTCGAAGACATTGGCAGTGCTGATCTTGCACAAGGGATCGACTGCACGACCGATGCCGTGGTACCAGAATCAGCGAATGCGAAAGCAGCTTTCGTCAGTCGTGAAACGGGTGTCGTCTGCGGCGTTGAGGTAACCAAGCTTGCGCTCTCCAATTTCTCACCCAAGATTGAACTACTGGTTGAAATTGACGATGGGCAATCGGTTGAGCCAGGTCAAACCATCGCGGTCATGTCGGGAACCGCTCACGACATCCTGACGATGGAGCGAACTTGTTTAAATTTCATGTGCCGGCTGTCAGGAATAAGTAGTCTGGCCAATGAGTTCGCTCGACGCGTGGCAGGAACTAACGCAGTCGTCCTCGATACGCGAAAAACCACACCCGGGTGGCGACGTTTGGAAAAGTACGCGGTCGCTTGCGGTGGCGGTGTGAACCATCGGATGGGCCTCTACGATGCGATCATGCTAAAAGACAATCACTTGGCGTTTTACCGATCACTGGTCAAGGATAACGAAGATACGATTCCTGAATCAATTCGTATGGCGCGACAGTGGATTAACGAAAACGCCGAAAGATTGCCCAACGGTGACGCGACGATTCTGCAACTCGAAGTTGACACGCTGGCGCAGTTCGAGATTGCCCTGCAGACCGACTGCGACATCGTCTTGCTGGACAACATGAACTGCGAACTCCTGAAACAAGCTGTCGAAATGCGTGACGCAGCAAAACCAAAACTGCTGTTAGAGGCATCAGGCGGTGTCAACCTGGACACGATCACCGAGATTGCTCAAACGGGTGTCGACCGAATCAGTGTCGGCGCGATCACCCACTCAGCATCAAATTTTGATATCGGGTTGGACTGGCGCTAGTTAATCCTTGTCGGCCATCCATCGTCTACTCTGCGATACGTTTCGGTTACTCAACCGACCGCCCGACACGGATGCCCACTCTTCACCGTTATTTTTTGACGCGGACCAGCTTCATGATGCGTCCAGCGACATTCCAGTCTTGAACGTACAGGTTTCCTTCAGCGTCCCAGTAGGAACCGTGAGTGCCACTGAATTCACCTTCGACCCAGTCGGCCTGCTTAACCTGAAAGCTGCGACCTTTTTTACGATCCGCATTGTGACCAAGAACGGCAACAATGGTGTTCGTTTTGTCCAGAATCACCAATCGTCCATGTAGATCGGGAACTGAAACATGGTCGCCTTGAATGGCGACGGCAGTTGGCATGCCCAATCCGGTCACAACTTCATCGATGAATTCCCCGTCCAGCGAATAATGCACCAGCCGCCCCTTGGGTTGATGATTGCGATCACAGATCAACAAACGGGGCGGTTCGTAACGCGTATCGAGCGTCATTCCATGAGCGGTATTGAACTGTTTCCTGCCATTCCCTTTCTCGCCAAAATGAGAAAGGTATTTTCCATTTTTGTCGTATCGAAAAATGTGATTGCTGGCGTAACCGTTGGAGAGAAAAATATCTCCATTGGGTGCCACGGTGATGGCGGTCGGAACGAATTTAATCTTGCCCAGCTGTGACTCTTCTGGGTACTTCAGTTTAAAAGCGACTTCACCCGTTTTGGCATTAAACTTGATTCCCTCACCGGCGCCGTTTCGAGCACCATAGATGTATTCAACGCCATCTTCTTCGCGAATCTCCATATCGTGGAGCTTGGTGTAGTCATCACCTTCATACGCATGAATGACTTTTCCCTCGGGCGAAAAAACAAAGACGCCGCGATCGGCACTCGTATAAATCGCACCTGATTTGTCGACAACGACGCTGCCATGTGTCGGCCCGATCGCTGACTTTCCGTCTGGACGCAATCCCCAACCCGGGACGGTGTCAAACGTCATCAGGCCGGTACCCATGCGAACAGGCTGAACTTCTTGCGCATCCAACCAGCCATTGAAAAACAACAGCAGGGAACAGGCCAGCATCCATTGGGACGATCGTTTCATCGTTTAACCTTATCAACCAAAGTAGGAGTCTCTCGTTTGCACAACTTGGCGTAAATTGTAACTGAATCAATTTGCCAGGGGTCAGTTCGAGCCAAATTCTGGCCTGTCATTGGCACCCTAAACCAATCTGGCAATCCGGAATACAATGAGCGGACTACAAATCATTGTTGAACTCGTGGTTTTTATCGATGGCGGAAAATCAATCCAAGAAGCGTCTGCGTCCAGTGACCGTTCCCCGTTTTGTCAAGATGAAGCAGGACGGCAAAAAGATCACGATGTTGACGGCGTACGACTTTCCGACAGCGCAACTGCTCGATCGGGCTGGAGTCGATGTTTTACTAGTCGGTGACAGCCTTGCCATGGTTGTTCAGGGACACGAGAACACGATCCCGGTAACACTTCGCGAGATGATTTACCACGGAGAGATCGTTGCTCGTGCGGCCGAACGCGCCATGGTCATTGTCGATATCCCGTTTCCAGTCAATCATCACGGAGTTCGAGAAACAGTTAAGGCTGCTGGACGAATCATGAAGCAGACGGGATGCCAAGCGGTCAAGTTGGAAGGCGGCGCCGACCAAGCCGATGTCATTAAAGCACTCGTGACAGCGGGCATTCCTGTCATGGCTCATGTCGGCCTGCGGCCCCAAGCGGTCAATGTGATGGGTGGCTACAAAGTGCAGCGTGATCACGAGGAGTTACTCAAAGACGCCCAAGCAGCGGAACAAGCTGGCGCATTTGGTATCGTCCTTGAATGCATCCCGTCAACGATTGCCGCCGACTTGACCCAACAACTGCGCATCCCCACGATCGGCATCGGAGCAGGTCCCGACTGCGATGGCCAAGTTCTGGTTGTTCATGACATGCTGGGGCTCAACTCAGGTTACGTTCCAAGCTTCGTCAAAGCGTACGCTAATATGAACCGGGTCGTCACCGACGCCGTCGACCAATGGTGCTCGGAAGTACGAACTGGAGAATTCCCTGACGACGACCACTCGTTTCAATAGTACCTTTCTTCCGCTACGACGGACTCACCAGTTCCATGACGTTTATCCACGACGACTTTCTGCTCAGCGGTTCGGCCGCCAAACGGCTCTACCACGACTACGCTGCTGACCAGCCGATCATCGACTACCACAATCATCTCTCGCCTCAAGCGATCGCTGAAAACAAGCCCTTTGAAAATTTGCACGACATGTGGGTCGATGGCGACCATTACAAATGGCGAGCGATGCGCGCCAATGGGATTGATGAAGCGCTGATTACAGGTGACGCATCTCCGCAGGAAAAGTTTCTGGCGTTTGCGAGAACGGTCCCCAAGACGATTCGCAATCCGCTGTACCACTGGACTCACCTTGAACTGTCCCGATTTTTTGGCATCGATGAATTGCTCTCGGAAGACAATGCCGGCTCGATTTGGCATCGGTGCAATGAGCTGATTGCTTCCGCCGATCGACTTCGACCAAGAGGCATCCTGGAAGCGTTTCAAGTGACTGCGCTTTGTACGACCGATGACCCAACAGATGACCTGAAATTCCATCAGCAAATCGCTGCCGATGGCACGCTGAAAACCAAGGTGTACCCGGCGTTTCGACCGGACTGGGCGTTGTTTGTTGATCGGCCCGACGAGTTCAATCCGTGGATCGAGAAACTTGCCACCATGACGGGGATCTCGATTCAATCGGTCGACGATCTCCTATCCGCGCTCAAACAACGTCACGATTTTTTCCATCAACTCGGTGGTCGACTTTCCGATCACGGCTGCCAATTTGTACCCGCATCCTTTGGGACCGACGGCGAGGCGAACGACATTTTTCTTTCCGCGAGAAATGGGGCTCCAGCAACGACAGGTGAGCTTGATCAGTTCTCGACTTGGATGCTGTTGGAATTGGCAAAACTCGACCACGAAAAAGATTGGACGAACCAATTCCACACCGGTGTCTGGCGCAACAACAACTCGCGATTGTTCAAAACCATCGGCCGTGACATTGGCTGTGACTCGATGGGGGACACACCGCAGGGCCGATCTCTCGGCAGGTTTCTTGATCGACTGGAACAGACGAATCAGCTACCAAAAACGATCGTCTACAACCTTAACCCCTCGGACAACTATTTGATCGCAACCATGTTGGGCAATTTCCAGGGAGGCAACATTGCCAGCAAAATGCAATTTGGCTCCGGTTGGTGGTACCTCGATCAAAAAGAAGGGATGGAATGGCAAATGAATACGCTGTCCAATACCGGTTTGATCTCGCGCTTTATCGGCATGCTAACCGACTCTCGCAGTTTCATGTCATTCACCCGACACGAGTATTTCCGCCGCGTGCTGTGCAACCTGTTCGGACGCGACATGGAATCCGGTGATCTTCCGGATGACTTTGAACTCGTTGGCAATACGATCGCCGATATTTGCTACCGAAATGCGAGGGCATTTCTGGGTCTTGAAGGCAGCTAAGTTCAGAAATTGTGAGTCTTCCTGACTTCAAAAACTCGCTCAATGAACGACCAGCTTTCGGGTCAACCTGCTTCTAGTTTTTCTGGTTTCCCCGACGGCCAAATCATTCCGTCAAGTCGCTGTTCTTGGGATGGGTTCTTCCGGCATACCGCTTGGTCTCTTCCAGCAAGCTCCGCCAAAAAAATACGTTTTGATTGAGAGAACCACTGGGCAGTCTTGTATTTATGGGTAAGCCACGTTTTTTTGTGGCGATTCCGTCTCGAGGATTGCTTCCATACCTCCATCGAAAGCTTGCCATGTACCCTGCCGCCTGGTCTTTGACGTACCGCGATGTCCAGACACTCTGTCGATTGGCATACAAGGGAAACGTCAACAATATCAAAGTCAGCTGTTATGTTTCGGTCGAGAATCATCGCTGGCAAGTCCTCAAGGTGGAGGCGGACGACCGCACTGGATTTCGAGCCATCTTGGCGACAGGATTGGACACCGGGGGAAATCGAGTTCGTGTTTTGTCGTTTGCTGGCAGCAGTGACCCGATGGTGTCGTTCACCGATTGGGGAGTAAAGGGAAACGCAGGCAACTTTTTGAAAGGTGCCAGTCGAACTGCTCAATACAAACAAGCGCTTTCGTTTGCACAAGGCAATCCTGCTGATTACTTCGTCGGTCACTCGCTTGGAGGAGGACTTGCACTCTACTGCTGCATTAACCAGAACGTTCGCACCGCAACGATCAATCCATCGCCAATCTTTGACGAGTATTTCGGCACCGACTACGGTGACAAACGCGACACAGATATTGCGATCAACTATTGCACGCCGCGTGACATGTTGCGACATGGCCGCGGCTTGGCCAAAAACGGAGCCAACGTGAACATGCCGATTACAGGTGCCAAACTTCGATTGACCACATCACTGGGGGCAACGCCGGGACAAGAAGTACAGGTTGGGTCTGTCGGAAAGAGCGAAGTCGATCAGCATGTGATGGACTTTTTGGTCGGTTTCGCAGAACCCAAGTTCGCGTTGGTCGATTGAAGGACTACGCTCGCTCAAAACAGTAGCTAACGCTCGCTAGTCGCCGATGAATACGTCGATCAGCTTTACTTCAACATTCAAAAACGAAAAAAGCGTGGGTCGAAGACCCACGCCAAATAAGCGTCATCAAAAGAGAGTCGTCGGTCAACGACCAGGCTGACGCCGGACGAGATCGAAGTGCATCGTCGGTTCAACGTTTCTAAACGCGGACGCGTTCCGAATTAACACGTTGAACTTCGTTCAGAATCTGTCGTTGAAGCTCTGGCGCGTTATCAACTGCAACAAGGCTTTTGCCTTCCATCACTTCTCCGGTCATATCGCGAACGACGATGGAGCTGACACCGGCCATCATCTCAGGAAGCGTTCGGCTCAAGCCGACATCTGAGATTCGCTCCAGTGGGATGCTGCGAACCGTGTAGCCAATAAAACCTGACGACAAAATGATTCGACGATTGGTCAACCAGTAACGATATTTGTTGCTGGAGATCTTTCCCACCAGATAGACCAGTGGGAGTGCGACGATGCCAACAATCGAGATTGTCGCCGCAATCATCCAATACTGTGTCAAGTCGTTGGGCTCGGCGTAGAAGACGACTTCTTCTCCCTTCATTTTCATGATGCCAAATCGCGAATCGATCATCCCTGATGAATCGACCCCGCCGCTTGACTTGGTCCCTGGGGCGATCGTTGAGTTTACTTGGTTCATGTTGCCCTCCATTTTCTTGATTGATTTCCGTTCGATATTTGCCCTTCAGTTCGCTCCATCGGATCACTTATTGGGGAAATTCAAAACGGTTTTTTGCCCACTAAATTCGAACCAATGTGCCGATGCCGCTCAATCAACGTGCGTTTCTTCTCCCCCAAATGGAAGGCCAGAAATGAGCGTCAACAATGCCCAAGCTGCAACGACGAAATCTGCCCGGAGCAAACGTGTCCAACGATCGTGCAATTGCCAGGAATTCGAGTACGTTTTTGCGAGAAAGGCGAATTCAGGATTCCTTGATGTCATGCCAAGACAGATCAGCCATTGGCGAGTGTTCCTGAATCAAGAGGAACGGCATGGATTTCGCTCCAAAGAATTAGTTAAAGACTTCCCAAGCCACTGAATCTTTGAGCAAAATAGTACTTGAGGAGTTTCGCCGCTGATCCCCGACCCACTCCCTGGAGCGCACCATGAATGTCGAACCCAATCCATCCGCGTTTCTTCCTGAAACCAATTCCAAGCAGTTCAAGAGTACTACCTTTTTTGTCGACGCAGGCGCAGGAAGCGATGCCAATTCTGGCTCATTCAAAGATCCCTTTCAGACGATTGGACGCGCTATCGAGCAAGCGGCACATGTGATCGGCGATGATTCAATTCATGTCCGCCCCGGTGTCTACAACGAAAACCTTGAAATCCATGATGACGGAGGGCTCAATATCCGGGGGCTCGGCGATCAACCTTTCGACGTCATCATCAATGGAAATCACAGCGGTAACGCATTGACGATCCACAGTGGCAGCAGCATCCGGATTGAGAACATGATGTTTTCTCATGGCGACGATGGGATCGACGCTGAAAAGGTTGACAAGCTTTCATTGTTCCGAGTTCGCTCACGAAACAATACCGGCTTTGGATTGCAGGCGGACAACATTCAAGACCTTTCGATCACTCACTCGAACTTCGTTCAAAATGGCCAATCCGGTGCTCGCGTTGTCGGTTCGAATGCCGTCGACGTTGGCCATTCCTTTTTTAACGACAATGGTGACAATGGATTGGACCTGATCGACAATGCAAACGCGAAACTGCGCCACGTCGTTGCGTATGCCAATGGCCTGACGGACGAAGTTGAAAACGGACCTCAATTCGCCGTGATCTTCCAACCGGGCAACGGTGTTTCGGCGTTTGAGAACCAGAAACTCATCATTCGTGGCGGACATTTTGGACGCAACCTCAACAACGGTGTCAGTCTTCATGGAAATCAAAACACGTCGCTTTTCAGCCCCCATGCAAACGGCAATCAGCTTCACGGAATCGAGGGAGAACAAAACCAAAACGTCGAAGTGTTCAATGGTTTGTTGAACCGTAACGGCGGGAGTGGCATCGCCATGGCTGGGTTTCGCTCGGTCGTCAGCGGTACGAATGGTACGTACGCCGAAATGGAAACGACTCCATCAAATTTCATCAGCGTCAACGGCACACGACTTTGGGACAATGGCAACGAGGGGCTAACTTTGGCCAACTACGAGCGCGTCAACTTGCGAGCCCTCCATGTCCGACGAAACCGATTCGACGGGGTGGATGTGGCCAACGCGACGCGAGTTTGGATGAAAGGCATCAATACCGTCGGAAATGGTGATGATGGAATCGATATCGATGCAAGCCGCTACATCACTGCAATCAACTCATGGTCCGCTGAGAACCAGGGTGATGGTTTTGACGTCGACGATGGCAGCGTGCTCTATGTTGAGCGTGGGCAGTACAACCGAAATGGCGAGGACGGCATGGATTTCAATGGTCTATACAGCCAGCCACTCTATCGTGCGAACGTTGAGCATGCCGTTGCGCTGGATAATCAAGGATCAGGGATCAACTTTGATGATGTCAACTACGTGAATATGCGAGCCGGATTCTACGCGAGAAATCGGCATGGCATCGACCTCTACAACGTTGGTGATTTTCATGCCAAACATACGCACGCAAAGTTTAATCGCGCGAATGGGTTGTTTTCAGACACCGGTGTCTCCCCCAATGGTGACGGCGAAGGCGACGGCAACAACGAAGAGACGGCTCACGGTCGGCTGAGTCTTCAGCAAAGCTACTTCGAAGATAACGGCGCTAATGGAATCATGATTTCCAGCATCGGTGTCGTGCAAGACGCCAACCAGATGAATTCGCAATACCAAGCGAGTGCCAGTTACGATTTCGATGTCAGCTTTGACCGGGTGATTGCCAGCAACAATCAAGCGACCGGCGTTCTGTTCGGCGAATCCCAAAGCGAAATGATGTCCTTGGTCAAGCAGGGATACGATTCGCATGTTCATTTCGACATCCATTTTAACCAAGGTAGATTCAATCAGAATGGCGGAGATGGAATTCGTGCCGAGGGAAGCCAACTCTTCTCATCACGCGATCAGGTCGACGCAAATCTCACGACGTATCGCACCACGGTCAACAACAACTCGGGGAATGGCCTTTACGTTGATGGTCGCGATCCATCAATCAACCTCCATATGGAACTTGAAAAAGGTTCTTTCAATCGAAACGGACTCGATGGGGTGAGTGTCCTAACTCAGCACGATCAACGGCGAGAACACGGCTGGGAAACAAGCAAAGGGCATGGTGGCGAAGAGGATCATCTGGCAGAACTCAACGCGCACAAAATCGTCGCTCTGAGCAACGGAGGGCATGGCCTCAACTATCAGACAGAACGCCTTACCGAGTTTACAACTGCTGAAAAGTCTCAGTTTCAAGCCGCCTACCAAGGTGATCGATTGGTCAACATCGTCGGTGGAGCGTTTCACGAAAATGGCTTCTCGGGAATCAACCTGAGCGTGAGAACGGACGAAGCCAGCAACGGTCCAATTGGAAGCTTGATCTATATTGAACGAGCCATTGCCAAACGCAACGGTCATGACGGGCTCACAGTGACCGGGCAGATGCCTTTCGGTCACATGGGTAGTTCCAGCCGAGGTATTCAACTGGAGTTAGTCAAAGGTGTGTTCAATCGAAACGATGGAGATGGAATTCGATTGTTCAACCTCGACAACGTTGAGCTTGACCGCACCATCGGTATCGCCAACAAAGACGACGGATTCGAGGGTACGAGCTTGGACCAAGTTCTTGGCGATTGGACGTTCGTTGCCAATCAAGACGAGGACTTTGTTTTGAACTAGTCGAATGCGTGGGCTCTATTTTTTCCCCTGCAAAAAATCAGCTTGGCCTCGTGCGAGGGCGCTTCGCACGAGGTGGCTGACCCAAGTCTGCGGACTGGAGAAATACCGCTTCATTTGAAATTGCCAGCGTTCACGTTTCGATTCTTGCCGCAGCTGGTCGACATTTTCATGCCAAGCTTCGCCACGCGCTGCCAAAATACAACCTTGCCCGACAAAGTAGTCATGCACGTAGTCGACGGTCGCCCGTTTCGTAGGAATAAGATGTTTGACGGGCGAGCTCGGTACCCATCTGCCGCGATGACCCGCCGCTATCAGGCGTTTCATGAAGTCTATTTCGTCCTCACCTAAAACAAGATCACCGCGACGTCCCAGTTCGGTCGAAAACAAGTTCTCCCGTTGGACTGCCCCACGAACTGCAAAGTTCGCTCCGTACGGTAAACGATCTTCGGTCAGTTCGATGGACTCAGGCCCGAGATCACGCGCCGCAAAACACCCTTGGACGATATCCCAGGTCGCATCGATCCAATTTGGCTTGCCACCAACAAATTCTGGTTCGATCTGACCGCCCCAAAAATCGACATTCGGTTGGGCTTCGGCCGCAGCGACGTATGCCTCGATCCAATCGCTGGGGAGCAAAACATCATCATCGGTCCAAAGGATCAAATCTGCTAACGATGCTGCGACGCCACAGTTGCGACTGAATGTGTGTCCCTGCCGGGATTCTTTCAAAGCCACGACGCGAAAGCCAACGTCAGAGTCGACAAATTCTTGAATCACTTCAGGCGTCCGATCGGTCGACCCATTGTCGACCAACAACACGGTCAACGACACGTCATTGGGAACACTCAGCATTGCGACCGACTGAAGCGTCTGCTGCAACAACGATTCGCGATTCCAAGTGCAGATCGCAACATCGACGGATTGAATGGTTTGGGTCATGATGGATCGCATCGACGTGTTTACTGTTGGTATTCAATTTCAGATCCACGGACACCGTCATCGAACACTGGCTCGCCGTCCTTGTGCTCGAACACCTTTTGCCCCATAACCCAGGTTGCAATCGGCCAGCCGGTTAACTCTGATCCGTCCCACGGACTCCAACCACACTTGGTTTGTTGCTGTTCATTGCGAATCGTTTGAGTCAACTCCATATCGACCATGATCAAGTCAGCGTCGAAACCGACTTCGATCTTTCCTTTTCGTTTCATGTTCCAGATGTCGGCGGGCTTCGAGCACATCCACTGGACAACTTGTTCCAATGAACACTTGCCCGCAGCAACCTGATTCAGAATCAGCGCCAAGGAGTTTTCAACCGCAGGCAAACCGGAGGGACATGCTGGATAGGGTTGACGTTTTTCTTCCAGCGTGTGAGGTGCATGATCCGTTGCGATGATGTCAATTTTTCCTTCGATAAGAGCTTGCCAAAGTGCAATGTTATCTTCAGCATTTTTGATCGAAGGATTCATTTTAACCAACGAACCAAGACGTGGGTAATCGTCAACGTTGAAGAACAGATGATGCGGACAGACTTCCGATGTGATCAAATTACCCGCATCGTGAATCACATCAATTTCTGCATCCGTTGACACATGAAGCACGTGAAAATGATGATCGTGCCTGTGCGCCAAATCGATTGCGCGGCGCGTGGCAATCAGAGCCGCTTGATGATCACGAACCATCGAGTGAGTCGCCACATCCGTCGACCCTTCGTATCGCTTCGCGTTGGCGCGAACGGTCGATTCATCTTCACAATGGGCACAAATTGGCAACGAAGTCTCAGCAAAAATTCGTTCGAGAGCAGCCTGTTGATCGACCAATAAATTGCCCGTACTGGAACCGATAAAAATCTTGATCCCTGGCGTCCGGTGTGCATCCCGAAGTTCGTTGATATTTTCGGGAGTTGCACCAATATAAAACCCAAAATTGACGCAACTTTTTTCGGCGGCAATCTGAAGTTTATCCTCCAACGCAGACTGGGTGATCGTGTTGGGAACGGTATTTGGCATTTCCAAAAAACTGGTCACGCCACCTTTGGCGCACGCTCGCGAGGCATGCCAAAGATCTTCTTTGTGAGTAAGCCCTGGCTCGCGAAAATGAACTTGGTCGTCAATCACTCCAGGCAACAAGTATTTTCCTGCGCCGTCAACGACGATCTCTGCCACTCCGACATCGATGGAATCATCAATCTGGATAATCTTTCCATGTTCGATCAAAACGGACGTCGTTTGAATTCCCGTTGGCAGGACGACCGAAGCGTTAACAAAAATGGTTTTCATGAGACTGCTGAAGCTTTCAGACGGGTTGGATTTTGCGCGCCGAATCGGCATACTTGTTGTTTGAGCAATAGGTTTTCGGGTCGATCGGGGCGATGCCCGCCGAGCCCAACCAATCAATCGGTTTGGGAATCATCTTATCGTCCCAACGGAAATATTGAGACACTACTGAGGAATGTTATCGATGCAGGACTTCGAAAAACTTGGACAATTTTATCTTGGAAAAGAATATGACCTCGAAGCCGGCGAACGAACTGACAACTTGTTGATGTACGATTCGCGAGATCTGTGCACTCATGCGGTTGTCGTTGGGATGACCGGAAGTGGTAAAACGGGTCTCTGCGTCGACTTGCTCGAAGAAGCTGCGATTGATCGAATCCCGGCGATCGTGATCGACCCCAAAGGTGATATTTCCAACCTGCTGCTAACGTTTCCAAATTTGACCCCCGAAGAGTTTCGGCCGTGGATCGACGAGGGACAAGCTTCGCGAAAAGGCGTTTCCCCTGAAGAATTTGCGACGATGGAAGCCGAAAAATGGAAGAAGGGACTCGCCGGTTGGGGCCAGCAACCGGAGCGGATCAAGAAGCTTCGCGAGACGGTCAACATGCGAATCTATACACCCGGCAGCAATACCGGACGGCCGATGACGATCCTCAAATCGTTCGCGGCACCCGGAGTCGAAGTGATCAACGACACCGAAGCGCTTCACGATCGCATCGGTTCTGCGACTTCTGGATTGCTGGCGTTAATGGGGATTGATGCGGACCCGATCAATTCACGAGAACACATTCTCATCTCCAAATTGCTGGAGTCCGCGTGGCGGGAAGGCAAAGACCTGAATCTTGGCAAACTGATTGGCCAGATTCAAACACCCCCGTTTGAACGCGTCGGCATTATGGAACTCGATGACTTCTATCCGAAAAAGGATCGACAGTCGTTAGCCATGACGATGAATAATCTGTTGGCGTCACCGTCATTTTCCAGCTGGCTTGAAGGGGAACCTCTGGACATCAAGCGCATGCTTCACGATGAAGATGGCAAACCCTGTGTTTCCATCGTTTCCATTTCGCATCTGTCTGATGAAGAGCGAATGTTTTTCGTTACGATCATTCTCAATGAGATGATCTCCTGGATGCGAACACAAGCGGGAACTTCGAGCTTGCGGGCGCTGTTGTACATGGATGAAGTGTTCGGCTATTTTCCACCAACCAAGAATCCGCCCTCCAAACAGCCAATGCTGACGTTGCTTAAACAAGCACGAGCCTTTGGACTCGGATGTGTTTTGGCGACGCAAAACCCAGTCGACCTCGACTACAAAGGACTCTCCAATGCCGGGACGTGGTTTCTCGGGCGATTGCAAACCGAACGTGATAAGGCACGCGTTCTTGAAGGACTCGAAGGCGCTTCAGCACAGGCCGGTTCGTCATTCGATCGCTCAGAAATGGAAGAGACGCTGGCCGGTTTGGGCAGTCGAAAGTTTTTGATGAACAATGTCCATGAGGATGGACCGGTGGTTTTCGAAACCCGTTGGGCCATGTCGTACCTGCGAGGTCCGCTGACGCGCAATCAGATCCAGGAATTGGTCCGTTTAGACAAAACCTACAACCCGGAAGAGATCGCCGCGACCAAGAAAGCCGCCCACCCTGCCGCGAACGTTGACCGCATACCGGAACCAGCCATCGACCCTCGGCAATTGATTCCCGACGAAGTCCCACAATACTTTGTCGAACCGAGTGAGTACGTGTCTGGAAACGACAAACTGGTCTATCGCGCCGCACTGATGGGTCGCGGTCGATTGCACTACATCCGGTCAACGTATGGCGTCGACCAATGGAAAGACCTGAGCTATTTAGCGCGAGTCGATGGCGGCGAAATGCCTGATGAGATTTGGGAAAACGCCGAAGAGTTGAGCCATAAACTAAGCCTCGATAGCAAGCCGGAAGAAGGAGCCGAGTTTGATACGCTGCCCGGTGATCTTCAGAAATCAAAGAACTTCAAGACCTGGCAGAAAGAACTGAAAGAGTTTCTTTATCGGGAAAAGCCGGCAACCGTTTGGAAATGCGAAGAATTGAAAAAGTACTCGGACCTGAACGAAACTCTGGGCGACTTCAAGGTTCGACTGGAACAACTGGTGTCCGAGTTGCGTGACGAAGAAGTTGAGAAACTACGAAAGAAGTACGCTAAAAAGTTTTCGACGCTTCGAGATCAGATTCGCCGCGCTGAAGACCGCGTCGAAGTCGAAAAAGACCAATACGCTGAAACCAAGATGGCATCCCGCATGTCGATTGGCACCACCATCCTCAACGCGATCCTCGGTCGCCGCAATTCTCGCTCCGCGTCGACTTCGATGCGATCGCTGTCTCGATCCAGCAAGGAGAAAAACGATATTGAACGTGCCGAGGAAAAACTGGAAGACTTGCAGCAAAAGTTCGAAGACCTGAATAATGAGTTCAACGACGAAGTCAACGAGTTGAGTGACAAGCTTTCCGTCGATTCACTTGAGTATGATGACAAAGTCATTCCTCCCCGTAAAAGCGATCTCTCAGTGGAAGATTTTGGTATCTGCTGGTTACCGCTTCGCGTCACACCGACAGGCATTGCGGAAGCGATCTATTAAGCCACGCTGCGAGCAGTCATTTTTACAGATTGGATTCTCCATGTCCAAGAACCAAGTTATCGGCCATGAAACGATTCGCCAGCGGTTCAATACATCCGCCGAGCGCGGTCGCTTGGCGGGAACGTATCTGTTTCTAGGACCCGATGGAGTTGGCAAGCGAACGTTTGCCCTGAATCTTGCCGAAGCGATCTTGTGTGAAGCCAACGAAACCAAAACACTGGAACCCTGCGGTGCATGTTCCGGTTGTCTTCAAGTGCGAAACCAGACTCATTCTGACCTGTTGCTGGTTTCCAAACCAAAAGACAAAAACGTGTTGCCGTTGGATCTATTCATCGGCCGCTCGACTCACCGACGTCGTGAAGGGCTGGTTTACGAGATCGGCATGAAACCTTTTCGAGGAGGGTTTCGCATTGCGATCATTGATGATGCCGACTATTTCAATCAGGAATCGGCAAACTGTTTGCTTAAAACGCTTGAAGAACCTCCGCCAAAGTCGCTGTTGATCCTATTGGGCACCAGCCAGCAACGACAATTGCATACGATTGTCTCTCGCAGCCAATTGGTTCGCTTCCAATCGCTCACGCCGTCGGAAATTGTGCAAGTGATCGAGCAGAAACAACTCTTGGAATCAATGGAAACGAATCAGCCTGTCGAACAACTCGCCAGCATCGCTGAGGGAAGCGTTTCCCGTGCGATTGCTCTCGCAAATCCTGAGACATTCGAATTTCGAACACTGCTCTTTCAACGATTGGCCTCCGGTGATCCCCACGCCAATGAATTTTCAAAGGCTGTCGTTGCTTTTGCTGAAGCGTCTGGAAAAGAAGGCTACCGTCGACGACCACGACTGGTTCTAGCCGGAGAACTGGCAGTCGAATTTTTCCGCTCCGTATACCTGCAACTGACGGGTGTCGAATCGAACGCCGCAATCGAACCTGACGTGGAAAATCTGGTCAATGCCGTCGCATCCACTTTCTCTCAATACCCTGACGAAGGCGCGATACGACTGGGCCGCTGTATCGATCGCACTGGCGAGATGCAATTCCATTCGACGACCAATGCCCAGTTCTTGAATGTGGTTGAGTCCTGGCTGGTCGACATCGGAAGGTTGTTGCGCGGTGAATCTGTTTCGACCGGAAAGGTTCTCAGTGGAACGATCTAGCCATCGAAGGGACTTGAGCGGATGGCCGAAGCAAACAATTCATCAGGAGTTCAGGTAGAATTGTAAAATTGTCGTTGGATTCCAAACGAATCTACCAATCCAGACGTGCGCGAGACGAATAGCAGTCGCAAGCCATGAGTGGGTTGTCGCTACCAGAATCGAACGAAATGGTTTTATGACTGGATTGGAGCGAGTATGATTTGGCCGCGAATGATGGTCGTTGTTGCCGGCGCGCTGGTTTTGTATTCTTACCAAACGCCCAGAGAAACCGACTTTGCCGAACCCCCAGTTGCAGTTGTAGCTCAGACCAGTTTTTTCAGCAGTCCACTCACAAAATCGGATCAACAAACCGCCCAACAGCTGACAAGTACCAGCGAGTGGCTGGGACCGTTGGCACCGATTGCTATCTCGCCATTCTTTGGAATCACTTGCCTGGCAGGAATCGCTCAGTTTGGTGCTGACTATTTTCCGACGAACGGATTCATCAGCAATAATCCTGTGTTGAAGAATCCAGCCGTCTTTTGGATCTTTCTTGTGCTGACGCTACTCACGTCCCTGCCACGATTGACCAAAGTGAGCAAACCAGTTGCTCAGGCACTCGATCAGGTTGAGACTTACGCTGGAATCCTGACGATCCTGATTCTTCGTTTTGCAGTTGCGCCACCTGACCCGAATGAGCAAGTTGCAGTCGTGCAAATGGGCTTCTTAAGTTTTTCCGCAGACGTATTGCTGAGCATCGCAGCGATCATCAACATCATTGTGATCAACAGCATCAAGTTCTTCTTTGAGATTCTGGTCTGGCTGATCCCATTCCCATTTGTGGATGCGTTGTTGGAGGCCTGCAACAAATCACTGTGTGCAGGTTTGATGGCAATTTATGCGTGGAGTCCGCTCGTTGCCACGATGATCAACTTGGTTCTGTTTGGAATCAGTCTCATGGCGTTCAACTGGGTGCGACGACGCATCGTGTTGATGCGAACGATGTTGATCGAACCACTGTGGACTTGGGTTTCACCAAAATATGGCAGCGCAGCAAGCATTGAAGAAATTGTGGTGTTCACGAAAAACGCCGCCGGACCGTTTCCAGCCAAAGCAAAAGTGATGCTCTCACGAACCGATCAAGGTTGGCAACTGAGACAACGACGCTGGATCTTTGGCGATCGATTGATGGACTTGAATTACGGTCAAGTTGAGATGGAGATTCACGAGGGATTGTTGATCAATTCCATCGTCGCCGAAGACAAGTCCAAAGAAAACACGACATCGCCGATTGGCAATTTGGAATTGTATTTCTCGCGAAGATTCAATGACGACCTTGATACGCTTGCCGATCGGATGAGGATCGAACGATCTTCGGAACAACTCGAAGTTGCCGTGCAGCTCTAACCACAGCTCTCACGTCACTTTAACGTGTTTGAAAGCCAACCGCATTCTTGAAAACGGCTCCGTTGGATACAAAAAAATACACGGATGGCAAGCGAAGGGGAACGCTCACCATCCGTGTCGGGAGGGCTTTCCGAAACAAGTCAGGATTTCTTGTTTCGGTAAAAACCGGTAAGGATAACTCCTTACCTGGATCCAAATCGACGAGGAGTCGGTTTAAAAACTCAATCAGTCAAGTCAAATTAGCTCAGTTGTTTCTACCGATTTACATGTTTGGTGGCTGAACGCCGTTACCAAGCATTGAGTCGGGGCCAGGTTGAATACCAGGCTGAAGGTTGGGAGTTCCAATTTGGGCGCCGCCGACAGGAGATGTGCCGATCGGAGCTCCATATAAAGGTGTTGCTGGTTGAATCCCGGCGTTGCCGTTGCAAGTATCGCAAAGTGGCGCGACATTAGGACTGAACACTCGCTGACCCGCTGGAGCGTTACACGCGTCACAGTTGTCGCCTTGAAACCAGGAACGGATGGTTGATCGCACTGGCTGGTTTTGAAAAACCCGTTGGCCACCAAAGATGCCGCCAGAGTTACAAGTGCCGCATGTCGAAGCACATCCTGGGGTCATCGCGGCGACCATCAAAATCGCCAGACAGGAAAGTGCAAGTTTGGAAATGTTCGTTTTCATTGTTGGCCTCGCCAATCTCCAAAGAGTGATCCTGCCATGGCGGCAGGTAAATGGTTCTGCGTATCCCAGTCGTATGCTGGGCGACTCAAAACGGATCGCAACACGTCAGATTTGTTGCGGTGAAGAAACGTAGCACTCGATTTTGGTTGTGTCTGGGAAACATGTTGATTTTTGGCAACATTTTGCGTTTGAGTTTGTCGGATATCCTGAATGTGGGCACCAACAGGATGATTCAGTTTCTAGCGATCATGCGGACACGCAAAATACAGCCGCCACCAAGAAGTAATGCGGAGTTGAATGCACTACCGATCCGATCAGCAATCTATCGCTGTGAACACAAAACACTGATCGTTCACGCAACCCATGCTCGACAACTTGTGATCCAACGTGGTGCAACTGAAGATCTTATGAGTGCTCCCCCTCAAACTACTTGGCATCGCAAGCTTTCCAGGGACCTCTGCATTCTCTTCGTCAAGCTCGCACTGTTGTCAAGCTGGCTATTCATTGCAACGTCGGCGTGCACTGCGCAGGTTTCGATTAATCAGAGCGAAGCCGAAACACCTCTGTTGCAGGGTCCGACGATTGGGCTAGTGCCAAAGTCGGTTGTCTCCCCTGGCGATCCAATGGTTCCCACAATACTCGACACATCGGAAGACCGTACTTCTGGTCAGCTGGTGACCACGAAGCTGCGGTTTGGCACTGAGGATGTTTTTGTTCCCAATTTCGATGAAGTCTGGTTGGTCTCAGCTCGAGACATTGAAGCACCCGTTTGCGGTCCTTGCAACTTTGGCGACCTAAAGTGTAGCCAACTCATCTGCGGGGAGTTTGTGAATCAGGACCTCAGCAAATTGGTCACCGCACATACGCGAGATCTTTCCAAGTCAACGATCATTTACGTTCATGGAAATCGTACCGATCTTGACTACGCAAAATCACGCTCGTTGCAAATGTACGACAACCTGTTTGGACATCAAAACTGTGAACGGAATTGTTGTCAGCGGCAACCGCTGCGGTTCGTGATTTTTGCGTGGAAATCTGAAAGTGAAATCTCTCGACTGATTCCCGATTTCAAACTCAAAACCGACCGTTCACTGATCGTCGCCGACGCGTTTACGAGCCTCCTGAATCGCTTTGAGGATCGAAACATGTTGTTGTTGGGCTACAGCCTCGGCGCCCAAATCGTACTCAAAGGGCTGGAGGTTCCTGCAGGTGTAGAAACCACACCTGGACAATTTCGCGTCGGCCTGATTGCCCCGTCGCTTAGCCCCGCCTACGTTGACGATGGACTTTCGTGTTTGCCTTTCAATGCCGCCGTGAATACCACCCGAGCGTTTGTTAACAGGAATGATCGCGCGATTCGAGTCTCGAACTTGATTCTGAAAACCAAAGTTCGCCGACAGCCGGACCCCTTGGAAGAAGTCGCCTGCTTGGGCCAACAACTTGGTGGTGTCAATCCAATCTCGATTGTTGATGTGACTGCCGAAGTGTCGCGTTGTCACTCCATCGTCAAGTACACGGCGGATTCCAACTTGATTCAAAGCCAAATCTTGAAAATGATCAAGTCACTGCCTCGATAGGCGAAGGTTTCCATAGCAGTCGGTTTCGAGTCAACGGAAGATGGCAAGACGTTGTCACGTCAAACGATTGACGGACAGCGGACCGATTTCAGCTCAGTCTACCGAATTACTTTTGTCCGCGAATCGTTTCGATCTGGTCGCGAACCGCAGTCGACTTTTGCTCAGAATCCGATCGTCGCTGTTTCGCTTCGTCGACCAATTTTTGAGCAGCAACCATTTTTTGATGGGCCTCATCGACTGCCGATTGCTTCGCCACGATGTCCTGTTCTACGGCCGTAAGTTCTGCTTGCAGCGATTTCAGCTGCTCGACAAAATCAATATCTGATTGACACTGTTTGACCAGGTTAGTCACATTCGCGACTTTGGTTTCCGCTTGTTGCAACGCCGCCATTTGCGTCTTGTAGGCTGCATTTTTAGCTGCCAGATTCCCTTGAAGTTGTGCGACTTGTTTGGTCGTTGCATCGAGCGCGGTTTTTGTTGCGACTGCAACTTGATTCAAGGCATCCATTTGCGACTGAGTGGTTGTTTTCTCTTGACCAGATTTCTCAACCAGTCCTGTAAGCTCAACGACTCGTGCATTGATTTGATTGAGTTTATTTGTCAGCCCGACGACTGCTGTTTTCAGTTCGGCGTCTTTGGGCAAAGCGGCCGATGCTTCCTGTGCTTTGGCCAGCGCGGCAGCGAGTGGCGGTTTGGCTTTAGTGTTGGCATCGCGCTCTGTTCGCCATTGTTGGTGCTGCGTACTGGTTGACTCAAGTTGTTTCTTGGTGGCAGCCAATTGCCCCTCAGTCGCTGTCATCTTGGACTGCAAACCAACCATCGACTGATTCGCTGCAGTGAGTGACTGTTGGATCGAAGTGATCTCCGCCTGCGATTGAGTGACCTGTGCCGCCAGCGGCTCGCGATCCTTGTTTGCCTTGCCCATCAACGACTGAAAAAACGCCAACTTGGTAGCGAGCGATGGAGGATTAGCAGCCAGGTTTCGCATGGGTTTGCCATCCACGGCGTTCCAAGCTTTAAGGACCCCTGTCCAGTCCGCGGCAAACACTCGATTGGTTTCATCACATATAGAGACCGCGACGACGACATCTTTAAGCCCGGCAAATGCCTTCTGCATCTTCCCATCCTGATTCCAAAGCTTGGCTTGGCGATCACGTCCTGCGGTAATCAGATTGCCATCTCTGCGAAACTCAACGCCAGTGACACCGCCCGAATGTGCTCCCCAGGATTTGACTTGGCGGCCATTCTTCATTTCCCAAATGCGAACGGTTGTGTCTTCGCTGGCCGAAGCCAAAAACTGACCGTCCGATCGCCAGCTGACTTCGGAAATCTGTTTCGTGTGCCCTTTTAAAGTGAACACGGGATCACCGGTTTCACCATCCCAGACGTGCAACCCACCGTTGCGATCTCCAGTCGCAAGATACTTACCATCGGGACTGAATTCGACGGCCGTGACCCAGTCAGTATGCTTCTTGATCTCTGCGACAATTGTTCCGTCGGTGTACAACAACTTGACCAGCTTGTTGGGTCCGCCATACGCGACGTATTCCTGATTAGGGCTCATATCGGCGGAAAGGACAGTTTCCAATTCGTCGCCAACGGACATGAGCCGATCCCCGGTTCGGGCGTCAAAAATCACAGTCTTGCCGACGGCACCATCTTTGCCGCCTCCAGCGATCAACAACTGACCGCTCCGACTGAATCGAAGCGAATGAGCGGACCCTTCTTCAAAAGGTAGAACACCCTTCAGTTGAAAATCATTGCTGTCATAGAGCACAATCTGCTTGGGAGCCGATACCGCAACCACTGGAGCCCACGGATTGGTCGCGATCGCCAACACAGATGAACGCTTGGGAGTGATTACAGGCTCCAAGGGAATTCGAAATGGTGTCGGCAACATTTCCGGTCGAGCGTTGGGGTTGGCCGCCAACGACATGTTCAGTTTTGGTTTAGGTTTGGCGGCAGCGCTTCCCTTGTTCTCGAGTGCGCCGCCGTCAATCCACTGTCCAATCATTTTGATATCAGCATCGGGAATCTTGACACCGTTTGGTGGCATTTCTGGTGAGTCCTCGTGCGTGATGAGGTTGTAAAGATAACTACCACTGGCATCGAGTGGTTCGATCACCGTGCCCGAACCGCCACCCTGCATCAGGTTCGTATAGTTTGTGACGTCGAGATCGCCTTCGCGCTTTTGGCCGTTGTGACAGGAACTGCATCGCTGGACCAAAATTGGTTTCGCATGATCATCAAACGTGATCTTGGCAGTTTTTTCCTGTGCAATGGCTGCTCCACTGAACAACAAGAACAGTGTCAAGCAAACAAGGCAGGAGGCGGGATTTGGAAGTTGGAAGGACATGGTGATCAGTGGTTAAAGACGAACTCGCGGCTATTCAATATCGCCCAAAAGATATCCTGCAAGATCATGGGCTTATCTTTGCTGGATGTAATTTCAACATTCAACGCACCTCGTTCGGCGTCGGTTGGAAGCCGGCCAAGGCAACGAAGATACAACTCGTCCAGTATCTTGTCGTTCGTTTTCTTTTCCGCTATCAATCGATCAACGACCTTGCCTTGAAGAATTTTTTGATGCACCGAACTACCGTTGAGCAGGTGCAAAGCCTGGGAAAGGCTAGGGTCCATGATGACTTCACACGAGCAGACGCTTTCACGCTTGGCCCGACCGAATGTGGTCAGGAAGTAGTTCGTTGTATTTCCATCGGCAATCTGAACGGCGCGAGCTCCCAAAGGTAAACCTCGGAACTTGTTTTGAGTTTCCGTGACTTGGCTAATGATGTCCAATAGGACTTCCGCTCGAATCCGCCGCAAGCTCGCGTGTGAAAAATTCGTCAAATCCGATTCGTTGGTCGGATTGGTCTGGGTGCTCAATTGGTACGTTCGTGAGTTGCAGATGTCACGAACAATCTTTTTAAAGTCGTAGTTGTACTCCGTAAATTTACTCCCAAGTGCGTCGAGCAATTGTGGATTGACTGCCGGGTTACTGACTCGCACGTCATCAACTTCATCCACAATTCCCTTGCCGAAAAAGTGCGCCCAAACGATGTTTGAAAGGTTTTTGGAGAAGTAAGGGTTTTCAGGTGAAGCGATCCATTCCGCTACGACAGCGCGTCGATCCTTCCCCTTGGTTTCCGGTTCAATACCACCGAGGAACTTGGGTTTCACGTTCTGCTTGGAGACTGGGTGACGTGTTTCGCCCGAGTAACGATTGAAGATGACCAGTTCGCGTGGATCCTCACTCCGCTTGCGTCCGACTTGAGCAAAGAAAGCAGCAAAGCCGTAATAGTCGTCCATCGTCCAACGGTCAAAAGGGTGGTTGTGACATTGGGCGCACTGGATTCGCATTCCGAGAAAGACCTGAGCGACATTTTCAGCGACCTTTAAGTTGTCCTGCTCTGTCTGGTAATAGTTGGTTGCAGGCACCGAAAAAGTTCCGCCTTGCGAACTCAATAATTCTTGAACCATCAAGTTAACGGGCACGTCGTTGGCAATTTTTTGCTTCAGCCAATCGTAATAAAGCAAAGCCGATTTATAGCTGACTTGTTGAGTCGAGCGGACCTTTAAAAGTTCGGACCACTTCATCACCCAGATTTCCACAAACTCTTTTCGCTCAAGCATCTCGTCGACGTACTTGGACCGCTTGTCCGGATCTTCGTTTGCGACGAACTGCTTAACCTGCTCGGGACTGGGAACGATGCCACAAATATCGATTGATGCACGCCGAATAAACTCGGCATCGGAACAGAGCCCCGATGGCTGGATTCGCAGGTTCTTCAGCTTCTGGTAAATATGCGCATCGATGTAGTTGTTTTCAGGAATCTCGGTCCACTGAAATTCGACATCTTTAGGCAGAACAATAAAGTCCGCTCCGACGGTATGAGTATCGAACCGGCACATGATGAACGCTTCACCGCGATTCTTCGCCGTTACCATGCCCGATTGAGAAACAATCGCCGAATTATCGTTGTTGGTTGAAAAGTAAGCCAACGAGGTGACATCTCGATCGGAGCCATCTTCGTAAATTGCACGAACCGTTAACTGCTGGATTGCGTCGGGACCGTTGAGCACCGCGGATTTTGGATAAAGCTCGATCGACGTGACGGCGGGGACTGGTCCTGTGTCGAAGGAGGCCCCTGACTCAAGCCAGTTCATAATCGTTTGATAGTACTCAGAACCGGGCTTGAACAACTCTCCACCGCTGTGAGGTACTGCGCCGGTTGCTTTGGTCATCAACAAACACTCACCGGGAACGGCGAGATCAATCCGTCGGCCGAGCATTTCTCGAGTGAGTCGGTGGTAATCGCCTTTGGGATCGAAGCCATAGAGCGACAACCGAAAACCATCTTTACCGCGAGCAGCGCCGTGGCAACTTCCTGCATTGCAGCCTGATCTTGAGAACACCGGCATGACGTCATTGGAAAAACTGATCGGCGGAACAACCGCAGCATTGGAAACTTCAACAGGCACGTCGACCGAAAACTTATCGATGGTTACGGTAATCTTGGAAGCGCCATCTGCTTTGGGTTGAAACCGATTGCCGACTTGTTCCATCAACGCGCCATTCTCACACTTGAACTGAACCTTATCCGTCACATCGACGGTGACTCCATTGGAGTACTCCAACTGTGCGACGACGGACTGTCGGTCCTTCGCATTGGAAAGCTTGATGTTGGACGGAAGCACATTCAGCTTGACAGGCTGAGCATTTTTCACGGACGGCGCAGCCACCAACTCGGTGGTCGGAAGCTTGGACTCTGCAGGCTCGTTCTTGTCGTCGTCAGCAACGGCCATTGTCGCAAACGAGAGCAAGCTTCCAATCGTGAGTGTCGCCAACAGCAAACCTGCGGGCACTCGTGATGAAAACGAGTGGATGGTTTCATTCTTGATCATGTTATTTTGCCTTGGCCACAGGTTGAGTGGATGCCGTTTTTTTGGGCGGCTTGGGCTTGTTGATTTGCAAAATGGCATTGCCCGCGCGAGAAACGATCGGCTCGCCATTTTTGGTAATTGTGATTTGACAAAAGAGTCCACCGTGTTTGCCAAACGGACTTTTCTCATTCGTTGACACGTTAAAGACGATCTCTTTGGTGTCTTTCGTAAACGTTTTGGGTGTGTCAATCGTGATGTTGGGCGGTATACCAAGGATCTCAGCCTTAGCTTCCCCTTCGAATGGCGTCAGATGAGCGAGCTTACAAATCAACTGAGTCGACTCGCCGCGAACAATACTCACACGTTCGAATGCAGCGGTCACCAACGGCGCCGCGATTTCCAATTCACCCATCTGGGTCGAAGCCCATGCCGGCCCTTTGAAACTTGATGTTCCGATGACATACATGGGCCATTTGCCAATCATGGCATTCCCATTGGCATTCAATGGGTAAGAAATCTCCGACTGTCCTTTGGGCAACGTGATCTGGTAGGTCGTACCGACACCGGGTGAACGAAAGGGAAACTGCAAATTGATGGGCGCGTCAAAACCTTCGTCCCGATGAGCAATGACTTTGATCGCAATCTTGCCATTTCGAACCAAGGGTACTTTAGGAGAGACCAGTTCCAATTTGAAAGGAAGTTTCTCAACGACTGCAAAGGGTAGTTTGTCGACGGTGCAGCCGTAATAAAGTGCATTGTTGGGTTGCCCCAGTGCAAAGTCGGCAAGGTTACGAAAGCTTCCAGTCACCGACCGGTTTTCGTCGAGCTTGTGAGTCGCCTGAAAGTCAATCAGTTTGCCACCAATCGGCGCATTTTCATCCACTTCAAAAACAACCGGCATCGTGTTGAGGTTTCGGTGCATCGGAGGCGCTGACATCCGAACACCCAATGGAAGATTGTCAGGAATTAGACTGACCTCGCCGGCAAAATCAACGCGAGCGGCATCCACCAACACGGCGAATCGACCACCCTGCGGGACGGAGATGTTTTGTCGTTGCTGGGAATAGCGATCAATCCGGCGAATCCCAAACGACAGTTTGGGTGTCGGCGGCGCGATCTCCAGACGATACACAAAATCAGGCTGACCGCGCCGCAGGTGGTCCATCACTCGAACGTAATACTCTCCATCGGCGGGTGCTTGAAAGCGAATGTAACTGTCATTCTTTCGCGCATCATCGTTACCAACGAGACTCTTTTTGTCGGCAGAAAAAATGTTGACCACTGGATCCAGTTCCGAACCAATGCGTCGTGAGTAACACTCAACATGCCAAACCTGTCCCTTTTTTGCCGTGAATTTGAACATGTCACGATCATTGGGTTCGCTGATGATTCCATTAAGCGCGATGGGCAATGTCGCCACCGACGTGACTTCCGAGTACCCGTTGTTCGGTTCTTGTTCGAGCACATTTTCGAAATCGCTAAGTCGGAAAGGCATGGGCGTCGGTGACTCTCCCAAGTCGTCACTTGGAAAAATGCCGCCCCGAAATCCATCCGCCTCTGCCAATTTGATTTTCTGTTTGGTCGTACGCACGGGTTGACCCTCGACATACTTGTCGATGAACTCAACCTCCAGTTCGCTTCCCCGTTTTCCACCTGCAGGATAGACTGCGGCAGGTCGCGGAAAATGCCCGACATGCAAGCGATATTGGCAACCGCCGTTTCCGCCAAACGAAGCTTCTCGGACGCTGATGAAATACTCACCATCCTCCGGCAAGACGACTGAGAAATAGCTGTCTTGTTTCGTCAAGGCAGAGTCATCGCTGACCGCCAACTCAAATCGATTCTTGTCGAGCAACGCGATCGCTGGATCGAACAAGTAACCGAGCCGCATCGCTTGAACTTCTGCTGAAAGCCGGTCTCCTTTTTTGCCAACGACTTTGAAGTAGTCAATGTCTTCGGTAGTAACGATGCCCGTCACGGTCACGTTCATTTCGATCGGCTGACCTTCACCGAGCGAGTTATTGGGCTCCGTTTCGGCAACTTCCGGCAGGCGACCTACGAAGAACGATCGATAGTCCGAGATTCCATTGCGAGTCCGAACCTGCGCGACATGTTCGCCAATTCGACACGTTTCAGCGACGTTAACCGTCACATCGATGACATTGGCGTTGACCTGTTCAATCTTGGTGACCGAGATACCCTCGTCATACAGAAAGACTTCCTCGGCACCAGCTAACCTGGCCCCGGAAAATCGAAGCTTGTGCTCGCCGCCCCGACGGACGCCACGTGGCATGATCGAACTCAACCTCGGCGTCGATTTAACGAGGGGCCCGCTGGTGGTCGCCAAAGTCAAATTTGCCGGCAACGCCAGCAAGACGGCCAGAGCCAGTAAACTTAAGAACGTTGGCTTGACAATGCGAATCATGGAAGTGGTAGTCATTTGTCTTAGAGCCTGAACAGAATCACGATCGCCATTGCGATAAAACACCTTTGATCGCTAAGAAATGGGATACCCAAAACACGTCTGACTAGGCCAACAAGTCCTTACAAACGTTTCCGCCATCGACAATCTCGATCGGTCGAGCACCGGGAGCCATTAACTCCTTGTCAGCAGTGATGCCGATGCACTTATAGATGGTGGTTGCCCAATCCTCTACGGAAAGAGGATTCTCTTCTGGCTCGCTGGCCGTCGAATTTGAAGAACCATAAATCTGTCCTCGAGCGATACCGCCACCGGCAAGGATCGAACTGAAGACTTTGGGCCAATGATCGCGACCTGACGTTTGATTGATCTTTGGTGTTCGGCCAAACTCGGAACAAACACAGACCATTGTTGAGTCCAGCAAACCACGTTGTTCCAAATCATTGATCAACGCTGCAAGCCCTTGGTCGAGCGCAGGTACCTGGCGCCGCATGTTTCGGTCGATGTTGTCATGGTGATCCCACCCTCCATAGGTCAGCGTCACAAAACGTACGCCGGCTTCGACCAGTCGACGCGCCAACAGCAATCGCGAACCAGCCGTATTGCGACCATAAGTATCGCGAGTTTTGGCGTCCTCTTTTTCCAGATCAAACGCTTCACGTGCTTTTTGAGAACTGATCAGACTATAAGCTCGATGGTAAAACGTATCGAGCGAATCGAGTGAGTCCGACTTTTCTTTTTCTTTGAAGTGCTTGTTGACGACATCCAGGAGCTTACGGCGTTTGTCGAAACGTCCTGTGTCAACACCACCCGGTAGCTCAAGGTCTCGAACCTTGAATCCTTTGCGAGCCGGATCTGCACCGAGGCTGAATGCCGCGTAGGACGAACTCAAGTAACCCGTTCCCTGATACGGATTGACCTGGTTCGGGATCAGCACGTAAGGAGGTAGATTGTTTCGAGGTCCGAACTCATGCGAAACCACACTACCCATGCTCGGATACTGAAGCGCCGGACTTGGACGATACCCCGTAAACATATTGTGCGTGCCCCGTTCATGGGCCGCCTCGCCATGCGTCATCGAGCGAATGATTGTCATCTTGTCGGTGACCTGGGCAGTCTTTTGAAACAACTGCCCAATTCTTTCACCGGTAATCTTGGTCGGGATGCTAGTTAGAGGCCCTCGATACTCAAGCGGAGCGAATGGCTTGGGGTCAAACGATTCCTGCTGAGCCATCCCACCAGGCAAGAACACAAAGATGACTGACTTCGCGGACCCTTCGACACTCTTGTAGTCCTTCTGATCTGCCCGAGCTTGTTTGATTTTGAAAAAGTCGGTCAACGTCAGACCGATCCCTCCGATGGCCCCGATCGTCAGTAGATTGCGACGACTCAGTAGGTGATCACGGCACTTCATATTCAATGTCTCCCTGACAGAAATTCCATGCCGGTCTTCGGCACGGTCATTAATCAATCTCGATGATCTAAAAATCCATTTTATCGAGAAAAAACGCATTTCTGGCCGCCAAGCCGGATGAAAAACATCTTTTTCAAGACAGTTTGGCGTCAGCACCACCATATAGGGAGTTTTGGCACCGGTTTCGGTTCGCAATGCCGAATAACACCCCGTTTTAAGGCCGGCAAAATCTGACGTTTAAGCACATTTCTAGACCTACGGACATCAGACGAACTGAGTGACAAGAAGATTGAGCGCTAGAATTTCACCGGAGGGCTTGCGCCCAAACGCTACATGATCAGACTGAAAGGGAGCGTTAAAGAATTTCCCTGAGCCAATCATTCTGTCGTTCAAATTTTTCTGTCATCAGGCACATCACCGGAGGGCTTGCGCCCTAACGCTACATGATCAGACTGAAAGGGAGCGTCAAAACAATCTCCCTGAGCCAATCTCCCTGTCAATCAAATCTCCCTGTCAATCAAATCTTCCTGTCAATCAAATCTTCCTGTCAATCAAATCTTTCTGTCGAACAAATCTTTCTGTCAATCAGAACCTCACCGCAGGGCTTGCGCCCTAACGCTACATGATGAGACGAATGTGATGGCTAATGAATTACCTAATTGATTGTTGATCAATCAATGAAAGTTAATCAATCAAACTGAAAACCAGCCAACTGCTCCAATGCGTAAAGGAACAATTGGGCGTTCCCCATTTGTCCGTATTGAAAACGAAACTTTCCTTTGCTCCCAAAAAAGCTTGCATCGTTGGTGTTAATTTTGAACGTACCTGAATCGATGCTCAATGATTTGATGTCTTCGCTGCTGACTCGATCCACTTTGCCACCAAAATCGAACTCCAGATAACCATCGCCGACTTTGACTTTTTTGTTTTTGGCAATATTGAACGACACAAATCCATTCCGTTCGAATTCGTCCGCCATCCTTTGGATCGCATTCTCGTTGTAAATCGCTTCGCAGACCAACGCAAAAAAGTAAGGGCTATCCAACTTTTTGGGAACTCCGTCTTGCCCGTGATAGTTTCCGCCAAGCGTCATTAATGAACGCCCGTCCGCATCATGCCACGAGTATGAATAACTTGTTCCGGTATAGACTCCGTTTGTAAAATGGCGAGTCTCGGCTGTCTTGATATCGGCGGCGTCAGCAAAAACAACGACATCACTTTTATGGGGCTGCTCTTCGGGGTCCTTCATCTGAAATCGTGCGGCTCCATCGCCGCCGACATAGCTGACCTCAAAGTTCACGTTGACAAAAAAATAAACGAGCATCGCGGGGATCGCGGAAATGCCGACGTTGACCAAGATCAAAATGGGCAGTTCGTCCATCTTTGGCTGCATTCCAAAATACATGATCAATGACAACGCGATCACACACAGCAGCATCACGAGCACACTGTAGAAAATTCGCTTGCCGGTTGTCATCGGCTTTTTGACACCGACATTGGTAAATGCCGTTTTGATCTCACCAATCTCTGGTGGGGGCGGCACCACAAAACGCATTTCAGGCGAAAGAGGTTGGCCTGAATGAGTCGTCAGTTCGTCGAAATCCGGCTTCCATTCGTTGATCATTGACATGGCTGAAATGAGTGGGAGGGAGTTGGTTGAGAGAGCAGCAAATCCAGGAATCGGCCAACGTCAAATTTAACGATTCGCCAATCTGGTCTCAACAATTCCACGGCAAAAAACCCGCCCGCATCTAAACAGGCAATCCAGATCGAACCAAACTAAACCAGCCGTTTATTTACAAACAACGCAAGATTTCGTCGGAGCTCTTTTTGGCGTCGCCCAACAACATGTCGGTGTTTTCGTAGTAGAAGAGCGGGTTGTCGACGCCAGAATACCCGGTACCCATCGATCGCTTGAAGACCACGACCTTTCTGGATTTCCAGGCTTCCAAAACTGGCATCCCATAGATGGGGCTGGTCGGATCATCCTCAGCGCCCGGATTAACGATATCGTTAGCTCCGATCACCAGAACAATATCTGTATCCGGAAAATCTTCGTTGATCTCGTCCATCTCCAGCACCAGATCGTATGGCAATCGCGCTTCGGCCAACAAGACATTCATGTGACCGGGCAATCGACCGGCCACAGGGTGAATCGCAAACCGAGTTCGCGTCCCGTTCTCTTTAAGAATTTCCGTAATCTCGCGAATAGGATGCTGAGCCTGAGCGACTGCCATGCCATAGCCCGGAATCACAATCACTTCTTTGGCTTCTTTAAGCAGCGATGCCACTTCATTCGCAGTGGTCGTCGTGTGTGGCTTTCGGTCCCCTGTTTTCGCTGGACCGGCAACACCACCATCGGTTCCAAATCCACCCAGAATCACGCTGATAAAAGATCGGTTCATGGCGTGGCACATGATGTAGCTGAGAATCGCACCACTGCTCCCCACCAAGGCACCAGTGATGATCAACAAATCATTGGACAACATAAACCCGGTTGCCGCTGCGGCCCAACCGCTGTAACTATTGAGCATGGAGACGACGACAGGCATGTCGGCACCACCGATCGCCATCACCAGATGAGCACCGAACACCAACGAGATCAACAGCATGACCAACAGTGGCCACGCTGATCCGCCAAACGCTACGGAGCTAAAGTAGACCCAACCCAACAGGGCCGCGACGAGCAGCATCGCGAGGTTGATCAAGTGCCGACCCGGAATCATCAATGGCTTGGAACTGACTCGACCATCCAACTTCCCCCAGGCGATGACACTTCCGGTGAAAGTCAGTCCACCGACAAAGATGCCAAGAAAAATCTCAATCTTGTGAATGATATCGTGCGGTTGCCATGCGGAAATTTTTTCTTCCGTATTGTCCTCTTCATCGATCAACGGATCTGCCATCAAGCCGTTGTCTTCTGACTCCACCACTTCCGAAACCGGCTCAGCCTCTTGATGGACATGCCCCGAGCCATCCCAGAACACACTCAACCCAACCAACACGGCAGCCAGTCCCACGAAGCTGTGAAGAATCGCCACCAACTGCGGCATGGAAGTCATTTCGACTCGCGTCGCCAGGAAAGCGCCAACGATGCCGCCGACTACAAGAGCCATGATGAGCAGCGGCAATCCACCCTTAACGCCGAGAAACGCAGCGATGACCGCCAGCGTCATCCCGACAATTCCAAGCAAATTTCCGTTGGCCGAAGTCTCGTGTCGACTCAAGCCGCCAAGGCTGAGCACGAAACAAACGGCCGCGACCAACCACAATACCAGTGCTGTTTCAATCATCAGTCCTGCTTCCTGAACATGCCGAGCATCCGATGCGTTACCAGGAAACCGCCCACCACGTTGATGGTCGCCACCAAAACAGCGAACGCCGCCAGCAGCGAACTAAACGAAAACGAACTGGCAATTTGTATCATTCCGCCGATCACAATGATTCCACTAATCGCATTGGTCACGCTCATCAAAGGCGTGTGCAACGCCGGCGTGACACTCCAAACGAGTTGCCATCCGACGAAACAGGCCAACACGAACACCGTCAGGTGCCCGATGAATTCCGAGTCAGCATACACGCTGATCAACCACAACATCATGCCACTGGCAATCAAAGCGATCGTGCTCCAAATCAAATGCATTGTGTTCGTCGATGCCTGGTGCGCCGTTTCGGCGGCGATGGCTGACTCTTTGGTTGGAGGTTCCGGTGGTGGAGGAGAGGGGTTCTCGATCTTCGGAGGCGGATAAGTGATCTCTCCCTCGTGCGTTACGAGCGCACCGCGGACAACAACATCGTCTACGTCGACCAACAGCTGACCATCTTTCTCAAGCGTCATGTCGGTCAACAGATTGACGATATTGTTGGCATACAGGTTCGAGGCTTGCGTCGGCAACCGGCTGGGCAGGTCGGTATAGCCGATGATCGAAACATCGTAGGCAATTACTTTTTCATCAGCCCGTGTGAGCTCACAGTTTCCACCTTGTTCAGCCGCCAAATCGACGATCACGCTGCCCGGCTTCATTGACTCAACCATCTCACGCGTGATCAGCTTGGGTGCTGGCTTGCCAGGAATCAGTGCCGTGGTGACGATGATGTCGACGTCTTTTGCTTGATCAGCAAAGAGTGCCATTTCGGCGGCGATGAACTCATCGCTCATCGTTTTTGCATAACCACCTTCGCCTTCGCCACTTTCTTCGAATTCCAGCTCGAGGAATTCAGCACCCATACTCTTAACCTGGTCCTTCACTGCCAGTCGGGTATCGAACGCACGAACGATGGCGCCCAGACTCTTCGCGGTTCCAATCGCGGACAACCCGGCAACGCCTGCCCCGATTACGAGGACCTTGGCAGGTGGCACTTTGCCTGCAGCAGTGATCTGCCCTGTAAAGAAGCTTCCAAACTCATTCGCCGCTTCGACAATTGCTCGATAGCCCGCAATATTGGCCATCGAACTGAGCGCGTCCAATTTTTGAGCGCGCGAAATACGGGGCACACAATCCATCGCCAACGTCGTGATATTCCTGCGACGCAACAAAGAAACCTGTTCGTCGTTTTTCGTCGGCCATATGAAACTGATCAATACGGACGATTCTTGAATCCCATTGACTTCCTCCAATGTCGGCGGTTCAACCTTGATCGTGATGTCGGACTGTGCTTGTAGCAGTTCCGAATTGGTGGCAATTCTTGCCCCCGCCTTTTGGTAAAGTGCGTCCGGAAAATTCGCACGTACGCCACAACCTGACTCTACGACGACTTCATAGCCAAGCTTGATCAGTTTTTCGACCGATGACGGAGTCGCCGCAACACGTGCTTCAGCGCGGCCAATCTCCTTTAAGACTCCGATAATCATGAGGTATCCAGAATCTGCGAGCTTCTTGTAAAACCCAATCGTAATTTGGCCATCAATACGTCACAACCGGAGGTCGAGACAGATTCCCCAGCACGCTGCAATTCCCAAAGCTTATTCGCCAACCGGCTCGCACCCGTCGTCCACTCCAATAGCGTAAGCCAGTGCCCAAACGTTACACTGGACGATCGCAATATTTGAAATCTGTCACGTCAATCGCAGTTTCTTTTTTCAGATGAAAAATTGATCGGTCATGGCCAAACTCTATTTTTATTACTCGGCAATGAATGCCGGCAAAAGCACCACGCTCTTGCAAGCAGCTCACAACTACGAAGAGCGCGGCATGAACGTGCTGTTGTACACTCCGAAACTGGACGACCGGGAAGGCATCGGAAAAATCTCATCCCGTATTGGATTGTCTCGCGAGGGGCACACGTTTGAAAAAGAATTTGACTTGTTCATCGATATTCGCCGGCGTCAAGCAAACGAGAAACTCGCCTGCGTGTTTGTCGACGAAGCACAATTTCTGTCGCCAAAACAGGTGCTCCAACTGACGCTGGTTTGCGATCGGCTGGGAATCCCAGTTCTTTGTTACGGGCTGAGAACGGATTTCGTTGGCGAGCCTTTTGAAGGAAGCAAGTATCTTCTCGCTTGGGCTGATGTATTAGGCGAGATCAAAACAATTTGCCACTCGGGCAAGAAAGCTACGATGAATGCCCGACTCGACGAAAATGGGAATCGGGTATTTCAAGGGGACCAAGTTTCCATCGGACATCATTACACGTCGCTTTCACGCGCCGAGTTTGCGCTAGATCAAGTCTCGCCTGTCGACTATCAACCGCCAGCTGACGAAACGGATGGACCATTGGTCGAATCAGCAGACGCAACCTCACGAGTGCAGTCATGAATGTTGCTCAAATCATTGCGGCCAAGCGTGACGGCGAGGCGCTAACCACGGCTGAGATTCGGGACCTCGTTTCTGGTTACGCTGCGGAACAAGTTCCGGACTACCAGATGGCTGCGTTCGCAATGGCTGTCTACTTTCAGGGAATGACGCTGGAGGAAACGACGACTTTCACCGAGGCGATGATTGAATCGGGCGATCGAATGAGCTGGCCGCCAACACCTCCCCCGGTCGACAAACATTCGACAGGCGGAATTGGCGACAAAATCTCGATCCCATTGGCGCCGATGTTGGCCTGCTCAGGCGTATGCGTTCCAATGATTTCCGGCCGAGGCCTGGGGGCGACCGGAGGTACGCTGGACAAACTTGAGTCGATCGCCGGTTACCGGACGGAAATATCGAATGACGAGTTTCGCAGCATCGTCGCTTGGAATGGTTGTTCAATTGCCAGTGCTTCTGAAACATTAGCGCCAGCAGATAAACGCCTTTATGCGTTGCGGGACGTGACTGGAACCGTGCCTTCCATTCCTTTGATTACCGCTTCGATCCTCAGCAAGAAAGTCGCTGAAGGAATCGTCGCTTTGGTACTTGATGTGAAGTGGGGCAGCGGTGCTTTTATGAAGACGCTGGATCAAGCCCGCGAATTGGCCAAAACGTTGGTCGCTGTTGGCAACCAACTGGGAGTCAAAACCACAGCATTGATCACCGATATGAATCAGCCGCTAGGTCGAATGATCGGCAATGCAGTAGAGATCGATGAGTCCGTTGATGTCCTCAAGGGAAATGGGCCTGAAGACGTCACCGAATTGACTCTCCAACTCGGCAGCCAGCTGCTGGTTCAGTCGGGTGTGGAATCTACGCTCAACTCCGCGAGAGCAACGCTTCAGGACAAGCTTGAAACCGGCGAAGCACTCGATCGATTTCGAGAGATGGTAAAAAGTCATGGCGGTCATCTGGACCAGAAACGCATCGTTGCAGCAGCACATGACGTGGTAGCCGCCGAGTCCGGATTCGTGACTCGAATCCACTCGGAACGCCTTGGGCTGGCCGTTATTGAGTTGGGAGGTGGTCGCAAACAGCTTGGCGATGCGCTGGATCATAGCACGGGAATCGAGTGCCTCGTCAGGCTGGGAGATTCCGTCGAGCGCGGTCAAACGATCGCTCGTGTGTTCTCCAACGGCTCGGCGACAAAGTATGCAATCGAACTCGTTGGAGCATCGATTGTTGTCGGCCAGAAAATTTCAGATGACGTGCCGCTGGTAGTTGAATCTTATGAGTGAACTTATGACGAATCGTGAACTTGCCAAAATCGCCATCGAAATGCGAAACCAGGCATATGCGCCCTATTCGGACTTTCAGGTCGGCGCTGCCTTGCTGACCGTTGATGGCAAACTCTTTACCGGATGCAATGTCGAAAACTCATCGTATGGACTTTCGATTTGCGCTGAGCGGACCGCGATTTGCAAAGCCGTTTCCGAAGGGGAGCAGGTCTTTGAAAAGATCGCCGTTGCTGCATCACCTCAGGCAACTCCTTGCGGCGCTTGCCGGCAGTTCATTTTTGAGTTTGGATCGCAAATTGAAGTGATCTGTGTCGCTGCTGATCAACTGGACTCGATGCGCAGTTGGACAATCGAAGAACTATTGCCCAATGGTTTTCGTTTTAAGTAGACCCGACGAACGGCGTTTTTGATGGTCGAAAGTTACAGCGGTCGAACAGCAGCAGGAACGCCAACGCACTGCTCACTTGTCCCGTTTTCCGGTCATCTGCAAGATGACGCTCTGCCAGTCCAACCCTGGCACGTCGTAGGTTGACACAACCTCGATATCGATCTGATTGAGGCAACCTATCTCATCGGCGGCTGCTTTTTCATCCACCCATTTTGGTCCTTTGATTGCCAACAGCTTTCCAATGGAAGGCCAAACCTTTTCAAACCAGATGCCAAATTTTTTCAAAGGTCCCACGGCTCGAGCCACCGTGTAGTCGAATCGGAAATCTTCCAACAGGTCCTCTGCTCGACTTTGATAGATCTCCAAACTGATCCCGATCTGGTCAGCAATCGCACCCAACGCTGCGGCTTTCTTGCCAACCGAATCGGTCAGCGAAACATTCAAATCAGGTCGGATGATGGCTAACACCAATCCCGGCACGCCGCCGCCAGAACCAACATCAAGAACTTCCGAGCCGTTGGGAATCAGTTTTGACAACTCGATGGTATCAACCAGATCGCGGGTCACGAACTTTTCATAGCTGGTATGCCGCGTCAGGTTGATCTCTTTGTTGATCTCCCATACGGAAGTGCAATATTGCTTTAACAGCGGATACGCTTCATCGGAAACTTCAATCTCGTATTGGTCGAGCGTTTTTTTGAGACTTGCCACGTGTCACTTGGTCTGGAGTTAAAAAAAATCTACAACGGCAATCGTCATAGTTGAGTTCGGCGTGAAAAAAATCAGTCGGCGCGTTAATTCCGTTTGGGGATGTCGATGCCCATCTCGCGCATCAGCAGCTTCATATCTTCCCAGGCATGTTTCTTTGCAGAAGTCGTTCGCAACAGATACGACGGATGATACGTTACGATGACTTTGCTGTCTCGGTATCGATGAAACTGTTTGCGCAATCGCCCTACCGACTGCGTCGTTTGTAGTACCGTCCGAGCTGCGACACTTCCAAGACAACAAATGAATTCCGGCTGAATAAACTCGAGCTGGCGTTGAGCGTACCCCCAACAGTTTTCCAGTTCGTCCGGTTTGGGATTCCGATTCTGAGGCGGGCGACATTTGACTGCGTTGAGAATGTAGACATGCTCCTGACGATTCAGTCCACACGCGGCGAGCATCTTGTCCAGCAGCTGACCTGCCGCGCCGACAAACGGTTCGCCAGTTTTATCTTCCTGCTCACCCGGTGCTTCACCGATCAGCACCAGTCGAGCTTGTGGATTTCCGACACCAAAAACCGTGCAATTCCTGGCTCCGGCTAAAACTGAGCACTTGGTACAGGACGCAACTTCATCGTTGATGACTTTCAAATCGGCTTGTCGAGGTCGACTGCTCGCGGCGGGATAGGGCTCCGTCGAGCCGATTCGGGCGATTGATTCTTGTTGTCGAGCTGAACCTTTGGGCGCCGCCGTGCTCTGTTTTGAAGATTCGGCTGGCTTTTCAGAATCATATTTCTTAGCCGTAGCATTGCCCGATGGTGCTGCCGTCTCTCTAACCATCGAGTCAGGTACAGACTCAACTTGCGGCAAATCGAATGTTTGCCCGGTTCCACTCGGCGCGATCGTCACCCCAAAACCACTCAGCTGTTCCAAGTGTTGCCGACAGAGTGATTTGAGATCGGTCGTGGGTTTTTCGACTTTTGACATCGTTTACAAGATTGGTTCTTCGGGCTTTCACGCCGATCGAGTATGATTTTGGGTTGGCTGCGAGGATCGATCGACAAAATTGCTATCGTTTAGCAGACTCGATCCCGATACCGATTCGGCACCCAGGGCTTTCCCAATCGATTGCCGAAGTTATCAGATACAAGCCAATTTGACCAGCTTCGAAACGTAATTCGCCAAATCATGGCTCTTCCACAAGTCTCAATCGTCGGCCGACCCAACGTTGGCAAATCGAGTATTTTCAACTGGCTCGCGGGCCGCCGCTTGGCCATCGTCGACAACATGGCCGGTGTGACCCGCGACCGAATGACGTATATGCTCGAAGAAGGCGGCCGTTATTTCGAGATTGTCGATACTGGCGGGATCGGCATTAACGACGTCGATGAACTGGACGAAGAAATTGAACAACAGATCGAAATCGGCATCCGCGGCGCCGATTTGCTAATGTTTGTGGTTGATGCCAAAGACGGCCGTACAGCTCTCGATGAACGGGTTGCCAAACGGCTGCGCGGTGTCGACAAACCGGTGCTGCTGGTCGCCAACAAGTGCGATGGAGAGAACTGGGAACTTGAAGCGAGCGACTTTTTCCCTTTAGGTTTTGGCGAACCTGTTTGCATCAGCGCAAAAAACAACCGGCGAAAACAAGACCTTGTTAGCGGCATCCTCGAAAAACTTCCATCACAGATCGAGTTTGACCAGCGTGAGCTTGAAGAACCGGCCATGAAGTTTGCCCTCGTCGGGCGTCGCAATGTCGGCAAGAGTACGTTTATCAATACGCTGGTTCAATCTGAACGCATGATCGTCAGCGAGGTAGCCGGAACGACGCGCGACAGTGTCGATGTCCGATTTGAATTGGATGGTAAGACAATGGTCGCCATCGACACGCCGGGATTGAGGCGCGGAAAGAGTGTTCGAACGGATATCGATTTCTACGGGACGCACCGTGCCCACCGAACCATCCGCTACGCCGATGTTGTGTTGATGATGTTCGACTGCAGTCAGCGAATATCGAAAGTTGATCGACAACTGGTCGGATACATTGAGCAAAACTACAAGCCATGTATTTTCGTCGTCAACAAATGGGACCTGATGGCCGAACACATGGTCACGGAACGTTGGGCTAACTACATTCGAGATAACTTTACAACGATGTGGAATGCACCAATCGCATTTACCACGGGCCAAACAGGACAGAATTGCAAGCGTTTGTTAAACCATGCGATGATGCTGTTCAAACAATCCCGATCTCGTGTCGGCACTCCAAGACTGAACAAGATCATCAAAGAAGCATTGATCAATCACCCGCCGCCCATGGCGTCCAACAAACGACGACCCCGAATTTACTACGCGGCGCAAATTGGAACTCAACCGCCGACGATCATGTTGAAATGCAATAATCCAGATGCATTTTCAAAAACGTATCAGCGGTATTTGTTGGGGGTCCTGCGAGACACACTGGAATTCGGCGAAGTACCGATTCGTTTGGTCATGGAACGCCGGTCCTCCCATGATCCCGATCAGACACTAGAGGAGTCGCAGATTTGAGTGTCACCCATTTGGTGAAGATCGGATTGATGGCGAAAGTCGGAACTTTTGTTTCGGCCGACTCATGCGTCTACGCTCGTGACGCTCACGTAATCTGCCGAACCGATCGTGGGCTTGAATCCGGTGTGGTCATTTGCGATATCGAATCCGATATCCATTCTCGTTCCGGCAGTGAAGAGGAAATGGAATTGGCTGCCAAGCAGGACGGTATGATCCTGCGACTCGTCACGCCCGACGACCAACTCATCCTGAACCGGTTGGAACGACACCGTGACAAGGCATTCGTGGCATGCCAGGAGTTGCTCGAAGCAAAACAAGTTGACGGAATTTTGATGGACGTCGAGCACTTGTTCGATGGTGAATCCGTGTTCTTTTACTTCCTTGGGGACGTCGGCCCACAGCTTGCCTCCGTGACGGAAGAACTTGCAGCGATCTACGACCGCAAGGTTCGTTTCAAGAAGTTTGCTGAAACACTGGCCAACGGATGCGGTCCCGATTGCGGCACCAAAGAAGGCGGTTGCTCCAGCGGTGGTTGCTCAGGCTGCGCTGTAGCCAAAGCGTGTAAAGTCGCCAAGGTACGCACGTGAATCCCGGAAGGGCGCGATCTTAAGTCGGTTGGGCAATCGCGTCTTCAGTCAACCCGCAGTCGCCGATCACTTGAGATAGCGACTCGCCACTTCGCGGATGTCGGACTGGACAAGATCGATTTCACGATTCGCATCAATCAATTCGACTCCAGTCGGCCAGGCTTGAACTTCTTGTCGGAAACCCTCACGCACCGCGCTGAGGTACTCGGTCCCCCGCGCTTCCATTCGGTCCAGTTTGTCCCCCAATCGATTCATGGCGGCATCGACTGGCAAATCCAACACAAAGGTGACATTTGGACGCAAGCCTTCAGTAGCAATATGGTTGACGTCTCGAATGTCTTGGGGATGCAACTTCCCGGCGTGTCCCTGATAAACGATGGTCGACAAAATGTATCGATCGAGGACGACCATTTTTCCCTGTTCCAGCGCCGGTTTGACAATCTCCTGGACTAACTGGGTTCGTGCGGTAGTGAACAACATCATCTCCGCACGCATCGAGATCGGCATCGCATGATCTTCCAGCAGTATCGTACGCAGCTCTTCGCCCAGCTCAGTACTACCGGGATCTTTGCAAGTCACAACTTCGTGCCCGTGGTCTGCCAGCCAAGAGACGAACATCGATAGTTGCGTCGACTTACCTGCACCATCGACACCTTCGAAAACAAAAAACATATGAGCCTGAGTTGGATGGTCTTCGTTGGTCCGAACAAAGTGTCGGACGAAATATGAAAATGGCAAACCGTGACAGCATGTCGAGTGATACTGTCGGTCGACCAGTGTAACCCAATCAACTGCCTGACTAAACCTACGCTGATCAGGTTGGATGCAATCGAAAATGAAACTCCGCAAACGAACCGCCGTTTCAATCCTTGAATCATGGACGCCGCGGGTTAATATTTCGGTGTCGAAATGGATTCGACATTCTTTGCGAATGATGTCAAAGCCAAACAGCCGTCATGTGACCGGATGATTTGGAATCTTTGTCGCAGCCAACGAGTACCATTTCGGAACCGGAATGTCGATTCGGCTCCACCGTGGAACAATCGCTACGACCGGAACGGTCTTACATCGAATTTTGCCTTTGGGAAATCCTGAAGAAATTGGGCTCAAGTCAATACAGCACCCCATTTTCTCTGGCCGTTATGACCCGACGTGCCTTGTAAAAATTACACGTTAAACCGAGTCATTTTTCCTTTCCAAAATCAGGGTTCGTCCTACCTTATGTCGTGCCACGCTTGATGGGTGGCACGTTTGATCGACCAATGCGCCTCGCGTACATCCATTCCCCTTGTGGATCGAGGCCGTATCCAAAGATTGACACCCCAACTCATTCCATTGCGACTCCCACGAATCGCCAGGAGCTGTTCCAAACATGTCACGTTACAAAAAAATCATTGTCGCTCTGGCCATTGTTGCCGCTGCCGCGACCCTCGCTCCCTCGGAAGCCAACGCGGATGGCCCGCTTCGCCGATGGTGGCGAAACCTTACAGGTCGCAATAATAATTGTGCTTGCCAGAATCAGTACTCAACAGCGGTTCGAACACCTGTCGTTGCCGGCTATCAAAATGCTCAAAATGCATACAACCTGCAGCCAGGCCAATGCATGCAAACGTGTCAAAAGACTTGCACACGCACGGTAGTCAACTACGTATCTCAAACCGCGTATCGAACCGTCTACAACCGGGTTCCAGTTACACAATATCGACCGGTCACCAATTCCGACCCATGTACAGGCTGTACTGTTACATGCATGCGTCCGTGCACGACTTACACCTATCAAGTTCAACGCGTGCCCTACACGACCTACCGTCCTGTCTACCGCCAGGAATCTTATCGTGTCCCAGTGACCACCATTACGAATGACTGTGCGACCGGAAACTGTGGGACCGTTGCGAACGGTTGTGCAACATGTGGACCAACCACTGGCGTTCAAAACTTTGCTCCGCAAACAGCTCCTACACCAGCGACCACTCCAGCGCCCTCCACATCGATCTACTACGAACCTGCCAACACGAATCAAGGTGCCGGAAGCTTTCGAACAGGCACACCGGTTCCAGCGGATACAGTGCCCAGTCTGAACGGAATTACCAATCCTCAATCATCTCAGCGTCCTGTCTTTCAGAATTTCAACCCAAGCTCAGGTGGGCAGAGTATCAAGGCATCGTCACCAACTCCGATTCAGCAACAACTGAATCAGCCGGTCGCTCGCAACTACGGTCGCACCGCGGCCAGTCCAATTCGCAAGGACTTTGGCTATTCACCGATTCGCATGGCCAGCAGTCGCACACAAACGACGTATACCGCAATGCCATCTGTCCAACGATTGAACAAGTCGACTTCGCACAGTCGCTGGATTGAAGACTAACGTCACACCGGACATCCAAACGAAATCGCGAACGCTCTCTGAATTTCAGAGAGCGTTTTTTCGTATCTAACCGATTCGAGAGTGTTGGTGCGTGTGATGTGATCGATAAGATCGATCGCAGTGTTGGCAACAGTTCAAAAACAAAACAAATACGTTTGCGGTTTCAAATTTGCCTGACGTCGTGCCAATTGCGAGCAAGCCTTGTAACCTACAGGTTACCCACCCCGATAGGCAAATTCTGATGGCTCACTCCGAACCTACCGTGAGTACTTATTCACCTTCCGCCACCGGTATAGCCAACCCTCCGTCCGGGGAAGCGAACGCTACGCTTAGCGGATGCATTGGCAACCAGTCAACACTTGGTTCGCCAGCACCTACGCACGCAAACCAAAATTCTCAAGACCATTGGATCGGCAAGCGACTTGGAGAATACATCATTGAGGAACTTTTAGGTTACGGCGGTAACGGTCGAGTTTATCAAGCGAGACATCGGAGCCTCGACCTGCCAGTAGCAATCAAAATGCTTAATGGATTGGACCCAAATGATCAGCAGGTTATCGATCGATTTCGCCGGGAAGCGATGGTTGCTGCCAAACTAATTCATCCCAATCTGGTCAGGGCAACGGACGCCTGTATTTCCGGCGAGCATATCTTTCTCGTCACTGACTTGGTGAATGGTTCAGACCTTCACAAACTGATTCAAAAAAATGGTCCTTGCACATTGGCTCAGGCGGCAAGCATCATCTGTGATGCTGCAAATGGGCTTGAATACATTTCGTCCGAAGGCATTGTTCACCGAGACATCAAACCCTCTAACATCATGGTCGATCGCACGGGGCAAGTCCGCATTCTCGATCTGGGTCTCGCAAAATGCAGCGAGCGATCCAACGCGATCACTGCAACTGGGCAGGTTATGGGTACGTTGGATTACCTCGCACCTGAACAGGCAACTAATCCTCGTTCGGTTGATTTTCGAGCAGACATCTACAGTCTCGGTTGCACGTTGTATTATCTTTTAGCTGGACAACCACCTTTTCCGTCCGAAGCTGATGATACTCTCGCGTCCAAACTCCTCGCTCATCTGGAAAAAGAAGCCGTTCCGATTCGAGTACTTCGCAAAGATGTCCCGCGGGATGTCGAACGATTACTCGAACAGATGTTGGCAAAGAAACCAGAGGATCGACCGGAGAGTTTTTCCAAGATCGTTGACACTTTAAAGCCTTATCGAGACTCCGCCTCATTGTTGGAACTACATTCCCAGCAAAGCGAGTCAATTGTCATTGCTTCTCACAGCGATTCACAAAAATCGATCATCCAAACGATGGGCATCAAGACGCTTTGTGCTCTGGGGGTTCTTGAGAAAAAAGAAAATGTGGCGTCGCCGATCCCGGTGTATCAATTCAGTTTTGCTTGGCTCCAATTGCTCATTGGAATCACCGCAGTCGCTTCAATTGCAATCTACATTGGCATCGGCCAGGATGTCGACTCGCCGGAACCAACCGACACTCCCAATCGACAGTCGACACAGAACGAACAGCCAACCATTGTGGAACAACCAACTCCGCTGGCCATTCGCGAACGCGGCGACGAATTGGATTCTAAAACAACCAACGAGAAACGATCTTCTCAAGAATCGTCTTTCAACTCCAGATCGCCCGTAGTACGCAAGACCCCAAAGAGCAATTCCAATTCAACCTATCAACTGCCAATCGTCATCAAGGGTCCCAGCAATTCAAGCTCGTCGCCCGGCAGTTACTATCCGCCGTCTGAAGTTCAACCTTCAATGAACGGGCATTCACTTGCGCCCGGACCGCAACATCTTCCGCCACCGCCTCCCCCTGGTCACGCAGGACACCGACCTCCGCCACGACGATGATCAAGGCCCAAGTACAACAACGCTTGCGGGCAATCGACTAATCTCGCAAGTTTACGCTGCGAATCTTGTCGCCGACTTTCAAATTCAACCGCAACGCCGTGACCTGATCAATGGTTACTTGATCGCCTTCCCAATGTGTATCTCCTAAACAACATCGGTACTCCAACCTGCAATTGGACAACAGTTGTTGAGCCCCATTTTCGAGTTGAGATTCAATCTGGCGGATCGTGCCTGAGCGACTCTCTCGAATCGCACGAACTTTTTTGAGCTCACAATGCAGCGTCGGGCCTCCGTCAAAGATGTCGACCAACGCCCGGCGATGAAAACCTTCCTTTTCCAACACGGATAACGCTGGCCGCGTGTTGTTGTGAACCTTCCCAATCACTTCTTGGGCATCTTCGGGAAGTAGCGGGATATAAATTGGATGCCTCGGCATCAAGTCAGCTATAAATTTCTTCGATTGACTGGTTAGCGTTTCCGCTTTTGGGAAATCGATCTGAAAAAAGTAGGAACCAAGTGATGCCCACAACGGAGACCGGCCATCCTCTTCCACGACTCCGCGCATTTCAGCGATCACTTCCGACTCAAATCGGTCCTGGTGTTCCGCCATGAACAAGAACCGGGAAAGTGACAACAACCGTCCGTGACCACCACCCCAATAGTCAGGCGACAGAAACAAACTGCCAATCTCCGTCGGCCCATCATGTTCGGCGCGAAGGTGAAGCACGTCGATCGATTTTTCGATCCCTAACTCTTCGCTTTTATGAATCGCCTGCTTGATCTCGTAGGAATACATCGGCTCGAATCCACCGACTTTGGAATAGATTGAGCAGGTGCCGACAATCTTCCCCAGGTTCAAGTCTTCCATCACGAAGACGTATGGTTGCCCACTGGGCTTGCCAATTTTTTGTTGAAACGCAAACAGCGATTTTTCGATACGCGACTCAAGTTCAACTTTGGAGATCTTCAACGTCGTCAAACCGTACTCCGATTTTTGAATCAAGTCAAAAAGCGGGTCGAGATCGGTTGCTTGAACACTTCTAACGATCAACATCGGTGGCGACCTGAGTTAAAGCTGGAGAATTCGAGACCTTGATCATTATCAACGTTCCTGTTGAATCTCATGAATGGTCTTTTCCAAAATCTCGCAAGCCGCATCGATGTGCGATTCCTCGATACAGCCCAAAGGCATCAGAAACCGGACTCGGCTCGGACTGCCGCCGGCCATGAACGACATCAGCCCGTTTGTATAGAGTCGTTTAACGACTTTGACCGCGATCTCTGCTGAGCCATCAAACGGTGTGAACGCCACCATCCCGCCGATCCCGTGCGGTCCCGAAATCGTGCCCGGGAATTTTTTGGCAACACGTTGCATGCCTTCGACAAAATAGCGATGCAGTTTGACGTTACGACCTGACTCGCCAAAGTTGCCATTGTCAATCAATCCTTTGACGATCGCATGAGCTGCGTAAATCGCCCACGTGCTGCCTGTAAAGGTTTGACTGATCAATCCTGGTTTCGGTGCATAGTCGTCGGTGAACAACGTGGCACAGACTTGAGAAATTTTACCAATCGTCACCAGGTCCACATGTTGATCGAGCCCAAAGTGCTGAAACGCAAAAGGGCGAGTCGTACGACAGAACGTCTGGACTTCGTCAGCAATGACCGCCACATCGTTTTCGCGAGCGGTGGTGCAAAGTGCCCTGAAGAAATTGGCATCACCGGGATAGTATCCACCTTCGCCTTGAACCAGCTCCATCCACAACACGGCGTGCTTGCCTGGATTTCGATTCAAATGGTACTTGAGGTGATTGACCGCCACTTCAGTGCTCTTCTGCGGATCGTCGGCCTTGAAGAACGGGATGTAGTCGACTGCAATCGTATCCGGCAAACCGACACGGTATTTTGCTTTGTCCGTGATTTGTGCCAGCCCGAGCGTTCGACCAGCAAAGCACTGGGAGAACGCAATCACGCGATTGGCAGGATGATGTTTTTGAAATGCCATCTTCAGCGAATTTTCGTTCGCCATCGCGCCGCTGGTGGAAAGGAAACAGTGCTTCAGGTTCGCACCCGACTCACAAGCTGTATCCACAAGCAACTTGACGATATCGCAACTGCTGGTGTTTTGTTGAAGATTGCCCTGCATCACGGTATCGCTGATCGCCGCATCGATTCCAGTTTCCACCAACATCGGATGACTGTGTCCATATCCGTGAACACCAATCCCGGTGATCAAATCAAGCTTGACGCTGCCGTCGGCCAACTCCACAAACGGGCCATTTCCAATGCCACTGCCAAGGTAAGGGAAATACACGTTGGCACCACGGTATCCACCAAATTGATCTAGCAGGGCCTGGTAGCCCTGAACCAAATCCTCAACAGGTCCGCGAACCTCGGTAATCTCTTTTTGATGCTCCGCCAGTGCGTCGAGAATCAATTGCTTGGCTTCCGCTAAACGCGGATCACTGCGAAGTCGTTCGGCAGCGAGGGGGGCTTGGTTTGGCATGAATGGAATCTTCAAAATTAATTTTGAATCGAAGTGCCGCTCGAATCGAGCCGGAAAGCAGTTCTCAAAGCTAACAGCGTAATCGATGCGAGAAAACATCAAAGTAGCCAGCCTCAACAAAACCGAACCTGACGGGTGGGGCCCCAAATCGTGATGAACCCAGCGGTTGGTTTTTGGGTCCTTCAACCATACAATGGTTTGATCGGCTATCCGACCGAACCGCTACCACTCAAGAACAATCGTTCTTTGGACATCAACTGCAGCGGTGAATTAATGTCTCCCATCCCGGAAACCTACGTGACCGACGAAAACTCTGAAAATCCGATGGAACACCGACCATCGGGACCGGCAATCAATCGAGCCAACCCTGACTCCAGTCTGAAACTTGCCCAGACTGCCGCTCGAACTGCCGCCGAGCAAGGTGGCAGCGATATCCTGGTTTTGGACATGACGGGTCATACTGCAATCTTTGACTACTTTGTCATCGCGACAGGAACCAGTCGCCGTCAGTTACATGCGATCAGCGAAGAAATTGATCATGTCCTGGAAACAGAATTAAAAGAGCAGCGAGACAACATCGACGGCTACGATGACAGCCGCTGGATCGTCCTCGATTTTGGTACCGTCGTGATTCACTTGTTCGATGAAGACACTCGCAAGTTCTACAGCCTCGAATCACTGTGGGCCGATGCCAAGAAAGTCGATTTGACAGAAACCCTGAAGGGCATCAAGCTGACCTGACCAATCGATTTGGTGACTTCAGGATTTCAGCCAGCGGAAACAGACACCCGACTCAAGTCGTACCGAGCTGCGATTTGATGGATCTTGATTCAGTCGCTCTTGATCCACAGGCAACGTCAGTGTGAGCAACTCACTTCGCCCGCTTTCTAATGACAGGCTTTGACAAAACTTTCCAAGCCGCTGTTGATCAACCCCAGGCGTATGGCAACTGATGATCGACATGACCGGGTGTTCAGATTGAAGTTGCCGAAGTTCGTCGGCCAGCCACTCAAGGTCTCGTTCCAATTTCCACGTTTCGCCCTTCGGTCCTCGGCCAAACGAAGGCGGATCTGCAATGACAATGTCGTAACGATTTCCTCGTTTGATTTCTCGTTGGACAAAGCGTCGAGCATCTTCGACTATCCAACGAATGGGCGAATCCGACAAGCCCGAACGATCGGCGTTGCCTCTGGCCCATTTAACAACACTGGCCGCTGAATCAACGTGAACGACTTCAGCGCCTGCCATTGCCAAGGCTAACGTGGTACCGCCGGTATAGCCAAAAAGGTTCAGCGCTTTGCGACCCTGAACAACCTCTTTGTTTTTCAGTATCCAATTCCAATTGGTCGCTTGCTCGGGAAAGACGCCCACCTGTCCAGTGGCAGTACAGCGGAGTTCAAACTGAATGCCAGCTGTCCCAAAGTCCAACAACCATGGCTCTGGTTTGTTTCCAGACCAACGGTTCTTGTTCTGATCCAGCAAATAAGTCAGCTCGACGTGGGGCCAACGAGAACGTTGCAACGGTTTACCAATCGCCGAAGGTGTTTGACGACAGACGCTTGTTCCTGAAAACAGTTCCAGCTTAAATTGTTCGCCAAAATCGAGAAGCTGATATTGATCTTCTTGAAACATGAATTCTGCAGGGAGAAAACTCCAACGATTCAATACCAAACCCACAATTTGGGGAACGTCTGCTGGAGTCGCACGACGGCATCATGCGTCACGTTCGTTCGTCGCAGCACAACACACTGTAAATGCTCCAGTCGATACAGCAATGCCACCACTTGATCGGTGACCTGCGTATTTTCCAAGTCGAGTACTTGAACGTTGCGGATCCCCTCGAGCTTGGCCAGCTGATTATCGGTGAACCCTTTGTCACGGATTTTGATAACGCGACGATCTTGCAATCGGCTGTCATAGTTTTCCCACTTTCCAGCACGCGCCATCCACAGGACAAGATTCCAAAATGGTTTCTGGTACCAACCGAGCTTCGCGCGCGGGTTGCTGACAAACTGATACGCTTTAATCACCGAAGCGATATAGAAACCGACGACCATCATCGCGATGACAATGACAATCGTCCCCGACACTGAGTTGCCATTGACGAATTGAAGCACTGCCAACAGCCCCATAAAAAACGCAACCAACCCTACGGCCAGATGAGCAATCAATTGCAACGTCCCAATGGAAATCCCTTCGGCCAACGTTTTACAAAACCACAGCTGCATCCCTGACAGTTGCATTTTCATTTCATCAAGCGGCTGATGCATCTTGGCAAATCGAGGCTCAACAAACCGACATGAGGAACATCGACCGTAGGGCGCTGGGTTGCCACATTTTTTGCACTTGGGACCATGGTCACCCGAGAACGTGGCTTCCACTTGGTCAGGCGAAAACGCCACGTCCATCACGTCTTTTTTAACAGGCGCGTCAGTCTTTCGACGCCTGGGGGCTTTCCCGGCAGCGGCACGTCGACCACCATCGGCTGATGCACTCACTTTTGATTTCTGTTTGCCAGCAGTGGAAACAGTCGATCGCTTCTTGGATTTCGCTTCGGCTGGTGGTTGCTCTACAGGACGCTGTTGCTTGTCATACTTGGACGCGACGACTTCGACTTGCTCTTTGCATTTCGGGCAGATGACCAACTGGCCGATCTGGTTTGCGTCGACCATCATCCGTTGGCCGCAGACACTGGAGATACCGGTCGCAGGGTCAAATTCGGACCGGTTGGGACATTGGATTTCGATCAGCATTGGCGATGCAAAGGGACTGAATTAAAAACGGGAACCCACAGTTTACACAGTGCTCAAGAATAAGCATGGCGGATTGAAAAAAAGACACGTGCAGGACACGTGTCTGTGAAGAAATCAATAAGCTACGAACGATTTGGTCTCTACTGACCGGTCGTTGAAGTGTTGGTCGATTCGACGACTTGCACAGAGAATGGGACCTTGGTTTTGCGGACTTGATCATCATTCGTCACGATGGTGATCGACTGGTCAATCAACTCCGCTTCGGAAGTGTCGAGCGAATACTTCAAGATGTGCAACGTCTTTTTGCCTTCACTTGGCTCAAACTTGATTTTGTCGTGCCCTGTAATGACGTCGTCGATCGAGAATGCTTTGGGCGAACGAACAATCAGTTTCTTCGAGATCATTTGCCCCATGTTGACGACACCGAGTGCGATCGGAGCGATCTCCACGATTGGCTTAATCTTTCCACCAACGGCAAACGACATTCCAGAGGTTCTGGCATCGTTCGTGACAATCGTCAATGTGTCATTGAACGGCCCAGTTGGCTGATGCTCATTGACTTTCACGACCATTTCGTAGGTCGTGCGTCCGGTCGATGGATTCCGTTCGATCTCACGTGCTTCTGCTGTGATGTTTGGATTGGTTGATTTGACTTCCTGAATGGCCCAATCAGATCGGCCGGCGTACATCACGCGTGCCGTGACTTGAACAGGCTCAGACAGTGCGATGCTTTTGAAGTCAATCGAACCCGGACTGAGCACGACATCGCGGCGAATGTTTCCTTTGACCGAAAGCTGCAACTCGCGATAGTCGTTTTGAGGACCAGCTCGATTAATCCAAACGGTCAGCGTCGCTCCGCGTTGCCCAAAAAAGTTCTTGGTGTCAAAGACTGCCTTGATGCGAGCCATCTCGCCCGGCTTGACATGATTGGTCAAAATGAAAGGCTTGGTGCAACCGCAGCTCGCTTTGATTCCGGTGAGAAAAAGGTCGGCTCCCGTGTTGTTTTCGAACTCGAAAATATGCTCTTGCTTTGATGCAATCGCAACGGTTCCGAAGTCATGATCACGTTTATCAATCAGCGTCGTGACCCATGGCTTGATCGTACTGGCAGACGTAACCGTCGAGCCGCCAACGGTCGCTCCAGGAATCAACGTTGCCCCGTTGTTCGGTTGGACAATAACACCAGGCTGGTAAGGGTAACTTTGAGCCCTTTGGTAGGGCTGGCCTGGAATTGCGGTGCCTCGGTATATCGGCTGTTGAGGCTGATAACGGTTGTATTGGGCGTCAGCGTTTCCAACAAAAACGACGGCGGCGGCAAGGAAAAGGCTAACAGCAAATGGGCTTTTCATTTTTTCTCCAACCCGGATTGAGGGCGCTCATTTGTAAAGAGTTCATTTATTTTACGATTCCGCCGTGGCGATGTAACCGGATTATTTGAGAACCGGTTGAAATAGCCGATTGGCTTTGCCCTTGGCGTCAACAAAGTTACGCTTCAAGAAAGAAAAAGCCGAAACTTGAGCCGTTTATTTAGCGAAAACCCAAATTTTCCGTCCGAAGAATTCACTCGGACACATTGTGTTTTCTGGGTAAAGTAATCCGACTCGGTCAGCGTGAGAATGCATTAGCTGGTGCCATGCGGCCTATCCAGTGCTTGCAAACAGTGCTTGCAAAAACTTCACAATCGCGAACGCTGGTTTGAGCAGGAATTTGCCAGCAGCCCCAAGATTGACGTGACAAATGACTCATTTCAACAAGTGAATCCTGTTTGATATCCGCTGGGTCGCGTGTCAGGAACAGAAATCAAAAAACGATACACTATTGAGAACATGAAAAAAGCAATCCATGAAACCGATCGCAAGACGATCGACAAATTCGAGAAAATCATCAACATCGGCCCCAAGCTGGCCGAAGCGTTTCCGATCGTTGGAATCCGACGGCCTCAGCAGCTGATTGGTAAAGACCCCGTAAAGCTCTATAAAAAGCTTTGTCTCAAGCAAGATGAGTTTTACGACCCTTGCGTGTTGGACTGTTTCATGTCCGCAGTCGACTTTATGAACGGCAACCCACCACAGACATGGTGGAGCTACACGGAGCAACGAAAACGAGACCACTCAGAGGATGTCGATGCATTGAGAAAGGTAGTCAGTAGAAAGTAACATGAAGGTCAACCATCTCATCCTCGTTTCGCTTCTCCTGTTATCGCAGGCTTCCTGTCGCAACGAACCGATCACGCTCGTGCCCGCAAGTGCCCGACCCAAACAGATCCAGCTGAAGAACAAACAAGACATTGTTTATACGGGCAAAAGCGTTGCATCGACTGACCAGCTACCCAAACTCGTCAAAGATGCATTTTTCACACCCGTGGGCGATACGCCCATCCCCAAGATTGGCGAATTGACGGTCGATGTTGATCCGTCGATTACGGTTCGTTTTGCCAAAGAGGTAGCGACGATACTTCAGTCGGCTGGCCATAAAGTCGCGATTACCGCAGGCGATATCAAAATTGCGGCGCCGCCACTTGCGGTATCCATGACCAGCGACGAGATAATCGAGCTGGCGACGATCAAATTGCTGGTTACCCCAGAAGGCAAGGTCACAGGACTCGAATGGTTGCTGGAGGCTGATCGCCGATCATCGCTGGACGGCGAACTGAGTGAACTTTGCACGCATATAAAAAAAGAGCTTTCGCAGCATTGCCAGGAGCATTCGACAGCAACGCTAGAGTTTGAAATCATCGCCCCGGGTAACACGTTGGCGACAGAATTCCTATCGATAGCCGAATCGGTCACAGACGTCGCCAATCAACAATCGCCAAGTATCCGAGTCTGGCCGTTCGGCTTTCCGCGTGAAGAACAACCCGTCGAGATTCAACTCCCCGATTTCTAGTTAGTGATTCTCGTCTTCAACACCTTAATCGCGAGGCGACATCTCCACCCTATCTTCGCTGGATTCTAGCCAGCCTTTTCGCCAAACGAATGCCAATAAGCCCAGCCCAGTGGCGATCATCAAGATCCAAGCAAAGACATAGCCGTACGGCAAGTTTAGCTCTGGCATGTTGCCTGGCAGCTGAGTGTTAAAGTTCATCCCGTAAATGCCCGCGATAAATGTCAGTGGAATAAAAATCGTACCAGTGATGGTGAGTGTTTTCATGACTTCGTTCATACGATTGCTCACGACCGACATATGGTAATCGCGGAGATTGGCACAGAGCTCACGGTAGTTGTCCAACAAATCAATGATCTGAATTGCGTGATCGTAGCAATCCCTCAGATAGTAATGCGTCTCCTTGCGAAAAATTGATTCATCATCTGGCTTAATTTGATTGAGTGCATCTCTCAACGGGCGGATCGCTCGCCTGAGTGCCATCAGGTCAATGCGAAGACCGTGAATCAGTTGCATGGTTTTAGTTGATACACCGCTTGTGATTTCTTCATCCAGTCGTTCCATCTGCTCGCCATAATGATCAACCACTGGAAAATAACTGTCGATAATCGAGTCGATCAAAGCGTACGCGAGGTAGTCCGCTCCCATCTCACGAATTTTCCCGCGTGATTGCCGAAGCCGGTTCCGAACTGAATCAAAACAATCCCCTCCGCGTTCTTGAATTGTAAGAACGTAGTCCTTTCCCACGAACAGACTCACTTGCTCCTGGTCTAGCTGCGCTCCAAGGGACACCATTCTCAGCACAATGAAAAGATGGTCCTCATACATTTCAATTTTGGGTCGTTGGTGGGTGTTGACGACATCTTCCAACGCCAATCGATGTAGGCCAAAACGATCCGCCAACTGGCGAAAAAGGTCAACGTCCCCGTGACCTGAAATGTTGATCCAAGTAACTGGATGGCCATTGGAGAACTCGTCAACCTGGTTGATTAAAAGATCTCCCTGCTCCGAGATATTGATTGGAGAGTACGCAATTAGATCAATTTTCGACGCCTCGGCATTGGCTGCCGGAACGATTTCACCTGGAATCGAACCGGGCTCAGTAAGCTTTTGGATGCGAGGTGGCGCTTGACCACGAGATTGTAAGAAAGCCATCGTGGGATATACCTGAACGAGTAAATGAAGGAAATCTGGCGCCAAAATGAATGCCGCCCGAAGGAATGCTAACAATTCGGATTGAATTGTTTTTTTTGCAGGAACAATTTTCTAACCGATGGATAGAATATCGCGGCCGATTTTGAATTACGCAGCCCCTGGCGGTCGTCACTGTGAAAAAAAAGATCCAAAACATCAAAGACTTGCCCGTTATCGGCTGGCGCGAGTGGGTTAAACTTCCGGACCTCGGCATCAAGCGAATCAAGGCAAAAGTCGATACGGGTGCAAGATCGTCGGCAATTTACGCCTACGATTTGAACGAGTTTTCTAGGGACGGCGACGGATGGGTACGGTTCAAAATTCACCCTCAACAGCGAAGTACGAAGGAGGTGATTGTCGCGGAGTCGAAAATTCTTGAATATCGACTGGTCAAAAACACCGGCGGTAAATCGACGAGGCGCCCGGTGATCATCACCAACATCACACTTCTGGACTCAACGTGGCAGGTTGAATTAACGTTGGCCAATCGAGACGAAATGGGATTTCGCATGCTACTGGGGCGAGAAGCCTTTCGAGGACGTTACTTAGTCGACGCTGGTGGCTCTTACTACGGCGGCAAGCCGAAGCGAAAAAAGAAGGGAACGAAGAAGCACCTTTCTTACAGACTTCCAACCGATAAATTACCAACGAAGGGTAGGGACTAGACCATGAAACTAGGAATTTTGTCCTGTAGTGCCAAGTGTTACAGCACACAAAGAGTGGTAGAGGCAGCCAGACAGCGTGGACACAGTGTCGATGTTATTCACACCACCAAGCTTGCCATCGACCTTCGCGCCCAGGAACCTGACTTGTATTACAAACAGCATCAATTGGATCACTACGACGCCATCCTTCCTCGGATTGGAGCATCGATCACCTATTTTGGAACTGCTGTGGTGCGGCAGTTTGAACAGATGGATGTTTATTGTGTTAATTCCTCTGCTGGCATTTCAAATTCTCGAGACAAACTACGGAGCTTGCAGATTTTTAGCCGCCACAACATCGGCATCCCTGCGACAACGTTTGTAAAAGAGAAGAAAGACGTTCTTCCCGCAATCGAACGTGTCGGTGGAGCACCGGTCGTGATCAAGCTGATCGAAGGAACGCAAGGAATCGGCGTACTACTCGCCGATACCGTAAATTCTGCCGAAGGGATCATTGAACTGCTTCAAAGCCAAAAACAAAATGTCCTGATCCAGAAGTTTGTCGCCGAAAGCAAGGGACGCGATATTCGCGCCTTTGTCGTGGGTGATGAGGTTGTTGCCGCCATGCGACGAGTTGCACAAGGGCAGGAGTTTCGCAGCAATGTTCATCGGGGCGGGCTAACGGAACATGTCATCCTTGATGATCATTATCGCCAGACCGCCGTCCGCGCGGCACAAATCATGGGCCTCCGTGTCGCTGGCGTGGACATGCTCGAAGGGCAGGACGGTCCGCAAATTATGGAAGTCAATTCGTCGCCTGGCCTCGAAGGTATTGAGAAATGCACGCAACTGGATATTGCCGGTTCGATTGTTGACTTCATGTCAGGCCGTGTTGATTTTCCAGAAGTCGACATCCGTCAGCGACTTACCGTCAGTCGCGGTTATGGTGTGGCAGAAATTCACATCCCCGAAGGTTCCCAATACGTTGGAAAACAAATCGCTGACTCGGGGCTTTCCGAAAAAGACCTGAATGTATTGACGCTGACCAAAGGTACAACGGTCATCCCAAATCCAAAACCAACCAGAGTATTGGAACAAGGAGATCGCCTGCTCTGTTTTGGTCAACTCGAAATGATGCGTGAGCTGATCCCTAAAAAAACAAGACGAAAACGCCATTCCGAGGTTCAGGACTTACCCGAGTTGCCTGTTGCTCAACAAGTACTTGATCAATCGTGATCCAGAACTGCATAAAATACTTCGGGCCTGAATGCCAAAGATATGCCAATCGATCCAGACTGTCCCATGCCAAACAAATCGAAGACGATTCAGCAATGGAACCAAACGACGATCAACGCTGGAGAATCGCGGGATGTGCACCTTGCCGTTAGCGAAAGTTACAGTGGGATGACGATCAATATTCCGATTCACGTCAAACGGGCAAAAACGGACGGCCCCGTTGTGTTTGTCACGGGTGCCTTACACGGCGATGAAATTAATGGGACGGGCGCTATTCGCCAATTGGTCCAAAACGATGAGCTCAGCTTGACTCGTGGGTCCGTGATCCTCATTCCCGTCTTAAACATTCTCGCATTTGATCGACACTCACGCTATCTACCGGATCGACGCGATCTCAATCGCTCCTTCCCCGGCTCTTCAAGTGGCAGCTTGGCTGGCAGAATGGCAAAAACAATTATGCAGGAAATTGTCGCACGATCCGATTTTGGAATCGACCTGCATACGGCCGCTGTTCGACGCACGAATTACCCGAACGTCCGAGGGGATTTAAACCACCCAGAGGTCCAGCGGTTGGCCAAAGCCTTTGGGTGTGAAATCATCATCAACAGCAAGGGCCCACAAAAATCGTTGAGACGGGAAGCCACCGATGCCGGTTGTCCAACCATCGTGATGGAGGGCGGCGAAGTGTTTAAAGTCGAACCAGGAATCGTCGAGTCAACGATCCGGGGTGTCAAGAATGTACTTCGAGCTTTGGACATGCTGGGCGAGCCACAAGAGAGTCCAGACTACCAAGTCGTCGTTAAACAATCGAAATGGATCCGCGCAGAACATGGCGGCTTTCTTGAATTTCATGTTTACCCAGGTGAAGTCGTTGACAAAGGTCAGCCGCTGTCCACCAACACCAATCTACTTGGCCGGGATCGCCACACTGTTTACGCTCCGTACAACGGCGTCGTGATTGGCATGACAACTTTACCTGCGATCAGCCCCGGAGATCCGATCTGCAATTTGGGACGGCTGCCAAGGAAAATAAAACCTGCGGAACTGCGGAACTTAAGAATACGCGAACATGGTCTTGAAGAGCGAGTGGTCGAGGAGCTATCGTCAAACCTGCTCGTCGTTGAACCCCAACAGGATATCGCTCAATCAACCTAACCAATTCTTGATTAGCTCATGGCCAAAAAACGAAAACGCCCCTTGGTAAAAGTTGCTCCCGATGCAATCAGCATCCGATCGATGGCGGTCAGCTATTGCACCGTGCTTTTTGATGACTCAAACCTGAAGAAACTTAATCAGTCCGGAGTCGACTGGACCTACGTCGCCTACCGGCATGAACCCAAAAAAGAATATGACAAGGTTCGACGTTGGGCCGGACGTGGAACTTGGCTCGCCATCAAGTCGCATCCAGAAATTCTCGATGGTGATGGCGTTCCAGGATTGGATCTGGTCATTCAATCATCCAATACAAGCCGGCTCCCTAAATCGGCCAAGATCACCGGACCGGCGGACGGTTTCTGGTACGACCCGGTGACTCAATTTCTCGATCTGCGTTCAGGCAAAATTAGATTCGTTTATGACGATGAGTTTTTTTGCGAAGGATACGATCAAGATGCAGACTGCGTTGAATTCGAATCGATCGACGATGCGATTGCGAATGCTCAAGACGCCGCTTCTCATTCCGGTTTCATCATCCCTTGCCAGCCGGGATTCTATCAAGCAACAGCGTTCACGCGTTTCATCGATGAGATGTCGGATGCAGAACCAGAAGCGGGGAGCGCAGATCTGGCTATCTATCTAACCCCAATCAAAAAACCGGCATCATTTCGAATGTCCGAATCAATTTTGCCCATTCACCCAAAGGATCAAGACCTCGTCTCCCTTCGACGCCGAGCGAGTGGGCTGCCTCAACGACAGCCAATACCGCTAGTCAAGCCCAGCGTGGTCGCCAACGGGGACCTGAAAACCAATCTGACTTTCAGCACCTACTCAATCAGCCTCGATGCACCGCCTAAGGTCCTTGAGAAATCGAGGCTGCAAACGGGAACTCTGGTTCAACTGGATGTTGCCGGAATACAGATCAACGGTTTGTTTCATCAAGATCAAACGCCGGATCCAAGCATTTGGAAGTTGGTCGACAAGGAAAAAAAGAAACCTGGGTCGTTCGCCATGTTTACACCCAAAAAAGACAAGATCGTTGTGACGATCATCAAGCATGGCCGTAAAAGCGAGCTGCCACTTGCCAACGGTGAATCGGTCCCCGCGACGTTATCCATACGCAAGGATCGATCGGGAAATCCAATCCGAATTGCCGAAAAACAGTCCGCCGTCGGGCACGCCGAATCCGTGCAAGTCCCCAAGCGTGTTGGAAAGGCCGGACCTTGTGTTCGGAAACTGATTCCAATGATCGAAAAGTGTTTTTCTTGGACACAAGTTTGTGTCTTCGAAAAGAATGGCAAGACGATGGCCGCAGCAATCAATATCAGCCCACCTCAAATCGAAGTCGTTAAAGGTAAACCGAAACAGATCCTGGGTGCAGAAATTCAATGCATCATTGCTGAATTCAGCCAAGGAAGATTGATCAATGAGCAACCAAAAGGATTTCGAAACTACCCGGAAGGGGTCGACCGGGCTTTTCAATGGGCAGCGTCACAGGTGAAGGACTGTTGGCTGTGGACCAATCGGTTTGAACTTGAACTGGATTTCTGGAACAAGAATGAAAAGAGCTTGAACAAAAAGAAAGCTCAATCGGCCGCGATCGACGCTTGGAAAGAAGTGTTGGGAATCGACTGGGATTCTTGAGTTTTACACAGCCAGGCAGATCACCGGGCTTGCAGATAAACGTAGCTCGGGCACTCTTGCCCGAGTGTGTATCGCTAAGCCAATTCATGACAGCCAAGAGTAAGAGCTATCCTACGGTGATGTGACACCAAATGTAGCTTGGGCACTCTGCCCGAGTGTGTATCGCTAAGCCAATTCATGACAGCCAAGAGTGGCTATCCTACGGTGATGTGACACCAAACGTAGCTTGGGCACTTTGGGCACTCTTGCCCGAGTATAAATCGCTAACCCAATTAAAGACAGCCAAGAGTAACCCATTAAGCGATCTATGCGATTGAACGCAAACATCAAACTGCGTTTCAACGATTGCGCATAGAAAAAGGCCAGCGATAAATCGCTGGCCTTTCCATTCTCATTTCTTGCAACGTCTCGTTTAGGCTTCAGGTGCAGTCTGCATCTTTTCGCCTTCGACGGGTTGCAATTTTTCCATGTCAGCTGGTTCTTTTTTGAATGCTGGATCTCCCTGAGGAGTTTCCTGGCATCCTGTTGCAACAAAGATCGCTAACACAGTAAACAGTAGAAACAATCGTTTCATTGTTCTAGCCTCATACCAATTAAGGTTTAGTAAGTGGTCAAGAGAGGCTCACCGTCAGCACGAGCGGCCAAAGCACGCAACGTGATTGGGTTGATGAACTCAGAAATCGAGTGAGTTGATCCGTCACAGAATACCCAGTTGATCAGGCTACCTTGGTGACCTGAACCGAAGCACCACCATGCACCATCGTAATCTGGGTATGGGTTGCCTGCGAAGCTCTGAGCGTTCCAGTGAACAACCTGTGTTGAAGATGTCCAAGCGAAGCAAGCGTTGCTGCCTTTACCTGTGACTTCACCGTACATGATTGTGTTCGAAGTACCATCAGTGATGGTTCCCAAGCTCAACTGCTTACCGAAGTCGAAAACACCTTTGTAGTTCAATCGCAAAGGATCAGTTGTGCTTGAAGCTTCATCCGGCAACCAGTCGCCTGAGCAACCGACGTAGTTGGTGATATGGTGATGGCTTGCGATTGGGTCACCGCCAGCATCGTTCATCCACCAGCCGTTACCACGACCAGAAAGCAGGAAGAAAGTCGAGAACGAACTTGTTCCGCCGACACGTCGACGTGAATCAGCATCATCCGATGGGCAAGTGAACGACTCAATTGGCTTGCTTGCAGCCAGCTGGTTGATGTCGGTGCTTGTCCAGTAAACGTCAGCGACACGGTATTGTTCGAAGAAATTCGAGATGTTGTTCTTTTCCATGAATGGCAGGATTGGAACAAGTGGACCACCGAACTGGAAACCAACTGGTGAGGCCTGAAGTGCAGTTCGAGTTGCGTTATATTCCAATGGGCCGTTGTAACCCTTTGGCAGCTTCATGTGAGCTGACTCAAAATTCAAAGTCGCCAACGCAATCTGGCGAAGGTTGTTCATACAAGTTGTTCGGCGAGCAGCTTCGCGAACTTGCTGAACAGCTGGAAGGAGCATACCGATCAGGATACCAATAATGGCAATCACGACCAGCAACTCGACGAGGGTGAAACCTTTGTTACGTTTTGTCATAAAACACTCCGAGAAAAAAAATGATGATGTGAAGCTTCGTCAACATATGATGAGAAAATGACGTTGCCTCCGCTTCGTATCGTTCGATACATCCTCGAACGAAGCAGTGTAGGTTATCGGCAATTCACACAAACGTCAAGCATTCAACCGGTTTCACGCCGTAATTCCTGCCACTTCCGAGAACGTCTCAACCGTTAACCCAACCTTAACGGTAGTTCATGTTGCAGAAAACCGGCAAAATACCCGGCGTGAAACATTTTCAACCGTGAGAGAATATTTTCCGAATCCTCTCATTTTTTTCGCAAACCCGATGGTTCAATAATGCGTATACCTCAATCGGTTACCCGGAATCGGGCTGTGTTTCCCACCGTTTTGCCCGAACTTGCGGTTGTCCGAACCGATGACGGCAGCAACACGCTTCTTGACACCAAAACCGGTGACACGTTTCACAGTCTCGCTGGTGCTTTCACTGAAACCCGTCATACCTACCTAAAAAACAGTGACCTTTTTGACCGTTTAGCCCTTGGACTGGACACTTGGTTATTGGAAATGGGTTTGGGCTCCGGTCTTGCACTCCTACTCTCGGTCGATCTTGCAATCCATTATTCGACGCCGTTGCACTACGTTGCACTTGAATCGAACTGGCTCCCCGCAGACGTGATCGATCTGCTTGAATACGATAATTTCCTTGAAAACAAGTCGTTGCTGAACGACTTCCTCGACTTCCGAAACCGTTGTGACATTCACACTGACGCTGCGGATCAACGTTTTACCTGGCAGCCCGCACCAACGATCTCCGTCGAAGTACACATCACTGACGCACGGAATGCATTTGACCGTTTGCGAGCAAACGCTGACAGGCAATTTGAAGTGATCTTCTACGATCCGTTCTCCAAAGAATCCAACCCCAAACTCTGGTCGAGTGAAGTCTTCCGAAAAATCGTGCCGCTTTTGGCACCGACCGGTCGCCTGGTCACTTACAGCTGTGCTCGAGCGGTCCGCGAAGCGATCGCCGACGCAGGACTCGCCCCAGAGAGAGTTCCCGGGCCGCCGAAAGGAAAACGGCAGTCGCTGATCGTCACTCATCCCCAGAATCCGCTTTGCAGAGACACAAGCGATCATTCACAATAGACTCGCTCTCGTTTCTTCCGCTAGCGATCTGAATATTGATGATGGTTCTAATTGGATGCTTGCATCGATCGATTCCTGTTGTTGTTTGCAGCTTGCTGGCAACTTCTATTGCCTGCGCTCAAAATCCCGACACGCCCACGCGGCAAGATTCCGACGCGACCGCGCGAACTGACTTTGCGCCCATCGAAGCGATCTTCAAGGACCATTGCTGGCAATGCCACGGTACGGATCAGCGTGAAGGCGGTTTGCGACTGACCAACCGGAGCGATGCGTTTGCCGAAAATGACTCGGGGGTCGTGGCGATCGTTGCAGGTGATCCTGAGAAGAGCGAATTGATCAAGCGGATCCTCTCGGATGACCCTGATCTGCAAATGCCGCCGGACGGAGATCGGCTGACTCCCGCCCAGATCGAAACGATAAAGCGATGGATTCAAGCAGACGCCCCATTTCCCGAATCCACCGATTCAACGCATTGGGCCTACGTCCCAGCCGTTCGACCTAACATTCCATTGGCATCAAAAGCAGCACATCCGATCGATGCGTTTGTGCTGGAAAAACTCAAACAGTCTGGGCTCCAGCCTTCGCCCACCGCAGATCCGGCTCGACTGATTCGGCGAGTCTCATTAGCACTCACCGGATTGCCACCGTCCTTGGCGCAAGTTGATCGCTTTGTCAACAATCCGACCGACAAGGCCTACGAAGCGTTCGTCGATGAGTGTCTGGCTTCACCTGCATTTGGTGAACGCTGGGCACAACCTTGGCTCGATGTTGCTCGCTACGCCGACTCCAATGGATATCAAGCGGACCAACTCCGCGACAGTTGGGCATTCCGGGATTGGGTGATTGAATCCATCAATCGAGACCAGCCGTTTGATCAGTTTTCGATTGAACAGTTGGCCGGTGACTTGATTCCCGAAGCAACGGTTTCACAGAAGATCGCGACCGGGTTCCATCGAACCGTCACCTGCAATGTCGAAGCGGGTGTGCACCCTGAAGAGAATCGGGTCAATCAGGTTTTTGATCGAGTCAATACAACAGGCACTGCGTTTCTTGGTACGACGCTTGAGTGCTGCCAATGCCACAACCACAAATACGACCCGTTTACTCAGGATGAGTACTATCAGATCTTCGCGTTCTTCAACAACACTCCTGTCGAGGTCAAACTGAACTCGGGCGTGCAGTACGATTTCGTTGGGCCGTCGATGGACCTCCCTTTCGACGATGAACAGCAATCACGGATTGCTAAAATCAACGCCGAACTTAAACAGGCACAAGCGTCCTTGAAAAAGGTCGAAGCTGAGATTCAATCCAGCCGCGACGCTCGGAAGTCCGCGCTTCTGCAACAGTTGGCCCAGCGGCCACGTTGGCATGCCATCACGACCTATGGTGTGGAGACCACCGGCGGCGAGTCCTCAACGATCCTGCCAGATCAATCGGTTCTGATCGGCGGTTCTCTTCCCGGAACAAGCACCTACACAGTCAACGGGCTCAGTGACCTCCTGCAAATCAGAGCGATCAAATTGGAAGTTCTGACACATGAGTCGTTGCCGGGCAAAGGGCCGGGGCGTGGAGACGAAATTCGCACAAACTTTATTCTCAATTCATTCTCCGCGACCGACGTGACGGAGCAAGCCAAACCGCTTGCGCTGATCAACGCCAAAGCTGACTTTTCTCAAAGTGGCTGGCCGGTTTCAGCTGCCATCGACGACGACGCCAAATCCGGTTGGGCAATCGCCCCGGAGTTTAGCACCAACCATTGGGCGACATTTGAAATCCAGCAAACTAAAACCGAAACGACTGATGGAAAGCCCGATGGCAATCGTCCAACATCGGCGCAACAGACCAACTACGGCCCAAAAAAGTTCAAGTTTACGTTAGAGCAAAACTATGGCCGTGGCAGAACGCTGGGACGGTTCCGAATTCTGGTTTCGGACGCCAGCTATGACGTGATCACGATGCCTGAGTCGATCAAACGTTTACTTCGATCAGATTCACTGACCCCAAAACAAACCGCGACGCTCAACGAATATCTGGATGCCAATCATCCACAACGCAATCAGCTACGGCAGCGTATCAAGGAGATTCAAAAGCGGATCGATGCCGAATCCCCCAAGACGACGTTGGTGATGGTTGAGATGGAACAACCGCGGCAAACACGGAAAATGATTCGAGGCGAATATCTAAACCCTGGCAAAGAAATCGCGCCTGGCGTCCCATCGGTGCTGCATGAGCTTGACTCGCAGCTTCCAAAGAATCGGCTGGGCTTCGCAAAATGGGTCGCGAACAAAGAGAACCCGCTGTTTGCCCGAGTGGCAGTTAATCGTTGGTGGGCGACTCTCTTTGGAAAAGGACTCGTCAAGTCAGAAGAGGATTTTGGAACACAAAGCGACCCGCCCACTCATCCACGCTTGTTGGATTGGCTGGCCACCGAGTTGGTTCAACAAGGCTGGTCACGCAAAAAGGTCATCAAATCGATCGTGATGTCGGCAACCTATCGTCAACGCAGTCATGTTACTCCTGCACTCATGGAAATCGATCCTCAGAATGATCTCTACGCGCGAGGACCACGCTTGCGGATGCCGGCAGAAATGATCCGAGACAATGCACTGACCGTCAGCGGACTCCTTTCGGACAAGATGGGAGGCGCCCCAGTGATGCCGTTTCAACCGAGTAACCTATGGCGTTCCGTTGGTCGAAATGCACCCAAGTGGAAAGAACAATTCAACGACGATCGATTCCGACGAGGTGTTTATGTGATCTGGAGACGCGCTGCTCCTTACCCCAGTTTCGTCAATTTCGATGCGCCTGATCGAGCATCATGCCTCGTCAGACGGCCCAGCACCAACACTCCACTGCAAGCGTTGACGTTGCTCAATGACCGGGCCTACCTGGAAATGTCATTCGCGCTCGCACACCGCGCCACTCAAGTCTCCACAGACAGTTCTCGCGATCAAATCCGTCACGCGATGCGACTTTGCCTGTCCCGAGTACCTTCCGACGAAGAATTAAATTTGCTCGAAGGCCTCTACCAATCCGAGCTGGAACGATTTTTGACCCCTGCTGCCAAACCAAAAACGAAGCCGAAGAAAGGTCAAGAGAAAACGAAACCACCGCGGGTCGAATTTGCTCAAACGGTCGCCTACGGAATCAAACGTTCCCATCCCGACTTCAAAGACGTCAAGGTTACCGCTGAACTCGCGGCGATGACCGTTGTTACCAATGTCATCCTAAACCTCGACGAAACCATCAACTTTTGACACGCACATGAATGCAAACACAATACAAAACATGACGCGTAGGTTTCTGTTTCAACAAGCAGGAAATGGGATCGGTGCAGTCGCGCTTGCTTCATTGCTGAATCAGAATCTGTTTACCTTGAAAGATGACGACAAGAACCCGCTGGCCAGCAAACCACCCCACTTTCCAGCTCGTGCCAAAAACGTCATCTACATTCACATGGTCGGTGCGCCGTCGCATCTGGACCTGCTCGACTACAAACCGGAATTGCAAAAACGCAATGGCCAACTCTGCCCGGACGAATTCTTTGAAGGCAAGCAGTTGGCCTTTATCCGCGAGCAGCCGTCACTGCTGGGAACACCAGAGAGCAAGGAGTTCAAGTTTTCTCAATGTGGTCAAAGTGGCTTGCAGATTTCGAATCTACTCCCCAACTTGCAAACCGTTGCCGATGAGTTGACTCTCATCAAGTCAACTCACACTGAGCAATTCAATCACGCGCCAGCCCAGATGATGACGTTGAGCGGATTTTCGCGATTTGGTCGGCCCTCAATTGGGTCTTGGGTGAGCTATGGGTTGGGCAGCGAAAACCGCGACTTACCCAGCTTCGTCGTCTTGATTACAGGCCAAGTCCTTGGCGCCGGCAACAGTGCTTGGGGCAGTGGCTTTCTGCCAACCATTCATCAAGGGATCGAGTTTCGCAGCAAAGGTGACCCGGTCCTGTTTCTCTCCAACCCCAAAGGAGTCGATGCTCCGTCACGCAAGAAAGCGGTCGACGTCATTAACCAACTCAATCGCGTTCAGTTGGCCGACGTTGGCGATCCTGAAATTGCGACGCGAATCCGGCAGTACGAGTTGGCGTACCGCATGCAAACGTCGGTTCCCGAATTGATGGATATTGACTCCGAAACAAAAGCGACGCACGAACTCTATGGCACGAACCCTGGAAAGACGTCGTTCGCTAACAACTGTCTGTTGGCGCGGCGACTGGTCGAGCGTGGCGTACGGTTTGTCCAACTCTTTGATCAAGGCTGGGACATGCACAACAGTGTGCAAACTCGGCTTCCGCAAAAATGCAAACAAGTCGACCGTCCGATTGCAGCACTGATCAAGGATCTTAAACAACGAGGCCTACTTGATGAGACATTGGTCGTCTGGTCGTCGGAATTCGGACGTACTCCAATGGGCCAACTTCGTAATGGACAAGGCAAAGAATCCAAGGTGGGGCGTGATCATCACAAAGAAGCCTTTACTACCTGGATGGCCGGCGGCGGGGTCAAGGGAGGATTCGTTTATGGAGCAACCGATGAACTTGGTTACGGCATTGCCGAAGACCCAATGCATGTTCACGACTTCAATGCAACCATCTTGCATTTACTCGGTCTCGAACATGAAAAATTGACGTTTAAATTTCAAGGTCGTCCTTATCGGCTCACCGACATCGCCGGAAACGTCGCTACCAAAATGTTGACCCAAAAGGCTAAATCAACCGATGCCAAATCTTCCGACGCTTAAGCTTGCAAACCTTGGCACGTTCCCGCTGGCCATCGCCATTCTATTAGCCTCGTGGCTGACCGGCCTTCAATCGCGAACGTTGGCCGACCAACCCGTACATATTGGGCGAAATCGACAACCCAACGTTCTGCTGATCTGTGTCGATGACCTGCGACCAGAGCTCAACTGTTTTGGTGTCGACTACATTCATTCGCCCAACATCGACCAATTGGCGAACCAAGGCGTCCGTTTCTCACGCCACTTTGTACAAGCACCAACTTGTGGCGCTTCGCGATTTGCGTTGCTCACCGGTACGTATGGGCCGGCTGGCAATGGCGCGTTGTTTGGACGCGCTGCCGACATCCGCGCAGGAAAAAAAGATGTCAAGCCATCGCTGCCAGGCTGGTTTCGGCAACACGGATACGAAACCGTTTCTGTTGGCAAAGTATCTCATCATCCAGGAGGGCAGGGGGGCGCTGACTGGAACGATGCGGACGAACTCGAAATGCCCGACGCCTGGGACCTTGCGATCGCTCCGTCTGGAAAATGGAAACACCCCAGAGGTTGGATGCATGGATTGGCGGAAGGTGAAATTCGAATCAAAGCGGGAGAGATGGATCTGTTTCAATCGTCATCAGGTCCCGATTCGATCTATCCCGACGGTCATTCAATCGAGGACGCACTGAAACAACTCGATCGACTTGGCCAAGACGATCAAAAGCCGTTCTTTTTGGCCGTCGGTATTTTGCGGCCACACCTCCCATTTGGTGCACCGGCAAAATACATGGAGCACTATCGAAATGCGGAACTGCCACCGACTCCTCATCCAAAAAAGCCAGCCGGCAAGACGACTTGGCATGGCTCGGGTGAATTCATGAAGTACCATCGGTGGGGCAGGAACCCAAACAACGATCCAGCGTTTGCACTTGACGTTCGAAAGCACTACGCCGCATGCGTGACGTATGCCGATGCTCAAGTTGGGAAGTTGCTGAAACGACTGGAAACGATTGGCGCTGCTGAGAACACAATCGTCATTCTCTGGGGAGATCACGGTTGGCATCTTGGCGAACATGCGATCTGGGGGAAACATGCTCTGTTTGAAGAGTCGCTGAGATCGCCGTTGATCATCAAGCTGCCAGAGTCGAACTCTGAAGAACAACTCCATATCGCCAAAACTGGTGCCAACGTTTCGCATGTCGTCGAAACGATCGACCTGTTCCCAACACTTTGCGAACTAACCGGCCTCGAACGTCCAAGCACCTGTCAGGGGGTTTCATTAGTCGGCGTCGATCAGACCAATCATCGACGCGCCACCAAAACATCGATCGGGGCAATCGCGTATCGGGGCAATGCCACCACGATTCGCACCGAACGCTATCGAATGGTTCAGCACAAGGGTGGCCATGTCGAGTTGTATGATCATCAAAGTTCTGATGGCGAAACGAACAACATCGCCAACGCTCAACCCGACGTCGTATCCCGGCTTCGCGAGCAAATGAAACAACGCATGAAATGAAGCCACACGAACGCGAAACACGAACGCGTTCATCGCTGGTCTTCGTACAAAATATCCAGACCTCGACGACTCTGAAACAGACTCCCAAAATTTAACAGCGGCATCGTTACCAGCTTGACCAATTGCAGGACCGAGTAGTTTTCAAGTTTGCGGGCCGAGGTGATCACCGCCGGTCGAACCAATCGAAACTCACCCAACGCCTTGAGTTGTTTGCTGAAGAAGTATTCTTCCGCCGCGAAGTACTCCTCGTTGAATCCACCGAACGAATCAAACAGTTCTTTGCGGCAGAACATGTAGCATCCCGCCGCCCAACCGCCGAGCACATGCCAGAACAACACGACGGCGTAGAACATCCAACGTTTGACGAAAAACAGCTTTTCCGGATTGGGTAGCTCGACGCGGGCACCACCACCCGAATCGCCTCCAGCCAACTGATGCAGCGTCGCCGCAATCGTCGCAGCAGGCACCAGCGTATCGGCATCAACAAAAATCAACCATGGATAGATCGCTTCGGCAGCTCCTGCGTTTCGCACGGCACCAATGTTGCGCAACTGCACATCGATAACGCGTGCGCCAGCCTCGATCGCGATGTCAGCCGTCTGATCAGTGGAATCATCGTTGACGACAATAATCTCGGCGACAATTTCAAGCTCATCAATTGCTTTTTGGATCGCCTCAACCGTCTTGCGAATGTAATTCGCTTCGTTGCGCGCCGGTATGACGATCGAAACACCTTCCACCAGGTTAGGATCTTCGACGATCAGCTGTCCTTCACCGTACATCTTTGCTCTTTCTGGTTGAGGTGGTGCTGGTTTAGGGGGCCACGCGGGGCCTAAAATGGGCGTAGCCCAAGGAGCCTCAAAGATGCCACGGAAGCGACAGCCTAAACCAACCACACGTCGATCGTACGACGACGATTTCAAAGCGGAAGCCGTCCAGATGCTGATGGACGGTCATTCAGCTCAGTCGATTTGTGATCGTCTGGGAATCTCGGGGACGAACCTTCTTTATCGTTGGAAACAGCAGCACCTGGAAGCGGCTGGCCCAGTAGGTGATGCTTTGGATTCCCGTGTCAAGGAACTCGAAGCCGAGCTCCGGCGTGTCGAGCGTGAGCGGGACGTCTTAAAAAAAGCTTTGGTCATTTTCGGCCGGCAAGAGTAATGGAAATTTATCCGGTTGCTCAAGGCATCGTTGATTCTCAGACGGCCTCGGAACGGGAGGTTTGTAAGTTTCTTGGAATCGCACGATCACCATTTCAGCGCTGGAAGCAACTTGAATTGTCGCCGCTGGAACAAGAAGACAGGGCTGTCTTGCCATCGATCGTTAAATGTTTTCATGCTCATCGAAGGCGATATGGGACGCGTCGGATCATGGAAGACTTGCGAGACCAAGGATTGCGTCTTAGCCGAAGACGCATTGCAAAACTCATGAAAATTGCGGGGATTTCGGCGATCCAGCCCAAGTCATTCAAACCCAGAACCACCGACAGCAAACACTCGCTCGGATACAACGAGAATCTGATTATGAACTTGCCAGATCTAACGGGCCCCAATCAACTGTGGGTTGGTGACATCACTTACATCTCGATTCGGGAGATTGGGTTCG
>JBCAWX010000030.1:0-81998 GCA_038534355.1 Planctomycetota bacterium
CGACAAACACAGAAAACCAAAACAACCACAGACGGAGTTCCGCGACTCAATTGTCATGCTCGTTTGAGCGGTATTGGGCTAAAGCCGGTACTACGAACTTATTACTTGTCTGGTACTACGAACTTATTACTTGTCTGGAACTACGAACTACGAACTTATAACTTACTTAAGCGGGTTTTAAGAACTGCGATCGGAAGACATCGTGATCGTGTTTCCGCATTCGACGTTCAAAGTGAGTTCGGTAATCCATGTCATGTTCTGCAGGACGTTCGGAGACGTGTTGCGGATCTGACAATCCCGAATGCTCTTTCATCAATCCGATCGTCTCTTCGAAGTACTCTTCGACGTCGGTCCAGAAATGAAAGACGCCACCGGGAATCAACACGCGTTCCAAGTCGGCAATGAAACTCGGTTGCATGACGCGGCGCCGGCGATGTCGTTCTTTCCACCACGGATCAGGAAAGTAAACGTGAACGGCCATGGCACAACGGTCTGGCAATAGTTCGCGAAAGAGTTTGAGACCGTCCCCGCAAAGCATCCTCGCGTTTTGACGTTCGTGTTTGGCCAAGCGATAAGCGGCAAAACGACAGTACTTACGAGCGACTTCGTTGCCGAGAAAATTTCGCTCCGGGACCCTGCCCGATTCATTGAGTACGAACAGACCCTTCCCACTACCAACTTCGATTTCCAAATCGGCAGTTTGAGGAAACAGCGATTGCGGGCAGAAGGGTGCGGTCAGATCATCGACTTCGCCAATGTGTTGGCTGAAGTCGACCGTCGGGTCAAGCTTGGGAAGTGCGCGGCGGCCCATGGATCAGCTAGATCAATTCAACTTAATGAACTTACGGAGTTTTGATCTTCTTGTTTTTAGCTTTGCGTCCGCGGTTATTGGCAGGGCGCTTCCCATGATTGGCTTTTTTAACTTTGTGGCTTGGCTTGGCCATTTCAATATTCCTTGTTGATCGTCCCAAATCGGCGAGCGATCTGGTTTTGACTGGGGGCTGCATCTGACGCATCGCCGGCTTGAAGAATCAAGTTTGACGCGATGCGGAGCGAAAAAGGTAGCAATCGGATCGACGATTCGGAAGGTGTAACTTTCCCGAAACGCCTGAAACGGTACATTTTTGCCGGTTTTCCCGTAATCTGATTGTAACAGACCGCCATTTTTCGCTTTTCGACATCGGACAGGTCGCTACAATGGAGACCTGCCGCAGGACTCGTTGTCTCTACTTTAATTTCCATCCTGTGAATCGCTCCCTTCCACATCACGCCTTGCACAACGGGATCGCTCGAAATGGTCGAGGGATGCTTGCGTACTCTTTCGCGCCATTTTGTAGTTTTTCCCTGACGCCTCACCAGTCGTCGACTTCGCGTCGAAAAGCATTCACGCTGGTCGAGTTGATTGTGGTGATTGGCGTGATTGCGGTTTTGGTCGCACTGTTATTGCCAGCGGTTCAGCAGATCCGCGAAGCGAGTCGACGTACCGTCTGTCTAAATAACATTCGTCAACTGGTGCTGGCTTCCCACTCCTTCGAGTCGGTCAAAGGGCATTTGCCGCCGGGAGTCCTGGCGTCGCCGATTCAAGGCCGAACGCAAGGATTCTGGCCGCGCGAACAAGGCTTACACAAGCCAAGTTACATTGGGACAAAAGTCTTTTTGTTACCGTACCTCGAGCTGGATAGCCTCGATCGAAAGTTCGCTACCAATCGCTCAATCGATACTGGTGACCTGGATGCTTGGTGGAAGTTTCCTGAGCCGATGGGCTCACAGATTCTTGAGACCGCAACGAACAAGATCAGTACGTTCAGTTGCCCTTCTGATCGAGGACACAAACATGCTCAGTCGATTTACCTGTTTGTGCATGCCCATGACACGCGTGTGAGACGAGGCCGAACCATCGGGAAAGAGTTTTTGGCGCGAACGAATTACATGAGCTGTGCCGGTGCACTTGGTGCTGCGGAACAGCAAGAGAATGACGAGTACTGGCATTCGTTCACCGGGATTTACTACAACCGAAGTGCAGTCGGTTTTGGACACATCACCGATGGAGCCAGCAACGTGATTGCATTTGGCGAGACGGCGTCCAATACGATTTCCCGAAACGGTGATCCTGCCGATTACTCATGGGTTTGCGACGGTATGCCGACCGCCTGGGGGATCCACGGAAGTGGACCTGGTGGAAAATACTACCAGTACAAATCGAAGCATAAAGGTGATCTGGTCTCCGTCGCAATGGCCGACGGTTCCTGTCGCTCCGTATCGCCAGCCATTGAGTTGACGACGCTCCATCGACTTTCTGGAAAAAGTGATGGATTCGAAATCGGCTTGGTCGAATAGGCCGTCTTGCTGAGACTGAGCCACTGAGACTGAGCCACTGAGCCACTGAGGCTGAGCCAGTTTGTCGTTCCCAACTCGAGTTCGTATTCTCGTTCGTCTGGTGGCTGATGATCGAGACGATAACGATTTCTATCTTCGGCTGATGTTGTTGGCAGACCGAAGACCCCAGTAAAAACACGTTCCACCTACGACGTTGCCGCGGGCTATAATTGCGGCTTTGACCAAAGGAACCTTTGAAAGGGTCGCGATGATCAGTCCCAAGTTGGAACGTTTTGTAGTCCGCTTTGCTGTCGAGATGAAACAGCGTTGCTTTGTCGTGTTACTGGTTTCGTTGATCGGGCTGGCAGTGGCAACGAACGTGGCGATGGCTGGCACCGTTCAAGAGCTACCCGATCCGGACGGCAAGCCGGCAGACATGAGCAAGCCCGTCAAAGTGTTTATCATGCTGGGACAATCCAACATGCTTGGCTTTGGCAAAGTGGATCCACAAGACAAACCTGGGACATTGACACATGTCACCAAAACAGAAAACAAGTTTGGTCACTTGATCGACGACGACGGTCAATGGACGCAGCGAAAAGATGTTCGTTATGTTCAAGTGATGCATCGACGAGGCAACATGTCGACCTTGCGTAACGAGTGGTTGACCATCAAGGGAAACATTGGTCCAGAGTTGGGTTTTGGTCACGTCGTGGGACATGCTTTGGATGAGCCCGTTTTGATTTTGAAGTCATGCATTGGTAATCGAAGTCTCGGATGGGACCTGTTGCCGCCCGGCAGCGAGTCGTTTGAGTTTGATGGCAAGGTCTATGCGGGCTACAAGCAGTCGCCGCTTTCGTGGGAAAAAGGGACCGAGCCCAAACCGATCAACTGGTACGCCGGCAAGCAATACGATGATGACATCGCTAACGCCAAAAAGATCTTGGCGAATCTGAGTGAATACTATCCAGAGGCCAAAGCGTACGAAGTCGCCGGGTTTGTCTGGTGGCAAGGTCACAAGGATCAAAACGCTGCTCACGCTAGTCGCTATGAACAGAATCTGGTGCATCTGATCAAGACGCTGCGTAAAGAGTTCGAAGCACCGCAGGCAAAATTTGCGATTGCAACGATTGGATTTGGCGGGGACGAGCTGAAAGGACACGGTTTAACCGTCGCCAACGCGCAGTTGGCGGTCAGTGGTGAAACGGGCAAGTACCCTGAGTTCAAAGGTAACGTCAAGACGATCGATGCCCGGCCATTTTGGCGCGATAAAGAAGACTCACCTTCGGGCGCGGGCTATCACTACAACCACAACGCCGCAACCTATCTCGATGTCGGGCACGCCTTGGGCAACGCAATGGTTGAACTGCTCAGCGACAACAAAAAATAGTGGTCGCTTTTGCCGGCTAACTGAAACTCACATTGCGTGATGCGTCGGTGGCCGGTTGACCTTTCGACTCGGCGATTCGACAGAGAACTTCGATCCCTCGATCCAGCACGGCATCGTCTGCTGCGTAGGAAATTCGGAAATGAGAATCCTGTCCACTGAAGATGTTTCCAGGAATCACCATCAGGTTATTGTCGATCGCGGCTTCGATAAATTCGTCACCCGTTCCCCATGGGAGTTTTGGAAACACATAGAACGCTCCGCCAGGTTTGACGATCTCGTAATGGTTCTTTAGCCCTTCGAGCATCCGGTCGCGTTTGCCACGGTAAATATCAACGTAGCTGGAAATGTCGGTATCCATCGCAACCGCTGCTGCCCATTGCGCTGGTTGCGGCGAACAGACAAACGTGTACTGCTGAACCTTAAGCATGGTTTCCACGAGCGAGCTTGGCGCGTGCACGTAGCCTACTCGCAAACCGGTCATTGCGTATGACTTGGAAAATCCATCGATCACAATCGTGTCGGGATTGTAAGTCGCTGCCGAAACATGGGGCTCATCATAAACGAATTTGCTGTAGATCTCGTCTGAGACCAGGCAGATTCCTTTTCGATGAGCCAACTCAGCAACCGCCTGGATCTCTTCTGCCGATGGACAGACGCCCGTCGGATTGGATGGACTGTTGAGGAGAATCATCTTCGTGCGATCGGTGATCGCGGCTTCGACTCGTTCGATATCGATTTTAAAATCTGGGTAAGTACTAATTGGGACGCACTTGCCACCAGCCATCTCGATCATCGCAGGGTACATGACGAAGAAGGGATCGAAGTAGATAACTTCGTCGCCCGGATTGACCGTGGCCAACACGGAAAGAAACAAACCGCCGCTGGTTCCACTGCAGACGAAGACGTCTCGGTCGTCGTGTTTAAATTGGGTGTCCACCTCAGCTTGCAGTTTTTCTCGTAAAACCGGCATCCCCTGGGTCGCGGCATAACCGTTCTTGCCACTTTTTACGGCATCGATCAATTCGGCTTTAACTGGCTCAGGGACATCGAAGTCGGGTTGTCCGATTGACAGGTTAATCGGGTCTTTGAGGTCAGCGGCCAAATCGAACATGCGGCGAATCCCGCTGGAATCAAATCGCTTTGTTCGTTCCGAAATCCAGGAGTCGTAGGGCATCGTAATATCTCCAGTACCAACCAACGTTGGGAAAACGAACCGGTTGGGCGAATTGAAATGTTGTAGCAATCGTTGATCAGCTCAACGACTTTTGCTGATGTTGGTCAAATGCGTCGGCGAAACGCCGGGCGAACGTCCATTTCGCAGCGATGCATGACGCGGATCTGATTCCGATAGTTTAACCGTAATGAGCAAAAACCGGAGACCATCACGCCGTCAATTCTCGGCAATTCTGGCAGTAGCGCGATTGAGCGAATTCGTGACTCGGAATCAATCGCTGCGGTTGAGCAAATGTAAATCCGAAACTAGAATCAACACCCCGGCGGGAATTACAGCAGACTGATTGATGATGATCATCCGTTGACTGCCCTACCCTGCTTCACCGCTTGCATCCCGACAGCTGGGTCCGTTGGCAAACACCTCACCTCGATGAGCGTTCGATGAGCGAACTTCACCATGAATGCGGCGTCGCCGCCGTCTTCCATTTGCCTGGTCCTGCCAGCGAGCTTCTTCCAGCCGACGACATTGATCAGACGTCGACACTTATCCCGCGGATGTTGTTGGACATGCAAAACCGGGGACAGCTTTCGGCTGGAATCTCGCGGTTTCACAACTCGCCCGACAATGGTCAGTTGCTCGATACGTACCGCGAGATCGGCAGCGTGCAAGAAGTTTTCATGTTGTCGCATTCAGCTGAAGCTGAAAAGTTGATGACGCGTTACAGCGGGCCCGCTGCGATTGGTCATGTCCGTTATGCGACCTGCGGCAAAGATGATCGCAGTTACGCTCAGCCGTTTGAGAACCACCACTTCAATCGTCGGCAGTGGTTTTCATTTGCCTTCAACGGTCAACTTGCCAACTACAAGAAACTGGCAGACGAGTTGTTGAGCGAGCCAGACAATCATCTGGTGCGTGAATCGGATACGGAAATTCTGATGCACGAGATCAGTTCCTACATGAACCGGGAATCGAACCCTTGCTTGATCGAAATGATGCGAGCGATCGCCTGTCGGCTCGATGGAGCCTATTCATTGGCGTTGCTGAATGCGAAAGGGGAGATGTTGATCGCCCGTGATCCTTTGGGGATCAAGCCGATGTGTTATGCGACCGATGGTCGAATGTTTGCCGCTGCCAGCGAAAGTGTCGCCCTGTTGAATCTCGGCTTTCGGCGAGAAGACATTCAGTCGCTTCCTCCCGGTCATGCCGTGACGATCATCGACGGCAAGATGAACGTGCAGCCGTTTACCGATCAACGCGGACAAGCGCATTGTTTTTTCGAGTGGATCTATTTTGCAAACGTCGCCAGTCGCTTGGACGATCGAGGTGTCTACACCACGCGAACGAACTTGGGAAAAGAGCTCGCTGAACAGGAAAGAGACGCTGGGCTGATTGAAATCGACGATAACACGATCGTTGTTCCAGTTCCTGATACAAGTAAAGCGGCAGCCGACTCGATGGCGTTTCACTTAAAAGTGCCATCGATGGAAGGGTTGATTCGCAATCGCTACAGCGGACGAACGTTTATCGAGTCATCGCAAAAAGCGCGTGCTCAAAAAGCGAAAATCAAATACACGCCGTTGCAGGAAGTATTGGAAGGAAAACGCGTCATTCTTGTTGAGGATTCGATCGTCCGCTCGACGACCATGAAGGCTTTGTTGAAGCGATTGAAAGAGGAAGGTGGTGCCAAAGAGATTCATGTTCGGGTCGCTTGTCCTCCAATTGTCGCGCCGTGTTACTATGGCATCGACATGTCCACGATTAACCAATTGTTCGCTCCAAACTTCTATCCGCCCGGCGAGAATTTGACCGACGACATTCAGGATGCGATGGCCGAAGCACTTGGATGTGACTCGCTCCGTTACCTGCCAATCGAATCGGTTGCCCGCGCCATCGGGATCGAGAAATCGGGCCTTTGCCAAGCGTGCATCAACTGCGATTATCCGACGGCAACCGGAAAGAAGCTCTACCAGATCGACTTCGAAAGTTACCAGAACGAGTCGCGCGAAAAAAAACTTGATTGCGGTGAAGCGATCGACGATGATGCTCGCGCGTTTGAGATTCTTAGCTGATCTGACGGATTGAAGTTGAGCTGAGCTTTTCTGGTCACAGCGTCGTTTCAGCATGCGGTCAGTTTTTCGATAAGTTTTACTTGTCCTGGTTCAGCCCTGCCCTGCCTCGGCTAAGGACATTGCATCCATCATACCGACGATGTCGTATCGACTTGCTTCTGCATCGACAATGAAACCCGCATCACGGATGGCTTGTGATGTCGTCGGGCTGATGCTGGCGATTTTGAATTGCGGGTCGTCAAGGTTGATCAACGGCTTTGCAAGTTGAAAGAAACGTGTCGCTGATGCGGAGCTCGTGAGTGTCACCCAATCGATCGAGCCATGACTCAGCTTAGCGGCAATTTCGGGTTTGAACGCTGCGACATCAAGACTCTGGTAGATCACCAACTCGTCAGACGAGACGTTATTTTTAACTAGACGTTCTGCCAAAACTGAGCTGCCGCGGTTTCCTCGCAAGATCAGCAAACGTTGGTCAGAGTGATGCCGGATCAACAACTCGGCAAGCGACTCGCTGTTGGCGGTTTGAGGGATCGAAATCTGGATTGCCGGCAGTTGTTTTCGTGATTGCCCCCAGGAATCTCGCAACAGAGTTGTTCGAAGTGTCGATTGAGTCGAGGCACCGATGGCGATCAGTTGTTTGCGGGCGATGGTGCTTGGCGGGATTCCGAGCGACTCGCATTCTTCCGCGAAACAGCTCACGCCATTGGAACTGACGAACACGAGCGTGTCGTACTGGTCGATTTGACTAAGTGCCGTTTGGATTGATTTTTTCTTGTCGGCTGAATCACAACGTGTGATCTTGATAACTGGTTGCAGAAGTGGAACGGCTCCGGCTTGGAGCAAATTCTCAACGAAGGTTGCTGATTGGTGCTCTGGTCGTGTTACTAAAACCGTGAGGCCCTGCAGCGCAGAAGGAGAAGCGGTTTCGCTCGTCTGGTCATTGTTTGACATGTGTCGCTTGACATCGATTCCGAGTTGGATTTACGATCTCATTGTACTCTTGTGCGTCCCTTTTAAGTTTCAACGATTATGCAAACTTCCAACGGTGAAACGACTTCTGCTGAATCGATGCTGGTCTGTCGACACGATCGTGACGTCGTTGCCGAAGCGACGCGTCAATGGTTGGAGCAGAAAATTGATTCGTCTTGTTGGTACGAGGTGATCAGCAAGTTTGAGGAGTCGAGCGACCCGACCGTGAAACAGCTTGTAAGTGTCTGGTGGTTCGATGCAGATGAATTATCGGTCGGGGCGCTTACCAAGACGCAGTGGGACCTGTTTCAACGCTGGCTGTTGGTGCTCGATTCGGACCGGACATTACAAACGACATCAACGGCCGTTTGGTCGCACTGGCAACTATGTTCGCTCGCGGGCACGGTGACCTTCTTAGTGGCAGCCTTGGCTGTCGGTTGGTGGACAGCGACATTGATTCTTGGGCTGCCGCTGAGCGTGTTGTCCTATTGGATTTCCAATAAGCGGTCGCGACCGGAAGCCCCTTACGCTGGCTCCATTGAACCATTCGGATCCTTCTCTTCATTGCGTGGGGCGTACGAGTCGACACCGTGGTTTGAAAAGATGCGGTTTCCCTTTCGCCGCCGTAAACTGCTTTCGGATCGTGCAAATGCTTGGCGGCGTCGCATCGCCCAGTGGATTCCCCGGCCGTTTTGGCGGTTTCAGTCGATCTTTTTTTGGGTGTTCGTTTTTCCGAGCCACCTTTTTTTGCCGTTTCAGATGGCGCCAGTTTTGGATCACACAATCGATGTCGTTCCCGTGCAGCGGTCATAATCGGGGCTGTTGGCGGCAGCGTCCCCTGCCCTTTTCGGAAAAACGCTTGATCCGCGGGGAAATTAGCAGTAGACAAACTAGCTCAGAACCGACATATTGTTGGACTTCAAAAATATTTGACAACGACAAGAATTCGAAACGATGCCAAATTCACCAAGTGCAGCTAAACGTCTCCGCCAAGCCAAAGTCCGCCAAGCACGCAATAAAGCGGTTAAGTCTTCGGTGAGAACACAAGTCAAGAAGGTATTGGTTGCAGCCAATGCTGGAGAAATCGAAAAGGCGGAAGCCGAGTTTCGGTTGGCCGCCAAAAAACTGGATAAAGCTGGTGCCAAAGGCGTCATGCACAAAAACGCTGCTGGTCGCCAAAAGTCGCGGCTGCAACGAGCCATCAAGGCTGCCAAAGCCAAGTAACACGAGCAAAGGAACTCGACGCGGTGTCTCTGCTCGTCGGGTTCTGTCGGTTGTCTCGCGTTTGCACTGTCTGGGTGAAATGCTCGACGATTTGCCGAAGCTATGGCGGTGTCTGAAACATTTGATCAGCGGCAAGCGTTATTTCTACCATTCTCAGTCACTTAGTCCGTCGACGAGCGACTGACTTCTTCAGCGGGCACCTCTTTTCCGCTTTTCGCTGGGATCAGCATTCCGGCTGACAGGATCAGTCCGAACAGTCCGATCGCCCACAGTTCGCCCGAACATCCGTCGACCATCAGCCCGATCAACGGTGCAAACACCAACGTCGACCCATGCCTTGCCTGGCTCTCGATCGACAGCATGGTGGCTCCTTCTTCCGCGCTGGACAAATCATCAAATCGGCTGATTAAGATCGGCCGCCAGAGATTCTTCAGCACAATCAGGCAGACGAACAGCGCGATCATTCCGGAGCTGATTCCAAACCATGCCAACGTGGCGAGTGCGGCAAAGAGCAACAGCTGAATCATCCAGAGTTTCACCGATGCCGGCTTGCTGCCGCCAAAGCGATTGCGAAAGCGTTCCGCGTTTCGGCTTGCCCATGCTGAGAGAAAAAAGATCATGCTGTAGACCAGCCCGATCACGATAGCGACGCGGCGCGTATCAGAAAACCAGACCGGTTGTGTTTCGGGCAGCATGTGTGGCGTGGCTTCATCGATGATCGCATAATAGCCCGCAGTTCCAAACCAGTATCCGAACAGCGTGATAGCCAGAACTTGAAGCACTGGTTGCAAGTAGTCTTTTATTGCCGCCAGATAGCCCTCCCAGGTCATCGTTTCCAACATCAATCGACGAATGGGTGGTTCGACGATGGCACGCCGCATCGTCGAAGTGACACGCTGCCAAACTCGTTCAGGAGAAGTCGACTTTGCGTGCGCTCCGTCGAGCGACTTTGGGTAGCCGGCAAAATTGATCAGGTTGATCAAATAAGGGATGATGGCGAACCAAAAAACGTATCGATAGTCACCGCTGACAAAGACAAACGCCGCGGCGATAATCCCTGAGATCGCTGAGCCAATTTGGCTCCAGCTGCGGGTGATTCCATAGACATGAGTCTTTTCATCGGTGCGATCGTTCAGACGCAGCCATTCAAAAATCATCGCTTTGTGAGTGCCGGTTCGAAACGTATCACCGATGCCATAGAGGAACATCGCGAAGGCGTACAACCAGACGGACGATGACATCGCAAAAACGAGAAAGCTGATGATGTAGGCGGTAAACGAAAGCATCATCGCGCCACGACGGCCGGTGGAATCAGCGATCGCACCGGATGGGATCTCCAGCAGATTGACGGTCAGCTCTTTGACCGCGATCAGTAATCCGATTTGAAAGAAGCTGATGTTTTGATCGAGAAAGATCAACATCAGGAAGGGTTCAAAATACCGTTGGTTTTTGAGAAAACCGTAGAGGCAAAATCGGAACAACATCCTGATTCACTCCGCGCCAAGTTCGACGGTCGCGTTATTTCGATACCTTTGTACGGTTTTCCGTTGGCTGTTCTGCAGAGCTAGATGGCGTTCGCTGGGACTCTGCGAGAGGCGTCCGCGCTACGCCTTGGCATCCAGTCCGTGAGTCAGTCCTCAGCGTCATCGGACCCAGCAACGTTGGTTGAGATCTTCGCTGTCCCCCTTAAAGACGACGTGAAATGGACGTTATACATGGGGGCCATGAAACGGTCGCTTTGAAAGCGAAGTGAAGCCGAATGAAGTTGCTTAGTTGGATATACAGCCAACAAGTGACCATGCAGCTTCAACGCACAACGACATTCGCCAAGTTCTTATGTTGTCGAGATCGATGCTATCGAATCGAGGGTTGCTTGGTGGCCGAGAAAACGTGTCCGCAATCGCACTGTTTCCGTCGAACGTGCAGCTGCGTTTTGCATTTAGGGCATTGTTTGTTCCAGGATTTACGAGGCTGTCCTGAGTCGGGAGTTTTCTTACGAGAGTCGAGGAGTTCTTTGGTTCGTTTTTCGTCGGCAAGCTGAACAGAGCACTGCGGGTGGACACCATCCTTGGAGTAAGAAGATTGTCCGCAAACGGGACAGGTTTTTGCTTTACGAACAGGGTACACAAACGTCCTGGAACTCGACATCATAAAGCCCTTTCGGCTACGGCTAAGTTGTTTGATTGCCGAGATTGTAAGAAAATTCGCTCGTAAAGTCCAACATTTTACGTGTAAATCGTGCGAGTAATCCCGAACCGATTTGATCGACGAGGTGCCTAACCGGATCGATCGACGCTCTCGCGAAGCGCGACTTGATGCGTGATCGGTCTTGCACGACAACGTCTTCAACTTTGCAATTCGACAGTGAACCCGCCACTCGACATCGTGTCTCTTTACCGAATGATCGAAGCGGCTTGTTTGAAGAATCGTCTAATGATGCGGTTAATCGAAGTTTGGATCGATGGGTCGGATGTTTCGACGCGTTTGGTTCAGAGCGACTTCTTGAGCGGTTGCAAAGAAGCTTGTTTGAATCAGCGTTCAACCATTCGATTGGAGATTAGCGGTTGATTTACTTGGGCAGATTTACTTGGGATGGTCAGAGAATGGAAAGGCAGGAGGGAACGAAGAGCTGTGGCGGTCGGATTGATGTGGTTGGGGCCTGCTCTGTTTCGACCAAAGCGAAACACGAGAAGTGAATAGTGGTTCGCGGTGGCAACGGATAGTTCGACGACGGCCAGTTCGACGACGGCCAGTTCGACGAATTGCGGCAGTTTCGACAAGTCAACAAGGAGAGCGACTCTGGGACGCGACTGGCGAAGCGTAGCGAGTTTGACGTTTCTCGCGCCGAGCGAGCTCGGGTAGTTTTTCCAAACGGGGATCGTCCGGTGTCGGTCGTTCAAGATGGCGTCAGCGTTGAAAAACCGAGCGATCGGGACCCGGAACCGATCGACGGGGGCTGTTACCAGTTTTACTGGCGCCGGGGCCTGACAAACCTTGTTGAAAACGGAAAACACCACTTGCAATTGGTCCAGATTGAGGATATTTTTTGCTCTTCGATTGAACACAAAGTATTTGTGGAATTCGGTGTGACTCGGCTCAATTTATCAGAGTCGTCTACCGATAAACCAAAGTCGAAAGCTGGGTTGTTCAAGCTGTTTCCAAACGGAAACAATGAAGCAGGAAGCGATCAAACAGCAGACGACGAAGCAGGAAGCGATGAAGTAGTGAGAAGCCAATCGAACAAGCACATAGCCACGAGCATGTGATTGTTTCACTGGTTCTACAGATTACTTTTTGTGATCTGGATTCAATCGAAACAAAGAGTCGAATTAACAAGGCGCTGTAGCTCAATTGGTTAGAGTACCGGACTGTCGATCCGGTGGTTGCGGGTTCGAGTCCCGTCAGCGTCGCTTTTTAAAAGCCCGAAGACAAAAGTCTTCCCGGGCTTTTTTCATGCGCTGAGACCTGTATCGTACGCATTGCCATTGCTTCTCAACGTGTTCCGTTTTGCAAACCTTTCCCATGTGCTTTCCCAAACTCTGCACCATTGGTGCCAGTCGCTTTCAACGGATCGATTGAGGTGGCGCGATTCAGCTTTTCAATGCGCCGACAACATCGACCAGCCCGATGTGTGTGTACTCATTGGCCGTCAATTCTGGCTCGGAGTGCCGGGCCAACTGTTGAGCGGTTGTAAGTGAGACTCCCGCCCGAGACAGATCAGTGATGTAATGGTGGCGCAGGAACAGGTGTTTTCTGAGATTCGCCCCGGAAGCAACTGATCACCTTGCTGGTGATTCCCATCCTTGTTGAGCCTGAATACGCTAAGCAATCGAGAAGTTGGGGAAGCAGTGTTGGATAGCCGGTGATCGAAGTGGCGGCATTTCGGCACCAAAACGATGTTGGCCAAATTTACAGACTTTTGCCCAGAGAGGTCCTGTCTGTTTCAGGCGATAGAAAATTTGAATGAGTTTTCATTGCTGGCCGACACCGAACTTTCTACGGAAATTTTTTTCTAAAACAATCACTATTCAAAGCGATTGTTCATGTCAGGCTCAGAAGATTCAGATTTAAACACTATGCTCAACTCACTTCGCAGCATCAACCGCAAAGAGATTTCGGTAGTGGTGGTAGCGTTCTTGGCAGTGCTTGCCCCCGGGCGTGTTTATGATCGATGCAAGCTGTGAACATGCCGCAATCGAACGAAGCGATACATGATTCTCTGTTATTAACGCGCGAAATACTGAAACAAATCAAGCCGTAGAGCGAAATCGCACGGTTGTCGTCTGTGGAATTCCGCTGAAGACATGGCGCATTGAATGGTAAACCAAGTTGGCTGTTCATCCTGTTCACGGCCCGATAATTGCAACGGGATCTACTGAACGTCTATAAGTCAACATTCGACTCTACTCAGAGCGCTCGAACTGGATCAACCCATGTCTCTAACAGAAATCTTTGAGAAGATTCCGGACATCCAACACGATGAGGCCGCACCGGAAACAAACTCCGCTGAATTTGAAAAGGTCGTTCGCTCGCGCCGAAGTGTACGGGCCTTTGAAAACGATCCGGTCCCGGAAGAGGTGATGCGAAAATGTCTTGACCTTACATTGCTTGCCCCGAACTCTTCCAACTTGCAGCCGTGGGAGTTTTACTGGGTCCGAGAACCACAAAAAAAAGCCGAACTGGCAAGGCTTTGTTTGGGTCAACCGGCGGCGACAACAGCTCAAGAATTGGTTGTTTGCGTGGCACGATTGGATACGTGGAAACGTAATTGCCAGATGATGATTGAAATGTTGGAAGCATCGGATACGCCGCTTCCGGATGCCGTGATGACCTATTACAAGAAAGTCGTCCCATTGGCCTATGGTCAAGGCCCGTTCTATCTATTTGGGCCAGTTAAGAAACTGATTGGTTCGCTCGTGGCATTCACCCGACCTCTTCCCCGTGGGCCGGCCAGCAAAGCAGACATGCGAGTTTGGGCTCACAAAACGACGGCGTTGGCTTGTGAAAACCTGATGCTGTCTTTGCGGGCTTTCGGGTTCGACAGTTGTCCGATCGAAGGCCTCGATTCACGGCGGATTCAGATTTTGCTGAACCTTCCGCGCACCGCCGAAATTTGCATGGTCATCTCGGCCGGCAAGCGAGCCAAAAACGGAATCTACGGACGGCAACTTCGATGCGATAAGTCTTTGTTTGTATTTGAAGTCTAGAAGATTCCTTTTGAAACAACATGTCCCATGTCAGTCAATACAAAACAACCCGATGATCAGATCGACGCACAACTGGCATTTCGTGCTGAAGGTCTGACTAAGGTTTATCGGATGGGTGAGGTTGAGGTGCATGCTCTGCGCGGTGTCGATCTCGAACTCTATACCGGAGAGTTTGTTGTCATCCTTGGGCCATCGGGAAGTGGGAAATCGACGCTGTTGAATATTCTTGGCGGTCTGGATGTGCCGACATCAGGCACAGTCGCATATCGGGATCATGACTTGACCGGCACGAACGAAAAAGGGCTTACCCGGTTTCGACGCGAACATGTGGGCTTCATTTTTCAGTTCTATAATCTCGTTGCCGGACTCACGGCCGTCCAAAATGTCGCGCTGGTGACTGACATCGCCGACAATCCGATGGATCCGGTTGAAGCTCTGAAGATGGTCGATCTTTATGACCGGAGGGATCACTATCCGGCTCAGCTTTCTGGTGGTGAACAGCAACGCGTTGCCATTGCACGGGCGATCGGAAAACGGCCCGACGTGCTGATGTGCGATGAACCAACCGGTGCGCTCGATGTGCAAACCGGAATTTTGGTGCTCGAAGCGATCGCTCGTAGCAACCGCGAACTGGGAACGTTGACAGCCGTGATTACACACAACGCTGCGATTGCCGACATGGCGGATCGTGTCGTCTATATCTCAGATGGGCGGATTGCCAAGATCGTCCGTAACGACGACAAGAAACCTGCGTCCGAGTTGGTTTGGTGAAAGACAGGAAAACGTCATGAGGCCACTCAACCAACTCTTGCTTTCGGACTTGCGGCGCATGTGGCGTCAATGTGTGGCGATCAGCGTCTTGCTCGCTTGTGGCATTGCGACATTTGTGATGTCGAACAGCGCAATGCGTTCGATTGAAAAAAGCCGAACCCGATACTATAGCGATTACCATTTTGGCGACATCTTTGCCGGGCTTACGAGAGCCCCCAATAAACTTGCCAGTCGGTTTGCCGAAATTCCGGGAGTGCAACGTGTCGAAACGCGAATCGTGCGCAGCGTTATTCTCGACGTGCCCAATATGGTCGAACCGGCGACGTGTCAACTTGTTTCGGTCGAACGCGATCCGGCCAGCAGCTTGAACGCCGTTGCTTTGCTTCGCGGTCGCCTGCCAAACCCCGAAGGCCGCAGCGAAGTACTCGCCAGCGAACCCTTCGCCGACGCGCATGGATTCAGGCCGGGCGACAAGCTGGATGTCATCATGGGTGGCCGAAAAGAACAAATGCATATTGTTGGTGTCGCGATGTCGCCGGAGTTCGTTTACGCGGTGCAACCGGGAATGTTGTTGACCGACAATCGCCGATTCGGCGTACTGTGGATGCCCCGACGCCAAATGGAAGCGGCTTTCAATATGGAAGGCGCGTTCAATGACGTCGCCATCACGTTACAAACCAATGCCATCGAGAAAGATGTCATCCATCACGTCGACCGATTGACCGAACCATTCGGTGGAGCCGGCGCTTACAACCGTTCAGATCAGGCTTCGCATCACCGGGTCGCCGACGAACTCCAACAAATGCGAAACTTGGCGTTTGTGACTCCGACCATTTTTTTGGCGGTGTCGACATTTCTTTTCAACATCGTGTTGTCGCGGCTGGTGAATCATCAGAAAGAACAAATTGCCACGCTACGAGCATTTGGCTACGGGTCGGGGGCCATCGGGTTTTACTACGTCAAGTTCCTGCTCGTGCTCGTGACGGCCGGAGCAGTTGTCGGCTGCCTGGCTGCTGTGCCGCTGTCGTGGTGGATGACCAGCAAGTACGTTCGCTTTTTCCGATTCCCGATCATTGTCAATGATTTTGCCCTCGTCGAAGCCATTTTTGCAACATTCGTTGGATTTGTGGCAGCCGCGGCAGGAAGCTATTTTGCAATTCGCCGGGCGATGCAATTACCGCCGGCTGTTGCTATGCGTCCCGAACCACCGCCTTCTTTCAGGCAGTCCATACTCGAACGAATTGGCTTGAAGTATCTTATCTCGCCACTTGGCCGAATGATCGTGCGTCGCCTGCATGGCAATCGGCGGGCAACAATCTTGTCCGTCCTTGGGATGGCGTTAGGACTGGCCGTTGTCGTGCTGGGCTCATTCTTCGAAGACACCATCGACTACGTCATGGACACGCAATTCGAACGTGCCCAGCGACAAGATGTGATGTTGACTTTTTATGAAGCCCGTTCGATCAGCGCGATGCACGATGCAGAACATCTTCCCGGCGTGATTTCTGCCGAGCCGTTTCGTGCCGTCGCGGTTCGATTAAGGCACGGGACTCGCGACCATCGTTTGGGGATTATGGGACTGAATGAATCGCCACAGCTTTATCGAGTGTTGGACGAATCCGAGAAACCGATCAAGTTGCCTCCGCAGGGCGGTCTAACGATTTCGAAAAAGCTGGCCGAGATTCTTGAGATCAGTACTGGAGAAGACTTGATGGTTGAAGTCCTTGAAGGTAACCGCGGAACTTACCAAATGAAAGTCGAATCGATCTTTTCGGACTTCACCGATCCGGGTGCGTACTTGAATCGTCAAGAATTGCATCGCCTGTTGGGCGAAAGCGAACGATCGTCCGGCGCATTCTTGTTGGCTGACCCGGCTCGGATGGACGAAATGTATGCCAAGGTCAAACAGACTCCCGCCGTGGCTGGGGTGCTGGACAAGAACGCTGCGATGAAGAACTTCAAAGCGGAGATCGCTGACAACACCTCCTTCATGCGAATCTTGAATGCGATCTTTGCATCGATCATTTCATTCGGCGTGATTTACAACTGTGCGCTAATAACCTTGGCCGAACGAAGTCGCGATATGGCAACCATGCGCATCATGGGCTATCGTCGTCGGGAAGTTTCTTACATATTGCTCGGCGAGCTGGCGATCATCACGCTATTGGCAATCCCGGTTGGACTACCAATCGGTTACGGGTTCGCTTACCTGACAACACTTGCGCTCGATACCGAAACGCACCGGTTTCCGCTGGTCGTCAGCCGAGCCACATTTGCGTACGCGACTTGCGTGATTCTTGCAGCGGCTGTCGCTTCGTCGCTCTACGTTCGCCGCAAATTGAATAACCTCGATTTGATCGCGGTAATGAAAGTGAAAGAGTAATGAAGAAAATCCTCCCGAAGATTCCTTGGTTCGTAATCAGCGCCGGACTGATCGTGCTATTGGTTTACGGCTTCTGGCCGCAGCCGGTCGAAGTTGATCTCGTCGAAGTGCAACAAGGCTCGATCGACGTGACGGTTAACGATGACGGCGAAACGCGGATACGTGAAAAGTACATCGTGTCCGCTCCTGTGGCGGGCAAAATGCTGCGAATTCAATTGCACTCAGGCGACTGGGTCGAGCAGAACGTTACGGAACTGCTGCGGATAGAGCCAAGTGATCCCAGTTTGCTGGACGCACGTACTCGTGCCGAATACGAAGCCCGCGTCCGCACCGGCCAAGCGACACTCGAACAATCCAAATCCCACGTGCGGCGCACGAAAGAGGCGCTCGAGTTAGCCGATCATGACTATGCCCGAGCCAAACGCCTGATCGTTTCTCGCGCCATTGCACGCAGTGAATTCGACTCGTTCGAACATCGTCAAAGAATCGCCGACGCAGATGTAAAATCCGCTGAGTTCGCGGTCAAGGTAGCTCAATTTGAACTCGAAACTGCACAAGCCGCACTGGCCCAGTTTGACACCAGCGAAAATTCAGGGGCAACCGAACCGGTTCGTCTTGTCTCGCCGATCGACGGAAAAGTCTTAAACGTGTTCCACGAAGACGCCAGCGTGGTCGTGCCCGGAACGTCGTTGATGGAACTTGGTGATCCGATGGATTTGGAAATCGAGATCGACGTTCTATCAACCGATGCCGTAAAGATTCAACTGGGCGACAAAGTCTTCATTGAACATTGGGGCGGACCAAATCCGTTGCAGGCCATCGTTCGCTTGGTCGAACCATCGGCATTCTTGAAAGTTTCGGCACTCGGCGTCGAAGAAAAGCGGGTCAACGTAATCGCCGATTTCGTCGATCCGCCATGTGATCGCGAAACGCTGGGCGATGGATTCCGCATCGAGGCTCGCATTGTTATCGAGTCCACTTCTGAGGATGCAGTCAAAGTCGCTTCCGGGGCCCTGTTCCGCGTTGGCGATGCGTGGTTCGTGTATCGAGTCGTCGCTGGGGTCGCGGAACAATGTGCAGTTGACCCTGGTCAATCCAACGGATTCGAAACCGAAATCAAAAGCGGCTTGTCGGCTGGCGACATAGTCATCTTGCATCCAACTGACAAAATTGACTCGGGAGTTGCTGTCAAAGAAAACGAGTGAACGACATGAGTGCCAGTCAAGCTCATCAAACGAACAAGCAAGACGGATTGCAACGGCAGTTGATGCTGCGGCTGAACGTAACAGACTCGGCGCTGCCTTTTTTGCCACGAAATCGACTCAGCATATTGGCGGGGTGGACCAGGACAACGATCCAACCGCTAGTCGATTCGATTAACGAGCGAAATTTGTGTTTGTCAGCAGGGCGCAAGAAAGGTGCAACGATTTCTCAATCGCCGATCTATCAGTTAGCAGTCGTTTGATCTCCTTCCTGGCTGATTTTGGCAGCACACCAAGTCACTTCTCCAACCTGTGTTCAAGTGCCATTTGTGACGGTGACGAATTTCGTTCCAAGGGTTCTCAAGGTGACCTTGCCTTTAAACGTTTCAAAACATCAGCTCAAAGTGCGGCCCGGATGTTGGCGCGTGATCTGATCGCGTGTTTAGTTTGAAACTACGATCGACTCCGGTAATGAATCCGCGAATTTTGAAAACGCCTCTTGTGATATCTGGCTTTTCCCTGGTATCGACAAATGGTTGAGAAATGTCATGGTTGCCAAATGTGGTAGCGACTTTTCTGTGATCAATGTCGAATCAAGATAAAGATTCCGCAATGTTTTCAATTGAGCCAAAGCTGGAAAAGCATTGTCATCGACCCTTGTTGATCGCAGCCAAAGTAGTTCAATCGCAGGAGCCTCGGCAAGAAGCGCAGCGCCGTTCCCATCAACCAACGTTTCGTCAAGGTTGATCTCTTTCAATTCACGAAGGCCAGCCAAATGGACCAAGCCAGGTCCTTTGATCTTCGACCCTTCAAGGTCGAGTAGCTTCAACGAAGAAAGCCCCCGCACATGTTTAAGGCCGTCATCGGATAGGTTCTTGCAATTATCCAATATCAACCGCTCGAGCCACTTCAAGTCTTTGATTGCCTTGAGGCCGTCGTCAGAAATTTTCAGCAAGTTGTCGAGTTGCTCGTCTTTTTGATATTCTTGAAACGGCATGAGGACAAGCGCCCTCAACGAATATGTCTTGCTCAGATGCATCAATCCAGCATCACTAATGTGGGGCATTGAATCAATCGACAAGTGCGTGAGTTCGGGCATGTTGCCAATGAATTCCAACCCGTCATCGGTAAATTCACATTTTGAAAAAACGAGCATGCTCACCGTTTCGAGCTGTCCGATTTGCCGTAACCCGTGATCCGAAAGGGCAACTCCTGACGCGTAAATATCCGGCGCAAGAATCGTCTTGTAGATCTCAAAAACTTCAGCTTTGATCGAGCCTTCGGAAGTCAAGCACTGATCCGTTATCGTCAGTTCAACTCCAGTAAACGTGTCGTCAGCCTGCAATCCGATCTTCTTCAACTCCTCAACCGCTGCCGTGTTTAACTTCTTTCGACGAGCGAATTCGGATTCTGATAGTCGAACTCTTGTTAGTTCGCGGGGAATGTTTTTGGGCAATGGGCCGGCTTCCAGCAATTCGCAATCTCTAAAATATGCCGCGTCTTTTTGGACGGTTAGATTGCGCGATCTTATCTTGATGGTTTGGCCAACTCGCAACGCGTCGATCTGTTTGCGAGAATTGAATTTGAAAGTGAGGAAGACCGAAGTGGGGAATGTGCCGTCAGATTCATAAGTAAAGATTGCTCGAACGCAGTGCCTGGGCGACCACACAGCGTCTTTGTCAGTGATCTTGGCTGTGACGGTTGCCGCCTTGAGTTTTTCAAAAGCTTTGGCGACGGTTTCATGATCGTCAAGAATCTTGCGTGCAAGTTCAGGTGCCGAAAACTGATCGACGATATTCCCTGCTTCTGGCTTTTCTTCTTGTGGAAAAGCGTACGAGGGTGAGACGTTGCCACAACAGAACAACCCCAAAAGAAGTCTGACAATCGGTGAAGGTCGGCGTCGCAGTTTCTTGGCTGTTCGCATTTGACTCTTGCCTCAAGTGGCGTTTTCCGAATGTCGTTGTGTCAACGTAGACATCATTGGAATGGATTTCCGCCAACATGCAACGAATGGCCCAACTGGCATTCCCCAAGAAAAGCCATCTGCTCGCATTTCTAGCATCGGTGTTAAACGCCTATCGGAAGCTTGGCTGGATAGGTGATCAGCAATCCGGCCGAAAATGCTCCGTGCCAAGATCCCCTGTTCTACGCGGGAATGCGAAGGAAATGGAATGTCATTCTTGTTTCGATTTCTTTTTCGGTGGTGACAGAAAATACTTGTCGTTGTATGCGTTGCTTTTCGTCAAATAGAGATGTTTGTGCTCGAGGTCAATCAAGAGATTGAATCGACGCAGGAAGTCTTGACCTAGAACACTGATCTTTTGTCGGCCAATGCTGCCGCTGAAGAATGATACTGGCGATTGCTCGAATGAGAATTTGCCAACAGAAAAAGTAGGGACGCTGGTCTTTTGAGTCTTGATGACGTTGCCGGCGGAGTCCTTCAGTTCGCTTTCTTCCACAATTGGAAGCTTGCCAATCGACGAGTGGGCTTTCACAAATGCATCATCCAGCAACGCGAAACCACTGTAGCCACTGTGAATCATGAACTTGTGATTGAGAGGATCCGTGAAGCGATTTTCTTCTTTGTTCTTCTCGCCTGCTGCTTGCCGTTTTGTGGATCTCTCGGTCGCCTCTTTCGCTGTTCCTGCATCGGCGAGAAGTCTTGCTTCGATGAACATCAGTCCATGCTGCATGCTGAGATCAATTCGCTGCCAAGATTCAACTTTGGCGGGCAAGGTGTCGTGAGTGACAATTTTTTGACTGTCAAAATCGATTTCAACGAACCGCGAGTTAAGTTGCGGAATGCCAAACTTCCCGTCAGTTTCATGCCCTGAATTCATCGACTGATGGACGACAACGCCCTCTAGGAGAACGGGCCCAATTGTCAGCTTTCGAATGGTTCCAGATCGCATCCTGGAGTTGCCGCCCCAACTCTGACTGTCAGTTTCCTTGTCAAGCTTGAGGTTGGGCGCGCTGGCGATGGTCGTTGGTGTTAACGAAACGGAATCGATGCCTGTGTGAAACATCAAGTTGACACCATACCGCTCATTGACCACGGCTGGGACAGAGATGTTGGTCCATGGCGTCAGTCGAAACGGAATTTCAGTTTTCGATGCTGTTTGTGCCCGAGCGCGATCAGCTCCGCTCGCGAAGACCAACCAGACGATCATCATCGAAGCGATGAGACTTCCAGGCAAGTCTGCGAGTCGAAAACTCCGATGATTCTGTTTTGGCATTTCAATGACTCGGTTCGGTGCGCAAATGGATGGACCGGTTCATTATCAAAGCAAACTCCTTGGCTTGCACACCCCAGATTGAAATTGTTTCAAATTTGGTAAGCGCGTAAACGAAGTTGTCTGCTGGTCGGTGATGCGCGAGTTTGTATCCAGCTCCACACATGGCCCCGATGCGATTCGCTGGTCGGCCGCTTAATTAGCTTCGTCGGCGAAGTGCTCAGCTTGAAACACCTTGCCAAACTTCTCACTCCCCTGCCCTACTTCGAAAGCTCTTGGAACTTGCGTTGGTCGGACTGGGCTTCGGAGGAACGGCCAAGGAGTTGGTAGATCATGGCACGCTGTTGATAGTAGACTGCGTTCTTGGGGTCCAGCTCGATGGCATTTGACAACGGCGCCAACGCGTTTTTAAAATCCTGACGCTTCATGTAGATCGCCGCCAAGATGTAATTGGCTTCTGATGATCGCTCGTTATATCGAATCGATCTTTGGATATGCGTCAACGCTTCGTCCAAACGGCTCTGATAAAAGTCGATGACGGCCAGCCCCAAGTGCCCTTGTGATGCCTCGGGTTTGAGTTCGACCATGCGTTGCAAATCAACTTCCCCTTTGGCAAATTGCTGCGTGTAAACGTATGCGAAGCCGCGACCCATTAGCAGGTCGGGTGAGTCGGGATTGATCTTTAATCCCTTATTCAATGCCACTAGCGCTTCCTGCCATTTCTGCTGGTTCACCAACAGCATCGCCCGCGCTGACGTGACATCAAAGTACGTCGGTGCCAAAGTCTCGGCGGCCGCGACATCTTCCCAAGCGGCCGGATAGTCGCCGCTGTTTCCAAGACTCAGTGCGCGTCGAACGTAGTAGCTGGGGACGTTATCGTTCAGCCGAATCGCGGAAGTGTATTGCTTGACCGCCTTATGATGTTCGCCCTGTTGCTCATAGCCATACCCTTTCAGAAAGTACAACGTTGGCAAGTCGGGCATCAAAGCGATCGCACGATCCAATTCGGCATGACCGGCATCATATTGACCATCGGCATACAGAAAACCTGCGTAGATGCCACGGGCTTCGGGATGCGTGGGGGCAATCTCCAGTGCCGTCAATGACTCTTTTCCCATCCCATCAAGGTCGCCCATGCCATACAACGTCATTGCTTTGATGATATGAGCTTGGACATCGTTGGGGTCTTGCGACAGCGCTTGATTGCAAAGCGTCAGCGCTTGTTCGTATTCCTTGCGCAATCGTTTGACATTCGCCATCGCCACGTAGGGAGTCGATTCGCGTGGGGCAAGTTCGATGGAACGTCTGGCGTCTGCTTCCGGTACGGAAAGATCCGAAGTGTCGCCCATTTGCTCGGCGGCATAAGTTGCAATGCGCGAACGCTCGGCAAGAGCAACGCCGTTTTCAGGCGACTGTTTCAAGATCGTTTCAATCAGCTCGGCCGCTTCCCGGTATCGATCACGTGTCACCAACCAACGGGCGCGCTCGATCTGTTCATCGTTGGCGGTAAAGTGGACGATCGAGAACAGGCCCGCAGTGTTATTTTGAAGAACCGGATTCTGCGAAGCCTGATACGTATCGCGAACATACGATTCAACCTTCTTTTTGACATAACGTTCCAGGTCAGGAACGGTTACCGTCCCGTCGTCAGCGGTCGCTTCTCCACTGAGTCCCTGAATGACCGCATGAAAGAAGACGCCATGGGAAAGCTCGCCATCTTGTCGTTCATAAGCCAGTTCGCCTTGTGAGCAACTGACGAACGTTGCCATCCCGTGTGGCGGAGAGGGCAGCTGAACCTGGGTGGATGAGCCTGCAATCTTTGCCGTCGTTGCTTCGCGGCACGCATCGATCATCAACAACTTGAACTGACCGGGACACTTTTCCATCAGTGAGTAAATTTCTTCGATGGAGATAAGTGTTTCGGCATCTTCCAAATCGGCATCAAAGGGACAGAAATAGTACTTACCGCCTTTGGGTTGGACACCGTGTCCGGCAAGCGCGACGACGATCGCATCATTGCCATCGGTTTGCTTTGCCAGTTTGCGTAGACGTTTTCGAATGTTGTGGGACAGCGGCAAACAACGTGGATCTTTGTTGCCTGCATCATTGGTCAACAGCGCGAGATGATCTTTGTCGAAGCCTTTGCTGGTCAACACTTTCGCCAATTCCGTTATGTCTCGTTGAGCTCCAGGCAGCGGAGGGAAGCTGTCTGGATAGTACTTGCTAACGCCAACCAACAGAGCGTGTCGAACCGTGTCGCCTTTTTCGGTCGCAGTCGGATCCGATGTCGACTCGATGGTTGACTCAACCGCTGGCTGGTCGTCTGACGTTGCAGTGACGTCGGTTGCGGCATCGTGACTTCGCTCCTCGGTGGCCGTGGCAATCTTGGGTTCGATTTGAAACGACGCCGGTTTGGTACGCGTTTCGGTCTCTTGCAGTTCGGTCGTTTCAGCTCTCGAAGGCGATGCTTCGGTCGATTGAGAACAACCACCAGTGGAAGCAACGAGCACAACGGCGAGGTAACTGGCGAGCGGTAGTTTGATGGCGAATAAAGTCATGGCGTATTTCAGGGTCAGGAAGTTGGGTTGCTTGAGAGTTTGCTGAGGAGATCAGAACGACGCTTCTGACTTACTTTTCGTAGCGTACTGAGATCATGTCGCGAACGTGGCCAATGTGTCGTTTTACCATCGTCTTTTTGTCAACGATCTGTTCGCCAAAGCCCGTACCGCGCGTGCGACCTTCATCGCGAGGACGATCTTTTTCGTCGGCCCATGAAGCGCTGAATGCTGCGGTGATGACTCCGACTCGATTGGACGGTCGCAGATTAACTTGCGACGCTGCGGAGTCTGGGAAGCTGGTTACTTTGAATTCGAGCGATTCGTTGGCGTTTTGATCCCAACCCCGAACGATCGTGACGCCAGGTTGGCGACCCTGTTTGGGCGGCACAATCCAAGCAGTCGGCTTTGGATTTTGTTGGCTGAATTGGAACACGTTGACACCGTCAATGGTCAGTTTGACCGCGGCTTCATGTTTGGAATGATTCATCAGCCGAATTGCGTAGACTTCGTTTTGCAGAATTTCGACAAAGGGTCGGGACTTTGAGTCGAGCGTTGCGGAGCGAGGTTTGTATTCGTTGCCGGACTTGACCAGCAGCTCGATTGCATACGGTGAAGCAGGTGAACTGGAAAGCTGGCTGCCGATGGAAAACCCTTGAGGTTTTTCGATCGCTTCTTTGATCGCGTCTGATTGGTCTTTGGGTTGCGTGCGTCCACGAAGGTTGACATTAAGCCCGAGCATTCGGGGAACGGCTTCGGGACCAAAGACAAACCTGGGAAACTCTCCGAGCGTGGTGCCGTCTTGCGCGTCAATCAATCGACCAATCAGCTTGACTCCTGAGAGTCCCGATTCTGGATCGGAATACGGGAGGTAGTTTCCAGTCACTTCGTACTGATAATCGTCGTTGTCAATTTTGGCTTTCATCGAAACCAGAATCGATGTCAGCTTTAGTTGTACGTCGGGTCCGGCACTCCCTTTGACACTTGGCGCGGCGCTAAACGTGCCAACCGCGATGGCACCGCCACCCCGTTTCTCAACCAAAGGGATGATTCGATCGGTTGCCATGACGGTCAGTTCTTTCTCGAGCGCGTCCTGTGCCGACGCGGTGTTGAAGAAAAAGAGTCCGATGGAAAACACGGCAGCGAAGAGAGGTTTCAATTGTTTCGGGAGCACGTCATTCATGGTTTTTCTCGAGTAGTAACGGTGCGTTGGTCGTTTGGAAGAGTAGGAATCACTGGTCTGGCAGGGATCGCTCGACTTGTCGATGTTCGTTGTGACGGATGGCGTCTCAGGTCAAACGGGCGTTGCGGAATCGAGCTTGAGCCGGGCAGAATCGGTGTTCCCAAACCGAGTTCCATGGCGACATCTTGATAGAAAGATGTGCCATCGACGGCTTCCCAGCGAGCACGTTTGATGGTGCCAGGTTGGTCTTGAACCAGCGTGCCCAAACCAAGTTTTCTGAGATCTCGATTGTGTTTGATGGGAGCTTCGATACGTTGGATGTTCTCCAAGCCCAGTTCCAGTGCAATTTCATCAGGACCAAGATCGGCGAGGTATCTTTGGACGACTCGTCCGATCGGATCCGGAAACTGGTCTACCGTTTTCGACTGGTGTTGGTCGACCAGCAGAAAAGGTCCGATTGCTTTTTCGAGCGAATTCATGAAGCGCCGTTTGTCGGCATCAATCAGCTTGTCCATTTCAGCTGGTTCGACATACAGCGATCGGACTCGCTGAGCGGCTGCACCCGCTAGTGCATCGCTGTTGCGAATCTCGTCGGTGAATCCTGTAACCATGCCTTCACGGTGACAGTTCATACAGGAGACTCCGTTGATGATGGCAGGTGTGCCGGCGATCGCAGCGGAATCGAAAACAACATCAGCTGGAGCTGCTCCATCAATCCGGTCTCCTTCGGCAGTCAACAGGTAATAGCCTTGTAAGCCATTGGGAAGATTGAAGACGGCTTCACCGCCATCGTGATCAAATGCGTGGCGATTGAAATCGTTGCCTTCAAATCGTGGACCCAACGGAAATCGGATCAGGTCGCCTCGGCCTCGTCGAGGCAAAAAGTCATAGCTGACCCAGTAGGCCCCGAAGTCAGATTCATGCCGTTCAACCATTCGGTTTTGGCGAGAGACACCGCTGCGTCCGAATCCAGCGCGTGCAGCATCTCCCTGTTTGATGTTTTCGAGGGTATCAACACCAACCAGTCGTTCGAGGTCTTCAATACGCGTCGGAAGTTGCAACAAATCGTGGTACAACGGTGGTCGAGACGCAGCAAAGATGAACCAATCAGCGCGCACAACAGGCGACTGGGCTCCGGAGAGTTGCTCCAATTCCGCTGCTAGTTGTTTCGTATCAGAGTCGGGAACGTGGTGAAAGCTGAGCCCGTACGGATCGTGGTCGACAATCTGTAACCACTCACGTCCCCCGCTCCATCCCAAATCGCGAAGGTCGATGAAGAACACGGTTCCATCAGAGCCTTGAACTTCACGAGGCAACACGATTGTGGACTGCCAGGAAAGGCTGTTGAGCAGTTTCGAGAGTGCGGCCTTCACCATTTGCAGATCAAAGTCCGTTACTCGGCGATTGTTGTTGGCCAGATGTGAAAAAGTGAAAAAGCGCAAGTGGCGGCGCGAGTTTGGTTCGGCTTGAGTCAGCTGCTCTCGAATGGCAAGCAAGTCATCTACGCGTGATCGAAAGGGCCGAGCTGTTTGTTCAGGAAAGGTTGCCCCCGAGATAATCCAACGCTTAATCAATTCACGATCTTCGTTGGTCATCGATGCTGCTTCCGGCGAACCATCCATCGGCATGTAGTTGCCTTCACCTTCGATGTATTCCCACATCGCTGACGCATCGATATCACCAGGCGTCACGTATCGAATCGACTCTCCCCCGTCATCTCGAGACTTAGTGAGCGACTCGTGATCGAGCACATCAAAATCTGGCAGTTTTTGGGATGTTCCATGACACCGATAGCAGTACGTTTTCAGGGCGTTGTACGCGTCTCGGTTAAGTTGTTGATCCGATTGAGATGGCACGGATTCCTGGGCAGCAACCACACTCAAGTCTGCCGTGGCAAGTTGCAGGCAACAAGTGAAGACGATCCAGCCAAATGCGATCAAACGCATCGATCGCGCGATCTGTTGGTTGGATTTTGCCCGCGTGGGGTAACGGCGATCTTGCCGTTCCGCGACTTGGTTGATCATGATCGAATCAAACGAAGATGGATGGTTTCAGGGGATTGAAAGAACGCTTTGGAAACGTTCGGTTTTTGATACGGGGGCATCTCACCGTAGGTTGTCGCTCGATGACGATACGGCGAATCATCAAAAAAGAGGTGGCATCCTCGCAGCGAAGGGCATTTCAATCGTCATGACCCGATCTTGTGGTCGATCAGCTGTATTGTCGGAACAAACGGAAATGGTTGCGCTAGAGACGAATCGATTCATGAGGTCGGGATGCTGAGTTGGTTTCGCGGGCGTACCAGTGACCAAAAATTGCTGACTTCAATGCCAACGGTTTTTTACTGTCGATTCCATGAACTTGCCCGACCGTTCTCACCCAACAACTGACTCACTCGATTCATCGTCCACCGATCCTGATGCAACGGTGCGAGGGTATCTGCAAACGGTTCAATCCGGGCGTCGAACCGGTATCGACGCACCCGAAGATCAAACCTTAAACGATCGAGTTAAGACTAAGGCCGACACCAACCGATCCGATTCTGACGAACCGTTTGAACCGCAGCGGTGGGAAGGCGACGACCGACGAGAGTCCTTGGTCGGAACCATGGTTGGCAACTACCGGATTGAATCGGAGATCGGCAGCGGCGGGATGGGCACTGTTTATCTCGCAACGCAACTCAAACCGGTGCGTCGAGAAGTTGCCTTGAAGATGATTCGTCGCGGGCTCGATGATGACGAAACGCTTCGACGATTTCACAGCGAGCGGCAAGCGCTTGCGATCATGGATCACCCGGGGATCGCAAAGATTTACCAGGCGGATACAACTTCATTTGGCAACCCGTACTTCGCGATGGAGTTCTGTCGCGGGCTTCCGATTCGAGCGTTTTGCAAAGAACATCGGCTGTCGATCCAGCAGCGGATCGGATTGGTAATTCAACTTTCGAGGGCAGTTCAAAGTGCGCATCGCTTGGGCGTCATTCATCGAGACCTTAAGCCGGACAACGTGTTGGTCTCCTTGCGTGAAGGCCAGCCTGAACTAAAGATCATTGACTTTGGCATCGCCAAGTTTACTGACGAGTCGTGGCACGGTGATGAATCGGCCACGCGAACGGGGCAACTGGTCGGTACACCTGCATACATGAGCCCAGAACAAGCTTCCGGCGACATGATTGACGCGAGAACGGATGTGTTCGCCATTGGAGCAATTTTGTTTGAGTTGCTCACTGGTACCACTCCCTTGCTCCCACCGGAAAATGATTGCGATACGATCGCCAGCATCATCAACTATGTGTTGAGCTATGACTCGATCCTGCCGAGCCATCGACTCGGATCTTTGGAGACAGACAACCTAAAAGAAATCGTGGAAGAAGTCGGCCTCAGTGAGCGACAACTGAAGTCTGCAGTTCGAGGTGATCTTGACTGGGTTTGCTTAAAGGCGATTGAGAAGGTTCGGACCGATCGCTACGCGACGTGCGACGACTTTGCCGACGATCTGCAACGGGTTCTGGACCACGAGGCAGTAACTGTCGCTCAATCATCTCTCGGCTATCGCGCAAAAAAGTTCTATCAGCGGCGTAAACAGAGCATCCTGATCACCACGGCGGTTTGCACCATTTTGTTGTGTGTCGCCGTGTTTATGGGCGTTTCCGAGTGGCAACGAATTGGACAGACGAACCAGCGGATAGCTCAACTTAAGCACGCATTCATAACATCGATCGAACAAGCGAACGAGTCCAGGAGTCTGGCGGGCAGTGGTAGCGAGCAGTTCAACCAACATTTTGCCATCGCGCTCGCCCGGTCTGCGAAAGCCAAACAGATCCTCAAAGAATGGCAGTTGATCGCCGAGTCTCAAGATCTGCAAACGGCACAGGTCGACTTAGGTAACTTGACCAAGAATCTGGAAAAGGATCAGGCTGCTGCCGATCTGATTCGCGAACTCGACGATGCACGTGAACGGGCGACGCAACTCAGTGAAGCGTCTTCAGATGCATTTGGAAAAGGCGCAGGAATTGAGAAGATCAAATTCGCTTTGGCCGGATTTGGCATTCAAGTTGGAAAGACGGATCCAGCAAAGGCGGCTCATCAACTCGGCAACGTGCCGGCATTTGCCAAACTCAAGATCATCGAGGCGTTGGACTTCTTGCTAAACGAGTCCCCCACTGGCGGAGGGATCTACTTGCACGAACAGCAAGGACAAGTGACGATCGCGGAACTGGTCTCCGGTGGACCCGCAGAAACTTCGGAACAACTTCGAATCAACGACCGAGTCCTCAAGATCAATCATATCAGTCTCGTGGATGGAATTGTGTCCCAATCATCGGGTGCCACGCTGCGATCGGTTGCCTACCGGGAGCTCTTTGTTCCGCCAGGGAATCCAATCAGTGTGACCGTGATCCGCGAACACTTTGAACCATTTACAGTCAGACTGACCGCGATGGGGCATGATAATTTCTGGGTCCGTGACGTCTTGGCTGAATTGGATCCTGACCGCTGGCGTGGGCAGCTTCGAGATGCCGTGCTCAACGGCGATCTTGCAACGCTCGATCGTCTTGGCTCGGATCAATCGATGGAAACGCAACCCGCGTTCAGTCTGATTCAGCTGGCGTCGATGCAGTTCTTGTTTGCTCGGTCCAATGATTCGATCGACCATTTACGCGTATGTCAGCGACGCTATCGAAAGAATTTTTGGGCTAATCATTATCTTGGTATCGCATTGGCGACAACACACGTACCACCTCAACCAGACGAAGCGCTGCGTTATCTAACGGCGGCGGTGGCATTACGCCCCAACAGTTTGGGTGCAAGAATGAACTTGGCCTCAGGTTTCTATTATGCTGGCGACCTGCAAGGACAACTTCGAGAGCTGAAGGACGCACATCAAATCGATCCTTCGTACCAACCGTTGGCAAAGCAGATTGAGATGTTGGAGTCGGCGCTTCGTGCCAACACAAACAAATCCAATGACTCCGATGCGGAGGTGTTCGAAGAATCAGATCAACGAGTCGGGATCCAATTTGGTAGCGAGCAAATGGATGAGAGCTCATTCGAACACTGGGAGGCCAAAGCGCGTGAACAGGCGACTGCTGGAAGTCGCAAACTGGCGATGGCAACACTGGAAAAGGCGAGTTCAAAGTTTCCTGGTGAACCAAGGTTGCGACGAGCCAAAGGCGCCGTGCTGCTGGACTTGGGTGATGTGATTGCGGCGAGGATTGTTCTGGCAGCTGCCGCTCGATCATTGCCCAATGATGCGGCGACTCGGTTCTACCATGGCGTTGCCTTGCAGCACGAAGGACGTCTGGAGGACGCGTTGAGCGAGTACCGAGCGGCGGTCAAGATCCAGTCAAACTACGAGGCTGCTCAAGCAGCGGTGGTTTCGCTGGAGTCCGTGCTGAATGAGTGAATTGTTTTCTATTGTTGATCTGTTCGCATCAGGTTGCCAAGCTCCCTGGCGGATCATCAGCTTTGGCACCGTAGGAAACTTGCCTTTGAATTAGACGACGCAGAGTCGTGCTACCATAAGTGACCATTTAAGAGCGGTCGCTTTTGTCGAATCAAGGCTGCCAGATTCGATTCCATGTCGCTGGATGTTTCGTCTGAACGATCCATTTCAATGATGGAGACATCGGGCTCAAACTTTTTCCAATTTGGGTTGCTCAGCATCCGGTTTAGATGACCTTGCAAGTGATTTGTTGCTCCGGCGTAAAGACTGACTCCGTTTGAATCGATCAGGAAAAGCCCTTTTCCGGTGGGACCAAAGAGTTGGTCTTGAACTGTCAGCCCCTCGACACCGACTGGAGAAAGTTGGAACTCAGATTCCGTGGGTTCGGTTGTGTTCGCATGGAGGTCTCGAAATGTCAGAATTTTCTGGCAAATCGCAAATGCTGCGCGACGGTACTCGATCGATGATACATCTTGGTCGTGACAGTAAAGTTCTGCAACCTGATCGAAGTAGTCTGCCATGTCAGGGCAACAAAACATGTCTTCCAGCGAAAGAGGCTTGCCGGGTGTGCCGAACTCATCGCCCACCAAACGCCAGGCGATTTCGCTGGCGTATCCAAATTGGTGCAGGTCGTCAGCGGAAGGGGCATCGATTGACCGCGTTGGCTCGGGAAGTTCCCCGGCTGCCCTCAGTTTCAGCAACAAACGATTCCAAACGACGGCAGAACCACCAAGCTTACGGGATTTACATGCTTTGAAAAACGATTTGTTGAGGGACTTGTCACAGAGCAATTCATCGACAGATAATCCATCCGCTATTTCCAAAAATGCGTCGATCACCTGTTTAATCGTCGCGTCATCAAACTCTTTTTGCTTTCGCTTCTTGCCTTTAGATGTCGCCGGTGCACTTTCAATCGAGTCTTCGATGCCATCAAGCGGATCGCCGGGGCTGATCCGATCCAAACGTTGCGTAATATGCTTGACGTAATCTTCAGATAGCTCAAATCCAATCCACTGGCGTTTCAATTTTTTAGCCACACAAAGCGTCGTCCCGCTGCCACCGAATGGATCCAAAACTAAATCGTACGGATGACTGGAGGTGCGGATGATTCGGGCCAAAAGTTGTTCTGGCATTTGGCAACCATGAAATCCTTCTCGTTCCTTAAACGTACCCGCGACTCGCGAAAAGAACCAAGTGTCATGATTTGGGCGAAACGATTCAGGTGCGTCTTGTGGCCGAGTGATCCAGGTATTGTCAGGCAGTCGTCCGTTGGGATTGGCACGCAGATCGGCATAGACCATTTGTCGGGCTGATTTGACACGCACGTTTGGGTTGGGGCGGACAAACGTGAACTTCTTTTTGTCTTTGACAAAATGAAACAGATGTGTGTGCGAGCGACTGAATCCATTGGCACAATTCACTCCGAACGTGTAGTACCAGATCACCCAGCTACGACAATGAAAGCCCGCTTTTTGAGACTCGATTTTCAGTTCGGCAGCATACTCGTCGCCGATTGCCAGCCAAAAGGTGCCATCTGGTTTTAGGACGCGGTAAACGCCATCAATCCATTGACGACACCAGCCGAGGTAATCGTCGGCATCTTGCTGGTCATCATAGACATCGTAGTCGTAGCCAATATTAAAAGGCGGATCAGCAAAGACTAAGTCAATGGATCCTGCATCAACTTTTGCCAGATGTTTGACGCAATCGCCTTGATGGATTTGATTCGATTTTAAAGACACACCGACACCTGCTTTCAGAGTCGGGAATCTTACATTTTTACGAGTGAATTGTCGACTGGTCAGCGTAGATCAAAGAGCAACTCGGGCTCCGAACGAAGTTCAGGCCGGCTGTGTCAGAGCGGTTGCGATTGTGGTTTGCTAGGACAGAGAAAGTTGATTGGCAAAAAGTCAGTTCAAGAATCGTTTATTGTCGTTCAGTTTTCAGATGACGACTAATGCCCCAAGTACCGTGCAACCGCGGCCGCCCATTCCTTGGCGCCCATTTTCTGTCGGATGTTTTGTTTGTGCCGGGCAACTGTCGATCTAGCGATCTTCAGTTTGGCAGCGATTTCTGCGTCCGAGAGATCATCGATGGACAAGCTAATGATCGTCTTTTCCCGCTTGGTCAGTTTCTTCTTAGCCGGTTGGTCGGGGACAACTTCAGAAAACAGCATGGCTGAAACGGTAATGGAGGGAAACCGGATCACATCAATCTCGAGGTGATCTTTGCCGCGATTGGTCGTCCATTTGTAAGCGATGTGTTGCCGCTTGTGTTCGACCAGCGCTGCCCCATAGGCCTCCATGATTTGCGACTTGTCAGTGTCGGTCATGGATGTGGAGCCGAGCTTGGCACCTGTCAGTTCATCGTATTTGCGATCGTTTGGGTCAAAGGGAATGATGGCTGCCAAACAGCCGTCATCGTCAACCAGTGTTACATATCGATTCATGAATCCCGATTCAAAAAAATCAAGTCAATGAAGCATCTTTCATGCTTTTCATTTTGATTATAGCTCCCACATGAACCAACCGGGCATGCTCGATTCGTTCGCGGGTGTGACACTTAGGGGCAATCAAACGCAAGTAATCTCCTCTCAAGCGAACGAATATGATGACCTCGTTTTCAAGCGTACACTCAAATCTTCCAACGGAGCAGGTTTATCTGGTTGGACTTTCGCCGTCAATCATTCAAGCCTGGTGCCAGACGGATCACGCAACCGAGTTTGCAACCAAAGTGTTTCCAAGCGTCACAGATTTTATACATGATCCAAACTTTTATGCGTATGACCGACCCGGTTGTTTGATCACCGAGTTGACACATCGTGATACTCAAGCACTCAAACTATTGAAGGAGCTTCGGGCGTGTAAGTCCTCGATTGCAGCGATCGTCCTGGCGCGAGAAGCATCGATTGCACAGGTGGTTAATGCAATGCAATCCGGCGCGCTGAAGGTCGTTGAACTCCCTGTAGAAACACCCGAGTTGATTGACGATTTTCGTTGTGCTCTCAAGGTGTCCAAGAAGACATTTGTTCGCCGTCGTCGAACCCGGGACGCATTTCGTCGACTCCAGTTATTAACCGATCGGGAGCGTCTGGTTCTTGACTGCGTTTTTGAAGGTCTGACCAACCGAGAGATCGCTGGTCGCCTCGACATTGGACTCCGAACCGTCGAGCTGCGTCGTCAGTCGATCAAGCTTAAGTGGGGAGTTAACTCGACAGCGGAGTTGGTCAAAGTCGCCATGATGGCAAATTCTGAGGAGATGGAAAATCAAAATCAAACTGCCATCTCAGGGCATGACGAACTGGATGGCCTAAGTCAACCAACAACAGACGCTGCTCAGTGAAGCTGAATCACAATTGGATCGACAGCACTTGGATCAACCGATGCATCTGAAAACGTCGGAGGCCCTAACTTGGCTCGTGCGTCGTTGGAAAACCCATATCGTTCGGTGGGGATGCCAAACGCGTTTCGATTCAGTTCTCCGTCCAGGTTCTCATCATGAAAGGCACCGACGGCGATTGGCGAGGCACCATGCCAACGCATCGTTGCTTTGATGTCACCGGTTACTGCATCAACATGCAGCGATTCTGTGGCAAGCTCGTTATTGGGAAACGAATCTGCATTCTCATAGGTCACAATTCGAATCGTTCCCTCAGCTGACGCAGCGCCGCGAATGACAATTGAGATCGTGGATTCCTGTTCAATAACAGGAGGGTTTGCCGTTTGATCGTCAGTTGAATTTTGCTTCGGTGTGCAGCCTGATGCTGCCAACAGCATCACAACGGCCAATACACAACCAATCGTCTCTGGGTTCGCTCGGGACTGCACGCCAGCGTTCCTGTTTAGAACCTTCGGTTAAATCCAATGTTGACGTTATACCCCGATCGGTTGCTCTGATGATTCTAAAACCTTGGTTGCCGAAAAAATCTCTGCAAAACTCTGCTGGCTGACGTCGTCGGATTCACTCGATTGAAAGTCAGGTGTGATTTCGAGGCCAGAAGCTTCGACAATCTCATGCGCAAGTGTTTCTAGTTGTTGCAGGTTGATCTCAAACCGCTCAAAGAACCGGTTGCCGCTCAGGTCCTCTTTCAGTCGCGAATTCATTTCTCGAATGATTGGCATCTCGGAAATATTAACGTAACCGGTCGCTGATTGTCCTTCTGTTTTCAGATGCCACTGACGAAAGAACTCTTGCATAAAATGATTGACGTTGCCGAGTCGTTTGAGGCGACCAAGATTTCGGAGGTACATCGTTTGATGGCAGAGTCGATCGTGGAAGAATATGAACCCTGTGATCGACCAATAAACCAGGTAGTCCCAGAGAATCTTGACGGGCATTACAATCGGATTGCCAAACAGTTGGTATTGATTTTGGTAGGCCGACAGCGTCCCGTAGAAGAATCGCTTGAATATTTTGTCGTACGAATAAGCGCGGATCTTATAACCTCGCCAGGTCATGTCTCGCCAAATCAGATCTGTCAGGAATGTGTTAGCGAACGCGATGAAATCGCTGCCGGGTGAGTAAAATGGATCGTGAAAAAATCCGGCCTCTCCGGTGATGCCCCAACGCTGATGCGAAAACACTCGGTCGCACTCCGTCGAGTAGTGTTTGATGGCGCGAAAGTCCTGCAGATGGTCCGTATGCTCCAGTACGGCAGACGCACATTGTGGCTCATGCCGCTGTAGCCAGTCGACCGCTTTTTCAAATGAGTTGAAATCAGAAAGGGAATGAAATTCTTCAGCAGCAACAATTCCCATGCTGGTGGAACCAGATGAAAGCGGGATCAGCCATACCCAATACCCCTGCCCCATCAGATGGTTAGTGCTGTACCACCGAGCGGTTTTGTCAGCATGTCCTTCGTGCCACTGAGCGTTGTCACTCCAGTCGTCGATTTTGATGTGCTTGTCGAAACGGAACCAAGCTGCATTGGCGACGTGCTCTGAGGGTTTCTTGAGACCGAGCTTGCGTTTTAAAAACGCTCGACGCCCGCTGGCGTCGACGACCCAACGGCAATCAACGGTGTGGGGTTGTTTGTTCTGTTCATACTCGACTTGATGACGCCCCCAGCGGTTGATCGCAACATCCTTGATTTTCGCTTGGTCCAAAAAGTCGATGCCGCGTTGTCGGCAAAGATCGCCAAGGTGGTTTTCAAATCGCCCGCGGTCGAGTTGGTAACTTGGACAGGGGGCATAACGCTTCCCTCCAACTTCGAGTCGTTGTTCGATACGCGAATTGTCGCCGGCAGGAAAGAAGAATCGCAGACCAAGCTTGGGCAGTTGCTCCTCGCGAATGTGATCTTTCAGCCCCAGGGTCTCACCAAAGTAATGGGCAGCGACCTCGACCGTCGATTCGCCCACTTTATGGGCAGCTTCGGGAACAGGGTGTTGCCGTTTTTCCAGGATCACGATCTTGCAGTCAGGAAGTTTCTGTCGCAGTTGCAATGCAAACGTCAATCCGGCCAGACCGCCGCCCATGACAACGACATCAGCAGATGAATTGGTTGATTTCATTTTGGAATCCGATCGGCAGTTAGACATTGAGCATATCGAAGACAGGAGCGAGTCGTTGGACGGATGCCGGTTCGCTGGGAATTGTCGTTTCGATCGAAGTTTGCGATTCTTGAACCCGCGTTTTAATCTCCAGCATCAAATCGCGAATCAACTTGACGTTTGTGTTGAATCGTTCTCGCAAGGACGAGTCGTCAAGGCGTTCCGTCAGTTCACGATTCAATCGCGTCATGATTTCGATGTTGCTTTGGTCGACAAAAGCAGATGTGGCGTTGATGTTTGGGTCTGATTGATACCAGCTCCGAAAGAAATCTTGCATCTGCACATTCATGTCGCGAATTTCCTCGACCCCTTTGGCAAGAGACTGGATAAACGGAGCGTCCGTCAGTTTCTCATTGAAGTACAACAATGCAGGGAAGCCCCAGTACACCGCGTAGTCCCAAACAAACTTGATTGCCATAATCCGCGGGTTGCCAAACAACGGGTACTGATCGCGGTAGGTCAACAAGTTGTTCTGGAACAACGTCAGAAAGATGCTCTGCAGTGTCGGAGCCAGATGGGTGATGGAATTTCCCGCAAGATCCTCTTCGATCAGTTTGCCAACCATCGTATTGCCGATGGCGATAAAGTCGCTTCCGGGTGAGTAGAAGGGATCGAGAAACGCCGCGGCCTCGCCAACCAACCCCCAACGATCGACTGAGAACACCTGTCGGGATCCTCGAGACATCTTTTTGATCGCCAGAAAGTCCTGCATCTTGTCCAAGTGGGGGCGAATCGCGTCGGCACACTCGGGTTCGTGTTCCTCCAACCATTCCATGGATCGCTCAAATCGATTGAATCGATTCAATGGATGGATGCGCGGGTCGGCAACAATCCCAATACTGGTCGAACCCGTAGCCAAAGGAATCAACCAGACCCAATAGCCTTCGCCCATCAAGTGATTGGTGCTGAGCCAACGTCGAGGAACTTTGCCGGTCAGTGACTGCCAGTCAGGATCATCACACCATGCATCGATTTGAATCGGTGCATCGATGCGAAACCAAGCGGCGTTGATGTCGTGATGCAGGTCTTCTTCAAGCTTCAATTTGCGTTTAATAAAGGCGGCACGACCGCTGGCATCAACGATCCAACGCGACTCGATCGTTTGAGTTTCGCCGTTTCGTGAAAACTGAACCCGATGTTGGGTGTCACTGGTCCCATTGTCTGAAGAATCAAGAAAGACTTCGCGAACTCGAGCACCTGAAAATATCTCAACACCAAGTCCACTGTTTTCTTTCTCCAAAAAGTTTTCCAATCGCCCACGATCGACCTGGTAACTGGGCGCTGCGAAGAAGCTACTTCCGCCCACTTCCGTTCCCTCGGACAACGATTGAAACGCATCCTTAAAGAAGAACCGTAATCCAAACTTTGGCAGCTGTTGTTCGGTTAAGTGTTTCTTCAACCCGAGCTGTTCGCCAAAGTAATGCGCGCCGATCTCGACGGTCGACTCGCCCACTTTGTGAGTCGTCTCGGACACCGGGAATTGGCGTTTTTCAACGACTGCGATGCGCAAGCCAGGGTGCTTCATCAACAGTTGTCTCGCCAAAGTTAATCCGGCCAGACCACCGCCAAGGATGGTGACGTCAAACGTTTCTTCTGAATGGGCAATCATCGTAAGCTGGTCTCAGGTTTGTGATTCTCTTCGATATCCATAAATTGTGAAATCTCGGTGATCCAGTAGCGTCGTTTTTGGAATGGATATCCGGGCAATGCGACAGGATTCTGCCGACCGCCTGCGACGTTATCAAAATTCGGTGTCCAGCCGCAGACGTAAAGCCTACCCAGTGCTGTCATGAGCGTTTTGCGAAATGGCTCATCCATCGAAGTTTCTGCAAACAAGTCGATTTGCAATACAGGATCCAACGGATCCATTGAACGATTTGTTGCTTGGCCGTTCAGCGTGTCGTTGGTTGGCTTCTTGCCAACTCCAAAATGAAGCGTATGCCGACAATTCAGATTGGCGATCGATTCACGACAATCCACGATCTCGCTGGTTGTCGCATGGTGACGCCAGTAACTTCCGGCCGGCGACTGATGGATTGGCATCGATTGACCGGAACGACTACAAACCAGCGGCAAATTGGGTGGATAAAAATTGAAGCCGTCGGCGACTTGCTCAAATTGATCCCAATCTGGATTTGTAGAAGCCAGAAACGTTTGTCGCAAGAAGACCAAGTTCAACGCATCATATTCATCCAGACAACCAGCCATCACCGCCGACGAGTATTGCCCGATCCCGGTTCCAAAACAGGCATCCGGCTCGATGCCCCAGTCGTTCCAAAGCCGTGCTAAAGCCATCTGTAGCAGATACGTTAACGTTGACGCATGAGGTGCATCGGAATGATCTTGTTCGCACAACGTTTGGATCGACGGAAACTCAATCGACTGAGACTGAGCGAACGCTGACAACTTTTCATCGGCCTGTTGAACCCATTGGTCGATCAACGGGAACTCATTTCTGAGTTCACACAGAATCGATCCGCTGGATTCAATCCGATCGGCAAAGGTCCATAAGAGCTTGCGTTGCGACTTGTTTGGTTGGCGTTCGACTCGGGATGTAGCGCCGTTGTTTTCGGCTGAATGCAACTGGCAATGCCGCTTCAACTGAGCAATCGCATTTGATTTCGATTCAACGACCAGCCCAAGCCGATTTTCAAAATGTCGCCGCCCTGCACCGGCGGTTCGACAGACGTCCTCGAGGCGGATCTCGTCTGACGATTCAAGATACTCGATGTATTGGATCGCAAGTTGAGACAGTGCGGCTGGGCTTCGAGCACTCAAAGGCAACAGGTGATCTGGTACAGCGTTGTTATCCATCGCGCCCTCGGATGGCTCGGTGGAATCAGTATCCTTGGCGGGATGCTCAGCGGATTCACTGATGATTAAGTGTGCGTTGGTTCCGACGAGCCCGAGCGCGGTAATCCCCGCGGTTTTGCGTTGACCCTCAGGCCATTTCAGATTTTCCTGGACCATTTTTACGGGCAGGCGTTTCCACGGCAGGTGCGGAGTGGGCTCGTCAAAGTGAATCTGTTGCGGAATGATTCCGTGATAAAGTGCCAAAACCGTTTTGATTAATCCGGAAGAACCACCGGCGGCTTCGAGGTGACTGATGTTGGCTTTTACCGAACCGATCAACAGCGGCATTTCCTGAGTCCGTCCTTTGCCGTAGATCTGCATCGCAGCCCCGAGTTCCATCGGGTCGCCGTATTCGGTTCCGGTGCCGTGCGCTTCGAGGTATTGAACTTGCGCCGGTGCGATCCCGGCGTCCTTAATCGCAGCATCGATAACGCGCGATTGCGCTTTGCCACTGGGCGAAGTGATACCTCCGCTGAATCCATTGTGTACGACAGCTCCACCCCGAATGACTGCCAAGATGCGGTCGCCATCTCGTTCGGCATCGCTGAGCCGTTTCAGAACGACAACACCGCATCCTTCGCCGCGACCGAAACCGTCTGCAGATTTTGAGAATGATTTGCAACGTCCATCAGGAGAAAGAAGTCCCGCCTTGGACATCAACAACGAATTGACAGGCACAAGGATTGCATTGACGCCTCCCGCGAGTGCCATATTGCAGTTCCCTTCCTGCAAACTTCGCATCGCTTGATAGACAGCCACCAACGAACTGCTACTGGCGGTGTCGATCGCGACACTTGGTCCTTCAAAACCAAACACATAGCTGATACGTCCGACGCCGGCACTATGTGACAGTCCGGCTCCCTGGAATCCACGAATGATATGATCATCTTCGAGTTTCGGCAGGAACGCGTAATCAGAACCCATGATCCCCATGAACACGCCCACACTCGCATCACCAAGCGGCGCCGTTGGAATACCAGCGTGCTCCATCGCATGGTAACTGTTTTCCAGCAGCATTCGATGTTGAGGGTCGATCCAGCATGCTTCCTGGTCGGAAATGTTGAAGAAGGCGGCATCAAACTCTGCGATGTCATCGAGAAAACCACCTCGCCGCGTATACATCTTTCCCGGTTCACGCTGGGCACTATAGAACTGATCGATATCCCATCGGTCGTTCGGGATGTCACAAACCGAATCGACTCCATTGAGCAAGTTGTCCCAAAACTGGTCGACGTTCTTTGCACCAGGAAAACGACAACTCATTCCAATCACCGCGATATCTTCACGCGCCGCAGCTTCTGATCGGTTGGAATCTTGTCTGACCACCACGTGTGGTTCGTCGCCAGTCTCAGGTCCGTCCGATGCTGCCACCAGACCAAGGACATGATCGGTAATCGCATCGATTGTCGGATGATCAAACAGCATGGTTGGTCCGACATTGAAGTCATCACCAAGCATCTGTTGTAGTTCCGTCCCAAACTCGACCGCCATCAACGAGTCGAGCCCCATCTCAATCAAAGGGCGATCGGTTTCTGGAGCTTCTGGAGTAGAGAGGATTCGTTGTAATGTTTCCTGAATCGTTTTGTGAAGCAGTTCGTGACGCGCATTACCCGGAAGGGAACGGAGTTTGACGACCAATGCGGAGACTGCTCCTCCTGAGCTCCTGCGTTCGCCAACTAGTTCACGAAGTAAAGGTGGTGTCGAGCCTTGCGGTCCAGTTCGCATGCGTCGCCAGTCAACATCCATGACGGTCGCTTGAGTCATGTTCGCATTGAGCATCACTTCCATTGCGGCGTGAGCCTCATCGACGTCCAGCGGTGTGATGCCCTGCAACGCCATTCGCTTGAGGATGCGCTCGTCGTCTGCCATGCCAGCGGACCACGGTCCCCAATTGATCGAAACCGCGGGAAGGCCCAACTGTCGTCGTTGCCATGCGAGCCCATCCAGATAGGCATTCCCAGAGGCATAATTCGATTGTCCTGGCGAGCCAAGCACTGAGGCGGCTGATGAATATAAAACAAACAGCTGCAAGTCCATCTCTCGCGTCAATTCATGTAGCAATTCGCCAGCTTGAATTTTGGGTGCCAAAACTTTTTCGAATCGATCTCTTGTTTGCGATTCAATCAATCCGTCATCCAGCACTCCCGCAGCATGGACGATCCCAGTCAGCGGTTGCAGGTCGTTTCCAAAACGAGCGAACAACGTTTCAACATCATTTCGGCAACTCATATCTCCAGAATGCACAACCACTTCGCAATGCTCAGATGCCATCGTGTCGATGAACGCCATCGCGGCATCATCGGGTTCGCGTCTGGAAACCAGCACCAGTTGCGAGGCACCTTTGGACGCCAACCACTTCGCGACTTGACGACCAAGCATGCCAAGACCGCCTGTGATTAGCATGGCGCCAGGCCGCAATTCCTGTGGTGTCGCCTTGGTGGGCTTGGTCCGCGTCAACCGTGGAACGAAGTACTGGTTGTCTCGAATCGCAAACTGATTGTCTTCGGTTTCAGTCAACAAGATGTCAGAGATCAACGCCGCAGTCGTTTTCAGATCCGCATCACGATCGCAATCGACCAACCGGATTCGCAGCTCAGGTTGCTCGGCGGCCAATACCTTCCCCAACCCCCAAACCTGGCTCTGCGTCGGTCTAACTGTCGGCGTTGAACCTTCTCCGACAGTAACCTCTGTGGTCGTGGCGTTGGCTGTGATCAATTGCAGGCCACACCGAATTTGGCGGTGGTTATCCTCCAGCATTCGCTGAATCAATTCGACAATCTTGTGAATGGCTTCATGAGCCTCATCGCCTTCGGCATGATTTACAAAACAGGTGATCCCATCAAACGTCGACCATTCAATCGATTCAAGATCAGACAAGATGTTATCGATCGTCCTCAGCTGGAATCGGTGTCCCTTCGTTTCGAGAGCTTGGGTCAGTTCATCTCGCAACTGATTGTCCACTTCAGCCGGCGTCACAACGAGCCAGTTTGTATCGTTGACCTCGGAAGCCGGCAAACGATGTGGACGCCAGTGCGATTCAAAGATCAAACGCTCGGCTCCTGCACCGCTCAACTTTCGCATGGCCGCAAGGTCAACTTGTTGAACTTGCAAGTTCTTGATGGTTAATGCGATGTCGCCTTCGGTCGTCAACAATGTCAGATCGGCAGTGCGAGTTTTGCCGGTGTTCTCATTCCAGCGGGCATGACAAATCGCTTCGTTTTCAATGCCACGGTGCAACTCCAGTTGACCGATGCCGACGGGCAGAAAAAGATGCCCGTCATCGCTGCGCAGCAGCCCGACGGCCAACGAGTGCAATGCGCCATCAAGTATCGTTGGGGGAATGTGGTATCCACGAACGTCGCCATTGGTTTTGAGTCGCGTGACCACTTCCGTTTCAGAATAGTCAAGTTCAACGATGGTCTGAAACGTCGGTCCATAATTCAGACCAAGCGTTGCCATCTTTTGGTAGAAGTTATCTGGCGAATCAGACTCTGGAAGTTGCTGTTTGATCTCGTTCAAATCGACTGGAGGCGGTGAGGTCGCTGATGATGAAGCCAGCTTGGCTACGAAGTTCCGTGACCATTGGTCGGCGTTGGCCAACGACGAATGCACTTCAACGTTCGTCGTTGTCGGCTCAGCAGACTCTTTGTTGGGTTCGTTCTTGACAACGGTTTGTAACGTTGTTCGGCCTGTCAGGCGCAGCGGTTGTTCGAATCGAATATCGTCAACCGTTTTCCCGGATTCATTGGCAAGAGCGACTGCCATTTCGACAAACGCGGCGCCTGGGAGAACGACTTGATTCATGACTTCATGATCGGGCATCCAGGTTGGACTATCGATATCGATGTGGGATTGGAATCGGGATTCGTGATTGCTTCCTGCCAGCGAAATTTTTTCGCCGAGCAAAGGGTGGGCCGTGTGCGATTCGGCGTGATATGCCCTGGGTTTGTCCGGTCCCCAAAATCGACGACGCTGAAACGGGTACGTCGGTAGTTCGACTTTCTGACCAGATGGGTTGCAATTCCGATTGAGCTGCCGAAAATCCGGCGTCACGCCAAGCACGTACATTTTTGCGATCGCTTCGGCGACCGAGCGCTCGTCGTCGGTGGTCTTGCCGAGGCAGCTGATGAGCGAGTTGGTTGGTTGGTTCCAACTTGCTGCCGCCATCCGAGTCAGTACCGCCTGCGGTCCAAGCTCCAAAATCAAATCGCAGTTCAATGGCTCAAGTGCCTGGATTCCCGGATCATATTGAACGGCACTACGTATTTGATTGGCCCAATAAGTGCCGTCGATCGTTTGGTCGGCAGCCATGATTTGGCCAGTGACATTGCAGACGAGCGGAATGTCGGCGGCTTTAAAATTGAACTGATCGGCCAGTTTGGCAAACGGTTCAAGTGCCGGCTGCATCAAGTGCGAGTGAAACGCATGCGACGTGTTGAGCTTCTTTGTGCGGATCTTCTCGCTCGACAGCGACGTATCGACTCGCTCGATCGCTTCTGTGTCGCCACTGATTACGACGTGAGTGCCATTGAGTGCTGCCAGCGATACGCAGGGTTCTTGCTCGATGGCGTTTTGAACCACCTCAGGCGATGCGAACACGGCCAGCATGCAACCAGCTTGAGGAAGCTCTCCGATCAACCGGCCACGTTCGGCGATCAGTGTTAGTCCCGTTTCCCAATCCATCATGCCCGCAACACAGGCTGCCGCATATTGGCCAACGCTATGCCCAAGCACTGCAACGGGATGCAGATTCCAGCTGGCCAGGAGTTTGGCCAATCCCATCTGCAACGCAAAAATGGAAGGTTGGGTCCAATGGGTTTGATCGACACTTCGCTCAGCTGTATCTGAGTCGTCACCGACATGTCCAAACATCACGTCGAGAAGGGATTGCCCACGAATTGACTCGATCCAGTGATTGCATTGATCAAGTGCTTCCCGAAAAACAGGTTGTTGTTCGTAAAGCTGTTTCCCCATTCCAACGAATTGGGAGCCTTGACCTGTAAACTGCCAAGCAACACGCGCTGCCCGACGTGAGTTGCCAACAAACGTGTTGCCCGGTTGTTGGCTGCCGCGAGCCAACGCGCGCAGTGAATCGATCGTGGAAGTTCGGTCCGCGGCAATGATCGCGGCGCGATGTTCAAAATGGCTGCGTGCGGTGTTGGTTGTGAAGGCAACGTCGGCGACGCTAATTTCTTCGCAGCGTTCCAACGTGTCAGCGTAGTCCGATGCCAACTCAAAGATGGCACCTTCCTGTTTCGCGGACAACGTCAAGATGTGAGCTGCGGACGGCGTGTCGCTTTTCGTCACGGATGTGATCGAGTCCGTTGACGGTTCGACAGGTGGCTCTGGTGCTTCAACAATCACATGAGCGTTGGTTCCGCTCATTCCAAAAGCGCTTACCCCCGCAATCCGCCGCTTGTCGTTGGGCCAATCGGTGGGTTGGGTTAAGACCTGAACTGGGATATTGTCCCAGGGGATGTGGGGATTGGGAGTTTCAAAGTTCATCTGGCCGGGGATCTGACCGTGGTCCATCGCCAGTAAAACTTTGATCAAGCCAGCCATGCCGGCCGCGGCCTCCAAGTGTCCAATATTGGTTTTTACCGAGCCGATCAGCAACGGGTTGGATTCATCTCGAGACTGACAGTAGGCTGCTGCGGCAGCGTTAACCTCAATGGGATCGCCCAGCTCAGTTCCAGTTCCATGAGCTTCGAGGTAGCCGACTTCTTCCGGAGCGAGGCCAGCGCGATCGAGCGCTTGCCGAATTACTTTCTCTTGTGATTTTGGATTCGGTGCAGTCAGTCCACTGCTAAAGCCATTGTGTCCGATCGCGCTGCCACGAATAATCCCGAGGATTGGGTCGTTGTCGCGTTGAGCGTCTGAAAGGCGCCTCAACGTGACCATGCCACAACCTTCACCCCGCAGATAACCATCCGCGGCAGCATCAAACGCTCGTGAGTGACCGCTGGGAGAAAGCGCTTTGAGTTTACAGGTCAAGATGTTGGTCGTGGGCGAGCAGATGGCATTCACACCGCCGACGAGTGCTCGATCGCAATCGCGTCGTTGAAGACTTTGTATCGCCAAGTGCAAGGCGACCAGTGAGGATGAGCAAGCGGTATCAACGGCGACACTGGGGCCCTGCAATCCGAGATAGTACGCGAGTCGCCCGCACAGAAAACTCCCGGCAGCACCCGTGGCAATGTAGGGATTCAGATTCAAAAACGAGTCGCTTGCTTCGTTTTGATAGTCGTTGTGCATCCAACCAACGAAGACACCCGTGTGCTCACCGATCTCTTCTGGCAACCACCCTGCCCTTTCGACCGCCTCCCAACCGACTTCCATTAAAAGCCGTTGTTGCGGATCAACCCAAGTCGCTTCGCGCGGCGAGATGCCGAAAAACTCAGGATCCATTTGATCCAGTTGATCGAGAAACACACCGCGCCGCGCGTACATTTTCCCGTCGACTTCTGGATCGTCATCATGGAACGCTTCCAGGTCCCAGCGATTGTCAGGAATGTCACTTACAAGATCTTCCTGCTCCATCAACGACTGCCAAAAGCGTTCCGGCGTGTTGGACGTCTGCGGGAAACGGCAAGCCATCGAGACGATAGCGATCGGTTCACCAGTGACTTCCTGAGCGGCGGCCAATTGTTGTTTTAGCTCGCGTATCTTCAGAAGTGCCTGTTTGTTGGGCGACAAATTATCAGTTGGCTGGGTCATACGGTAGCAAAAGAGGAAGGAATTGGTTTCAGTCAAACAAGGGTGCAGGCTATTGAAGCTCTTTCATCAGCGCTTCCAACGCTTCTGATTCGCTCAACTCCTCAATCTCCGCTTTCAGTTGATCCAGTTGCTGGTCAACCGTTGGATGATCGCCAAGTTTTGATTTGTCATTCGAATGCTTGGCAGGCATGGACTGGTTTTCTTGGGCTTCAGGCGTCAGTGTGTCCACCAGAAACTTGGCCAGCTCATCGATGCGCGGATAGTCAAACAGCAGAGTTGGCGGGAGTGAGCATCTTTCACCAACTTCGATCTGAAGTTGACTGCTCATTTCTACGATCGCCAGTGAGTCGAGTTCGGATTCGATCAACGAGGTTCCTGGATCAGGTAGATCATCCGTTTCACAAATATCTTGAATCAGCTGTTGGAGAAAGAGTATGGCAGTTCGATGCCGCTCGGATCGATGGCAGGATTGGATCTGTGCAGCCAGCGTCGGTTCACGAAAGCTGGAAGTCGTCGGTGCCAACGGTGCGTCCCCATCCGCCGTTTGAGAAGTATCGTTGGTCATCGTTTGAATTGCTTCTTGGCCGCGAGTCGCCGCCATTTCACGCAATCGTGTCTTGAGGACTTTTCCAGACGGATTTCGAGGCAGTTCATCGACCACCCAAAAACTCTTCGGAAGCTTGTAATTGCCCAAGTGGTTTTTGGCATGTTGTTGTATCGAAGCGAGTGACTCACCGGAGATGTTGTCGTTCGCGGGCGTCAAAAAACTGACGACTTGTTCACCAAAAACAGAGTCAGGGATGCCAATGACAGCCGCTTCGGAAACCGCGGGGTGATCCAGCAGCACACGCTCAACTTCTGCCGGAAAGACTTTAAGTCCGCCAATGGTGATCATGTCTTTGACACGATCGACGATGTAAAGATATCCCGATTCATCGAGGCGACCAATGTCTCCCGAATGAAACCAGCCATCTCGAATCGCCTGTTTCGTTTCCTCGGGGCGGTTCCAATAACCCAGCATGACGTTGGGACCACGAATGGCAATTTCTCCCAATACACCAGGCGGACAGACTTCGTTCGTCTCGGTGTCTACGATTTTGATTTCCACCGAGTCGATCGGCATGCCAATCGACCCTGATAAAAATTTGATTCGGTGGTTATAGGTTGCGAATGGCGATGTTTCGGTAAGTCCGTAGCCTTCAAAAATCGGCAGACCAAATGTCTCCTGCCACCGCTTGCTGACTTGAATGGGCAGCGTCGCAGCCGCAGAAAAACAGTAGTTCACACTTGCCAGATCATCTGTCGAACAGCTGTCAAGAAACAGACTGAACATCATCGGCACGCCATACAACTGGGTCACCTGGTTGTCGGTGATGAGCCGTTTGGATTCATTTAAATCAAAACGCTGCTGCAAAATGATCGTGCCACCAACGTTGAGCACAGAATTGAGCAACGCGTTCTGTCCAAAGCAGTGAAACAGAGGAACTGCCAAAAGCACTCGATCGTCTGGTCGCATGTTGCACAGGTGGTTAAACGCGTGAACATTGGAGCGAACATTGTTGTGAGATAACGTTGCACCTTTGGGAAAACCGGTCGTCCCTGATGTGTAAAGAATTAATGCTGGATCGTCTGGCTTCAGACTGATCCATTCGTTTCCACTGTTGGTCGCATCCCAGCTGGCTTCTGGAAGATCGGGCTCGGTTGAGCGACCGCTTGCATCATCGACGATCACTTGATGACATGACTTGATTGTGTCATCAGAAAAAGAGGACGAACCGGTGGCCGACTGGCTGGCGACCAAAACCTTCGCGCCACAGTCGCTAATCACAAAATCGACTTCGCTGAACGCAAGACGCGTGCTAACGGAAACAGCGATTGCTCCAATTCGAAGCGCCGCGTAGTACCAGATCGGAAAGGCGGGTGAGTTGGGCAGCATCAATGCGACGCGATCGCCAGTTTTGATGCCCAGCTCCAACAAAACGTCAGCGGCAGCAACGGACAACGCGTTGAGTTGGGTGTAGCTGATCTCGCGACCGTCGTGAACGATGGCCACTCGGTCAGGGAACAATCTCGTCGTTACGGTGAGGCTTTCACAGACATTCATTTGGACGACGTAATAAACTCCTCCAGCGAATCAGCAACGGGTTCAGCGGCGCTCAGTAAGCGGCCACACGTCTGGATGTCAGCAGTCAGGACATCGATGTCTTTTTCCAACCAACGGTCTTCATCATCAAACAGAAACGGAGTTTGCTCCCCAGGACGACTCTCGAGCAGTTCGTAAACCGCTTGATAGTAATCATTTGCAACATCGCCCAATAAGGCGCGTCCATCAAAATGACCCAGCTCCTGTTTGGCTCGCAGGTCAATTGACTGGATGGCGAACAACGACGAGATCGCCAAATAGTGCTGATACATCGTGACCGACTTCCAAGCCGCATTGGCCGCGCCCCAGCTCAAACCGTTTACGTTTTGATTGAACTGTTCCGCATAGGTTGGAAAGTGTTCAACAATTGGATTGCCAAGGTAGGTCAACATTGGCACTATCGAGTTACCACAAATCTGTAACCCTTTGAGGCCCATATTGAAATTCAAACCATCGTTGCCAACCAGCGACGCATTTAAACCACCGTTGAATTCAGGGGCAACCAGATTGGCAATTTGAACATCCAGGTGCTTTGCCATCAGTCCAACGCACCGCCGAAGATCGTCCATCGCGATACCAATGTACTGCCCCAGAAAATTTCCGCTCTGGTGAAAGCGGCCTGTGCTGATGTCAATCAGTGGGTTATCTGAAACGGAATTCATTTCAGTGTGAACGACGGAATTGATTCGTGCGACGCCTTCGATTAACGAGCCACAATACTGCGGGAAGCATCGAAGCGAATAAGGATCTTGTACGCGCCCGTTGCTTGAACGATTCGAAGTGTGACGCAACAGGTCTCGTAACGTTGACGCTGTCCAGATTTGGCCGGGGTGCGGTTTGCAGCGGTGGACAAATTCATCAAATGGCTCGATGTTGACCTGAGATGCACGCATCAGCATCGACTCGACAACCATCGTCATCGCAAACGCCTGTTCGGCGGCGATCGTTGCGTTGGCAGCGATTGCTGACGAAAACGAAGTGCCATTAACTAATGCGAGGCCCTCTTTCGCATTCAATTGCAACGGCTCCAATCCCAGTTTCGCTAACGCCGTGGATGCATCGACGACTTCATCATCGATGCGGACTTCAACTTTGCGAGAGATCCCGGTGACGGCTCGAGCGATCGTTGCTAACGGGATCAGGTCTCCACTGGCACCGATCGATCCGTATTCTCGAACCACAGGTACAAATCCAGATTTCAAAAACTCGACGAGTCGTCGAATCAGAACCGGCCGGGCTCCTGACTTGGCTTGCAACAAAACGTTGGCTCTCAGCAGCATCGCGCCGATCGTATGACGGGCGTCGATTTCGGGCCCCGTTCCGGCGGCGAGAAATGACAGCAAATTTGATTGCAGGTTGGCGACCTGTTCGCAACCAATCTGCTTGTTCGCCATTCCACCAAAACCAGTCGTGACCCCATAGATCACGTCGGGAACCTCCAACGCAGTTTCAATCGCGGCGGTTGCCTGGTCCAGTCGTGCTTGCAGATCTTTGGTGAGTTGGAAGGAAATCTGATCTGGTTGACTTACCCATTTTCCATAGGTTGCAAAGTCAATCGGGCTTCCGTCCAAATTTGAACTTGTACGCGGTAAACTACTTTGGAGCATCAGCAAAGTTTAAGGTAAAAGGGTATAACTGCGGTGGCTTTAAATTGAGGAACGTCCATTTTATTGGCAACCAAGCCACAATTCTCGGCACCGCGGTTAGACGATTGAAGTTGATCTTATGGCAATAGCAAGGCTCCTGTTTAGGGATGCAGATCGACTAAGGATCCCCATTGCATTGATCTTGTTTCTGCTATTGAACACTGGATGTGAGAATCCTGACAATAACAGTGTAAAACGTCCAGTCTCAAAAAAACCGTTACCCGTCAGTGTGACCGAGTTGGGACCCCGCACGAGAATCGAAGCGACTTCCATTTTTTACGGAAAAGTTGCTCCGCGACGCAAAAAAACGTTCGTCTTCGGGATCAATGGGGTCCTCGATTCAATCGTCCAAATCGGTCAGCTTGTTCCCGCCAATGCCCCTGTCGCACAGTTGGATACGGAGACATTGGAGCAGCTTCGAACTGAAATACAGACTGCGATCAACACACCTGATAACGGGTTGGATGCTGAAGCGATCGCCGCGCGGCAACGACAGTTACAACAGATCGAAACTCAGTTGGCCGACAGCGTTCTGTCAGCGAGTTTTGATGGAGTCGTTGAAAAGACATTTTTCGTGGAAGGTGATGCCGTACCTGCAAACCGTCCGGTCGTGACGCTGGTCGAACGGTCTCAGGCACGTGTCGAAATCGAATTGCCCACGCGTGTCGCCGAGATTCTCAGCATCGGTCAGGTCGTTGAATTCACAATTGCTGATCAACGCATGATGGGGCGATGCGCCGAAAAATCGATTTCCGAGTCGACCGTCGGCAATCGAATGCTCAAATTCGATCTGTTGTTACTGGAGCCTGATCGTCCTACCGTCAATTTTGGTCAAATCGCAGAGCTGCGTCTGGTGTCGGAGTCGAGCGATCTGGCTTTTGAGTTACCTCTGACCGCGGTTGCGCGAACGAGCACCGGACTGTGGTCGGTTCTGAAGGTTTCAGAATCAAGTGATGGCAACGCGGATGTCGAACGAGTGCTGGTTCGCGTTTTGTACACAAGCAGCGATCGCGTCTACATCGATGGAGAACTTGCACCAGATACTCGAATCGTTGTCGATGGTTTACATCGAGTCGTTCCGGGGCAAACGGTGACACCGATTAGTGATTCCAACATCGAGCCGGTTCAGTAGAGCGGTTTATGACACGCTATCTTTTTGAGAACAATCGACTCATCTGGTTAATCCTGATGGCGATTCTGGTTGCTGGAGCAGCCAGTTGGATATCTGTCCCGCGTTTGGAAGATCCAATTTTGCGACAACGTGTCGCTGTCGTTTCGTCGACGTTGCCCGGCGCAAGCCCCAAGGAACTGGAAGCGACGGTTGCTGTCCCGATCGAGAGTTGGCTACAGGAGTTTCCGGAAGTCAACAAGATTCGGTCCAACATTCGAGCAAACACGATCAATGTTGTGGTCGAGTTAACGGATGAGACGACAGACACAGATGCCGTTTGGGCTTCCATTGAAAGCCGTCTTCGAGCCAATGAGTCTCAGTTACCATCGGGGTGTCAGGGCACGACACTGACCGTGTTCCCTCTCAAAGCTTGCTCGGCAATTCTGGCAATCCTTCCGGACGAAGAAATCGACAATGCCTTGCAACAGCACACGCTGACGCAGCTGGCGACCGAGCTCAAATCGAGAATTTTGAAACTTGATGGCAGTGAGTCGATCGATCTGTTTGGAGAGACGCAACAGGAATTGTTGGTCGAAGTGACTCCCGAGAGCCTGTATCGAACCGGCCTGACGCTGGGCATGATTTCGGCTGAGGTCGCGCAGTCCAATCGGGTTGCGGCGGGAAGTATTGATCAACAATCGATTCGGTTCAGTTTTGAATTGGCCCAGAATCGAGACTTGGGCGCGACGATCAGCAAAACAAAAATTCCAATACCCGGTCAGTCAGAATCGATCCGGTTGGGCGATTTGGCTTCGATTTCAAAAGGGGTCAGCCCGAGAGCCACCTATGCGATGATTGAAGGACGCGATGCGGTCGTGCTGGGGTGTTTCGTTGATGAAAAGTCGCGGGTCGATCTTTGGACGCGCGAGTTGTTAGCGTTGTGTGCAGAGTTTGAGCAAGAGTTTCCCGCGTCGTTTTCAATCAAACCGATCTTTCTCCAAAGCGAACAAGTCGAGCAGCGGTTGTCTGGCCTGTTTCAAAACTTGTTAATCGCAGCCGGTGCTGTGATTCTGATTGTCACGTTGATGATGGGTTGGCGATGCATGTTGGTAGTCGCAATATCACTGCCACTTTCGTCATGCATGGTTCTCTGTGGGTTGGTCTTGATGGAGATCCCGATCCATCAGATGTCCGTCACCGGATTGATCGTTGCGCTGGGATTGTTGATCGACAATGCGATCGTGATGGTCGAGGAGGTTCGCGCTGGAATCGTGCGCGGCATGAGTCCGCTGGAATCGGCAACCGATGCCATTTCCAAATTGGCAATGCCACTGCTTGCCTCGACGCTGACGACCATTTTGTCGTTTTTACCGATCGCTTTGCTGCCAGGGCCAAGTGGAGAGTTTGTTGGCTCGATTGCCGTGAGCGTCATTCTTGCATTGGCATCATCGTTCCTGTTGTCGGTCACAATCATTCCGCCGCTCGTTTTGTTGACCGGCGTCGATCGTCGACAACAGGGCTTGCTGAGCTATGGTTTGAGAATCGGTTGGCTGGAGTCGTTGTATCGTTTTTGTTTGCGAATCTGTTTTCGTTTTCCGTGGGTCGGTGTGCTGCTGGGTTGCGCTTTGCCAGTAATCGGCTTCGTTCTTTCAACTCGATTGCAGCCACAGTTTTTTCCAGCGACCGATCGCGCGCAGATTCAGGTCGAAGTCGAGTTGCCTGCGGCATCCACGATTGATGCGACGCGAACCGCATCGCTCCGGGCCTCACAAATATTGTCCAATGAATCGGCGATCAAAAATCAATATTGGTTTATCGGGCAAAGTGCCCCGACGTTCTATTACAACGTCGTGCCCCGTCGTCGTGGCACACCTTTTTATGCTCAGGCGTTTGTGGAAGTCGACCCGAGTCAGTCCATCGACTCATTAGCCCAGCGGCTTCAGGAGACGCTTGACGCCGAGCTGCGGGGAGGACGAGTCGTTGTCAGAAAACTTGAGCAAGGCCCTCCCTTTGACGCTCCGATTGAAATCAGAATCGTCGGCGATGAACTGGCTGTCCTGGAAGATTCTGGAAACGAGATTCGCAAAATCTTGACCGAGATTCCCGAGGTCGTTCACACGAGAGCGGATCTTGGCGACACCTTGCCAAAATTTGTATTCCAGTTTGATGACAGGATGAGCCAGCAGGGTCCGTATTCTTCACAAGAGACTTCGCAATTTATCTATTCGGCAATGGAAGGGATCTCGGCAGGAGCATTCTTCCAAGATGGCGATCAGGTCGACGTTCGCATCGCCATGGATTTTCAAAACCAGGACCCGGTAGAGCTGCTACCGGGATTGCCATTGGGACTGACTCAACCGAAAGCAGCGGCACCATCAATGGCGGGGCAACCCCCAATGTCGGTCACGATGTCGAATCCAAGTCTCGGAAGTCTTGGCCAGTTCGAATCGGAGTCAGATGTTGGTGCGATCATTCGGCTTGATGGAAAACGTGTCAACGAAGTGAAAGCTTACCTCAGATCGGGAACTCTACCCTCTGTGGTGCTGGACGACTTTCGTGAGCGACTGGCCAATTCAGAAATCAATCTTCCGGATGATTACGCTATTGAAATTGGAGGTGAAGCCGAACAGCGAAGTCATGCCATTTATAAATTGATTTCCAACGCAGCGGTCCTTGTGACACTGATGGTCGTTGTGTTGGTGGCGGCTCTGGGGTCATTTCGCGCGACGCTGATGATTGTGTGTGTTGCTGGCCTTTCGGTCGGCTTGGCGCCCTTGGCGTTGACCCTGTTCAATTATCCGTTCGGGTTCATGGCGATCCTTGGCGCAATGGGTTTGTTGGGTGTCGCGGTCAACGATTCGATCGTGGTCTTTGCCTCCATTCGAAAACGCTCACGCCACGGTGATGGCCATCAAGATACCGACTCGTGGACGACGGACTCGTTGCGTCGCTCTTCCGAAGAACTTGTCGATGTCGTCGTCGGATGCACGCGTCATATTTTGACGACTTCCCTGACAACCATGATCGGCTTTTTGCCGCTGTTGCTCGACGGTGGAAAATTCTGGCCACCCTTGGCCATCGTCATCGCCTCGGGAATCGCCGGCGCGACCGTGTTGGCTTTGCTGTTCGTGCCTTCGGTCTATCTACTTCTGTTTCGCGATTCGTCGCTGAGAAACTGAGTTGGTTGTCTAGTCACCCACGCCGATGTCTTCGTTGCAAAGCCGCATCATCAAATCCATCTCGGCTTGCTCGTGGTGGGCGAGATCTTTGCAGAACGTTTCGAATTGTTCGAACACGTCAGCGACTGTCGTTTCAGGTCCGATCTCTCGGTAAGTGATTTGTTGCGCCAGTTCAACCAATTCATTCAATTGAATAAAAAGTTCCTGGTGATCGGTGCGCAGTTGATTGGCAGTTTGACCAACACACGGATTAACAACTTCAGCGTCAGTGAAATACCCGTAGAACTCCTCGAGCGCAAAGTAGGTTTCCAACTCATCGCGAAGATTTTCAAGAAGCTCGGCGGCAACTCTGGGCGAGACCCAGCCCATCGTTCGCTCACCCAATTGCAGATAGGTATCATTAAGCAATTGACGGAAGTCGTAATCCGCTTTGATTTCCTGAAGGAAGGCGACGTTAATGGTGATGCCAACCGCATCGGCACCCGCTTGGCGAAACTCGGTTTCAGATAACCAACTGCTCATCGTACCTCTCCGAAAAAATGCGAGACAATTCCATTTTGAGCCGAATGGAAATGGCAGCTCAAAACGGTGATCGATGCCGGGTCGTATGCCGCAAGAAATCGGGAGGAGAAAAGATCCCCGGTTGCACTATTTTACTGGTTTTCGGATCAAAAACCAAATTCTGATGAATTCAGTGGCGGCGCAGATGGTGTGTTGGCTTGCAAACTGTCAGCGGCAGAGTGGTTTGGCGTCGATCAAGAAATGCAGTCAGCAAACCAACAATTTCTGACAGCTGGTCGTTTTTCCAGGAGATCGAGTATGCCGAGTAGTCTTTGAGTGCGTAGATTTAGGTCGATTTGATCTTTTTTCCGCGGAGAAAAAACCAGCCGCAAATCAGCAAAGCGACCGACACAATCGCCCATCCGGTACCGTCAAGTTCTTTGGCCATGTCGCCAACTTCGCTTCCCATTTTGCGAAGGTAGCTGCTCGCCGAGTTCATAATGCTGTCCATGGTAGATACTCAAAACTGCATTGTTTCATGAGTGCCGCGACCCAATGTCTGCAGCGTCCCAAACTCTAGGTTGTCGCCATTGACGAAGGCCTTGAACTGGTAAGGTCCGTTTGAATTCCCAATGAAATCTGACGATTAGACCGATTGTTCAGGCTGTGTTGTCACGTTTCGTTCAGAATGAAGATCGTTGAATCACCGGTGGGCTTCGGGTATCATCGGGCGCGACCTCGCCTTCCAAAGTTGTCATCGTCCGAACTGCCGACCCAACGCGTCCAACGACGCAAAGAGGACGAATCAACGTTGCTCCCCAAATTTGAGGAAGGAACAATCCAATGAAATTGTCTGCCGAAGCTCAATCGCAGCCACATGATTTGAAGTCCATTTGTGTCGGCTTTCGAAACGCACCACAACGAGTCGCGTTTACGTTGGTCGAGTTGTTGGTGGTGATTGCCATCATTGGAATTTTGATTGCGATGACGCTGCCCGCGGTCAACTATGTGCGGGAGTCGGCCCGGCGGACCCAGTGTTTGAATCACAACCGCCAACTCGTTATCGCCTGCATTTCTTTTGAAGGGGCCAATGGACATTTTCCACCTGGATACCGACTGCCGGAACAAGTGATGTGGTCCGGGTTGATTCTTTCATTCATCGATCAAGATGTTGCCTTCCATCGACTCGACCTTAATGCGACCGGCGAGATCTGGTCGACCGCGCTAGGTGGTGTCGCCGAGAACGAAGAGGTACTGGGCACACACATGGCTGTGTTTCAATGTCCATCAGCCAATGTTGAACCACTTCAGTTTGACGGGTTCATGCAAGTCAATCGTGTGCCCTGCTGCTATCTTGCTTGTGCCAGTGGCTTGCTCAACCGAGAGTCGGGGCCGCTTCCCTGGGCTGGCTTCAACAAAATAGATGGCCATCCCGCTTCGGATGGAATCTTTTTTCGCGACAGTGACATTCGATCGTCTGACGTTATCGATGGGCTTTCCAACACGGCGTTGATTGGCGAGTCCGTGCCAGATCAAGATGACTGGGGCGACGACTATGCTGGCAATGCTCAGAAGGTCGATCACTGGACGATCGGTTCGCTCGAGCTCGATGGTGACTACGGAGTTGGCTCGGCCGAGTCTTCGGAATGTCTCGCATCGACCGCCTGTCCGCTTAATTCTTTGTTCATTGCTTCAGCGCCGATCAATGACAAAGAGCTCTGCTTCGCTAGCCGGCACCCGGGTGGAGCCAACATCGGTTTTGCCGACGGGCACGTGCGATTTCTCAATGAGGATATTGATGAAGCCGCCTATCGTGCGATCGGGTCACGAAAAGGTCGCGAAACGACATTGCTCGATTGAGCTGGCAACGACGCAAAGTAGCGGCTCGGCGCAAGCCGTCCGGCGTTGTTTGGCTAGTTCGATTACTAAGGGTCAACCGAATTGTTTCGTCACCGTAGGGCTTGCGCCCTAACGCTACAAATGAAGTAGCGGCTCGGCGCAAGCCGTCCGGCGTTGATTGTCTAGTTCGAAAACCAATGATCACGCGAAATAGTTTCGTTACCGTAGGGCTTGCGCCCCAACGCTACCCATGAAGTAGCGGCTCGGCGCAAGCCGTCCGGCGTTGATTGTCTAGTTCGAAAACCAATGATCACGCGAAATTGTTTCGTTACCGTAGGGCTTGCGCCCTAACGCTACCGTAGGGCTTGCGCCCCAACGCTACTTTAATGCTCGCGCCTTTACGCGACCATAATCAATGGGCTCACCTCTCCATCCGACGCAATTCCGGTACCAGCGTCTCCAGAATGGAAATCGTTTTCTCGGTGGCACCTCGATTTTTGTAAACAACGTCTGCCGCACGGGTCCCCATCGTTTGCATGACCTCGGGTTGGGTCAAACAACGAAGAACAAAACTCGATAGCCCCTCAGCGTCATGGATGACTTCTGCGCCCTCGACGGCCAACAATTGTTCAACAACATCCCGAAAATTCTTGTATCGCGGCCCAAAACAAACGGGGACTCCATAAGCCGCGGGCTCGATCATGTTTTGGCCTTCACGTCGATCCATCGTGCCACCGACATAACCAACATTTGCCCTGCCCCACCAACCGCCCAGTTCGCCAATCACATCGACGACTAAAAAATCGATCGGCTTGACTGACGAATTCTGCAGCTCTGATCGAATGACAAAGTCGATCCCCAGCCGCTTGAGTTCCTGGTAGAGCTGTGGACATCGCTCAGGGTGTCTCGGTACCAGCACGACGTGCAATTGTGGATACTTTGGTTTGAGTTGGAGGAAGACCTCGGCAACCAAAATATCCTCCACCAGTTGAGTGCTGCCCGCAACGAACAAAAATGCATCGTCATCCAGCCCTGCCATTTCGGCGAGCTCTTTCGTCAGCGAGTTTTCAGGATCGAGTTGAGCGTTGTCGAATTTGATACTGCCTGTAACGGTGACGTTTTCTGGATAGCAACCAGCCTCAATAAATCGTCCGGCATAGGTTTCATTTTGCGCCGCGACATGAGTGAGCTGTTGAAACGGTGTTTGAGTGAGCCAGCGAAACTTGCGATAGGTCCGAAAACTGGATTCGCTCAGCCGACCATTGGCGACGACGATCGGAATGTTCTCTTGATGGGCAATCGAAATCAGGTTTGGCCAGATCTCGAGTTCCGCCAACACGACCAGGTCAGGCGCAACCGAGCGGAGTGTGCGACGCACCGACCAAGTGAAATCGAATGGAAAAAAGAAAACTGAAAACTGACGATACTTGTCTTGGGCAAGATCATAGCCAGTTTCCGTTGTGGTGGAGATCACGATGGTCGCTCGGGACGCGAGCGACTCAATCATCGGTAGCAACAAGTTGACTTCGCCGACAGAGACCGCATGCAGCCAGACGGTAGGCTGGTCTTTCGTTGCCGAATTCAGTTGCAGTTCACCGCGAGCAAGACCGCAATATTTTTGCCTCCAACCACGTCGACTCTTGCCTGTGAAACGTCGCCAGATCAGCCAAGGGAATGCGATGATGAACAAGCATCCGTAGGCCAGATTGGCAACAGCACGACGGAGACGGTTCACGTGTTTTTTCGCATGAATGTTGGTGCCTGCTCGAGATTTCGTGGAATCGTTTTTCCCTAGTCTTCAGGCCAGATGTCAATCTCTTTGTAAAACTTGATGGCACCATCATGGAACGGAGTACCGGTGTTTCGAATCGCGTTCTTGGGGTTGATCGCTTTGCCGGCGGGATGCATTTCAGCAATCTTTTCACGATTCTCGTACATGATCTTTGTGAACTTGTAGACAGTGTCTTCATCCACTTTGGCATGAGTCAGCAATTGCATGTTTCCGACATTGATCCCGAAAAGTTCTTCGTTGAGATCAGAGTAAGCGTCGGCGGGAACGGGAACTCCAAAATAGAAGGGGAGGTCCTTGAGTTGTTCCAGCACTGCCTCGTCCATTTTGACGAAGACGACGTCTTGGGTTTGGCAGAGCGCGGCGACCGCTGGAATTGGAATCGCTCCACCCATGAATGCTGCATCCGCTTTGCCATCGGCCAGCATGTCATTGGCGGTGTTATAGTTTCCGGACAGGACAGTCATGTCGTCGTACTTGACCCCGTGTGCTTCCAGCAACGGTTCCAGGAAGTATTCAAAACCGGCACCTGCAGGTCCGAGTACGACACGTTTTCCTTTGAGGTCGGCGATCGTCTTGATACCGGAGCCCGCGGTTGTCACAAAGACACCGACATTGGGTGCGATGGTCGTAATTACCCGCACGTCGTAGGGGCGTTTCCATTTGCCTTCGCCTTTGGTCGCAAAATAAGCGATGGCGGCGTTACCCATTCCAAATTCGATCTCGCCACTGTCGAGCTTTCGAATGTTTTCTTGGGTCCCTTTGGTGACCGAAGTTTTGAGCACCCAGTTCAAGTCGCCTTTGTTGCCGTCAACCGTAGTGGAGATCGCATTTCCAACGGTGTAAAACGCGCCGCCAGCAGGCGCGGTTCCCAAGGTCAAAAACTTACGACCTGTTGAGCCGGTGCCGGCATTGTCTCCACCATCTGATGGAGTGCATCCGGTAGCCAAAATGGAGAACGTGCAAATCGTTGCCAATCCTGCTGCGAGGATGGAACGCACAATTGATTGTTGTGTCATGGGAGTCTTAGTACCGGCGTCAAAGGTTACATGAAAAAATGGAACGATTCAAAAGAACCCAAGTTGGGGATGTTTCTTGAGAGAACGTCACAAGCGAGATCGTCCTGATTGTATCATTCACCGAACAGCGGCGTCGACATATAACGTTCGCCAAGGCTGCACATGATTGTGACAATTCGTTTTCCCTGCATCTCAGGACGAGCGGCGACTTGTGCGGCGGCACACATGTTGGCACCGCTGCTGATGCCACCGACGATACCTTCTTCGCTGGCCAACCGTTTTCCCCACTCAAACGCTTCTTCGTCCGTCACTTTAATTACTTCGTCGACGATTGTCGTGTCCAGGTTTTTGGGAACAAAGCCTGCACCAATGCCCTGGATTCGATGTTTGCCGGGGTCCCCACCACTGATGACTGGCGAAGTTGCCGGCTCGACTGCAAACGCTTTAAAGTCTGGGTTCATTTTCTTCAAGAAGCGAGTTGAACCGGTGATGGTGCCACCCGTGCCCACACCAGCAACAATCGCATCGATCGCATGTCCGCTGTCTTCCCAGATTTCCGGTCCTGTCGTCGCTTCATGAATCGCCGGATTCGCAGGGTTTTCAAACTGCTGCGGCATCCAGGCGTTCGAATCGGCGTCGACAATCTCAACTGCGCGTCGAATCGATCCAGGGATGCCTTCGGCGGCGGGTGTCAATTGCAGGTTTGCACCAAGCTGTTTGAGTAATGTGCGACGTTCTACAGACATCGATTCGGGCATCGTTAGCGTCAATTTGTACCCCTTTGCCGCGCAGACAAACGCCAGCGCGATCCCCGTGTTTCCGCTGGTCGGTTCAACAATGTGCGTGTCGGGGTTGATGAGTCCATCACGTTCGGCGGCCTCAATCATCGCCGTTCCGATTCGATCCTTGACGCTATTGAGCGGCTGGAAAAATTCGCATTTTGCGAACACTGTGGCGTGTCCTTCAGGCACGAGTCGGTTGATTCGAATCATCGGCGTGTCGCCAATCGCGGCGACCGCATTGTCAAACGTCTTGTTTCGCGGCATTGAAATGAATCCTTAAAATGAGAACCAGCTTGATCAACGAGCCAGCATGGTTAGCTTGTTGACAAATGATAGCGGGCACATGGCGACGCCTCTTTTTGTTAGTTTATCGAATCTGGGGGATCAGGGAACCGCCGATGAATCGCCAAGTGACGTATTGGCCTTGAAGCAAATGAGGCAGATTTCTAGACTCCCCGCGGTTCTCGACGCGCTCGAGCAAACAGGCGCCCCTCTTTCCACACGTGACGTAGCTGCTTTGATGGTTTGTTGCCATAAGATTTTTCGAGTTACTTCGGTCAACGCGTTTGTCGTGTTGGCTTGTGCTCTGTTCGTATGCGCTCACATCGAATCCAGAGTCGCTATCGGCCAAGAGCCAGACACCGACCAAACATCATCGCGAATTAATCGTTTTGAATCGCTTCAAGTCAAGCCGATTCGAGCGACCGTCGATTTGCCAATCCAACAAGCAGAAAATCGCCGGGACGATATCTTGCGGTTCGATACGAATCGTCTCGAGCCAAACACCTCAAATGATTTCAACGCTGGGCAACTTATATCCGGCGCATCTACCCAGCCGTTGCCGGTTCCAGCAGCGATGCCGATCGAAGCTCCAGCGTTGCCTCAACTTGCTCATTCGCAAACAACTTTTGATGCCAAACTTGACGCCAGTCAGGGCAGCCCGGTTCACTTGTCGGTGCTACCAGATCTGAACGATGCACTGGACTCTCAAGGCCTGCGGCCTAGCAATCGAATTTCGCAAAATGATTCGCCCGTTGTCATCTTGTTGTGGAAGCCAGAGTTCGAAAATGAAATTTTGACGGTGGATCAACTCAAACAGTTGGCCGAAGTTGAATCGACCGCTGGTTCACCGCCATCCTTATCGAGGTCGCCAGCGGATCCAGGGGCTTTCGCGGGGGGCAAGTTGGTTCAGGCTTCATATCAGGAACAAGAGAAAGCGGCCGATCAGGAAACGACTCAGAACGATAAGAAACAGGAAAAACAGGTCAACGCAAACGGACCCGACGAGCGGATCGCCACCCTCAAAGAACAGGTTGAGAGCAAACGGAAACAGATCTCTGAAAACGAGGCGCTCGATGCCGCAACCAAGAGCGACGCCAACAATCAGCTGAACACTGCCGCCAACTGGCTACAAAAAGCGACGACCGCCAACACCTATATCCAGTCAGAGTCGGTGGCGAAAGAGAATTTTGAAGAAACAATTGCCGCTCTTCAAGAGAAACTGAAGGAAGATCTAACCGCTGAAACTCCAGATCCCAGTGCCTCTCTCGATGACCTATCAGCTCAGTTGCAGGCGCGCGAAAGTCGCTTGCAGACGCTGCAAGCGTCCCAAAAAACGATTCGTACTCAGATTACCGATCGCGATAAACGCGTGGCACAGATTGCAACCCTTCGAAAAACGGCAGAAAACGATTTAAGTGAAACGACGAAAGGGCTGGCTGAACTGGAAGCTCAACCCGACGATTTCAATAAACCATTGTCCTTGCTGGTCTTGCGATCCAAACGGTTGGCGCTAGACCTCGAAGCCAAATCGTTGCTTCTTGAATCTCAGCGACTCGAGCAGACGGCTCGCTCATTGCCCTTGGAGCGTGATCAAGTCGAACGCGAATTAAAGATTCTCCAAGGCGAAATCGACGCCTGGCGCGCAGCAGTGAATCGGCGCGAACAAGATGAAATCAGACAGCAACAGGAAGCAGCAAAAAAAGAGCTGGAGAACATTGCCAAATACAAGAATCCGGAGTTGCAGGCGATCGCGACTCGCAGCCAGGTGCTGGCAAACACACGCAGCGAGTTGACGAATCGGACCAAACAGCTGAGCTCGGAACTTGAGGATATCAAGAAGCAGAATACGATCATCGAACAGGAGCAGGCGGCGCTGAAAGCAAAGATCGAAATGATCGGCCTGACCGCTTCGACAGGCATGCTCCTGGTCGAACATCGGCGAAACCTGATGACAACCGCGATGAGCCAACGTCGCCTGTCCGTGTTGGCTGACGAGTTGCGGACCAGTCAGGCAAAAGTCATCGACCTGAATGTCGAACGTGAAGCCTTGCAAGCAACGGATCTGCAGATCGAAAGCGTTGTAGCTTCTTCCTCGAAGAAGGATGTTGACGAAGTCCAGCTGAAACTGGACTCTCGCGCCCTGATCAAATCCCAGATCAAATTGATCAATGATTTGACAGACGACTATACGAAGTATCACAAGAAACTGTTTGACGTTGAAGTCGAACATCGAACGCTAATTGCAAACATCAACGAGTCCAAGAAGTTTACGGACGAAAATGCGTTGTGGGTGCGAAGTGCAAAGCCGATTGCTACTTCAGATGTGTCTACCGCCGTAACAGGATGGCGTTCGTTTTTTAATCGGTCCTCATGGCAACAGTTGACGAATGCCGTTGGCGGACACATTTCCAAACAACCGTATGAGTCCGGTTTGTTGGCATTGATCATCGGCGGTTTATTCGTGATTCAACGTCGTTTGAGGTGGAGTCATGAGTAGCGAAGAACCCAAGCGACCGGACGAGCCGGAAAACGAACTTCCCAATGCCGATCCGGGCGAATCGGAAACAACCTCAATCGACTCGGAAGAAAACACTGGAGACGATAAGCCTACGGAACAAGAGATCGTTGAGCAACTTCAGGAGTCCGACCAAAACGATTCCGGACCCAATGAAACCCTTCGCCGTCATATTGAGAACTATTCTCAGTACGGACCACTGTTCGCAAGCCTCGCGTATACCATCATTGGTGCAGTGTTTGTTCCGGCAGTGTTGCTGTTCCTGTTTGTTCAATTGAGCCCCGTCTACGATTTGGCGGACCTTCGTGGTGCCGTGCAACGCGGACTTGGGTCGCTGGTTCTGCCACTTTTGGTGGCGTTGGTGCTATCGCGAGCAGTTGTCAAACAAGGCTTGGCGAAACGACATCTTGGTTGGTCCCCTCTGCTTTGCAAGGCGCTACACGTCGCGCTGAATTCGATCGTTTTTGTCGTGCTCCCTTTACGATTCTTTTACGTTGGGCTGGAGACGTTTGAAAGTGGAAAATGGAATGATTCATTAGGCCGGTTGATTTTCATCTTGGCGATGACCGGTCTGGCAATTGGATTGATCGTGACAGTCGGCCGTCTCAATCGGTGGCTTGATGAAGTTCGTGGTTCGCGTCCGTGGTATATGTCCGTGCGTGGATTGTTGTTGCTGTTCCTCCCCGCGATGCCGATCACTTTAATCATCATGGCCGCGACAGGATACTACTTCACCGCGGAGGAACTCAGTTCCCGAACCGTGTGGACCGTCCTGTTGATGGTCGGCATCGCATTGGTCGGCGGACTGTTTAGTCGATTGTTGATGATCGCCCAGTTTGTCATCAAACTGCGCGAGTTGGATCGCGACGAAGATGGGCAGATTTCCAGCGACGAATCGATCGATATTCAGGCGATCTCGACACAAGTTAATCGATTGATTCGTGCAACTTCGCTGGTTGTGATGCTCTTGGTCGGTTGGCAAGTTTGGTCAACCGTGTTGCCTGCAATCAACTACCTGGATCAAGTACAGCTCTGGCAGATTGTAACGGCGGCAACGGATGGTTCTGCAGCAGGCGTGACAACGTGGATCACGTTGCGACACCTGTTGATTGCGACGGGGATGTTGGTGATCACCTACATCCTCAGTTCCAATCTTCCGGGTCTGTTGGAGATTACTTTATTGGATCGTTTGCCACTGGACCGAGGTGGTCGATATGCGATCTCATTCATCGTGCGGTATCTTGTCGGAATCATCGGGATTCTTGCAGCTTGTCAGTTGCTGGGTTTCTCCTGGAACCGCGTCCAATGGTTGGCCGCAGGTTTAACCGTTGGTTTGGGTTTTGGTTTGCAAGAGATTTTTGCGAATCTGATTTCCGGTTTGATCATCTTGATCGAGCGACCGATACGAGTTGGTGACGTTGTTACGGTCAACAACACAACGGGGACAGTGACCAAAATGGCGTTGCGCGCGACGACGATCATGGACTTGGACTATCGAGAACTGATCGTGCCCAACAAAAAGTTTATTACTGAAGACGTCATGAACTGGACGCTTTCTGATAACAAGTCCCGATTGGTGGTTAAAGTCGGCGTCGCCTATGGATCGGATACGACACTGGTACAAAACACGTTGCTTAAAGTTGCCAACCGGTATCCATTAGCGGTTCGCGATCCGGCACCTCAATCAGTTTTTTGTGGATTTGGTGATAGTACACTCGATTTTGAATTGCGAATCGTGATTCCGACTCGCGACGTTTTTGTCCAGGCAACCCATGAGTTGCACATGTTGGTTGACGAAGCGTTTCGGCAAAAGGATATCGAGATCGCATTCCCGCAACGCGACCTGTACATCAAAAACATGGGTGAGTTGGGTCAGTACATTTCGCCGGGTTCGTCAGGTGGAAGTGGCGGACCAACAGGCTCTCCAGCCGCGACCAGCGCCAACTCAAAAAAGATCACACCCGGACCGCGAGCTGAAACGGATTTGAATCTGGTCAACGATGACAATGACACGACTGGCGAGTCGAAGCGGTCTGGCGACGAGAATCGAGAAGACTTTGGTCATCAGAAAAAGCGGGCTTGATGTTTTCTGTTGCTTTCAAACGCAACGCTAAGTCGCGTCGAGACGATCGTGGATCGGATGTTCGCGCATTAAAAAAGCTCTCGTGAATTCACGAGAGCTTTGGGGTTTCTTTAGGAGTCAGGTTCGGGGTTACTTGCCAAAGATCCCTTTGACTTTATTGAAGCCCTTCTTGATTCCGCCGCCAACTTTTTTCGCCCCGTTGCCAATGTTCTGGCCCGCTTTCTTGACACCGCCGCCGATATTCTGTGCGGTGTTCTTGCCCCAGTTCCCAACGTTCTGGCCCGTTTTCTTGACACCGCCACCAATGTTCTGTGCCGTGTTTTTGGTCCAGTCGCCAACTTCCTGACCCGCTTGTTTTCCCCAGCGGCCGACGTGTTGAGCTCCCGTTTTTACTCCATCGCCGATCGCACCGACATCGACCGAGCCTTGAACGCCAAGCTTGCCTCCGACTCCGAGTGCTCCACCTAGTTCGCCGCCGAATCGGATGACTCCATCGTCCATGCCGATGTTGGCACCAGCTTCGACTCCGAGTCCAGACCATGCTTCGCCTGTCGCTCCATAGCCGACCGGGCCGACGTCAGATCCAACGGTTCCAGAAACTCGTCCTCCTGCGAAACCGTTGGCACCGATGACAACACCTTCGCGACCGATGCCTGCTTCCGCACCCGCTTCGGTGCCGACAAATCCGGTGCCTTCAGCGTAGTTGCGAATCTTGACTTTGCCGATCTGACCGCTTTGTGAAACTCCTGCGTCACCGTAGAGGCCTGCTCCGACAGAACCACCGGCTCCGACGAAAGGTCCGTCCTGGTCGTAGCGACCTCCGACGTAGGAGTCGGTTCGTTGATCAAAGCCGATTCCTGCGCCAGCTTCGTAGTTGTTGCCTTGCCAGTTCTTTGAGCCGTTGGCCGATGCGATCGGTTGTCGGTAATTGGGGACGACCGAGCTTTGTGTTTGAGCTTGTGGGCTGCTCGTTGTTGGAGCGTTGTACTGCTGCGTGTTGTACTGCTGCGTGTTGTACTGCTGCTGCGTGTACTGCTGCTGCTGCGAGTTGTACTGGTACGGGTTGTACTGCTGTGGTGTGCCGTTTTGATACTGCTGATTGTATTGTGGGACAGATGGTGTCCCCCACTGCCCTTGAATTTGACCTTGCATTCCCTGCTGGTAAACCTGTCCGCCTGCAGGTGTCTGGTAGGTGCCGCCGTAAATTTCACCTTGGTATCCGTAGGATCCTTGCGGGGTGTAGTTCTGGTAGCCGCCGGATTGATAGTAAACTTGTGCGTTGGCTGAGGCGGGGACCACCAGGCCGACAATGGCAAGCGCGACGATTCGCGTTATGGTGGTAACGATTGATAGGTTTGTGTTTTTCATCTGTCTATTTCCTGTGCTTGGTTTGGTTTGCTGGTCAAGCATCTGGGAAGCGTGTTTGCCGACCATTTGCCGCAATTACGCGGAACATGGGAGTCCGTTACACGGCGCCGGCAAAAAAACAGGAAAGAATCGATCGGCACGTCAAAAACCACGATTTCAGGTGCTGATTGCCGAGTAAGACATGCGTCTCGACGTGCCGGGAAAGAGAATACCGACCCGATGAACGATTTGGCCAAGCAGAGGACAGTGTTAGGTGACTCGAGCAAATGACAGCCCAAGCTGCCGGGCGGGAAGACATTAGAACCGGAAGGATTGAAGACAGAAATCTCGTGCACAACGGTTCTTGTGCCGACAGAATCTTTTTGACAAAAGACGTCGTCCAGCGCGACGCAGTCAGCAACATTTGAAAACAAAAGTAGTCTGGCTTGACGAACTTGCCGACGGCAAAACCTAAATGTCGAAGCTCAATCTACGAACCGTCGTTGAACTCTTGTGATTCAAAAAATCGTAGCACTTGGTCACGCGTCTGACCTTTTTCGCGCAGCTCGAATGCTTTTCGTGCTGCCGGGTGGAACAACAGTAGCAGACCGAACACAGCCAACGCGATCGCTGGCAACGCACTGACCAGGGTCAACGCGTTGGCCAGTCCGAGCAACAACGTGGTGATGCCGAACATTCTGCCTTTGAGATCAAGCACCCAGATTCCAGCAAGGATATGCATCAGTGAGATCAACGAAAAGAACGTCAGCAACAACGGAAGATTTTTGTTAAACATCTGGAACAAAAAGATTCCGACGATGGAACTGATCGGTTGCAAGAATCCCTGGATCAGCAACAAGATGCCCAGAAACCTGGTAGCGCGGACGACTTTGAGATCGTAGCCTCCAATTCGATAGGCATTGGATTGACCACTATGATGAGGCGATTGGTAGGGGTTGTCGTTCACCGTTTATTTTCCAACAGGCGTAACTCCATGGATGGTGCCTCTCGGTTTCAGCCCAGTCAAATCGATTGGCTGACTCAGTATATGCTGGCCAACGTTCCCAGCGCGATCGACGACTTCGATTTTTAGAAAAACGTTGTCTGGGACTTGGTGTCGATTTAGATTCCAAACGTACATTGATTCATTGCGCAAGCCTGATTCAATCTCTTGCCACGGTCCTTCGGGGTTCGTGGCATAGGATAATGTCACTGGGCGAAGCGTCAAAAAATTGTCACCGGCACGATAGTTAACGATCAGCTTGCCGACGTAGTCCCCACGACCATAGGGAGCCGATTGGATTTGGGCCAGTGGGGCTTGCGTGTCGACATTGACCCAGAGGTCGGCATCGTCACCCGCGGAGGGCCCGACGCCAGCCAGTCCGTCTTTCGAGTGGACGACGACTCGAAATCCATACCTTCCATCATTTTGGACTTCGACCGGGAAAGGGCTGACTGAATCTGGATCGGTGCCCCAGTTCTTCCAGGTCTGGCCATCATCTGTCGTTATCCACAAGTCCACTTTACCAACCCCCGACGGATCAATGGCGTCGATTCCGTATGGCAAACGAAAACGTTTGGTACTGACAAAGCTGACGGCGGCATTAGTTGCACGATTTGGTTTCTCGGAGATGGCACCCACGACTGGTCGTTGCGAATTGCGTTGAAACTTTGCCGTTGAAAACTGCCCGCTTCGTTGATCTGAAGTTTGATTTGGTAACGTGTTAATCCGTCGCATCGAACCGTTCGTCTCTTGAAAAGGTGCGCTGTCCGTTTGCGGGAATCGGCCTGCTGTCTGGTTGGCATTATCCCCCTGACCCGATCGAGAAGGTTGAGAAGTGTTCCAGCCTTGATCGGATGCCTTGGCGACGTTCGGTAGCAATTCAGTTCTCGGCGTGATTAGCGGTTCCCGTTTTCCACCGCGATACTGATTCGATGGGCCCATCGTTGAAGATTGACTGATGACCTGATTGCCTTGGACCTTCATGGTGGATGGATTGGAAGGTACAAACGTTGTCGGGCTGGTTGCAATCTGTTTGCCACGAGGCATGATCGAAGGGTCGATCCGTCGAGTGGTCGATGAAGTTGATTGCTGGTTGCGAGGCAACCAAGATTCATTGTCGCTTTGCCATAGCTGAGAGTGTTGCGGCGAAGGTCGCTGTTTCGAAGCGGCTTGTTGAGACGAATTGGAAGTTGGTGATTGAGCAACGCGATAGCCAGGTGGAATGGGCGGATCAACATATTCCTCTGGTGAACCGATTGGCGGATGGTGAGGGCTAACCAGGGGTACGTTGTAGGTACTGCTGCTGGCTGTGCGGACTGGCGTTTCACCAGTCGATGGGTCTGGGTCCGATTCAATCGTCCGACAGATTCCATTTTCACAAACCACATTCGCTGGCTTGCTCTGAGCGGATTGAGGAATCAAACGTTGAGCGGGTTGTTGGCTTGAGGGCGATTTCCAGTCGGGCTGTGCCCAGTCCGGTTGCTTGGGAGGGCCATTCGACAGGTTCGAGTTATTCAGCGACGGTCGCGACACAACATTTCGGTTCGCGTTGCCGGATGTTGTATTGGGGCGCGCGGTGGCGACGTTCCGATTGCGCCAAGCGGTCTTGGGTAAGGCGACGCGTCGATCTACGCGCGTCACGTTGCCCGCAGTATCCTGGATTTCCACGGCCACATTGACCATCGATTCGGTTGTCTCGGGCCACCAGCCGATTTGATCAGCGTAGACGCCATTTCTGGCTTGTCCGGACAAGCTGACGGGGACTTTGAGCCAGTTTTTAAGCGTTCCGTCGGCTCGAATTGGCTGATAGAAAATTTTCAGCGAATCTGTTTTCAGATTGAGATCAGTCGCTTGCCAACGACAGAGCACCCGACCTGCTGCATCGGTTTGAACTCGAAAATCCAAGGCAGGTTTTTGGCTATCGATGATCACCTTGAGTTCAGGTTGAGGGTCCCCGCTGGGAACGAGTCTGCGGTCACGGTTCAGGGTCTTGAGGGCGAACCAGTGCTCACCGTCTTCTTTCGCTTGAAATGGAAACTCATTCTTGTCAGTTGATTGCCGACCGTAGTACTTCCAGTTTCTGCCTTTGTCGGTTGACAGGTAAAGTTGCACTTCAATAAAGGCGTCGTTGTTTGCATCGATGGCGAACGGTACGCCAAACCCACGCAAGTTAGTGGCGACTCGTTTTGGGTCCGCTGGCGCTGGATCAATTGGAGATGGTGATCGTCTGGTGGAAACCTGAGACGTGTCCTGAGCCAAACGAGTCCCTTCGATGCGCCGGCTGGATTTTTGCAGGTCGAGTTGAGCCGTGGCTTGCCGGCTGGCGGTCACAGCTCCAAACAGCGTAACCGCGATGACCAAGCTGACCCTTGAGCAGTCTTTGAACAGGCTGCTTAGCTTTCTGTTGGGTTTCATGCGACTTGCCGATCGATGGGTATGCACTTCCAGGGAAAACGTTTGGACGGACTTGAGAAGGGTCAAAGTTCGGTACCGTCTTGGCACTGGATCAAGTTGGAACTGCCTTGCAGCGATCGACATTGCCAAGTGTTAATGGGGCAACGTGTGCGGTTGGGACCGCGCGCACAACTCCACTCGTCCAACTTTCTCATCGTCGTCGGCAGGCCGTTTGAATCAGCGGCCTGACCGAACGCACGTATGCCCGGTTTTTATTGATCCGAACGGAGCGTGCAGAAATGCGAGTCGAGCCCGCAGTAACGATTGACACGCGCAAATTTCGATTGCGATCGAGAGAATTCAACTAAACGTCAAACTGGGCAGCGGATATAATCGGTAAATCAGGACCATCGAGAGTTTTTGATGACCATCAGTTCACCGATCAGGATTCGCGTTTGGGTAGTTGAGTGCAGCAGTTGTGGCAGAAAATCGAATCGATTGAGTACGCGAACGTCATTCTGTTTTTCGCGATTCTCGCCGTGTTGATCGCCATCAGTTTTTACGTGGTGAACTGGCTGCGTGGGATGGCGTACGATGATCATGAAGAACCGGAAACGTTGTTGACCGATTTTCAACAACTCAAACAGGAAGGCAAACTGTCGGAAGACGAGTTTGAACGCGTGAAGACGAAAGCGATTGATCCGGAAAAATACGAATTGCCGGAGTCCAGCCCCGGGAAACCGGTCCCAGCGTCCTTTGACAAAATCAGTGCAAACGCAGAAGAAACGCCCCCGGTCCTGCCTACCAATGACCCACCGATTTCACTGGCCGAAGCGCTGGCTCGAAAAAAAGCACAGTTGGAGTCGGGCGAAGTCCAACCGGGAGAGTGATCGCCAGGTCACCATAGATTGCTGATGCTTTTTACTGACGGCAGGCGTAAAATACAGTTCTCAAAAAAATGCTTTTGAGATTCGTGTTACTAAAATCGGAAATGGCCGAACGAAACGAATTCTTCGGCGTAACACAATCGCTAATCGTCATTGCTGGGGACCAGTGATGACGCCTAGAAGGATTAAAACAGGGTGCTATCACACCATCAAGAATTGATAGCACAATTGCTGATTTAGAAAGGGTTCGAAGTTCGCGGGCAAGGAAGCACCGTTGACCAGTGAGACGTTATCGCAGGTCAATGTTCGGACAATCAACTGGAATTTCGGTTGAACTGAAAGCTTTAAGGAGTACTGATGCCCGCAGGCAACGATTCTGGATCCCGCCGAACCGGTGGTTCATCCAAAAAGAACGCGCATTGTTCGTTTTGTCGTAAAAACTATCGAGATGTTGGTCCTTTGGTCGAAGGTCCAGGCGATGTCTACATTTGTGGAGATTGCATTGAACTGTGCCAGTCGATTCTGGAACAGGAACAACGTCGACGTGGTCCGGCAAAACAGCTATTCAACAAGATTCTGACACCGCGTGAAATCGTCGCCAAGATGGACGACTACGTTATCGGACAAGAATCGGCCAAGAAAGTGTTGGCCGTCGCTGTGCACAACCACTACAAACGACTTTCGTTAGGGTGGGAAGGCGGAGATGTCGAGATCGAAAAATCCAACATCCTCCTGGTCGGACCAACGGGTTCGGGCAAGACGTTGTTGGCGCGAACCCTCGCTCGAATTCTCAACGTTCCGTTTGCGATTGGCGACGCCACAACACTGACCGAAGCTGGTTACGTTGGCGAAGACGTAGAAAACCTTCTGTTAAAACTTCTGCATGCAGCGGACTTTGATGTGGAAGCCGCCCAACGTGGCGTCATCTACATCGATGAGATCGACAAAATCGGCAAGACGAGCAACAACGTTTCGATCACCCGCGATGTTTCTGGAGAAGGTGTCCAACAAGCACTCCTGAAGATGTTGGAAGGAACGGTTGCAAACGTTCCGCCCCAAGGAGGTCGTAAGCACCCTGAGCAACAGTATATCCCGATCGATACGAGCGAGATTCTGTTTATCTGTGGTGGGACCTTTGTCGGGATCGACGACATCATTCGCAAACGCCTTGGTGAACGCACGATCGGTTTCGGCTCGGGAATCGGACAACAGTCCGACGCAACGGTTGCCGAACTGCTGCCGCAAGTCATCAGCGATGACATCCTCGAATTCGGGCTCATCCCCGAGTTGGTCGGTCGACTCCCGGTGACAACGGCACTGGCTCCATTGGACGAATCGGGACTGATTCAGGTTCTTACCGAACCTAAAAACGCACTTGTGCGTCAGTTCCAATCGCTCTTTGAGATGGAAAGCTGCGATCTTCAGTTCACTGAGAAGGCGTTGAAACGGATTGCTGGCCGAGCAATGGAAAAAGAGACTGGGGCACGTGGGCTTCGTTCGATTCTCGAACAAGTCATGCTTGACATCATGTACGATCTACCCGACAAACCGAAAGGTTCCAAGATCGTGATTGACGAAGAAACCGTGGGCCGGGGCATTGATCCATCGTCTTTCAAAATGCCAGAATCCAAAAGTGCCTGATCTCGAACGTTGACCACGTTTTCCTGCACGACGATTCATTCTCCTCTCCAACTTGATCGACCCACTTGGACACCTTGAATCGACAGGCCGACTGAAAACCTGGATGACTTAAAGATCACGCTGTCAACCATCCGATGTTGAGTGGCTTCGCGACACCAACAAACGATCGATGAAAACCAAAAAAATCCCTGCCGAAACGTTCGGCAGGGATTTTTTTATGCGCCGGATATTCCTCAATCATTCACCAGATTTTTGTAAGTTATCCTCACTCTCGCATATCATTACTTTGGCCACCCAAGACTCAATCCAGCTTTGAAACTTATGAATCCCACGCCGATTGCCACGCTCAAACTGTCACTTGCCCTGGCCTTGGTAGGGCTTTTGTTCTGTCCTTCGGTCGCACAAGAAGAACCGACGCTTCGAACGTACGACCCCCAGCCGGCGTTGGTCGTCAAACAAACCCAAGTCGCGGGCGCGAAATTTCCGGCCATCGATGTGCACTCGCATTTTGGGTTTCGGCTCAAAGGTGATCGGCAGGCGTTGAAAGATTTTGTTTCGGTCATGGACAAGAACAAGATCGCGTTATCAGTCAGCTTTGACGCGCCCCTTGGAAATGAAGACGACCACCTCAAGTTTCTCGAGCCGTTCCAGTCTCGAATCCCATTTTTTGTTCACATCGATTTTGTCCAGTCCAAAGAGAAAGACCCTGATCAGCATGCGGTCAATCAACCCGACTTCGTGCGTCGCTGTGTCGAGCAACTGGCGGTTGCAAAAAAGAAAGGTGCCGTTGGGGTCAAGTTATTCAAATCGTTTGGATTGCAGATTAAGAACCGTCGCGGTGAACTCATCAAGATCGATGATCCAGTCTTCGATCCGATATGGGAACAGTGTGGAAAACTGAAACTACCGGTGATCATGCATGTTGCCGACCCCGTTGCATTTTTTCAGCCGATCGATGCCAACAATGAACGCTGGGAAGAACTGAGTCGGCATCCCGATTGGAGCTTTTATGGGGATGATTTTCCCAGCCGCGAATCGCTCATGAATGCTCGTAATCAAATCATCGAACGTCACTCGGAAACAATTTTCATTGGTGCTCACGTGGCCAACAACAGCGAAGATCTTGTCGAAGTCGCGAAATGGCTCGACAAGTATCCAAACTTGATGGTCGAAATTGCTTCCCGGATCAATGAGCTTGGCCGGCAACCGTACTCCGCTCGCAAGTTCATGATCAAGTATCAAGATCGAGTGATGTTTGGAACCGATGGTCCATGGCCAGAACTACGATTGTCGTATTACTGGCGTTTCCTGGAAACCTATGATGAGCATTTTCCCTACAGCGAAAAGTCACCTGCACCTCAAGGCATGTGGCGGATCTACGGAGTCGGCTTGCCAGACGAAGTATTGGAAAAAGTCTATTTCAAGAACGCGTTGAAGATCATGCCCCGGCTTGAAAAGAGATATGCCGCTGCCGCGGCATCGACACAAGATGGACCATCGAGAAGGGCTCCGGTGAAATAGCGCTAGGGCGCAAGCCCTTGCACTACTTGCTCCGCTTTGCCATTGGCTACATGACTTGGTCGTTTGCCAACAGGTTTTCCACTACCTTCTCCCGGTTGGCGAACCGATGTCGGCGCAAAATCAAACGTCGTAACCTGTGACGAGTGATGCAACTTTCCCGACTATTTCTTTTTTAGCTCTTGGTCCGATCAACTCTGACACGAAATGGCGCTTTTCTGCCTGTTCACCACCGCAATCCTCGATAACCTAACTCCTTCGTTTTCATCGCAACGATGACCAGGACAAACCGGTTCAGCCCATTCAAACAGGACGTTTATGCCCAGCGATACGACAGCGGATCCGATCGTAATTTCAGAACAAACCAACTCTGCCTCCAAACCTTTCGTCGGAAAATGGAATCAGCTCGTCTCGACCACCAATTGGGAGAAAGGCGAGATCATCTGCAACTGGCGGAAGCAGCTGGAAGACAAAGACGTCAAGTCGACCGAGTATTCCGACGACGCGTGGAGCCAGTTGGTCGGTGGCGTGACCCCACAACATGTTGGGCGACTCCGCCGAACCTTCGAACGTTTTGGTCATGTCTACGGTGAATATGACGGCGTATTTTGGAGCCACTTTTACGCGGCCCTTGATTGGGATGACGCCGAAATGTGGCTCGAAGGTGCCGTCCAAAATAAGTGGTCCGTTTCGGCGATGCGAAAACAACGCTGGGAGACATTGGGGCAAGTCGGCGAGGAGCCCACAGAGCCGATTGTCTCTTCTGAGCTGGAAGAAGAAACACAATCGCTGGCGTTGTCGGAAGAACCCCGCAACAACGATCGTGATTATGTTCAGGGGCCGGTTCATGAAGGTCCCGATTGGGGCGATGAAGATCAGCCCGGCAACAAGTCTTCCTCATCAAAGTCTGAATCAACCACTGATGAATCAGACGAATCGGTTGAAGAGCCTGCCAAGCCACATGCAATTCGCCCTTTTGAATCGTTTACCGATCTCCCGGACGACGTCATGGACGCAGCCGGCGCATTCAAAGTTGCGATCATTCGGCACAAAGCGGCTGAATGGGAAGAGATCAGCCAAGACGATATGCTCGGTATGCTTGACGCGCTAAAACAGTTGGCGTCGATCGCAGCGGAGTAATGCCGACTAACGCCGATAGTGGTACTGAAACCCGACGCCCGGGTGTGGTCGGTGGTACCGGTGATAGTAGTGAAAGGGCTCAACATACGTAGGTTGCGGAACGACAATCACTGATGGTTGTCGCTCGATGACGACTGTTGGTTGCGCTGCGGTTCGGTACTGATAACCTGAGGCTTGCTGATACGATTGGCCGGTGGATCCCACGTCGGAGTTCGAAAATCGTGGCGCGGCTGGGTAAGGATATCGCTGATTGGTTTGTCCGGAACTCTGAGCGTTAACTCGATAGTTCTGCATCGCTTGAATGACCGGCTCACTGACACCGTTCTGATGCAACGAAACGATTTCGTTAACCCCGATCGAATCACGAACGCCCTTGGCCTGGACCTGTTGAATGATCAGTTGGTCGCTAATGCCGCTGCGGACCAGCGTGACGACATCGGTCATCGTTAACGCTTGGGCAAGCTGTTGCTGAGCCAATTGTTGTTGTTGCTGCCATTGTTGTTGCTGATAGGCCTGATATTGATACTGTCTGGCGAGGCGTTCATCTTCTTGCCGACCGACGGCATTTCCCATCAAGGCACCAAAGACCGTACCGATGGCGATCCCTTCGATCGTTTCATCGTTTTGATGACCGGCGATGCCTCCAATGATTGCACCCGCGGTGCCACCTTGAATCGCTCGCTGTTGGGCACGGCTTTGTCCAAACGCTGAGGCGGGCGACAAAATTACAAACGCGAAAATCAGCAGCAGTCCATGTTTTAGAATCGACATCGGTTCATCCTTGATAAAGTGATTCAAAATGCCTTGCGGCTGTCCAGCAAAATCGTTACCGGGCCATCATTGACCAGCGAAACAGACATGTCCGCTCGGAAAACGCCGGTTTGTACATCGATCTGTTCCGCTTCAGCTCGCGCGATAAATTTTTTGTACAGTTCGTTTGCTTTTTCAGGTTCAGCAGCCTCAATAAAGCTGGGACGTTTTCCACGACGGACGTCGCCGTAAAGTGTGAATTGACTGACGACCAGCAAAGAACCTTTGGTCTCTTTTAAACTGAGATTCATCTTGCCGTCGTTATCTTCAAACACCCGAAGCCCAATCGTTTTGTCAAAGATGTAATTCAGATCTTGGTCCGTGTCTTTTTTGCCTACTCCGAGCAAGACCAGTAATCCTGATTCGATGGCACCGGACGTGTTGTTGTCGACAACGACGGATGCTTTGCTGACTCGTTGAATCACCGCTCGCATGGTTAACCGGCTACCGTTGTCTGGATTGTTCGAGTTGTTGTTGAGCAAATCGTTGCTCTTCAAATTCGCGAACACGGGCGATGTAATTTTCGGTCACATCGGTGGATTCGACGTTTTTGGAATCGATCACAAACATTCGATCATGAACGTCGCCAATTTCCATCGGTCGCGAGAAGCTCACTTGAACGACTGGCGTGGCAACGGTTCGCTTGGACTCCTCGTTAATCTGAAAACGAACAAACGAAATCTTTCTGGGGAAGTAGCTTGTCAATGAACTGGGTGCCAAGACCAACTCGATCCCGTGGGGAAGCTGAGGAGGGATCGCATCCCATTTCGTTTTCGTCGGGTTTTCTTTGGCTTGTTGTTCACCAAAAACCCGTACCATTTGGTCTTCGGTCAGCAAGCGTTTAAGTGCCAGCTGATTCCAACTGCCGCGCACCACCAATTCGCCATTGGGCATTTGTTGCGGGTTGCCAAAATTGAATGCAGATGCGAGATGCTGGTACAGGCTGGAAAGTTCACCCGTAGCGACCCAGCCGGTCGGTGAGAATGTGGAAGCTTTTTCGCTGGCCTGTTCCTGAATACGTTTAAGATCGACGAACTTGAAGGACTGATCGTGTGCAAACGTCTCCAACCTGTAGATAAAACGGCCATCGCACATTTGAAAAATGGTCGGCTTTTGAGGACCCGAGCCAAAACTCAATTCCAGACGTGATTGGTGACTCCCCTGCCCTGCTTGAAAGTACTTGCCAGCGGCTGTGATTTTTTGATCGAACAAGTTCGCACGAAGTTCGAGTGCCGATCCGATCGGTTTGGAATCGGCAGTCTGTTTGGCGACTCGAGAGAGGAGCTCGACGGTGCGAGGATCCGATGCGGAAAAGAAATAGGCTGCTGCATCCGGGGTGATGTTCCAGCGGTTGACATCCAAACCGGAGTGCGTAATCGGACCGGTCAGTGATTGGTTTGGCAGATTGGTTTCTTGTTGCGGCAGCGATTGGTGAACCCAGCGGCTGTCATCGTTGGCGGTTGTCGGTCGATTGAGCGGCTGGTTTTCTTGAGGCGATGCAACTGAGGATTGGTTTCCTTGAGCTACCCGTGAATTTGACGCTGACTGTGAGTTTGGGGAAAGCGGGCGAACTGGTTGAGGCGCCGCTTCGCTGGTCGTTTGCGAAAACGCGAACCAGAGCAGTAGCCCAAACGCTAGCAAGCCGCTCGCAATAGGTAATTCCTTCTTCATGGTCCGGTTATGAGGATTTTTCCAAAGAATTGCATTGTGCCGCGCCGAACTAAGCATCATGACGAACTAGTCCGAACCCGCCGCGTGAAATGCGCGGAGCCGAAGTCTAGAAATGTCGCTCAATTGGGTCCACCTCAGTTTGGTTGGACCGAACTAACAGAATCGTTTTTGTGCGAGCCGAGTTTTGGCTCGGCAGTGTCACGGTCAGTCGGAGTTGTTTCGATTGGCCAAGCAAATTCCAAGGGGGGAATCTGATGTACGCACGTTATGTAACGGGCATCACTATGTTGGCGTTAGCCACGTTGACCAGCACGGCGCTCGGTTATCAGGTGCGTGGTGTCCGTACGGGAATTCCGACAAGTCACAATCTGCCACCAGCCCAACGACTCCTTGAGCCCGGTCCGGGTGTCGGTGGTCCAGGTCCTGGTGTTTTGGCCGCCAGCCGCGGGATGGATCCCGGCATGGCAGGCGCTGCCTATGGTCCTTTCGGTGCCACGGTTGGACAAAATGTTCAGGTGCTGTTTGATCGTCCAGAGTTGATGAGTGTTAGCTGGGATGTCTCAGGGGTCGGTCGCTATGATTCGTCACCTTTGATCGTTCCCGGTCGCCAGAACTTTGCTCAAGGTGGCATCTATCGTTTGAAGATCAGCAACATCGAAGGTCGTCCAGGCGTTGAACTCTACCCAACGCTTGAAATTGGCCGTGCCAACCGACGCACTTCAGCCTTTCTTGCTCACGCAGCGATTCCAATCCAGTTCACACAAGAAGATTTTGATCAGGTTGCCGCGGCGAACTTTGTCACCAAAGTTATCTACGTTCCTGATCCGGAATTTCAGGAACTCGCTCTGGCGGGTGTCGATACCCTGGTCAGCACACGCTTGGATCCAGGTGTCGATCCGATCACGGAAGCGGATCGTCGTGGATCAATTTTGGCCATCGTACGAATGGGTAACAAAGACCTTGAAGTTCCAGGTGTCGACGCAGCAGTCATGGCTGGCGGCGGCATGGTTGGTGGCGGTGGGCCAGACGTATCCAATTACGTTTCTGGTGTCACAGGTCCCAACTATGGAATGCCTTATACGGGAACCAACATCGGATTGCCCGGCCCTCCGCATGTTCCACTCGGTGGACCAGCGGGGCTTCAGCGATACGAAATGCACAACCACACGGCGATGCAGTTGCCATCACCGACACCTAAAGTCAGCGTTCACATGAAGCAAAAACCAGGTTTGAGCTTCCCACGACCTGCTGACAAGGTGTTCATTCAGGAGCGAAACATTCGCCCGCCGCATTACAACTCGCAGCCACCAGCTGACATGGTGGAAGGCCAGTTGCCGGAAAATTGCCCACCCGGCTTTGGTAACCGTCTCCGACGCTAACTCGGAGAATTCGAGAAACGGATTCGAGCCGCGTTGGCAACTTGCTTTCGCGGCTCTTTTTTGGAATCTCTTTCAGTAAGACGAACTCTTATCGAAGCCCGTGCGATGAACTTCGATCAACACACGTCGACCAAGTGACCAACATTATGAAGCCAGTCATATCAAGCACCGTTTTGGGTTTCGCCATAACGCTTGCCGGTTTCGCCGGCTTGCTCGATGGTTGCCAATCAACGGTCGAAGCACAACGTCCCGTTCGCCATGAAACGATCCGCAGCGATCTACCGCCGGGATTGGCAGCGGACTACTACAGAATGAGCAATCGTTCGCTCGCCAACCATGTACAACCCGTCCAATTGGTCACGCCACAAGGTTGTACTATCGAATTGGCCGGAAATGGAACTTACGGTTCGGCGACCGAAACCAAGGTCACCGTTGGCATGATGATCGGACCAGTTTACCGGTTTCGTATCTCCAGCTTGCCACTGCCTGGGCATGAAACCGATGCCTTGTATCCATCGGTTGAAGTGATCAATCGCTTGTTTCCGCCCAAAGGTTTGGAAACAGAATTTCCCATCCAGGTCGCGCTCAGTCGAGACGATATTTTGCAGGCGATCGAAGGCCGGATGGTTACCAAAGTCATCTACCTTGAAGACCCCGATGGTTCGATGCCTCATCGACATCAACAGGATCGGCAACCAAGTTTTGATGTCGGCGGTGGTGAAGATCCACTACGAGCCGCGGAACAGTTAGGGCGGCCGATGGCGATCCTGCGATTGGGCTCCCGAATTCCAATGCCCAACGATCCAACAGAGCGTTTTGATTTTGGTTCACCGCCACCAAACGTCCTGCCTAATCCACAACAAGGCGTCGTCTTCGATGAAGACTACCTGCAACAGATCCGCCAACAACCGGCCTACGATCTTATTGGTCAAACCGATGGAATGTCGGACAAGGAAGTTCCGATCCTGACGGTGCAATCTCCAATTCAAAAGATTGAGAGCCGCGAGGCGAAAAACACCATGCCAGACCTCGGTCGATTGGAAGTCCCCAAACGTCCATCGAATGTTCCTGCGGTCAAGTTCGAGCCAGTTTACCAAAGCCAATCTCGCCCAGTCGAGCAGCCCGAGGTTGTCCGTGAATCAATGGGTCAACTTCAAACAGGCCAACAAGTTCCGTTGATCCGACGATCGACTTCGCAATCGTTAGCCCATCCGAAAATGGATCAAGTCGCGATGGCAGCGCGTGCCCAATACGAAGCAGCCGTGGCCGAAGCAGCGTTGGAAGAACGCGTGAAACAAGTCTCGATGCAACAACCAGTCAGCATCGAACCGCCAGCACCAGTGATTCAATCGGATGGTCCAACTGGCCAACGGCAGTCGGTCGATCAGGAAGCAACCAAGCAACTTGGGCCCACGAACTTGACGCCCCGCCGACCCGATCAACTTAACCGGTTTTAGTCGATCGAAACTCGAATCCTTTCAGTCGTATTTGGAAAGATTATGTTATTCAACACGAAACGATCGAGTGTGACTCGAGCTGCACAAGTCTTTGCAGGAATGCTCTGCCTGGGACTCTGCGTGTCATCCTCGCCGTGCTTTGGACAAGGCATTGATCGCCTGTTAAACCAGGCTGACGTATCGGGCCAACATCGAGCAGATGATGATTCTGCGGACGAACGGAAGAGCACAACGACACCCGAAGTCGCCTGCCTGGTGCCCAATACGATCGACGGTCGTGGAACCGTAGTTCGCACATCGTTTCAGGATCAAGGAAGCATCAAATTGGCCGACCCCAATGGATTTGTCGATCGAGATTCTTACGTTCCAGGTCAAGTGATGCCCTTGCCGGTCGGACGAATCGAGCGCGCTCAAGCGGCCGCAAAGAACATAACGCCGGGTCGGCTCGATACTCAATTTGATCGTCGTGCAAATCAAGAATCATTTATCTTCGACGGAAACGACCGCGGAACGCGAACAACCGTCGATGACGCTTGGAATGTCTATGGTCTCGATACCGAAGATACCGTTGGCCATTTTGATACGCTTGACGGACAACGAATCGTCACGCCAAGTAATCGTGTCGCAATTTATGCACCACGTTTTGCTGCGGTTCGAAAGGTTCATGGTGCCTTTAGCGCCAATCGCAATCAACAACTGGTTGCCGCTGAGGAGCGGATGCAGACTGTCTACTCACAGGTTGCCGATCGGATGACCTCGTCGAAACAAAACTTGTCATTGAATCATCACCAGGTCAGCAAGCGGGCCAGCGGCCTGTTGGATCAGACTCGCGGCGTCGTGGCGGATAACACAACCAACCTGTTTGGCTTTCGAAACTCGTTCGAGCCTTACGCAAACATCGAGATCATGCGGATGGGGCGATACCACGATGCCCAAGGGCCGTTGTTGTCTCAAGGAATGCAAGCGGCGGTTGCCTGGGAAACGGATCTCGGTTTGAGAGTACATTCTCAAGGCCTCAAGCCGATCATTGTTCGCGATGTGCGAACCGTTCAGGAGTTGATGTCAGTTGAATCCGAAGATGGAACGGCAATCCTTCGAGTTGTCAAAATCGCAGACAAGATGGCGGCTCGCACCGGAGAAGAGGTCGAGTTTACGATTCGGTTTGACAATATCAGTCGCAAGAAGATTGGCAACGTAACGATCATGGATAACTTGACTCGCCGTTTGGAATATGTCGCAGACTCACAAGAGTGTTCGGTGGACGCCAAGTTTATCAATGAAGTCAATGAAGATGAATCATTGTTGTTGCGATGGGAAGTCAATGAGCCAATGGATGCCGGAACGGGCGGAGTGATTCGTTTTCGATGCAAAGTTCGGTAACCGTAGGATAGCCACGCTTGGTTGTCACGCGTTTGCTATTAGATTTTCTTGTAGCGATTTCGCTTGAACCGCGCTCACGTGTTTGAGATTCTCGCTGAATGTTTGAGCTTCGAGGAGGGATTTTCTCGGGCAGGAGTGCCCAAGCTACGGTCGTGTGGATCACTTGGTCGTAGGATAGCCACTCTTGACGCGCCCGACAAAAGTCTGGCCAATGGTATTCAATTCTTTATGCAAATGCGCTATTT
>JBCAWX010000031.1:0-79670 GCA_038534355.1 Planctomycetota bacterium
GCACCCGTCGACGAACTAAACAAAACTCAAACCCCGGTGTTTATCGAGTCAGACGGCGCATGAACCGGATCGCACCCAGTGTCGGGCTGGAAGATGCAAAGGGCATGTAAGTTTCGAAGCGATAACAACGCAATAAATTCAAACTCGCACTTACCTGAGGTCTAATGTTGTGCCGTGCTCCCTGAGGCGTTAGAACGTCTCGAGATTTACAATATGGCTGCAAATTACTGATTTCTTGCGAGTAGTTGTATGGATTCGAGTCAAAACTCATGGGAAACCTTCGGGCGACAGGTTGCGCTGATACTTCTTGCAACGACGATGGTCGCTGCGGTGGCAACGACGTTGGTCGTCGCTAAAGACTTTATCCTGCTTCTTATTCTTGGCATCCTGTTCGGCGTCTTCCTAACCAAAACGGCATCGCTGCTGAAGTCCATACTGCCGATTGGCTACGAATGGAATCTGGTGATCGTGATGTTCTTGCTATTGTTACTGTTGGGTGGCGGTCTAACGATGTTCGGCGTGCAAATAGAAAACCGATTAAATCAGACTTCTCTGAAGCTCGATGAAGCGAATGAAAAGCTCAATGATTGGCTCGACGAACATCAAATCGCGGCCCAAATGTTTAAGAAGATCCCGTTTGCAAAGACACTAGTTCGCGAAGCCAAACCTGAGAAATCGAATAAGGGATCTGGGAAACAAGAACTACCGATGTCAGCAATCCAACCGATTGCAGGTCAAACGCTGGCAGTCTTCCAGCAAATGCTGGGAACGACTTTAGGGATGGTCGCCAATTTAGGCTTGATGTTTTTCGTTGGAGTTTTCCTGGCAATTAATCCGACTTTGTATCGGGACGGTTTCGCTAGACTGTTCGCAAAAGATCGACGTGACCGAGTAAAAGAAGTGATGGACCAGATGGGCGAAGCAATGTTTGCCTGGCTCAATGGTCGATTCATTGCCATGTTGATTACAGGGCTTGGCACGGCCATCGCACTTTTGATACTTGGCGTTCCGATGCCATTTACGATTGGAGTCATCACTGGACTGTTAACGTTCATCCCTAATCTTGGTGGACTAATCGCGCTAGCTTTAGCAATGATTATGGCATTAACTCAGGGTCCAATGACTATGGTATGGGTCATTGTGATATACGCAGGACTTCAACTAATCGAAAGCAATATTATCACTCCACTGGTACAGCAACACCAGACATCCATTCCTCCGGCGTTGTTGCTATCGTTTCAAGTGGTACTAGGAGCTTTGACGGGATTCCTGGGCCTGCTGGTGGCTACACCATTGTTGGCCGCGGGCATGGTGGTCGTCCGACAAATTTGGATCCGGGATATCCTTGGCGATGAAGAAATCGACTGACGAAGTACTCATCATTCATTCGTACGACGGATGTACGCGTAATTAAGGAGCGCAACAAAGCAACTTCCACCGACAAGATTGCCGACAAGAGCGACGCTGATAAAGCGAGCAGCCATCGGTATCGTAAACTCGTCGCTGATAAACATGGCAGCAAACATCTCGACGGATCCAGCGATCGAGTGGTGGAGACCGCCCAAACCAATTAGAAACGTGACGATGTAGATCGCCGCGATCTGGGCAATGGTTCGCGGGCTTGATCCGACCAACCATGCGCCAAGCGCCATAAGCCAACCTGCGAGAACTGCACTGACAAACAGAGAGACCGTTGAGTATTTGACAAGGTGCCTTCCTATAGCAATGTAACCTGCTTCAGCGTGAATCACATCCGAAGCCGCGTAGTGCAAGCTACCACAAACAATCGCACCGAGCAGGTTTCCGATCACGACGATCGACCAAAGTCTGCCCAATTGTGCAATCGTGGCTTTTCGATCAAGGACTGGATAAAGAGCTGTCGCAGTATGCTCGGTAAACAATTGTGCGCCGCTGAGAATGCAAACGACAAATCCGAGTGGGTAAACAAATGCTGTGGCAACTCGACTCAATATTTCTGATCCTTCAAACTCCAGAGATGCCGTCATCACGACTGCAACTGCCATGGCCGAAAAGCCGACGATTAATCCGGCAGAAACGGCCGACAATAGCAACGACAGTGTGGGGCGTTCGAGTTGCTCCAAACCATCGTCTATCGCATGTTCCAACGCATCGTCGGGGTGTCGACGCGTCTCATCCGTTCGCTTGATGATGACTGGAACATATGCTTGATCTTCTGTTTTACGACTCTCCTGCCGTTGGTTTTCCGACGATGGGTCAGTTGAATTCGAACCGTCTGGCAAAATAATTCCACCGTTTCCATTCGGATCTTCGGAAGCTGACATGATGTTAGATGCACCTGGTGAGAATCAATGAAGTGCAGTGACCCTCAATCTCAATGAGATGGACGTGGGGCACAGCGGCGGAGTTAGCAGCAGTCTCGCGATGAGTTTTGTCTTTTCGTGGAGGCGACATCATTCCGCGGAGACAACCTGTTCGATCACAACTCCCAAAGAACGAATTTTATTTCGCAGACTTCCACGAGTGATACCCAGCATTTCAGAAGCCTGCGATTGATTACCACCGGTTTCAACAAGAATTTGGGTGATTAGTTTACGCTCCATCATTTCTAGTGTTTCGGCGTAAATCTCCGTCGACCCTTCATCAATTCGAGATTGCACGAATGCCTCAACACCAACCGTGGCAAGCTGATCCGATGATCTGCTTGATTGAACAACATTTGAAGGACACGATTCCCGTTGGATTGCCGCTCTCAGATTCTCCGGCACAATGACTGGACCAGTCGCCATTAGCATTGCATGGCGAACGACGCTCTGCATTTCCCGGACATTCCCTGGCCACTGGTAATTCCTGAGCAATTCAATCGCCTCAGGTGAGATCCCTTCGACATTCTTATTTAAGTCTTTCGATAACCGTCGAATAAAGAAACTGACTAACAAATCAATGTCTTCGCCGCGCTCCCGAAGTGGAGGCAATTGAATTTCAAATGCGTTGATACGATGATAAAGATCCAGACGAAAATCATTTTCCTCAATCATTCGTTCGAGATCGCGATTGGTGGCAGAAATGATCCGCGCGTCCGTCTCGATCGTTTTGCTTCCACCGACACGCTCAAAGCGTTGCTCTTGAATCAGGCGGAGCACTTTACTTTGCAACAGGGGCGTCATGTCCCCGATCTCGTCTAGAAAAATCGAGCCGTCTTTGCACTGTTCAAACTTTCCGACGTGTCTTCTCTCGGCACCCGTGAATGCGCCTCGCTCATGCCCAAACAACTCACTTTCGAGGAGTGTCTCAGAAAGTGCTGCGCAGTTGACCTCCAGGTAACATTCCTCACTACGCTGGCTGTGTTGATAGATGGCGCGCGCAACGAGCTCTTTACCGGTTCCGCTTTCGCCTCGGACAAGTACAGGAACCATCTGTTCGGCAACTCGGCCAATTTGCTTGTAGACCTCGACCATTTTCGGACACCTTCCGACCAGCTGATCACCGTCCTCTGATGGTCGATCGCAGGTGTCCGAAAAAATAACTGGTGATCGCATGAGTCGCCGCGTAGTGAATGCTCGCTCAACGAAATCTTGTACTTGGCCGATGTCCAATGGTTTAGTGCAGAATTCGTATGCCCCCAGTTTCATGGCTTCGATCGCAGTATCGCTATCATCCATCGATGTGATAAAGATGACAGGTAGTCGCGCATCCATGGAGCGAATTTTTTTCGCAAGCTCCAGCCCGTTCATCTCGGGCAACATGATATCGAGCAAACAGACATCGACACCACCGTCCAACAAAAGCACAAGACCTTCCTCGGCTGTGGAGACGGTTGTCACGTCAACATTCGATTCTTCAAACGCCTTTTCGATCAGACGCAGGACGGTCCGGTCGTCGTCAATTGCTAAAATTTTTTGCATATCGCCCCCTTACGGACGACATATTATCAGTAAAAGGTCGTTTCTTGGCGACGTTTACATCGATTTCAGAAGTGATTTTCGATTTGACCTCCTGCGTGCACGCTTTTGACCCATTCAACGAACAACGATTTCATTGATGACCGTTAAAATGCCAGACTGTCGAACGACTTTCTCAACAACTTCTGCTTTCCAGGCGGCATCGACAACACCGCTCAGCCTAGCGATCTCGTTCACGATTGATAGTCGCAACTGCGCATCTTGCATCCCAATTTCGGACCGGATCAATTTCAAGACACTCGCGCAGTAACTTCTATTGGAGGCGACCTGACTTGGATTGACGATCAAATAGTTGTTGACCGCGACGACTCCACTGACAGCAGTCGCAATGTCAGCAGCTTTAAGTTTTGCCAAAGGACAATCGACGTATCCTGTCAACGAAACGTGCCCTTCGCGAACTTGGACTTGAATCGATTCGTTGCAGAGTATTTGATCGTCGTCAAGCCGCCGATTGATCGACGACGCAATCGATAGATGACTAGAAGCAGTTTCAAAACTTTGAACGCTAGCTGAACTTCATCTTAATCGATTCGTACAGTGGTTGTCTTAAGGAGAACTACATGTCGAATCGATCCCGTGAAAAAACGGGATCCACGATGGATTCCGATTCAAAGCGTCTACCGACTGAGCTCAGCGACGAGCAATGGTCGTTGATTTCTGACCTTTTTCCAGACAAACCCATGGGCCCTCAAGGTGGGCGCCCGGCGGTGTCGTCTCGAGCTTGTTTTGAAGGAATCCTCTGGGTGCTTCGAAGCGGTGCCCGCTGGAAAGATCTTCCTTCGCACTTTCCGTCTTATGCCACTTGTTGGCGGAGATTTGCAGCCTGGTCAGCTGATGGTATTTGGGACTTGGCGTTGGCAAGGTTGCTCGAAGAGCTTGACCGACGAGGCAAAATAAATTGGGATGAGGGAATGGCCGATGGCACGTTTGCCTCGGCAAAAAAAGGGGTGATCTGGTTGGCAAAACCAAACGAGGCAAAGGAACCAAGATCATGGCGTTGGTCGACGGCAATGGTTTACCTATCGCCATTGACGTAGATTCTGCCAACCGATCGGAGGTGAATTTGGTTGAAAGCCTCATCGACAATGCCAACACCAAGTACGTGCCAGACAAATTAATCTACGATAAAGCTGCTGACAGCGACAAGCTTCGTCGCTTGCTTGCCGAGCGTAATATTGAACTCATTTGCCCTCATCGAAAAGGGCGTGTCCGGCCGCCGACGCAAGACGGACGCCCCTTGCGACGTTACAAACGACGCTGGAAGGTCGAACGCACCATCGCTTGGCTTCAGCAATTCAGAAGACTCGTAACACGATACGAGTTTTACGCATTTCTATTTCAAGCTTTTGCTAAAATCGCGTGCCTAATGATTATCCTTAGACGGTTTTGAAACTGGTTCTAGCAACTTCAGGGGCTTTAACCTGGAGCTGGTTGCGCACTTCACTGACACCCTCAGATGCCATCGTCAATTCATGGGCCAATAACTTTCGGCGGTGAGTTTGGACGCTTCCACCGAGCGTTACAACGCCATTGGGAGAAGCGACCACACTAATATGCTGCGACGAAAGCTGCTTGTCGGCCATCAGTTTTTGAGTGATCTGATGTTCGAGATGTTGCTCATCATGTTGAACTTACCTCCAATAAAAAAAGCCATCTCAATTGTGATGGCTTGAAAAGATGGTCGATCAAAAACAATTGATCGACAAGCACCGAGTCACGGGCATTACGCGTTCTGGTAGGTATTTCGCAGGGCCAGCACTCGATCGTGACCCGACTTGACTGTTTCGAAGAACTTCAACAGATGATCGTTGATTGGGTTTCCAGCAATCATGGGAAGCACGTCTTTAAATTTGTGAACGATAACGTCTTCTGCTCGTTCGGCCTCAATCAATACGACGGTCGGGTCGCCGGCATTGAGGGCGGCGCGAAACGACGTCCATATGCTTCGAAGTGAACCCATCCAAGTCCCGTCCTTCACGGGTGTTTCTTCGGCTAGGGTAACAAAGCCACCAATCGTTTCGACAATTTTTTCTCGTTCGGTAGCAATTTCCAAAAAGGCACTTTTGACATAGTCATCATCAACCGCTTCGATCGCCTCGCGATGGTAGCTGATACTGTCACGCAGGGCGTAGCTAAGATCCTGCAAGCCTTCCACAGTCTCTTGAGTCATGTCTTGGGCGGTTTCTGGAATACGAGTATTCACAATATCTCCTTGATCTGGGTTTTGTTAATTTCTGTTTCGAAACAACATGTTGCATTTGGCATGCCAAACGAAAAAACCAGGGATTCATCGGGGTCCAGGCAGCGTCGCCGAAAAAACTGGTGCTTCGGAGACCACGTTGGGCTCGCGGCGTCCACCTGTTACTCCAAGAAAACAATCGAGCCTCCCCAAACGGATCCGTCTTGCGCGATCCAAATTGACCGATTTGTCTGCACTCTACGGCTGTTTCCAAGGGTTGCGCAACGAGAAACGATACCTTGACTTGCCTGGCATCTTAATTGCATATGCTCGTAAGGAATACCAAACGGCCCGTTTGATACCAACCGAATGTTCAACTAACGAAATCAAGGAAAAAAATGGTACCCAATCAAGAAATCAAAGCAGATGGCAACAAAAATCTCGAGGTCGTCATCGGGGTCTTCTCGACCCCAGAAGACGCGAGCCGAGTTTCCGCTTCCTTGCGTGGCCCTGAGATGCGAATTCAGCGTGTGTCTCGAAGAGATCCGGTGGCAAACAATGAGATGCCGCAGATCGTTTACGACGACATTGAAAGCATTGATTCAAACAACGTTGCCAACGGCGCGATGCTTGGCGGAGCTATCGGAGTCGGCTCGGGCCTGCTCCTGTTCGCAATTCCTGGGCTTAACGTCGCTGCTCCGATTGTTGCCGGACTTGCAGGGGCATGGATTGGCGGAGTGGCAGCGGTGGATGAAGCCAATCGAGGTGTCGAGCTTCCAAATCAAGCTGGTTACCAGAAAATGCTGGCAGCAGGCAAATCGTTTGTGGTTATTGCTGGCGACGAAGTACAGAGATCAGAGTTTGCGATTCGAATGTCGGAGCTAGGCGCAGAAGAAATATTTCAGCACCCGCCCGTGAATCAAGTCGTTCGTGATCCTGAATAATCACACGTCGAGCGGTGCCTTCGTGGCCGACTTGCAATGAATGGTCAGTGGCATTGGTTGTCGCCGAGATCGGCTCGCAATGGTTCTTCAGTTCCAAGCAAACGTTCAATTTGTTTGCCCAATGATCGTCGTGCAATTCCCATCGAACGATCCAATCGATGAAATGCAAAGGTTTAAAGTCTCATTCTGACGCGATGATCAAGTTCCATCGCACCAGACTTCACTCAAACACAAGCGACCTTGGAACCAAATCGGTGCTACGAATTGCAGGACCATTAACGGACTGTTTCATGCAGTCGCTCAATTGATTCTATCGCTAAGTCGATCCTCGTCGAAACCATTGGATTTTCATTCGCGTAAAATGCGACAACTTCTAAAGACCCCTCGACACATTCATCGAACGACACCGGCTTCGCTACCACTCGAATACGACCTTCATCGTCCAAGCGATACTCACTGGGGCTCTTACGACATTTGAGCAACATCAATGCAGCGTGAATTCGATCCACGCAATTCACCGCGGTAAACGGATCATTGATTCCAGGTGATAGCGCTCGAACTGCGATATCAACCAACTCGTTAAACGCATATCGAATATCCTGAACATGCGTCCTTTCGGATCCGACAATCAGACTTTGATTCAGTTCTTCACACGCTTGCTTACGGACATCTTCGATTCCCTCAAAATTTGAGATAGTCTCGTCATCGTGAATCCAAATTTCAGCTAGGTCTCGTTCGCGAAACAGAAAATCACCCGGCCGGATCAACAATCTGACCGTCATGTTATTATCGCAAGCATACGCCATCACAGTTTCGTCTTCGATCGCCTGAAGATAACCCACCTCGCCACAACTCACCTTCATTGCTGGTTGGCCGAGAGTCTCGTGTGCTGATTTTAAGAAAGACTCATCTGCACCGATTTGACCATCGTTTGGTACTTCATTGCCGAAATCCTCGGGGAACAAGCGTTGGATCGACTTGTCAAGATCGTCTGCCGAGTGCTGAATGACGTTTGGTGCCTGAATTGCTGTCGACATGTCGTGGATGTAGTAGACCAGAGTTCCGAGACAAATCACCGTTAGGATCATACCGACGACCACCGAAGCAGTTGGCACAAAATTGAAGTCGTTCACTTCGCGAATCGAGGCAAGAACCAAGATACAAAAGAGACTCGTGGATACAAAGATTCCAAGCGTAAAATGGGTCGTTCGTCGGTTTCGATACGTTCGGATTAATCGAGAACCGAACTGCGAAGATGCCAAAGACAACGCGACAATTGTGATGGAGAACACCACACCTGTTGTGGAAACCATCGCGCTGACAATCGAAGACAGGATCGAACGAGCCGCAGGCGGTGACATTTCAAACATCGGATACGCTTCGACAATCGCCTTGCCATAAGTATGGTCGAAACGAAGTAATCCGAACGATCCCAATGCTGCCAACAGCATGAATAAGGTGGGTACAAACCAGAAACTGGACCGAAATTTCGACCAGACATTGATAATCCGAGTTCTCATTTAGCTCATCTTGAAGTGTTCGACAGTGTCGTCGATCGAGCGTGGTAAACTTGCTTCCTCTTGAACACAGTTTGGTTCGGTGCCACCGGTTTCAAATTTCGCCAAAACAGTGGTGATATTATCTCGACCGCCACGATCGTTGGCCAAAACTATTAATTCCTCACAGATCTGTTTCGCAGTACGAATCTCTTGAGTCGCCAACCCGAGAATTTCCTGATCGGGTAGATACCGAGTTAGCCCGTCTGAGCAAAGGAGCAGGATATCTCCTGTTGTTAGTTTGACCCGACTTACTTGGGGCTCAAGCGAGTCATCGGGGCCACCCACCACATTCCACAGCGCGTGGTTCATCGGGTTGGCTTGACTCGTATCCTGATTCGCGGCGTCAACTTTGAAACCACCCTCGTTTTCGCTCGCTGCATTCCGAGCCAGTTGTCCGACGGTGTGGTCGATCGTGAGGCACTTGATCGAACCATCCCGGATTAAATAGCAGCGCGTGTCGCCGACGTGAACAACGTAAACATTGGGCCAGTCGACGTAGGCCATCGTCAGTGTCGTCGCCATGCCTCGCCGTTGTGGAATAGCTTTCGACTCCGCATCGATCATGTTTTGACTGTGAACGAATGATTCAACCAGATGTTTTCTGAAGTCATTTTCATTCTGCTCATTGAGTCGAAACATCCAGTCCATCGTGTTCAGGATGTAGTTTGCGACGCCATCGACTGCGAGTGTGCTGGCCCGCTCCCCCGACTCATGACCACCCAAACCATCGGCAACCAGTAAGAGCTTCCCTTGCGATCCGCCAAATAAACGAGTCTGATGACTAAGCCCGAGACTCGTTTGATAGACTCGCATCGACTTATTGAGATCGGCAATTAGGAATTGATCTTCATTGGCAGGTCGGTAGTTACCAACGTGAGAATCGCCGTGACAGTCGATTTGGATGGACATGCAGATGCAAAATTTCAGTGGAGGGATGGGTTGTGGTGAGGTTTGTCTGTGAGGAGACAACGAATCTATACTTCGCCAAGACGATGTGCATGGTTGAGCAGATTGAGTTCGATCATACTGTACTCGGTCAAGCGCCCGTAGTTCGGTTTCTCCAATGGCTTTACCATCAGGACGTCTTTCTTTTGAAACAACGCTTTGGTGAGGTTGACCGAAATCGCGCGATCAGCCCAATCAATCGACTCAATTCGCTCCGTTGAAAACATCCAACCCTCTTTGGGTAACCAAGAAATTGCCTCGGTCGACGCGTAATCCACTTGCCACGAATACCTGTTGACGATCAGATCATTCAGGCATCCAGCTCTGATGCCCTCGCTTGTCGTGATTTTATAGTTCATCATCTCAGATGCACTGCGAAGGTTCGCCTGCCCCTCGCGTTCAAAAACTTCGTTTGTCTTCTCATCAGCCATACGACTTAGATGTTGTGGGCTGATCATGGCAGCACGACCCAGCCAGTAGATCGGCCAGCCAAAGTAATTGACCAAGGCTTGTTCGTATTCTCGAGAAATCGGCTGGTCTTCATCCAAACGAGGACAGTCCAAGAATTGTTTCGTCCGTAAGACGGTCGTCACCAAACGGCGCTCGGTGTCGATACTGAGAATTGCCGACGGAGCCACCAGGGCCTGTCGAATCGACAATTTGGTCTGCATCGAGATGACAATGTACCGCACGTCCCAACTGTTGTCTTCGATCAACAAGTCACGAACGTGTCCGATAAAACCATCATGTGTGAAAACCTCACAGTTTTTGATCGTTGAGAATCGCATAGATTGGAAAACTCAGGGCAAGAAACACCAGGTAGAATCAGCCGCAACCATCCTACGTGGTCATGCTGTTGGGTTCTTGAGCGATCACCCAAACCGCATGAACCAGACCTGGGATGTAAAAAAGCAACGTCAAAAGTAGATTTAGCCAGAACTGGGTTCCCAGTCCGACTTTAAGAAAAACACCCAAGGGTGGAATTAAAATTGAGAGAGCGATCCGGAGAAAATCAGCCATTCATATCTCCTTGTTTGTTTGCAAGTTATCGAACAGCGAATCTGCACATTCCATGCCAAACTGTTTCACAATTGAGTCATTGCGACACATGTTGTGATTCGGCGTAGTGTTGGGATTTGTTGGTCGTTTTGCGTCCTCGATGATCCCCAAACGACCAGCCCAATCGATTTCGATGGTCCGTTGCAAATGAAAACGTTCGGAACCAAGAGCTTGATCCGATTTCACTCTGACTTCAGCGAATTGTTGAGGATTGGCATCGCGTATGCTCGTCGCGAGCCCGAGACAGCCAAACGAGCGAATCACCGTATCGCTGGATTGGTATTCGCGTAAAATTTTCGTAAGCGTCGTTGGAAGATCTTGCTTGTTCTTGGATCCTAAACGCCGACTAGAACGTGGTTTAGCGAGGAAGCACTGTAAAATTAATTCACAAAAAAAATCAATGGCCAGTAGCTCTTCCATCCGCGAATCTAAAAGTCGACTCGCTGGCATGCTCGACTCGATTACCGAGGGTATCTATTGCGTCGATCTTGATGGTAACTGTAATTACTGCAACGCCCGCTGCATCGAGATGTTGGGCTTCGAATCAGAAAGTGAATTAACTGGTAAAAACATTCACGATCTGATTCATCACTTGCACCATGCTGGAACACCTGATCAGGGTCAAGACTGCAAGATCTACCAATCCTGTTCCAGCGGCACAAAATCCCATGTCAACGACGAAGTATTCTGGAGGAAAGACGGCTCAAAATTTGACGTTGAATATTGGACCTATCCGCTGTTTGAAAATGACACCAGAGTAGGAGCGTTCGTACGTTTTTCTGACATCACCCAGACGAAAGCTCAAAACGCAGAACGCAATCGGCTTGCCCGCCTAGTCGATACTTCACACGATGCGATCATCAGCCGCGACTGCAACGGTGTGATCACCAGTTGGAATCAAGGCGCAACGGAAATTTATGGCTATTCTGCGGATGAGGCGATCGGCAAGACACCTTCATTTATATTGCCAGATGACGCAGACGAAGAAGAACCAGAAGTTCGAAGCGCATTGCAGGATGGCAAAGAGTTATCGCAATTCATCGTCAAACGTCGTCGTAAGAACGATGAACCCTGTGACATATCAGTGACGATTTCTCCTCTTTTTGATGCCAACGGCCAGTTAATTGGTTGTTCCTCCATCGAACGTGATGTGACGGAAACTCGCAAGTCTCAAGACGCGGTGCTCCGGGCGATGAAACAAGCCCAACACGCAGAGAAGGTGGCAAGTGAAGCGTCGAAGTCTCGAACTCAATTTCTTGCGAATGTGAGCCATGAGCTTCGAACACCCATGAACGCTATCCTGGGCATGATCAACTTGTCCCTCGACGAGAATCTTGACCCTGCTGTCGCCGACAATCTAAAAATCGCCAAGAACTCCGCCGATTCGTTGCTGGAACTCGTCAACGAACTGCTGGACTTTGCAAAACTGGAATCTGGAAAGTTCGAAATCGCCAATGAACCCCTTGATCTTCGTGAAATCATAGATATTCCTTGCAAAGTGATTTCGAACCGGGCCAGTGAAAAAGGACTGGAGATCATTTGTGAGATCGACCAAAAAATTCCAAAACTTCTGACCGGGGATGGCCGTCGAATCCAACAAGTTCTTACCAATTTATTGAGCAACGCAGTCAAATTCACGGATCGAGGCGAAGTGATCGCTAGGGTTGAACTCGTGCGCGAACTACCGTCTGAAGTCCGGCTAAGATTCTCGGTCACCGATACTGGTGTTGGGATCTCCGAAAAGGATCAACGGAACATTCTGCTGCCGTTTGAGCAAGCCGACATGTCATCCACGCGTAAACATCACGGTACTGGTCTCGGGCTCTCAATCAGTCGAGATTTGGTCGCGCTGATGGGCGGCAAACTAAAAATTGAAAGCAAAATTGGTGAGGGAAGTTGTTTTTACTTCTATCTATCACTGGTTGTGGAAGACGATTCCAAACCTGATGACAACGTCCCAAAGGATATCGTAAAGGATATGAAGGTTTTAATCGTCGACGATAATCCGACCAACCTGCGAATCCTTGAAAACATTTTTGTCAGCTGGTCCATGCAGCCAATTACTTCGACAAGTGCAGCTCAAGCGCTACAAGTACTGGACGAATTAAAAGATCAGGATCAAACAGTTTCCATAGCGATCGTCGATAGTCTGATGCCACTAGTCGATGGCTATGAATTGGTCGAACGAGTCGCAGACAAGACCGGAGACCAGTGCCCCCCCATCGTGATGATGCAATCATCGGCCGATATGGGAATGTACTCCAATCGATCCACAAACGCGCCAATTGCTCATTACCTGACTAAACCGATTTCACAATCGGAGTTGCTCAATGCCGTCGTGGACACGCTAGACTTATACCAGCGAATGTCGCCCACGCAACAACGTCGACACGTCACAACCGAAATGGAGGCATCCACCACGACAATCCGGCCTTTGCGAGTCCTGTTGGTCGAAGACTTGCCAGCCAACCAGCTGGTTGCAGAAGTCATTTTGACCAAGCGTGGGCACGCAGTTGTTAAAGCAGCCAACGGTCGTATGGCGATTGATCAATTGATATCTGACGAAATCGGCTTTGATGTTGTTCTGATGGATATTCAAATGCCGGTCATGGATGGTTTGCAGGCAACAGCGGCAATTCGTGAACTGCCTCAAGCGGAGCACGCCGAGATCTCGATCATCGCGATGACCGCCCACGCGATGCAGGGTGACCGAGAGTCATGCTTGGCGGCTGGCATGGATGCTTACATTTCCAAACCATTGGATGCCGAGCGATTGGTTGCTTTAGTCGAATCAATCGGGACGACAACGATCGATGAATTAAGAAGTAGCGAAAGAACCACCGCGGCTGCAAACAAACCGATTCAAGCCGAAGTACTCGAAGACCAGATTGAAGCGTTAGTGAAAAGCGATTGCAACTTGGTCGATTACAATTCGACCATTAAACGTCTTGGAAATGATGAAGAATTATTTGCGGAGTTTATCGAAATTTTTCTCGAAGATGCTCCGGGGATCATGGGCAAGATCAATACGGCGGTAGCAGTCGAAGACCATGTTGCACTCGAAAAAGCTGCTCATTCGCTCCAAGGATTGATGTCCAATTTCGGAGCAGAGACTTGTTGTGATCTTGCAATCGAACTTGAAACCGCTGGCAGATTAAGAGAGTCAGCAACGATGAAGACTCACCGAAAGCAGCTTGCGGCACTGTTTGAGCAACTTTGCAAAGAACTCACTGCTTGGCAACAATCGTGCTCACTTGGATCTGCCAAACCGACACGCAAGTAACCGTCCGCAAGCAGAATCGAGTGACACAGTTGAATTTGGCTCTGTCGAAAAAACGTGATAAGGCAACTGATGGGTCCAACGACATCAAGCGCAAGCCAGAAGAAGGTACGAAACATGAAATCATCGCTTGAGGGCACAGGCAAATTCATTCTTAGAGTCGCTTTTGGATGCTTAATGCTGGTTCATGGCGTCCAGAAAGTATCCAAGTACAGCGATCTGGTCGAGGCCTTTCCGGACCCGATCGGATTGGGAAGCCAATTGAGTTTGATTTCAGCGATCGCGACCGAGTTGGGTTGCTCGATTTTTTTAATCCTTGGATTGTTGACGCGGGTGGTTTCGGTTCCACTTGCGTTTACCATGATCATTGCGCTGTTTGTCGTCCACGCAGACGATCCCTGGCAGAAGAAGGAACTTGCTGCCGTCTACCTGGTCGCCTACATTGCGATCCTGTTTTTGGGACCTGGTAAGTTTTCAATCGATCATCTGATCTGGGGCAAGCGAGCGGATTCACTCACATCACCGTAGCCCAACAGCCACTGGCAATCGGTTCCTCGTATCCTTTGAAACTGATCGGCGATTCGGAAAATCACATTCTTATTCCCTAATCGAGAAAGCTGTCCGCGATGAATGCTGTCGACAAAGAGCTGGAATGTTTCCTTTCCGGACTCAAAAAAAGAAATCCTCATGAAAATGAATTCCATCAGGCCGTCAAAGAAGTTGTTGAATCGGTTCTCCCCTGGTACTTGGATCATGATGCCTATCGCAAAGCGCAAATCCTCGAACGAATCACTGAACCCGATCGAATCATCATCTTTCGAGTCGCTTGGCAACAGGATGATGGAGCCGTACGTGCAAACCGCGCGTGGCGCGTCCAGTTCAACCACTCTTTGGGGCCGTACAAAGGCGGCCTTCGTTTTCACCCCAGTGTTAACCAAAGCGTGTTGAAGTTTCTCGGCTTCGAGCAGATCTTCAAAAATAGCTTGACTGGACTTCCCATGGGCGGTGCCAAAGGTGGTTCAAACTTTAATCCAAAAGGGAAAAGCAACGACGAAGTCATGCGATTCTGCCAATCCATGATGACCGAGTTGCATCGGCACATCGGTGAAGACATCGACGTTCCAGCAGGTGACATCGGTGTCGGTTCTCGCGAGATCAGCTACCTTTTTGGACAATACATGCGACTAGAAAATCGCTGGTCTGGAGTCATGACGGGCAAAGCGAACGCCTATGGTGGTAGCGCCGTTCGAACCGAAGCGACTGGCTACGGTTGTGTCTATTTTTGCGAATTGATGATGAATCATCATGACAAATCAATTGAAGGAAAATCGATTGCCATCAGTGGCAGCGGAAACGTCGCACTGTACGCTGCTGAAAAAGCTATTCAAAAAGGTGCCAAAGTCATCACATTGAGCGATTCAGACGGATTCGTAAGGTTTCAAGATGGATTGACAGAAGAACAGCTCGATGAAGTCAAAGATCTAAAAGAGAATCGCCGAGGTCGAATTTCCGAATTTGCAGAAAATCAGAAAAGGGTCGATTTCCACGCTGATGCAAATCCCTGGGGTGTCGCTTGTGACATCGCGATGCCCTGCGCGACCCAAAACGAACTGGATGGCGATGATGCCAAATCGTTGATTGACAATGGTGTCATCGCTGTCTGCGAAGGTGCCAACATGCCAACGACCGCCTCGGCAGCCGAGCAATTTCGTGATAGCAACGTCTTGCACGCTCCTGGCAAAGCATCCAACGCCGGTGGCGTCGCCGTCAGTGGATTGGAGCAAAGTCAGAACGCCATGCGTTTAAGTTGGTCCAGAGAAGAGGTTGATGAACGACTTCAAAAAATCATTCGGGACATTCACCAACGGTGTGTCGATGCCAGTAGCGAGGGTAATCGAGTCAACTATGTCGATGGGGCCAACATCTCTGGATTTAAAAAAGTTGCCGACGCGATGCTGGCGTACGGTGTCGTTTAAGGCTCACGGTGTCGTTTAAGGCTCACGGTGTCGTTTAAGGCTCACGGTGTCGTCAGATTAAGTTGTAGTATCGCTGTTGCCGCGAACCAGCCCTCTCGCAAGAACCAACTCCCTAACATTTGTTGATGTATGCTGAGGAATCCACTCCATTTGACATCGATCCGTCGCGATAAGATGAACTTCATCCAGTTTACTCGTCGTGGTCGTGCAACGCTCAGGCTGGCAGCCGCCCGCCCCGCCCAAACAAGTCGTTTTGTTCGTTCTGGCGAAAAGTCAACACGTTTTCCAATGCAAGGCTGACTACTGACATCATACATTTTGGCTTTGGCACACCGATTGCTTGATAGAGAGTTCAACGAATTAGAGAACAAACCTCCCCTCTTTGAACAAAAGGTCAATCAAATGTTACGTGCGGCAATCGCTTTATTCATTCTTGCAGTTCTCGCTGGTGTCCTAGGATTTGGTGGCATCGCAGGTGGCCTTTCCAACCTCGCCCAAATCTTCTTCTTCGTATTTGTTGTCCTCTTCCTGTTGAGTGCGGTCAGCCATGCCTTGCGTGGCCGGGCGCCTGTCTAATCGACAGCCAGAGCTGACAACTAGAAAATGGTGAAATGGCGACTCCAGGGTCGCCGTTTTCGCGACCACGATGTGCCGTTTTTCCACAGGCCCCAAATCCCGGGTAACTGACATGAGTTTTGATTCCATCAATCCCTACAACAACGAACTCCTGAAGTCGTATGATGAATTGACGATTGATCAAACAAACGACTTGATCGCGAGAGCGTCCGACACCTACCAACGATGGCGCAACACTGGATTCGAACACCGCAAACAGATACTTAGAAAGTTTGCTGCCAAACTCAAGGAACGCAAAAACGAATTCGCTGAGCTGATTACGCTCGAGATGGGAAAGCGAATAAACGAGAGTCAGGCAGAGATCGACTTCTGCGCAGATATCGTCGCTTTCTACGCCGATGGAGCGGAAGACTTTCTCGCCGATCATAAGATGGAAACTGACTCTGGCGATGCGTACATCCAATATCAGCCGATCGGTGTGCTGCTTGGCGTTATGCCATGGAATTTCCCTTTCTACCAAGTCATTCGGTTTGCCAGTCCAAATTTGATGGCCGGGAATGTTGTACTGATCAAACATGCGCGAAACGTTCCTCAATGCGCACAAGCGATTGACGATCTGTTCCAATCAGTTGGCCTTCCAGATGGTGCCTATACGAATCTTTTTATCCCCACCGAATTTGTTGGCAGCGTAATTGATCATGATGCCGTCATGGGTGTTTCGCTGACCGGAAGCGATGCCGCAGGAAGTGCCGTTGCCGAGCGAGCAGGTAAGCAGATCAAAAAATCTGTATTGGAACTAGGTGGAAACGACGCGTTCGTGCTCCTCGAAGATGCAGACCTTCCGTCTGCAATTCAATCCGCTGTTCGCGGTCGGATGCGCAACACGGGTCAATCGTGCGTGGCCAGCAAGCGATTTATTGTCGTTGAATCGGTCGCGGAAGCGTTCATTGAAGGGTTTAAGAAAGCCATGGCCAAAATGCAGCTCGGGGATCCTCGTGAGCCAGGCACCGATGTTGGTCCTCTATCGTCTGAGCGCGCAGCAGAAGATCTCAGATTGTCGGTTGAAGAAACGATCAATGCAGGCGCGACCGTCATCTTGGGAGGCGATCGACCCGATCGTCAGGGGGCATTTTACAACCCAACGATACTGACGGGCATCACGCCTGAAATGCCGACTTATGACCAGGAGTTGTTCGGACCAGTGGCGAGCATTTATGTTGTCGAGAATGAAGAAGCCGCAATCGAGCTGGCAAACGATTCAAGCTATGGGCTTGGCGGATCTGTTTTTACTCAAGACATCGAACGTGGAAAACGCGTTGCCGAGCAAATCGAAACAGGCATGGTTTTTATCAATCAGCCGACCAGAAGCCAGGAAAATCTTCCTTTTGGTGGCATCAAAAAGTCTGGCTATGGCAGGGAGCTTTCCAAGCTTGGCATTCTCGAATTCGTCAACAAGAAACTCATTCACGCACCAAAATAAACCATTTGAGCCAACAAACGGGCAGAACTCATCGCCAACAATTGGAATTAAAGCTCACGCATTTGATGAAATCAAACTCATCAGCGGTCGTCGCCGAAAAAATGATGCGGTTGCAATCAAATTGGCAGATGGGTCGTTATCCAGCAATCCCGCGGTTCGAGCAATAAACGCGATGAACCGGCTCTGGTGACCATCTCTCTTTGACTCAGCTGCGACTCTCTGTGGAACCTGGCAAAATTAGTACGATCAAGCGAAACTTCAATGAAAAAAACCGAGACGCCAAACTGGCGATCAATGATCCTGGGATGCCTCCTTTTACTATCCACACCGTTGGCGATTGTCGCCCAGGACGACCAGATCCCTCCGAAGCAATCGGCCTCGGAAGAACTCACTGACACCTCACCCGCGGCCCCGGAAAAAGTGGATGTCAAACCGGTCGCTCGGGATGAAGAAATCGAATCCCGGCTTAACGAAATTCTGTTGGCAACTCAGCGATTCGATTCCGCGACAGCAGAAGTTGACGAGGGTGTGGTGTTTCTCTCTGGTGTCGCCAAAGAAGAGAAGTTTAAAGACTGGGCTACCGACCTCGCCTCAAACACACAGGATGTCGTGGCCGTTGTCAATCGAATGACGGTCCAGGAAAAATCAATCTGGGACTTTTCAGATGCCTTCGCAGAATTACGAAAGTTTCGAAATGGCGCGATCCAAGCGATCCCGATCATCATCTTTGGGATTGTAATTTTGATCGTTACCTGGTTTCTAGCGCGAATTGCTGGCTTGATTGGAAATCGCGTGCTGGGCCATCGCATCCCTAACTCACTTCTGCGCTGGGTTGCGACCCGAGCCATCATGCTGCCAATCCTCATCTTTGGTGTCTATTTGATACTTCGAGTATCCGGATTGACTCAGCTCGCACTGACCGTCCTCGGTGGTACCGGACTAATCGGTTTGATCATTGGTATCGCGTTTCAAGACATCGCCGAGAATTTTCTTGCCAGCATCCTGATCAGCGTCCAGAAGCCATTTCGCGTTGGCGACCTCATTCAAGTTGAAGGGCACGAAGGAGTGGTTCAACGAGTGACCACGCGAGGAACAACATTGCTCACTTTCGAAGGTAACCACGTTCAGATTCCCAACTCGAAAATCTACAAATCGACGATCGAAAACTATACGGCTAATCCGCATCGAAGGGTTACGTTTGATATTGGCATCGGTTACGACGACTCGGCCAGCAACGCGCAGGCGATTGTGCTCAAAAAACTAAAAGAACACTCAACAACCCTTGACGATCCTTTACCGCGTGTCTTGATTGACAGCCTTGGTGCGTCGACCGTCAATCTGCGAGCGTTTTTCTGGATTGATGGAACCAAAAACGACTGGCTCAGCGTACGGTCCTCCTGCATGCGAATCGCCAAGCAAGCGTTGTTGCATGCAGGAATCTCTTTGCCCGATGAGGCTCGTGAAGTCATCTTTCCCAATGGCGTTCCCGTAACGATGAAAAATGATCAACAAGCATCCAATTCTCCCAATCGTGTCCAGGCCGAACATGGCCAATCGACGTCGGAATCGGATTTGATCGCACCAAAACATCAGCAGGCAGATGAAGAAGACCGCAGTGAAGCAGAGGGTAACATGGCTTCTGACATGGAAAACTTGAAGAAACAAGCAAGTCAATCGTGGCTGCCCGGCGAGGGAGAGGAAGTACTTGTCGGCGAGGAATCCGATTAACAACGTTATCTACCCAATTGTCGTCCGCAACCTATTGACTCGCAGCCAGAACTTCCGAGTTCCAATCGGTCCAAATCACCATGAGCCATCCCCACATGCATTGCTAGACCGAGCAGCTTATGATGGAAATTCTTCGCAGCAGTGCTTCTGATCGAGTGAACATGAATCTTGAAAATGACTCGTGGTTTCATCGCAACGGTATGCTTTCGTTGATCGTTTGGATCTCCGTTGTATCTGTTGTGATGATCCTTGGCGGATTGGCAACGACATCAAGCGTCACGACATGGTACCCGACTTTAAACAAACCCAGCTTTAATCCGCCCAGCTGGCTGTTCGGTCCCGTCTGGACAACGCTGTACATGATGATGGCAGTTGCTGCCTGGCTCATTTGGCGACAGCGTGCCAATGCCATGCAACATCAAGGAACACGATTGTTTGTCGCGGCTTTTGTTGTTCAACTTCTGCTGAACCTCGCTTGGTCGATCATCTTCTTTGGAGCACGATCACCGATGTGGGCATTCTTCGAGATCTGCATTCTTTGGATTGCGATTGCCACAACGGTGTTTCTGGCATTTCGCCTGAACCGAATTTCTGCTGGTTTACTCGTCCCTTATTGGGCTTGGTCAACGTTTGCGTTGATTCTAAATTTGGCGATTTGGCAGTTGAATCAGTAGCTTCGTCAATTGACAGGTTTCGAATCGGCGCAAGCTATCTGAGATAGAACTTTCGTCTATAATAAATCGTTAGATCCCTTCATTTGGCATGCTCCGACCTATGACCTACGCTCATTGCACCTCGCTGATTCTGGTTGGCGCGATGGTTTCGATCTCTCATTTTCGGCCTCCCTCGGACGCGACATCATCGAACCGTCAAGACGGCCTTTCGCCGCTGTTGATTCAAGTCACAGAACCGAGCGAGTCTTCGTATCCACAACCGATCCTTCTCGTCAGGTGGCGCAGCCAAACTCCAGACGCGGCGGATCAAGTTGCGAACGTGAACATCCTGCTGTCGACGGATGATGGGGCAACATTTATTCAAACCTTGTTGGCAAACACTCCCAACGATGGTGAAGAATTGGTCGCCATCCCAGAATCGGCGAGAGAAAGGTTACGGATTATGGTCGCTGCCGAAGATGGCACTGCGGCCGCCGTCAATACGAGATCCTTCTCGATTCAATCCACCGGTCGAACCGTCTTTCTGGCACGTCATGCTGAAAAGGCAGATGGGAACGACCCTTCCTTGACGGATCAAGGAAAACGTCGTGCTAAAAAGCTGGCAACCATCTTGGCGACGCGGAGCGTCAGTCACGTTTTTTCGACGAACTACAAACGGACGCGAGAGACAGCCCAACCGACGGCCGCAAGCAACAAGCTAAAGTTAACGTACTATCGCCAGTTGAATGAATTGAAGCGGTTGATCGATGAGACACCCGAGGACGCAACCATCCTCGTCATCGGACATAGCAACACCGTTGGTCCAACTTCTGCTTCGCTGGGTGGAACCAAGGTTTCGCTCGCCGAGGATCAGTTCAACAATTTGTATGCGCTCGATTACCAATCGGATTCTAAAGCGACTCCGAAAACAACATTCTCGGCGTTTCAATTTTCACCCGACCCACCGGCAAACGAAAAGCGAGACCAAACCAATGGTACCGCCACGGACAGAAAAACCAGAGAAGTACAACTGCTTCAACGTATCGAGAAGATTGAGAAGCGACTTCAGCAAGTTCGCGAGCGTTTGGAAAAGGTGAAACAATCAGATCGTTAACATGGCCTGTTGATCTTGCCCGGAAGTTATGCCGAGATTGCTACTTTGCCGCAGGTTGAAACGAGAATGAAACAGCTACCAACATTCCTGAGACCCGTCTTCTTTGGCATCCTGCTGGTGCTGATGTCGTCGTGTCGTTTGGCTGTTGCCGATGAACCACCCAATGTGCTGTTGATCCTGGTGGATGATCTGAAGCCGGCGATTGGTTGTTATGGAGACGCGCTTGCGAAAACGCCCAACATCGATCGACTCGCCAAGCAGGGGATTCGTTTCGATCTCGCATATTGCAATCAAGCCGTTTGTGCTCCGTCCCGTTTCACGTTGATGCTGGGGTCGCATTCAACTTCAACGGGACTTTATGGGCTAGGAAGTCATTTAAGAAAAACGTTACCCGACGCCGTAACGATGCCGCAGTTTTTTGCAAAACATGGATATCGTACCGAGTCGTTGGGAAAAGTCTTTCATATTGGGCACGGCAATCTAGGCGACCCCGACTCATTCAGTGTTCCACATTTTCACGACAAAGTCATCGAGTACCTTGATCCAGAGAGTACCGATGGAGGCAAGCTGACACGCGAAGAAGCGTACTTTACCAACCAGCGACTTGGCGAGATCAAATCGCTACCTCGTGGAGCGGCCTTTGAATCGCCTGACGTTCGTGACGACGAGTACGCCGATGGTCGCGTCGCGACCGAAGCCATCCAACGGTTATGGGCGGCCAAAGAGCGTCGTGAAAACGAGGGTACGCCTTTCTTTATTACCGTCGGTTTTGCGCGTCCGCACCTTCCATTCAGCGCACCGAAAAAATATTGGGACATGCACGACGCCTCAAAACTGCCACGCCCGAAAGTTGAAGATCTACCCAAAGACGCGCCAGCGGTGGCGGCAAAACGTGGTGGAGAAATCACCAACTACAAACCTGTACCTACTGAGCCCCGTGCTGCGTTTGACGAAATGCTGAAGCGCCAGTTGATCCATGGTTACTACGCAAGCACTTCGTTCGTCGATGCTCAGATTGGTCGCGTCCTGCAGACGCTTGCCGAAGCGAACCTTTCTGACAATACCATCGTCGTGCTTTGGGGCGATCATGGTTTCCACCTTGGTGATCTTGGAATCTGGACCAAACACACTAACTATGAACAAGCGAATCGGATCCCAATTCTGATTGCTGCTCCGGGCGTGACTCGACCTGGATCTTCGACGAAACAACTTGCCGAAAGCGTTGATCTATTTCCGACGCTGACAGAATTGGCTGGACTTGGATTGCCCTCTGGTCCTCAACCGATCGATGGCAAAAGCTTGGTTCCTGTCCTGAAAGATCCTTCCGTTCGCATCCGCGACCATGCGTATCATGTGTTTCCCAAGCGAAAACTTGGCCGTGCGATTCGAACCGAACGTCATCGTCTCGTTCAATGGCGTGGGATCGGTGCACCATTAGAATCAGCTGAGTACGAACTGTACGACTACCAAACAGATCCTCTGGAGACGCAAAATCTTGCCTCCGCTCGCCCCGAGATTGTTAATCAGTTGAAAGCAAAACTGGCCGAGTATCCTGAACCGGCGCCACGTTCTAAAACGAAGAAACGACCTGCCAAAAAAGTCAAACACCCGTAGAACGTCCATGGCAACTGCCGCAACCATCGCCGATCAATTCATCGTGACCTTCGGACGCGAACCCGAGTATTGTTCGCGAGCTCCTGGACGTGTCAATCTGATTGGCGAACATACGGATTACAACGATGGCCTTGTTTTACCGATGGCCATTGATCGAAGTGTTGATCTTTGGTTTGCACCACGCTCTGACGCAACCGTACATCTGAGCTCGCTTAACTTTTCGCAATCGCATCGGTTTTCACTTGATCAACCGATAGCGAAGTCCGAGTTTGGCTGGGCGAATTTTGTTCTGGGAGTGGTCGCTGAACTGAAATCAATGAATGTTCCGCTGACGGGAATGGATGCATTGATTGACGGTAACATTCCTGTTGCCAGTGGTTTGAGCAGTTCGGCAGCCATCGAGATCGCGACGGTGTTGGCATTTCTGCAGACGACCAACTCAACTTGGGCCACACCGTTGGAAATTGCCCAGATTGGACAGCGGGCAGAACAGAACTTCATCGGCGTTCAATGCGGGCTGATGGATCAATTTATCAGTGCGGCCGCCATCGCTGGAACAGCCCTCAAGATCGACTGTTACTCAATGTCGTACGAGGCAGTTGAAATTCCAGAACAAATTTCAATGGTCGTCGCCAATACGAAATTGAGTCGCTCTTTGGCCGCTTCTGCATACAACGAACGACGCGAGGAGTGTACGCTGGCATTTGATAGGCTCAAGCGAGTACTGGTTCAACAAGATCAATTTCATCATCCCCCGGACGCCATTCACAAGCTGAACGCCTCGATGTTGGAACGTGGAGAAGCGTTGCTACCCGTCAAGCTCTCTCGTAGACTCCGGCACGTTGTGTCCGAAAACGGCCGAGTGGAACAAGCGGCGGCGATCCTCTGTCGGCAACCGTTTGATCCAGCAGCACTCGGGCAGTTGCTCAATGAAAGTCACAATAGTTTGCGGGATGATTTTGAAGTCAGTAGCGAGGGACTCAACCGCGTGGTTTTGATCATGCAATCATCGCCAGGATGTTTTGGCGCAAGACTGACCGGGGCTGGCTTTGGTGGTTGTGCAATCGCGCTGGTCGATTCCAATCAGCTAGTCTCGTTTCTTGCTGAGGTTCGTGAACGATCCGTCGATTTTGATCCGCAGCCAGATTTCTTTCCAGTCATCCCCAGCTCTGGCGGTGAAGTAAAGCAGCTGAACTCTGACGACTAGCGGCTGGAGTTGACAAGACTTCACGTTTTGAAATGTTGCCAACGGGTTAAAAAAACGAGGGCTGGCAGCCCTCATGGATTTATGCAATCAAGTAGCGGACCTGCGCAAGCCGGCCGGTGATGGTCATTCGCAACGTTTGAAACCGGAGGGCTTGCGCCCAAACGCTACATGGATCAATCAAGTAGCGGACCGGCGCAAGCCGGCCGGCGGTGGACATTCGCAACATTTGAAACCGAAGGGCTTGCGCCCTAACGCTACCTCACCGGAGGCCTTGCGCCCTAACGCTACTTCACGGAGGGCTTGCGCCCACACGCTATCGTTTTAAGCCACCGCCAATTGGTCATTCGACTCGAAACAAGATTTCGTTGCGTCTGAGAAAACCAGGCGTGATGGGTGCGTCGTAGCCAGCCACTTCCATCTCGCCAATGATGGTGTACCCGCTCTGCTGAATCCATTGCACCAGCTTGGCTTTCTGCTGCTCAATGACTGGTTCGTCGATCGAACCCGAGAACTGGATCGATGCAAACGTACCAGCCGGACGAGTGACAATTCCCACATCATCGGCGTTGGGATCCGGAATCACATTCGACGCGACATCCGATGGCAACACAAACGCCATCTGACCGGAATCTGTTTCTTCTTTTCGCTCCATAAACACGGGCGTCGTCATGGCGATCTTTTGCTGCTGTTCATTGTTGCCACTGATGTACCGAAACAACCTCATGAAGCTGCCGTCTTCACCTTGGGATCCAACTTGCATCGATGTCGTCACGATCTTTAGATCAGGATACTCACGCAGTTCGAATGCGCCTTCTGTACGCAATACGTTGTACTGAGCCGATTCGTAGGCACCCCTCCAGAATGTCTTCCACATAAAGAATCCAACGACCGCAATTCCGATCAATACAGGTACGTAGTAGATCATTTTCTTTTTTCCAAGCACGGCTCACTCCAGATGGTCTCGATACGTAAATGAAACCGAAAAAAGCAGTGTGGTCACAACTCGCCTGCACGTTGCCCAGTTCTATTGGAGCCTGCATCATCTACTGGCGTCATCGTTCTTATCGAACGAATCGCGGTCAGAGCGATATTGTGGTTTGATCAAGACCGAAGCCATTTTTGCCAAACGCGTGCGAACTTTTGGTTAAAACACACGTTGAACCTTTAACCGATCAATTCCTGAATCACCTTGCCGCCAAACTGACTCAGCTGCTTAAATCGGCCTGCGTGATAGTACGTCAGTTTGTTGTCGTCGAGCCCCAACAGATGCAACAAGGTGACATGGACGTCGCGTATGTGACGCGCACAGTCGATCGCTTTTCCACCGATCTCATCCGTCGCGCCAATCGTATGCCCCGCTTTGGTGCCACCGCCTGCGAACCACATCGCCATCGCTTCCGCATTGTGATCGCGTCCATACGATTTGCCACCTCCACGCAAACCATTGTCGGGCGTCCGACCAAACTCTCCACAAAACATGACCAACGTATCGTCCAGCATCCCGCGTTGCTTGAGATCCTTCAACAATGCAGCGATCGGTTGATCAACCGCTTTGATCAGTGAACCGTGGGCGCGATGAATATAGTCGTGGCTGTCCCAGTTTCCGGAATACACTTGAACAAAACGTACGCCTTTTTCAACCAACCGTCGAGCGAGCAAGCACTTGCGGCCAAACTCATCCGTTTTTGCTTGGCCAATTCCATACATGTCCAGCGTTGCCTCGGTTTCTCCATCGAGTTCCAAAACCTCGGGCACTTCGGTTTGCATCCGATACGCCAACTCGTATGAGTTCAATCGCGCTTCCAGATCGCTGCGCCCGGGTCGTTGTTCCAGATGTTGTCGATTCAACTTGGCCAGCAGATCAAGATTTTTTCGTTGCCGTTGACGGGAAACACCTGGCGGCGGTTGTAGATCCAGAATCGGACTGCCTTGAGCACGCAAGGGCGTTCCTTGATACGTCGCTGGCAGAAATCCGTTGGACCAATTTGCTGCACCTCCTTGAGGGTAGCTGGTTCGTGGCAAGACAACAAAACCAGGCAAATTTTCATTCTCGGTCCCCAGTCCATAGTTGACCCACGCACCGACTCCCGGGTCACCGCCAAAACGGTTTCCCGTATTGACGTGGTAACACGCGGTTGGATGATTTACGGATTCAACATACGCACCGCGATAGAAACAGATATCGTCGACGCAATCCTGCAAGTGCTCGAACGCCGTATTGATGTCTGCGCCCGACTCTCCCGCTTTGACAAAATCAAACGGACTCTTCACAAAGTATCGTTTGCCCGATGACATCGCACTTTGCTGTTCACCAGAACGAGTGAACTCTTTGAGGTGTCGCCGAGTCAATTCCGGCTTGGGATCAAACGTATCCAGATGGGAGGGACCGCCTTCCATCATCAAGAAAATACATCGCTTTGCTTTCGGTTCATGATGAGGCTGCTGATCTTTGAAAAGTTCTGACTGACCTTTCGCCGCATGCAACATCGATGTGAACGCGAGCGATCCGATACTCGCGCCTAATCCATAGAGAAAGTCGCGTCGGTAGCAAGTCCAAGGCTGTCGAGCATTCATTTCGGTAACCGTATAGTTTCAATAAAAATCAGAACGAAACGCTCTATCCTGACAATCACAACCGCTAAGCGAAGCGTTCTCAATCAACGTAAGCGAACTCGTTCAGGTTGAACACAATCAAACAGACTTGCGCCAATCCACGCGTCTTCGCGTCGACTTGATGCGGCTGCAAGTCGGCAACGTATTCTTCGTACACCGGCATGAATTCAATGAAGTCGTATGGCTCGCCGGTTTTCTCAGCCATCACGGTCCGCCGAGTCTGAGTCGCAAACGTTGGCGGGGTATACTTCTTTTTGGATTCTTCAACGACCGCCCGTTGCCAGTGCTCCAAACAAGCGTCGACCTCAGTCGTTGTTGGCCGTCTCCCAAGTGCCAATTCAAACGCTTGACAAATGACCGCGCGATCGTCGTCTTTTTGCGATTCGTCTTTTAACAGACGAGCGGCAAACGCCAAAGCTCGGTCTTGAACTTCAAGCGCATTAAACAGTGTCAACGCTTGAGGAGCCACTGTGGAGGTTTCGCGCAACTCGCATGACTTGTCAGGGCCGGGTTGATTAAAGGTCTCCATAAATGGATCGCGGAGCCCACGAATCCGCTCCGCATAGACACTTCGACGATTTCGTTGATCCGGCAGTGGATCTGGCTCGTAGACTGACGCAGTTCCTCCCATGATCTGTCGCGGCTGCATAGCGACTTCCTGATTGATATCCGGGCGACAAGGTACACCACCAACCTGATGATTTAGTTCGCCGCTAACCGCCAACATCGCATCACGGAATTCTTCTGCAGTCAAACGTCGTGGTCGAAACACGGCGTAGAATTGGCGGTTCGGATCCAACTGTTCCAGCTTGTTTGGATCGTGATGTTGTGAAGCTCGCCGATAAACGTTTGACGTCAAAATCAACTCGTTGAGTTGCTTGATCGACCAATCATGTTTGACAAACCAATCGGCCAGAAAATCCAACAAACGAGGATGCGTCGGCAACTTGCCGGTTCCGCCAACGTTATTGGGGTTACCAGCGAGCCCAACACCAAAGTGCCACGCCCAAACGCGGTTGACGATGACTCGCGCCGTTAACGGGTTTCGTTCATCAACGATCCAGTTCGCCAATGCCAGTCGTCGCTTGCCGTTTTCGTTCGGAAATTCAGCTGAGGGCATGTTGCCCAACGATTCAGCCGCACTCAATGCTCCAGGAGACACAACATCGCCACGTGAATAAGCGTCACCGCCACTGAGAATCGTGTCTTTTTCCAACGTCCCTTTCTTCCAGGGGTCCACTGGTTTCAGGATTCGCTTAGAAACATTTTTTCGCTCGATGGTTTTCCCTGTATAAACCGAAAATGCAATCGGTTGAACTTTTTCCAACTCCCAGCGATGCCTGGCAATGTTCTTGTTCATTCGGGCCAATGAGTTTTCATCACCTGGGTCCAAGCCATTATTGCCGACGGTCGCGTCACCCTTCTCTTTCTGCTTGTTGGCTTTGATCTTGGCCTCCAACGCCTGCTTCTGTTTGACGTAGCTGGCAATTTTCGCTTGGGTCCATTTGTGCGATTGTTGAAAGCCAGTTTTGTTTTCGCTGGGCAAAAAGGGAGCGTTCACTTCCGCAAATTGAGTCGTTGAAAAGACCGCCATCATCCGGTAGTAATCGCGCGTTGGAATTGGATCAAACTTGTGATCATGACATTTAGCGCATTGCATTGCGTGCCCAAGAAACGCCTGACCAACGGAATCGGTCACATCATCGAGCCACTGAACGCGAGTCACACGAAAAACGCTCATCGAAGTTTGCTCCCAGGGCCCCATGCGGAGAAACCCCGTCGCGATCCTTTTCTCGACATCCTTGGCATCCATTTCATCGCCGGCAATCTGCTCGCGGACGAATTCGTTGTAAGGCTTGTCGCTGTTGAATGCGCGAATCACATAATCTCGATACCGCCAAGCATTCGGGCGCGTGTAGTCGTTGGCAAAGCCCGATGAATCTGCGTAGCGAACTACGTCCAACCAGTTGCGAGCAAAATGTTCGCCGTACTGATACGAATTCATCAGTTGTCGAATGTATCTTCGGGTTGCACGATCGGGGTTCGTTTGGAACTCAGTTTCGAATTGAGACAACTCCGCTGTGTTGTGCGTCATGGGAGGAAGTCCAGTCAAACCGAAACTCAATCGGCGGGCAAAGGCTCGTGCCGTCGCATCAGTTGCGGGCTCGAGACCTGCCTTTGTCAGTTGTCTATCAATGAACCAATCGACGGGATGAACGTCCTGGGGTGGCTCGATGACTTCGAGTGGTTGGTACGCCCATAGTTTTGCCGGGTCGTACTTTCGATGGGTCCAGTTGTCGTCCAAGCCACCTGATGTTTTGACTTCGATGCCATCCTCGACAGACCATTGATCCGCGTATTTCTTTTTGATTGCGTTGGCGGTTGTTGCGTCTGGCCAAGCGGCACCATGGTCGATCCAATCTCGTAACCATTGAAGCTGTTCTTTGGTCAGCTGCTCGGCTTCTTTGGGTGGCATCGCAGACCAATCGTCGCTTTCGCGAGTCGCAGCCAGATACAGCGGACTGGCTTGAGCGTCTCCTTGAATCACTGACGGATCGCCACTATCGCCACCGGCAAGAAGTCCTTTAAGCGATCCAATGTCCAATGAACCTTCGATCGAATCAGGATCATTTCCGTGACATCCGAAACACTTTTCACGCAGCAACGTTTCGACACGTCGAACAAACAGAGCTTCCGATTCGTACCGTTTCTCTTGAAGTGTTTTCTCGGATTCTTGAGCGACAGTGGCATTCGCTGACAAACCGAGGCAAGCCATGACCCATGTCAGTGTAAGAGCAAGATTGCGTGTGTTCATGGTTTCCAACGAAATTTAACAGACATCATGTCATTGGATGATTGGAGCGTCGAAATTCCCGACTATTTATTCTAAACGCCGTTGGCCCGACAAAAACCTCGAAATAAGCAAATCGCGATTCGAACGACTACGCAATTGGCCAACGAATGGGCTCGTAGCTTGGGCACTACGAGTGCTAGTTTTCTCGGGCAAGAGTGCCCAAAGTGCCCAAGCTACGGTCCGGTAGATCACTGCGACGTAGGATAGCCACTCTTGGCTGTCGCAAGTTTGCCATTAGGTTTTCTTGCGGCGATTTTGTTCGAATCGCGCTCGCATGCCGAACGCCGAGGAGGGATTTTCTCGGGCAAGAGTGCCCAAGCTACGGTCCGGTAGATCACTGCGACGTAGGATAGCCACTCTTGGCTGTCATGAGTTTGCCATTAGGTTTCTTGCGGCGATTTTGTTTGAATCGCGCTCGCATGGTTAAGCGTCAAGGAAAGATTTTCTCGGGCAAGAGTGCCCAAAGTGCCCAAGCTACGGTCCGGTAGACCAGCGACGTAGGATAGCCACTCTTGGCTGTCGCAAGTTTGCCATTAGGTTTTCTTGATGCGACGTTGTTTGAATCGCGCTCGCATGCTGAACGCCGAGGACCGATTCTTGTCAACCAAGTTGCAAGTTGACTTGACGAGTTCAACTACTTTCCGATGGGAGTTCAATTCGAAAAGTACTCCCTTTGCCAATCTGGCTCTTGAGCTTCACGTTGCCTCCAAATGACTGCGTCATATGCTTGACGATTGACAAGCCCAAACCGGTTCCACCCATGTCTCGCGATCGAGCTTTGTCGATCCGGTAAAACCGTTCAAAGACGCGTGACTGCTGGTCTTCTGCTATCCCAATCCCGGTGTCAATCACCTCGATGACTGAGATGCCTTCCAGCTTTTCCGTTCGCACGGTAATGCTCCCCTCAGGCGTGTAGTGAATCGCATTGGTGACCAGGTTCGTTACGATCGTAGCAATCCCATTGGGCTCGGCGACCACAATCGGCTCACGCGCATCGGGTTCAAACAACAGGTCGATATTCAGCTTGGTCACTTGTGAATCAAATTGCTCCAAGCATTTCTTGCAGACTTCATTGATCGGGACCGCAACCAATTCCTTGGAAGCTTTGCCCGTTTCGACTCGAGCCAGTTCAATCAAGTCCTGAATCTGCAAGTGCAACATCTCTGCTTGCGACTCAATTTGTTCGACAAACTGGACGTTCTTTTCGTTGTCATGTAGAGCTCCAAGCCGCAGCGTTTCCGCGTAGGCTTTGATTGACGAGAGTGGCGTCTTGAGTTCATGCGACACGTTGGCGACAAAATCTCGCCGCATGGTTTCCAGTGCCCGCAAATCCGTCACATCGTGTAACACGACCGCCAGCTCACCTGAATCGTTGGGTAGCATCGCAACATGGGCCTTGAGCAAGCGTCGGGGTTGTGCAGTGGTTTCGAATTCCGACTCAAAAAAATCACGGTTCTCTTGCGTTACTTCAATGGCCCGTCTGAGTTCTGGATAGCGAATCACATCGAGCAATTTTCGATCAATTAGCTCAACACTGGAAACAGACAGCATGTCGCAAGCGGTGTTGTTTGCCGTCAATACTCGGCCATCGGCATCGATCGAAAGCACCCCTTCAATCATGCTTCCAAGCACAGCGCCCATTCGTTGATTGTTCTCTCTCAAACGACTCTCGCGATCCGCAAGCTTGTTCTGCATCTGCCCAAAGGCCTCGGCCAGGACACTCCATTGATTCGAAGAGTTTCGCATTGGGATCGACTGATCCAGTGAACCCGCACCGATTCGCCGAGCCGTCTCCGAAAACAGATTCAATGGTTGCAAAACTCGAGCCGCCAAGGCAATCATCATGACACACGTTACCGCGCCAAATCCCAAAGAAATCAGCCAGAGACGTGTTTGCAAATTGCCAATCGACTCGTCGATTGACGCTTGAGCTTCCGCAGTCTCCTGCGAGTCCAATGTCGGTTCAACGGCTCCGACGGCCTGTTCCGTTACCGTGCGACTGGCCAACGTAACAAAGACCCCGGTCATCAACAGATGCAACAACAAGAAGCCGATCAGAAAAGGGGTAAGGGTGCGCCAGGATTGCATGGAAGTCGTTTTGAGAAGGGTTCCTCCGGTGAATGTCCGCAAGATTATAGCCACATTTGCAAAGGCAAACTGACCGTTTGCGTTATGGTTCGCCAGATTCAGGATGACTCGTTACTCGAGTACGGTACCAATAAAAGAGCCCCACTAATGCCACACCAATGGCTGCTCCCAGCAGAACACCTTGCCCCAATCCTTGTCCAATTCCGACAGCAACTGGATCAAACAGAGGGTCGTCGCCACCTGAAAAAACCGCTCGATAGTAACCTGGATTGAAATAGCCGAGACCGGCGCCGAGACCCGCACCACCCAGTCCTCCCAACGCGGCCGACACAAACACACCGAAGATGGACAAGAACAACACCGACGCGCCTGGCATCTGTTGAGCCGCTTGAGGTGATTGAAAAGGATTACTCTTCGACATGACTCGTTTCCTCTTTGTGAGCCAGTGGATTGATAGCCGTTGGATAGTTTACCGAATCCTGGTCCATCACGTCGATTTCCCAATAGACGAACCCCTGATTGCCGGAAGCTTCTCGGACTTTTGTTCTCAAGTCAATGAAGTCCTGTAGTACCTTCACCTGACCCGCTACCCGCATTTTGAAAACCGAAGGAGATCTACCATAAAAAATGGCGTCGATGTTGATACGTTGAAAACGTGGATCGCTGCGAATCATCCACTTTGTACGATTCGCGATTCGTTCCGCAATTCCACGTCGATGATATCCAGCACCGATGTACGCAGCAACGACGACAAGGATTCCCAAGAGGCAACACCAGATCGCAACTTCGACCCGAACCCGGCTCGCGGATGTGAATCTTCGCCCCAGAATTCGCATACCCAGCATGGTGAAAAACATCAGGCACAGTGTGAAAGCCAAGGACCAGGCGATTGTCCCAAACCAAAAATTGACTAAATAAAAAGTGCCAATCCAACATACCAACAAGGTGGCGACCACGAACATTTGGCTAATCGTGAATTTCATAACTCTGCTTGATTGATCAAGGGCGACCAACTCATTATGTGCCCTCGTTGCCCGAACCGGTATTCACTCAATCGAGTAAATTCGTAGAATGTGCGGCCATGAAAGTCGTATCGCTGCAATCAGGAAGTAATGGCAACTGCTTTTATGTCGAGTCTGGCGACACCGCGCTCTTGTTCGATGCCGGCATCAGTGGTCGCCAGGCCGAACGAAGGCTCTCCAAACATGGGCGTGACATCCGTGACGCGGAAGCCCTGTTCATTTCGCACGACCACAGCGACCACACCAGTGGCATGGGCGTTTTCAGTCGAAAGTTTGATCTGCCGGTTTATATCACCCGACGAACGCTCGATGCGGTTCGGCGGTATCGTGACACTGGACAGATCGACCGCGTTCGACTCTTTTCCGCAGGTGACTCCGTCTCGTTTGGCGAGGTCACAGTTCATACGGTACCGACGCCTCACGACAGCGTGGATGGTGTTGCATTTATCGTCGAAGACAGCCAAAACCGTGTCGGTATTCTGACCGACCTCGGCCATGTTTTTGAAGGTTTGCGAGACGTGCTTCGTTCGCTTGACGCGGTTGTGATCGAAAGCAACTATTGCAATCACATGCTGGAAACCGGACCCTATCCTGAACGCTTGAAAAGACGAATTCGTGGAAATGGAGGGCATCTTTCCAATTCCGATGCCGCAATGTTGATCAAAGAAACCAAATCGGAGCGTCTTCAATGGGCCTGTCTCTGCCATCTTTCAGAAGAGAACAATCGCCCTGAACGCGCAATCGAAACTCACGAATCGATCCTCGGTTCTGATTTTCCGATTCACATCGCCAGCCGCGATGACGTCAGCGAAATCTTCGAAGTCTGATCCATGACGCTCGTTTCGCTATGTCGACGCGAGGCCAAAATATTCGTTGATGAATGCTTTCCGATCCCCGTCGCATTGCACGTATTGCACCATCGACAATAACTTTATCTGGTCCCGTTTCAGTTTGTCAGACAATCGGTCGGCATCTTTAAGCTGTGGCGGAAGTTGACTGACGACACGTACATTGAATTTGGGTGTCAAAGCACCTTCGATGACGCCCCAGCGAAACATCATGGCTAACGCAGTTTCCAGGCGGCGATCATGTTTCTGTTTTGCGTGGATGCGTTCGCGAAGCCATTCCAAACCATAGGCATTGAGCGGTTCATTTTCGTGGACCAGAAAATAGAAGACTCGTTCATAATACTCCGCATCTGGATTGCTCCATCTCATAAACTCCATCTGCGTTGCCAAATCACGCTGGTCAAACATCAGTACACATTTGGACTCCAATCCATCCCGCCCTGCCCTGCCAATCTCCTGATAGTACGACTCGACCGAGTCGGGAAGATCTGCGTGCAACACAAATCGAATATCTTCTTTGTCGACGCCCATTCCAAACGCATTGGTTGCCAATACGAGATGGCCCGGCTCGGTCATAAATGACTCTTGTAATTCACGACGTCGTCGTCGGTCCAGATCACCGTGATAGATCAAGTGCGGCAGATCTTCCTGCCACAACTGATCGCTGAACTCCCGCAACTTGCGAATCAGATTGAAGTACACAATCCCGCTGCCAACGATCGCGCGTCGTGTTTCCATAATGTGACTCAGTTTTTCATCGTCATCCCAAACATGAACGACATCGAGCGTCAGATTGGGACGCTCGATTCCTGCATGAAACGTTCGAACGTCATTGGTCTCCAGTTCGAGTTGTTTGACAATGTCGCGTTGAACGTCGGGAGTTGCGGTCGCTGTCAACGCGATGGTGGTTGGCGAACCGAGCTCCTTTCGAATCTCACCCACTCGGGTATAGTCTGGTCGAAAATCGTGCCCCCATTCACTGACACAATGCGCTTCATCGATCGCCAACAGAACGATGTCTCGTTTCGCGATAATCTCGCAAAAGTCCGGTTTGCGAAATCGCTCTGGTGTGACGTAGAGCAACTCAAAGTGACCTTCTTCGATCGCAGCATAAGTCGCCAAGCGCTCTTGGCGATTCAGTGATGAATTGACAAAGGCAGCGTCGATTCCCCGCCGGACCAATCCATCCACTTGATCTTTCATCAACGCGACCAATGGCGAAAGGACCAGCGTCAATGGCCGGCGGGTCGATGATGTAGCCTTTGCGTGTACCAACGCCGGCACCTGAAAGCAAAGACTTTTGCCCATCCCGGTCGGCATGATGACCAATGCGTGTCGATTCGCAAGAACGTGCTCAATGACGTCTCGTTGAAGACTGCGAAACTGTTGATAGCCGAAGACGTCGTTCAGGATTTGACGCGCGTCTTCAAATTTACTGCGACTCAATTGCGGCTACCTTGATCGTTCTTCTCACGATTCTTCATCAGATCAAAGATTTTGCCGATGAGCGGTTGCTTGCTGATGGCGCCACTATCAACAAAGATTCTTGTCGTGCCACTGGGCGTCGTAATCAGGATCGAGTAGTCGACGACGTTGGTTTGACTGGATCGATTCAGCTTGGGAAAGTCCTTCCAGTTCGTCCCCTCGACCAGACTGTGCAACAGCTTGAGCCGAACTGTGTCGACGCTCCATTTTTGCGTTGCTCCACCTGCTTCCAAAGTCACATTGCCGAGAGCATCGACCGTTTGTGTTGCTCGAAGTTCGGGTCGTTGATCTGACGAAACATTGACGACGATGGAGGAATACGCTTTGAACTGACTCGGATCCAATTCCCGTTTGGCCGGTTCAGTATTTGGCAACTCGCCTGGTTGAACGGGTTGTTGTTCCGGTGATACCTCAGCCATTCGAGGTGGGGTTGGAGGTTGAAAATCTTCGTTTGGCTGCTTCGCATCAACGATGCTTGAGACCAAAATGATACTTCGTGTTTTGATCTCCACACCGCTGATTTGTAGCAGTTGACCGCGAACACGTGCCTTTTGGCTACCCAGCTTTTTCGCGAAGGCAAGTTGTTGTGCGGTTTGAAAATCAAGTTCCCATTCGACTTCGCCCGAGCGGATGATCGAGCCGGTCGTTTCGGCACCGATGGCCATAATCCCGGTCGTGACGGTTCCAACTACTTCGACCACGATCGAATCTTCCACTGCGTTTGCGTCGACAGGAACTGGTACTGGTTTGCCGTTGACCGTATCGATTCCTTCGCGATCAATAAGCATCAACAAGTAGCCAAATCCTGGGCCACCCATGCGTGTCGACAGGACCGAATATTTGATTTCTCTGTTGTCGAGACGAAGGGGGCCATTGATTGGACGATTGGGGCCCGAGGTGATCGCAACCAGTACGATCTGTTTCTGAAAATCGACTTTCGGAAGTTTTTCGGCGATGCCCCATGTGTCCCAAAGTTTCTTCAGCTCCGCTTCTCCCACAACCACTCCCGATACGGGTGCCAGTTTTTCCAACCCGGGTTGTCGATTGACTCCCGAGTACTTTTTGATCGGGATAACTTCGTCAGCAGCCAACGAGACGGAAACAAGGCCGACCAACATGAATACGATTGACTTCAACATGTGCCTACCCTGTCACGGACTTCTGGTAAGGAATTTGAGAGCGTTGACTTCGTTTAAGACTCGTGATCGTCAAGTGACTCATCATCTTCGCCGCTCATCCCGAGTTGTTTCATTTTTCGATAAAGGTTCGAACGATGAAGTCCCATGCGTTGAGCGGCATCTGTCATGTTCCCTTTCGAGCGTTTGATGTTTCGCTCGATGTAGTCGACTTGAAATTCTTTTGTCGCTTCCGTCAGCGGCAAGTCCAACGAAATTTTTGACTCACCACTCTCGGGAGCGCTGACGAATGCGAGATCGGCGGATTCGATTCGATCGCCATCGGTCAAGTAAGCGAATCGCTCCATCATATTCCGCAGCTCGCGAATATTTCCGGGCCAATGATGTTGCAACAGTTGTTTCTTGACAGATGCTGAAAATTTTGGAACCGATCGGCGGGCTTTCGCACAAAACTGACCCAAAAAGTGCTCGGCCAACAGCAGGATATCATCGCCACGATCTCGCAGCGCTGGCAATTCGATCTGCAGGACATTGAGACGGAAATAAAGATCCTGTCGAAACTTCTTTTCCCCAATCAATGCGGCCAGGTCCTGGTTGGTCGCAGCGATAACACGTGCATCGGTCGGGATCGGCGTTGAGCCACCCACCCGCACGACTTTCTTTTCTTCGAGTACACGCAGCAGTTTCGATTGGCCGTCGAGACTCATGTCACCAATTTCGTCAAGGAACAACGTCCCGTCGCTGGCCAACTCAAATTTGCCTTCTCGGGCTTGATGCGCATCGGTGAACGCACCTTTTTCATGTCCAAACAATTCGCTTTCGAGCAGTGACTGGGTAATCGCAGCACAATTGACGGCCACCATCACCTCATCTCGACGGGGCGAAAGATAATGAATCATCTGGGCAACCACTTCTTTGCCCGTTCCATTTTCGCCGGTGATCAAGACAACCAACTCGGTACCGGCAACTCGCTCGATTGTCTTCTTTAACTCGATGATGGCGTCACATTCGCCGATCATCTCAACTTGACCTGCCGCTTCAGCGGCGACTGCTTGTCGCGAGATAACAAGGTGTTCAACGTGCTGAGTATTGTCAATGGCAACCGTCGCATGGGCCGCCAACTCCATCAGGGCCGATTCATCTCGATCCGTAAAATTTCCTTCGAGACGATTGATCAGCTCAAAGGCACCGATTGTTTTGCCATCGACATTGAGCATGGGGACGCAAAGGAGATTGCGAGTTTGAAAATTCAACTGCTCGTCAATTTCGCGATGGATCTGTTGCTGCTCATCTCGAACATCATCATCAACACGGGCGGGAGTGCCTGTCTGCATCACCTGTCCGACCACACCGGCGTTAATCGGGATCGTGATTTCGCCACCTTCGACCCCCGTCGCAGGTTTCCCGATCAGTTGCTGCCCGCTGGCATCGGGCAAAAAGATCGTTGCTCGTTCGGCACCGAGCAATCGTGTCGATGTTTCAGCGATCTGCTCCAGCAGCTCATCGGTTTGTCGTGACTGGTTCCAACGAACCGTCATGTCGAGCATCGCCTCGAGTCGACGGGCTCGATTGGTCTGTTCCAGACGTGAACGAAAGGCATCATAGGCCAGACCGATCGCCGCGGCAGTACTGTCGAACGTATCTGTTTTGGACTCTACGTTGACAACGACGAGTTGACTGGCGAGAAAGGGGTCGGTTTGTCCACGATAAAGCGGCGCGCCAGTCCAACCTTCCGCTTGTCGGCAATCGCCCGCGTCAAGAACTTCGGCCAGCAGTTCTTCGGGAAGCCCATCCCCTTCGCCCGCATGAGCGAGAATACGCCATTGGCCTTTGGTGCCCTGAACGATAGCCGATCCGTTGCCACCGGTGATTTGGTTGAGTCGTTGTAATGCAATTGCCAGGAACTCGGATTCCGATTGAGCACCGATCGACTGAGCGATCAATTGCACTAACAGGTCGGCTCCAGTATTGGTAGAGGTAATTCGGTCTGGCTGTACAATCGATGACATCAAAAATTTGCAGAGAATGTTTTAAATTGAGTTGAAAGTTGGCTGGGTAGAATTGTCACGATGGACGAGGGTTGTCAAAATGACGACCGTTGTCAAAAGCGGCACGATTAGAGCGTATCCGTTTTTTGTCGCTCCAACAATGATGTTCAACAGGGAATCCATTCATGGGTTTATTTGAAGGTAAAAAAGGTCTGATTCTGGGCGTCGCGAACGACCGTTCGATTGCGTTTGCCATTGCACGGCAAATCATGGCTGAAGGAGGTGCGTGTGGATTTACTCACCTGCCCGACCGGCCAGATGATGCTCGAAAGAAGAACCGCGCTCGCGTGGAGAAACTTTTTTCGAAAGATAACTCGCCGGGAGAACCTGCGTTTTTGGTCCCCATGAATGTCAGCGACGATGACGATATTGCCAGTGTTATGGAAACGGCAAAGAGCGAGTTTGGGACGATCGACTTTTTACTGCATTCCATCGCATATGCGGATCGAGGAGATTTAAACGATACGATCGATGTCAGTCGCGAAGGTTTCAAAATGGCAATGGATATCAGCTGTTACAGCCTGATTGCTCTCTCACGAGCTGCGCGGCCGATTTTGTCAGACAATTCATCCATCGCTTGTATGTCTTATTTTGGCGGTGAGAAAATTGTCGCCGGGTACAACTTGATGGGTGTTTGCAAAGCCGCTTTGGAAGCCACAACTCGATACTTGGCCTACGAACTCGGACCTTCGGGTACACGTGTCAATGCATTGAGCGCTGGTCCACTCAAAACATTGGCCAGCACGGCGGTTGGTGCCGGTGGAATGCTGGACATGTACGAACACGTTTCCCCTTTGGGACGCAACATCACGCATGAAGAGGTCGGCAAGACGGGTGCGTTTTTGTTATCCGACGCCAGCAACGGGATTACTGGCGAAGTTCTGCATGTCGATGCTGGATACAACGCGATGGGTTCACCGGGTCGGATGGTTGATCTGATCCCACAGAGCTAGTGGTTTGTTGCGAGCTTTCGATCGCTCGATAGCAAACAAATTGGCGCAAAATAAAACGACACCTGCATCAAAGCAAGTGTCGTTTTTTATTGTCAAGTTGTCGAAGCTGTTCAGCTTTATCTTGCATCAAAGCAGGAACTAGCCAGCACCTTCACCTTCTGCTGTTGGACGCTGACCACGTCCGCCATCACCGCCTCGTCCGCCATCACCACCGCGTCCGCCTCGGCCACCTTCACCACCAGCGCCAGGTCGGCCGCCGCGTCCACCTTCGCCGCCGGCACCACCGCGTCCGCCACGCCGTCCTTGGGACATTCTGGAGGCAATCGCTTCGATTTCAGCTTTGTCGATGAATCCATCGTCATTGCCATCCATTCGATCAAAGACCAGTTGCATGCGTTCTGGAACTTCATCCTTGGAAAGTTTGCCGTCTTCGTTGGCGTCGTTGGCCATCATGCGCTCGATCATCTGTTCGGCACCGCCACCACGACCACCTTCACCACCACGGCCACCTTCGCCGGGTCGACCATCTTCACCTCGTTGACCTCGTCCTCCTGGACCACCTTCGCCTCCACGCGATGGACGCTCGGGTCGCAGTTCGTCAGCATCGAGTTTTCCGTCTTCGTTCTTGTCGAGCTTACGCAGTGCTTTTGCAGCGTTCTTGATTTCTTTCGCTGACAGCTCGCCGTCCTCATTGGCATCGAGTGCTTTCATGACGGGGAACAGTTGCAGCAATCGAGCGGGATCCATGCGTCCACCGCCGGGACCGCCAGCTCCTCCTTCTCCCCCGCCGGGCCTTCCGCCAGGTCCACCTTGGCCGCCACGGCCTCCACCTGGTTGAGCCATAACTGTGGCTGCCAATCCCAACACCAACAAGGTGCCCATTAACATCGGTAATTTACGCATGCTTTTCTCCAATTTGTCTTTCATTTCACTTGATGGGTCTGGTACCACTGCTGCCTTAAACCATGTTCAGCGAACAACGAACCGCAGAATCCCCGAATTTCGGCAAAAATTTTTCCGCCTATCCTCAGAAACGCGACAGATATGGCGTTTCTACCGGCCGGCGACCGATTGCCAGATTTGGCAAAGTTGTTATCAAACAACTCTAAAATTTTGCTCTCTACAACGTTTTGTCTCGTGACCAGCTTAATCCTTCACGTCGTTTTTTCGTCCGCGTTCACGCTGCTGCTGAAAATGGCTCAGATGCGTAAACGAGAACACGTGGTCACGATTGGGGCGATCAACTACATCCTTGCGGCGATCGTGGCGATTCCCGTTTTCTGGATGTACAACCCTCACCCTGCTGAGTTTGGCGCGCTTTGGACCGGTGGTGCGATGGGGGCGACCTATTTCATTGCGTTCTTCTTTGCCATCTACGCCATTCAAACGGTCGGGGCGTCGAGTGCGACGGTGGTCAGTGTGATCTCCATCTGCATCCCGGTCACGATGGCGGCCTTCTTCTTCGACGAAATCCCCTCAGCATGGCAAATCTCCGGGATCGTTTTGGCGATGGTTTCACTTTCCCTGATCAGTGGCAATCGGACCAGTTTTCAAAAAGTCAAACCGGCTTCATCCTCAACGACGAACCCAAACGATCAGGACGATGCCGATCAAGATCAAACTTTGTCGCCAGCATGGTTGGTTCCGACTGTATTGATCGCGTTCTTCGTCCTCTGCGGCATGAATCGCGTCTATCAGGAAATCTTCAAACAGTACCAGATTGAGTTGCATCGACCGGCGTTTTTGCTGGCAGCATTTTCGATGGCGGCGATCCCTTCACTGGTCATGTTGATCGCGCGCAAACGCTGGCCGACGCAAGGCGAGCTCGGGTTTGGCATCGCCGTTGGCTTGTGCAATATCCTGCAAACATTTTTCGTGCTCAAGGCACTGGAGCACTTGAAAGGTTACGTCGTTTTCACTGTGGCCAGCGCAGGTGCAATCGTCCTGACAACGTTGGTGGCAACGTTGTTCATGGGCGAGCGGCTTTCACGACCGGCTCAAATCGGCATCGCGATCTCAGTGATCGCGCTGTTCTTGCTCAAGTAACCAAGACACGGCAGCCGTGTTTACTTTTTCTTACTCTTTTTGCGATGAGTAGGGTGTCGAGGACCATTGCCAAAGTATTGCGATTTCTCAAATATCTCGACCCCGGTCCCTGTCTCTCGAGGATCCTTGGACTCAATCAGCTCCGTTTGAAGCTGTCCCGTTAGCGTGTCGACAACACTTTGGTACTGGGGATCATCAGCGACGTTTGTCAGTTGCCCTGGATCTTTCTTCAGGTCGTAAAGTTCAAATTTCGGACGCTTGCCAAACGCCAATTCGTACTTGCGGCGATGCTCGTCGTCCTTTTCTCGATTGTCGACCATGTAGGTTTTTGTCGGCCCATTGTCGCAGTCACCCAACCAACAGTTTTCGATATAGGCCTTTTTAAAGTTCGGGGTTCCAGAGGGCCAACGATCAGGTCGGTAATTGTGAATCAGCAGATAGTCATCCGTTCGAATCGCCCGCATTGGCGTTCCGCCACTATCGTCACCTTCCTGGCAAGGCACGTGTCGCTCTTTACCGGTCAGCACATGATCTCGTTCCGGATCGACACGACCTGATTTGTCCGATTCGAGGATCGTTCGCCAACTCTTGCCTGTCATCGCAGCTGGAATTTCAACACCGGCCAAATCGAGAAAGGTAGGTGCCAAATCAGTCGTGCTGACAAAGTCGGTAACCGTACGATTAGCTGCCTTGATTTTCGCGGGCCATTGAACGGCCATCGGAACTCGGGCACCACTGTCATAGAGATTCGACTTGCAGCGCGGGAATGGCATGCCGTGGTCGCCGGTCATAACAACGATGGTATTATCCAAAACGCCCATCGTTTCAAGTTTCTTCAGTGCTCGGTCGACGTCGCTGTCAAAACGTTGAACTTCGAAATAGTAGTCGGCCACATCGGAACGAATTTCATCTGAATCAGGGTAGTGTGGAAACAGCTCGACTTTACTGACGTCCATTCCAGCAGCAGCGCCCGTACCCGCTTTGTAAGGCCGGTGTGGATCAGATGCGCCCAACCAGAAACAGAATGGTTTCTCTTGATCCCACGATTCGATGAACGCATCAAAACTCTTGAACCGGTCCCCAGCCGGATGTCCAATCCCCGAATCAATCCAGTTGTTAACTCGCCCAGGACCCCAGCTTTTACGCCAGTGCCCAACGGTATATCCAGCCGACTCCAGCAATTTCGGATATGTCTTGTTGGCAGTATCCAACGTCGAGTGAAGATTTGCTCCGTGCCCCAGCCGCCAATGATACTGTCCGGTCAAAATTGCATTACGCGACGGAGTGCAGGAAGGCGCCGAAATGTAGGCGTTGGAGAACAGGACTCCATTCTTGGCGATTCGATCAAATGCAGGAGTTTGACAAACGGGGTCGCCATAGGCACTCGCGTGTGGCCAGCCCCAATCATCAGCAATACAAAAAAGCACATTCGGGCGATCATCGCGGCGCGGTGGACCTTCTTCTGCAAATGCCAACGTCGGCACCGACACCAAGATGAAGCAGGCCATCGCCATGGCGATCAAATGTTGCGTTCTCTTGAATTTCAATTTGATGGTCGTCATTCGTCGGTTCCCCTTTTTGTTTCCGCGATCGTTATACGAAGTGGTCCGTTCGGTTGGTTGCGACTAAGTCGCGCTCAACCCATTGCTTAAAAACAGGCTTGTGTCGTTGTAACTATTTTGAATAGCGACCGATGAGCGCCTGAGGATCGGAAGGATCCAGTTTCCAGTCTTTCGGCGCGACAAAACCGTTTCGCCCTGCCGAATAGACCGGGACTCCGTTGGTCGGTTGCAACTTTCGGTGTGCGATCAGCTTGTTGGCGAGCTGCCTGACTCGATCCGGAAATTGCGATCGCACGTTATTCTGCTCCAATAGATCTTTATCGAGATGAAACAACTCGACTTGATTCTGCTCTGACTTCAATTGCTCCAGCGAAACGAAGCGTGGGCCGTTGATCTTTAATTTCCAACCACCACTGGTGACCGCCAAGTGTTCCTTGGATTCGTTTTGTTGGCCATGGTAGGAATACCAATCGCGTTGCTTGAGCTGGTCAATTGCGTCTGGTTGGCCCAACAACGCGGGCAAGAAGTTGACTCCATCGAGTGGTTGTTTCGCTGATGAAATTTCATTCTCAGTCGCCGCAACCAGCGTGGGCAGCAAATCGATGTATCCAACAAGACCATCAAATTGACTGGAAGGTTTGATTTTTCGCGGCCAACGAATGCACGCGGGAACACGAATGCCCCCTTCGTACACCGTTAACTTTTGACCTCGCAACGGATGATTATTCTTTGCGATTGAGCCGACTCCACCGTTGTCGCTGAAGAAAACCACGATCGTATTTTCTGATTTCCCTGAGTCTTCGATCGATTGGAGGATTTTGCCAATCCCACGATCCATTCTCTGGACCATTGCGGCATACGTCTTCCAGCGTTTGGCTTCTTGAGGTTTGAGGGAGTCGCTGGGATCGACGTTGGCCAACGCCTCTTCCGGGGCTTGAAATGGACTGTGCGGCGCATTGAAGGGAACATAGCAAAAATAGGGTGAATTTTTGCTGGACGCCTTACGAATAAATTCGCAAGCCGCGTCGGCAATCAGATCAGTCGCATAGCCTTCGTCATCCGAAGTCTCGTACCCTTCATGCCAATCCCGTTGATCGTTTCGGCTCAATTCGAAATAGTCAATCGCGCCGTTGTAATGACCCACGAAATGTGTGAACCCCTGATTCAATGGATGCCATTTGGCGCGTCGATGACCAAGATGCCATTTGCCAAACACACCTCGCGATTGATAGCCAAGCTGTTGAAAAACTTCACCGATCGTCGTTTCATCATTGGGCAATCCAAAATCGCGTTGCGGTGGAATGACGGCCCGAGCACATCCGAATCGAATCGGATATCGTCCGGTCATAAAACCAGCTCGCGTCGGTGAACACATCGGCGCCACGTAGAATCGGTTCAGTGTCAATCCATTGGTTGCGATTGAATCAATGTTTGGCGTTTTAAATGAGTCGTTGTGATATCCGACGGCATTCCAACCGAGATCATCGGCAAGAATCACGACAACGTTTGGAGGCGTCGAGGTAGCTTCGTTGTCCCTGTCTCCAGAAACTTTTTCGACGGGCTTCGCGGATGCACCAGCCTTTGCCTGCTTGCTACCCTTCTTCTGTTTTGACGCTGGTGCCTTGACCGACCATTGATCGTAGTCGGTGGCGCTGGCATCAACAGGAATTTGCGAGTTCCATTCGAGTACAGCTTTCAATAGTCGTTTGCCGATGGCCTTTTTTTGTTGTATCAGATTGTTGGTTTCACCCGGGTCATCGATCAGATCAAACAATTTGGCATTGGAGCCATCCATCCGGCAGACCAATTTGAATCGTTTATCTCGTATCGCCAGATCGGGGTTGAATCCGGGTCGAAATTTCTTGTGTCCCGGTGGCCGGCGCCAACAGATCGGAGCCGATCGCTGAGCATCGGAGTAACCCAACAATGCACCCAGCAGGTCTTCGCCGTCCGGTTTAAAATCGGAGCCAGGTTTAAGGTCGCACAGCGTGACCAAGGAAGAGACCAGATCGATGCTTGCGAGAATCGTCTGGTTGTTTGTCGAACCCGTTGCTTTGGGTGTGACGAAGCCCGGACTCCAAACGATCAACGGACTACGAATACCGCCTTCCCAAAGTTCGCCTTTAACACCCTTTAAGTGACCTGCTGTTCCAGCCCCCGGCTCTGGACCATTGTCGCTGGCGATCAAGATGACGGTGTTGTTCCGCAGCTTCGGGTCATTTTCAATTCGCTCGAACAACTCATTAAGTTGTCGATCCATCGTTTTCAGCACGGCCTGATAAAGTGTCTTTTTTTGTTGGTCGCCACGCATCCCCTGAGGTGGAAAAAACGGTGAGTGAACATCATCAGGCCAGATGTTGACGAAAAACGGCTTTCCTTCTTTTTGAGATTCATCAATAAATTGAACCGCGTCATGAACAAATCGTGCAGTGATCTGGGACCGATCGAGCCATTCGATTTTGCCTCGACCAAGTTGATCGCTGCCAAGGGCATGCGGTTTTGGTTTGCTGCCGTCATACTTGTCTTTCAGCGGCAATACACGAGGCCCAAGTCCCTCAAAATTGGTCAGCGACCGGTCAAAGCCGTATTCGGTTATCAGCGGTGCGTCTCCAACATCCCGTTGTCCGCCAAGGTGCCATTTCCCAAAATGCCCCGTCGCATAACCGGCACGCTGCATCATTCGCGGCAGCGTTTCAACCGTTGGATCAAGCCAATCAGCCATCCCTCGTTTCTTGTTTAACTCACGCCGGGCAAGAAACGACGTGATTTTAAGTCGCTGCGGATACTGCCCGGTCGTCAACGCACAACGAGACGACGAACAGATCGGGCTGTTCACGTAAAAATGGTGAAACTTGATCCCTTCAGTCGCCAATCGATCGATGTTGGGCGTCGGTGTCTCTCCCCCAAAACAGGAAAGATCCGCCCACCCCATGTCGTCGATAAAAATGGTGACAACATTAGGCTGGGCTGATTTACCAGCTCTTGGGCGTAGGTCCGGCATGTGGTAGCACGCCAGCGTATCCTCAGTTGACTTGAGCCAAACATCCAGACGTGATCGCAAGTCGTTAAGTGCTTCAGTGTGTACGGGATCATTGATCAAGTTATTCTGTTCTCCGGGATCGCTGGAAAGATCGAACAACTCTTCGGCATCTCGAAAACGGTAAGCATCGACAACGTTTTGGGCGTGGGGATCAGTTTTTGCTTTCGCTTCCCAGCTGGGCCAGTATGAATTCGACTCGGAAACCTTGGTGACGTGTGACTCGAAACGAAACTCAGGGTACAGGTTGCGAATGTACTTGTACTTCCCAACACGAATCGCTCGCGCAGGAAAAACGTTTTTGTTGTTGTCGCCGCTATGGGTCGTCAGGATCTCTTCACGATGCCGATCCGTTTTTCCTTGGAACAGATCCAACATCGACTTGCCGTCAATATTTTCGACCTTCGGTCCACCAGCGACGTCGACGAGTGTTGGCAGAATATCAATCCACGAAACCATGGCATTGGATCGGACGCCGGGTTGGATTCGCCCCGGCCAAGTCGCGATCATTGGTGTTCTGACACCTTCTTCATACAGATTCCATTTGGCAAACGGCCATTGCGCTCCGTGGTCGCTGGTGTGCAGGAAAAAGAACTCGTCGCCAAGCTTTTGTTTTGCAGCGTCATAAACTTTACCCAGTTCCCGATCCATTGTTGCAACCGCTTCATAGTAGGCAGCACGCGCTCGACGGGATTCGGGCGTATCGACATGGTGCGAAGGGATCGTAACTTGCTTAGGATCAAACTTGGAGTCCTCGGGCCATGGCACATGCGGCCAGTTAGTGCCAACAAACAAACACAGTGGTTTTTCACTGTCTCGCTGTTTTAACCATTTGATCGATTCGTCGACGGCGACGTCTTCGTGATAGTTGAAGTGTCGTGCCAAATCGAAACCGTAATCGGGCGTTTGACGATAGTGACCGACTTTGCCAAACGAGACCACTTCGTAACCCAGTTGTTGCAGGTAAGCGGGCAACTTCTTGATGTTTGCATCTGGCTTGCTGTGATTAGGTTCAGCACCATTGTTGGCGGGAAACAATCCAGTCAGCATCGCAGCGCGTGAAGGCGCGCAGGAAGGTGAAGCAACGTAAGCGCGATCCAACGTCATGCCGGTCGCAGCAATCCGCTCCATATTGGGTGTCGGTAAATCGGTCGACCCATAAAGTGACGAATCGGTAATGGTGTGATCATCAGACAGAAACACAACGATGTTGGGACGCTGCTTCGGCTGACGATGCGGAGGTTTGGTTGAGATCAGCGAAACAGGTGATGTGATACCGGTCGCCGCAACGTCATCTTTTTTCTTTTTTTTTGATCCGGGAATCGGCTGCTTGTTGTTCTGATTCTTGCGCTGTTGATTCTGCTTTTTTCTTTTTTGATTCAGAAATTGGTACATATTGAATCGTTCGGGATAAGCGACGTCTGTTTTCGTGGCCCACGTTTCCCATTGAGTGATCATCTCGTTGAGCCGCTGTGTTTCTTTTGTTGAAAGATCATTTAACTCGGTCCGGTCGTCAGCGACATGAAACAGCTCCCACGGTTTTTTGTATTCGCGGACCAACTTCCAGTCACCATCTCGCATCGCCGCGTTTCCTTCGTGCTCAAAGAACAGCGGCTTCGTGTGGATCGGTTCACGACTTCCTTTGAGCAGTGGCACGATACTTTGACCTTCACATGCGGGAATTCCTGCGGGATAGCTGCCACCCGAAAGCTCAATGGCTGTGGTCATGAAATCTTGGAGATACGCCGGTTGGCGAACGAACGAGCCGCGGTCTTTTCGTCGAATCCCTGCGGGCCAATGGGCGATCATTGGCGTGCAAGCGCCACCCTCGTGCACGAAGTGTTTGTATTTTCGAAATGGCGTACTGCAGGCGTTTGCCCAGTGTTTCCCGATACGAACTCCATCGACGGTTTCCAGCGGCGGGTCTTTCACCATCGCTTCGTCACCGACACCAAAGTCACCACCTTCTTGGCACGCTCCGTTGTCAGACAAAAATAAGATAACGGTGTTTCGGTACTGGCCTTCGGACTTGAGGTGTTTAACCAACTTGCCAATGCTCTGATCGATTGAATCGACACACCCCGCGTAGGCCGCCATGACGGCGTCCAGTCGATCTTGCTGTTGATCGTCGAGCGAATCCCAATCCGGTCCTTCAAACGGTGCGGGCTTGGTTCCTTTGGGAAGCAGTCCCAATTGCTCCTGTTTCAAGTTGCGATACCGCATCAACTCGTGCCAACCGGATTTATATTTTCCTCGATACTTTTTGTAGTCCTCCCACTTGGCATTCATTGGCCAGTGAGGCGCATTGTAGGCCAGGTAAAGAAAAAACGGCGCATCGCTGGTTTTGGTCGCCTCGGAAATATACTGACACGCTTTGTCGGTAAACGTATCGGTCGCATAAAAATCCTCATCCGTTTCAACCTGTTGGTTTCCATCGTAAATGAACCGATTGTCACCTGGTTTGAAGTAGTTGATTGCTCCGGAAATGCATCCGTAATATTTGTCAAACCCGCGTTGTAGCGGCCAGCATTCTTCGCGGGCAAACCCCAGGTGCCACTTGCCAGTCATTAACGTGTTGTAGCCAGAATCTTTAAGGACGGACGCGATGGTCGTGCATTGATTATTGAGGTATCCCTGGTAGGGCCCGGTGATCCCCAACGTTTGACCCGGAGGTTCAGTCATGTGTCCGATGCCAACCTGATGAGGTTGCAAACCAGTGATCAAACTGGCGCGTGTTGGACAGCATCGCCCTTGGTTGTAGAACTGAGTAAATCGCAAACCACCGTCGGCAAGTGCATCAATGTTTGGCGTTTCGATCTCGCTGCCATAGCAACCCAGATCTGAAAATCCCATGTCATCGACGAGAATGACAATGATGTTTGGTCGATCCGCGTTGGTGGCTACAGAAGTGACCTCCGGATAATTGACCGCGGAAAAAGAGTCTTGACCTGAAAGAGACGTTGGTCGCTCACAAACGAAGACGATCAACGACAACAAAATAAAACGTACCACGCGATTTCTTTCTTTGGAAAATTCAGCAGGTCGGCTTGGGCAATGGAGTTTCAAAAATGATCCACGCTCGGGCTAGTTGGGTCGGCTCGGCTTTGGCATCTGCGCTCCTTCGGCCTCTTCAATCGATTTCATCAAGGCTTTCAGCTCAGCAACTTTTTCTGGATGTTTGTCGGCAAGATTATTTCGTTCGCCAAGATCGTTTTCGAGATCAAACAACTCGTCGGTTTTCGTGCGTTGCTTGTCGATTGCGTAGCCATGAAAAAATGCATCCGGCTTAAGATACTTCCACTTGCCTTTACGGACTCCGGCGCGAGCAAAATAGAAATGCTCTCGTCCCGTTTCGCGATCGCCCAATAGCAACGCGGTTTGATCGATGCCGTCGATATGTCGATCGGCTGGAACTTTGAAATTGGCAAGACTTGCAAAGGTTGGAAGAAAATCGATTGACGCGAATATCGCATCAGAAACACGTCCTTCCGGAACTTTTCCTGGCCATCGCACAATGCAAGGGACGCGGTAGCCCGCCTCGTAGCAACTCCCTTTGCCGTTTCGTAACGGGCCGGCCTCACCCCAAAAAATGGAGCCTTCAGGATGCCCTTTCTTTTTTGAGGTGTACTTTTCCTGATTCCATGGACCGTTGTCGCTGGTGTAAATGACCAAAGTAGAGTCGCTTAACTTCAGTTCATCCAGCGTGTCGAGCAATCGTCCAGTTTCGAAATCGAACTCTTCGACAACGTCGCCATACAGATCGCCTTTGGATTTGCCACGAAAGTCTTTCGACGCGTCAATGATCGTATGCATCATCGTGTGAGCCAGATACAGCACGAATGGCTTGTCTGGATCACGTCTGTTTTTCAGAAAATCGATCGCTTTGTCGGTGTACAAACGCGTCAAACTGCCCATGTCTTTGGTCGAGCCGGCCGCTTCGTTGTTCTCATGAAACTCGACTTTTCCATTGTCATTGGCACCTAACGCACCGAAGTAATATTGGAAGCCTTGTGCATTGGGCATGCGATCGATAATCGGACGACGATTGGAAACATCCCACTTGCCAATACAAGCCGTTTGATACCCTTGTTGTGTCATCAATTCAGCGAAGGTGATCTCACTCGCTGGCATCGCCCAACCTCGACTGCGAATCGGATGCCGACCGGTCAACAGCGCCGATCGAGAAGGACCACAGACTGTTTGCGCGTAGAACGATGTAAATCGTGTCCCTTCGGCGGCCAGTTGATCCATACGCGGCGTTTTGTTCTTTTCGTTGCCGTAACAGGCAAGATCGGCGTATCCTTGGTCGTCAGTAAATATGATGAGAATGTTAGGTCGATCCGCGTTGGCTGAATTCGCCAACCCAAACATCGTCAACAGCGCCCAACAAACTCCCAGAGCGATCCGATGACCAGATTCTTTTGACAAAAACCTACCTGGGTACAAGCTGCTTCGTGAAACCATGAAAACCGCCGATGCTCAAAAATGCTGGAAAGACAAAGTGAAGTATATCAACGGTAGAGATGCGTTACGGGCGATGATTAATGAAAATTCACCAAGTTTTCGATGGCAATCAAAGTGCTGTACCCGCTTTGGTGACGATGGGTTAAAAACATTCCGTTAGCTAATTCAGTTAGCGAAATCGGTTAGTAAATTTCGATTGTGTCTGCGAATAGATCATGCGCTCCATTCCCGAATTCTTCCACGACCTGGGACCATCCATCCAGTTGGCCGCTCGAGCTGCTGTCGCGGCGGGTGAAGTGATCCGTGACGGGTATGAGCGCGTTCACGAAATCGACCAGAAAGGGGTCGGTGATCTGGTTTCACGAGTTGATTTTGAAGCGGACCGGGAAGCGAGCCGAATTCTTTCCGAAGACCCTGATCAACTTCCCATCCTTTCAGAAGAGCTTTCTCCCGAAACGGATGATCCAACACAGGACATGTGGATCGTCGACCCACTGGATGGAACGACTGCGTATCTGATGTCTGCGGGTCGACAATTCTCATCGGTGTTGATCGCGCGTCGCCAGCAAAATGAAACGTCGTTGGCAATCACCTACTTTCCACTGCTCGATGAATGGTTCTATGCGGTGCAAGGCAGAGGTGCATGGAAGAATGGTGATGCATTGAAAATGAATTTTCAACGAGTCACGCTCAGCGATGCCTGGATTGAAATGAATCAGTATGGCGACGCCAACTTTGAAACCTCATTTTTTGCAAATGCCCGAGCGCGTTTACGGGCTCCGGGTGCCGCACGAATTGTGACGTCTACTTTCCCTCATGCGGGCGTGGCAATGCGGATCGCGGAACAATCCAGCGGTTTGACGATGGCCATTCATGACAACAACCCTGACAGCTTGAAGCAGGGCCCCTGGGACATCGCCGCCAACCAGTTAATCTTTGAAGAAGCCGGCGGTCTCTGCTTGAATCCCGACGGTGAACGGACTTCACCGTTTGTCGCTGAGCCAATCATCATCGCTCCGACCCAATCATTGGCGGACGAGTTGTTGAAAGTTTGCCAAACGCTGCGTCGCGTTTAAAAACAGATCGCCACGTCAAGGCGATTTCAAGCTACAGAGACAACGGTTCGTTTGATAAATCATCAGCTCGTTCGGCTGCGGTGAGTTGATAGATATCGTGAATCAACTGGATATCACAAGGCCGTTGTTCGACGTTGCGTCTGGCGAACATCCGTTTCTGCGTGGTCACGACCACTTCAGGAGGCAACACGCCGGTCTCATTGAAGGTTCGGGCATAGTTGACGAAGCTGGGCACATTCGTGGTCGCAAAACCGTAAATCATGCTGGCAACGCCGATCGTTTTTCCAGTGAAGATGCTGGTATTGATAGCAGTTTTGGCATAGTCGCCCATGATGCAGCCAACAAACTGCAGCCCGGTCGAAACCTTTTCACCGTGATACTCCATGTTGACGGTGCCATACGTATTCTTCAGGTCGCTATTGCAAGTGCCGGCACCCAGATTGATCCAGCTGCCTAAGTAGCTGTGTCCTAAAAATCCATGATGTTGTTTGTTGGTGTAAGCTTCGAGAATCGTCCCTTCGACTTCCCCACCAATCTTGCAGGTGTGTTGCACGGACACGCCATCTTTGATGGAAGCGTGTTCGCTGATTTTCGAGTTGGGACCGATATAGAGTGGACCACGAAAGAAACTGAAGGGACCGATTTTTACTCCGTCATCAATGATGATCGGCCCAGTTGACCCGTCCATCACAACGTGATCACTGACGTGAACATGGCGTCCCAAAAAGACATTCGGTTGAACTTCTTTGAATCGCGGCTCGCCTCGCTGGTCGACTGCGATGCGAAAAGCGAGGTTGGACTCAAATGCCGCAAGATTTTCCGAGATCACATCGTGCGGATACTCAAACAGTTTGATCTGACCTTCCGGCTGTGCAGCGTCATGGGAACCTGTCGATTCAAGTTCGGCGAGCCATTGACGCGGCTCGCTGGCAAGGAGTTGCGAAGTCGGAACGAGCGCGGCCGAAATGGCCCAGCCTGAGCGGAGCAATACGGATTTGGGTTCGCTCGATTGCCAATCAGATTGATAAAGTCGATTCAGCTCCGCGAGATTGGCGACCGTTGGTGCTGTTCTCGCGTTAACCATCAACGTCATTGGCTGGTCTTTGTCCAGTTCCAACGACAGTTCATGAAAGTCTTGCATCTGGATCCGCTCCAGATACGGTCGCACCAGACCCACAGTCGTCGTTTCAAACTCCAGTAGTCGGTCGATCAATCGAAAACTGGCACATGAAATCGCGTAAGCCGGTCGGCTCAGCGTGATGGGGTGCAGCTGCGTAACGCCGGCATCTTCAAAAACGACGATGTTCATTTTTTCATCTGGTTGGCTGGATAATCGTCGTTGCGTTTTACTCGTCAAGCTCAAAATGAGCGTCGACGTCCTGTCCATAAAGTGGCATGTATCGATAGTACACTTCCAACGTCATGATCGCCATCGCTGTTGTATACAAACGTCCGCCGACATTGCCGTGCCGATCCTGAAAGTGCCAACTACCGGTTCGATGCGTACCGCTTTGGTCTTGTGTCAAGATCAAGTAATCTCGCAGCTTTTCATTCCAACGCTTCCAGTCTTTTCCGCCTCGATGAAACAAAACCTGAGTGCCGTAGTAGTTGAAATACATGTCGGTTTCAGATGGCCCCTCGCCGGCAACATATTCTGCAGCTGTTTGCACATCGGCATTTTCTTTGCCAGCGCCAAGATACATTTTCATGAGCGCGGCAACGGCTGTGGTGGTCAGTCGTTCTTCCGGTTTTTGGTAGCCGTAATAGCCGCTGGAAGTCCGCAATGAATCGATAAAGCTTTCCGCTTTGGTCCAGACTTCTTTGGGAGAATCTGCACCACCGAGCTGACAACTTTTGAGTGCCATCAACTGCCAACCGGTCACGGTCATGTCACCGACGTTACCGGGGTTGTATCGCCAACCACCTTTTCGATTTTGCGCGTTCTCGATGTAAAACCGAGCCGCTTCCGCCGGTTCTGCCAACCAACTATCTTTGGTCATCACAAACGCTTCGGCGATGGCGATGGTCGCAATGCCGTGAGAGTACATTGCCTGTTCACCTCGGCAGAGACTGGCCCCTCGTTTAGTACGCCGCATCGACTTTAGCAAGAACTTTAAACCAGCTTCCACTTCCGTTTGATAGGGTCCTGACTTGTGCGTGTAACCGGCTCCCAACAACGACATCAATGCCATTCCCGTGGCGGCGGTTGACGATTCCATTAACCCTTCATCGGGACACTGGCCGCGACAGGCGCCCTGGTCGTGTCTTAGACGCCAACTTCCATCTTTCTGTTGGTGCTCGATGATCCAGGCGAGTCCTTTCTCAACGGCAGCTTCGCTGGCCGCCGAGCCACCCATCTCTCCCGCACGTTTGGCTCGTGCCTGTTGATTACGACCTTCCAAACCACCACCGGTTGGCCGTGCTGACAACTCACCAACCGGTTCCACTTGAACCAGATCGGGTATTGGTTGCGGTTCGCTCTGCGTTGGGCTTGGCACTGGCGACTTGACGTCGGTCATTGCAATCTCAGAATCCAACGCCGTCGCGTCTAGCGTCGACTCAACGGGTGACTGTTGCTCATCAGGTAGGTCAATGTCCGTTGTTTGGTCAACATTTAAATCAACCGGTTGCTTGTCCAGCGGATCTGCCTTTTCGACTTTCGCACTGATTGAGATCACAGAATCTGATTGAGTTTGCGGAATCATCAACCACGTCAGACCGAGAAACAACAACAAATGAAACGTTGTACTGATCAAGAACGAGGAAAGTGGCTTGCGATGTCGGCCTACTGTCTCAACGATCGTAATTGTTGCTTCAGGATCCAGCGAATCCGGAAGCTCACGCAGATCCCCCAACGAATACTCGTCGACTTCTCGAGCGAGCAGCCGAAGTGCGTCAAATTTTTCGCGAGTCAGACGAGGACGACGTGATGAGTCGGAAGTAATCTCATCCGCTTCCTCATCCCCATTTTGTTTGCGACGCCGCTTCGGTTTGGTTTGCGGGACCGGAGTAGGCAGCTTGGTGGTTGGTCGTAACGTCGGTGCTCGAACAGGCAAACGATCCGACGCCGCTTCGCCAGTGGGCGGCGTCGGAAACGGTTTGGATTCATTGGAACGACTCATGATCGGAACCAGTGGGGCGATTGAAAAATGGCAATTCGTGGGAACACCATCTACCTGTTTCACTATAGTTACACTTGGTTGATTATTCGGGTCATGCCGGCATCCAGGTTGAACAAAGCGTGACAACTGCGGGATATTCCGCATGGAAACTGATAAATCCAAATCGAAACCCGGCAAACGGCACGTTCGTTACGAATGTTCGTCGTTTTTAGCCAGCTGAGCATCGCCTCGAAACGGGACGACTGCTTGTTCGCGCCAAGCTTTTCAAATCGGTAATTTGATTTGCTCACCACACGCTCGATTCAAAAATGGTTATAACGGAGTGTTCATAACATCACGTGTGTTCTTTTCAATGTTGGGACTGTCGACATGGATGCCCCTTCTGCCAAACCAACAAAACCACTCAGCGATTCTGACAAACGATATTTTCGCTACAAGCGAATCATTGATTGGGCAGTCAATCAATCAGAGTTTGAACTGGATGACGCAAAGAGTGCGGTTGATGATGAACGACCTGTCTTTGTAACCCGAGTTGTTCGTGACTTGGAAGCGTCCGGATTTATCGTTCGACAGGATCGTGATTCATCCGTCTATCGTTGGAATCCTGGCAAGTCATTCTCCGCGACCAAGTGGTTGGATGAAAAACTGTTTGGAACGCAGATCAAGGAGTCTCCTGAGCAAGACAGACCCCGCGAACGCTTGCTCGCAAACGGCGCCGAGAGACTGACCAATGGTGAACTGATCGCAATCTTGATTCGTTCCGGTCGACCGGGGGAATCCGCGGTCATGGGCGGCCAAAAAGTTGCTCGCGCATTTCAACATCGATTGGAAGATCTACCAGCTGCAGGCCGCGCTGAATTAAAAGCGATCAGCTGTGCTGTCGAGAAAACGGCTTACTGCCAAATCATGGCCGGAATCGAACTTGGCCGACGTGTCGGAGCGCTCTCGGATTCGAAAGTGACTCAGCGAATCGGCTCGTCCGGCGAAGCGATAGCGTTTGTGCAACGTCATTTTGCCCGGCTTGCCAGCGACCGAAAACAGGAAGAGTTTCACATCGTCACGCTCAATACCAAGAATCAGGTCATCGATACGCACCAGATCACTGTCGGGACGCTGGATGCGAGCTTGGTCCACCCGCGCGAAGTCTTTCGTCCTGCGATTCGAGATGCCGCTTCCTCGGTGATTCTGGTCCACAATCATCCATCTGGTGATCCAACGCCATCACGTGAAGACTTTGCTGTCACTCGTCGGTTGACCGAGGTGGGAAAAGTGATTGGCATTAATGTTCTGGATCATATCGTGCTCGGAAATCCTGAGTCGATCAGCATACGGGAAGCTGAATAGGCGGAAAGATTCTGCTGCAAAATTGAGCCTCACGAGTGGATTTTGGTGAATTTTGCTGCATCTGAAAGTGTCGTGGTGTTGCACTATGAGGCACTCCTCCCACGCGCGGCAATTGGATGGTTGACACATGAGTCAGCGGCAACGAACTGCTTACGCTCGGCCCATTTGATTCGTTTTGGTTGGCATTGAGTTTGCAGTGATAAAATAATCGCACACACAAATCCAAGCCGTGATTCAACCGTTATTCAACCAGGAGTCCAACATGCCTTTCGTCTTTAGATACTTCCTCTCGCTACTGATGATCACTGCACTAGCAATCGGCTTCGCTGAGCCGACTTTCGCGCAACCCGTCCAGGGAAATGACGATCAAGCAGCGCTCAAACGCCTGCAGCAAGAGCTACAGCAATTACAAAATCGAATGTCGCAAAAACGATCCTCACAATCGAGTGATCGCGTTCGTTCAGTCGGCGATCAATCGATCAAACGCTATGCTCAGCCGCTCGTCGAAGAAGTGCTGCAAATTCGACTCTATGATCTAAGCGATCTATTCGTCGTCTCACCCAGTTACCCGGCGCCCTATCCGTTGACGATGCCCCATGACCGGGCGATGGCTTTTGCCGGAAGCGCACAGGTCGGACAAGGCCAAGGGGGTGGTGGATTTGGCGGAGCTGGTGGTGGAGGAGTCTTTCGGCTACCTCCGCGACCGCCGACTGCGAACCCAAAACAGTTCGCAGGTAATGTTGGCGAAGTTTCTGACGCTCAGGTCACCATTCCGCGTTTGACTCAAGCGATCAAAAAGACCGTCGCACCAACCAAGTGGGGTGATGGAGACGCCGATGCAAAACTTGAGATGCTTGGTAACACATTGCTGATCACAGCGACCGATGACATGCACGCGCAGATCAACAGCTTGTTGAATCTGTTCCGTGAGCACTGGGGCAAACGACGAACCATCTCAGTGCAAACGTTCTGGATCGAAGGTAACATCCTTGATGCGAACGAGCTGGTCGATCAAGAGTCACAGGAACAATTGGGCGCCGGTATTGTCACCAAAGATGATTTCGAAACGTATCTCAAGGAAGCTCATAACGATAGCCGGATTGTCTTTTCAGCGACGTTGACTGGTCACAACAATCAAACGCTGCATACTTTTTCGGGACGTAAGGTCGCCAAAACCATCGATGGGGAAATGATTACCAATCGAACGAAATCGTATGACGAAGAGGGTGAACTCACCGATCGTGGAATCGAAGTGATTGGTTTCAAGCCGATTCAGGCAGCACTCTATGAAGGGCCAATTTTTCAAACGACGCCGTTGGCAACCCGAGGAGGTAACTATGTCATTCTTGACCTTCACGCGCAGCTCAACTCGATGGCCACGCATGCCAAAGCGTCAACAACGACGATCGCCGCGGGCGGAAACGCGAACATTCCGGAACTGAAACTCGATGTTGCCGAACAAAGTATCGCCCGATTCAGCACCACATTACGATGTCCCAAAAATCAGGTCGTCTTGGCCGGCTCGATGACGGCATCGAAAGATGATGAGAAACAGAATCTGTTGATCTTTGTCAAAACGTTGATCCACACGATCGAAGAAGACGAATCTGACTGGTTCGAAAGTCAAAACGTCGCGGAAGATAAAGCGGCAACTCCAACCAAGGAAACCATGGACGACAAGCTGGAATCGGGTGATCCGGATTCCAGCGGCGAGTTGGAAGGTGAAGCCAAAGAGTGAACGCCGTTGAGTCGCATCATCGCGATTGACAGAATTACAGACGCTTGGGCAATGCCTGACGTCGCTGCGATTTGGCTAAATCGATTTAAATGCAGCCAAAGCTCGCTCTCGACTGAACTTGTAGTCAACGATAAACGCGGGATAGTCGATCTCGCGTTTTTCGATTTCCTTGGCCAGTTTTTTCTGATCGTGCAACGCGGGCGCGGGGACCTCCGACAACTCGGGACACATTTTTTTGATGAACGTCCCCTCGGAGTCGAATCGCTTACTTTGACTAAACGGACTAAAGATTCGAAAGTAAGGGACTGCGTCAGTTCCGGTCGAAGCGGACCACTGCCAGCCACCGTTGTTCGCTGCTAAATCTCCATCAATGAGTTTCTTCATAAAATACCGCTCACCGAGCCTCCAATCGATCAACAGGTTCTTGGTGAGGAACATGGCCACGATCATCCGCAATCGATTGTGCATCCAACCGGTTTGATTTAGTTGTCGCATGCCCGCATCAACAATGGGAAAACCGGTCATCCCGTTGCACCAAGCATTGAAATCATCGTCATCAGCTCGCCAGTCCAGCTGATTCGTTGCCATTCGAAACGGCAAGTGCTTGGAGACTCGCGGAAAACCCGTCAACACATGAACGTAAAAATCGCGCCAGGCAAGTTCGGAAACCCAGATCGTGGTCCCTTCGTTAGGCCCTACCTCCTGAGTGACTCGATGTGCCAGTTGCAAACACTGTCGCGGAGAAATCGCACCGGCGGCAAGATAGGGAGACAAACCACTGGTTCCATTGACCGACGGCAGGTCACGTTGGTTTTTGTATTCCGCGATGCGATGAGAGAATCGCGTCAACTTCTCTTGGGCAGCCGTTTCGCCCGCGGGAAACTGATCCTGCCAACATGATGTTGTTTCAAACCCTTTAACTGAGTCGGGTACATTCGAGCAGGCTACCTTCGGACGCTTGGTTCGTTTGGCAGGCTGGTCGTGTACCTGCACGTAGTTGTGATCTTTTGAATTGTCAGATTTGGTTCGGGCTGCCTCAACGCGAGCATCCCAGTTTTTCCGATACGGAGTAAAGACGGAATAGAAGTTTCCCTGCTTGGTCTCTATATCACGTGGCGGAACGATCACCCGATCGTGAAAACTCCTAAGGTCTACATCGATCTCTCCAAGTGCCGATCGGACGTCACGATCTCGGTTAAGCTCATTGACTTCGTACTCACGATTCACGAAGACAGAGCTAATCTGGTGTTGGCGGCACCATTGGGTCAACAAATCGGGAACGTCTTCAAATCGATCGCAAAATTCAATCACCAACGGAATGTTGAGTTCCGACAGCTGATCAGACAGTTCACGCAAACACCCCAACGTGAACGAGATCTTGTGATCTGAATCGTCGTGCTCTTGCCACTGTTGAGCAGTGATGACGAACAGACCGACAATGTCGTGTTCAAGTTGACAGGCATGAGCCAATGCTGAGTTGTCGCAGACACGAAGGTCGCGACGAAACCAAACCAGCGAGCGTTGGAGATTGGACACGTAAAGTTGGGATGGTGGATTTCACGGACAAAACGGTATCCATTTATATCCGCAAACCACTACGCCGTGGTAACGCGTTGGCGACAAAGCCACAACCAAATACAAGACCGCCGCACCGGTGAGGGCAGTTGAACGCGATCCAACGATTCGGTTGTCCTTCGGTTCAACAGAACCGACCGTGTTCGTGGCTGGTTTGTGCCGACACGGTCGATCAGTTTTACTTGCGTTTTTTGCGAATCGAAGCAGGTGGATCTTCATCGGGAACCTGCAGATCTTTTCTCAGCCGATTCATTTCGGCCAGCAGTCGAGACTGTTGATCGGCGGCGCTGTCTTTTCCATAGATGCTTTTCATCTCATTCGGATCTGACGCCAAATCAAACATTTCCCACTCGTCCACGTCGGGTTCGTAGTAGCGAATCAGCTTGTACTGTCCGTCGGTCACACCGTAGTGGCGTCGCACCGCGTGGGCTCCCGGATACTCGTAGTAGTGATAATAAAATACTTTGCGCCAATCGTCGGGCGTTTTTCCCTGAATGATCGGCATCAAACTTGCGCCTTGGGCACCTTCGGGTTGTTCAGCTCCAGCGATCTCGCAAAACGTCTGTGCAAAGTCGAGCGGAGAGACGATGTCTTGACTGTTGACGGTCCCCGGTTTGACCATGCCTGGCCAACGAATCAAAAAAGGTGTTCGTAACGTCTCTTCGTACATCCAACGTTTGTCGAACCAACCGTGCTCTCCCAGATAGAAGCCTTGATCGGAGCAGTAAATGACGATCGTGTTTTTATTCAATCCGGTTTGGTCCAGATAGTCGAGCACTCGACCGATATTCTCGTCGACGCTTTTGATACATCGGAGATAGTCTTTGATGTAACGTTGATACTTCCAACGGACGAGCTCTTTGCCTTTGAGATTCGCTTCTTTAAACTTTTTGTTTTTGGGCTCATAAGCTGCGTTCCAGGCTTCCAGTTGTTCCGGAGTCAGATTTCGCGGCGGATCGAGTTTCAGATCGAAACGAGTCATCGTTTTCTCGATCGTCATATCTTGGGTGCTTGCTGGCGAAGCACGATTTTCGTAGCTATCGAAGAGCGTTTCCGGTTCTGGAATTTCGACGTCATCGTACAGCGTCAAATGCTTGGGGCCGGGCTGCCAGTTTCGGTGCGGTGCCTTGTGTTGGTACATCAACATGAATGGCTTTTCCGGGTCACGCTTTTCTTTCAGCCAATCGAGGGCAAGATCGGTGATGATGTCGGTCGTGTAGCCGACATGTTTGGTGCGCTCGCCATTCTTCAACATTGGAGGGTTGTAGTACGGACCTTGGCCGATCAACACTTCAGAGTAGTCATAACCTTGCGGCGCCATGTGCGTGCCCAAGTGCCATTTACCGACGACCGCCGTTTGATAACCTGCTTTTTGCAGCAGCTTGGGAAACGTTGTTTGCGTTCCATCAAACTTGTTTCCATTGCAACAAAATCCATTAATGTGCGAGTACTTGCCGGTTTGAATCACGGCCCGCATCGGACCGCAAATACTGTTGGTCACGTAGCAACGATCGAATCGAAGCCCTTCTTTGGCGATCCGATCGATATTGGGAGTTTTGTTGATCTTCGATCCGTAGGCACTGATCGACTGGTACGCATGATCATCAGTGAAGATGAACAGGATATTTGGCTTGGCAGTTGGCTTGGGCTCTTCTGCACGTACAGCAGATGACGCCAACAACAAAGCGACGATGCAAAAAGTCAATGTGCTCGAAAAACGCATGTATGGACCTCAAGGGTTTCGTGTTTTTTGTGGCGTTCATTATAACCGGGTAACGACGCGTCGTCAGAAACTTGTGCTGGTCGCCGCTTCCATGCTTCTGGGGAATTGCCAGCATTAAGTTGACTGCCGTGCGATCGTTTTTTCCAGCGTGTACTTGATGTACTCCGACTCGAAAAAACGTTCAAAAACCTGTAAGACCTCCCGTTCCGTGTCGTCGACAACTGTTAATCAAAGACATTCATTTTCCTCGGGCATCAAAATTATGGCAATCAAGTCGAATATCGTTTACTCATTGACCTTTTCACGACAGATGCTCAACGGGATCGTTGAGACGTTGAACTCGACCGATGAATGGTTGGCTCAAGCTTGTCCCAAAGCGAACCACCCTTTGTGGGTGATCGGCCACTTGGCACTCGCCGACAACATGTTCGCTGCGCGGATTCAAGGTCAGGAACCCGAAGTTCCTGAGGGATGGAATGAGTTGTTCTGGTTTGGCTCGGAAGTTTATTCGGATCCCTCCAAATACCCGCCAGTCGACGAGGTGTTGGCGTATTTTCATGAACGTCGGGAAAACTTGATGAAGATTGTTGAAGAGACGGACGAGTCTGTCTTTCTGGGGCCGCCGCCGAGTGAAGGAATGTTTGCCGAAGCCCCCAACATGGGCGCGCTATTGTTGTTCACGTCGTTTCACGAAGGGATTCATGCTGGTCAAGCAACGGTTGCACACCGATCGTTGGGCCGCGAGCCGATGATGAAGCCTCAACCTGCGGCCAGTTGATTTGACTTTTGTCAAAACGTGCTATCCAAATGTGACCATCGTCGCCCGGTACAACTTTTAATGATCGATGGTAAGCTAACGTCCGCGTTCTTTTGAGCCGACAATGCGTTTCCTTTTTGGGTAACGTTCATTGGCAATTTCGGCAGAAGTCCGCATGTTCTGATGTCACCTTATTTCAGCCACCACTATCTATCCAATGTCACTAAACGAATCATTGCGATGGCGCTACGCCACGAAAGCTTTTGATCCTGCTCGCGTTGTACCTGATGAACAAGTTAACCAAATTCTCGAAGCTGGGAATTTGGCACCGACTTCCTACGGTCTGCAACCATTTAAATTCGTTGTCATTCAAAACCAGGAACTTCAGGACCAATTGGTACCTTTTTCTTACGATCAGAATCAGGTCGCTGAAGCTTCACATGTGATTGTGATCGCTGCTCGAACCGACATCGATGTCGATTATGTGAACGACTACGCCGCGCGAATTGAGTCGGTTCGCGAGCTTCCATCTGGTGCGGTCGACGGATATCGAAATATGATGGTCGGTACGGTTTCAGGGATGTCCGACGATGACAAACGTCGTTGGAACTCCAAGCAAGCCTACATCGCATTGGGCATGATGCTTTCGGCAGCGGCTGAGCTGGGAATTGACTCGTGCCCGATGGAAGGTTTTGTGGCTGAGGAGTACGATCGACTGTTGGGGCTTGCAGATAAAAATCTCAAGTCCGTCGTTTTGCTACCGATTGGCTATCGTTCTGAGGATGACAAAGCTCAGCATTCCAAGAAAGTTCGTTTCCCTTTAAACGATATCATCGTCAAAATGTAGTTTCGGCCTGCGATCGTTGACGCGGCATGAGTTTCCTTCACGATAGTCCACTGGAACCGCGGCGTCATTATGGCGATCAGCACCTTCGAATTGTTCTCAATCGGTATTGGCCCATCGAGCTCACATACGGTCGGACCGATGCGAGCTGCGCGGATGTTCGTCGATCAACTGGCATCCCAAAATCTGCTGAGTCAAACCGACTCAGTATTGGTCCAGCTGTATGGTTCGCTGGGTGCGACTGGAAAAGGGCATGGCAGCGACAAGGCAGTGTTGGGCGGGTTGATGGGTCATTCACCCGAGTGTGTTGACCCGGACGAACTTGCTGGTTTGGTCGACGCAATCAGCAACCAAGGCTCGATCGAACTGCTAGGCCAACACAAGATTCCATTTGACTTAAAACAGCACCTTGAATTCTCTGGCGTGGTGCTCGATTTTCACAGCAACGGTTTGAGGCTGACGGCCAAGGATGCTCAAGAACAACTGCTGTTATCCAACACCTACTATTCGGTGGGGGGTGGATTTGTTGTCGACGAATCGGCCTCAGGTGTCGATCGAATTGTGCCGGACGATACGCCCGTTGAATATCCCTTTTCAACGGGTGCCGAATTGTTGCAACTCTGCGATCAGCATGGGTTGTCGATCAGCACACTGATGCTAAAAAACGAAACGGCATGGCGATCCGAACTCGATGTGCGAGATTCGATTTTAGGATTGTGGCAAGTCATGCAAGCATGCGTTGAGCGCGGTTGTGGACAAGAAGGCATCCTGCCAGGCGGGTTAAAGGTCAAACGCCGTGCCGCTCACATGTATCGAAGATTGTTGGCTGAACAGAATGATGAAAACGTTCCTCGCAGCCGTATGGACTGGGTCAATTTGTGGGCGCTGGCGGTCAATGAAGAAAATGCGGCGGGTGGACGGGTAGTCACGGCACCAACGAACGGTGCAGCGGGCATCATTCCATCGGTGTTGCACTACTACCACCGGTTTTGTCATGGAACGGAAGATGGTGTCATTCGATTCCTGTTGACTGCCGCCGCGGTTGGAACGCTGTTCAAAATGAACGCATCGATTTCCGGTGCCGAGGTTGGTTGTCAGGGAGAGGTCGGCTCGGCATGTTCAATGGCCGCTGCCGGGCTTGCCGAGGTCCTGGGTGGAACGCCGGCACAAGTCGAAAACGCTGCTGAAATCGGCATGGAGCACAACCTCGGGCTAACTTGCGATCCGATCGGTGGCTTGGTCCAGGTTCCCTGCATTGAACGAAATGCGATGGCAGCCGTCAAAGCGATCAACGCCGCGCGACTGGCCCTGCGCGGCGACGGCAATCATTTTGTGTCGTTGGACAAAGTCATCAAAACGATGCGCGAGACCGGCAAAGACATGCAATCGAAATACAAAGAGACGGCTCGCGGTGGACTTGCCGTCAACGTCATTGAGTGTTGAATTGTGATGAGCTTGCCAAGGTCGTTACAGCCATCACTGCCGGCGGACGAGCCAGTCGTCTGGTGACTCGTTTCGAACTGCGAAATGCGCTCGCGCGGGTCACGCTTTGGTTGCCGAAACGCAGATGAAGCAGGGACGATGCATCAGGATCTTAAACCGTCGAGGGTCTGCCTGACGAAAGTCTTCGGTCGGAGTTGGTTCGATAACTTTCTTCAGTAAAAACCCCGCCTCAATCACAGGATTGATGGCTTCGGTGAGCGAACGCCGAAAGCTGGGCATACGGATTGGGATATCAAATCCGGTCCAGTTACATTCCACTTGCTCGACACTGAAATAGTTTCTTGTATTGAAGTAGTCAGCATCAAACGCTGGGTGTCCACAGGAGAATTGAAAGTGTCCTCCCGGTTTGAGGACACGACAAAACTCGCGGAACAATGACGTCCAATCTTCGATATAGTCGAGACAGAGCGGCGCATTGACGACTTCGAAGGTCGCGTTTTCAAAAATCGTCAACGGCTGAGTCATGTCAACTCGATGGAGACGGACTTGTTGGCGGTCAATCATGTTGCCCAACCGCTCGTTCGCCAACTCCAACATGCGATCGCTCACATCGATGCCATCGACGACTGCCCCACGTTTGACCAAGGCTGCCGAATATGCGCCAGGACCACAGCCGGCATCCAGAACGCGTTTGCCGTCAACATCGGGCAACAGATCCAACATCGCAGGCCGTTCGTAGTAGGCATTGTGCGGCTTGGTATCGATTCGCGCAGCATAGGAATCGGCAAGTTGTTGGTATGCGTGATAGGCCAACGGTTGCAAGCTTGATTCTTGAGAAGGTTCGTTAGAGGATGGTTCGTTCGAGGCAGACATCTTGTTCAAGCGAGACGCGAATCGTTCAACGTTGCGGGCTATGAGCGACAAAACGTCGGAGTTGGCAAAAGGCCGATCCAAAACTATCTCGCAGCTTCCCGGTTCGTAAAATTACTGTTTCGTTTTTGATTGGTTTTCCAGTAACCAGGTGCCTTCTTTTCCTGCCACCGCCAGATCGATGTCTCCATCACCATCGATATCAGCAGAGCGGATCTGCAAACCGGTTCCAATGTGTCCCTCATCGATGGTGAATCGTTGAAACTCGAGTTTTTCCGGATTCCAGCGATAGTAATACATGCATGCGAATTCTTTTCCGCCAGGGTCTTTCCCGTTGTGACCGCGAACCCGTTTTCCGGTGATCAATTCATCCTGTTTGTCGCCGTCCAGATCAGCAAAATGGATCGTATGAGCCTGTGAGTAGCGGTCATCGATCAAGTGCGGTTTGAATTGCAGTTTCCCTTCCTCATCGGTTCCATCCAACTCCCACCAGTGCAAACCGTATCCGTGACCATGTCCCCAGACGAGGTCGTTTTTTCCGTCGGCATTCAGATCTCGGACGATCATCGGACAGCTTGCATGAGGCAATGACCAATCGGCATGAAATTTCCAGGGGCCACTGGTCAATGGATTTTTAGCCGGCCGTTCGTACCAACCTGTCGAAACCAGAACGTCTTCATGGCCATCATTGTTGATGTCTCCAAAACCCATGCCGTGACCATGGGTTTCAGTACCGATGACATGTTGTTTGAGGACATACCGGGATGACGATTTTGGTGTTCCCTGATTCTTCTTGGGTTGCTTTTTCTGGTTTGTCTTCTGGTTCGCTTTCTGGTTCGTTTTCGGCTTACTGTCAGATGGGCTCGCAGGTTCTTTGGCAAAACTCCAAACGATGACTGGATTTTGCTTGTTCCAACTGTTGAAAATCCACTCCGGCTTGCCATCACCGTCAATGTCTCTCAGGAAACACATTTCATTTTGGGAGAACTTCGTATCCACCAGCAAATTGGGTTTCCAAAGTTGGCCCAGCTTTAGTCCTTCGGAACCGGGGTTTCGATACCAGTAGATTTCGCTTGGTCGAAAGGAACCAGCGACGACATCGACCCAACCATCTCCATCGACGTCGTAGGTTTGATCCCCATTGGATTCAACGTATCCATTCCAATCATCAATGTTACGCAGCGGTCGGGGTTTGAATTCTGGTGCCGCGTACCAATTGCGACCAGCGACGATATCAAGCGAACCATCATTGTTCACGTCAGCGATATCGATACCTTCGTTGGCATCAATCATCAAAAGCGTCGGTATGAACTTAACGCCCGCAACTGGTTGTTGATCGTCTTCTGACGTCTGAGCAACCACTGTGGTTGCCGACACCAGAACACAGAAGGCGAACAACACCAACGTCTGATGGTTCCAGATGGTCATCTTGGTTATTCCTTGGCTGCGATACAGAATAGATGCTTCTCACCTCGGATCAGCAGTTTGTTGTCAACGGGAGCGGGTGTTGCGTCGACCGTTTCGCCAACTGAGTTTGAGGCGACAACGTCAAAGGTTTCGGCATCCTTGATGACAACGGTTTTGCCGTTGCGATCGGTGAGATAGACGTACCCATTGGCAACAATTGGCGACGCATAAATGCGTTGCAAACCGGGTACTCGGGTGGCGGTGTAGAACGGTTTTCCGGTCTTCGCGTTGTAACACGAAAGGATTCCGTCTTTGGCTTTATAAAAGTAGAGTCGGTTTTCTGAGAGGACTGGGGAGGCGACATCTGGTGTGTCTCGATTCAATTCCCAGACAACACTTTCAGTTCCATCAAGTCGGCCACTGCCTCCAAGTTTGAACGCGCCCATGTACGATCCGCGGTATCCGCTGGTCACAATGACGGTATCTTCAAACTGAACAGGCGTTGCACACGGCCGCTGAGTCTGACCTGACGAACGCCAGAGTTCTTCGCCCGTCTCAAGATCGTAACTTCGGGCATTAGTTTGCCCATTCATGACGATTTGTTTTTTGCCTGCGTGTTCAACGATCAGCGGAGTTGCCCAGTTGGTGGGTTCTTCACGTGAAATCTTCCAAACCGTTTCACCAGTGGCTTTGTTGAAAGCGTACAAAAACGAATCCCCTTCGTGATCGTAAGGGACGATGATTTTGTCATCAGCGAGTGTAGGTGAACTGCCTTCACCGAATGAGCCACGGGTCGTCATTGGCTCAAAATCATCGCGGCTCCATTTCAATTCGCCATCGAGTGAAAAACAGTACAGGCCTTGAGAACCAAAATGCGCATAAATCTGTTTGCCATCCGTACACGGTGAAGCAGACGCAAAGTTGTTGTCGGGATGAGCGCCGTTTTTTGGCGTTTTAGTGGCCGCAACTTTTTCCCACTCTCGTTCTCCGGTTTTCAGATTGAAACAGATCAGTTTGAAATTCATTTCGACCGGTTGAACACCACGCCCACCGCCGCGACCACCCCGTCGACTTCGCTGCGGTGGACTTGACTGTGGCGCGGCGGATTCGTCATTTTGTTTTGTTGGAACAGCGGTCACGACAAACACTTTGTCGCCGAGAATGATGGGGGACCCGGAGCCTTTTCCTTCGATGGGAACCTTCCAGGTGATGTTGGTTTTCAAGTCCCATTTGACTGGCGGTTTTGCATTGGCGGTGCCGTCTGCGTTCGGGCCCCTCCAATGCATCCAGTCGTCCGCCTGGAGTTGCGAAACCGTTAGCAGGAAAATTAAAAGGGAGCAGTACGGCAAAAATCGTTTCATGGGTCGAATCACTATGCTGGGGTTGCGAATGGGACAGGCTCATCCCCCGGTGAGCGAACCGAGATTATTACACATTCTCGGAATCACGTTGTAAAAAAACTATTTCTGTTTGGCATCGAACCGATTCGTCCAGCGTCCGATCCTGCCGTCAGCGCCCGTTGCCCAGCCGATCGTGCCATCACTCGTAAAGTCCACGGCGTGAAACCCTTCATTCGAGATCTTTCGCCATTTCTTTCCCAAATCGAGTGAGACGTCGGTGCCATTGGGGCCAACCGCCACTAATCGAATTTCGCGTCCTTTTCTGGAAACGGCCACGCCACTTCGATAGCCCGAAGGTGATTGTTTCGTTTTGGGTGAGGTCCAGGTGCGACCACCATCGGAAGTGATGGCATAGTTGCCATCGGTCGCATCGGGTTGCTGATAGTCGCCACCGACCGCAACGCCATATTTTTCGTCAACGAAACAGAGACTAAAGATGCCAGCTGATTCTGTGCGATGCATCGGTACGGTCGCGGCAAACCAGCGACCGCCCCGATCCAGCGTCATGACGACTCGACTCGATTTGTGGCTGTCACCTTTTTCGGCTCCACCGAGCGCGATGAGATACTTTTGCGTGCCAAGTGCGATGGCATTGGTTCCGCTTGCGGCAAAACCAGCTTCGCCTTTGTTGGCTTGCGGTGCCGTCTTGAACTGCGACCAAGTCCTTCCGCCGTCAGTCGTACGAAGCAGAAAAACCGCTTCGCCAATTGGGTCTCCCATAACGATACCATTTTGGTCGTCCCAAAAAGAGAGTGCGTCGAGAAAGACACGTTCGTCTTTGTTCTCATAGCAAAGTTTCCAACTGATTCCTCCATTGGTGGATCGATAGATTCTTGCTGGCGTGCCCGATGTCATTGCCACGACCGTCCCGTCATCGATGGCATGAATGTCTCGAAAGTCCAGATCTTCAGCACCGTCAACGGTTCGAACGGTCCAATTGTCGCCGCCATCTGTCGTGTTGATGATGGTGCCTTTGGAACCGCTGGCCCAGACCGTTGTCTTGTCTAAAACATGCAAGCCGCGAAGACTTGCGTCACTGTCAACGTTGTTCATTAACTTCCATGCGGCCGGGAGCACTTTGAACGTTTGATCATCGACGCGCAATCTTTCCTGAGCGGAGCACTCGTTTTTCGAAACGCCGAAGACGAGCACCAAGAGCAGCAAACTTGAAGTTAACGGACACTTCAAAAATGATTGAACAGGTAAAACAAACATGTGAACAAGTGGATTCAGGGAGTCTTGTTAGTGAAATTGGCCTGTGACGGCGGGCTCGATTTCACGCATTGTAGCTGGATCAATCCGTTGGGCATAATCTCTACATCGCGAGTTTGCTTTGTGTCCTGTACCCTTGTTGCAGTTTGTCTAGCGAGCTATTCCTTTGCCGCGGTGGCAATTATGCTAGGTGCGTTGACTCATTGTTTTAAAGTCGAGCAAAACGTGACCGCAAGAACTCTCCAACTGACTTGTCTCTATATCGTGTTCACGTTCGGGATCGCGAACGTCGCCGAGGGCATTTGTCAGGAAAAGCAAAAGAAGCCCCAGCTGACGGACCAAGAACGAAAATTGGTTGTCGCTGCGGCCGAGCAGTATTTCAAGCAGGGAAAAGTTGACAACGAGTCTGCGGTCAATCAGTTGATGGTCAAGAAATCAGGCGGTTTGCGTTGGAATGTGAATCGCGTCTACAAAGACCACGTCGCGAAGACATTGAAGGCAGATTTTGACGCAAAGCGTGTGACATTCGAGAAACATGTCAGCCCCTACACCGTAAAGACGGTCGGCAAAAAGCCGAAGAACGGCTGGCCGCTGGTGATTGCAATGCACGGTGGTGGTGGTGTTCCCAAAGCGACCAACGACAGCCAATGGAAGCATATGCAGGTCTACTACAAAGACCAAAAACAACTCGCGGGCTATAAATACTTGGCGTTACGGGCACCCAATGATACTTGGAACGGGTTTTACGACGACTACGTTTATCCGTTGATTGAGAATCTGATTAAACAGCAGATTGTTTTGGGGGACGTCGACTCGGCCAAAGTCTTTTTGATCGGTTACTCCCACGGAGGCTACGGTGCGTTTTCTATTGGTCCAAAAATTCCGCATCGGTTCGCGGCCATACATGCCAGTGCCGCGGCACCAACGGATGGGCAGACGTCGGCCAAGACGCTGCGTTCGACTCGTTTTTCGTTTATGGTTGGCGGCAAAGACACCAACTTTGGGAGAGCCGAACGTTGTCAGAAATTTGCCAAGTTGATTAAAGACCTGCAACGGAAAAATCCTCGCGAGTACCCCGTCGAGTTCATCTTTCATCCCGACAATGGACATACCGGTTTGCCTGATCGAAACATGATCAGCAAGTTGTACCCACACTCACGCTTGGCGTCTCCCAAACATCTGACGTGGGAGATGACTGACAGCGTGGTTAAACGCTTTTTTTGGTTGGGCGTCGACAATCCAAGTGCAGGGATGGAAATCGATGCAGAGATCGTTAACAACACAATCAAGATTTCGACCATTGGTTGTTCTGAGTTTTCAGTGTTTCTCGACAGTCGTTTAATCAAACCAAACAATCGAGTCAAACTGAAGATCGGCGACAAAATCACTGAGGTCGAGTATCAACCAAGTTTTCAGATGCTCTGTAAGACGTTGATGGAGTCCGGCGATATCAAATTGGCACGGGAATGTGAGTTGGCCATCAAACTCGAGTCAAAATGAGCTTGGTTTTCTCTGACGAGGTCACCAGGCATCCACGCCAGCGCGGCCTCGTCCAGCATCGATCCATTGGTTCGATCTCAAAGTCTGGCGGGTTTGCCGTAGCAACGTTAAGCTGAGACTGTGGAATACCCAATGCCCATTTTTTGAGTACTGATTATGAATTTCTGTCGTCGCGCACTGTTCAACATCGCCCTGATTTGCGCGATCTTTTTTGGTGCAGATTTAACGGCTTGGTGTCAGGAGGAACCGGATCAGAAAACGCCCAAGCCAACGAACGAGTTGGCCAAGGAATCTTCACCCTATCTGTTGATGCACGCGCACAACCCGGTGAATTGGCATGGCTGGAATGAAGCGACGTTGGCAAAGGCCAAACAAGAAAACAAGCCGATCTTTCTTTCAATTGGCTACTCCAGTTGCCATTGGTGCCATGTCATGGAACGAGAATCGTTTCTCGATGACGAAATCGCGAAGTTTCTGAACCAGCATTTCATTTGCATCAAAGTCGATCGTGAGGAGCGTCCAGATGTGGATGAGATTTACATGAATGCGTTGTTGCAAGTACAAGGGCGTGGCGGATGGCCGTTATCGATGTTTTTAACACCGGATGCGCGGCCATTTTTTGGCGGCACTTATTGGCCGGCTCGCGATGGCGATCGAGGCGCGACGATGGGATTTCTGACGATCGTACAAAAAGTAGAAGAACACTATCGGCTCAATCGGGATCTCATCGAAAAAGATGCCACCAAGCTGACGGAGGCCACTCAGAAGATGCTCGCTGGCCGCACACCTGCCAAGGGTCTGCCGATTCAAAAATCCTGGGCGGAAGACGCTGTCGATTACTTATCACAGAGCTATGACCCGGTGTATGGCGGTTTTCGATTCAGTCCTGGCCGGCCCAACATCCCAAAATTCCCCGAACCCTCCAACCTTTTCTTTCTCGCTGACAGATACAACCATCCGATTGCCCAGTCCAATCCAAATGAACCAGACGATCGTCGTGAAGTTCGCATGATGCTGGAACAGACTTGTGAGCGAATGATGCTGGGTGGGATCTATGATCATGTTGGCGGCGGTTTTCATCGCTACAGTGTTGACCGGTATTGGGCGATCCCGCATTTCGAAAAGATGCTTTACGACAATGGTCAGCTGGCGACGGTTTATGCCGAAGCCTATGCGATCACAAAACGTGATGATTTCAAACGAGTCACCGAAGGAATTCTGGAGTTTGTACAATCCGAGCTGACTTCTGACGAAGGTGGATTCTACAGTTCGCTGGACGCCGAGTCGGAAGGCGAAGAGGGCAAGTTTTATCGTTGGAAAAAATCTGAGATTCAGGCGGCATTGGAAAAGGAAGAGTACAACCTGTTTTCAAAAATTTATCGAATCAATGAGCCACCAAATTTTGAAAAGGAATTTTATGCTCCGCAGCTGAAACAGTCGCTTGCCAAATCTGCCAAAGAACTTGAACTGACAGAAAACGAATTGGTTGCCAAACTAAAACCGATTCGCAAGAAGCTGTTTCAAATTCGCAGCCAACGAACTCGGCCGTTATTGGATCACAAGATTTTGACGGCATGGAATGGTTTGATGATTCGCGGTTTTGCGGACGCTGGGCGAATTCTCAAACGTCCCGAGTACATTGAAACGGCAGCAAAGGCAGCGGATTTTTCGCTTAAGCATCTGGTCACTGCCGAAGGGCGTGTGCAGCGAACGTACACTGATGGCGAAGCCAAACTGAACGGTTATTTGATCGACTATTCATGCTTGATCGATGGGATCATCGCCATTCATCGCGCGACTGGCGAGCAGCGCTGGCTTGATGCTGCCCAAAAGCTGCAACGGAAACAAGACGAATTGTTTTTGGATGAAACCAACGGAGGATACTTTTACACATCGTCCGATCACGAAGTCTTGATTGCCCGCAGCAAGCAGATGAATGATGGTGCGATGCCTTCGGGCAACAGTATTTCTGCCGCGAACCTTTATTACCTTGGTAAGGCGACGGGTGATCAGGCGTGGACGAAGCAAGCGAAACGGACGGTATTGTCAGCATCACCAGTGCTGACACGATCGGGTCAAAGCCTTCCCAGAATGTTGATCACGTCTGCGGAATTTCTTCGTTCGAAGGACGAGAAATGAAGCGAATTGAGGAAGCGTTTGAGTTTTGTCCGCAATGTGGTCAGCGCAGCACAACATTCGTATCGAGCAATCCATTTCGCTGTTCTAGTTGTGAGTTTGTGTTTTACTTCAGCCCCACTGCGGCGGTTGGTGGGATCGTGACGCACGAGGACAAGATCTTGTTTCTGGTACGGGGCAAGGATCCTGGCAGAGGCAAGTACGGGCTGCCCGGCGGCTTTGCAGATCCTGGCGAAACGCTTGAGGAGTCGTTACGGCGTGAAGTCTTCGAAGAAGCTTCGTTGCAGGTCGCAGAAATGTCGTATTTGTGCTCCTATCCGAACCAGTATCCTTATCGTGGTGTTACCGTTGAGGTGTTGGATACTTTTTTCGAGTGTCGCGTCGACTCGTTTGATTCGATGTCGGCTCAAGCTGGTGAAGTGGCTGAACTATGTTGGCTGGTTCCGGATGAGAAGACGCTTGATAAACTTGCGTTTCATTCAAACCGCCTTGCCATTCTTTTTTATCTGCAGCAACAGGCTACGTCCTGATTCATCGAGAGTAATTGGAAATGCCAGAGTCCACTTTAGACGCGTTACGTGTTTCCATTGACGATGTGGATCGCCGATTGGTCGAACAAATCAATCGTCGAGCTTCGCTTGAAATTGAAAGTTATCGTGCGGATCATTTGGAGAACGACGCTGTCTCTCATGTTGAAACGGATTGGCGACATCACGGAATTCAACAAGCGGGCCCCATTCCTGACACGGCTTTGAATGGCATTTATCGCGAGATTCTCAATGCTTCTTACACGCTAGCGCGTCGCATACGAGTTGGCTATCTGGGTCCTGAAGGAACCTTCAGTCATCAGGCTGCTGAGGAGTACTTTGGAGACGCTGTAGATTACGAAAACTTGCGGGCGCTGTCGGGTGTCTTTGAAGAGGTCGCTCGCGGTCATGTTCAATATGGTTTGGTGCCGATCGAAAACAGCACCGGTGGAGCGATCATTGAGACGTTGGACTCGTTCGCAGAAAACTATGGTCGAGTGACTGTGCGCGGCGAAATTCAGTCTTCGATTTCGTTTAATCTTCTTGGTAATTGCAAACCCGAGGACGTCGAAGAGATTCATTCCAAGGGCGAAGCACTCGCTCAGTGTTACAACTGGTTGGTCAAGCATTACCCCGATGCGCGCCGAATCGAATCGCAAAGCACAGCGGCGGCGGCAAGGTTTGCCAATCTGGCGGCTGGCGACGGTGTGGCCGCCATCGGATCGAGCAAAGCCGGTCAGCTTTATGAACTGAAGACGATTCAACAGAACATCGAAGACAACCCAAATAACGTCACTCGGTTTCTGATCCTTTCGCAGGAACCGGCTGATCCGACGGGCAACGACAAAACGTCACTGATGTTTACCTGTGACGATCGTCCCGGTTCGCTGGTTGACATTCTGAGTGTGTTTCAGCGTCATGGGATCAACTTGAGTCATATTGAGAAGCGACCGAGTCAGCAGATCGATTCGGAATATACATTTTTTGTCGACATGCTGGGGCACGTTGATGATGGGCCGACGTCAGAGATTTTGGGAGAAGCGAGGGCTCACTGTAAAAGCATGTTTGTGCTTGGATCGTATCCAGTGTTTCAGGCACATCAAACCTTTGATCTACAGCGCCCGGCGTTTGAGCATCCAAGTCGTGCTGAACGACAAAGAGCGATTGAAGTGGCGGACCGGGAACTGGTTGACTTGATCAATCAACGAGCGCGATTGGTGATTGAAGTTGGTCACTTTAAACGCAAGTCGGATGTACCCATTTATGCGCCTCATCGGGAAGCGGCGGTCTTGAAGAAGATCAAATCACTGAATACCGGTCCCCTACCCGACCAGACGCTTGAAGCGATTTATCGGGAGCTGATGAGCGGCAGTTTTGCCTTGGAAAAACCATTGCGGATTGGCTTTCTGGGGCCGGAAGGCGAGTTTTCTCATTTGGCAGCGATTCGTCAGTTTGGATCCAGCGTCACGTTTGATGCTTCGACCGAGATACGAAATATTTTCACGCAGATCATCGAAGATCAGATCGACTATGGTCTGGTGCCGATCGAAAACAGCTCCATCGGCGGCGTGAATGAAACGTTGGACTCGTTTATTGACTTGCATCAGCAGTTGACGATTTATGGTGAAGTCAAACTTCAGATTCACTATTGTTTGCTGGCTGCCTGTCGACCGGATCAAGTTCGCGAAATTTATTCGACCGCTTCGGTCATTCAGCAATGTCGCAATTGGATTAGCACCCAGTATCCCCATGTCAAGATTCACTTGGTCGACAGTACTTCGCGTGCGGTGGCGACGGTGAAAGACTTGCTTGACTCACAGCCGGACCGCGGAGTGGCAGCAATCGGTTCATCCTTGGCGGGAGAGATTTATGGGCTGCAGCCGCTATTTGAAAAAATTGAAGATCGACAGGGATCGATGACCCGCTTTTTGATCCTTTCGAAAAGTCAGGCGGAGATTTCGGGGCACGATAAAACGTCGATCATGTTTTCGACGGACGATACACCGGGGGCTCTGGTTAATGTGTTATCGGTGTTTAAACGTAACTCAATCAACTTGACGCATTTGGATAAACGCCCGAGTCAGAAAGAGAATTGGGACTATACTTTTTTCGCTGACTTGGTTGGTCACCGGAGCGATCGAGAGATTGCCCAAGTGATTGGCGAAGCCCGTGCGTACTGCAAAGAGAACGGCGGACAGAAGCAGTTGACGATCCTCGGTAGCTTCCCTGCATCGCAAGTCGTATTTGTTTGATGCGTGAGCTGCCTCCTTTCAAAGGATGTACTGAAAATGAAAACGTATTTGGACCAAGTGAAACTGACTGGGAGGTTTCATCTGTTTGCCATTGTTTTTGGGATGGCTTTTGCTTTTTCGTTGCTGGCTGGTGCAGATGTTGTTTTTGCAGGTTGGGAATCTCCTCAAGTTGCGACAGGTGCAAGGGATAGCGATCAAGCGAAGCCGAACATTGTTTTGATCTATACCGACGATCAGGGATATGGTGATGTCAGTGCTTTGAATCGGGATGCAAAATTTGAGACGCCGAACATCGATCGATTAGCGCGTGAGGGCATGACATTTACAGACGGTCATTCGGCGGACACGGTGTGCACTCCGTCGCGATACGCCTTGTTAACGGGAAGGTATTGTTGGAGAACGCGTCTCAAGCGTGGTGTTCTGGGCGCAGAGGCGGAGTGCTTAATTGCGGACGGCGAGGTGACGTTGGCATCGTTCCTGAGAGATCAGGGATATCAAACGGCGATGATTGGAAAATGGCATTTGGGGATGGAGTTTGTCGGCAGTAAAGGCCAGGATCGCGATTGGTCAAAACCGTTTCGTGACGGTCCGATTGAGAAGGGATTTGACCGCTTCTTTGGAATCCCAGCCTCAATGAACTATGGGGTATTGGCGTGGCTGGACCAAGATCGGGTCACGCAGGCTCCGACGAAATGGACTCAGAAGAAGCGCGGGATGGTGAAACACGATTCAGCTTCCTACCGCATTGCGCCGCCGTATCTAGATGTGCCCGACGAAATCAAAAACGATGCGAAGCGGCTGGAGGTCGCACCTGACTTTATCGATCAGGAAGTCCTCAAGGTATTGACTGAAAAATCGATCCAGTGGCTGCGAAAGGCTCATCAGGATCAGCGGCCCTTTTTTCTGTATCTGCCTTTGACGTCGCCCCACAAACCGGTTGTTCCGTTGAAGGAGTTTCAAGGCAAGAGTGACTGCGGCGCGTATGGGGACTTCATGGTCGAAACGGATTACCGGGTGGGTCAAATCCTCGACACATTGGATGAGCTTCAGATTGCAGATTCGACGATTGTCATCCTGACCTCCGACAATGGGCCGGAAAACACTTGGCGAGGCAGGATCGAAAAGTTTCAACATCGCTCAGCGGGCATTTATCGCGATGGAAAACGGAGTCGTTACGAGGGCGGTCATCGCGTGCCATTCTTTGTGCGTTGGCCGGCAAAAGTGAAAGCGAATTCCAAGTGTCACGTTCCCGTATGTCAGACTGATTTTTTGGCAACATTTGCTGACGTGTTGCAGCAGCCGTTGCCGAGTGGGGCGGGGATGGACAGTGTTAGTTTATTCCCGGGATTGGTTGGGAAAACATTTGAACGTGAACCGGTTGTTCATCATTCGTCCAACGGTCAATTTGCCATTCGATCGGGTGACTGGAAACTGATCATCAACGAAACCCGTGGTCAGCGGCAGTCAGGTGTCAAGCATGAGTTGTATCGGCTTTCCGATGATCCATCAGAGACTGCCAATCTGGCGAAAACGAACGAGGCGAAGGTGGTCGAATTGAAGCAAAAACTTGCTGCGATACGAGCGCGATGAAGCCAGCGGGATTAAAAAGCCGTCTGACTTGTGTGATCGCCGCGAGAATATATAGGTCGCACTGTCAAAAAATGGGACTTGCGAATATGATGTCGTAGGGACTCAACGTATTAGGAACCACGATGTCGCTGCAAAACATTTTTGAATCAAAACGCGTACTCTCATTTGAGTTGTTTCCGCCTAAGACGGCCAAAGGGGAGAAGAATCTTTACGCGCATGTAGAACAACTGATGCAATTTCGGCCGGACTTCATTACTTGCACTTATGGTGCTGGAGGTTCGACGCAGGGGAAGACGCTGGAGATCATTGATCAGGTCAAGCGTTCCTTCAACATCTCAGTCGCATCTCACTTGACGTTGGTGGGCAGTACGGTTGACGACCTGCGAGATTATCTTCGTCGATCTCTGGAGCAGTCGGTCGACTACATTGTCGCGTTGCGTGGTGATCCGCCCAAAGGGGAATCAGAATTTGTGGCGTCGGCTGGAGGATTGTCATACGCCAATGAATTGGTCGACTTGATTCGTGCTGAATTCAATCAATTCGACGTTATGGTTGCCGGGTATCCTGAGAAGCATCAGGAAGCGCCAAACATGGAAGTGGATCTCGAGAACTTGAAGCGTAAAGTTGATTCCGGGGCGAGTGCGGTTGTCACGCAATTGTTTTATGACAATGCCGACTTCTACCGTTTTCGCGAGTCGTGTGATCGACATGGTATCGATGTGCCGATCGTGGCTGGTTTGTTACCGGTAACCAACTTGAATCAGATTCAGCGAATCACCAGTCTTTGTGGCGCTCGTTTACCGGAAGCGTTTGTTTCTGAACTTGAGAAAGACGAATCCGAAGCCGCTCAATTCGAAGTAGGCGTGGCTCAATGCATTGAGCAGACGGAAGACTTGATTGCGAACGGCGTCGCCGGGATTCACTTTTATGTATTGAACAAATCGGCGGCGACCAAACGAATTTTGGATGCCATCGATTTCAGCCGGGAAACGGTCAACCAATGAGTAGTATCAGTAGTCTTCAATTCGGGTCACGTATCTTTTGTCTGGTTGGATGGTTTCTGATTGGATCGATGGTGATCATCAATTCTGATGCCGAACTACTTGCTCAGGGTGATCTTCGGTCGCCAAGTGAGATTGATGGTTCCCGTTTGCCAGCCGGTCAGAAGCCCAAATCAAGCGGGATTGCGAGTCCGAGTTCCAATCAGAAAGCGAAAGCTGCAGATGCGCTTTTTCGCGAATTGGATAACTTGATTCCTGGAGACTTTGAAAAGGGTTCCGAGGAAGAGCAATCGATGCGAGCGATTGTCGAGGCGTTCCAACAAGGAAAGCCGACGGACGTGGTCAAGATGGTTGAGGAAGCCGCCAAGCGACCCGGCTATCCACCTTCGGATATCATGTTGGCAGCGCTAAGCTTTTCCAACAATGATCAGAAAACCGGTTTAATTTTGCTTGAGCGAGCGGCCATCAATCATCCGGAAAACCCTGCCGTATATTCGGCTTTTGCGAGGCTGGCGGTTAATGGTGGTCGGCTAACGGATGCCCGTGTGCTTTTTGAGAAGCTACAGTCGGTCATTGTCAAGGCTGGGCTGAGCCAAGACGGCGAGAAGTTCTATACGGCCCAGTTTTTGGATGGCATGATCGACATTTCCTTGGCTCAGAAAAAGTTTGATGAAGCGCGTGGGCACTTGGAGCGGCAACGAGAATTGTTGCCAGATCATCCCAAGGTATTAATGGTTTCAGCGGAATTGGAATTCAAGCAAAATGATTTGGAAAAATGTGTCGAGTACTTGGCGACGATGAAACGAAAGTACCCTCAATCCCGTGCTCCCGAAGCGATTGTCGCGAGTTGGTTTCAACGAACGGGTGATCCGGAAGCGTCAGAGAAGTGGATTCGAGATGCGGCGGGAAAGTATCCAAAGGATCCTCAAGTTCAGTTGGAATTTGCCAGTTGGGCGTTAAACAAGGAAGACTTTTCGACGGCCAGTGCGGCGGTGAAGAAAGCCGAAGACGTGTTGATGGAGACGACTTTTTCGAAGAACTTGAAGGCCAAAATTGCTTTTGCGCGAGAAGCGTATTCGGTAGCCGAGGCTCACTATGAATCATTGGTATCGACACAGCCAATGGATTCGGACTTGTCAAACATGTATGCATTGACGTTAGTGGAAAGCAATGATCAGGACAAATTCAATCGCGCTTTGGGCATTGCTCGTCGAAATTTGCAGGCAATGCCAAACAATCGTGTCGCTTTGGCATCGTTGGGGTATATCCAGATGCGTGGTGGCGATCTTGAAAGCGCGCGGGCGTCGTTTGCCAAGGCTTCTCAGTTGAGTGGAGCGTCGCCTGAGATCGACTTTTTCATTTCAAGCTACCTTTTTAAGTCGGGTGAGATTGCCAAGGCAAAGCAGTTTATGGACAGGGCGATGTCTAAAGAAGGGCTGTTTCTTTATCGCTCGGCTGCGGTAAAGCTTCAGAAGCAAATTAACGCCAGCGAACTACCGACGCCCAAGAAAGGCCCTGAGAAGAAGTAGATCTTAGTTGCACAATGCCTTGGTCATTCTGGCGTTGTTGATTCCGCTTGAGCTGATGTTCGAGTATCGGTGGGTGGTGGATATTGAAAACAAAAAAGTGCATTTTTGCATGCTAGCACTGTTGTGTTCACTTGCATTTTTTTGTACACTTCTCTGTGCCTGGCGGGAGAGCTTTGTTGGAAAGCGTCTTTTGACCGGTAGATTTGACTTTTG
>JBCAWX010000032.1:0-73795 GCA_038534355.1 Planctomycetota bacterium
TTCCGTGGCATCTTTGAGGCTCCTTGGGCTACGCCCATTTTAGGCCCCGCGTGGCCCCCTAAACCAGCACCACCTCAGGTAATGTGTTCGATGTTGTCAGGCATTTATTCGAATCAACATGAAGAATCCATCGCGGCAGAGATAACTCACGGCGTCACCCCGGTCCGCGCGAAAAGGTTTTCAAACTCCAAGAATCCCGGCTTCGCATACTCAAGTAAATGCGATGGCTCAGGCGACTCTCTATCGTGCTCGTACTCAGCGAAGCGGAAACTCGTACTCGATCGTTTCGGCTTGCGGAAAGGTAAAACTAGTTGCTCGGCAATCACGCGAATCCTTGAGTCAAACCCGCAACGTACCCGTCCAAGCGTTGCGAAATTCGAGTACGAGTACTGGGCTGCGCCCGGAGTACGAGCACGAGATTGGGTAGGAGTCCGATTTTCGAGAAACCAGACGGAGACAAGAGAATCAAAATTCCGATCTTCTTCGTGCCTCTACTCGTACTTAGCGAAGCGGTACTCGTACTCAGCGTAGCGGTACTCGTACTCGATCGTTTCGGCTTGCAGCAAAGTAATACTAGCTACTCGGCAATCGAGCGGAACCTTGAATCAAATCCCTAACTCGCCAAACCAGCGTTGCGAAATTCGAGTACGAGTACGAGTACTGGGCTGCGCCCGGAGTACGAGTACGAGATTGGGTAGGAGTCCGATTTTCGAGAAACCAGACGGAGACAAGAGAATCAAAATTCCGATCTTACTCGTGCCTCTCCTCGTACTCAGCGAAGCGGTACTCGTACTCAGCGAAGCGGTACTCGTACTCGATCGTTTCGGCTTGCAGCAAAGTAAAGCCTAGTTTCTCGGCAATCGATCGGAACCTTGAGTCAAATTCGCAACCTTACCGCCCAAGCGTTGCGAAATTCGAGTACGAGTACTGGGCGGCGCCCGGAGTACGAGTACGAGAATGGGGACTGGGATCAACTCGCCGAAATCCGACCAAGGGCAATCACAACGACTACTTTTCTTTTCGCTTCCCCTTCTTTGGCTTCTTAACCTTCTTCTGTTCTTTTTCTTCAACAGCACCGACCTTGATCAACAGCCGATTGATGTAGTCCTTGCCACGGGAAAAATCAGGATCCATCGGGGGAACTTTCGACAACGAGCTTTTGATCAGCTCTGCTTTATCACCCAAGCGGTCAATCACGTTCAAAGCAGCTACCGAGCCCAACACATTTGAGTTGCGATAATCTGCAAAATAAGCAAGCCGATTAAGAGCGTCGGTTTGTTGATCGTCACTTCCATAGGTTGCCACTAATTCGCAACAGGCGATCGCGACTGCCGGGTTCTCATCGTCGACGCGCTGAAGCAACGTTTCGCGAGCCGATTCAAATCCAGCTTGGCCGTCGACCAATGCACCGATGGCACCCCAATAAGCGACCGTTGGGTTCGGGCTGGCCACAGCTGAAACCAAATCTGCACGACCACGATCGCTTCGGTCAGCAGCCAGATTTGCCAAATCGAAGATTTCGTCCATCGGAAAACTCTGCTTGTTTCCCAACAGCGTTCGAGGTGGTTGCGAGCCGTCATCGATTGCCTTGATGGTCACCTCAGGAATCAGTCCAGTATCTCCGAAACGAAGATAGCTCGAACGATGCTCGTCCCGAAATCGCTTGAGGACGTCCGCAAATTTTGCATCGCCAACCAAATTTTTTGTTTCTTCGGGATCATTGATCAAGTCGTACAGTTCTTCCGGTGGATGCAGTTCCCAAAACTGTCGCTGCACATCATTCAGCTTTCCAGCATCGTACATCTCTCGCCAAACACGCGTCGTCGGTGTTTGCATCTGGTAATTGACGTGTTGCCCTGCAGGCAGATGAGGCATGTAGTTGCGAACGTAAATGAAACGATCGTCGCGAATCGACCGACTGGTATCGGGTCGCTCGTCCATGCGATCGCGAAATCCATAAAGATATTGAGGTGCGTCGGTACGAAACGATCCGAGAAACGCATGACCTTGCATATGTTTTTTCGGCTTAATCCCGGCGATGCTCAACATCGTGGGTGCGAGATCGATGAATCCGACGGGCCGACTCGAATGCTGACCAGCAGCATAGTCGTCGCCGGCGTACGACTTCCACTTCTCAGGCACATGAACCACAAACGGAACTCTCATCCCGGAGTCACCGGCAAATCGTTTGTGACGAGGCATGCCGGAGCCGTGGTCACCAAAGAAGACGACGATCGTGTTATCCGCTTCGCCCGATTTCTCAAGTTCATCGAGATGTTTTTTTAGCCATTGATCCATCGTTTCCAGGTTGTCGTAATACTGCGCCAGATCTTGTCGAACTTCAGGGGTGTCTGGCCAGTAACTTTTTACGCTGACCGTCGCTGGGTCGATCACCGCATCGTGAGGCCGCTTGCGAATCTTGCTCTCGTGCGTCCCGGTGTAGTTAAAGACGGCGAAAAATGGCTGATCCTTTTCGCGTTTTCGGTAGTGGGCTTTGTTCGAAGATTCGTCCCATGGATCATTAGGCATCTTGCGATAGTTGTAGTCCGTTTTGCTGTTGTTCGTGCAGTAGTACCCCGCCTGCCGCAAGTAGTGAGGAAACGCATCAACACCCTCAGGCAACAAGACGCTTGACCGCATATTGCCTGCGCCACAGCTGGCTCCGTACATTCCGGAAATGATGGTCGTTCTCGCTGGAGCACAGACGGGATAATTGGACCACGCGTAATCGTAGACCACACCTTGGGAGGCAAGCGCGTCCAACGTTGGCGTTTTAGCCGTCGCATCGCCGTAGCAATTAAGCTCCGGACCGATGTCTTCAGTGGACAACCAAAGAATGTTAGGTCGATCCGGTTGATTCCCAACGGGTTCCTCACCGCGTGCAATCGATGTCACCACCAGGGCGACCAACATGGCCGCTGTTGCCAGCAGACGATAACGACTATTCTTCATCTTTGATTTTCTATATTGAAACAAGAAACGTTGCGGCAAAAGTTACTCTGGAAACTGATCCATTGTTTGCAGGGGTTACTTCTTAAATTTGCGACTGCTCGACTTATCCGCCGATGGGAAATCATCGGGTACAGGAATGGTTACCTTCCCCGTAGCAGCCCACTCGGTTCCGCGAAGCAACACCGTAATCATGCCGACGCACTCCAGCGAGTAGTCCGCGTGGCCAAGCGTGTTATGAAAGACTCGGCCTTTACCAAAATCGATCGTCATCAGCATCGGCTCGTGTCGACCACTGCCGCGAAACTTTTTTGACGCGTACGCCGTTGCGATGATATTCATGTTCCTCGCTGGCCCACGTAGTCGCTCGTACAGTTCATCTTTGGCATGCAAAAATTCCATTGGCAGGCCTTTGGTAATCGGATGTTTTTCGTCGCGAACAACAATTGAAAATTCGTGTTGAGGACCATGTCCGCCGCCGCCACCTTTGGTCAAGTCGCGAATCACTTCACCATCGTCGTCCAGATAAACATAGGGGCCACTTTTTTCATTACGGCCACCCCAGCCACCGAGCCCAATCATCTCGTTGTATTCTCGCCAAGCTGGAAAACTATTGTCGGCAGCATGGATTGAAACAAAGCCACCACCTGACTTGATAAACTCAGTAAACGCTTTCTGAGTTTCTTCCGGCCAAGGCGCTGCGCCGAAACCAAAATTCGAAATCACAACCTGGTAGTCTTTGAAATTGGGCTTGAACGTTGGATCCGATTTTGGCTTGTCGAAGCTTTCGTATTTTTTGCCGTCGTCAAGCGAATAGTCTTCTAACCATTTCTCGCCGCGCCAAAGATACCTGGAACGTTGCACGTCGACATCGAAGCGGCCCGATTCGGTCAAGTAGGACTTCATCATGGCAGTGATCTTTGGCCAATCACCATGGTTGTTTTGACCGTCGACGATCAAGACTTTGATTTTTTCCTGATCGGTATCCGAATCGTCTTGTGCGGAAACGGGAACCGTCAAACCAATCAGCAACAGCAGCAACGAAGCGATTGTCCAACGACGCGACAGGAAGTACGAATCAAACATGTGATCCCTTTTTTTGTTCGACATATTTTTGAGGGCGAGCCAAATTGAATGAATCGGAACGATAGGCAAATATTTACGAATGAACTGAAAACTAACTCTCCAGATCGTTCATTAAAATTTGCCGTCACCGACGACTCATGATGGACTTGGGGGATATGGTAACCCGTCTTTGCACCAATGACAAAAGCGTTTGGCAAATCTGGCGAATCACCGAAACGGACCGCGTTCTTTGAAATATGCTAGATTAAGTCCGGTTTGGAGATCCCCGAATTGTCTTTAGGGGCTCCGTGGATAAAATGATGATTAACAGGATTGACTTATTGGTGGGGCAACCACTTTTTAAACGGAGACAGACATGTCCTTTAACTCTCGACAATTTACTTGGCAATCGATTGGATTTGCCATCGCAATCATGCTGGGCATCGGCGTCATCGCGGGCGTAGGTGCCTACGTTGGTACCAAGGTTGCCCAGCCACAACCTCAGATTGACCTGCCGCTCCAGTTAAACGCTGCAACTGGTGCTCGTTCAAAATCGCTTTCCATGGCGACGGGCTCAATCGATGGCGACGTAGAAGGATTGTGGATCCTCGATCACGTCACTGGAAATTTGCAGTGTTGGGTTTTGAATGCACGAACCGGTGGAGTGGGTGCGATCTACTCGACGAATGTCGCTGGAGATTTAGCGACTGGGAAAGCGGGTGACTCCGAATTGATGATGGTCACCGGTGTCTTTTTGTGGGACGGTGGCAAGCTGGGCAACGCTCGCCCTGGCCAATCGATCTGCTACGTCGCCGATTCCAAAACCGGCAACGTCGTTGGTTACGGATTCGCCTTTAACAATCAAGCGAAAAAGCAAGGCGCCATTCAGTATGGTCCGCTCCAGTTGATCTGCTCTGGAAAAGCTCGGACAGGATCGGTGGAACGCGATCAATAGTCTTTAGGCTCACTGCCAACAAAGACATTTTTGGCACAATTGAAAATCCAAAACAAAGAGACCGTCAGTTTATCTGGCGGTTTTTTTATTGCCTCAAGCCGCTCTTTTTAAAAAATGTTGTCATGAACCGTATTTCCACGCGTCAGCCTGATGCTCTAAATTAGTTCTTGAGTGACGGCCAAAAAATCGTGCTCGGCAGATGCGATTACCTTCGCCGTTTGATCGGCAGAAGCCACCGCTGACTTTACAATGAGTTGGCAGCGAAATGCCTTCACGTCTTTGCACTTCAACGTCGTTCGTTTTTTCATCAGCATACGGAATTGAACCAGTGTCAGATCAACCCGCAAGCATTCCTCCAGCGCCGTGGCCCAAGTACACAATCGTTTGGACGGTTTTTGTCGTCGTCGTCATCGCATTGCTTCATTGGCAGTTAGGGTTCTTGAATGAGCAATTTGGTATGGACCCAGCCATCCCTTGGTTGGCTACGTTGGCGCTAACTTTTTTAACGTTAATGATCTGGGCGGTCTGGGCCACGTTCTTCCGCAAGAGCCTGCTGCTTGGCATGGTCTTTATGTCAATCCCGGCAATCTTTCTCACGCTGTTCTACCCAGACTTTGGGGGCAACGCGAATTTTACGACGTGGCGACCGCGTTTCTGGGAATGGCGTAGCACCGATTTCGCTGAAGCCGAAGGCACTGCCGGTGTCCCCGAGGTTGTTAAGACCACTCCGTATGACTTTCCCCAGTTTCTCGGAGCGGAACGAGATGTTCGAGTCCAAAATGTTGAACTTGCCGAAGACTGGGCGAACGGTCCCGAAGTACTTTGGAAAGTTGATATCGGAAACGGATGGTCAGGGTTTTCTGTCGTCGGCGGCATGGCAGTCACTCAAGAACAACGAGGCGGCGAAGAATGCGTTAGTTGTTACGACGTTACGACAGGTGACTTGATCTGGATTTATCGCGTCAACCGAAGACACGAAGATGCGATGGCGATGGGGAAAGCTGGTCCTCGAGCAACGCCCACGATCCATGACAATCGAGTCTACGCAACCAGTGCGACTGGCGTCCTCGATTGCCTCAACCTCAGCGACGGTTCGTTGGTCTGGTCCAAGGATGTTCCGCAACTGGTTGGTATCCAACGAAACGACAGTACGAATTCACTTGGCTTAACCTATTCGGTTGAAAATTCAGCACTGCTTTGGGGACGAAGTTGTTCGCCTTTAATTGTCGATGAGAAGGTCATCGTCACCGCCGGTGGACCCAAAACTATTGAAGGCGATGATAATCCGACAGCAACGCTGATTGCATTCGATCGGAAGACTGGCGATGAAATTTGGCGCGGCGGACAACGCCAAATTGCCTATGGTTCGCCCAACCTGGTCACCATCAACGGCACCAAGATGATTACCTTGATCGCGCAAGACCATTCCGTCGGTCACGATCCGGATTCGGGTGTCGAATTGTGGGCCCACAAACGACCCGGCACCAGTGATCAAGATGCGAATTGTTCGCAAGTCACCACAGTCGGCGGAAACCGACTTCTCCTGACCAAAGGTTATGGATTAGGCGGCGAGATCATCGCCATTGAACAGGACGACGAAGGCAGTTGGACCGCGCGTTCGATGACGAAAGATCCACGAATCTTGCGAACCAAACTCACCAACCCCGTAGTCATCGATGGACATGCCTATAGCTTGACCGATGGTTTTCTCGAGTGCGTGCAACTTGACGAAGACAAATTCAAACGCAAATGGAGACAGCGAGCTCGTTTTGGAGACGGTCAAATTTTGGCGGTAGGAGACAAGCTGCTCATTCATTCCGAAGACGGCGAGCTGTTTTTGGTCGAAGTCAATCCTGAGAAATATGTCCAGCTGGGCAAGCTCAAGACTGTCGATGGCTTTTGTTGGAATACGATTGGTTTCTTTGGTGACCTGGTCCTTGTAAGGAGTGACTTGGAGGCCTTGTGTTATCGTTTGCCAACCGAAGGCGAGCCCATCCCGCTGGAGTCTCTGGCTCCGCAAATTGAATCCAAAGATGTCACGGCAACCAATGAGTAATGTTGCTCTTTTGCCGAAGTTGGATTTACTTGGGCAAACCATTGTCGTCACCGGTTCTTCATCTGGCATTGGCGCTGCAACCGCTGTGCATGTGGCTGCTCGCGGCGCCCGCGTTGTCTTGCACGGTCGTGCAGACTCCGATCGCATCCAACAAGTCGCCCGTTTGATTCGCGATATTCAAGATCCATTGGATCCGCAAATTGAAGACATCGAGTTTCTGTTTGGCGACTTTTCAGAAACCCAATCGTGGAATGACGATCGCTGGGACGAGTGGGTCGCTCCAATTTGGAATCGCTGCGTCAGAATCGATCATTGGATCAACAATGCCGGCGCGGATGTTTTGACAGGAAACTGGAAAGATGAATCGTTTACAGAAAAGTTGAACTACGTATGGCACGTGGATGTGGCAGCAACCATGATGCTCTCGCGCGTGGTGGGCGAACGTATGCAGAATCAACCGACACCAGAAAGCGAATCTGAAAAACGCGTCCCTGGAATCGTGAATATCGGCTGGGATCAAGCCGACCAGGGCATGGCTGGCGAAAGCGGCATTATGTTTGCCGCGACCAAGGGGGCGGTCATGGCAATGTCCAAGAGTCTCGCTCAGCATTTCGCGCCGACCGTTCGCGTCAATTGCGTGGCGCCAGGCTGGATTCGAACAAAATGGGGTGAAGCGACTTCGGAATACTGGAATCAACGAGCTGCCGGCGAGTCGCTTCTCAATCGTTGGGGTACTCCCGAAGACGTTGCGGCGATGATCGGATTTCTTTGTTCCGGCGACGCACAATTTGTGAATGGTCAAGTTTTGAATGTGAACGGTGGTTTTCGATTTGACCAAACCAGCACAAAATAGGATTCGTCTAACCACACAAACGTTGTCAAAATTGATTCCATGAAAATTCGTGACGTCACCATCGATGATGCAGCCCGGATCACCGAGATCTACAATTATTACATTCGGGAGACGGTGATTACGTTTGAGATTGAAGAAGTCAACAGTCAGGACTTCGCTGAACGTATTCAAGGAACGGTTGGCCGCGGTCATCCCTATCTGGTCATTGAGCAGGACGATCGCGTCGTGGGATACGCTTATGCCGATCGTTGGCGTCATCGAGTCGCGTATCAACACACGGTTGAAGCGGGAATCTACCTGGATCATCAAGCGATTGGGAACGGACTGGGGTACCAACTTTACGCTGGTTTAATCGAACGCTTGCGAGCGGCCGGCCGTTACCATGTCGTCATCGGTGGCCTCACGGTACCCAATGAAGCGAGCGAACGACTACACGCTCGACTCGGTTTTGAAAACGTTGCGTTGTTCAAACAGGTCGGCCGAAAATTCGACCGCTGGCTCGACGTTCGCATGATGCAACTAACGCTGACGTAGTTGCTCGACGTTGAACATCGTCTTACGTTCTGCGAATGGATGTCGCTACGCATCAACGGCGTCTTCTTTCGGCAATCGCGAAACGACTTTGGCAGTGGTGACTTCGTTTTCACAGCGCTCACCCGATTCAAATTGACGGATGTTCTCCAACGTGATGTCTGCGATTTGTGTTAATGCTTGTTCAGTAAAAAATGCTTGGTGGCCTGTGATCAGTACATTGGGAAACGTCAAAAGCCGCGCAAAAACATCATCGTGAATGACCTGTTCGGACAAATCTTCAAAAAACAGGTCTGCCTCTTCTTCATAAACGTCTAACCCCAAGTGTCCAATCTTCCCTTGTTTCAATCCATTGATGACTGCACGCGTATCAATAATCGCACCACGACCAGTGTTGATTAACATGACGCCGGTTTTCATTTTCGTAATCGCGTCTTCATCAATCAAATAGTGGGACTCAGGCGTCAATGGACAATGCAACGTGATGATATCTGACTGACGAAACAGTGTGTCCAGATCGGTGAATTCGGCGCCGGTTTCCAGCGCTTCCTCGCTGGGTTGAACATCGTAGGCCAGCACCCTGCATCCAAATCCTTTCATGATGTTGACCACAATGATGCCAATTCGTCCGATGCCGACAACACCCACTGTTTTCCCGACCAAATCGAAACCAAGGAGCCCGTCCAAAGAAAAGTTAGCCTCGCGAACGCGTCCATAAGCGCGATGAATTTTGCGATTGAGTGAAAGGATCAAACCAACCGTGTGCTCCGCAATCGCGTTTGGCGAGTAAGCGGGGACGCGAACCACAGTCATTCCCAAACGTTCCGCAACATCGAGTTGAACGTGATTGAATCCAGCCGAACGCAACGCAATCAGCCTTGTCCCTCCATGGTGCAGTTGCTTTAAGACCTCTTCGTTCAGCTCATCATTCACAAACGCGCAAACGCAATCAAATCCCTGCGCCAACGACGCTGTCTCTGCCGCCAACCGCGGTTCAAAAAATACCAACTCGTGTCTCCCCCGATTGCGTTGAGTAAACGAATCTCGATCGTAACTTCGGGTGCTAAAAACCGCGACTTTCATAGTGTGTCCATTCTTTCATGATGAAAAGTAAACAGCTTGATGTAATTATTCTCGATTCTCTTCGACCTGGTTTTCTTCCAGTTCGTCCAGCGCATCGACGGCAGACTCGTAGCTCTCAAATGGGCCAACGTCGACCAAGATTCCGCCCTCTCGCGCCGCCGCATCCGCTGGAGCTTCGTTTTCTTGACAGCTGATAATGGTGTAGCCGTCCTCCAGTTCGGCAATTGCAAACAAGTTCATTGGATTCCCCTCCGACTTAGATCTGAATTTGAATCATTGTTCTTTTAAACTGTACGATGGATCGAGTTCGCTCCTGCATGCGTGTCCAAAGCGGAAGTAACTTTCGTTCAAACGGGTTTCATTTCGCGTTTCCCTCGAAAGATTCCTTATCTTCGGCAGTTGACGTCGAGGGACGGTTTTCAACTGGCCCCCGTTTCCGATGATCAACAGGTTCCCACCCCTCGGCGCCGATCAGCGGCACAAACTGCACGTTGGCCAACGTTTCGCTATTAAATCGGTGTTCTGCAACTCGCGTGATACGTAGTAGTTGTTGCCCATCTTTTTGGCTCCCGACAGGCAGTATCAGTCTGCCGCCAATTTTGAGTTGTTGCTTGAGTGTTTCAGGAACCTTCGGACCTCCCGCCGCCACAACGATCCCATCGAACGGTGCGTGTTCCGGCCAACCTTGCGTTCCATCACGTTTGCAAACATGAATGTTCTGATAGCCAAGTTGTTGTAGAATTGTTCGCGCTCGAACTGCAAGTTCCTCAATCCTCTCGATCGAGTAAACCACAGCCGCAACTTCCGCAAGAATAGCCGCCGCGTAGCCCGAGCCAGTTCCAACCTCCAGCACTGTGTCATGTTCCCCGAGTTGCAAGGCTTCCGTCATCAAAGCAACGATGTAAGGTTGCGAGATCGTTTGTCCTGACGCGATACGAAGTGGTGCATCGATGTAAGCACGCTCCCGAATTGCTTCGTCCAGAAACTCCTCTCTTGGAACCGCCCTCATCGCACTCAATACCCTGGGATCTTCAATACCGCGCGACGTGATCTGTTGCTGTACCATCAGCTCACGTTGTTTTTGAAAATCTATCGAGGACATGACTAGATTTGGCCGGAACAATGTGTTGGAATTCATCGATTGCTAGATGATGACGGACGCTAAATCGAATCGTCTTTCAAAAAAGACAATTGCAACTGTCGGGCCAAATCGTTCTCCACACGACGACTCGCCTATCTGAGCCCCGTCAGAGATCAAGTTTCACCGTTCGTTGGCGGATGAGCGAATTCGCACTTCTTTGAAGTCGCTTGCCTCGATCATGTGCTGATCAGCACGTTTCAACCCGTCTCAACTTGTCCTGTTATCAAAAGAACCGAACAACGCTGAGCTTGATCCAAGCAATAGATTCGGCTGATGAAGTCTTGAGGCAACAGAATCCATTGGCATCTGAGTTGCAAACCGGGATCTGTACTTAACTGACTACTGGCTCCGACATTCACATGACCAAACAGAATTCCGCTGCCTTGCCAGCGAACAATGGGCTCGCTCCATCTCTGGATGCATTTTTGCCTAACGAGATGGCTCGCAAAGCAGAGAACGTCGGAGTTAAAAAAGCAAACTTGCCATTGGACAAGATGTTTCTCTTGGCGGTTTTGGCCGGCGCGTTCATCGCAATGGGCGCCATCTTTGCGACAACCGTTTCCACAGGAGCCGCCGACCTGCCATTGGGCGTCGGTCGGCTGTTGACGGGAATCGCATTTAGTTTGGGTCTGATCCTCGTTGTGATTGCCGGCGCCGAGTTGTTCACGGGAAATAACCTGGTCGTGATGGCAATGGCCAACAGAAAGATCTCCTGGAGCCTAATGCTCAAAAGCTGGGCCGTGGTCTATGCCGGGAATTTTGTTGGATCGTTGGCAACGGCCATTATTCTGTTTCTGTCTGGCCAATGGAAACAGGGCGGTGGCGCCATCGGCGTCAAAGCACTGGAGATTGCAAACGCAAAATGCAGTTTCGGATTTGTTGAAGCGTTCTTCCTCGGCGTGTTGTGCAATGCACTGGTTTGCCTGGCGATCTGGTTATGCTTCAGCGCTCGAACAACAACGGACAAGATCTTGGCCATCGTTCCTCCAATCACCGCATTCGTTGCTGCAGGCTTTGAACACAGCATTGCCAACATGTACTTTGTTCCCGCAGGCATGCTGATCAAATCATTTGGAGGAGAAGCGTTCTTTGGGTCGGCTACGATGGGCACAACCGAGCTGGCAAACCTGACTTGGTTCGGTTTTCTGGTTAACAACTTGTTGCCGGTCACTTTGGGAAATATCGTTGGCGGTTCACTGCTGGTGGGAGTCGTCTATTGGTTTATTCACCTACGTGGGACCACCGAAGAATGATTGACGCTCGCCGAAACCTATTCCCTTCCAAATCACTTCCTAATCACTTTCCTCGTTCCACCGAACTGATGAGAGTAGAACCAAGCCGATCGAAAAGAACAAAATCAAGCCGACGATTGCGATTCGGGCATTCTGCGTTAAACCGATGATCATTCCAAAATAGAACGTCCCCATAAAGCTGGTTGCTTTGCCTGAAAAATTGAAGAAGCCAAAATATCTCGCTTCTTTTCCTTCTGGAGTCAGTGAACTCATCACCGCACGACTGACCGACTGAGTGCCGCCCAGGACAAGCGCGACACCGATTGAAAGCAACCAATAGCCAAACTGGGTTTCGACGAACCAAGCCAGCATCAACAGGACGATCCACGCGACGAGACAAATTTGGAGCGTTCGTTGCCGTCCAAATTGATCTGATAACCATCCGATGAACATCGCCCCCGGCGTCGCTACGAATTGAACCAACAACACCACCGCTGCCAAGTTCTGGTTTGAAAAATTGAGCTCACGAATCGCAAACGTTGACGACTGGCTGATCACTGTTTGTACGCCATCGTTGTAAAACAAAAATGCGACCAAAAAGATTGCCAAAGTTCGATGATGCCTCAGTTCTTTGATCGTTAACCAAACATCGGCCAGCGAGCTACCAACCGTCTTTGTCAAGCCAGTCTTGGGTTCAGCTCGCGGTCGATCGTCCAGAACCCAAATCGTGGGAATCGAGAAGAGGATCCACCAGACCCCCGTGCCGAACACGCAAACACGCAGCGTGCTTCCAGGTGAACTTTCGTTTGGAAAGAAGGCCAATGCGAGCAGAGCCAACAAAAGTGCCAGTCCGCCACCAAAGTACCCCCATGCCATCCCCATCGTGGAGATCCGATTGACCTCGGCGTCATCGGAAATCTCAGCAAGAAAGCCGTTATAGAAGGTGAGCGACAACTCAAGGCACAGATTGGCAACCACAAAACAGACTGTCACCAGGATGAACTGAGAGGCTGGCAATACGGCCATGATCATGCATGCGATGCCACCTCCCAAGGCCGTAATCGCCAGACCTTCCCGTTTTGCACCCCGCCCGTCGGCGATGGCACCGACCAATGGCGATGCGATCGCACCGATCAACATCGACAACGCAACACTCCACGCCCAGACGACTGCTCCAGTGGCTCCTGTGGTTTCGGAGTCAAATACAATCCGTTGCATGTAGACTGCAAACACTGTGATCATCAGCGTCGTGTATCCGCTGTTTGCCACATCGTAACAACACCAGGCGAGAACCTTGCGGCGTTGTTCGGGCAGTGGTTGAGCAGCCGGCGCCATAAGATTTCCTAACGTGAGCAGAAGTTGTCAGGTTTCGCATCGAGCTGTAAAAACAAAAACAGGCTGGCGAAACGAACTCAAGGCGTAGCGAATGCAAGTTGCCTACCACAAATGAGTTGCGCTCAAGAAACGAGTTTCCGTCCAATTTACGCACAGTTGGCGAGCGATACTGCACGGTTTTAACTGGTCTCACCGGTGCGTGCGTGATCAAAAATCTGCCTCTGAGTAGTGAGCATGTCCTTGTCACCGGCAATATAAATTGAAGTTGCATTGGCACTTCGTTTGCCCTTACTGATCGTCGCACAAAATGACCGCATTTTTGCGCCACACCGTTTGAACTTTACTCAAAAACCAATCTCCAACAGCGAACACTAGATGGACCTTTTTAAAAACAGAACTGTAATCGTGCCGTTCGACTTTTCAGAGACGTCGAAACATGCCGTAGAAGTGACCACAAAAATGGCGGACAAGACGACCAGTCTGCACATTGTGCATGTCATCGAACCGACGACCACCTTGATGTCGTTTGACCCGGCATTGGCCGTGCCGCCAACTTTGGATCAAGACCGCCATGACATTGCCACCAAACAGATGGAGAAACTTTTTGGTGATGAAGAGTATGCACACATCAAACGACACTGCATCAGCGGTGATCCTGGAATCGAAATTATCAAACTCGCTGAAGAACTTCGCGCCAACTTGATCGTCATGCCATCTCATGGTCGCACTGGTTTGAACCGCTTGCTGCTCGGCTCGGTCGCCGAACGAGTCTCACGTCTTTCCAAATGTCCCGTTTTAATCTTGCGAGGCGACGAATGGTCTGAGGGTTGCCAGTGATCATTCGCAACCGACCAGACGTGAGATTCAACCGGAGAAGTTGATTGAATGACGAGGGCGAATCGCAATCGAATTCTGACACATTGTCGCTGCGCACAAAGTTGCTGTTCAGTACAGGTGACTTGTCCAGCACGCTGACGTTGGCGATTCAGACATTTTTTCAGATGCACTTTTTGACCGATGTGGCCAAACTGGAGCCATCGACGGTGGGTTGGATCATCGGTATCACTCGCCTGTGGGACGCTGTCAACGATCCAGTTGTTGGACTGATTTCCGACCGGATAAAATCGAAACTTGGCCGTCGCCGCGTCTTATTGTTGTACGGCTCAATTCCGTTGGGAGTCGCTTTTGCATTGTGCTGGTTCGTGCCGCCGCTGGGTAACTTGGGGCTGGCCATCTACTTTACCTTGGTCATCATCGCGTTTGATACGTCGTTTACGATCGTGCACGTTGGTTTCAATTCATTGACGCCGGTCATGACACGTGACTACGACGAACGTAGCAGCCTCAATGGCTATCGAATGGTGTTCTCGTTGGGCGGGACGTTGGCGGCGATCATGCTGGTGACACTGCTGGGGGAAACCATCGAAAACGACGCGACACGTTTTCTCGTCGTTGGTGTTGTCCTGGGGACTCTGGCGATGATTCCACCATGGATCGTTTTTTCGATCACGGGCGACTACGACGGGAACGATGAACCAAGCCAGATGCCATTATGGACCGCCGTTCAAACGACGTTTTCCAATCGAGCGTTTGTCATGCTTGCGGCAATGTATCTGGCAAGTTGGACCGCGACTTCCGTCATCGCCGCCATGTTGGTCTATTACGCGAACTACTATTTGAACATTCCAGAGCAAGCGTATTACTTGATTCTGGTCGCGCAAACGTCCGCCGTGGCTTCCATACCGCTTTGCGTCTGGCTCGCAAAAACGTATGACAAGCCGAAAGCTTTTGTCGTCTGCATCGCAGTCTGGTGTTTGGTTTTGGTTGTGTTTGTGATGTTGCCGCGTTCAGCAGTGACGTTGGCATTTGTCACGGCATTGTTTTGTGGTCCGGGAATCGCTGCGGCCGCCGTGATTCCCTGGTCGATGTTGCCAGATGTGATCGAAGTAGAACAGGTCGACTCGGGTGAACGTCGTGAGGGCGCTTACTACGCGTTGATTTCGTTTCTTCAGAAGCTTGGCATCGGAGTCGCGTTGTGGGCCATCGGACAACTACTTAGCTGGTCAGGCTACATCACACCGACAGATGATGTCCCTTTGCCCGATCAGCCAGAAGCTGTCGTCTCCATGATCAAGTTCATCATTGGCCCAATGACCATCCTGTTACTGTTGGCTTCACTACCGTTTGCATTGAGATATCCCATCACGCGCGAAACCCATCATGAAACGATCAAAAGAATCGAGTAACATTCTTGGGTTGAACCTTCGCTGACCAGAACCGCAGAACGATAACGACTTTTCGAGTACGACAAATGGAAACCAATAAACTAAATGACCCAATTCTTATCGCAGCGTGGCCCGGCATGGGCCACGTCGCTGCGACCGCTTGCTACTACTTGATCGCAAAACTACAAATGGAGTTCCGCGCTGAATATGCAACCAGCGAGCTATTTGACGCCGATCATGTGACCGTAGAGTCCGGCTTGGTCGAACCATTCCGCTACCCGAAAAACCAGATGTTCGCTTGGCAAAACCCGGACGCTGGCGGTCCCGATTTGATGGTGTTTATCGGAGAAGCTCAACCTCCCGTTGGACGATACGACTTCTGTCGAAAACTGATCGACTATGCACAACGAGAAGGCGTCTCGAAAGTCTTTACATTTGCTGCGATGGCAACTGCCAGCGAACTGCTCGATGAGTCACGTGTCGTGGGAGCAGCAACCGACACAGGCACGTTGGACCAGTTTCTGGAATCCCAGATTGGTCTGTTGCAGAGCGGACGAATCTCCGGCATGAACGGCATCTTGCTGGGCGTTGCTGCGGAACGAAAAATGGAAGGCGGTTGTTTACTTGGTGAGATGCCCGCCATGTTTTCAGCGGTGCCTTACCCCAAAGCCTCCATCGCCGTGTTGAACGCCTTTCGACGGCTGACATCGATCGAAGTGGAAATGTCGCAGCTAACACTCGAAGCCGAACGAATGGAGGCTCACCTGTCGAGCGCAGTTGATCAGATGAAAAAGCTGCACCATGAAAATCAAGAAGAAGATCCTTTAGAAGAAGACGAAACGTATCTGCCAGACCCGATGGATAATGACAAACTCTCACCAGATGAGAAGGCCACCATCGAATCGCTGTTTGCCCAAGCGGAATTGGATCGTACCAAAGCGTTTGAACTGAAACAGGAACTCGATCGACTCAACGTCTTCCGCGACTACGAAGACCGTTTTCTGGATCTGTTCAAGGATGGCGGTCAGTAAGCGATTCGTGTGACAAGGTGAAAACGGTCCACACATCGGACTGCCATTTTTTAAGCTGAACCACAATGATGGCAACTTCCAGATTTGTTGCGATAACCAAAATCGCCGCAACACGAAGTGGCCCGATCGCACCTGTGAGGATCAAGAGGATACCCGCAATTGCGACCACAAAATGCGTCAGCTTCGCGGCAAATGTATGAAACGAAGGAAGCCTGCGAAATTTGAACCAACAAAGACCGCACGCGGTCAAGTAACTCACGATTGCCAAACCGATCAACCATCGTTCGTTGCGTAAGATATCCCATTCCAGAATCGCAATGCCAATGACCAGACTCAAGCTCAAAACGACGTCTGCGATTGAGTCGAGGCTGGCACCAAGAGTCGATTGCTGATTCCATGCTCTGGCGATCGGTCCGTCGATCAAATCCGTCACCGCCAACACGATGTAAATCACCACAAGCCATTCCGGCAGTCCGAAGATCGCCAGTCCGATGAGTACCGGCGCTCCGAGAATCCGAAAAAGACAGATCGAGTTGGGCAGGTTCCAAATGGGATTCATCGGTTACAAACGAAAAGGAGTCTTGAGCCAACTCCAGCGGGCAAGTCTTGCGCCAATTGAACGAAGCGATACTTTCAAAAGGAAGACTGCGCAATCGATGGCTTCCGCCTGCTTCATTTGTGCGAAAACGCCCAACCTTCTTTTGACGTCACGTCGTTATGATCCGTTTTTGGATCGATAGGTTGATGTCAATGTGACCAGCAACTTTCGGCTAAAGTTATGTTTGGCGCATCGTTTGCTCTCTGAGTTCCTGACTTATCGTTAAGGTCAATTAATTTCTGGCGTTACGTCGATGCCAGATGAGTTGGCCAATTTTCTCAGGCAAATGGAGACTCTACCGATGAACCGCGTCATTCTTTCAGTGGCACTTTCCGTGGCATTCTCGAGCTTGCTCGCAACGGACGCCTGTGCACAGTCGCCCTGCTGTGACACACCCTGCCCACAAACGTGTTGCTCGACCGTATGGAAAACACAAGTCTCATACCGACCGGTAACGAAGTTGCGTTGCGAAAAATTTGTTGATCAGTGCGGTATTTGTCGCACACGATGGACTCCGTACACAACGTACCAACGAGTCTGTCGTCGAGTACCGGTCACCGTATGTCGACAGACGATTGCCACTCGCGGCGCTGTACCCGTCGCAGTGGTCGCGGTCCGAACGCGAGTCGTCCGTAGTCGTTACTGTTGCCTTTAGCAGACAGATTGATAAAAGACTTTCAGCGACTTCCAATCAAACATTGTTGATTGGACGTCACGAAATTGACTCAAATGTAGAAGGTCGCCTGTTGTCTTGGCTGCAGGCGGCCTTTTTTAGATGACGTAGCCAAGGATAGACGCGGGTTGGCTTAAGTGTACGCAAACACAATTGCTGCCATCGCGATTAAAAAGCCAATGATCAGAGCAATGACTCCTAAACTGACTGCAATCACTGTGGCGAATCCAATCAAGAGGATCGGTTTTTTTTCAGAAGTCGGTGGAGCATCTGGATTTGGCAATGGCCTCGGTTTTGATAGAGGGCCCGGTTTTCCAAAATCAACAGCTTGATCATCATTCAATTCAAGAGAATTGGTCACTTTGGGTTTCTTTGTCAACAATGCGGCCAAACCGATTGCAGCGAAAACGACCGCCAAGAAAGGTGCGGCCAAAAACAAGAGAATCAAAGCGGTGTCATAATCGCTCATGCGAATCTTAGTGTGTAACTTATCGTCGGACATGAGCCACAGATAGGTCACGCAGTACAACGCTAAAAGGGCTGCCAGGGTCAGGCTTCCGATCACCAAAATTCGTCGTACTAGACTCATTACAGTACTCAACGTTTGAAATGTTCCATGGGCCATGTGACCCGACTAATCAGTTAGTCCTGTAATCGTTTGAATAAGCGGTGGCGCAACACCCGCAGAAAGCGTCAAGTACAAAAGAATCCAACCGCCAATGGTTGAGTACCACCAACGAACCACAGAATATTGATTGCTCACGAGACGATGATAGAAAACCAAATTGCCGATGATTGCCAGACCGATCCCGAACGCAATGAGCTCCAAATGGTTTAAGAAACCAAATATGGCTAAAGAAAATGGGTTAAGCTCAATGGCAAACTCTTCCATCAATTGCCACTGGGCCTTCGCCAGCACCATCAGCATGGTGAATCCACCCAGAAATGCAAATTGCACTATACCAGCGGTCACCAATTTGGTGGTCCGGCTCGCTGCAGTTGCACCAAGTTCGGGAGATTCTGTGACAACATTCGGTTCGTAGGGATTTTCTGACATTCGCGTTCGTTCTCTGAAACTAATCTCTATTAGCACGCGCTAATAAGTAAACACCATGGTGTCGCCGCCAAGCTTCGAAAACAGTTTGGCTTTGTCTGTGACAAATGCTTCGGGAATGATCTCATCGTTTCCAATTTCCAGATCCTTCATGCAAACCGGACACACGTGAATCTGAACGCCTCTTTCCGACAAAGCGATCAATTGTTTTTTAAGAGGTGAATTCTGGTTGTAGCTGAGATCATTCGGAAATGATTCAGTAGCAAGTTTGACCCCTTTCACATTCAAGAAAATATTGGTGTCGTAACCTTCGTCAGCACAAAAGCCTGCAAACGTAAGGCCCATGTTGACGGCTTGGAAATCAGACGATGGATCCGACGTAATGCTGATGACCGCGATCTTTGCATCCGAATCGCCGGATGCGTTGGTTGATGAATTTGGTGAATCAGAGCTTTGAATGCACCCAACGTTGAATGTTCCTAACGCCAACAGAACAGCAAGAAATGCGATTCGATACATGATAAAGATCCTTGAGAGGTCGAGCAAAACCTGTTCATGCAGACCAGAACAGGCGAGGCGGGTTTGGCGGGTACGGCATGAACCGCCCGCATGCGTCGTCGGGATTCATCCACATTTTAATCCAACATGAATACGATCTTATCATCAACAAGCATTCTCTTCAAAGGACGACACCTGACCGCTCGCCTTTGTCGGACAAATAAAGTTCAACCCAGGTGTGTTCTGATACGATTCGCTTCGGCTTGCACGGTGAACGTACGATCGTTCGTTTGGCTGATGTGCAGCGTGTCGACTTACGTCAAGTCGACGCCAGACTGCCTGTACTACTTTTGGTGGATCTTCTTGCCCGTTGGTTCGCGAATCGCTGAGTCGTCTTTCACCTTCTTCAACACAAACCAATTCATGGAGTTGGCATCAACGGTTACCGAAAGATCAATCGTGAAGTCTCGATTCAATTTGTAGGTCTGATCGGTCCTGTCACGCTCGCTAACGGTGACCCAGTCGGTGGCCCCGGTATAGTAAAGATTGACCTTGATCAGTTCGGTCAATGGTTTTTCGGTTGGATTGTGAACGACCAGCATCCCTTGTTGTTTTAAATGAGGGTTGGCATGCAACATCCAATCAAGTCTCCAACCATCAGCTCGGCGGCCGTGAATCATGTCGCTTTCGAGAAGTTCACGGTATTTTTTGAACCAGTCAACATTTCGTTTTAACATCTGTTTGGTTTTCTCAGAATCAAACAAACGAGGTCCACGAAAACAGGCTTGAACGCCAAAACCAAGATTGGATTGAATCATCTGTTCATAGTGCTGCAAATGGTCTTCCAGTGGCTCGATGGTCGCGGCTTTCCCGCCTCCGTGATATTCGGAAAGTGGCACGAACATCCAACCCATCGACGGCGCCTTGTACCACGTCCCATCAAAGATATTCTGTCGAGTGTGGATCAACTGCATCGACCGTGGCAATGACCAGTTAACCTCACGATATCCCATTCCGCATTTATTGGTTCCATTGAGAAAGTAATAGTCGGGAGCGTTGACAAATATCCCTTTCTCACGACACCAGCGGTAGAAGTTATTGGCAATCTTTGCTTGCGCCCAACGAGAGTCGCTTTCGCCTTTTTGCCACGGCAGCCGAGCTGTGACGTCAACATCGCCAGGGTAGGGGCCATCGTGTTCCAGAACAGCAAAGCCAGTGACCTCAAAAAATTCGCGCAGTTTGCGATAGTACTCAATTCCCCAGTCGCTGGTCAGTGCAGGGCAGTTTCCATGAGTCGGCGATTTTCCTTTAGGCGACTTGATATCGTTTCCATTTCCAATGCGGCGACTCGACAACAAACTGTACCCGCCAATTTCAATCTTTTTTTGCTTCGCATAATCGGCAACCGCTTTCCATCTGTTTAAATTCTCGAGCGAATCGTCTTCGATGTTGAAACCACTCCCAAAACTCAAGATGATCATTTCGAAACCAACTTCTGCCGCCTCATCGATCGCCCGCTTGACGGCTTCCGGATCGGCGACCCGCATGTGATGCATCAATGGATTTTCGGTAACCCAAGGTGCAATCACACGGTACATTTTTCGCAACGAAAGCGAACGTCGCTCGCGATCCGAACTGTCGTGCAGTAACTCAAATGTGCGGAACGATGTAAACGTTTCATCGGCAAGAATCGTTTGATCCGGTCCGTATGTCGGTTCAACCACCAACAAACATGGTGTCTCTTTTTTGTAATTGACTTGAGTCGTGTACTCGGGATCCGATTTCCAATGGACGACATGGCGATTCGCATTTTCGTAAGTAAACCCGCCGAACGCAAAGTCCGTTTCAACGTGAATTGAGTTTGGAGGAGGCAAAGCAACACCAACACGCGATTCCACTCGGCTGTCTCGTTCGACGACCGCCAGAATCTCTGAAGCAAAGCGATCGACGGTCAACGTTTGGTCCGATCGATTCTCGATCGTCAGCCATTTACAAATGACGGGCAGTTTGTCGTAAACTTCGTAGTGAATCTGGACGCGAAAGCGATCGTGATCGGGCGGTTTGAACTCGAGCGTTAAACTGATTCCGCTTGCTGGCCAGCTCGCATCGGCGGCATGATGTCGAACTCGATTCCATTTAAAACGTTGCTCAGGTGTGCCGATTCGATGACCACAAAACACCAATGCGCCTGGAGTTGGTTTCATCTGAGGCAACCAATCTGGCTTTAGGAACGCATGGTTTGGTTGACCGGTCAGTCCACCGACTTCATATCGTTTACCGTCAATTTCAACGATCGCCTCAGGACGAACTGCTCGAAGAAGACTCTGACCCGAAGAGAGATTCTCCAGCCGAATGGTCGCTCCAAAACCCTGTTGTTGATCGAGCAGAAACGTTCGGGTTACCAGACCGTTACCCAGTTGGAAACGTTTTGCATCGTTGGCATCTGCGGGCGCAGGTTCAAAATATGCGCGGTATGGCTGGGAATCGATTAACCAATCAGATGCTGTTTGTTGTGCATAAACAGCTTGGGGAAATTCAACGACTAAGACGCAGGTTATCGCAATTGCGAGCGAACTCATCAACCGGACAAATCGTGATGAATACTTGAATCGATCTTGCTCGCTCAATCGATCTACTTGTTGTTCATTCATTCATATGATTGTACAGTCGATTTCGATTGACATGCCCTTTGAGTCTGGTTGCATCCGCATGATCAACTATTTTGATTTTCTAGGGCGTGGTTTACGTTTCCACGTTCGGCCACTTGTTTCAAAATACTCACCGGCTTGGACCATTTCTACGACGTCGTCAACGCGTTGTTGCCGCGTTTGCGGTCGTTTTGCAGAATCAACCCAAAACGCGAATCCACGTTTCTTTCCCGGGGTCAACTCCTTCCATTTCTTTTCCAGTCGAGCACGGGCAAAGACGGCTCGCTCGAGCTCTGGAGGAAGTTGCACGAAATCTTGATCCATCACTTCGAAATCAACCCACAACGGATCACCGACTTTCAGCCCGCACTGCTTCATCTTTTTCTTTGAAATAATCAAGAAGTGCTTTCCTCCAGAGGGTTGCCAAGCGTTTTCGAACGGCAAGCCACAATACTCACCTCGAACGCGAAGCCGAGGATACTTGTCAAACGGGAGCTGGCTTTTCAGTTCTTGCGGAAGATAGACGACGGTGTAACCGTACCGACCGAACTTGTGTTTCTTGATCGTCGCTTTGAAGTTGAATTCGTAGTCCACGTTTTTTGCGTCTTGAAGTTTGTATTATTTGAAGTGATTCAAAATGAAAAAAGGCGCGGCCGAATTTGCCTCATCTGCGTTCCTGCTCGCCCTCTCAAAGCTCAATTAGAACACTCTTGCATTCCAATACTTTTGCTAGTTAACCGAGCTATGTTCGTCATGGATAACGCGATGAATTCTTATTGAACGGGTCGATTTCAGTGCCAGCCAGTAGGCCAGATCGTTCAGCCGGGCCGCCTACGATCGATTTGCGAAAGTTGTACACCAGCTATCACAGATGATCTGTTAGACTCTTGAGTGCGTCCCAAGCTAGAATTCTAACGGCAAGTTTTAAAGCAACATTTCACGCTATGAGCCTATTTGATTTTTTCTTTCCACAGCAAGCAACCGCATCCCATCTTCGCGACCTCAAAAACCAGCAGGCGAGGCAGGCGAGAATCGATCGATTCCGCGAGAACGCTCAGGAGAACCTTGAACAGCGAGTTGAGCAACTTGAACGAGACATGGGAGAGCTTGCCCTTGTCCTGGCGTCTCTAATAGAAGTCGCCAATGAAAACGACTCGATTTCTCGTGAAGAGCTCAAGCAACAAGTCGACGACTTGGATATCGCCGATGGATTTCGAGATGGACAGCTGCATGTTCGTTACTTGCGAAAATGGACCGCCGACGAATAGGTTGATTGGTCTGATTTCGGCACGTGGATCATTCAAATAACGACGAACTGAGTCGTTTTGGCTGAAATTGAATTCCCGGGTTGACCAAATCCACCGAGATGAGCAAACTTTTGAACTTGCCCCCTTCGTCTAGTGGCCTAGGACGTCGAGCTTTTTCTGTTCGAAAACGCAGGTTCGAATCCTGCCGGGGGTGCTTTTGTTTGTCCAACGATCCTGGTCCCGCTACTTTTTCTTGATTGCGTCGAACTGGGATCATTGAAAACTGTTTACCGAAAATGACAAGGTTGACTACCAAGTCGAGGTCAACGCAGAAGAGATTCCGATGTTCAGGAATCGGCGTGTTTTTTTGGGCCAGAGCTTTCGTCAGTGTCAAAAAATACAAACCTTCACTGTCGTCTGCCCTGTTTGAAACGCAACGTCTTCAAACGTTCTGTCATTCGTTTCGAGGCGTCGGTTTTGCCCTGTTGTTGATACAGTTTCACCAACTCTTCCATGGTTGCCAGCGCATCAGCGTGATCTGGGCTTTGCACATGGCCGATGATTTCAAGGCTGTCCACAAGCAAGGGTTCTGCGAGTTCAAGAAGGCCCTGGTCTCGCAGCGCTTTTGCAAGTGGAAGGCTGGAGGAGATGACAACTCTTGGTTTCTTTCGTTCGATTGCGAGAGCTTCCTCGACCAATGGTCGTGCCGCTTCAATGTTCGACTGACTGATATGGAATTGGGCAAGGTGGTTTAGCGAAATTGAAATAGATGTTTCAGAGTCGCCGACCTTGCGGCGAATCTGAAGAGCCTGTTCAAGCAATTTTTCAGCTTCGTCGTTTCTGTTCAGTTCCGCATAAAGCCGCCCAAGGTTGCTCACCGCCATTGCGGTGTCAGGATGCTGTTCGCCAAGAACTTTTGTTCGCAGCTCAAGGCACTCGAGAAACAGGGGTTCAGCCTTGTCGAACTGTCCCAGAATACGCCACGTGTTGCCAAGATTGCTCATCGATGTCATCGTCTCGACGTTTTCGTCTCCCAAAACCCTCCGTCGATGCAAAAGAACTTCGGCATGGACTCGAGCCACGTCTTCAAATCTTCCTTGATGAATATACAGAGTTGCAAGGCTGGCTATCGCGCGAAGCATTGCGGGGTTATTTCGGTCGATGTTTTGATCGAACTCTTGGATAATTCCTTCAAGAATGTTCGATGCAACTTCCGGTTTCCCAACACTGGTGAAGCCTTGACAGAGCAACAGCTTTGCTTGCATCCTGTTCAGCGGTTGATTCGCAAACCGTTCTTCCAAACGCTCATGTGCCCGTTCCAGTAACGTGACCAGTTTGACGTCGGGGTCCAGTTTCAAATCACCTTGCAGAACAAGGCCCGTTCCGTCGAGTCCCAACAGGTCGTTTCTTAGAAAGCGATTCAATCCCATTGCTTTGGCCGCTTCGAATCTGGCAGCGGCCTCAGCAGATTCTGCTTTCTTGCGTTGAGCTTTTTCCGATTTTGTTGCCAACATTTCGGCTTTAGTCGCCTCGTTTGCAATGGCTGCGTTTTCTACCGCCAACTTTTCTGCACGCATCGCACGGATGGTTTGCCAGGAGGTTCCCACCAAGCCAAGAACCAGCGATGCTGCCACCAAAGCCGTCGTCAGCACAGCGACTTTGTTGCGTCGAGCGAACTTGCTGGCGCGATACGTGAACGACGGAGGGCAAGCCGCGACGGAATCTCCACTCAGGAATCTTTCGATATCATCAGCAAAGGCATTCGGCGTCTCGTAGCGGCGGCTTCGCTCTTTTTCCATTGCTTTCATGACGATCCAGTCCAGTTCGCCACGCACTAGCCGACTCAGCTTGCCGGGCTCCAGCTGTTGCTTGCGGTTCTTCAAAGCGGATTCGGTGCTTTGCGAGAGACGCGTGCTGGGCATGGGTGGATCTTCTTCGCGAATGATCCGCATCATCTCGTCCCAAGCTGCTGATCGAAGCCGATCCTTGTCAAAGGGAGTACTGCCGGTGAGCAATTCGTAGAGCAAAACTCCCAGAGCATAGATGTCGCTTCGTGTGTCGACATCCAGCTGATTCATTCGAGACTGTTCCGGGCTCATGTATTCAAAGGTGCCGACAACCTGACCGAATCCCGTAAAGATCGTCGTCTCGGTTAACGGTTGATTGACTGCTTTGGCAACTCCAAAGTCAATTACCTTGGCAACAGGCCGCCCGTCATATTCGGTGACCAGCACATTCGAAGGTTTAATGTCCCGGTGAATGATTCCTTTCTGGTGCGCATGTTGGATCGCGCGACAAACCGGCATGAAGACCTCCAGCCGTTCGCGTGGCGGCATTTCAAGCTCTTCGCAGTACTCGGTGATGGGCCTGCCTTTGACCAATTCCATGACAAAGTACGGTCGTCCGTTTTCTGTTGTGCCTGCTTCAAGAACTTTGGCGATGTTCGGGTGATCCATCATCGACAGGGCCTGACGCTCGGCATCGAACCGTGCGATAACCTGACGCGTGTCGACGCCGGGTTTAATGATCTTGAGAGCTACTTTCCGGCGAACCGGTTCCAGTTGCTCGGCCATATACACGACGCCCATGCCGCCCTGACCGATTTCCTGCAACAATTTGTATGGCCCAATGTGATCGCCGGGCTCAAATTCCAGCGGCTTTGGGTAAAGTGATTTATCCAAAAGCATGTCGGTCGAGGAGTCAGCGCCAAGAAGTTTCTGAGCCTGATGCAAGACCTCCGGGTTCGGACAGAGTTCCCTCAGCAACGATTCTTGTTGCGGCTTTGGAGATTCAGCGACCTTCACAAAGATTTGCTCAAGGGCGGCAAAATCCAATTGTGAAATGGGCGACGACGGATTTGTTTCTGGCATGGTGTTCCAACTGACTTGTTGCCTGGACGTTCCATTTCGCGTCGCGGCGGATCTTATCCCTTCATTTTTCGTCGAATTTCGCCTTGAGCCATGCTCTGGCAAAGCGCCATCGTCTTTCTATCGTGGAAAGACTGGTCTCCAGAATCTCGGCACACTCGGGAAACGTCAGTCCAGAGAAAAATTTCAGACGAACGATTTCAGCGTGGTCCGGAGAAGTCTTCTCAAGTTCCGTCAATGCGTCGTCCAGACCGAGCAGGTCGACATCCCAGTCGCCTTCGGGCAAGCAGATACCGGACAGCGGTTGCTGGGCAAAATTTCCGCCTCGCTTTTCCCGTTTTCTGCTTCGGGCCTCATCGATGAGGATTCGTCGCATGGCCTCACCCGCCACACCATAAAAGTGCCGCCTGTCACGCCAACTGCTCTTTTGTCGCGCCAGCTTGAGGTATGCCTCGTTGACCAACGCGGTCGTTTGCAACGCCTTTTGCCGGTTCTCACCTGCCAACCGATTCCTCGCGATTGCCTTGAGGTGATCGTAGACCAATTCATAAAGGTCTTCCTGCTTGCCAGGAAGTGCGTTGAGCAAGTCGGTGACAGCAGTCTGAGAGGGCTTTTCGTTTGAACTCTCCGAATCCATCAGGCCTCTTTCATTGCTTGTTGAACAGAACTGTATTCGGCGGCCACAAAAAATATTTTAGGAAAGTGACGGGATCGGAGGAAGTTGCTCGCGGAATATGAAAACGCAACATTGGAGCCCTTTGCCATGTGTGACTTCCGATCAAAAAATAACCGAGGATTTACCCTCGTCGAACTGATGGTGGTGATGTCAATCATCGGCGTCCTCATCGCAATGCTATTTCCAGCCGTTCAACAAGTTCGCGATGCAGCTCGTCGCACGACTTGTGGCAACAACCTTCGTCAAATTGGCGTTGGACTTCTGTCATTCGAAGCTGCCCATCAATCGTTTCCGGCTGGTGCCGAACTAGGTACCTATCACGCCTGGTCCAGCCGCATCTTGCCATTCGTCGAGCAAACCAGCCTCTACAACAATTTAGATTTTAAACTTACATGGGACGCGACGCAAAACTTAACAGCGAGACAGACCAGTTTGGCTGTCTTTACCTGCCCGAGCACCTGGAAAACGTATCCAGGAAGCACTGACTATAGCGGGATCAGCGGCTCCTCTCATAACGCAACAAGAAATCTGGGTCGCAATGGAATGCTCTTCCCAGTGACTCGGCGATTTGGTCCCGTTCGCATGGCGTCGATTACCGACGGCACCAGCAACACCGTGATGGTCGGAGAAGCGATCGCCATCAATGAAAACAATTTCGGTTACTGGTCTTGCGGACTGAACTGCATCGGGCACGACGACGGACCGGTGAACAACCTTCGCGGGGCGGCAGATGAACTGGCAAGCTCCCACGCCGGAGGAGCTCAGTCAGTATTCGCAGACGGATCGACTCATTTTCTGAACGAAGGCGTTGCACTGGACATCATTGGAGCGATTTGCACGCGAAACAATGGCGAAGTGATTGCTGACTTCTAGGGATTGAACAAACCAATTGATCGAAAAACCTTTACTTTTTTTAACACGTTTTAATAACGGGGAAATAACATGAAAAGACTCCTTCTACTTTCGATGATCGTCGCGACGACTTGCATATTCACTGGTTGTCAGGATCCACGCACAACCGGTGTCAACGTTGACAATCTGAACACCGGTAGTGACGACAACCCACTGATTCGCGTTTGGGTGCTCGACGAAGAGCAGATTCAGTCGCCTCCTGCCACACGCGCAGAAGCGGAGCAGGTGGGTAATTTGGTGACGTATCCATTCAACATCTACCAGTTTCAAAGAGAGCCGGGCACATACTTCGTTGTGGCCAGCAATGAAACGCATTTCCAGAGCTTGGCAGCAGACGAGTCGTTCGACGCGGGCGAGGACTTTAATTTGTTTCAGGTTGAAGTAACGGATGGATTTCTTGAAGTCAGTGTCGTGAACACTGACACGCCAACGTTCTTGCCCGTGATTACCGCAGACGGGAATTAGGGAGATTCCGGGAACTAATGATAGAGTTTTTCTGTCTTCTGCAGAACACTCATTGTCAAACCAGCCAAATTTTCAATGACGCATTTCACGAATTCGTGGAATGCGTCAGGCTTGTTTTTGGGAACAGCTACTGGGCTCGTTGCTAAGTGAATGAGGTTGAAGCACGAAGAGCGTTCGATTGCATCAATGATCGCGGATCGGCTCAAATAATATTCGTTTTGAAGTTTATCGACGAGCAGATCTACATTTTCGCGTTTTAGGTCAGCCACCAGATCGACATCCAGCGTGGAGCGCGAAGCGCCGTGATACGAACTTGCGACCCAACCGCCGACATAGAAACGGACATCCATTGAGCGAAGCACTTTAGCAACAGGCTCTAATGCTTCAACTAATCCCGGATTCTCGCTCATCATTTATCGGCCAAGTAAGCTCGAACGTTGCTTGCGAGTTCCGGCCCGTAGTTGAGCTCAATAAAACGTAGCCTTACTTCGTCTTCAGATATTCCCTCATTCATTCGACGGATAGCGTTTTTACATTGCTCAGCAACGCGATTGCTCGCAGAAATAGCTTCCTCAACTCGCTTGGCTGGCGACTTGGTTCGAAGCAATTGAATCAGGACTGCTTCTGCTTCTGGAGCTGTATCGACGATGATCGTTGGTTTTGACATTCTTGAATTATAGCGTATCCCGATCAAATAAAAATTTGAATTCACAACGAGAAATTCTGATCCGAGGCACACATACTCGGCACCAAAAAGTAGCGTTGGGAGTCGTCTTGGGGTGCTTCTGGGGGCCGAATGAACGAAGCTGGATTCCGGTTGATTGGTTATTTCGACGGAATGTTGAAGACATCGTCCACTGCCAACTTCCAGTCATTGCAGACTTCGCCACTGTTAAAAACTTCTCCAGAGTGAAGCACCTTTATTTCCGACTTGTTTCGGGACACTCGAAGCGTCTCGTTCTTGGGGTCTGCAACCAAAACAATCAACGATCCCGCGTGAAGCCATTGCTCGACCTTGGCTTCGACATCGGAAGAAGAGTCATTGGGCGACACCACCTCAACGACCAAATCCGGAGCAAGCGCAAGATAAGCTGACGTGTCGTCAACCGTACTCAATCTTCCATGGCTTACAAATGCTGCGTCGGGCGCTCGCACCGTATCTGGATTTGATTCAATCTGAAATCCTGTTTCAGCTGCGAATGTCTCACCCAAATCGTTTGCCTCGACATGATTTCCCAGTCGAATAAGGATTCGACTGGCGATACGTCCATGTTCGCTAACCGCCGGTGACATCACGATCAGGATTCCTTTCACCAGTTCAAGACGGTTCCCAGTATCCGGCGCGGAAAACAATTCTGCGGCCGATTTGATTTCGGTTTTTGTCTTTTGGATCATTTTGAATCTCCCGATACCGCTATTCTATACGCGAGCCTTCCTCAGACAAAGGCAAGCCATCGTCAATCTGACGTCCCAACCGAATTTCGCCGCGTGCAAAGCGCATACTTTTCAACAACAGCTGGCACGAAAAAGTAGGGTTGAGAGTCGTCTCGAGGTGCTCTTGCGGTCTTGGTTCCGTAACTTCTTCTTGGTTGCGTCAAGCCGAGTCTTTATTCTGAATTGGCCTTCCTTGGCTTTCTTTACGAATCGAATCCGAATTTCCTGAATCATCAGGCGACCAATGAATGGCGTTCGTAAAAAAATTCAGTTCGAGCCGGATTTCTGTGTGGTAGGAATTTTTGTCGCGAAAATTTGTAGAAGAGTCCCAAACCAAACGACGAAACTGTAACCTTTCATTCAGCAACGCTATTTGCTTATGGTTACCGTTTGTCGGAAAACTCTAGACATCGGGATCGCCTGGTTTTTGACGACGAAGTATTGAATGGTGGGGCGAAGCGCAATTCGAAAGATGATTCGGTTTGGGCTAAGAAGTGATTCCTTCAAATTCGGATAAGCATTCTGTTGCTGTTGATGCCGTTGAATGGCCTTGCAGGAAAAATTTTGCGCGGCGAGCAATATAACACTCTCGAAAATCATCCTGATGATGATGCTGTGAAACGCTCGGCCAGTCTGCTTGAAAGGCGATGCACCGAGTTGTGGTCTTCGGCGCAGGCGCCACAACAAGGTAGTAACAAATGAACAGACTTCTCTGGGTGTCCGAATTTCCCGAGAGCTACGAAAAGGCAAACCAATGATGAAGCAAGTCGCACTATCGGTTCTCTGTGCGAGTTGCATACTCGCTTCCCTGTTCTTTGAAACCAGCTTGGCATCAGCGAATGACCGACCGCCCAACGTGATCGTCATCCTTGCGGATGATCTCGGCTATGGCGATCTATCGTGTTACGGTGCAAAAGACATCGCGACGCCTAGTATTGACCAGATGGCAATGGAAGGGGCGAAGTTCAACAGCTTCTACGTTTCGGCCGTTTGTTCTCCCACTCGCGCTGCGTTGATGACGGGAAGCCATTCAATTCGCGTCGGAATCGGCGGTGTCATGTTTCCTCGGAACAACCATGGGCTAAACTCAGATGAAATTACGCTGCCAGAATTGATGAAAGATCAGGGCTACGCAACCGCTATTATTGGCAAGTGGCATCTCGGCAATCAGGACGAATTCCAGCCGTTGAATCATGGCTTTGATTATTGGTACGGAACGCCTTCATCCAACAACCAGTTCTATTACCCCACGATCAAAAAGTACGCACCTGATTGCGTGTTTCGTGAAGGCTACACCCGCGAGGGAATTCTCAAGAGAGAAACGGCAGCTTGTCCGCTCGTTCGCAATAACGTCGTTATCGAAGTTCCCGCAGACCAGACGCAGCTCACCCAGCGGTACACGCGCGAGACGATCCGTTTCATTACTCGAAATAAAGACAAGCCATTCTTTGTGTACCTGGCGCATAACATGCCCCACATCCCGCTGCACGCGTCTGAGAAATTTGTAGGCAGCAGCAAACGAGGCATTTACGGCGACACGATTCAGGAACTTGATTGGAGCACTGGCGAGATTCTGCGATCTTTGAAAGAACTCGGGCTCGACAAAAACACGTTAGTCATCTTTACATCGGACAACGGCCCAAACACCGGCAAGGGTGGCAGCGCTGGCCCTTTGAAAGGCGGCAAAGGCTCCACCTTGGAGGGTGGCGTTCGCGTCCCGTTTGTTGTTCGCTGGCCCGGCACCATTCCTGCAACGGAATCAGACGAATCCATAACTGGCATGGATCTTTTGCCCACGCTGACGAAACTCGCGGGCGGCAACGTTCCAAACGACCGCGTCATTGATGGCAAAGACATCTGGCCTTTGCTCGCGGGAGAGCCGGATACCAAATCTCCCCACGAAGCCATCTACTACCTGCGAGGCCGAAGCGTTAATGGAATCCGCGTCGGCGATTGGAAATACCGCAATGCAGCCGACAAACAACCAAAGGCGAAGAAATCAAAACGACAATCCGACGACGGCAAGAAGTCAAAAAAGGTCATGCTTGAGACGCTTTACAACCTCAGGGACGACATCGGCGAACAAACGAATCTGCTCGATGAGCATCCCGAGATCGCCCAGAAGCTAAAGCGAAAACTGGCAAGTTTCCAGAAGGAACTCAAACAGAATTTACGTCCTGCCGGAGTTGCGAGCGAGCAATGAATGTTGGTCTCTTAAAACAGGTTGTCGTCTCCGTCGCGTTCCTGACTTTGAGCGCAGGTTTCGCACAAGCTCAGGCTCCCAACATTGTCGTCTTTCTGACGGACGATCAAGGCTATGGGGACCTCGGTTGCTTCGGATCGGAATCGCTCGAAACACCGAACATTGACCGGCTGTGCAAACAGGGGATGAAGTTCACCGACTTTTACGTGCACCAGCGCTGCTCACCAACCCGCTTGGCTTTGATGACCGGTTCACACGCGCACCGCGCAGGTTGCAGCAAAGTTATCTACAACAGAGACCGGATAGGAATTCACACGGACGAAGTGACAACGCCAGAACTTCTGAAGACGGCCGGCTACGCGACGGGAATGGTAGGCAAGTGGCACCTGGGCGAATGGGATGCGTTCAACCCCACTCGTCACGGCTTCGATTTCTTTTACGGTTTTATGAACGACGTTGATCAAGGCACGGGGATTTACCGGAACCTGAAACGCATTGAATCGATCAAGCGAAAGACGGACGGGCAACATTCACCCAAACTCCTTGATGCCGCAATTGGCTTTATCAAGGAAAATAAAGAACGTCCCTTTTTTCTTTACTACGCCTCACCGTTGCCGCACACGCCGTGGATACCCAATGAGCGTTTTAAGGGAACTTCAAAGCGTGGAACTTACGGTGATTTGATTCGCGAAATCGACTGGCAGGTCGGTGAACTCATGAAGGCACTTGACGAGCAGGGCGTCGCCGACAACACACTGTTCATTTTTGCATCGGACAACGGTCCGGTACTCGGGATCAACGGAGGTGATGCAGGTCCTTATCGCGACGGGAAATGGACGGACTTTGAGGGCGGCATTCGCGTGCCGTGTATCATGCGCTGGCCCGGAACGATCAATCCGGGTTCGAAGAACAATCAGATCACCGGAATCATCGACTTCCTACCGACGTTCTGTTCGCTTGCCGGCGTCGAACCTCCGAGGGACCGAGTGATCGACGGTCGAAACATTTTGCCGTACATGAAGGGCGAGAACGTTGAGACGCCGATCCACGAATCATTCGTCGTGCCCGGCTCGGTGATTCGTCACGGACAATGGAAGCTGCTGGTTCGACAATTAAAGCCCGGCGGCAAAAGCGGTCGAGAAGGAAAGCGTCCATCGGCTCCGGCGGGGTCGCTTTTCAACCTGCTTTCAGACCCAGGCGAGACCCGCGACGTCTCAGCCGATCATCCCGAAATCGTGTCAGACTTGCGAGATCGCATGGACGCGGCGGTCAGGGAACTCGAAGCCAACAACCGACCGATTGGCAGGCTTCCGGGTGGGCCGGTTCCAACAGAAAAGAAAAGCAAACGGAAGAACCAAAACAAGAAGGACAAACAGTAGATGCGTATCTCATTCGTATTATCAATTTTCGTCAGCGCGATGTTGTCACTTGTCACGCACTCGGCCTGCGATGCGGCTGCGCCGGACAAGCCCATGAACGTGCTGTTTCTGGTCGCCGATGATTTGAACAGTTGGCTGCTTGAGGATGCCGATCGGTACACAGGCAAAGTCGCTGCCCCCAATCTTCGAAAGCTCGCTGACAGTGGTGTCAACTTCACGAGAGCGTACACGGCGGCCCCGGTCTGCTCGCCGTCACGAACTGCTTTCTTTTCCGGTGTAGCACCTTGGAAATCGGGGATCTACAACAACGCTCAGACCATCAGCAAAAGTGAGGTACTGAACCAGGATGACGTGCTGTCACTAGCCGGCTTGTTCAAGAAGAACGGCTACGACACCTTCGGGTACGGAAAAATCACCCACGGCTGGGACCAGAAAGCGCACTGGAATGATAAAGTCGGCCACAAAAGAGACCCGGCTCCTCCCGGAGCGCCCCTCGCCAAACTCAGCGGGGGTGAACAGGATTGGGGACCCATTCACCTCACCGAGGAACAAATGAATGATACCGGCGGGGCCGATAGGGCCATCGCGGTCCTGGGGAAACAACACGACAAGCCCTTTTTCCTGGCCTACGGCTCCTTCAATCCACACATGCCATGGTATGTCCCGAAAAAGTATTTTGACATGTACCCCTTGGACCAGATTGTCCTTCCCGAGCTTAAGGAGGATGACTTGGATGACCTTCCTCCCCTGGCCAAAGCGGTGAGTGATGGGATCGGGAGTTTCGCCGACAAGGTCATCAAGACAGGCAAACATAAAGAGGCGGTGCAGGCCTACCTGGCCACGACCACCTATGTCGACACTCAAATTGGACGTGTCCTCGATGCGCTCGACAAAAGCCCCTACAAGGACAACACCATTGTCGTCTTCCTTACCGATCACGGGTTTCACCTGGGGGAAAAACATCACTGGCAAAAAACCACCCTCTGGGAAGAGGGAACGCACACCTTGTTGATGTTTCGCGCACCGGGAGTCACCAAAGTCGGCGTATCGGAACGGTTTGTTTCCTTGATGGACATCTACCCCACTCTGGCCGAACTCTGCGGACTGACGCCCCCCGCCTACATCGATGGACGCTCGCTGGTCCCCCTACTCAAAGACCCGAAGGCCCCTTGGGAAAGCACCGCCATTACTGGATTGTGCGAAAAAATAAAAACCGATCTTGCTTACATCAGCATCCGCCATGAACTCGGACGCTACACCCGCTACGGGGCCAACGAAGAGGAATTCTACGACGCCTCTAAAGATCCCCACGAATGGACCAACCAAATCGACAGCCCGGAATACGCCGCCACCGTCCAAAAACTCCGGACCCTCGTCCCGAGTTTCGATGACACCGCCCAACCCCTTCCCACTGCCTTGACCAAGAAACGCAGGGAAACCCAAAAAGAAAAAAAGAAGAAAAAGAAGAAGTAATCCAATCCTTTCCAACCAGGAAAACAAGCTGATCAAACGGGACAAAACATGAACATTTCATCTCGAAACCACCCTTCACGTCGAACTGCACTGAAATCGATCAGTGCGACCACCGCCTTGGCTGCGTCGGACCTATTGCCACGGGCGATCTATGCCGCTCCGGTTAAATCCGAAGACGATAAGCTGCGAGTCGGATTGATCGGTGCGGGCGGGCGAGCCAAATGGTTGACTCGCGCGTTATCGCGGGAATCCGAACGGGCCGAACTGGTCGCCGTTTGCGATTGCTACCTACCACAGATCGATGTCCTCGCGGCAGACAACAAAAAGGAACCGAAGGCCGGTGAGTCCTGGAAGCGTTATCAGAGCTACGAGCAGATGTTCGAGCAAGAAGATCTCGACGCGGTCATGATCGCAACGCCGGATCACGTGCGCGTGCGGGCGGCAATGATCGCTTGTGCCAAGGGCCTGGACGTCTACGCGGAAAAGCCGCTCAGCTTTAGCATTCCAGAAGGCCGCGCGCTAGTGAAGGCGGTGCGAAAACACAAACGCATCCTCCAGGTCGGTACACAACAGCGGAGCACTCCGATCAATCAATATGCGTGCGAATTCGTGCGCGAGGGTGGACTGGGGAAAGTCGCGACGATCCTCGTGAAAAAGTACTCAGGCTCTCGTCCTGCGACCGGCCTCGACCGGCAACCTATTCCCGAAGGCATGGACTGGGATCGCTTTTGTGACCAGGCAAAGCTGCTTGACTACCATGAACAGCTTCATCGTCGGTGGCGGAGTTTCGACGCCTTCACGGGAGGATCCATTTGCGATCGTGGGTCGCACGCGCTGGACATGGTTCACCTGGCAATGGGCTGGGAGAACGTCGCACCGATGCGAATTGAACCCACAACAGAAGCGAAGAATTACCGAGATCGCGGTGTTCGTTTGTACTACCCCAACGGCACCGTCATTCGGCTGGAAAGTACCGAAGGACCGGCCTTTGGCGGCATTTTTATCGGTGAGCGCGGAAAAATCGAGATCAATCGAGGGCGCTTCGCGTGTAATCCGAAAGACTTGCTTAAGCCTTTTACCGGATCACAAACGGAATCGCACGTCGCCAACTGGCTGGATTGCATTCAGACCCGCAACGAACCCAATGCTCCGGTGGAAGTCGGCCATCTGGTCACCAGCGTGGCACACCTGATCAACATCTGTCGCATTACCGGCCGCACGATCAACTGGGACGCCACCAATGAGGCAATTGTCGGCGATGACGCCGCCAACGCACTGCTGACCAAAGAACGACGTCCCGAATTTTCACTTCCCGATGTTTAAAATCGAGGACGGGCACTCCTGCCCGAAGATGTCCCGGGACGGGCCAGCGTGCCCATCCTACAAATCTGTACAAACGGTCCTTAACCGCAGGAACTGAAATGCTTTCCGATCTATTCCGTCATTCTGATCGCTCGACAATGCAGCGTAGTCTAGCAACGATTGCGCTCCTTGCGATTTCATTTTGCTGTAGCTCCGCCTTGGCCGACGATTGGGCCACCCTGTTCGACGGCAAAAGCTTTGATGGATGGAAGCCGACACGCGACAACGGGCAGTTTGCGATTGTCGATGGAGCGATTGTCGGCACGAGTTCAGCCAAGACTCATTTTTTGCATACTATCGAGCAGTACGGTGACTTTGAATTGGAAATGGAAGTCAAACTTCACGACACCGACCTGAATTCGGGCGTGCAGATTCGAACTCAGCTAACGCGCACCAATGATGCCGGGAAAGAACGTGCGTCCATTCACGGACCACAGGTCGATATCGGAAAGTCTCCCGGCCGAAGTGGTCACATCTTTAATCAGGGGAATGGTGCCTGGATCACGCCCAAAGAAGACTTAATTCGCAATGAACTCATGGTCAACGGAAAGTGGAACAAGCTGCGCGTACTGGCTGTTGGACCGCGAATCCAAACCTGGATCAATGGCAAACAAGTCGCGGACGTCACTAACGAAGAAGCCTATGCCGACTATCCCTCAGGTACGATCGCCCTCCAAGTACACGGTGTCAAAAAGTCGCCCGAGAAAGCTCGCCATGTTTCATTTCGATCCATTCGCGTTCGTCGAATCGAAGCTGCTTCGGCTGGTTCGTCTGTCGCCGCTGAACAACCCAACATCGTTCTTTTGTTCATCGACGACTGGGCGTGGAACGGCTCTCCGGTCCCGATGGTCGACGGTATGGAAAACTCGCGGATGCCGGTCGTGCAAATGCCCAACGTCGAGCGGTTGGCTCACGAGGGAATGAAGTTCACAAACGCTTATGCCTCGCCGCAGTGTTCTCCATCGCGAGTCTGCGTGCAAACCGGTCAGTCTTCGCCCCGAAATGGCTTTACCGTTTTTATGAACAGTCGCGGGCAGGACTACTTCGACGAAAAAAGCTACCCAGAGTTTCCCGTGGTCCCCTGCGTCTCGGACATGACGATCGACGCGGACGCGGTGACGATTCCGGAAGCCTTGAAGCCACTCGGTTATGTCAGTGCCCACATCGGCAAATGGCACATGCGAGGCGATCCTGGCGAAGAGGGTTACGTGTTGCACGATGGTGACACCAGCAACAACCCGGGCAACACGCTTCCCGAGGGAGCAAAACAGCGCCTGCCCGACGATCTGACCGATCCCAAACTGATGTTCAGCGTTACAGAAAAGGCGCTTGGCTTTATGAGCGAGCAGGCGAAAGCCAAACAACCGTTCTTCCTCCAAATCTCACACTATGCGATGCACGAAGGCCGCGAATGCCTGCCGCAAACGCGCGAGAAATATGCTCAACACCCACTTGTAAAGGCTCATTATCAAAAGATCGGAAAGACAGCCGAGACAATTAAACGTAAGGAAGATCCAGCCATCTGGTTAGGAATGGGTGAAGATCTTGACGGTCGCATTGGTGCAGTGCTGGAGCGCATTCGCGAATTGGGAATCGAGGACAACACTTATGTCATCATGGTATCGGACAACGGTTACCGACACAAAGAATTGACTTTGACCAAGGGGCTCAAGCAACCACACCATGCAGCCAAGTGGTGGGTCTGGCAAGGTGGCATTCGTGTGCCGATGATCGTTCGAGGACCCGGAATCAAAGCCGGTTCCGTGTTCGAGGGAAACGTCGTCAATTATGACTTCCTACCAACATTCGTCGAATGGGCCGGAGGAGAACCGACCGATCTGCAGGGCATCGACGGTGTCAGTCTTGCTTCGTACATGGCCGGGAAGCGACCGACCGACGCCTTTCTCAATCGGAACCTCTATTTCCATTACCCGCACTACCGTTCAAGCATGCCGCATTCGGCAGTCGTCTCTGGTGCGCACAAGCTGGTTCACTTCTACGAACGGCCGGATGTTCCCATGCTATTCGACCTGACCCAGGACATGGGCGAAGTCCACAACATTGCACTCGATCGCCCAAAAGAACACCGCCGACTACGGGACGAAATGAGGGGCTTTTTCAATAAGGTCGGAGCCCGAATTCCAAAACGAAACCCAAACTATGACGCTGACGCTTATCAGGCCTCTAAAGAGTACAAGAAACGCGTCCAATGGGGGCCCTTCGCAGGAATTAGACAGCAAGAGGAAGATGAGAAGTAGTTTGTGCGGGTGAGCAAACGGAAACTCACAAACTAAGGTCGCGTTGGGGCGATCGAGTCGGAGATAGATCAACCACGGTTTCGAGATAGGTTTTAAGGTGTGCTTGTAGGTGCTTGGCTTCGTCAGCCTGCGTTTTTGAGCTCGCGTTTCTTACCTTGCACGGTGACGGGAAAGCCATCCAATTGCGAGAGAAGTTCGGCCACGTCGCTTCCAAGAAAGCATCTGCAAATGATGGTTGGTCAAATGGCTATTTTGGCAAGTCGAAATCGACGTTTTCCATTCCGCCGGCTTTCACTTCAACGACGACCGAATAATCTTCCGAAATCTTGGGACGTGTTTTCATCAGTGCCTTGTAGTCAGCGATCCGCTTTTTTACCGCCGTTACCTCTTCTGGCGACCCGTATTCACCCTTTGCTTCTGCCAAGTCCTCCCGGAGGGTCTCCATATCATCGGGGTCGTCAAAGTAAAACGAGACATTGCTCCTCCCGATGGAAGCGCCGTTTCTCCCATTGCGCGTCTCAAGCGTGTATTCGCCTTTTGCGTTGGTTATGCCGGTAGACCACGGACCAGGGTCGGTATCGACGTCGTATGATATCGGAGAAAAAACCAGTCTAACATTGACGACTGGTTTGCCACCGGATGTAACCTTGCCAGAAACCGAGGATGTGGCAAACTGGCCGGAACATCCGATCAGTGAAACGCACACGATCACAAACAAAGCCATTGCCAATCTGGTATTGATGATCATTTTCGTTCTGTTCCTTGGCCTGACGTGAACCCAAGAGGGAACAAAGTCGGCGAGATCCTGCGAGACGGTTGACGCTTGCCGTTCTTTCAGACTAGAAGTTTCCCGTAACGACGTCGCCGTCGGCCATGGCCGCCATTTGTTTTAATGTTATTAGCGACATATTGTCGCTAAGAAAGTGAGTCGACCCATCTGCAAATGCTGAGGTCGCACCACCGCTGTGATAACTGGAGGCGAGACTCTCGGCGACTCGCGTCCCATTCACACCCCACCGTCGCGAGTCAGTACCCGTGGACAAGCGGCCAAGAACAGCAAAATCGAAGCCTCGTTCCGGGTTAGGATTGAAGCTATTCGCTTTATTGATCTTTCCCGCCCAAAGTGCGCCATACGAATTTCTCGGGTTGGTTTCACCCGCTTCAGCTTCGCTTCGACTCGCTCGTTCACCAATCGCAATCACATTGCTGGAACCATCAGAAATTTGGGCAAACGTGGTTCGTGAATTCCTGGAAAAAATCCCCCAACGTGATGCATGGGCACGATCAACGGATTGGGATGCACTACAGGCACCGATCGCCGCGACGTAGTTGGATTTGGCGTAGGGCGTCGCACCTTCAGCAATGATATTTTTGTGGGTCCAACCTTTGTTGTAATTTCCATCGGGGCTCACATCGCTAGGGCAAATGAAGCCGGGAATGACGGTCGACGCGATATAGGCCCCATTAGGATCCTTGACTAACCACCACTGGTCATTCCAACTTCGCGTTTCAGTCCTCATTTGTTGAAACTTATTTTCCTGATCAATGTACGGAAAGATAATTACTCCCCAACCCATGTATCGGCCCCTGTCACGATTGTTGGGTCGAGGAATAACCGGAAGGCCTCGGGTATCTGTTCCAGCGTTCTGGTTGATACCTGGAGGAAACTTGCCAATTGCACTTTCGTAGTTGTGCATCGCCAAAACTGCCTGACGGCTGTTGTTCATGCAAGTCGTACGACGAGCAGCTTCTCGAACCTGCTGGACTGCTGGTAACAGCATCCCAATTAGGATTCCAATAATCGCGATCACCACAAGTAATTCGACCAATGTAAATGCAGAACGACGAACCTTTGATGTCTTCATATTTGCCCCTGGAACGTGGTCAAACGGGATGGTGAATGTAAGTTAAAAGTCCGCTTTTTGAGTTTGTCTTCGTTTGCAAGAGAAGCTGGGCTGAACGGTACAACTTCTTTAAACTTGTATTCGCATCTAGTGCTAAACCGCCCGACACACCATGCGGAGAGCCAGATCAGAACTGCCAATCCTCCAAACAATTGCGACGGGTACGCCTAACACACCGCATTAGACTGGCGACGTCGTTGTCCGATCAGAGCCCCGAGGCTGAAAACGAGCAACATTGCAGAGGACGGCTCAGGAACGGTTGTTATCAAGTCAAATTGCATATCATCTACACGCCATGAATCATTGCCGTCCCCGCTCGCAGCGAAAATAATCGCATCGCCGACACCAACTTCGTAATTCAAGTTTTGGGTTACCCCATTACCGCTTGTAAAATTTGACTGCAGAATTGCGCCCGCACTCGCGTCGTAGAAAACAAAGTCCATATCATCATTTGCAGTGAAGTTGGTATAGCCTGATGGTCCTGTGAAAAAGAGAGAGTTGCTGGGGTCAAGAGAAAGCGAATCAATCGTAACAATCAGTACCTCACCGACTGCGCTGAAACGGCCCGGGTCGTTGTCGGCGGTTCCAGTCCCGTCTGCGTTCGTGTTAATTCCGATATCGTTTCCTACGTGGTCGATTTCGACATTCGCTCCGTCAAATCCGCCATTGAGAAAGGCAGTCAAAGTCGCAACATCGACGGCGGTGCCCGTTGAACCTGGAACCCAGTTACGAGCTGGCTGATAACCGATGGTGAACGAGTCTCCCAAAACGGGGGTCGCTGTCGTCGTTCCCGTAGCAGCAAAATTGATTTGCCCCGAAACGGTCCACGCCGAACCGTTCCAAGTCACAGTGGGCGTCATCGTTGCATAATCAGCGTTATTCGTGGCGTCCAACACGAGGTCAGCATTCGCAGATGAAGAGAAGCCAAGCATGAAAGCCAAGACTGCGAACTTGATTGTATTAAGGGTCATTTTCATTGGGTTGTTCATTCTTATGGTGCTTCAATTTAAAGTTTGCATTAAGGTTCCCACGGAAGTGGACCAAAGTCCGGCGATACTCTTGACGTGAATCTGGCAACCAATCTGGTTGGAACTTCACGTGGAAAACGGGCGATCGGCCGGTGATTATTTTGCAAACAGCACCGTTAATGGAATGGTTACGACAATTTTCTTGACAACATGATAAAAACTGGAAGTTCGCAGAGCACTTCCTTGTTGTCGTTTGTTGAGTCGGCACCCCAATCTCAGGGGTTACCGAATTCGTAGAGCCGAATGATTTCGTCTTGCGAAAGTACTTGATGGAAGATCGCCAGTTCATCGATCCTCCCATGCCAGAATCCGGGATTCGTGAGATCTGGCTTTGTACAGTCAGGATTTAACTTCGCACCAATCCCCAGCCCTTTAGGTCCGTCTGTGGCCAGACCTGCACAAGCGGCTGACCCAACTTCCATTCCGTTTCGGTAGAGCCGCACCTTTCCATTACCAACGACAAAAGCGACATGTTGCCATTGGCCAATGGGCAGGGGTTTTTCCTCCCGGAGTTTGATGACTTCGCCGTCTTTCTGACGTACTTGAAGCTCCAAATCCCCATCATCTTCATGGAGCCCAAAGTGGAATTGTCCGCCGAGCCCCTTGTATGGCAGCTCATTTGGCAGGGGAATCGGCTCTCCCATGCGAGGAAATTCAATCGACCAATGTTTTGCAACTGCTGCCCACCGCGTACGACTATCAGCTCTCACCCAGGCACACACCGTGAGCTCGCCGCTTGTCGAAGGCTGGTACTCCATCAACGAAGCATACGCCGACGCTTCGGGGCCATTGAAGTAAAGTGAACTACCGATCTTGCCTGGCTTAAAAGGAGGAGATTGCATCCTTTCTGCGCTAATCACTGCATTGAGCCGTTGAGATCCGTGGTTCGTCAAAGTTGATCCGTCGTCCGAAGGAGCCATACGGAACATCGTGACGGGATTGCGCGCCTCAACGAAGTCGTAATACTCGCCCATTCCTTCCACGGGCTCTTTCAATTGGCGAACAAAACGACTGTGATCGACATCAATTCCCTCCGGGATACCGCTCTTGCCGCGGACCCTGGTCGCTTGATTGGATACCAAACGAACCGTTCCTGTCGTTGGTGGTGCGAAATTTGGGTTCACGCGAACTTCGCCGTCAAATACGTGCACTTCGCTGCTGTCGGATTCAAGCACTTCGACGGCAAACTCAGTTCCATAGTCAACAAGGCTGATCGATGGCGTCTCGACAGAGAACCCTTCAGCCTCTTTGGAAATCGTGGCTGACATACGGCCTCGATTCATCATCATTTGCATTTCGGAAACAATTTGAAATTCCGAAGGCGACTCGACCACGACTTTAGCGCCGTTTTTGAATGTCAGCTCAACAAACCCATGGGTGATTTCAAACTTGCCAGTCCGGACCTCAGCATCCAGGTCGAGGTTGATCGAAAATTCAGTGGCTCTTAGTTGAGCGCCCTGTTTTTGTGAAACGACAGCAACGATTTTGCGCTCGTCCCATGGAACAGTTGATTCTGGGACGCTGGATTCTGAGGCAATGCCCTGTTCGTTAATGTTGTTCGGCTTCTCAAATTCCTGATAAACCAGCCAGCTGATGGAAAAAAGAAACAAGACTGATGCGACCGCGGCCACCAACCGCCAACGGTGGAGCAAGCGATTACGTGATTTGGCACTGACTTGATCATCCAATTCTATCCCGCATCCCACCAGGGTCCCGTGCTCCCAAGCCAACATGGAATGTAACTGGCATTGCTCGATATAAAAGTCTCGCGCTTCCGGGTCATCGCGCAGCAGTTGTTCCAGTCTCAACTGCATTGCCTTGTCACAGGTTCCATCAAATGTGGATTCGATGATTTCAAAGAGTTCCGCTTTCTTCAACTTGTCCATCTTAAGCACTTCCTCGTTCTAACAAACGGGCTCGAATGCATTCGGTCAGCGACGCGCGAGCACGAAACAGAATTTGTTTCACATTGGTAACCGAGCTATCAGTGTCGATAGCGATTTGTTTCAGTGTTGATCCAGCACTGTAACGAAGACGAATGAATTTCCGCTTGCGGTGATCCAGTTTCTCAAGGCATTCGCGCATGAGACGCTGGCGTTCTTCAAATGTTTCGTCGCTTTGAACAGATACTTCGGAGATCTCACGTAGCATTCCGTCGTCAAAAACCAATCGATCTCGCTGACGATTTTTCCGGTGAGCAAGGACTTGGAAGTAAGCAATACGAAACGACCACGCAATGAAATTGGTTCCAATTTCAAACTTGTCCTTCTTTTCCCATAGGACCGTATTGGTCTGCTGAAGAATATCGTCTGCCTGATCGGGATCAAGAACCAGCGACAAAATGTATCCGTACAAACGACTTTGGCTGGTCGTCAACAGTTGAATAAATTCAGGCGTATTCATTACCACTTGACTCGAAATTTACCAACAACTTTGACAGCGTACAGGAACGGGCATTCATGCTAATAGCGAAATTCCCATAGTGGTTACATGGAAAATTCGGATTTTTTTGCTCAGTAGCTTTTGCAACAGCAACACCGAACTCGGTTGCATTTCGGTTCATCAGTGACTCAGTCAGTGACTCAGCGGAACAAAAAAACCAAATTTCGATTTTGAATGTGCACGTTTCTCCTCTTCATCTTCATCCTCATCCTCATCCTCATCCTCATCTTCATCCTCGTACTCGTACTCGTACTCAGCGAAGCGGTACTCGTACTCGACGGCGCCTGGATGCAAAACGCGATCTAGTTGTTTTCCGCTATCCTCCAAACGACGGGGCAAAGCTTCAAACCAACCGGCAAGCGTTGGGAATCGAGTACGAGTACGAGTACTGGGCTGCGCCCGGAGTACGAGTACGATTTGCAATTTGAAACTCAGCGGATCTAGAGAACCAAATTTTGATTTTGAATGTGCTCGTTTCTCCTCTTCATCTTCGCTCTCGTACTCGTACTCAGCGAAAGCGGTACTCGTACTAAGCGAAGCGGTACTCGTACTCGAAGCCGCCTGGATGCGAAACGCGATCTAGTGGTTTTCCGCTATCCTCCAAACGACGGGGCAAAGCTTCAAACCCGCCAGCCAGCGTTAGGAATCGAGTACGAGTACGAGTACTGGGCTGCGCCCGGAGTACGAGTACGATCTACAATTAGAAACTCAGCGGATCAACAGAACCAAATTTTGATTTCAAACATCCTCGTTTCGCATCTTTGTCTTCATCCTCGTACTCGTACTCCTACTCAGCGAAGCGGTACTCGTCACTCGACCGTTTCTGCATGCAAACTTGATCTAGTTGTTTTCCGCTATCCTCCAAACGACGGGGCAAAGCTTCAAACCAACCGGCAAGCGTTGGGAATCGAGTACGAGTACGAGTACTGGGCTGCGCCCGGAGTACGAGTACGATTTGCAAGCAGAAACTCAGCGAATCTAAAGAACCAAGTTTCGATTTCAAACATCCTCGATTCTCCTCTTCATCTTCGCTCTCATACTCGCTCTCGTACTCGTACTCAGCGAAAGCGGTACTCGTACTCAGCGAAAGCGGTACTCGTCGCTCGACAGTTTCCACATGCGAAACGCGATCTATTGTTTTCCGCTATCCTCCAAACGCAGGGTTAAAACTCAAACCAACCACCCAGCGTTAGGAATCGAGTACGAGTACGAGTACTGGGCTGCGCCCGGAGTACGAGTACGATGAGGTGGTGCTGGTTTAGGGGGCCACGCGGGGCCTAAAATGGGCGTAGCCCAAGGAGCCTCAAAGATGCCACGGAAGCGACAGCCTAAACCAACCACACGTCGATCGTACGACGACATCTATGGCCGATTCAATGTCTATGGCGTCACCAAAAACTCGGTCAACACTGCCGCATGGTCAGAGGGAAATTCCGGGAAACTTCTTTTGCTCTGCTTCGGATGAAATGAAATGACTTCGGAACTGGTTGGTTGTAGCTTGGCACCAGCGGAGTAGATGAAGTCGATTCTTGCGTAAGGATTTCGATACTGAGGTCTCGGGTGATTCTCGACAGGTACAAAGCCCTCACCTTTCTTAAACTCAAACTCCGTGCCCACCGTCGTCCACGTATAGCCAAGCGTTTCAGGCACGATGTCCGGATTCATTGCGCGAAAAGTATCGGTAAACCCAGCGTGATGCATCGCCTTGGATGCTTTGATTGGCAACACCCGCGAATAGTTCAACTTGCTGTGCCGTGTACCCAGATGGTGATCAAGATGGGAAACGCAATTAAAGTCGCCCGCCACAATCACGGGAATCGAATCGACATTGTCAAGGCACTGTTGAACGTCCTCGTGCTGCAGGAATTTTTGCAGCATGTCAAACCGCAGGTCGTCTCCATCGCTAAATGCTCTGTCCGAGATGTTCGGATTTTTGATATCGACTATGTGGCGACCGCCACTGGTCAACCAAATATCGTAGACGCGAACTTTTTGGCCCTGCGGCAGCGATACTGTTGCCGCCAAAAACGAAAACGATGACAACCCATCCAGCAGTTGAATGTCTGACAACGGATAACGACTGAAAATACACAGGTTCGCGTCAGCTGCGGGAGTGTGAAAGTGAAACTCCAATGCGTCAGCAATTTCCTTCGCAGAGCCATACGTCTCGATCATGGCAACGATGTCGGCGCCACTGTTGCGAATGATTTCAATCGTCCTGTCACGCGCCGTCGTGTCATTGAGGGTATAGCGTGGATCCTGGTTGAGACGCCCCCAAATGTTCCACGCCATGACCTTTAACGTCGCAGACTTCTTCTCTGCGTCGTTCGAACGTTTCGAATCCTTGCGACTTGGTTTCGTGATTTTTCCCTTTAATAATCGACGGTCGCGAATCGTCGGCACAACGATCGTTTCCGGTGGAGCGGACTCAGATTCAAAATAGCCAATCGCTGCCGGGTCGTCACCATTTTTCCAGTTCGACTCCATTCCTTCGATTACAACTTCGGATTTTTGTGGGTCAATCGTGAGGATGGAAAACAGCGGGTCCTGGTAGTACGCCATTCGCTTTTTGCCGCCAACCCAGTAGTACGATGCCGAGTTCACGTGTAGGTACGTCACGCCGCCAACGTTCAAAAGTGAGTCAACATGTGAGTGTCCATTGAGACACATCACGATTTTGTCTTGGTGTTTACTGAGAGCGTTTTGAATTTCAATTGCGTTGTCGATCGCCGATTGACCTGCCAACGGTTGGTGGCTGAAAATCAGAACCGGCCGGTCGGTGGTCGCTATTTCCTGCTCCAGCCATTGCGATTGTTTCTTGCCGATAAAGGAAGGATAGCCCCCGCGATGTTTGGGCGATCCTTTTTCATTGCCATCGAGCACAAGGATCCGAAGACCATTCAGATCGCTCCGATAATAGGACGACTCAATCCCCCAGGCTTTGTAGCAATCGGCGCGTTTCAGACCAAAATCAAACTCATGATTTCCGATCACATGAATAACGTTCTCGTGAGCGGAGTTGAGTTTGTCCGCGAATAGCTGATGCTGTTGATTGGGATACGCAAAATCACCCAGTTGAGCGATCGCATCCAATTGTTGTTCCGCCATCGACGCAATGAACGCATCAAGTCGAACCTCCGCATCGATCGCCAAGCCCCCATGCAAGTCCGCGATCATGCCGAATCGGATCGGCTGGACGTCGTGCCAAAGATTGGCGTTTTCGAAAACTTCGGACGGAAGCGCAATCGCAGCTCCGGTCGCCCCGATACTCTTGAGGACAGTTCGACGATTCGGAGCGGGCATATCATTACCTTGTAAAAACCTACAGCGGATACACAGAGTTGATTTTAACCCGATTCAGTTGCCCTTTTCAGTTCAGGCAGGAACGAAGCGTAGATCGTTTTAGCCGAGGGTATAATGACTTGATTAAGAAACGCGCAAGGATCAGCTGCCTTTTGTGTTTCTTGAAGGATTGACTGTCCCATTTTTAATCGATCGCTTACCCAGTATGAAGTTGCTCCTCAGTCTTCAAATGGTCGTTGCAATCGTCGCCACGACAGGGTCTGCGACAGACGATTGGCCACGTTTTCGAGGCCCCTCAGGAACGGGTGTTGCCGAAGATTCTGCACAGTTGCCAAGTCACTGGTCACCAACTTCGAACATTAGCTGGAAGTCGCCGCTGCCTGGCCCTGGTGCGTCCAGTCCAATCATCATCGGCAAAAAAGTTTTTGTCACGTGTTATTCCGGATATGGTTTAAAGACCAAGGACCCTGGCGATATCGAAAATCTGATCCGTCACCTTGTCTGCTTTGACTTAGAAACCGGTCAGCAACTTTGGCAACGAACAGTCAAGGCCGTATTGCCAGAAGACCCCTACGACAAATCAGGGGTCTCGTCGCATGGATATGCTTCGCATACGCCAGTATCGGATGGGAAAGCCGTTTATTGCTTCTTTGGAAAGAGCGGCGTGCATGCGTTTGATCTCGACGGCAATCCGCTGTGGAGCACTGATGTTGGCAGTGGCTCGGATCCACCCAGATGGGGCTCTTCCTCAAGCCCGGTGCTGCATCAATCAACCGTCATCGTAACCGCGTCGGCAGAGAGTCAATCGATCATTGGCTTGGACAAAGTGACCGGTCGCAAACTTTGGCAAACCAAGTCCAAAGCGCTTGATGGAATGTGGGGTACGCCAACACTGGTCGAGATCAGTCCCAGCCGTTCGGATTTGGTCATGATGGTTGCTGGTGAACTTTGGGGAATCAATCCTGAAGACGGACAGTTTCGCTGGCGAACCAAGGCGACCGATTCGAAGCAGGCCTACACCAGCGTTATCGCTCAGGACAAACGTGTGTTTGCCTTTTCCGGTTCGGGGGGCGGCGGCGTGGCAATTGACATTGGCGAAAAAGATCCGTCCACCGTCGACGTGGCGTGGAGAACGAATGTGTTCGCGACTTACGCTTCGCCGGTTCAAGTCAACGGCCGAATCTATATCGTCTCACGCGGAATACTCTCGGTTGTTGACGCAACGACTGGCGAGCGTTTGGAACGTCTGCGAATTAAGGGGGCCAGACAGATTGGAAACGAGCGATTTGGTTCTCTGGATTACGCCTCGCCCGTCGTGGTCGGGCAACGCTTGTTTTGGTTGAACGCCAGCGGTCAGATGTATGTGTTTGAGCTGGGCAAAGTTACCAAGCAGATTGCCGTTAACGAACTCACGGACGAGCGGGAGATTTTTTGGGGATCCCCGGCCGTCAGCCAAGGACGCATGGTCGTTCGAAGCTCAGCATTTCTTTATTGCATTACCCAGACCCAAAAAAAGCAATAGAAAACCTAGCTTCGGCGGTGTCATTTAATTCAACGAGCCGAACCGGGCTGGGGATTCAACGTCGTTGGGTTTAAACGTCGTGAACCGGCTTTAGTTTGGTGTGATAGATTGCATCAACAGTCAATCTGAGCAGCCGCAACTGCCCGCCCGTTTGCTGACGCCAGATTCTGCTGCGTTGATCCTCAAAAGTGTCGTTGCGTTGCGACAGTTGAGATTAAACTGATAGGCGTCGTTGAAAAGCTAACGCGAATGACCTGCGAGTCGCTCGCGCCGATCGGAACCAAGTTTCAATGTTGCTACCAGATGTCTTTTAACCGTAACAAGGCCAGCTGATGTTTTTTGCCAACAAAAACACGATGTCGATTTCAAGGATACCGAGTCATCTTTTTTTAGGCTTGGCCTGCTTAACGTTCTGCGTCACCACTCCTGTTTTGGGTCAGCAATCTCCGTTTGGCCTAAGCGAACTGCTGAGCCAAGATTCTGACCAAAGCGAAAACCAATCCGTTCATCCAAGAATCGCTGCGTTCGAGCAACACAGGGAGATGGTCAGCAATTCCAAGTTCGCCACTCAAGCATGGCAAACCGTTGGCCCCACTCGTATGGTTGGTCGTGGCACTGATGTCGCCGTACACCCACAGAATCCTGAAACTTTGTTTTTCGCAACGGCATCGGGTGGCGTCTGGAAGTCCGTTGATGACGGTCGAAACTGGAAACCCGTTTTTGAAAACTACGCGACAGCAAGCATTGGAGATATCGCCATTGCTCCGTCCGACCCAGATACGATTTGGGTTGGCACCGGAGAAGCAAACCTGTTGAGAAGCTCGATGGCTGGCGTTGGCGTTTTTAAATCAACCGACAATGGAGAGACGTTTGAGCATATGGGCTTGCCGGAGTCACACCACATCAGTCGAATTGTGATTCACCCCAAAAACCCAAACATCGTTTACGTGGCTGTTTCAGGTCACGAATATACTGAGAATGATGAACGCGGTGTTTTTAAAACTATTGATGGAGGCAAGAACTGGAATCGCATCTTTTTCAAGAATGCGAGAACTTCCGTCGTCGATTTGGTCATCGATCCAAAACACCCGGGTACGCTCTATGCAGGAACGGCGCCTCGACTGAGAAAGCGTTGGAATGATCCCATTGGTGGCGCAGAGACAGGCGTCTACAAAACGATGGATGATGGCAGAACCTGGCAGTCGCTCAATTCCAATGGATTGCCAGACCTGATGTCGGGCGAATACGAACGAGTCGGCATTGACTTGTGCGCCAGTCAACCCGAAACCGTTTACGTGTTGTTCAATCACGACCGGCCTTCGACAGGCGACGTTGGAGCGAAAGTCTATCGTAGCGATGACTACGGTCAAAACTTTCGTTTAATCGCCGGAAACGAAGGAGTCCGGCGAACGCATCCGGGTTACGGATGGTTCTTTGGTCAAATTCGCGTCGACCCCAATGATGCCGAGACCGTTTACGTTCTTGGGTTGTACCCCAGCATGACGCGGGATGGTGGCTACACCTGGAACCGGATCAGTGGCAATCACGCTGACTACCACGGCGCCTGGATTAACCCAAATGATTCGAAGCATGTTGTGATCGTCAATGATGGTGGATTGATGATCTCTCATGACCAAACTGAGACGTATTTTAGTCCAACCAACATTTCGATCGCTCATCTCTACAACTGTGACGTCAGCCAAGAGGAAGGAAAGTTCTGGATCTATTCGAGCGCACAGGACACCGGTGCGTGGCGAGGCTTGGTTGATCTTGAACGGGGTCGAAACTCAATCGTCCCGCAGATTTGGGAACGGGCCGTCGGCGACGAATCCGGCCGGCATGCCGTCGACCCTGAAAATCCTGATGTGGTTTACTCCGTCAGTCGTTACGGCGGAGGTCCCACGAGAGCGGACTATCGCGTCAAGGTAGAATTTAAACGAGGCGGACGGACGTTTCGAACTTACAAACGGGAAGACATTTCGGTCGACTGGCCAAGTCAACGCAGACGACGCCGCTCAGCGGATGGCGAAGCTGACTCCGACACAAAGATGAACGAGGTCGGTTTGACAAAAGCCGATATCAAACGAGCCCAGTGGGTATCACCTTTGATCATTTCTCCACATAGCAATGAGCGCTTGTTTTGTGGTGCACAGTTCGTTTTCCGATCCGATGATGCAGGCAAGAACTGGAAAAAAATTAGTCCTGATTTGACGAACTATTCGCCCCAGCGGCAAGGCAATATTGCACACTCTGTCGTGTTTGCGATCTCTGAGTCACCTGTCGAAGAAGGAGTGATCTACGCGGGAACTGACGATGGCAACGTTCAAGTAACGATCGACAACGGTGAAACCTGGACAAACGTTTCGGATGGACTTCCGGCCGGCCTTTGCGTTGCCAGCCTTGAGGCATGTCATTTTGACAAAGGTACCGTTTACGCGGCGATCAATGGAAAACGACACGACGATTTTGAATGTTACTTGTTCCGTTCAACGGACTACGGCAAGACTTGGAATCGAATCAGCTCAAATATTCCAGCCACGATCGCCAATGTCATCAAGCAAGATCCAGACAACAAAAATCTTTTGTTTGTCGGGACAGACCGCGCCGTCTATGTTTCGAACGATGGTGCGAAGACATGGGATGTTCTGGGTAAAGGATTGCCAACGGTTTACGTTCACGACATTGCCCTTCAAACGAAGGAAGATTTTGCTGTGATCGCAACGCATGGTCGCGGCTGTTACGTTTTGGACATTCGTGACTTACGATCGCCAGAAATCGAGGATCTGATCGGAGAAACCAGCGAGTAGTTGGTTTCGCTGAAACGCGATTCATGATTGGATTCACCACTGATCGACGGAGCGATCACTGTGGTCGGAACAAAAGCAAATCCGCCGACAAAGTTGCCATAGTCGTTTGGATCGACGCAATCAATCGTTGTTCTGATCTTCTTCCTGCGCGATAAGTCATCGCCAAAGCGTCAGCGATTTCGTCGGGACCAATCTCGATTTGACAACGCCACAGTTTTTGCTCAACACACCGTAAGTCAAATTCTTCCAGTTGCTCAATAATCGGGACAATCCGTCGACGGCGTTTTCCCTCATGTTGAACCGCTTCCCGGAGTTCAATCAGGTCATCCTCAGCTGGAACCGCAACGATACAACATCCATCGGGGCGTAGGACTCGACGGATCTCTGCTGCGGGCCTTCGTCCAAACAAAGAGATCACGCATTCGATACTTGAATCAACTACGGGCAAGCCTCGATCTGCGTTCGCCAACACCCAAGTCGCCTCTGGCCAGCCTTTGGCGGCAAGTTTGATCGCCGATTTGGAAAGATCAATACCGCAAAAACTGGCAGCATGTTGGGGAAACAGAGCGGGACCAAACGTCCCATCGCCGCAGCCAAGATCCAATACGCGCGAATGAGGATTCATCCCATCGAGCCATCTCTTGAGTTCGTCCATCAACCCCGCAGCATGTCCGCGCTGCAGCCAGCGGTGCCTAGCCAGTACGGCTTCACGATGGTCGCCCGGGTTGGATGATTTCTTGTCTTGGGGCTGAGTAAGATTCCAATAGCCTTCCTTGGCTCGATCAAAATGGTGCCCGTTGGCGCAGGTTAGCCCTTGATTCGATCGTAGCAGCCTCTGGTGACATTTTCTCACCGTGCATTTCAGCTCAACACTGTCAGGTTCTGGTTGACTCATGGCTGCTTGGACAACGAGTCCATTCGTTCGAGGAAACGACACATGTCCGCAGGCCAGTTCGTCTGAAACTGCAGCGGCTTCTCCGTTGTCGGATGTTCGAAATGGAGTTCGGCCGCATGCAAAGCCATGCGCCGAATCTTGCTGTGATCAATGATTGGCGGTTTACCAAAGGGGCCCCGATACTTGATGTCACCACAGATTGGATGCCCGAGTTCCGCCAAGTGAATTCGAATCTGATTGGTCCTGCCAGTTTCCAGTCGACATTCCAATTCGCTGTAGTTGCCCATTTTTCGTAGCGTTCGAAAGTGAGTGATCGCTTGTTCGCCAATCGAAGTATCCGTCGTGCTTCCACGCAACCCGTCACCCCGGTCACGGATGAACTGCGAGGTCACCGTTTGGGGTTCAATCGAACCTGGAATCAAGGCAAAGTATTTTCGGACGGCCGCATGTTGAGCGAACTGATGGATGATCTTGGTTTGAGCTTCTTTGTTACGGGCGAAAACCAATAGGCCACTTGAGTCGCGGTCGATGCGATGGACTGGCAGGAGTCGTGGCAGCTTGCGAATGTTGTGCTCGGATTCGTTTTTTTCGGAAGCGTGTTTACCAATCAAGCGGGGGACGCATTCATCCAGAGTCGGTTGCAAGTTCTTGCGCGCCCAAGACCAAGTCAAATCGGGCTTGCGGCGCAAGGTGACCATACCAGAAGGTTTTTCTGCGACGACGAGATCGGCATCGACATAGCAAATCTTGACATCTTTGTCTGAAGGTAATGGTGGCAATGGATGATCAAAGAGGGTAACTGTTTCACCACTGATCAGTTGGCGACCTTCATCGACACACAGGATACCACTGACAGTCACTCGCCGCGCACGAAGCATTTTCTTGACGGCTGACCACGACGGAGCATCCGGAAGATGTTGGCGCATTGCAGCCAGAATCATCTGTTTGTCGTCGGTAACGTTGAAAGTATGTATGGGTTGCATGGTGCAATCAGGATTTGAGTCGTTTAGTCTGACACGAGTGGGCGATGGGTTCGAATGACATCCAGGGTTGAAGCGATGTCGGCCGCGAGCGGTGCTTCGATGATCATACGTTCGGCTGATGTAGGGTGTTCAAATTCAATCCGCCGCGCATGAAGTGCCTGACGTTCTAACAAGAGTGCCTCGTCAACATCGCGGCGAGTCAAGTCTTTCAGCGTCAGCCTTGATCGACCGCTATACAGTCGATCACAAAGAACGGGGCAACCGATGTGTGCCATGTGGACGCGAATCTGATGTGTTCGCCCGGTTTTCGGTCTCACGCAAACGTGCGCGAATCCCTGGAACCGTTCGACAACTTCATAGATGGACATCGAAGGGCGGCTGGTTGAATGGTTCTCGCGAATCGCTTTCTTTTCACGTTGGTACGGATGAGCTCCAATCGGTTTGTCGATCAGATCGTTGTCTCGGTCGGGGGCAGGGCAGACCAGTGCCATGTATTCCTTTTGAACCGTTCTCGCTTCGAACTGTGCTGCCAAGTGAAAGTGAGCTGAATCAGTTTTGGCGACGATAATGACGCCACTGGTATCTCGATCAAGACGATGTACGATTCCCGGACGAGTCGGACCGCCAACGCTGCTCAAGTTTTTAAAATGAAAGGCAAGTGCCGCAGTCAATGTCCCCGACCAATGCCCTTTGGCAGGGTGAACCACCATCGCGGGTGGTTTGTTGATCGCCACCAACGCGTCATCCTCATAGAGAATATCCAGTGGAATGTCTTCGGGCAGCGAACCTTCTGGGGCGGCAATCGGGGGGCAAAATCGAACGGATTGATTCGACTTCAAGCGTGTCGACGATTTTGCGCGTTTGCCATCGACCGTCACGTTGCCGCCAGCGATGCAACGTTGCAATTTGACACGACTGAACTTCGGAAAATGACGAACGAGAAACGAGTCCAGTCGCTCTTGATGCTCGCTGCTATCGACGACTCGTTCCAGCCATTCGTTCCCGTTCGAGTCGTCGTTGTCGGTCATGAATAGTTCAATCCACCCGCTTCGAACGGAATTTTCATTTTCATTTGAGCGAAATGGACTTTCGATCGACGACGGGTTGATCGTAATGGATTAAAGATAGTTTTGGCGGACACGTTGCAGCATCGCATCCGATTGAAACTGACTTGGATTGATCGTGACTTCGGCGGATGAGTTTTCCGTTTCCCAGATAACCACTTTGGACAAAACCAGATCGTAGCCACGAATCGTCGAAATCAACTGAGGGCCAATCTCAGTCAACAGATAGCGAGCGAGGTTTTCTGCGGTCGGGTTGTAGGGTAAACGATAAATCTTGTGTGGTTGAACTTGCTCAATCGCATCAATCGCATTGGAGTCATCATCCCACAAGATAAAACCGTGGTCCCAATGATCATCGATCCAACCTTTGAAGAGGCGTTTGATATCACTAAAGTCCACCACGCGACCGAGTTCGTCAATTTCATTCCCTGTGACGTAAAACTCGGCGAGATAATTGTGTCCGTGGAGGTTGGCGCATTTCCCTTCATGGCCGAGCAAGCGGTGCCCGGCACAGAAGTTGACTTTTCGCATGACCGTAATGCTCATCGAATTCCTTTGGTGTTCGTCTGCCCTGGTTAATTAGGCGTGTTCGTCTAGTTGCTGGTCGTCCTGATCCGAACCATCTAAGGAACGCAGTTTCGGATTATTTTGGTGGCGATCTGCATCGCGCTTCGTCTTCTTTTCCAAATTTGCTTTCAACGCCTGCGTGAGGTCAATTCCAGTTTGATTGGCCAAGCAGATCAGCACAAACAGAATGTCGGCCATTTCGTCGGCCATCGATACTGATTTGTCGGACTCCTTAAAGCTCTGGTCCCCATACGTACGCGAAACTACTCTGGACAGCTCACCGACTTCTTCCATCAACTGGGCCAAATTGGTAAGCTCAGAAAAGTAGCGAACGCCGACATCCCGAATCCATCGATCGACCGTGATTTGTGCTTCCGCGATGGTCAAACTCGCAGCGTCAGCGAGCCGTTCGGCAAGTGGTGTCAGGTCCTGATCGGATTCGGATGGTTTGGTTTCGGATTGTTCGGTTTCTCTCGATTCCATCGAAACCAGTGTTTTTGTTTTGGGCTCGTCGGATCGTAGACTAACAGAGGCCGTTTATTTTGACGAGGTTCGGGTAAAATGTTAGCGTCGATACGACGTTTGGCAAAGGTCTGAATTTTGGTCTCGCGACGATTCGCTGAGTTTTCTACTAATGCAAGCGGACGGATTGCGGTTTCCCTTCCTCTAAGCCTCCCTGCTAACATCCATTTTCCGAATACGTTGATGCTTCCTAAAATCGTAACCTGTTTTCCTCTGACCGAACAACAGCTTGGGTCGATCCGTGATTCAGGCCACGGCAAGGTTGAAGTCGTCGGCTCGGATCAGGATCGGATTGCGGAAGATCTGATGCATGCCGATATCTTCTGTGGGCATGCCAAAGTCCCGGTTGATTGGCCCGCGGTCGTCCAACAGGGGCGGTTAAAATGGATCCAGTCGTCTGCAGCAGGCTTGGATCATTGTCTCGTTCCCGAAGTGATCGACTCAGAGATCGTCGTCACGGGATGCTCGTGCCTGTTTGCCCCACAAGTTGCCGAGCAGACGGTCGCTCTGTTAATGGGTTTGGTTCGAAGGCTTCACGTGTTTTTTCATGCGCAGAATGCCAAGCAATTTGTTCGGCGGCCGACCGACAATCTCGAGGACAAAAAGGTTTTGATCGTCGGCTTTGGTGGCAATGGACAGCAAATTGCCAGAGTCCTGCGTCCGATGGTCAACAGTATCTCCGCCACCGATTGTTTCGCGGACAACCAGCATCTGCTTTTAAAAGACGGCACGATCGACTGTTTGGAGTCGTCTGAAGACCTGGATCAATTGCTCCCGAATTCTGATGTCATCATCGTGACGCTTCCCAAATCCGCCGCGAATGAACAGCTGTTCGAGTCAGACAAATTCAGGCTGATGAAACCGGGTGCTTATCTGATCAACGTCGGTCGAGGTTCTGTTGTCGATACCAGTGCGATGATTGATAGCCTGACCACAGGTCATCTTGGCGGTGTCGGGATTGATGTTGTCAACCCTGAACCACTGCCGGTCGGTTCTCCGCTGTGGGAAATGGACAATGTCATCATTTCACCGCATGTCGGGGCGCAGTCACCGCGTCGAGTTCCCCGAACGGTGGAGCTATTCATTGAAAACATGAATCGCTATCTTCAGGGCAAGAAGTTATTGAATCTGGTTGACAAACAGCTGGGCTTTCCCAAACCAGCCGATCGGATCGACCATTCGGAAAATGGTTGGGCTCCCAGCTAAAGTATGGACCACAACTGCTTCGGCGTCTGTTTTCGCCAATGCGGTGAACCTCAACTTTGTCGACGATAAGTGCCAGCGTTGTTTCCTTGTGAGTCCACTTTTTCACTGGTCCTGTTGAACGGCCGGAAACCACCGGTTTGGCTCGCTCAAGCGCCGCAAAGATCGAGCGGTTTTGTGGCACCCAAGCGGACGCCGCAGAGGATCGAAGGCATACAGGATTTGCAGACCAAGCAATCCTCACAACCCGTCTAGCAGACAAAGTTAAAGTACGGATACAATATTTGCGATTCGCAACCATTTACCAGAGCAATCGCTTGTCCGACGAAAACGAAGAAGAATTTGATTCAGATCAAGAGACGAAATTCCAGACGTCAATTCCCGATCTGAACCCGACCGTCACCCAAGGTCCTGCGGTTCCTAATCGTCGTTGCCAGCGACTTTGCCAGCGATACGATCAAATTCTCAGCGAGAAACGGCACAGCTGGACGACGCATCTGCGACTTTTGAAAAAACTGGGATCCGGTGGCCAAGGCGTCGTGTATTTGACAGAGCGGCGTGGCTCAGATGGATTCACACTGCCGGTCGCTTTAAAGGTCTTTTCACCGGAGCGTTATGCAACGCCGGTTCACTACGATTCGGACATGGCACGGATGGGACGAGTTGCAGCGAAAGTGGCTCAGATCCAACATGAAAATTTGCTGGTCGTCGAAAATTTTCTCGACCGTGAGCGGATCCGAATGATGGTCATGGAGTGGGTCGAAGGGTTCGATTTGCGTCGACTGTTGACCCCCAAAATGTTTGGAATCGTCAAAGAAAGATTTAGCAAGCGTCGCTGGATCTATTTGAACGATGTGTTGGTCACCGCTGGTCCCGAGCAACCGCGATTCCGACCTGGCGTCGCCGTGGCAATCGTCCGAAATTGTCTCGAGGCGCTTGCGGCAATGCACCGCCAAAACATTGTGCACGGTGATGTGAAGCCGGGCAACATCATGCTCAAACGTAGCGGTCATGCAAAGATCATCGACATCGGGTCCGCATTTGACTTGGCAGATCCACCTCAGAAACGAGCCTGCACACCCGCCTATGCGGCACTGGAAGTTCTGGAGGGTCGCGCAAACACACCCCGAAGTGACTTGGCAAGTCTCGGGTATGTTTTGATTGAGTTGATTGCAGGCCGGCCAGTATTTGGTGGGCTTAACGATTTCGCCGAATTGGTTAAAGCCAAGCGAACGTTGGCCGAACGTCTGGAGGAAATCGTTCCCGAGGAAGTTGCCAACGATGACTTGCTGATGGCGTTCTTGACCGGCATGATTTCACCGGATCCCGAAGAGCGATTCCCGACAGCAGAAGACGCAAATTTGGAAGACGTGGGTGCCGCTGCCTTTCATCGTCAGTTGATCAAGAATGACATGTCGACCGAATATGAAAACGACATTCGAATTTGGATCGATGAGTTGCTAGAAATCGAAATGGAAGAGCCCGGCTTGCTGACCGGTATCGAGCCATTTAAGGAGTGAGGCCTGTCGATCCCGTGCTCGCGGGCTTCGATTTATCCTAATGGTACAAACGGCGGAGTGGTTTCGTTGTTTCGGAACTGGCTGCCGCTAGAACCGACCCTCTCGCTTGCTGCAAAATTCTTTTTGCCTATCACCCTATAAACAATCCGGGAAACGCCTGAACTGCACACTCGAAGATCGGCTCAGACGGGGGATTTGGCAGCTGAACTTCATTTTCCCGGTACTTTCTCCCAAAAAGGGAGATTCCTGCGTAAAAACGCGAATCGGATTCAGAGGTTATCTTAGAAAGTCTTATTTGCCCCTCGAACCACTGAAGTTTGCTTTCATTCATGACGGATCTTCCACAAACCAGGCAAAGCCTCCTTGTTCGGCTCAGCCAGAAAAGCGGTGATGCTTGGTCGGAATTTCTTGAAGTGTATGAGCAATCGATTTATTCGTTTGCCCGTAGGCGAGGTTTGCAGGATGCTGATGCTTGGGATGTGACTCAGGATGTACTGGCGGCCGTTGAAAAAAAAGTCGCCACTTGGGATCACGACCCAACCCTTGGCAAGTTCAGAGGCTGGCTGTTTCGTGTGGCTCGCAATATCGCAGTCGACAAAATTTTGGCGCAAGCCAGACGCAGCGGCACAGGCGACTCACAAGTAGCGGAGATGCTGAACGAACATCCTCAGTCATTGGAACAGGAAACGAGTCAGTTCTGGACCAACTACCGTCGCAAACTATTGCGTTGGGCGGCGGGGCAAATCAAGCCAGACGTTAAAGAGACGTCGTGGCAGTCGTTTTGGCAAACGGCCATCGAAGGCGAGTCGCCTGAGCTGGTCGCCAAACAGTTAGGACTTTCGGTCGGCAGCGTTTATGCAGCCAAATTTCGGATTGTGAATCGGATTCGACAAATCGTCAGTCGTCTCGACGATCAACACGATCCAGCCAGCGGTGAGTTTCTCAACGATTTTCTTGATCAAGATCAAGGAAAATGGTGAGTCACAATTCCGGACTAACTGTCAATCTACCGGGAGTGAAGATGAAAAACCAACAAGTCCAATGTTTTGATGCCGTATCGCTACGTCGTTTTCTGGATGAACGATGCACCGAACACGAGGAGGCAAGCATTGTTGGTCACTTGGAATCCTGCCAAGCGTGTCGAGATCAATTGGAACGACTCTCAGGTGCCCCGGAAGTCGTGGATGATATCGCGAGGCATTTAACCCCGGAACATCCGGACTTCGCAGAGACTCGTGATATCGATGAAGATATTGCAGGTCGTCGATTGCGTGAACTGCGCAAAGTCAAGGAACTTCTGGCACCGTCAGACAATCCCGAGATGATCGGCAGGCTGGGCAACTACGAAGTCGTCGGAGTGATCGGTCGCGGTTCTGCAGGGATCGTTGTGAAAGCTCTGGATCCTCGATTGAATCGGTATGTTGCAATCAAGTTGCTTGCTCCAATCTATTCCAACAACGGCTGTTCGCGTCGTCGTTTCGAACGGGAAGGACGAGCGATCGCTTCGGTAAAGGATCCTCATGTAGTGCCCATCCACGCGGTCGATGATTTTCAAGGCACACCGTTTATCGTGATGCAGTATCTGCCCGATGGTTCATTGTTTCAACGAATTGAAAAGCATGGACCACTCACGACCGCCGAAGCAACTTGTGTTGGTATGCATGTCGCCAAAGGACTCGCGGCGGCACACGCTCGAGGCATCGTTCACCGTGATGTAAAACCTGCCAATGTGCTGTTGGAGAACGGCTTGGACAATGCCATGGTCACAGACTTTGGCTTGGCCCGCGTTGTCGACGAAGCCACGATGACCCGCAGCGGTTCGATTTCGGGAACGCCACAATACATGTCCCCGGAACAAGCCAAAGGTGAACGGGTTGACCCCAGGTCAGACCTGTTCAGTCTCGGCAGCGTGCTTTACGCCGCATGCACAGGACATGCACCATTCAAAAGCGAATCCGTCTTTGGTGTTATCAAGAAGGTTTGTGATTCGGAGCCAAGCCCGGTTCGAGAATTCAATCCAGAGATCTCACCTTGGATGGTCGCACTGATTGAACGCCTTCACGAAAAGGAACCTGCAGATCGTTTTGAGTCCGCCGATGAAGTCGCCGAGATTCTCGAAACGGAGTTGGTACACATGCAAGCACCGACCATGGTCGCTGAACCTTCTCGTCCGTGGTGGGTTCAGCCTCCCCGAGAGTCCTGGCTGTCGAGCCGAACTTCGGTGGCAATTGCCATCGCGCTAATGATGATGGTCGGCGGATTGATCGGGTGGCAATCTGGCATGTTCGATTCAACACAAGGAGCCATCGCTCAGACGAAACGATCCAATCTGTTGAGCATCTACAGCGTTCTGGATGGTAACGAAAACGCGACTGTCATCGTCAACCCCAAGTCACTACCGACAGGGCTTTCGACACCGCAAGAATTGTTAGCCATCACGACGCAAGAAAATGAGCAACTGGAGCGATTTACCAATTCCGTCGAATCCACAATCGACGTTGCTGATGGCGGTCGACTTTTCTTTCGATCCAACCTCGGCAGTGTGCTTGTCGAAATGCACGACAAACCAACCGTTGAGATGAAGATGATTCACACGGTCGGTGCCAAGGACAAAACGATTGCCTCAAAGCTGTTCCGTGCTGTCAAAATTGACTACTCAGCCGATGGTGCCGACGGCAATCAAGATTTTGAGAAAGGCAAGGATGCCGTGGTTGTCGCTGAGTTTCCAATTCGAAAACTGACTCAGGAAGAGATTCAGAAAGCAAGTGATCTTGAAGATTTGAAAGAGCAGCTGTTGATCCGAAACAACAGCCACTATCGCAACGCTGAATTCACGATTCTGGTTCCGCGGACATTTAGCTTGGACGTCGAAACTTCCGCCGGTCCAATTCAGTGCGGTCATGTCAAAGGCTTTGCCAAACTCATGTCCAAAGGCGGTGGCATCTTAACTGGCGATATCTCAATGATGGCCAATTTGACTTCGCATGGTGGCAGCATCGAGGCCGGAACCATTGGAGCCAATGCGATCGTGGTTTCGCACGGCGGGCACATTGAGACAGGTGATGTTCAAGGTGACCTGATGTTGGAGTCGCACGGTGGACATTGCGAAAGTGATCGAGTCAGCGGCACTTTGAATGCGATTAGCCACGGTGGTCACGTGAACGTGGCCGAAGTCGTCAAGAAGGCGACCGTTGTGGCTCAAGGCGGACGAGTTACGATCTGGAGAGCCAACTCAAATGTCGAAATTGATTCTCCTGCCGGCCGAGTCAAAGTCAATTTTGTCGACCAACCAGATGAGCCTTCTCGAATCACTGCCTCCGCTGCGTCCATTGATGTTGGCATCGTCGACGGAGTCGAATTTGATATCGATGCCTCAACGGCGCTCGGACGAATCAAAGGTCCGTTCGTCGACGGAAAACCCAAGTCGTTGAAACATCAAATGGGGGATCAGGCAGCTGGACTGAAGGTGCAAACATCGACCGGTTCCATTGAGTTTGATTCCATCGATGAGCAAACCATCGATCGAAAACTTGACATGCGTCGCCAAGAACGCCGCGAAGAGCGGCTTCGAAATGAGGGCCAGCGGGTTTTCAATCGCGCTTACGATGTTCACATGTCCGGTCGAATCAAAGAAGCGGTCGACCTGCACAAGGCGGCGGCGGAATACCAGGCGTACAAGGGCATCGCAACGTACAACCTCGGTTGTGCTTGGGCACTTTTGGGTAAAACCGAAGACGCACTCGAAACGCTTGAGAAGTCGGTCGAGTTTGGGTTCGTCGATCTGGATCAGTTTGAATCGGACTCAGACCTCGACTCGCTTCGAAAGATGCCGCGATTCAAGGAGCTAATGAAAGAGCTTCGCAAGAAATCGCGACGCTGGAACGACGACACGCCAATGAAGGGGACGCCCGAGGATGTCAAACATCAGCAACCCTGTGATTGCGTCGCTTGAACCGAAAGCATTTGAGTCCGGCAGACGGGGTTACGATATCCCGTTTGTCCCGGACAAAATGCAAAGCAGGCAAGTTGGTGGGTCAAGTTGGTAGTACCGAGCTTTAGCCGGACGCAAGTTGGTGGTCAAGTTGGTAGTACCGAGCTTTAGCCGGACGCAAGTTGGTGGACCAAGTTAGTAGTACCGAGCTTTTGCCGGAATTGCGCTGAATTCCGTTCTCGCAAACGTTTAGCAAAGAGAGTCTTGCTGACAAACGGGAATGTCGAATTCAACCGCGGCTAGCGCCGAAACGCCGGGCTCAGCGCACTGCTCTAATCCCGTCGCATCGCGTCGACAGGGTCCAGTCGGGACGCCCGCCAAGCTGGGATGATACTGGCTGCGGCACAAATCGACGTCGCAATCACAAACGTCAACAGAATTGGTGGCCAATCGAATTGCAACAGATCCCCTTGAATCGGTTCGCCCGCGCGATAATCGACATACGCCGAAATGAATCGGTGCCCCAGTTGAGCCAACACGAACGCCAGCAGTGTCGCCAAAATTGATCCAAGGATCCCCAACAGAGTCCCTTCAAAAATCATCATCGCCATCAAGTCGCGGTCACGCATTCCGATCGATTTAAGAATGCCGAATTCACGAGTCCTTTGCATGACAGAAATGATCAGTGTGTTGGTGATGCCGATGGCGGACGTCAACAAAATCGTCAGACCGATCGCGTAAACCACCATCCCCGCCGCGTCCACTTGACTCTCAATGCGTTCCCACGCCCACAGCGCTGAATGACCACGAAGTCCCAACTCCAGCAATTTGTCTTCTGAACTTTGCAAGTACTTGGTGGAAGTGACGACCAGAGTCGCACCACGGATCGTCTCCGGACGCGGTTCGTCTTGAGACATTTCCATCGAGGTCTTGTAGTGCAGCATCAAATCTGAATCAGCGACCGAAGAGAAACGTTGGAACATTGAGCTAATGCTCCACTCTTTGTCATCCGTTTTCATAACACCGCAGATCTCAAACTTGCGTCGTTTCAGAAAAGAGACCTGGTCCACCGCTTCCATCGGCTTCAGTGCATCCCGAAAACGCTTGATGATCATCAACTCGACCGGATCGAGCGCCAGCTCGTCTTTTGCCGCGACGACCTTTTGAATCGAACTGGAAAGCTTTTGTTTGAGTGAATCATCGATTCCCAACGTTTGGTCGAGGATGCGTTGAAAGCGATCGGGCTGAGAAACGCTGGGCTTATAAGTAACCGTTACCTGTTTCCCGATCAACGATTGGTAGTCGTTGCTCGATGCAAAACCCATGCGATACGCCTGGACTTCTGACACGACTACCATGCGATCGCGATTGGATTCGTCTGGAAGCGTGCCAGCAACCAAACGGCTACGTGTTGCGTTTTGCTCGACGTCGAGACCCACAAAATAATTTGAATCTGGAATCCAATCCAGGTGATCCGGTGGCGTCATCCAGGTTTCGGCTTCCATTTGGCACGCGCCGCCAGATTCAGGCACAACTCGCAACGCTCCTTCGAGTCTGCTGATCTGCTGTAGATGTTCTTTGGTGATTTGATAACTGCTGAAGTCCCGATTTTGCTGCTGCCACCATTGCACCAGCGATTCTCGAATTCGCTCACGACGGTCCTCCGGCATTGAAGCTACGATATTGACGAAGGCCTCCGGCGGCTCCTCACTCGAGCGATAAGACGGAGAGACCTCGACTTCACGGGCGAACTCTGACGAGTCAAACAGCATGCGAAGCGCGTCGTCGACACCATTGACGCCGGCAGCCGTCAACAAGACGATCGTCGAACCAAGCACAATGCCAATCAAGTTCAAGCTGCTTTTCAACTTGCGCTGCCAAAGGTTCAGCCAGGCCATCTTGATGATATCCAACACGCTCATGCCAGCGACTCCGACTGAAGTTGGTCACTGAAGATGACGCCATCTTTCATCCTGATCGTACGTTCGGCAAATCGCTCCGCCAATGGTTCGTCGTGCGTCACCAGGATCAACGTTGTCTGCAATTGGGAACAGACATCGGCAATCAACGTTTCAATTTGCGTCGCCGTAGTTGAGTCCAGATTGCCTGTCGGCTCGTCCGCCAGCAATAAAGCCGGCTTGTTGGCAAGTGCTCGAGCAATCGCGACACGTTGCTGTTCGCCTCCGGACATGGTGCCGGGCAAATGCTGTTGGCGATCGGCCAATCCGACTCGTTCCAATGCTTCGCTGACTTGTTGACGCCGTTGACTGGTTGAGACGCCCCCCAGCGTCAATGCGAGCTCGACGTTTTTAAAGGCGGTCAAGTGCGGCATCAGCTGGAATGATTGAAAAATGATACCAACGCCATGGCAGCGATAATCGGCCAACTCATTCTTCGTCATGGCGTCCAAGCGTTTCCCGTCGACGGTCAATGAACCACTTGTTGGACGATCCAGCCCAGCGAGCAAATTTAGCAGCGTCGATTTTCCTGATCCACTGCGACCCAAGACCGCCAACCGTTGCCCTTGGGGAATGTCGAGCGTGATATTCTTGACGGCCTCGACCTTGGTGTCGCCACGCAGGTAAATTTTTGACAGATCTTGAATCTCAACCATTAACATTCGAAGCAACTAACGAGTCGACGAAAACGAGTATTTTTTGGCAACACCTTGGCGAACACAATCGACTTATCTTTTTTTCCGCTTGAGTACAATTTTGTGCTTGGCAATTGACTTGTCAGCAAGGTGACGATGCCGATCGAGTTCTTCTTGAATCTGGTCCTTTGTCGAATCATTTTGACTGCTGGACGCGAGATTGGTGAACTGCTGCGGATCGGTTTGCATGTCGTAAAACTCTTCGGATTGGTCGACGTATCGAATGTATGAGTAACGATCGGTTCGGATTGCGATACCTTGGTGCAGCGAGATCGCTGCGTTACGAATCGTCGTCTCGCCGTCCAATGTCGGCACCAGACTTTGCCCTTGAACCGTTTTAGGAATCGGCAGATCGTTGAGTTCAGCGATGGTTGGAAACAGATCCATCAATTCGACCAAGGCGGTTGATTGGCCCGAAGTGTGACCGGGCGCATCGATAATCAGTGGAACACGAGTAACTTCTTCGTGCAAATTGGACTTCTGCCAAAACTCGTGTTCGCCTAGGTGATAGCCGTGATCGCTGGTGAAGATAACGGTTGTGGAATCCCGTAGGCCAAGTCGATCCAGCTCGTCGAGAATTCGTCCGACCTGATCGTCCATGAACGTGACGGACGCATAATAGCCTGACCACATTCCTTTTTTGTTTTCTGGATAGGCGCCAAATCCGACCCGTTTTGAGTTGGACTGACCCCACCCAAGTTTTGGAATATCTTTCAGGTCGTCGGCAGGGACCTTGGGAACGTTCATCTTATCCCATGCGTAGGGTTCGAAGTATTGCTCCGGAGCGACCATCGGGTAATGCGGACGGACCAGTCCAATGGCCAAAAAGAATGGCTGTTCATCTGCATTGGCAACACGCTGCCGCATAATCTCGATCGCTTTGGTCGCCGACTTAAAATCGGGTTGATCCGAACCGTCTCCCTCGTATTGAACTGTGACAAATGGACGATGTGGCATCCGAGTTGATTGTCGCCCGGCAAGTTCCGTCGTAAAGATGTTGAGGTTGAGACACGCGTAATTGCCAGGAGTATGTGCTTCCAGGCCAGGCGAATTGAAACGCTCGGTCCAGCTCGAGGCAATATCGTTGCCGTTGGTGCCAGCAATAATGTCGCCGGGCACACGCATGTGGTAAATTTTGCCGACGCGAGCGGTATAGTAACCTTGGTCGATCAGATGAGATCCAAGATTGACCGTCGTGCTCCCTTGGTAACGGCTGTGCATGAACGACTGGCGTGATGGGGCACACCACATCGCTTGGCAATAGGCTCGTTGATACAGCATGCCTGATTTTGCCAGCCGGTCGATGTTTGGTGTTTGGCAAATTCGGTCGCCGTAGCACCCAAGCACACTCGCTTTGAGATCATCTGAAACGATCAACAGGACGTTGTTTTTGGTGGGAGCTTGTTGATTGGAGGTTTGCTTCGTCTTGCCCGTTTGATTTGGTCGTGAATCGAACAGGTTCGATTGAGCCGGTTGAGCCAAGATGACGGATGTTGAAAGTGTGCAAAACAGGAACAGAAACACGGAAACGAATTCAAGCCAACGACGTGAAACCAAGGGAATTGAACGAGGACCTAAAAAAACTTGGAAATTAACTAATGGATGCATTTTTGGAAAACGATAAACGTGAAGTTGCATTTTTTGTGAACCGAATCGATTGTCCAGCGTCTACCCATAGACGCACGAACGATTGGCAACTGACGATGCCGGTTTGGTTGGGTTCAATCCATTCAGGAATCAATGCATTGAAACGAACATCAAAACGTGATTGAACACGAAATCAGGATGAATTGTGTTCGGGCCGCGGCGATTACGAAAACAATATAGTGTTTCCGGTCAGCGAACGTTTTAAACGTGCAGGGAGAAGTGAAGAAAAAGCGTCAAAATGGGTCCAGACTGGGCCTTGACACTGCAAGCGCTTTGGTGGATTCTATTGCGTCTTGAAACGAGACATGAGGGCGTAGCTCAGTCGGTAGAGCAACGGACTTTTAATCCGTAGGTCCAGGGTTCGAGCCCCTGCGCCCTCACTTCGAAATTGACCTCGTTTTTGTCGTTATTCCCGACGAAAACGAGGTTTTTTTGTGCGCTGTCTCTCCAGTTAACTGAATGCGTCTCTGGTGGGCAACGAAGGCCGATGTATCGCATTAAGCCGAAGAAAGTCCGCCATTTCCAATCTGGACACGCCTCCAGTATTTGCTCAGTTTCTTCGGGCGTAATGTAGCGTCCCTTGTTGGCTGGCACAGATGTCGATGGCAGTTTGCTGAAAGGATTCTTACGAACGATCACGCGATTGCTTACAACTTCCGCTGGTTTTTATCACTGCGAGACGACACGACCAATCAAAGCTATTTGGAGATAATGATGGCGAGTTAAATTCACAGGGGCGAAGGTCGTGAGCATCACTCAAGCGACCAAAATTGATTGAATTGGAGCCAAGTTGACTCCCAATCGGGCCAACTTGACCGTCCGCGATTCTCCGACAAAAAGACTTTTCAAAAAATCAACTCGTAGATCACGAAACCTTCGCGGCCTCACGGAAAAGTTTACAACCTCTCCGAGGCGATGATCACGCAGACTAACGCCTCGAAGAGGCGTGCTACATTTTTTGTGCGACTCCGGTGATCGCCAGGATGTTGACTCGCGACTGATTGTTGGGCAATGCAGCTTTTCCGGCATGAATCAAAATGGCGCGTAGCTTTCGATCGCCATCGACAGGAATCTGCAAATCAGACAACGCGGTTTCCTTGGAACGCACCACGGTGCCATCTTTACGGACCTCGCGAATCTCCTTGCGTACCATGTTCGTTGGCTGCAAGCCACGTTGCGGGTAATTCGAAAGTACGTCTGCTTTGTATTTTGGACAATGCACTTTGTGTTTGCTGGTTGAACCGTCAGCGTAGTCGAGCGTGACGTCCAAAAAGAGGTCGCCTCGTCGATAGCCTTGCGGGGCGGCGGCTATCAGAACTCGCAATCCGGAATAGTTGTCGGCGGGAACATCAACGCGAGCGGAACCCGAATCCCTGCTCAGCTGAATCGCGTTAGCATCGCTGTAACTGGCCAGGCAGTGCGGGCCAATGATCCGGTTTACGGGAAGTCCATGAATTTCGTCGCCGCTATCGACGGCAAGTTGTAAATTCCCAACAAAGCGACCCTCTTCCGTGTCGCCTTCGTTTCGAACAACGTCGCGGTTGAAGTAGGCCGTCAGGTCGATCGGCCGCATTCGATAGTCGAGATCTTTGGTTTCGATCGCTTGTTCTGCGGAGAATTCGGATACCAAGAGGTTGCGTCCCATGTGTGCGACACGCCAAAAGTACGTCTTGTTGGGAAGCAAAATGCCGGTGGGTACGGTCAGGCTTTCAAAATGATCGGTCGTGGTGACGTCGAACGTCGGAGCATGCTGGTAGCTTTCGTCTTCAGCCCGGATTTGCCAGCGTGTCGCGTAGTGATCCATCGCCGAAGTAGCGTGCCTAAACTTTGACGAAACCAAAGTCACTTCGCCCGATGTCTCGACGATCAGGTTGCCGATCGGGTTCAAGCATTGCGGTTGGCCAGGTGCTTCATCCCATGCATCCGCCAGATCTACCGGGCCAGATTTCTTGATCAAGTCAGCGAGCTGACGTTCGACGATGGTCCCTGCTTTTTCTCGAAAAGAGTTTGTCACGCTGGCGTATCGCAGGCACCGCTTAATCACCCGTTCGGCCTCGTCATACTTCCCAAGCTCGGTCAGGCATTTCGCCCAATCCAGAATGGTGGCGTGATAGTGGTTGCCTTCATATCGCTTCAGCTTCACGTGGATGTCTTCGTAATCAGAAAAAAAAGCGTCAGCGGCTTCGAAGTTCCCTGCCAAAAAGTTCGCACTGGCGGTATTCATGACGTGCACGAGTGTTTCAGGATGATTCCTGCCAAGTCTTTTTTGAAAGTTAATCAACATTTTGTTGTAGAGCTGGGCAGCGTCGTGAAAACGGCTTTGCTTGCGGTAGACAATGGCCAAGTGATTTGCGGATCGAGTCACTCGCGGATCGTCTTCACCGTATTCATCGCACGCCCGGTGGTACTCTTCTTCCGTGAATGGCATTGCCTCTTCGATTTTGCCCTGAATAAGGAACAAATAGTTGCGGTGACGCTTGAGCGTGAGCGCCGCCTTTTCGTAAGCTTCAGGCTCCAACCTTTTCGCATGAGCCTCTGCTTTTTCAATCGCGCCGAGTGCTTCCTTGTAGTTGCGTAGGTCCGTTTCAGATGCCGCCATTCCTACCCACGCTGAGAACGCGATTTCATCCCATCGAGGATCACGTGTCGACAACCCTTGGGCATCAACTGACTTAACAATTCCGATAAGCTCGTGGCTCGCTTTCTTGGCCAAGTCTGGACCCGACATCAAGAGATAGTAATCCACACTGCGAAGCAGCGCGGTTGCCGTTTCGATGTGCGATGGACCGAGGTTTTCACGAAACAGCTCGATGGCTCTTTCAAATTTCGTTCTGGCGGTGTTGTAGTCACCGGATCCGATGCAAGCCGACGCCACAGATTGAAGCAGGCGTGCTTCAACGACAGGATCGTTCACCGGCTTCGATTCGAGATCTTCGGCAAACTGTTCGATCAGCTCGCGAGTTGTATAGTCCGGCCTCCCAGAGATCGCGGGATTGGCTGACGCGAGAAATTCATCAAACAATTTGACAATCTCGTTCGCAGTGCTTTCACGTTTCTCTGCCAGTAAACGCTGCTGCCGCTCTGCTTCTGCAAGCTGGTTGGCACGTAGTCGCTGTTCGCGTTCGGCGTCAGCGGCCTCGCTGGCCAAAAGCCTCTGTTCGCGTTCAGCCTTGGCGGATTGGCTGGCAACGTAAGCCAGTCGCGACGTGACGACGACGCTGCCGACAAGCAGTAGCACGAAAGCAGCGGCTGCGGCAACTCCCCAAGCGTTACGGCGGATGTACTTTTTCGCTCGATAACCAAAGCTGCTCGGCTGGGCTTTGACCGGATGTCCGGATAGAAAACGTTTGATGTCAGCGCTCAGTTGCTCCACCGTCGCGTAACGCTGATCGACGTCGCGATCGACGGCTTTCATCACAATCCGATCGAGGTCACCGCTTAGTTCGCTTTGCAAACGGTTCGTCGTCAACCCGCGAAACTCTGCCAACTGTTGCGGCGAGACAACGGTCGTCGACATTTCATTTGCGAGATCGCTGCAGCGAACTTCGACGGCCTTTGTCGCAGCGCTGCTTGGTTTGCCCGGATCGGTATCGCAAACAAGCCTGACGGTTTCCGCAATCGATCGCCCGTAAAGAGAATGGGGCAAATGGCCCGACAACAATTCGTAGAGAATCACGCCAAGCGCATACACGTCGCCGGCGGTGGTTGCGGGTTGACCTTTGAGCAGTTCCGGGCTGGCGTATCCCGGCGAGAACGGTTGATGCTGAGTCTGGCTTGCGTCGTAGGCGTGATTGGATTCGTCAGCGGTTAGCTTGGCAACGCCAAAGTCGATCAACATGGGCTGGCCGGATTCGGTGACCAGCAAATTGCTTGGCTTGATGTCGCGATGGAGGACCGCATTCTGATGCGCAAACTGAACGGCGTCGCAGGCCTTGCAGAACAGCTGTAAGCGGCTGCGGATATCCAGTCGATTGGTGTTGCAGTAGTCATTGATCCGTTGGCCGTCGACGTACTCCATCGCGATGTAGGGCTGCCCGGATTCCGTTGTGCCCGCGTCCAGAATGCTGGTGATGCGAGGATGTTTACCAAGCGACGCGAGGAACTGCATTTCTTTGCGGAAGCGGCGTGCGATTTTCTCACCGTTGGCTGACGCGCGAACGACTTTGATGGCAGCCAGCTGTTCAAATTCCTCAGTCCGTTTCCCAAGGTAAACGTCTCCCATCCCGCCGCTGCCGAGGTGACGCGTCAGATCCCAAAGGCCCAAACGCGTGCCACAAAGAGTTGCGTGATCCGTTTTTGGAATTGGCAAAGCGTTTGGAGACTGTTCGAGGAACGCAGAGGTTTCCAGATCGCGGTCCCTATCGAGTAATTTAAGTACGGACTGTTTGATCGTCAGGTCATCGCCGCAGCGCAGATCCAGAAACGCATCGACGCGAGTTTCATCCATCGCAATGGCTTCCTGGAAGAGCGATTGCATCAGTTGTTTTTGTTCTTTGGTCATTGAGTGGTGTTGTTGCTGGTTGCGATTGATACAAGCCCGAAGCGTCAGCGTGTGGTTTCCCGCACAGGCTCATTTTGCTGGCAATATTCTTATTGGTAAAACGCAGCCAATGAAGAATCCTGACAACAAGTAGTTTGTCAAAAAAATTGGAACTTGTTTCGATGGTCGCAGGCACTGAGGCATACACAACCCGCGTTCGAAGCACTCGCTGGCGCTTCGGGCTCGTATTTTCGATTGCAGATCAAGAATCAACGTCCTACTCTATGCGCCGTGTCCCAGTTCCTCAGCCAACCACGCGCGCGTAAATCGCCAATCTCTCTCAACCGTCGTTTTCGAAACGCCTCGGTGTTTTGCAGTCTCTTCAATCGTCATGCCCAAAAAGAAACGGTAGTGCACCAGATCCGCATGTCGCTGACCAAATTCAGCCAGTTTCGTCAACGCTTCGTCAAGCTCGATGATATCAATGCGGTTGAAGCTTTCGAGATCCCTCAGGACGGCATCGAGTTCCACACGCTCGAACTTTCCACCGCGACGCAGCGCGTTTCGTCGGCGAGCATGATCAACCAGCACGCATCGCATCGCTTTGGCGATCGAAGCAAAGAAATGCTTGCTATCAGCGATCCCTTCCAGCGAGCTTGCTCCCATCAACCGCATGGCTGCTTCGTTCAGCAGTGCAGTAGCTTGCAGCGTGTGCCCTGAAGTCTGATTCGACATCATGAACTTCGCCAGCTTTCGCAGTTCCATGTAAGTCGCGTCAAAGAGTTTCTCTTTGGCCTCGGGCTCGCCCGCCGCTGCGGCCTGAAGCCATGTCGTAACGCTTTCTTCATTGATTGAGACCATGTTTCCGCCTTGCTGTTCGGGTTGGGTTGGATTTTGCTGCATGGTTTTTGGCACGTGTGAGTTTTCGAAATCAAAATTGAGCGAAAAGGTTGAAGGGTCAGAGATGGCTTTCGCGTTAGTTGCTTTCGGAAGTGATACTCGATGAAGCCGTCGGTTTCTTCGTGAGTAGCTCGGCTGTCCGAGCCGTAACCAATGCAATCATGCCTCGGAGAGGCGAGTTACTTTGAAGCCGTCAATTCCGCCTGAAGACGGGGCTACGAACTACGAACTATGGCCTGTACCTGTCCACTACCCGTCTGCGCACATCAGGGGCCAATCCGTCTCTGATTTCTGCATTTCTTCTCCAAAGTCGGCAAATCGCGGCTTTTCTTCGCGAGTTCCTCGCCTTTTTTCAGCTGAAAATCTGCTGTCAGTTCACTCTAAAAATGACCCGAAAAAATTGGAGGACTTTTTTCCCGGCATCCGTTTGGAACTGTGCAGAGAGGTATCCCACCGCCGCAAAATCGACAAAACTGGAACGCAAATACCGAAGAAACCGCGCCGCAGACGTCGTCAGTCAAGCTACGGCACCACGAACAATTTTGAGGCACTGGAAGATCGCCGTATGTTGGCGACCTTTGTGGTTAACAACCTCGCAGATTCGGTCGTCGAAAACCCAGACCAGTTTCCGGGCTCGTTTTGCGGCAAGCAATCTTTGATGCCAACGCCAACCCGGGAGCCGATACGATCGTCTTCCAAGGCTTTGCCAGCAGCGGCACGCTCACGTTGACCGAAGGTGCATTGCAAGTCACCGAATCGGTGGACATTGTCGGTCCAGGGCAATCGGATTTGACCGTTAGCGGCGGCGATAGTTCCGGCATCTTCTGGTTTGGTGGTGAGGTCGGAACATCCGACTTTTCGGTATCCGAGCTGACACTTAACGATGGCAACGGCGTTACCGGTGCGCCCCTGAACGGTAACTTCGGTGGATCTGTTCTGTTCTTTGATTCGCAGAGAGCTGGCGGTGAGGATTCATTAAGCCTGACAAACGTTACGATTCAGAACAGCACTTCCAATCGCGGCGGCGGTGCACTACATCCCGAATTCGGCACGCTGAACATTGTTGACTCCAGCTTTATCAACAACACGGCAACCGGAACGGTCGAAGGCGGCGGTGCCTTATCGCTACTGCAAACCGATTGCACGGTAACACGAGTCACCATCACAGGCAACAGTTCCAATGGGCGTCGGAGCTAGACGAACGATTTGACGTCAACGCGATATCAACGTGCTTGACTTCTTCCAGTTCCGCAGTCGGTTTGGAACGTCGATTTAGGGCTCTCGAAAACAGCCACAGATAAAACACAGATTGACACGGATGTTCATACTGAGCGAACGCAAAATCTGTGAAGATCCGTGTTTCATCTGTGGCAATGTAAGGGACGCAATGAGAGCGATAGCTCCTTCCACTTCAGTAGCCGATTTGGCACGTCGATTTAGTGGCAGCGTTGAAAATTTGAAGTTGCAGACAATACGAGCCCGAAGCGCCAGCGAGTAGTTTTTACGGCGTTTTGGAAGCACTCGCTCGCGCTTCGTGCTTGTATTGGTATTGGGAAAGGCAGAACCTAACGCGTCCGGCGTGCTGGACGGGCTGCGACACCTTCCGCGGTTAATCAGAAAAAGCTCTTCTGACCACGAAAAAATAGACCTTTAAAAAAATGGAGGACTTTTTTCCCGGCATCCGTTTGGAACTGTGCAGTGACTTGCCCACCTACTGTCAAATCGCCGAACAGGAACAAAAATGTCGAAAAAACCGCGCCGAAAACGTCGCCAGCCAAATTACGCCACGACCCACAATTTTCAGGCCCTCGAAGAACGCCGTTTGCTGGCAAATGTGGCTGTGGGCAATAACCTCGATATCGTCAACGGCGATACTTCTTCGATCGCAGCCTTGATCACGGACGACGGCGGCGATGGCGTCTCGCTACGCGAAGCAATCTCTGCAGCCAACAACACCGCCGGAGCCGACGGCGTCACCTTTGACGATAGTCTCAGCGGTGAAACGATTCTGTTGAACGGGACCGATTTGGATATCAATGATTCACTGATCATTGATGCTTCGGCGCTTTCCACTTCGATCACGATCGACGCCGACGATCAATCGCGGATTCTGAATTTCACTGCATCGACCGGCGACTTGACGATTGACAACCTGACCATCACCGGCGGATCTTCTGCTCAGGGCGGCGGGGTCTTTTTCGACTCGTCGGGAACCCTGACG